>NZ_CP012268.1:2909409-4364114 GCF_001277195.1 Cronobacter muytjensii ATCC 51329
TTGATGAAATGTTGCAGGTGCCGGACGCCGCGAGCGTGGCGGCGATGCAGTGGCTAAGCGAACTGCTGGGCCGCAAAGTGGGTGCTTCGACCGGCACGAATATGTGGGGCGCGCTACAGCTGGCGGCACGGATGCGCGAGGAAGGCCGTAACGGCGCTATCGTGACGCTCTTATGCGACAGCGGCGAGCGTTATCTGGACACGTATCACAATCCGGAATGGGTCGCGGCGACACTTGGCGACATCTCGCCGTGGCGTGCGGACATCAATGCATTGCTGCGCCAGGCGCGCGCGTAACGCACAATCACTGCAAAGCGGCGCCAGTACGCCGCTTTTTTATTTGTTATTTTTATTAATTTATTTTTCTTATTTGCGCGACAAATACAACAGACCCTCTTTACCGTTCACGGCCGCCATCCGCAAAAATATAATTTCAATAAATATTCCAGCGCTTATTATTTACTTTAAAAATAAAACAACCACTTTTAAGAATTTATTAAAATCTATCTTCCTCAAGTCTGTATAAAATCATCGTTCTTTCTCCCGGTATGCTGGCGTAATCTCGCGCGCCCTTCGCGATGAGTAAGTCTATTACTGGACAAAATTCGGGTTATCCAGGCCAGATTGCGCCAGGGATGGCTGGCATCCTGTAATCAGACACAGATGAGACAGATAAGAGATAAAAAGAGATAAAATATGTTAAATAAAAAAATCATTTATATTGCCGCAATAATGATGTCTTTAAGCGCCTGTACTACTGCTAAAAAAAATGCGCCAGTGAAAACTTCCGCGCCGCAGGCGACGAGCGCCGCGGCGACCACTCACCCAGCGCAGACAGCCCCCACGCCGGTGGAGTCGATGAATCAACTGGCGCCCGTTAACAATGATACAAAATTGCGCCTTGAGCGTTGCCTCGCGGAAACCAAACACCTTGCCGATATTAATCGGGATAAATATCGCGAGCAGATCGACACACTGTATCGCAGCATTAAAGCGACGCAATATTACGCGTCAATCAGTAACGATCTCTCCAATATTATGGTAGACACCATCACTCCGCTTTATCAGTTCCGCGTGAATGACGCCTGCAATACGATTTCGCAGTCTCTGCTGGCCGAGCTGAAAAAAGGCGCGGGAATTGCTAAATGAGAGGTGACGGGATGAAGGGAAGAATAATAAGCCGCAAAAGCGCGCTCGCCTGCATGCTGGCACTGGCGCTGAGCGGCCAGTCATCCTGGGCTGCGCAAAATAGCCAGGCCGCGCAGGGAAATGACTTTCTGTCGACTATTCAGCAAATCGACGTAAAACCGATGGACTTCCCTGAACCCACCAGACGTCCGCAAACGCGTTCCGCCTCGCGCGCCCAGATAAACGATCTCCAGCAGGAAATCGCCCGGCTGAAAAAACAGCTCAAAGCAGCGGAGCAGGAGAAAAAAAGCCTCGGCGCGCCCACAGCGCTTGAGGCGCAAAACGCGCAGCTGCTGAAAGACAACAGCGCGCTGGCGAAGGAAAACGATCGCCTCTCCCGCAGCCTGCAAAACGCGCAGCGCGAGCAAGGCGCGACCAGCACGCAGCAGGCCGCGCGTATTGAAGCGCTGGAGCAAAAAACCGCTGAACTTCAGGCGGCGCTCGCCAGTAAAACCGCGGAGCTCGCACAGTTGAAAAAAACAAGCGACACCCATTCCGCGAGCGAAAATGCGTTACAAAAACAGATTGCCCGGCTGGAGCAGGAAAAAGCCGCGCTCACGCAGCAAAATACGCAGAGCACGGCACGTTTTAACAACGATATGCAGGCGCTACGCGCCGAGCTGAATAAACGCGCTGACGAACTGGCGGCGCTCAAAAAGGCAGGCGCTGAACATTCACAAAGCGAAAACGCGCTGCAAACCCAGCTCGCGAAGCTTGAGCAGGAAAAAGCCGCGCTCACGCAGCAAAACGCGCAGAGCGTTGAGGCGCTGAACCAGAAAGCGCAGGCGCTGCAGGCGGAGCTCGATAAGCGCGCCGCTGAACTGGCGGCGCTCAAAAAGGCAGGCGCTGAACATTCGCAAAGCGAAAGCGCGCTGCAAACCCAGCTCGCGAAGCTTGAGCAGGAAAAAGCCGCGCTCACGCAGCAAAACGCGCAGAGCGTTGAGGCGCTGAACCAGAAAGCGCAGGCGCTGCAGGCGGAGCTTGATAAACGCGCCGCTGAACTGGCGGCGCTCAAAAAGGCAGGCGCTGAACATTCGCAAAGCGAAAGCGCGCTGCAAACCCAGCTCGCGAAGCTTGAGCAGGAAAAAGCCGCGCTCACGCAGCAAAACGCGCAGAGCGTTGAGGCGCTGAACCAGAAAGCGCAGGCGCTGCAGGCGGAGCTTGATAAACGCGCCGCTGAACTGGCGGCGCTCAAAAAGGCAGGCGCTGAACATTCGCAAAGCGAAAGCGCGCTGCAAACCCAGCTCGCGAAGCTTGAGCAGGAAAAAGCGACGCTTGCGAAGCAAAACGCGCAGAGCGTTGAGGCGCTGAACCAGAAAGCGCAGGCGCTGCAGGCGGAGCTTGATAAACGCGCCGCTGAACTGGCGGTGCTCAAAAAGGCAGGAGCTGAACATTCACAAAGCGAAAACGCGCTGCAAACCCAGCTCGCGAAGCTTGAGCAGGAAAAAGCCGCGCTCACGCAGCAAAACGCGCAGAGCGTTGACGCGCTGAACCAGAAAGCGCAGGCGCTGCAGGCGGAGCTTGATAAACGCGCCGCTGAACTGGCGGCGCTCAAAAAGGCAGGCGCTGAACATTCGCAAAGTGAAAACGCGCTGCAAACCCAGCTCGCGAAGCTTGAGCAGGAAAAAGCCGCGCTCACGCAGCAAAACGCGCAGAGCGTTGACGCGCTGAACCAGAAAGCGCAGGCGCTGCAGGCGGAGCTCGATAAGCGCGCCGCTGAACTCACAGCACTGAAACAGCAAAACAGCCTGCTGGAGCTTAAAACCAGTACGCTCAGCAAAGAAGATAAAGAGAAACTGCAAAAAATGCAGGCGGAACAGGCCGCACTGCTGCAAAAAAACCAGGCGACGGAAGCGGCGCTCAAGGCGCAGGTAGCCGCGCTTACGGAGAAACTTAACGCATCAACTGCGCTCGCCACCCGCACTCAGGAGAAAGCGACGGCGCTACAGACAGAGCTTTCCGGACTCAAAGGCAGTGAGAGCGAAAAAGATCTGGCGTTCCGTAGCCAGCAACAGCAGACCGCGCAAATGGCCGCCGCAAAAGAGGCGATAAACCAGCAGCTCACTACCGCCCAGGCGGAGATCGCGACGCTGAAGCAGTCGCTCGCTGATAAAGAACACCAGCCAGAGGCGTCAGACAAAGCGTTGCGTTCGGCCTCCGCTACCGATCAGCAAAAAGCGCAAGCCGAACTGGAAACCCTCAAACGTGCGAATCAGGAACTGACCGATAAACTGGCGAGCCTGAACGCGGAAAACGCCGCGCAAAAAGCACAGGCCGAAAAAGAAAAAACAGAGCTGCTGGCACAGGCTGAGAAACTGAGGGCGGATACCGCGGCCCAGGTTCAGGCGCAGACGACCGGCAAAACCGGGCCGGAAGCCGGCACCGTATCGCTTAAGGATAAAGCGAGCAAACAGTCTTACGCCAACGGCGTGATGTTCTCGCGGCTGGTGCAAAAAAGCATGGATCAGATGAACGATCTCGGCATCAAAACGGATCTGCCGCTTCTGCTGATGGGTATCAAAGATGGCCTGGCGCAAAAAGTCGCGATCGAACCGAAGCTGCTGTTGACGTTGCATGAATCGATGCTGAAAGAGCTGTCCAGCCGCGAAGAGAAGAAGTACGAGGCGGGCATTAAACAACTGGAGAATGTGACCGCGCAGAAAAAATTGCTTAAGCGTAATAAGTCGCTGTTCTTTATTCAGACCAAAGCGGGCAAAAAGGCTATCGCGCCGGGCGAAACGCTCAACGTCACGTTCAAAGAGGCGACCCTTGACGGGCGCGTGCTGAACAATAACGCCAATGTGCCGGTGACCTATGACGAAAACCTGCCGTATATTTTCCAGCAGGCGCTGGAGCTCGGTAAACGGGGTGGCGTGATGGAGGTTTACTGCTTCGCAGGCGATCTCTACAACCCGGACACCATGCCGCCGCAGCTTTTTAACTACTCATTAATGAAGCTGACGGTGACCATCAGCGGCGGGAAATAAAAAAAGCCGGGGGATAACGATAGCCCCGGCTTGCTGGAATGCCTCATCATTCGGGGGAATCATTAAGGTGTCGTGTCCAGCCAATCCGTCAAATAGTGCGCGACCGCCTCTCTGTTGCAGTGCCCGATAACCGGCAGATGAGGCAGCGCCGCGATAAGCTCTGGCATCGCGTTACCCATAATCAGCCCCTTCCCGGCCAGCGATAACATTTCGCGATCGTTCATCGCATCGCCAAACGCCATACAATCCGCCATCGTGATGCCCAGGTGATGAGCCAGCGCCTGTAACGCCGCGCCTTTATTACAGTCAGGCGGCAGAACTTCGAGACAGTCGGTCGCGGAAAAACAGAGATGCGCCTGCGCGCCAAGCGTCTGGCTCAGCGCCGTGCGCAGCGTGCAGAGCGTGGCATGGTCGGCAACAAAGCAAATTTTCGTCACCTCATGCGCGGGAAGGCGTTTGAGATCGGTAAGCTGATAGCGAAAGCCGCTCCAGCTATGCGCCTGCAACAGCGCCGGAATATCTTTATCCGTGAGCCAGCCGCTGTCGTTAAACACATGCACACTGGCGGACGTATTCCAGTGACCGTGCAGCACGATTTCAGCGACCTGCGGCGGTAAATCTCTGGCGAGCAGCCGCTCGCCTGATGGCGCATGAATGCGCGTCCCGTTGCCGGTGATGAGAAAGGCCTCCGGCGCTATTTCCTGCAACAGAGGACGCATATCAAGCAAATGCCGACCCGTTGCGAACGCGAGCGTGACGCCGCGCTCCTGCAGGCGACGTAACGTTTTCAGGGTTGCGTCGCCCGTGCGGTGATCGGGCATTAAGAGCGTACCATCCATATCAAAAGCGGCCAGTCGTACCATTTTCATCCCCTCTTACGGTTGACGGGCAGTATTGCCTGGCATATACGGAACTAATAGTGAATACTTGCGAAAAATTGTTCCGGGTTTTTTATGCGTCTCCTGAACCGGCTTAATCAATTCCAGCGCCTGTGGCAGGCGTCGGAGGGTGACCCGCAGGCCGTCACTGTCGCGGAGCTCGCCGCGCGCTGTTTTTGCAGCGAGCGCCACGTCCGTACGCTGCTGCGCCAGCTGGAACAAGAGGGCTGGCTGCGCTGGCGTGCGCAGCCGGGCCGTGGCAAACGGGGCGAGTTAACTTTTATGGTCTCGCCGCAAACCGTGCGCGCCGGCATGATGGAAACCGTGTTACGCCAGGGCCAGCACCATAACGCCCTCACACTCGCGCAGCTCGCTTCCGGCCAGTTGCGTCAGTTGCTGCACCCGTTTCTGGGCGGCCAGTGGCATAACGACACTCCCACGCTGCGCATTCCCTATTACCGCCCGCTTGAGCCGCTGACGCCCGGCTTTTTGCCAGGCCGCGCCGAACAGCACCTCGCCCGGCAAATTTTCAGCGGACTGACGCGGTTTAATCCGCAAAGCGCGCGCCCGGAAGGCGATATGGCACACCACTGGCATGTGTCGCCGGACGGCCTCAGCTGGCGCTTTTATCTGCGCCCCACCCTGCACTGGCACAATCATGAACCGGTAGACGCCGCGCAGTTGCAGCGACGGCTGCAACAGTTGCTTGAGCCTGACGCACTGCGCCAGCTCTTCGCCAGCGTCAAAAGTATTACGGTGGAGCACACGCACTGCCTGCGCGTCGATTTGATCCGCCCCGATTACTGGCTGGCGTGGCGGTTTGCCAGCCACTGCAGTTATCTGGCGCATCCGGACGAGGCGACGCTCGGCTGCGGCCCGTTCCGGCTTGCCGCTTTCACCCCTGACCTGGTGCGCATCGAAAGCCACGATCTTTATCATCTTAATCATCCACTGTTAAAAGCGGTCGAATACTGGATTACGCCGGATCTCTTCGACAGCGCGCTCGGCACCAGTTGCCGCCATCCGGTGCAGATTGCCATCGGCCAGCAGGAAGAGCTCCAGCATCTGCGCCCGGTGAGCAACAGCATCAGCCTCGGGTTCTGCTATCTCGGTATCCGGCAAAACGGGCGGCTGTCGCGTACGCAGGCGCGCTGGCTGATGCAACTCATTCACCGCAGCGGCATGATTGACGCCCTGCCGCTTGATGAACATTTGATTACGCCCAGCAACGAACTGCTGCCCGGCTGGGAACTGCCGGAATGGCCCGACGAACCGCCGCCGCCGCTGCCGCCTTCACTGACGCTGGTCTATCACCTGCCAGTAGAGTTGCCGGTAATGGCCCGCCAGCTTCAGGCTTTTCTGGCACAGCGCGGATGCTGTCTGACACTGCATTTTCATAACGCGAAAAACTGGGATGGCTGCGCGCTGCTGCCGCAGGCAGATATCGTGATGGGCGACAGGCTGATTGGCGAGGCGCCGGAATATACGCTGGAACAGTGGCTGCGCTGCGACCCGCTCTGGCGACATTTGTTAACCGGCCCGCAGCGGGCGCACCTTGACGCCACGCTGGACGCGGTGCAAAGCCATCCGGACGATCGGGGCCGCAATGCAGCGCTGCGCCAGGTCTGGCAGACGCTGATGCACGACGCCGTCATCACCCCGCTCTTTAACTATCGCTATCAGATAAGCGCGCCGCCTGGCGTTAACGGCATCGAACTGAACGCGCTCGGCTGGTTTGATTTCAGCCGCGCATGGCTGCCGCCGCCGCAAGAAGCTGGTGGGCGCGGCGACGCGGCGCTACCATAACGTTTTTGCTATTCAATGACAGGGGCTTTATGAAACGTGCCGTTGTGGTCTTCAGCGGGGGCCAGGATTCCACCACCTGCCTGATTCAGGCGTTACATCAATATGATGAAGTGCATTGCGTGACGTTCGATTACGGTCAGCGTCATCGCGCCGAGATTGATGTCGCGAGCGCCCTTGCCGCATCGCTGGGCGCGCGTGCGCACAAAGTGCTGGATGTGACGCTGCTTAACGAACTCGCGGTCAGCAGCCTGACGCGCGACAGCATCCCTGTGCCGGATTACGATCCCGATGCCGACGGGTTGCCGAGCACCTTCGTGCCGGGCCGTAATATTCTGTTCCTGACGCTGGCATCTGTTTATGCGTATCAGGTGCAGGCCGAAGCAGTGATCACCGGCGTTTGCGAGACTGATTTTTCCGGCTACCCGGACTGTCGCGACGAGTTTGTTAAAGCGCTCAACCACGCCGTCACGCTTGGCATGGCGCGTGACGTGCGCTTTGAGACGCCGCTGATGTGGCTGAATAAAGCGGAAACCTGGGCGCTGGCGGATTACTGGGGCAAGCTGGATGTGATTCGCCAGCAGACGCTCACCTGCTATAACGGCATTCAGGGTGATGGCTGCGGCGAGTGCGCCGCCTGCCATCTGCGCGCCAACGGGCTGTCACAATATCAGGCAAACCAGCCTGCCGTTATGGCCGCCATGAAACAAAAAACCGGGCTTAAATAGCCAGGTTTTTACCGCTGACGCGTTCAAATTCGCGGGCGTCGTGGCTGCAAAACAGCGTCACGCCCGCATTTGCGTCAGCGGCCAGGTTCCGCAGGCGTTTCTGGTTCGCCAGTCGCGCCGATTTGTCTTTCTGCATCATCCACTGATAAAAGCGCAGCCCCGGCGTGCAGTGCGGGTCCGCCGCCATCTCATCGCGATAAAACCACGCGTCTCCGCCATGAAGGATCCAGCCCTGCGGCGTATCAATCGCCACGCCTGCATGGCCTTCGGTATGTCCCGGCAGCGGGATCAGCAGTATCTCCGGCGGCAGGCCATCGAGTGAGCGCACGGCGCTAAAACCAAACCACGGCTCGCCATGCGCCTGATAGCCGTGCCAGCCCGACCGGTTTCCCCACTGCCCCGGCCGATAGCGCGCGCTGTCGAGCCAGGTACCCCGCCCATTCGCCGCAGTGATCTCCTGTTGCATCAGATGCACCTGCGCATGCGGGAAATCGCTGATACCGCCTGCGTGGTCGAAATCGAGATGCGTCAGCACGATATGTCGTACATCCTCCGGCTTAAAGCCGAGCGCTTTAATATGATGCAACGCCGTTAATGATTCGCGGTACTGAATATTGTTCAGCGCCCGAAAAAACAGCGGCAACCGACGGCCGGGATGGCGCATATCGTCGCGACCAAAGCCGGTATCCACCAGTACCAGCCCGTCGTTTTGGGTTTCAATCAGCAGGCAGTGGCAAATAAGATGCGCGTGCAGCCCTTTGCTAAAGCCGTCATACAGCGCGCCGCCCAAAGGACACATACAACCGCAGTTAAGATGGTGTACCCGCATCGTCTCTCCTTTGTTGCGCAGTGTTGCGAAATTTTACGTTGGCTTTGAAGTATAAACGCCGCTGAAGAATGTGGGGGGCCAGAGGGCGCGTATTCTCTGGTCTCTATTCACCGCCCTGTTCCGGTTTATTTCCGCTGGGGTGGGGAACACTCGGCCCGGTACTCGGCCGCATATCGGTCTGGCGGTTTATCCCCGCTGGCGCGGGGAACACGGTCTCATCGTCGTTCAGAACAATGTCAAAGCCGGTTTATCCCCGCTGGCGCGGGGAACACTGCGTGGAAATAATACGCACGCGGCCGCCCCACGGTTTATCCCCGCTGGCGCGGGGAACACACGAATAAAGCGCGTTCGTACACGGGGAAATGCGGTTTATCCCCGCTGGCGCGGGGAACACACGAGGATTTCTGGATTAACCTGCAGGCAGATCGGTTTATCCCCGCTGGCGCGGGGAACACCGATTTAGGAGCGAATTCCACGTTAATATAAACGGTTTATCCCCGCTGGCGCGGGGAACACGCGCCACGCGTCGGCCTGCGCATAATCAGTGTCGGTTTATCCCCGCTGGCGCGGGGAACACCCATCTTCAGCAATCCATCGGCCTGCCAGTTCCGGTTTATCCCCGCTGGCGCGGGGAACACGGCACAATGGCGGCCCGCACGCTGTCGAGCGGCGGTTTATCCCCGCTGGCGCGGGGAACACTGCGTCTTGCTGCCGTTCAGTACGGCGCGCACCGGTTTATCCCCGCTGGCGCGGGGAACACTCTAAAGACAATACTTTGTTTTATTTACCTTTTTATCGCCCGCCACAACCTACCAACATTTACATCACAACCCATCTTGTTAAAGAGCGGCTGCCCTGTTGATTTTAAAAGCATTTTTTTACAGTGCTTCCGGGCCGATAACATCTACCGGATTGTTCGCCTTTAACGGAGAGAAATCCATCACTGCATGCACAGGCGGCGTGATTGCAGAATTTAGCCTGTGATGTTTTCCAGTTTTTCGCGCAGCTCGCCTTCAATTGGCAGCGCTTTCTGCGTTTTCAGATCGACACACACGAAGGTGATGAGCGCATCGGCAACCACCTCGCCTTCAGGCGCAAGCGTAATCACCTGACTCAGCACGCCGCTTTTGCCGTTAAGCTGTTTTACCTCGCTGGTGATAGTCAGCAGATCGCCCAGCACTGCGGGTCGTCGGTAGTTGATGTTGATATTGGCGACAATAAAAGCAATGTTGTGCGCCATCATCCATTTAAAGCTTTCGTCATTCTCCAGCCCATCCCAGCGGGCTTCTTCAAGAAACTCCAGATAACGCGCGTTATTCACATGCTGGTAAACATCTATGTGATACCCACGCACTTTGATTTGAGTCTGCATAGCGCTTAAACCTTTTCTTTTTTGTAAGAGATACAGAGTGATAAAAACAAGAGAGGTCACACCACTGGTATGACCTCTTTAGTCTGGCAAAGTTTTTCAACTCTGCAAGCGCGGATGGTTAACGATTAGAGCCGGATCCGGGAAAGGTTGCGTTCGACGAGCGAATTGCCCATGCCGGGCACCTGTTTGAGATCCTCCAGGGATTTAAACGGGCCATATTCTTCCCGATAACTGACGATAGACTGCGCTTTCTTTTTACCGACGCCGTTCATCGCCTGTGCCAGCTCATCCGCCGTGGCGGTGTTGATACTCACGGTTTCTTCCAGGGTTTCTGGCGCGCTTTCTGGCCTTGCCTGCGGCGCAGCGGCGGCTGGTTTATCTTTTATCTGCTCCGCCTGGACTTTTCCTGCTGATGGCGCCGCGCTCGTCGCGGTGCAAAAGGTACCGCCAGCCAGAGCGACGGCGAGACAGAAGATTTTGATTCCACGTTTCATGCTGTGTTCTCCTTGTTTGTTAACAGCACCGCCACCATAAGCGGACAGAGAAAACGGCTCAAACGCCAGATTTCAGAAATGGAAAAGGCCGCGAAAGCGGCCTTTAAGGTTTGCAGAGAATTGCAAAATTTGTGCGAGACGTCTCGTTATTGCTGCGGCGCGGCGCCGGTATCGCCAAACTTGATTTTGGCGTCTTTACGCAGCCCCACCAGCAACGCGTCAAATGCAATTTCCGCATTATTCTGGGTCAGACGCTGCGCCATCATTTTCTTCTGCGCGTCCGGCATGGTGCCGCTGCGAACTTCATCCAGCGCCAGCAGAACAACGTTGCCCTGCATGTCGTTGCCGATGCCGTAGCTCGGTTTACCTTTCGCCGGCAGCGGCAGTGCGAAGACCGGCTGCGTCAGCGTATCCTGCGTGCTGCGCTCGAAGGTCTTCGCCGCGCTGAAGGAGATACCTGCCGCTTTAAGCGCCTCATCACCTTTGCCTGCATTCAGAGCGCTCAGCAGTTTTTGCGCCTCTTCATTCGCCTGTTTCAGTGCCTTCTCATGTTTCACCAGCGCAGTAACCTGATCTTTTACCTCGGCGAGCGGTTTCTCGGCCTGCGGTTTGTGCTCGGTGATACGCAGCACAAAAGCACGATCGCCATCGACGGTAATGATGTCGGAGTTATTACCCGGCGTGCCATTCTCACCCAGCAGATTACCGCCAAACACCGCGTCGGTGACCGGTTTAAAATTGATCTCCTGCGGAACGGCGTCGCGGCTGAACCAGCCGGTTTCGACCGCTTTCACGCCTGCCGCTTTCTCAGCTCCCGCCAGCGACTCGTTGTCGTTGCTTGCCGCATCGCTTACGGTACGTTGCAGCGCGAAGAAGGCATCCAGCGCTTTCTCCTGCTTCACTTTAGCGCTGATGTCGTTATGCACTTCAGAAAGCGGCTTCACTTTGGCCGGTTGAATGTCATCAAGACGCACGACAAGGAAGCCGACAGAAGATTTGATAACGCCAGAAAGCTGGCCTTTCTCTTTCAGACCGGCGTTTTTAAACTCTTCCGGCGTGGTGCCCGGCTCCAGCCAGCCCATATCACCGCCGTTACGGGCCGTGATGACATCGACCGATTTCTCTTTGGCCAGCGTGGCGAAATCCGCGCCCTGCTTGAGCTGCGCGAGTACCGCGTTCGCGTCAGCTTCAGTTTTGGTCTGGATCAGGCTGTAGCGGTTGCGCTGCGGCTGACCAAACTCATCCTGATGTTTGTCGTAGTAAGCCTGAATCTCTTCTTCACTGGCGTTTTCGGCAAGCGCAGCGGCATCAAGCTTGATATAGCTGACGCGGAACTGTTCAGGCGACATGAAGTTGTTGGTGTGCTGCTGGTAGTAATCGTTGATTTCCTGCCCGGAAACCTGCTGCTTCTGTGCTAGCGCATCAATCGCGATGGTCGCGGTGCGAACCTGACGCTGCTGCGAGAACAACGCCGCGAACTGATCGTTTTCGCCCGGCAGAACGAAGTCGCTGCCCATAACGGCGTTAACCAGCTGGTCAGTGGTCAGTTGACGACGCAGCGCCTGCGCGTACTGATCGGCGCTCATACCCATGCTGGTGATAATCGCGTTGTAGCGCGCGTTATCGAATTTACCGTTTTCCTGGAACGCAGGATTTTTGAAAATCGCGTCGCGCACCTGTTCGTCGCTGATCTCAAGCTTGAGCGCATGCGCATACTGGTCGATCAGCGCTTCGTCGATCAGACTTTGCAGTACACGCTGGCGCAGATCGGCCATATATTTGTCATTGGAAGCGAGCTCCGAAAAACGATCGCCCAGTCTTCTTTCGAGGTTGTTGCGCTCCGCGTTGACCGCGTTTTCAAGCTGGGCCCGGCTGATTTCCTGATCGTTAACTTTTGCGGCATAGTTACTGTTACCGCCAATCAGGTAGTTACTCACGCCAGTCAAAACGAATGACAGGATAATCAAACCCAGAATGATCTTGAGCACGACGTGATTCGCCGCCGCGCGTAAATTGTCCATCATGGTGTAACAACACTCCGCTGTAGAATGACAGGTAGAACTCGCACAGAAACGTGACGACATCCGCTCGGCCGCTGCGCGCAAAGGCGTATTGTGACAAGAAACCGGGGCGGTTGTCAGCCCATATCAGCAGATTACTCATCCAGAAATAAAAAAGGCACATCAGATGATGCGCCTTGTTTTCTCCCCCGGCTGCGATAATGCCAGCCAAAGGATCAGTTAACCGCGTCTTTCAGCGCCTTACCAGCACGGAAACCCGGAACCTTCGCCGCTGCGATGGTGATTTCCTTGCCAGTTTGCGGGTTACGGCCGGTGCGGGCAGCACGTTCACGAACAGCAAAGGTACCAAAGCCAACCAGCGCAACTTCATCCCCTGCCTGCAGAGATTCGGTAACAGAATCAATCAAAGCATCTAACGCACGTCCGGCCGCTGCTTTAGAAATATCGGCACCTGCGGCAATTTTGTCTATCAGTTGAGATTTATTCACTCTTCTCTTCCTCTCTTTATATTTTATATCGCACCGGAATCCTTCACGACGCGACCGCGCAGCAGTTATAGCAGTCCTCTCATGCCCTTACAACAAGAGTTAGTGATGGCACTTCGGACGGCAATCTAAATTAGCTATACAAAAAAAGGCTGGCAAGTGCGAAAACACTTACCAGCCCTGTTTTTCTCAGCGTGCTTGCGTCAGGTCACTATTTTGCGGTCGCGACCTGCATGCCATACGGCGCGTTTTGCAGCGCCAGGCTCAGCACCTCTTCAATGCGTTTCACCGGATGGATATCCAGATCGGCGATGACGTTTTCCGGAATCTCTTCCAGATCGCGCTTGTTTTCATCCGGGATCAGCACCGTTTTAATGCCGCCACGGTGCGCCGCCAGCAGTTTCTCTTTCAGACCGCCAATCGGCAGCACCTGGCCACGCAGCGTGATTTCACCGGTCATCGCCACATCAGCGCGCACCGGGTTGCCGGTCAGACAGGACACCAATGCGGTGCACATAGCGATACCGGCGCTCGGGCCATCTTTCGGCGTGGCGCCTTCCGGTACGTGAACGTGAATATCACGTTTTTCGTAGAAGTCGCTGTTGATGCCAAGCTTCTCGGCACGCGCGCGAACCACGGTTAACGCCGCCTGGATGGACTCCTGCATCACTTCACCGAGTGAACCGGTGTAAGTCAGTTTGCCTTTACCCGGCACGCAGGCGGTTTCGATGGTCAGCAGATCGCCGCCCACTTCCGTCCACGCCAGACCCGTTACTTGTCCTACACGGTTTTCGCTATCGGCGCGGCCGTAGTCAAAGCGCTGAACGCCGAGGAAATCCTTGAGGTTTTCACCGGTGATCTCGATGCGCTTAAGCGATTTGTCCAGCAGCAGCTGTTTAACCGCTTTACGGCACAGTTTGGAGATCTCACGCTCAAGGCTACGCACGCCCGCTTCGCGGGTATAGTAACGGATGATGCCGATAATAGCGCTGTCATCCACCTCGATTTCATTCTCTTTCAAGGCGTTACGCTCAATCTGCTTCGGCAGCAGGTGGCGCTTCGCGATGTTGAGTTTTTCATCTTCGGTGTAACCGGAAAGACGGATCACTTCCATACGGTCCAGCAGGGGCGCCGGAATATTCATGGAGTTGGACGTGGCGACAAACATCACGTCGCTTAAGTCGTAATCCACTTCCAGATAGTGATCGTTAAAGGCCACGTTCTGTTCCGGATCGAGCACTTCCAGCAGCGCAGAAGCCGGATCGCCGCGCATGTCGGAGGACATTTTGTCGATCTCATCGAGCAGGAACAGCGGGTTTTTAACGCCCACTTTTGCCATTTTCTGGATCAGTTTACCCGGCATAGAACCGATGTAAGTACGACGGTGACCGCGGATTTCCGCTTCATCACGCACGCCGCCCAGCGCCATACGGACATATTTACGACCGGTCGCTTTAGCGATGGACTGACCAAGCGAGGTTTTACCCACCCCCGGCGGCCCCACCAGACACAGGATCGGCCCTTTGATTTTGTTCACACGGCTCTGAACCGCGAGGTATTCCAGGATGCGATCTTTAACGCGCTCAAGGCCGTAGTGATCGGTATCAAGAATCTCCTGGGCCTGGCGCAGGTCTTTTTTCACTTTGCTGCGCGCGTTCCACGGCACCTGCACCATCCAGTCGATGTAGCCGCGCACCACGGTGGCTTCGGCCGACATCGGAGACATCATTTTCAGCTTCTGAAGCTCGGCCTCGGCTTTCTCTTTAGCCTCTTTCGGCATTTTGGCCGCGTCGATTTTGCGCTTCAGCGCTTCGTTTTCGTCCGGCGCATCGTCCATCTCGCCGAGCTCTTTCTGAATGGCTTTCATTTGCTCGTTCAGATAGTACTCGCGCTGGCTTTTTTCCATCTGTTTTTTGACGCGATTACGGATGCGTTTTTCAACCTGCAGCAGGTCGATTTCCGACTCCATCATCGCCATCAGGTATTCCAGACGCTCGTTGATGTCAGACATCTCCAGCACCGACTGCTTATCGCTGAGTTTCAGCGGCATATGCGCGGCGATGGTGTCCGCAAGACGGGCCGGATCGTCGATGCTATTAAGCGACGTCAGCACTTCTGGCGGGATTTTCTTATTGAGCTTGATGTAGCCTTCGAACTGGCTGATGGCAGTGCGCACCAGCACTTCCTGCTCGCGCTCGTCAATGGCCGGCGATTCCAGGTATTCGGCTTTCGCGGCGAAATGGTCGCCGTTGTCGGAAAGCGTGGTGATACGCGCGCGCTGCAAACCTTCAACCAGCACTTTGACGGTGCCGTCTGGCAGTTTCAGCATCTGCAAAATGGACGCCACGGTACCGACAGTAAACAGATCGTTCACGCCCGGCTCATCCGTTGAGGCCTCTTTCTGCGCCACCAGCATGACTTTTTTGTCATTATCCATGGCGGCTTCAAGGCAACGAATAGACTTTTCCCGTCCCACAAACAAAGGGATAACCATGTGCGGATAAACCACCACATCGCGCAATGGCAATACGGGGATTTCAATGCGTTCAGAACGCTCAGGATTCATAGAGCTCTCTCTTAGTTTAGTTTCCGCCTGGTGATGGGGCGCATGTGAACGCACTTCACGGCATCACCAATAAGTAAATCAGTATATGGGGATGTTTCCCGCACATTCAACGGCACGGATGCAGGAAAAATAAATGGGGGATTATTTCCCCCATTTATTGTTAACTGATTGTCAGAACTGGCGAATTATTCGCCGGATGCCTGCTGGGCTTCCGGTTTGCCATAAATAAGCAGCGGTTCGCTTTGGCCCGCGATTACGGACTCGTCAATAACCACTTTTTCAACGTCTTCCATGGACGGCAGATCGTACATGGTTTCCAGCAGCGCCGCTTCGACGATGGAGCGCAGACCACGCGCGCCGGTTTTACGCGACATCGCTTTTTTGGCGATGGCTTCCAGCGCTTCGTCGCGGAACTCCAGCTCTACGCCTTCGAGGTTAAACAGCGCCTGATACTGTTTGGTCAGGGCGTTTTTCGGCTCTTTGAGGATCTGGATCAGCGCATCTTCGCTCAGCTCATTTAGCGTGGCGACAACCGGCAGACGGCCAATGAATTCCGGGATCAGACCAAATTTGATCAGATCTTCCGGCTCGACCTGGGAGAGCAGCTCACCTTCGGTCGCCTTCTGCGATTTGCCTTTTACTGTCGCGCCAAAACCAATGCCGGAGCCGGTTTCTACACGATTCGCGATCACTTTATCGAGACCTGCGAACGCGCCGCCGCAGATAAAGAGAATTTTGGAGGTATCAACCTGCAAGAATTCCTGTTGCGGATGTTTGCGCCCGCCCTGCGGCGGTACGGCCGCCACGGTGCCTTCGATAAGCTTCAGCAGAGCCTGCTGTACGCCTTCGCCGGATACGTCGCGCGTGATGGACGGGTTATCGGATTTACGGGAGATTTTATCAATCTCATCAATATAAACGATGCCGCGCTGCGCTTTCTGGACGTCGTAGTCGCACTTTTGCAGCAGTTTCTGGATGATGTTTTCCACATCCTCGCCCACGTAACCGGCTTCGGTCAGCGTAGTGGCGTCAGCCATGGTAAACGGTACATCCAGCAGGCGCGCCAGCGTTTCCGCCAGCAAGGTTTTACCGCTACCGGTCGGGCCGATCAGCAGAATGTTACTTTTACCGAGTTCGACGCCGTTCGAGGTGTCGCCGTTGCGCAGACGTTTGTAGTGGTTATAGACCGCTACCGCCAGCACCTTTTTCGCCCTTTCCTGACCAATAACATAATCGTCAAGATGGCTACGGATTTCATGTGGCGTCGGCAGAGCGCTGCGTTCACGGTGCGGAGCCACTTCTTTAATCTCTTCGCGAATAATGTCGTTACATAAATCGACACACTCGTCGCAGATATACACGGACGGCCCGGCGATTAGCTTGCGCACTTCATGCTGGCTTTTGCCGCAAAAAGAGCAGTACAACAGTTTGCCTGAGCTGTCTTTGCGCTTATCTGTCATGAGTCAAAACCTCTTTTCTGTTCTTAGTGCCGCACGCGACAACGCCATGCTCGTACCAGCGCCTGCCGCCAGGATGCAAAGGGCCGCCTTTTTCTAGTATAGCGGCCCTCGCGTGGCGGGCATCAGTTACGGTGGGTCATGATGGAGTCAACCAGACCATACTCTACTGCTTCACCTGCAGAGAGGAAACGGTCGCGCTCTGTGTCTCTCTCGATTTGTTCAAGAGGCTGGCCCGTATGTTGCGCCATCAGTTCGTTCATGCGTGCTTTCACTTTCAGGATTTCGCGGGCGTGGATTTCGATATCCGTCGCCTGCCCCTGGTAGCCGCCCAGCGGCTGGTGGATCATTACGCGCGAGTTGGGCAGGCAGAAACGTTTACCTTTCGTGCCCGCAGTCAGCAGGAAAGCGCCCATTGACGCGGCCTGGCCCATACAAATGGTGCTAACGTCCGGCTGAATAAACTGCATGGTGTCGTAGATTGACATCCCGGCGGTGATTACCCCACCCGGCGAGTTAATGTAAAGATAGATGTCTTTCTCTGGGTTTTCCGCTTCCAGAAACAGCATCTGCGCGACAATCAGGTTGGCCATCTGGTCTTCGACCTGGCCGGTCAGAAAAATGATACGTTCCTTGAGCAGACGGGAGAAAATATCGTAAGAACGCTCGCCGCGCGAGGTCTGTTCAACAACCATCGGCACCAGAGCCATATGGGGTGCAAATTGATCACGTTCGTCACTGTATGACATATCCGTCTCCTGGATAAATATTCTGAGTAACCTGCTGTACTGATTCTACTTGAGACCGCTCAGGATGACTACGCTCCTGCCGGTAAACACCTTACGGACGGATTATCAGCCAGTCGTTCACTTTTTACTGTTTCATTAATGGGGATAATGATGCCCTGTTTCAAGCATAACAATCTTTTGCTGTTACGCTAACACCGAAACACCCCTTACCCGCCATTTCTGGGTAGGAAAAGTGACAAAAAAGCCCGTCACCCTGCGGTGACGGGCCCATATGCCTCGTCGTGGAACGATGAAAGGGCTTACGCCTGCTGATTCATCAGTTCCTGGAAAGAGGTCGGCTTCTCGGTCACTTTCGCTTTCGCCAGTACCGCTTCAACCGCCTGCTCTTCCAGCGCCACGTTGCGCATGTTGTCCATCAGCTCGTTGTTCTTGCTGTAGAACTCAATAACTTCTGACGGATCTTCATAAGCAGAAGCCATCTCTTCGATCAGCGCTTTCACGCGATCTTCGTCAGCTTTCAGCTCATGGGTACGAATGACTTCGCCCAGCAGCAGACCAACAACGACGCGACGTTTAGCCTGTTCTTCGAACAGTTCGCGCGGCAGTTCCAGAGCCTGTTTCTCATTACCGCCAAAACGCTGTGCGGCCTGGCGGCGCAGCACGTCGATTTCGCCGTCGATCAGCGCAGCCGGAACGTCGATGTTGTTCGCGTTCACCAGACCGTCGATAGCCTGAGACTTGATGCGGTTACGCACGGCGCCTTTCAGCTCGCGTTCCATGTTTTTACGTACTTCGGTACGCAGACCGGCAACGGAACCATCTTCAACGCCGAAACGTTTGATGAACTCTTCGGTCAGCTCCGGCAGTTCGCGCTCTTCAACTTTCTTCAGGTTGATAACGAACTTAGCAGCTTTACCTTTCAGGTTTTCCGCGTGGTATTCTTCCGGGAAGGTCACGTCGATGGTGAACTCTTCGCCTGCTTTGTGGCCTTTAATGCCTTCTTCAAAGCCCGGGATCATGCGGCCCTGACCCATCGCCAGTACGAAGTCGGTCGCTTTGCCGCCTTCAAACTCTTCGCCGTCTACAGAGCCGGTGAAGTCGATGGTTACGCGGTCTTCTGCGTCGGCAGCGCCGTCTTTATCTTTCCAGGTCGCCTGCTGCTTGCGCAGGGTGTCCAGCATGGTGTCTACGTCAGCGTCGGTGACTTCAACAACCGGTTTTTCCACTTCGATAGATTCCAGGCCCTGCAGCTCAACTTCCGGGTACACTTCGAACTCTACCGCGTAGGTGAAGTCTTCGCCCAGTTTGTATTCGCCCGGCACATAGTTCGGCGCGCCAGCCGGATTGATTTTTTCTTTGATGATAGCGTCAACGAAGTGACGGCTCATCAGATCGCCCAGCACATCCTGACGCACGGATGCGCCATAACGCTGAGCAACAACATTCATCGGTACTTTGCCTTTGCGAAAGCCGTCGATACGCACTTTCTTTGCCACGTTGACCAGCTCGCTTTTTACAGCGTTCTCGATGCTGTCAGCAGCGATAGTAATCGTTACACGGCGCCCAAGGCCCTGAGTGGTTTCAACTGAAACTTGCATCTTGTTACCTCAAAAAATCACAGTGCTCGGTCAACTCTGGAAGCCCTATGGTATTCGCTTCGCAGAACCGGGACGTCTTCTTTAGCAGAAACACTATCCCTGTCGCCAGAATCGTCCCGAAGACATTCCGAAAAATAAGACGCAGCATTATAGCGGCATCCCCTTGGGGAGTCGAGAAAAGCCAGCCGAGGCATTGCGGCACTTTTCACACTTCCCGGCAAATTTATGACTGAAAAGTGCACATAGCGTGCAAAATTCAGGCAAAACAAAAACGGCCACGCAGGCCGTTTCGTTTTATTACCGCTGGCGCAACATACTGGAAAAGCTCCCGCCGTTGCAACTGTGATTCATCAGGCCAGGGTGCCGGCCCCCCGACAAGCCGGAGAAGGCAGCACCGTATCCTGAAGCCCTTCCCACTCTTTCAGGGTATAGGTGTGCAGCGCCAGAGCATGCACCGTCGAGGCCAGTTCTTCGCTAAGAATGCCGTAAATGAGCCGGTGGCGATTGAGGAAACGCTCGCCGACGAAGCGATCGCTGACCAGCACGACTTTGAAATGACTTTCAGAGCCCGCCGGTACGTTATGACGATAGCTTTCATCCACTACATCCAGAAAGACAGGCTCAAAGGCTGCCTTCAGTTTTTCTTCAATCTGCTCGCGTATCATCATAAGACTCTCCTCGACAACGCTGCGATGGCAGCCATCACTTTAAAGGTTAGCCGCTTTTACCGTTTCCATTGTCAAAAAACAACACAATTTTAACTTTTGCCGCCGCTGCGCTTTATGGCACGCTCAGCGCCGGTCAGCGCGCTTATAACCGCAATTTCAGACGACGCCAGGCCAGACGGCGGTCATAAAAAAGACATTGCGTTATTTTCAGTCGACTGGCCTCTTCCCCTCGCGCATGGCGATGCTATGATGGCGGGAATTTTCTTCTTCATTGCCCATGGACCGTTGAGAGCCTGAACATGTTAAAAAAAGTACTCTTCCCGCTCGTTGCCCTTTTTATGCTGGCAGGTTGCGCGACCCCGCCGACGACGATTGAAGTCTCCCCTAAAATCACCCTGCCGCAGCAGGACCCGAGCCTGATGGGCGTGACCGTCAGCATTAACGGCGCGGATCAGCGTCAGGATCAGGCGCTGGCGAAAGTGACCCGCGACAACCAGCTGGTGACGCTGACCGCCTCGCGCGATCTGCGTTTCCTGCTTCAGGAAGTGCTGGAGAAACAGATGACCTCCCGCGGCTACATGATTGGCCCAAGCGGCGCGGTAGATTTGCAGATTATCGTTAACCAGCTCTATGCTGACGTCTCGCAGGGCAACGTGCGCTACAACATCGCCACTAAAGCGGACATCTCTATCATTGCGACCGCGAAAACGGGCAATAAGATGACCAAAAACTACCGCGCCAGTTATTCTGTGGAAGGCGCTTTCCAGGCGAGCAACAAAAATATCGCCGACGCGGTTAACTCCGTGCTGAGCGACACTATCGCCGATATGGCGCAGGACACCAGCATCCACGAGTTCATCAAACAGAACGCGCGTTAATCATCCTTGTTTTTAAAGGCCCGGTTCGCCGGGCCGCTTTTTTTACGGCCGCCCATGCACAGTCATTATTTACGCCTTTTTCAGCAGCCGAAATCCGCCATTTTACTGATCCTCGGCTTCGCCTCCGGCCTGCCGCTGGCGCTCACCTCCGGCACACTTCAGGCCTGGATGACGGTTGAGAATATCGACCTCAAAACCATCGGTTTTTTCTCGCTTGTCGGTCAGGCTTACGTCTTTAAATTTCTCTGGTCGCCGGTCATGGACCGCTATACGCCGCCGCTGCTCGGCAGGCGTCGCGGCTGGCTATTTATCACGCAACTGTTACTGCTGGTAGCTATCGCCGGGATGGGCTTTTTAGAGCCCTCGACGCATCTGCGCTGGATGGCGGCGCTGGCGGTGCTTATCGCGTTCTGTTCAGCCTCGCAGGATATCGTGTTCGACGCCTGGAAAACCGACGTGCTGCCCGCTGACGAACGCGGCTCGGGCGCGGCGATTAGCGTGCTTGGCTATCGGCTGGCGATGCTGGTCTCAGGCGGACTGGCGCTGTGGCTCGCAGACCGCTGGCTCGGCTGGCAGGCCACTTACTGGCTGATGGCAGCGCTTCTCATCCCCTGCCTTATCGCCACCTGGTTTGCGCCGGAGCCTGACGACGCCATCCCGGCCCCGCGCACTCTGGAGCAGGCCGTCGTTGCGCCGCTGCGCGATTTCTTCGGGCGTAACAACGCCTGGCTTATCCTGTTGCTGATTGTCCTTTATAAGCTTGGCGACGCGTTCGCCATGAGCCTGACCACCACCTTTCTTATTCGCGGCGTCGGCTTTGACGCCGCTCAGGTCGGCATGGTGAATAAAACGCTGGGGCTGCTCGCGACGATTATCGGCGCGCTCTACGGCGGGGTATTAATGCAGCGGCTGTCGCTGTTCCGCGCGCTGCTGATCTTCGGCATTTTACAGGCGGCGTCGAACGCCGGTTACTGGCTGCTGTCAGTGAGCGATAAAGATCTGCTGACCATGGCGGCCGCAGTTTTCTTTGAAAACCTGTGCGGCGGCATGGGCACCGCGGCGTTTGTGGCGCTGCTGATGACGCTGTGTAATAAGTCGTTTTCCGCCACCCAGTTTGCCCTGCTCTCCGCGCTGTCGGCTGTCGGGCGCGTCTATGTGGGCCCGGTGGCGGGCTGGTTTGTGGAAGCTTACGGCTGGCCGAGCTTTTATCTCTTCTCGGTAGTCGCGGCGGTGCCGGGTATTCTGCTGTTGCAGTTGTGCCGGGGCACACTGGAGTATACCCGTGAAACCGGCGCGTTTTTGCGCCGCCAGGCGTTCCCGGCGGGTTATCGTTTCGCGCTGCGTCTGCTGCTGATCGGTTGCGCGCTGCTCGGCGCCTGGCTTTTGGTGATTATCAGCAACGCGCTCGGCCTGAGCGCGTTAACCTTTGATGGGATGCTGCTTGAAGCCGGCGCGTTACTGGCGCTGGGGGGGATCGTGCTGGGCTGTTTGCTCGATTACCTGGCGCTACGTCGCGTCGCGGTGCGTTCAGAACCCTGATCTTATCGCCTCAATAAAAAGGCGGATAAACACGCTGTACAACTTCGTGCCGAAAGGAATTAAAAACAGGTTAATCACCCACGGCAGCTGACAAAGCAACTGAACAGGAAACCCGATCGGCCCGGAGATGATATCAATGGGCCAGCGCCACCACTGCCGCGCCCGCGGTCTCAGACACACCACCAGCACTCCCACGATAATCACGACCATATAAAGCACCGGCGTGATTTCGTGGCTTTTCTGATAGAACGCCACGGCATAGTGCGCAAAAAGCCCCACCGGGGCCGCCAGCAGCGTGACTGATAACAGCACATACCCAATACGGACGCCGATCCGTTGTCGGCTCCCCTCAGGATAGCGGTTCCAGAGCGCCGGGATACCGAACAGATAAGCCCCTACAATCGCACTCACAATCCCCACATCCACCGCCCTTACCTGAGGATCGACCGCCAGAAAACCCAGCACGCCGCCCCAAAAGAGCAGGCTTATGAAGAGATGCATCGACAGCGCCCGGCCTGGCGTATAGAGCAGTTCCATCATCACCGGGTTAATACGCTGCCATAAACCGGGCTGTTCGCCGCACATCGTCTGGACCTGCTGCCGGGCCTCGTCAAGAAATCCAGGCCACAGTCGCCCCCACCACGGCAGCGGCGCCTGCGGCTCGGTCATCAGTCGCCAGCGGGCTCGCCAGAGCCAGTTCGCCTGATGCTGCCCGCGCTCCACGATCATCCGGTAATCTTCTTCCGTGGTGGTGACGCGCGCGTCGAGCGCCTCCACCAGCCAGTCGGACAGCGCTGTGCTGCGGTAGCTCTCAAGCTCCCACCCCATTACCCTGCCGACATGCTCCAGCTGGCCTCGCGTGAGCCACTGTTCATCCGCCAGCGCTCCGGCCAGTTGCTCGCTGAAGTAGCGGCGCGCCGCCAGCGCATCCGGCAGCTCGGTTACCAGGTAAGTTTCCAGCAGCTGGCAGCCAGCCATCTCATCGGCGACGATAAAAGGCGACAGCCACTGCGCTTTCTCGCGAAGCTGCTGCGCATCCCAGCCGGGCTGCGACATGACATCCGGCTGCGGAGTCGTTTCCGTTTGCAGCCAGGCAGGGATATCACCGTCTGTGATAACGACAGGCGATTGCGCCTCGTCGCCGTCGGTTGCATCGTCCAGGTCTTCTTCTTCCTGGTAGCGTTGCGCCGCCTCGTAGGCTTCGCGCAGCCGCTGATACATTTGCGGGTCCTGATCCGGACGATGCTGCTTGACCACTTTCGCCCAGGCGCGGCGCAACGCGCTTTTGTCTTTGGTCGGCTCAAGGCCGAGAAGGCTCCAGGCATCCATTAGCGTAACCCGTCGTCAAACTGGGCGAGGATCTGCGCCAGCGACTGACGCGCGTCGGCGATCGCGCGCAGATCCTGGCTTTCCAGCGCCTGCTCAAACTGCGCGCTGTAGTGATCGATAAGATGACGCCGCTCGCCGAGCGTCTGTTCATAACGCAGGCTCGCCTGCGCCAGCAGTTGCCGGTTCTCCGTGCGGTCGCGCGGATGGATTTTCAACGCATTGAGCTGCGCCAGGCGCTGCTGGATCTCCTCCGGGCTGAGGCTGCCAGGCGCGCGTTCAATCACCAGCGACGCCACGTCCTCCTGACCGTCGATTTTACATTCCACTTCCAGAATGCCATCAAGGGTATAAGTGAAACGTACATCCACGGTCACTTCGTCCGCCGGGCGCGGTGGGATATCGAGCGTAAATTTGTCGAGCAGAATATTCTCGGCCACCCGGCGCGCCTCGCCCTGAAATACGGCGATTTCGAGCTGGCGCTGGTTGTCATAAACGGTCGCGATGGAGCGGAACATGCTGACCGGCACAAAGCTGTTGCGCTCGATAATCGGCAGAAAGTAGCCGCTCTCGAAGCGTTCGCCGTGACGGCGCGCCGTTTCGATGCCGAGCGAATAGGGCATTACATCCGTAAGTACAACGTCGTCGAGCGCCGCGTCGAGGCTTGCAAGCCCCGCCTGGATGCCCGCGCCCAGCGCCACCACTTCATCCGGGTTGAGCTCAGCGCGCGGGAAGCGGCCAAACATGCGCGCCGCCAGCTGGCGCACCACCGGCATGCGCGTGGCGCCGCCCACCAGGATAACATCGTCCAGATCGCCGATATCAAAACGGGCGTCGCGCAGCGCCTGGATAACGGGCTGTTTCAGCCGCGCCAGCAGCGGCTGGCAGATATCGGTGAGCGTGTCATTATCCAGCCGCCAGGTCATCTCCTGCCCGCCAGCGTGGAGCGTGGCTGTCGCCAGCGCCTGCTGCGTGAGCTGGTGTTTCAGGCCTTCGGCCTGCGCCGTCAGTTGCGCCTCTTCGAATGCGTCCGCCGGCTGGTAGTCAGGGTAACGCGACAGCATCCACTGGCGAATAACATCGGTAAAGTCATCGCCGCCGAGGCGCGCGTCGCCGCTACTGGCGCGTACTTCGATCACGCCTTCAAACATATCGACGATAGAGACGTCAAACGTGCCGCCGCCGAGGTCAAAAACAAGGAACTTTTGCTCACGGTTATCGGCAAGACCATAGGCAAGCGAGGCCGCTGTCGGTTCATTGACCAGACGCTCGACGTCAAGCCCCGCCAGGTGCCCGGCGGTTTTCACCGCTTTGCGCTGAATATCGTTAAACCAGGCCGGGACGGTAATGACCGCGCGTGTGATGGTCGACCCGAGCGCCACTTCAGCGTCGGTTTTCAGCTTGCGCAGCACCAGCGCCGAAAGCTCTTCCGCGCGAAAGCGATGCTCGCCGAGGGTAAACACTTTGTCGGTGCCCATGTAGCGTTTGAAGCTCGCGTGCGTGAGCGTCGGATGACTGACCAGGCGGGCTTTCGCCGCAGCGCCGACAATCAGATGTCCGTCATCGTCCAGGCCGACGACAGAAGGCGTCAGCACGCGCTTGTCACCATCGGCAATCAGCGTCGACTGCCCCCCGGTAAACCAGGCCACCGCGCTGTTAGACGTGCCTAAATCGATGCCTATCAGAGGCGTTACTGTTTCCATGCGTATCAATCCTTTACCCTGAATGATTGTTGTTTTATTGTTGCTTTTATCGCCAGAAAAAAAGCACAACCAGGAAAGCGTTCCAATTTACTGGTCAATAAAATAGCATTTGATTTGCTTAGATATATTTATCGAAATTTGGTAGCAGAGACTTTAAATAATTTCGTTTATCATTCTGTGCGACATTATTTTTAACGATTCAGCACCGTGAAAAATTATTTTCCCGCCGTTATTGTTTCTCATTTGAAACCGCCTTGTTAATTTATTGTATGTTATTTCCACCCCTATATACTCAATTCCCGTCTTGACCTTACTTTACATAGGATTTTGTTATAACCCTTGCCATGTGGCTGTCATGGCTTACATTTTACATTTTGTTGCATTGGCTGTGACGGTAGCGACAGAACCCGGTTACACCCCACAGACACTGCGCCATTCGTGTTTACAGTAATGTAACCTTCCCGTAAAATGCCCGGCACACTTTAACCGCCACCAGATCCCCCTGAATTGAGGTCGTTAAATGAGACTCAGGAAATACAATAAAAGTTTGGGACTGCTGTCATTATTCGCAGGCACTGTTTTACTCAGTGGCTGCGATGCTGCGCTTCTCAACCCCAAAGGACAGATTGGACTGGAGCAACGTTCACTGATACTGACCGCCCTCGGGCTGATGTTGATTGTCGTGATTCCAGCCATCGTGATGGCTATTGGCTTCGCCTGGAAATATCGGGCAACCAATAAGGACGCAAAATACAGCCCCAACTGGTCACACTCCAACAAAGTTGAAGCTGTTGTCTGGACCATCCCTATCCTTATCATCATTTTCCTTGCAGTACTGACATGGAAAACCACGCACTCGCTCGAACCCAGCCGTCCGCTGGCGCACGATGCGAAGCCGGTGACCATCGAAGTTATCGCAATGGACTGGAAGTGGTTCTTCATTTATCCGGAGCAGGGCATCGCGACGGTCAATGAAATCGCGTTCCCGGCGAACACGCCTGTGGAATTCAAAATCACCTCCAACTCGGTGATGAACTCCTTCTTTATTCCGCGCCTGGGTAGCCAGATCTACGCAATGGCAGGTATGCAGACCAAACTGCACCTGATTGCGAACGAAGCCGGCACCTACGACGGTATTTCTGCTAACTACAGTGGTGCAGGTTTCTCCGGCATGAAGTTCAAGGCAATCGCCACGCCGGATAACGAGACCTTCAACCAGTGGGTGGCCAAAGCGAAGCAGTCTGGCAAAACCATTAACGATATGGCGACCTATGACAAGCTGGCGGCCCCGAGCGAATACAACAAAGTCGAATACTTCTCCAGCGTAAAACCGAATTTGTTTAAAGACGTGATTAACAAATTCATGGGACCTGGGAAGAGCATGGACGTGACTCAGTCTGAAGGGGAGCACAACGCCCACGAAGGCATGGAAGGCATGGACATGAATCACGCGGAAACCTCTCACTAAGGGGCCGAGGAATAATACGATGTTCGGAAAACTTACACTGGATGCAATCCCGTACCATGAGCCGATTATCATGGTTACGGTGGCTGCCATTATCGTCGGGGGTCTGGCGCTAGTTGCAGCTATCACTTACTTCGGTAAGTGGTCTTATCTGTGGAACGAGTGGCTCACCTCTGTGGACCACAAACGTCTGGGGATTATGTATATCCTCGTGGCTATCGTGATGCTGGTTCGCGGCTTCGCGGACGCCATCATGATGCGTACCCAGCAATTGCTGGCGGCCTCCGGCGAAGCCGGGTTCCTGCCGCCGCATCACTACGACCAGATCTTTACCGCCCACGGCGTTATCATGATCTTCTTCGTGGCGATGCCGTTCGTTATCGGTCTGATGAACCTGGTGGTTCCGCTGCAGATCGGCGCGCGCGACGTGGCATATCCGTTCCTGAACAACCTGAGCTTCTGGTTCACGGTTGTCGGGGTAATCCTTGTGAACGTCTCTCTGGGCGTGGGCGAATTTGCTCAGACCGGCTGGGTGGCCTATCCGCCGCTCTCGGGTATTGAGTACAGTCCGGGCGTTGGGGTGGACTACTGGATCTGGAGTCTCCAGCTCTCCGGTATTGGTACGACATTGACCGGTATCAACTTCTTCGTGACCATCCTGAAGATGCGTGCGCCGGGCATGACCATGTTCAAAATGCCGGTATTCACCTGGGCGTCGCTGTGTACTAACGTCCTGATTATCGTCTCGTTCCCGATCCTGACCGTCACTATTGCGTTGCTAACCCTGGACCGCTATCTGGGCACCCATTTCTTTACCAATGATATGGGCGGCAACATGATGATGTACGTGAACCTGATCTGGGCCTGGGGCCATCCGGAAGTGTACATCCTGGTTCTGCCGGTGTTTGGTGTGTTCTCTGAAATCACCTCCACCTTCTCGAAGAAACGTCTGTTCGGTTACACCTCCCTCGTTTGGGCGACCATCGCGATTACCGTGCTGTCGTTCATCGTGTGGCTGCACCACTTCTTCACCATGGGTAGTGGCGCGAACGTTAACGCCTTCTTTGGTATCACCACGATGATTATCGCCATCCCGACCGGGGTGAAGATCTTCAACTGGCTGTTCACCATGTATCAGGGCCGTATTCAGTTCCACTCTTCCATGCTGTGGACTATCGGCTTCATCATCACCTTCTCTATCGGTGGTATGACTGGCGTACTGCTGGCGGTGCCGGGCGCAGACTTCGTACTGCACAACAGCCTGTTCCTGATTGCGCACTTCCATAACGTAATCATCGGTGGTGTGGTCTTCGGTTGCTTCGCCGGTATGAGCTACTGGTGGCCGAAAGCCTTCGGCTACAAGATGAACGAGACCTGGGGCATCCGCGCCTTCTGGTTCTGGATCATCGGCTTCTTCGTGACCTTTATGCCGCTGTACGCCATGGGCTTCATGGGTATGACGCGTCGCGTTAGCCAGAACATCGACCCGATGTTCCAGCCGCTGATGATTGTCGCTGAAATCGGCGCGCTGCTGATTGCCTGCGGTATCCTGTGCATCATCCTGCAGATCTACGTGAGTGTTCGCGACCGTCATCTGAACCGCGACCTGACTGGCGACCCGTGGGGCGGCCGTACGCTGGAGTGGGCGACTTCTTCTCCGCCGCCGTTCTACAACTTCGCGGTAGTACCGGAAATCCACGAGCGCGATGCGTTCTGGGAAATGAAAGACAAAGGTGAAGCTTACAAGCAGCCGGCGCACTATGAAGAAATTCATATGCCGCGCAACAGCGCAGCGGGTATTTTCATCGGCGCGTTCAGCACCATCTTTGGCTTCGCGATGATCTGGCACATCTGGTGGCTGGCTATCGTGGGCTTCGCGGGTATCGTTATTACCTGGATTGCGAAGAGCTTCGATGAAGACGTGGATTACTATGTACCGGTAGCCACCGTTGAGAAACTGGAAAACCAGCACTTCGAAGAAATCACCAAAGCAGGGCTGAAAAATGTCAACTGAGAGCATTAATCACGAACTTGCCCATGGCAGCCATGAGCATGGGCACCACGATGCAGGAGCGAACAAAGTGTTCGGCTTCTGGATCTACCTGATGAGCGACTGCATTCTGTTTGCATGTCTGTTTGCCACCTATGCCGTTCTTGTGAACGGCACGGCGGGGGGCCCGACCGGGAAAGACATTTTCGAACTGCCGTTTGTGCTGGTTGAAACTTTCCTGCTGTTGTTCTCCTCCATCACGTATGGCATGGCGATGATCGCCATGAACAACAACAAACAGAGCCAGGTGATGTCCTGGCTCGCCCTGACCTTCCTGTTTGGCGCAGGGTTCGTGGCGATGGAAATCTATGAATTCCATCATCTGATCGCAGAAGGCTTCGGCCCAGACAGAAGCGGCTTCCTGTCCGCCTTCTTCGCGCTGGTCGGCACCCACGGTCTCCACGTGACCTCTGGCCTTATCTGGATGGTTGTGATGATGATTCACGTCTCCCGCCGCGGTCTGACCCACAATAACCGCGCGCGCCTGATGTGCCTGAGCATGTTCTGGCACTTCCTGGACGTGGTGTGGATCTGCGTGTTCTCTGTAGTCTATCTGATGGGGGCGATGTAATGAGTCATTCAACCGATCACAACGGCGCTCATCACGGTGGCGTCAAGACGTACCTGATCGGGTTTATCCTGTCGGTTATTCTGACAGTAATCCCGTTCTGGATGGTCATGAATGGTTCCGCGTCTCACGGCACCCTGCTGGGTGTGGTAGTGGCAACCGCAGTCGTACAGATTCTGGTTCACCTGGTGTGCTTCCTGCACATGAACGCTTCCTCTGAGGAGCGCTGGAACCTGGTAGCCTTTGTCTTTACGTTGCTGATTATCGCGATAGTAGTGGTAGGCTCTATCTGGATTATGTGGAACCTGAATTACAACATGATGGTTCACTAAGAGCGGCGAGTATGATTAAGCAATACCTGCAAGTAACGAAACCAGGCATCATTTTCGGCAACCTGATATCGGTTATCGGGGGATTCCTGCTGGCTTCCAAAGGCAGCATCGACTATCCCCTGTTCCTTTTCACCCTCGTGGGGGTGTCGCTGGTCGTGGCGTCCGGTTGTGTGTTTAACAACTACATCGACCGTGATATTGACCGCAAAATGGAGCGCACCAAAAACCGTGTGCTGGTGAAGGGACTGATTTCACCGAAAATGTCGCTGGTGTACGCCACCTTGTTGGGTATTGCTGGCTTTATGCTGCTCTGGTTCGGTGCGAACCCGCTGGCGATGTGGCTGGCGGTCATGGGCTTTGTGGTGTATGTCGGGGTATATAGCCTCTACATGAAACGCCACTCGGTCTATGGCACGCTGATAGGCTCGCTGTCCGGCGCTGCGCCGCCGGTTATCGGCTACTGCGCGGTGACTAACGAGTTCGATACCGGCGCGTTGATCCTGCTTGCGATTTTCAGCCTGTGGCAGATGCCTCACTCCTACGCGATTGCGATTTTCCGCTTTAAGGATTATCAGGCCGCTAACATTCCGGTGCTGCCGGTGGTTAAAGGGATTTCTGTGGCCAAAAACCACATTACCCTTTACATCATCGCCTTCGCCGTGGCGACCCTGATGCTCTCGCTGGGCGGTTATGCCGGGTATAAATACCTGGTGGTGGCGGCAGCGGTCAGCGTCTGGTGGCTTGGCATGGCCCTGCGCGGCTACAAGGCTGAAAACGATAAAGTCTGGGCACGCAAACTGTTTGTGTTCTCGATTGTCGCTATCACCTCGCTGAGCGTGATGATGTCCGTGGACTTTATGGTGCCGGATTCACAGAGTCTGCTGACTTACGTCTGGTAAGTCACCGACACGAAAAAGGGTGCTACGGCACCCTTTTTTATTGCGCTCATCCGGGCCGATATTCATTGACAGCATGAATAGTTAACCCTTGAAATATTTTCTAAATAACCCGGCATTTACCCTCCCCTGCCCTCGCACTACACTAAGGCCTGCTTTTTATCTGAGGTGGTAATGAACGATAACAAAATGACACCAGTCGAGTTGCGCGCGACATGGGGTTTAGGGACGGTTTTTTCTTTGCGCATGCTCGGTATGTTTATGGTACTGCCGGTCATTACTACTTACGGAATGGCGTTACAGGGCGCCAGCGAAGCGCTGATTGGCCTCGCGATTGGTATTTACGGCCTCGCGCAGGCGATTTTCCAGGTGCCGTTTGGCCTGCTTTCTGACCGTATTGGTCGTAAACCGCTGATTGTCGGCGGTCTCGCGATTTTCGTTATCGGCAGCCTGGTCGCCGCGCTGACCGACTCCATCTGGGGCATTATTCTCGGGCGCGCGCTGCAAGGCTCCGGCGCTATCGCCGCCGCCGTTATGGCGCTGCTCTCCGATCTCACCCGCGAACAGAACCGTACCAAGGCGATGGCCTTTATCGGCGTCAGCTTCGGCGTGACGTTCGCCATCGCGATGGTGCTTGGCCCGATAATTACCCACGCGCTCGGCCTGCATGCGCTGTTCTGGATGATCGCGGTGCTCGCGACCGCGGGCATTCTCATCACGCTCTGGGTCGTGCCCGACAGCGACAGCCATGTGCTGAACCGTGACTCAGGCATGGTCAAAGGCTGTTTTCGCAAAGTGCTGGCCGAGCCGACGCTGCTGAAACTTAACTTCGGCATTATGTGCCTGCATATTCTCCTGATGTCGACCTTTGTCGCCCTGCCCGGCCAGCTGGAAGCCGCAGGTTACCCGGCGGCGGCGCACTGGAAAGTTTATCTGTGCACCATGCTGATTTCGTTCGTCTCGGTGGTGCCGTTCATTATTTATGCCGAAGCGAAGCGCAAAATGAAGCGCGTGTTTCTCCTCTGCGTGGCGCTGTTGCTTATCGCCGAAATCGTGCTGTGGGGCGCAGGTCCGCACTTCTGGGAGCTTATCGTCGGCGTACAGCTATTTTTCATCGCGTTTAATCTGATGGAGGCGATGCTGCCGTCGCTTATCAGCAAAGAGTCGCCGGCGGGCTATAAAGGCACCGCCATGGGCGTATACTCCACCAGCCAGTTTCTGGGTGTGGCCATCGGCGGCTCGCTGGGCGGCTGGGTCGATGGCCTGTTCGATTCCCAGACGGTCTTTCTGGTCGGCGCGCTGCTGGCGACCGTCTGGCTGCTGGTCAGCACCACGATGAAAGAGCCGCCGTATGTCAGCAGTATTCGCGTGGAAATTCCGCCTGGAGTGTCGGCAGATGAAACGCTCGCGCAGCGTTTGCGTGAGACTGCGGGCGTCAGCGAGGCGGTGGTAGTGCCTGATGAACGCAGCGCGTATCTGAAAATCGACACCAAAGTGACAAACCGCGTCGAGATAGAACAGCAGATCCGCCACGCTTAACCGTAGCCGCGACAATCAGACACAAAAAAGGGCGGATATTCCGCCCTTTTGATTTTTGCCCTTCCGCTCGCTTAGTCGCGGAAGTTATTGAACTGGAACGGTTGGCCGAGGTTGCCGCCGCGCACCAGCGCGATCGCCTGCTGGAGATCGTCGCGGGCTTTACCGGTTACGCGAACCTGCTCGCCCTGGATTTGTGCCTGGACTTTGAGCTTACTGTCTTTAATCAGCTTAACGATTTTCTTCGCCATCGCGGTGTCGATGCCCTGCTTGAGCTTCGCTTCCACGCTCCAGGTTTTCCCGCTGTGCTCAAACTCTTCCGGCACGTCGATGGAGCTGCCTTCGATGCCGCGTTTTAGCAGCTTCGCGCGCAGGATATCCAGCAGCTGATTGACCTGGAAATCTGATTCGCTCGTCACTTTAATGGTCTGGTTTTTTTCGTTCAGCTCAAAGCTTGCGGTCACGTTGCGGAAGTCGAAACGGGTTTCAAGTTCACGCGTGGCGTTCTCAACCGCGTTCTGCACTTCCCGCATTTCGACTTCAGAGACAATGTCAAAAGATGGCATGTTTTCTATCTCCCTCTCAGTATGTGCGTTGCATAATACCCGCAAAGGCGCATAACACAACCCGGAAACCGGCGGCAGGCGAAAGCCTAAGCGCTCACGTTATAATAGACGTATGACACAACGCCCGGCGCCGTTGCGGGCGAGGAGGAATAATGAAAATTACCGTGCTTGGGTGCGGCGCTTTAGGCCAGCTCTGGATGAGCGCGCTGCACAAACAAGGTCACGAGGTACAGGGGTGGCTGCGCGTGCCGCAGTCATCCTGCCACGTCAGCCTGGTGGAAACCGACGGCAGCGCGTTTACACACACCTTTACCGCGAACGACGCCGCCTTTCTCGCCGACAGCGAGCTGCTGCTGGTAACGCTGAAAGCCTGGCAGGTCTCCGAGGCGGTGAGAGCGCTCGCTGCCCGCCTGCCCGCCGCCAGCCCCATTTTGCTGCTGCATAACGGTATGGGAACGCTGGATGAGCTACGCGCTATCGCGCAGCCGCTGCTCGCCGGCGTCACAACGCATGCGGCGCGACGCGACGGCAATGTAGTAACGCATGTCGCTTGCGGCACCACGCATATTGGCCCGGTCACCCCGGACGCGCAGGACTATTCCCGGCTGGCGGCGCTGTTGCAGCAGGCGCTGCCGGATGTCGCCTGGCACGATAACGTTAATGCGTCGCGCTGGATAAAGCTTGCCGCCAACTGCGTGATAAACCCGCTGACAGCGCTTTATAACTGCCCGAACGGCGAGCTGCGCGAGCGCCAGAATGAAGTGCGGGAGATTTGCGCCGAAGTGGCGCAGGTCATGCAGCGCGAAGGCTACCACACGTCGACGGACAGCCTGCTTTACTATATCGACCAGGTTATCGAGAGCACCGCCGCCAATATTTCCTCAATGCTGCAGGATGTCCGCCAGCAGCGTCACACCGAGATTGATTACATCACCGGCTATCTGCTGCGCCGCGCCAGAGCGCATGGCCTGACGCTGCCGGTGAACAGCCGTCTGTATGAACAGATTAAACGCAAGGAGAATGAGTATGAGCGCATCGGCACTGGTATGCCTCGCCCCTGGCACTGAAGAGACCGAAGCGGTCACCACCATCGATTTGCTGGTTCGCGGCGGCATTAAGGTCACCACCGCGAGCGTCGCGAGCGACGGTGATTTAACGATCGCGTGTTCGCGCGGCGTCCGGCTGCTGGCGGACGCGCCGCTGGTGGCAGTGGCGGACGGTGATTTCGACATCATTGTGCTGCCGGGCGGCCTGAAAGGCGCTGAAGCGTTTCGCGACAGTCCGCTGCTGGTCGAAACGGTGCGCCAGTTTCATTTATCCGGGCGGATTGTCGCGGCTATTTGCGCGGCGGCAGGTACAGTACTGGTGCCGCATGCGCTCTTTCCCATCGGCAACATGACCGGCCTCCCGGCGCTGAAAGAGACGATCCCGGACGATCAGTGGCAGGATAAACGCGTGGTCTGGGATCCGCGCGTCAACCTGCTGACCAGCCAGGGGCCAGGCACCGCGATTGATTTCGCACTGAAGATTATCGACTTGCTGGTCGGGCGTGCAAAAGCGCACGAGGTCGCCGGTCAGTTGGTGCTGGCGGCGGGGATTTACAGCTATCGCGACTACTAAGCTTTCCCGCCAGAAATTCTGCCCATAAAAAATCCCCTCCGTGGAGGGGATTTTTCTGTCACTTCGCGCAACGCGCTGGCGTTACGGACGGTAGACTTTCACGTTCTTAAAGCCCTGTTCCAGCAGATACAGCGCCTGCAGGCGGCTCATCACGCCGCGCTCGCACCACAGCAGATAGGTTTTGCTCTGGTCGAGATCGCCAAATTTCGTGCTGAGCTTATAGAACGGCAGCGACACTACCTCAACGCCATCGATAACCAGCGGTTTGTCATCCTGCTCGTCAACCGAGCGGATATCCAGAATCGCGTCGTTCGGGCCGAAACCGCTGACAGTTTCCACTTCCACCACCTGCTGTTCGGTCTGCTCGGCAATTTCGCGGATGTCGACGTTCGTGGCTTCCTCCACTACGCGGTCGAGGATAGTGAAATCGAAGTTCGCTTCTTCGGCTTCGATTTTCGCTTTCACGGCTTTCACGGTCGGGCTTTTAGAGATCACGCCGCAATATTCCGGCATGGTCCGTGCAAAATCTTCGGTGCCGATTTTGCGGGCGATATCGATAATGTGCTCTTTGTCGTAAGAAATAAGCGGGCGCAGCACCAGCGTATCAGAGACATTATCGATAAGGCGCAGGTTGGTCAGCGTCTGGCTGGAGACCTGTCCCAGCGCCTCGCCGGTGACCAGCGCCTGCACGCCATAACGCTCCGCCACTTTCGACGCCGCGCGCACCATCATACGCTTGAGCACCACGCCCATCTGGCCGTCGTCCACTTTTTCAAGGATTTCGCCGACCACCGGCTCGAAGTTAATCGCCACAAAACGCACGCGGTGCGAGCTGCCAAAGCGGCTCCACAGGTAGTGCGCCACCTGGCGTACGCCGATTTCATGCGCCGCGCCGCCCAGGTTAAAGAAGCAGTAATGCACACGGCAACCGCGGCGCATCAGCATATAGCTGGAGACGCCGGAATCGAAGCCGCCGGAGATGAGCGACAGCACATCTTCCTGAGTGCCGATCGGGAAACCACCGATGCCTTCATAGCGGCCTTTTATCAGCAGCAGACGATCGTCTTCAATCTCAAGATGGACGGTAACGTCAGGCTGTTTTAATTTGACGCGGGCGGATTCAATATGCTGATTTAACCCGCCGCCAACGTAGCGCTCCACTTCAATAGAGCTAAACTCATGTTGACCGCGTCGCTTAACGCGCACGCAGAATGTTTTCCCTTCGAGCTGCTCACGCCAGTTGGCGAGCGCCTTCTCGAAAATGTCGTGCATATCCGTGAACGGCACGTCTTCGACTTCAAGAACGTGGTGAATGCCTGGGATACGGGTCAGCGCGTCGAGCACGGTATCGTGCTGGGCTTCATCTTTAATACGCACCACGATATGGTCCCAGTGGCGAACCACGGCAAGATTTTCATCGTAGTGTTTCAGTACGTTACGAATATTCCCGGTCAGGATTTTTATAAAGCGCAACCGCACAGACTGGCTTTTAATGGTGATTTCCGGGAATAATTTAATGATAAACTTCATGGTGGCTATGATTCGTTGGCAAGCCCACCGGGGCTTAGAAAATGGTACTGCAGGACGTAGCGCGCCTGCATCGTGAGCCCGGCAGTATATCACCATCGCGGTGTAACTGCGCCTGTTACCAACCCACAAGGCGTTATTTGCTAATCTTTGCGTCTCCGCTACCATGCAGTGTCGCTGAAATGACAGTTAACCCATAGAGTCAGACATTTACTATGCCGAAGAAAAATGAACAGCCGGCCAGCTTCGAAACTGCCCTGTCGGAACTTGAGCTCATCGTCAACCGTCTGGAAAGCGGCGACCTGCCGCTCGAAGAGGCGCTCAATGAATTTGAACGCGGCGTGCAGCTTGCGCGCCAGGGCCAGGTAAAACTGCAACAGGCGGAGCAACGCGTGCAGATCCTGCTTTCTCAGAATGAGGATGCGCCTCTTACCCCCTTTACGCCGGACGCCGAGTAAACATGGATTTCAGTCAACAGCTTCAGTCGCAGGCTGAGCGGGCCAACGGCGCGCTGCAGCATTTTATTGGCGCCCTGCCGTTTCAGAAGAGTCCACTGGTTGAGGCGATGCTCTACGGCACATTATTAGGCGGTAAACGCCTGCGGCCGTTTCTGGTCTACGCCACCGGTGAGATGTTCGGCGTCAGCCCGACCGCGCTGGATGCCCCGGCCGCGGCCATTGAGTGCATTCACGCCTACTCGCTGATGCATGACGATCTGCCGGCAATGGATGACGACGATCTGCGTCGCGGACAGCCGACCTGCCATATCCGCTTCGGCGAAGCGAGCGCGATCCTTGCGGGCGATGCGCTGCAAACGCTGGCGTTTTCAATTTTAAGCGACGCGCCGATGGACAACGTGGCGCTGCGCGACCGCCTCGCGATGGTCTCTGAGCTCGCGAAAGCGAGCGGCGTGGCGGGCATGTGCGGCGGTCAGGCGCTCGATCTCGAAGCCGAAGGCCAGCAGGTCGATCTCGACGCGCTGGAGCGCATCCATCGCCATAAAACCGGCGCGCTTATCCGCGCGGCGGTACGCATGGGCGCTTTGTGCGCTGGAGATAAAGGCCGCGACGCGCTGGTTTATCTTGACAGTTACGCAGAAAGCATCGGCCTCGCCTTCCAGGTACAGGATGACATTCTGGATGTGGTGGGTGATACTGCCACCCTTGGTAAACGCCAGGGTGCCGATCAGCAACTTGGCAAAAGCACCTACCCCGCCCTGCTGGGTCTTGAGCAAGCCCAGGCGAAAGCGCGCAGTTTGTGCGACGACGCTCTGGCGGCGCTGGCGCCGCTGAAAGCCCAGACGCTGGATACCGCAACACTGGAAGCGTTAGCGAATTTCATAATCCAACGTGATAAATAAACGTATAACACCACGATGAGTCTCTGAATGAGTTTTGATACTGCCAAATACCCGACCCTGGCGCTGGTGGACTCCACTGCACAGCTGCGCCTGTTGCCAAAAGAGAGTTTGCCGAAGCTGTGCGACGAACTGCGTCGCTATCTGCTCGACAGCGTGAGCCGCTCAAGCGGACACTTCGCCTCCGGGCTGGGCACGGTGGAGCTTACCGTGGCGTTGCATTACGTCTACAACACGCCGTTTGACCAGCTTATCTGGGACGTGGGCCATCAGGCGTACCCGCATAAAATTCTGACCGGACGCCGTGACCGCATCGGCACCATCCGTCAGAAAGGCGGCCTGCACCCGTTCCCGTGGCGCGGCGAGAGCGAATATGACGTGTTAAGCGTCGGCCACTCGTCCACGTCTATCAGCGCGGGTATCGGTATCGCCGTCGCCGCGGCGCGCGAGGAGAAAAACCGCCGCACCGTCTGCGTGATTGGCGACGGCGCGATTACCGCCGGTATGGCGTTCGAGGCGATGAACCATGCGGGCGATATCCGCCCGGATATGCTGGTCGTCCTTAACGACAACGAAATGTCGATTTCCGAGAATGTCGGCGCGCTGAATAACCATCTGGCGCAGCTACTCTCCGGCAAGCTCTACTCGCGGCTTCGCGAAGGCGGCAAACGCGTCTTCTCCAATGTGCCGCCAATCAAAGAGCTGCTCAAGCGTACTGAAGAGCACATTAAAGGCATGGTCGTGCCGGGCACGCTGTTTGAAGAACTGGGCTTTAACTATATCGGCCCTGTGGATGGCCACGACGTGCTGGGGCTGGTGCATACACTCAAAAATATGCGCGACCTCAAAGGCCCGCAGTTCCTGCATATCATGACCAGGAAAGGCCGTGGTTATGAGCCGGCGGAAAAAGATCCCATTACCTTCCACGCGGTGCCGAAATTCGATCCGGAAAGCGGTACGCTGCCGAAAAGCAGCGGCGGCCAGCCGAGCTACTCAAAAATCTTCGGCGACTGGCTGTGCGAAACCGCCGCTAAAGACGACAAACTGATGGCCATTACCCCCGCCATGCGCGAGGGCTCCGGCATGGTCGAATTCTCCCGCCAGTATCCGGAGCAATATTTTGATGTAGCGATTGCCGAACAGCATGCGGTCACCTTCGCGGCGGGTCTCGCGATTGGCGGTTACAAGCCGGTGGTGGCGATTTACTCCACCTTCCTGCAACGCGCCTATGATCAGGTCATTCATGATGTCGCCATCCAGAAACTGCCGGTGCTGTTCGCGATTGACCGCGCAGGGATCGTCGGCGCCGACGGCCAGACGCATCAGGGCGCGTTCGATCTCTCTTATCTGCGCTGCATCCCGGATATGGTCATCATGACGCCGAGCGATGAGAACGAGTGCCGCCAGATGTTGTTTACCGGCTATCACTACAACGACGGCCCGAGCGCCGTGCGCTATCCGCGCGGCAACGCGCTCGGCGTGACGCTGGAGCCGCTGCAAAAGCTGCCGATTGGCAAAGGCGTGGTAAAACGCCACGGTGAAAAAGTGGCGCTGCTCAACTTCGGCACACTGCTGCCGGAGGCCACTCAGGCCGCCGAAGCGCTCAACGCGACGCTTGTCGATATGCGCTTTGTGAAACCGCTTGATGAAGCGCTGATCATGGAGCTCGCCGAACGCCACGAGGCGCTGGTCACCATCGAAGAGAACGCCATTATGGGCGGCGCGGGCAGCGGCGTTAACGAATTGCTGATGGCGAAGCGCAAACCGGTGCCGGTGCTGAACCTCGGCCTGCCGGATCACTTTATCCCTCAGGGCACCCAGGACGAAGCGCGCGCGGAGATTGGCCTTACCGCCGACGGCATCGCCCGGCGCGTGCGCGACTGGCTCGCCTGACCTCTGCTTCGTTTCCGCTCCTGCTATGCTTAAAGGTACCCTTTGTGACCCGAAAGCAGGAGCGGAACCATGCAATACAAGCAATTAGGAAAAACCGACCTTCAGGTTTCCCGTCTGTGCCTGGGCTGTATGACGTTTGGCGAGCCGGACCGCGGTAACCACGCCTGGACTCTCCCCGAAGAAAGCAGCCGCCTTATCATCAAACACGCCCTTGACGGCGGCATTAACTTTTTCGACACCGCCAACAGTTATTCTGACGGCAGCAGCGAGGAGATCGTAGGCCGCGCGCTGCGTGATTTCGCACGCCGCGAGGATGTCGTGGTCGCCACCAAGGTCTATCACCAGGTTGGCGATCTGCCGCAGGGGCTTTCCCGCCCGTTGATCCTCCGCGCTATCGACGACAGTCTGCGCCGCCTCGGCATGGAGTATGTCGACCTGCTGCAAATCCACCGCTGGGACTACGACACCCCGATTGAAGAGACGCTGGAAGCCTTAAACGACGTGGTGAAAGCCGGTAAAGCGCGCTATATCGGCGCGTCTTCCATGCATCCGCACCAGTTCGAGCAGGCGCTGAACCTGCAAAAAGAGAATGGCTGGGCGCCGTTCGTCACCATGCAAAACCACTACAACCTGATTTATCGCGAAGAGGAGCAGGAGATGCTGCCGCTTTGCTATCGCGAAGGCGTGGCCGTTATCCCCTGGAGCCCGCTGGCTCGCGGCCGTCTGACTCGCCCCTGGGGCGAAACCACGGCGCGGCTGGTGTCCGATGAATTTGGTAAAACGCTCTACAGCGAAACCGAAGAAAACGACGCGAAAATCGCCGAGCGGCTGGCCTTTATCGCGCAGGATAAAGGCGTCAGTCGCGCGCAGGTGGCGCTCGCCTGGCTGCTGAGTAAACCGGGCGTTGTCGCGCCAATTATCGGCGCCTCGCGCGAGGAGCAGTTGCAGGAGCTGATTGACGCGGTCGAGGTGACGCTCACCAGCGAAGAGATGGCCGAGCTGGAAACGCCTTACAAGGCGCATCCGGTCGTCGGTTTCAAATAGGCAGAAAACATCAGCCCTCTGATGCGAGGGCTGATGCGGTTAAATCAGACCGATGGGCCAGTGATGGCCCACCCAGTAGAGCAGGCCCGCCGAAATAATCCCTGCGACGATATCATCCACCATGATCCCCATGCCGCCGTGAACGTTGCGATCAAACCAGCGGATAGGCCAGGGTTTCCACATATCGAAAATGCGGAAAATCACAAACCCGGCGGCAACCCACTGCCAGTCGTGGGTCGGCAGCGCCATTAGCGTTATCCACATGCCAATAAACTCATCCCAGACGATACTGCCGTGATCGTGCACGCCCATGTCTTTGGCGGTCTGGTGGCAGAGATAAACGCCGAGGCTGATGCCGAACATCACCACCAGCGAGTAAAGCTGCCAGGGCAAAAACGTCATCAGATACCAGAACGGGATTGCCGCAAGCGACCCCATCGTACCCGGCACCCACGGGCTTAAGCCGCTGCCAAACCCCGTGGCGAGCAGATGCCAGGGGTTGCGTAAATTCAGCCGGCTTTTGGCGACATCCTTATTAAACGTGCGTTTCGAAGTGGTCATATCCTTTCCAGTCGAGCGTTACCGGCGCGCCATCGCGTAAAAAAACCATACCTTCGGCGGCGGTGGTCAGCTGTCCGATGCAGGTGACTGACACACCGAGATGGTTCACCGCCACCTCCAGCGCGCCACGATTAATCTCCGGCACCGTAAAGCAGAGCTCGTAATCTTCACCGCCAGAGAGCGCCCAGCGCAGGGCCTGCTCCGGCGTGGTGTTACGCGTCATCGCCGCAGAGTACGGCATATCATTAAGCTCAATACGCGCGCCGCAGTCGCTCGCTTTCAGGATGTGACCGAGATCGGAAATCAGCCCGTCAGAGAGATCGATAGCCGCGCTCGCCAGCCCGCGCAAAGCCTGACCGTGCAGCACGCGCGGCGTCGGGCGCAGATGGCGCTTGATGAGATAATCGGCGTCGGGGTCGTTTTCCACCGTCAGACGCTGCTGCAAAATCGCAAGGCCAGCGGCGCTGTCGCCCGGCGTGCCGGTGATGTAGATCCAGTCGCCAGGACGCGCGCCTGAGCGCTTCAGCGCCCGCCCGGCCGGGACGAAGCCGTGAATGCCGAGCGTCATCGAGAGCGGGCCGCGCGTGGTATCGCCGCCGATAAGCTGCATATCGTAATAGCTGAGTTGTTCAAACAGGCTGTCGCTAAAGGCCTCAAGCCAGGGCTCATTAACCTCCGGCAGGGTTAACGCCAGGGTCAGCCAGGCCGGGTCGGCGCCCATCGCCGCCAGATCGCTCACATTGACTGCCAGCGCCTTGTAGCCGAGATCGCGCGGATCAATATCCGGTAAAAAATGAATGCCTGACACCAGCGTATCGGTGCTGATCGCCAGGGTTTGCTTCTCCGGCACGGTTAACAGCGCACAGTCGTCGCCGATGCCGGTCTCGACATCAAGACGAGAGCTTCTGACCCGATCGAAATAACGTGCAATCAGGGAAAACTCGCCGCATGCCATAGGGTTACGCCTCTACAGAAGAGAAGAAGAAAAGGCCGGAAGCCCGGCCTCAGACAGCAGACGAAGAACAGCGGGTTCTTCGTATTGATGACCATAGTAGACAATCGCCAGCTTTTTGCCCGTCTGACGCACAGAACGGTAAAAGAAAACGAGGGCCAGGTCTCGCCTGCCGACGGCAGGCGGATATTACTTTTTGTTGGGGCGAATATGCGGCGCGGCTTTGTCGAGCACGCCGTTGACGAACTTGTGGCTGTCTTCGGCTCCAAAGACTTTCGCCAGCTCAATCGCTTCATTGATGGCCACTTTATACGGCACATCGTCACGTTTTGAGAGTTCGTACAGCGCGATACGCAGCACCGCTTTCTCCACCTGGCCCAGCTCTTCGAGCTGACGGGACAGGTACGGCTTCATCAGGCCGTCGAGATAGCCGCTGTTGGTCGCCACCCCGGAGAGCAGTTCGCGGAAATACATCACGTCCACATCTTTGACATCCTGTTCCGCCAGGAACTGGTATTCAACATCGGCGATGTCGTTATGGGACAACTGCCAGGAGTAAAGCGCCTGGACGGCACACTCACGGGCGCGGCGACGAGCAGCAGGTTTCACGGAATTCCCCTTACAAAAAAATCAGGCCTGGATAGCCTTCAGGACATTAATCATTTCAAGCGCGGTCAGCGCCGCTTCGGCGCCCTTGTTCCCGGCTTTGGTGCCAGCGCGTTCGATGGCTTGTTCAATACTTTCAGTGGTGAGTACGCCAAAAGCTACCGGGATTTCGCTGTTCTGCGCCACGTGGGCCAGACCATTGCTGGCGCCGCCAGCAACGTATTCGAAATGCGCAGTACCCCCGCGGATCACCGTACCGAGCGCGATAACCGCGTCATATTTCGCGGTTTTCGCCAGCGCCTGTGCCGCCAGCGGCAGCTCGTAAGCGCCTGGCACCCACACCACGGTGATGTTTTCATCTTTTACCTGACCAATACGCTTCAGGGCGTCGATCGCGCCTTCCAGCAGGCTGTCATTGATGAAGTTGTTGAAACGCGCAATGGCGATGGCGACGCGAGCGTCCGGGGCAGCAACGGTAGCTTCAATAATGTTCATACTCTTACCTTAGGGTTATGTAGCCCCCGCAGGGGGGCGGATTTTATCATACTCTTTCGCGCACTGCTTACGTTTTACGTCCCGCCGTCAGGCGAGCGCGAGGCGCAGGCGCAAATCGGGGCCGACCTGAACAACGTCGCGAAATTCCAGACGCGGCGCATCGGCAAGTTTCTCAAGACCTGGCAGGGAGAAAAGCCCGCGGGCCTCGCTGCCAAGCAGTTTTGGGGCCATATAAACAATAAGTTCATCCACCAGCCCGGCCTGGAGCAGCGCGCCTGCGAGCTGCGGGCCCGCTTCCACCCACAGGCTGTTTACCTGCCGCTTGCCCAGTTGCATCATCAGCAGGACGAGATCCAGCTTGCCGTTATGTACCGGCGTCGGGAGTTGTTCCACGCTCGCAGGCCAGACGGCGTCGTCAGGGGTGGCGCGGGCAAGCCAGGTTTCGCCGGGTTGATTGACAATCTTGTGTGCGGGCGTCACCTGATTCTGGCGATCAAGGACGATTCGCAGCGGCTGGCGCAGATTTTCACGCGGATACACCGCCTGCGTGGCGTCGCCAAGTTCGTCCCAGCGCACGGTCATCGACGGATCGTCCGCCAGCACGGTGGCGCTGGTAGTGAGGATAGCATGGCTTTCGGCGCGCAGACGCTGCACGTCGCGCCGGGCCTGCGGCGAGGTTATCCACTGGCTTTCGCCGCTCGCCATCGCTGTACGCCCGTCAAGCGACGCGCCAAGCTTAAGCTGAATATACGGAAAACCGGTGCGCATGCGTTTGAGAAAGCCTTTATTCAGCGCTTCGGCCTCGCTCATCATCAGCCCGTGGCTGACATCAATGCCCGCCTGCTGCAAACGATATAGCCCACGCCCCGCCACCTGCGGGTTTGGGTCCTGCATCGCCGCGACGACGCGCGCGACGCCCGCATTAATCAGCGCGTCGCAGCATGGCGGCGTGCGCCCGTGGTGGCTGCACGGCTCCAGCGTGACGTACGCCGTTGCGCCGCGCGCCCTCTCGCCCGCCATGCGCAACGCGTGCACTTCGGCATGCGGCTCGCCTGCGCGCAGGTGAAAGCCTTCGCCGACGATCGTGCCGTCTTTAACAATGACACAGCCCACGCGCGGATTTGGATGCGTGGTGAAGCGTCCCTGGCCCGCGAGCGTCAGCGCGCGCGCCATGTAAAATTCGTCGGACATCGGTTAATCCTGTAAGCGGGCGATCTCTTCGCCGAATTCGCGGATATCTTCAAAGCTGCGGTATACCGAGGCAAAACGGATATACGCGACTTTATCGAGCTTTTTGAGCTGCTCCATCACCAGGTTGCCGATAAGTTTGCTCGGCACTTCGCGCTCGCCGGTAGCACGCAGGTGGGATTTAATATGGTTGATGGCCATTTCCACATCGTCGGAGCTGACCGGGCGCTTTTCCAGCGCTTTCTGCATGCCGCTACGCAGTTTGTCTTCATTGAAAGGCTCGCGCACGTCGTTGCTTTTCACCACGCGCGGCATGACCAGCTCCGCGACTTCAAACGTCGTGAAACGTTCATGGCACACCAGGCACTGGCGGCGACGGCGTACTGAGGAGCCCTCTCCCACCAGGCGGGAATCGATCACTTTAGTGTCAACGGCGAAACAGAACGGGCAATGCATAGCGCTTCCTGACTGAAAAAGTTAACTGAACAACAGTTTACCCTGAACTGGCGGGACTACAAAGGCGCAACCTTTTTGAGACAAAGACGCTATGCCAGACGCGCCGGCAGGCTCTACCATTACTGCACCTCACCTTTTTCAGGAAAAGCGAACAATGACAACACGTTATCTGAAATGGCTGATCGCCGGCAGCACACTGGCATTAAGCGCCTGCGCTCCGCAAAGCGAAGTGCGCCAGATGCACCAGAATGTCAGCACCCTGAATCATGAAATGACGAAGCTGAAGCAGGAAACTGTCAAAATCACGCAGCAAAACGCGCTGAATATGAAATCGCAAAGCGGCGTTTATCTGCTGCCTGGCTCAAATACCCCTGCGCGTCTCAGCAGCCAGCTCGGAATGCTGAAAATGTCGCTGCGTAACGTCTCGGCGGGCGCGAACGGCACGCAGGCGACGTTATTTATCCAGAGCGAGTCCAACGAACCGCTGCCTGCCTTTACCGGCACCGTGGAATGGGGCCAGTTACAGGGCACTACCGAGAACTATCAGGAGGTGAACGTGCAGAATCAACCGTTCAGCGCGCCAGCCAGTACGCTGGCACCCAGTGACGTTTCGATTCCGCTCACGCTCGCCGGTGTTACGCCCGGGCAACTGGGTTTTATCCGCGTACATGATATCCAGCCGCTTATCGCGGGCGACGCCATCGTCGCGCCGTAACGTCTTCTCCGCCAGCGGCGCACCATTTGTTACATTCGCGCCGCTGGGTCCACTTGCTTTTTTGTCCCGCTAATTTCCGTCTTTTCCCGCCGCGTTAAGCAAAAAGTGAGATCGTGATTGTTGGCAGAGTTCCCTTATGCCGTTAGAATCCGCGTTCCGATGTACGCAAACGTGAACGCAATCGATTACGTACATGGCAAGAATGTGAAACGCCACATATTTTTGTGAGGCTGGATACTTATAATAGGCAGCACAATTTATGCGGTGGCGGCCATCCCGCCAAATGCGAAAGCTTTACTCCACCCAGAAATGGGGATTTCCTTAAAACAGTGGCTCTATTATGAAAAAAATTGTTTTAGCTGCCGGTGCAGCCCTGGCGCTCTCCACCTCTTTTACTGCCAGCGCGGCAGAAACCAGCAATAGTGAGTTTGTTTCCGACTGGTGGCACCAGAGCGTCAACGTGGTGGGCAGCTACCACACCCGCTTCGGACCGAAAGTTCGCAACGATACCTACCTGGAATATGAAGCTTTCGCGAAAAAAGACTGGTTTGATTTCTACGGCTACCTGGATGCGCCAGTGTTTTTTGGCGGCAACAGAGATGCCAAAGGGATCTGGAACAAAGGCTCTCCGCTGTTTATGGAGATTGAACCGCGTTTCTCCATCGACAAACTGACCGGCACCAGCCTGGCGTTTGGCCCGTTCAAAGAGTGGTACTTTGCGAACAACTATATCTACGATATGGGCCGTAACGACTCTCAGGAACAGAGCACCTGGTATATGGGTCTCGGTACCGATATCGATACCGGCCTGCCGATGAGCCTCTCCCTGAACGTGTACGCCAAATACCAGTGGCAGAACTATGGCGCGCAGAACCAGAACGAGTGGGATGGCTACCGCTTCAAAGTGAAATACTTTGTGCCTATTACCCAGCTGTGGGGCGGCAACCTGAGCTATATCGGCTTTACCAACTTTGACTGGGGCTCAGACCTCGGCGATAAAGGCGGTTATGCGCTCAATGGCGTGAAGGCCCGCACGAACGACTCCATCGCCTCCAGCCATATCCTGGCGCTGAACTACGATCACTGGCACTACTCTGTGGTGGCGCGTTACTGGCACAACGGCGGCCAGTGGAATGACGATGCCGAACTGATATTCACCAACTACAACACCCGTACGACCGGTTGGGGTGGTTACCTGGTGGTCGGTTACAACTTCTGAGCCTGACCACTTCAATCAAAAAGCCAGCGTACGCTGGCTTTTTTTATGATTGTTCATCACCGATGCTCCACGGTCATCAGCCAGACGGCTGCGCTTATTATCGTGGCACCTGCGCTTTCGCTTAATCCTTATTCAGGCGAAAAAAAACCGCAGGCCGAAACCTGCGGTTTTTACTGGCGTAATGCGTTACGTGATTACGGCAGAAGCGACGGCTGATCCGCGCCCTCTTTTTCCACTTTCTGCTGCAGCAGATGTTCGCGTTTCATGCCAAGCTTGAGCGCCAGCGCGGACGCGACGTAAATCGACGACGCCGTACCGATAGACACGCCGATAAGCATGGTGAGCGAGAAGCCCTGCAACATTGCGCCACCGAACAGGTACAGCATCAGGATCACGACAAGCGTGGTGCCGGAGGTGATCAACGTCCTTTGCAGCGTCTGGGTCAGCGACACGTTAAAGATTTCGTAAGGCGTTCCGCGACGGATTTTGCGGAAGTTTTCACGAATACGGTCGGAAACCACGATGCTGTCGTTCAGCGAGTAACCGATCACCGACATCAGCGATGCGATAATGGTGAGGTCAATCTCAATCTGGAACAGCGACAACACGCCCATGGTGATAATGACGTCATGCGCCAGCGCGATAACCACACCAGCCGCCAGACGCCACTCAAAGCGGAACCCGACATACACCAGAATGGAGAGCAGCGCGACCAGCAGCGCCATCGCGCCCGCCTGAGCGAGGTCAGCGCCCACGCTCGGGCCGACGAACTCGATACGCTTCACCGCCGCATTCTGGCCGGTCGCCTCATTAATCACGTTCAGCACTTTGTTGCCGAGCGTCTGACCACCCGTTTCGCCCTGCGCAGGCGGCATACGCACCATGATGTCGCGACTGCTGCCGAAGTTCTGCAGCAGCGGCTCTTCAAAGCCCGCTTTTTCCAGCGATTCGCGCATTAAATCCAGTTCCGCCGGCTTCTCCAGCGCGATCTCGATGACCGTACCGCCGGTGAAATCGAGGCCCCAGTTAAAGCCGCGCACGCCCATCACCACAATAGAGGCGACAAGCAGCAGGCCGGAAATGGCGAAGGCCCAGTAGTCCCAGCGCATAAAGTCATAGACTTTACGGCCGTGGTTCAATTGTTCAACAGTATATTCCTGTGCCACAACGCACTCCTCAGATAGACAGCTTGTTGATGCGTTTGCCGCCGTACAACAGGTTTACAATGGCACGGGTACCGACAATAGCGGTGAACATGGAGGTCGCCACGCCGATACCGGTCGTGATAGCAAACCCTTTAATCGCCCCGGTCCCCACTGCGTACAGGATGATGACCTTAATCAGCGTCGTGACGTTGGCGTCGAAAATAGAGCTGAACGCCCCACGGTAACCTTCATCAATCGCCTGCTGCACCGAACGGCCGTTGCTGAGCTCTTCTTTAATACGCTCGTTTATCAGCACGTTCGCATCCACCGCGACCGCAAGGGTTAACACAATCCCCGCGATACCCGGCATGGTCAGCGTGGCGCCCGGCAGCAGCGACATAATGCCGACGATCAGCACCAGGTTTGCCAGCAGCGCGGTAGTCGCGATAAGGCCGAACTTTTTATAGAACAGGATCATGAAGAGAATGGAGACCGCGAGGCCCGCCAGGCACGCTTCCAGACCCTGGGTGATGTTCTGCATCCCAAGCGTCGGGCCGATAGTGCGTTCTTCAACAATCTGGATAGGCGCAATCAGCGCGCCCGCACGCAGCAGCAGCGAGAGCTGACGCGCTTCGTTCGGATTATCGATGCCGGTGATGACGAAATTCTGACCGAGACGCGCCTGGATAGTCGCGACGTTAATCACTTCTTCCTGTTTCACCAGAATGCTGCGGCCGTTAGCGTCTTTCTTACCGCTGTCCTTATATTCCACAAAGAGCGTCGCCATCGGTTTATGGATGTTGTCTTTGGTGAAGTTGGACATGATATTGCCGCCCGAGCTGTCGAGCGAAATATTCACCTGCGGCATGTTGTATTCATCAACTCCAGAGGTGGAATCGGTAATATGGTCGCCGGTCAGGATAACGCGTTTGTACAGCACGACAGGCTGCCCTTCACGGGTCATCTTCACTTCGGAGTCGCCAGGAACACGACCTGCGGCTGCGGCAGAGCGATCAACCGTGCTGTTGACCAGACGGAACTCCAGGGTGGCAGTCGCGCCGAGGATCTCTTTAGCGCGCGCGGTGTCCTGAATACCCGGCAGTTCAACCACGATGCGGTCAGCGCCCTGACGCTGCACCAGCGGCTCGGCAACGCCCAGCTGGTTAACACGGTTACGCAGGATGTTAATGTTCTGCTGAACAGCATATTCACGCGCTTCGCGCAGACGTTCATCGGACATCACCGCGCGCAGGCCGTTGTCGCCCTGCCCGGAGATAACCATGTCACGATGGCGGGTCGTCAGATAAGAAACCGCGGCGTCACGGGTATCGCTGTCACGGAACTGAATCGTCACGCCGTAGTTATCGGCTTTACGTACGTTCGTCCAGCTCAGCCCTTTTTCGCGCAGATCGCTGCGCAGGCTGTCCATATTCTGTTCCTGGAGCTTGCCAAGCGCAGTGTCCATATCCACTTCCATCAGGAAGTGAACGCCGCCGCGCAGGTCAAGACCGAGCTTCATCGGTTCGGCGGAAATAGCGGTGAGCCAACGTGGGGTGGCAGGCGCGAGGTTAAGCGCGACGACGAATTGATCGCCCATCGTGCTCATCAGCGCTTCGCGAGCGCGTAGCTGAGTATCGGTGGAGTCAAAGCGCGCGAGAATGGCGCCCTCTTCCAGAGCCACAGATTTCGCGGAAATTTTTTCTTGTTGTAACGTTTTCTGGACCTGGATCAGCGTTTGCTCACTGGCGGCGACGCCGCGCGCGCCAGTGATTTGAACAGCCGGATCCTCACCATACAGGTTGGGAAGTGCATAAAGCAGGCCGACGATAAGCACGGCGACCAGCATGAGGTACTTCCACAAAGGATAACGGTTTAACACGGCAGTTCCCTTTGGGAAAACAATGGATTACAGCGCCTTCATGGTGCCTTTCGGCAGGACGGCTGCGACGAAGTCACGCTTGATAACCACTTCGGTGGTGTCGTTCAGCGCGATAGCAATGTAGCCGTTTTCCGCTACTTTGGTCACGCGACCCACCAGACCACCGTTAGTGAGCACTTCATCGCCTTTAGCGATAGAGCTCATCAGGTTTTTATGTTCTTTGGTGCGCTTCTGCTGCGGACGCAGGATCATGAAGTAGAAGATCAGACCAAACACCACCAGCATCAGAATCAGTGACATCGGGCTGCCCTGCGCCGGCGCACCGCCAGCGGCTACCGCATCAGAAATAAAAAAGCTCATTCAAATTCCCTCATTATTAAATTAATCAACGTTCAACGGTGGCACCGGCCGCCCCTGGCGTTGGTAGAAATCCGCGACGAAGTGCTCTAATTTACCCTCTTCGATAGCCTTGCGTAAACCAGCCATTAAGCGCTGATAGTGGCGAAGGTTATGAATGGTATTGAGCCGCGCGCCCAGTATTTCGTTGCAACGGTCAAGATGATGCAAGTAGGCGCGTGAATAATTGCGACAGGTATAGCAATCACACTCAGGATCCAGCGGCCCCGTATCGCTTTTGTACTTCGCGTTGCGGATTTTCACCACGCCTTCGGTGACGAAAAGATGGCCGTTACGCGCGTTGCGCGTCGGCATTACGCAGTCGAACATATCGATGCCGCGACGTACGCCTTCGACCAGATCTTCCGGTTTGCCCACGCCCATCAGGTAGCGCGGCTTGTCCGCCGGGATCTGCGGGCAGACATGCTCCAGAATGCGGTGCATATCTTCCTTCGGCTCGCCGACAGCCAGGCCGCCGACAGCGTAGCCATCAAAGCCTATCTCTACCAGACCTTTAACCGAGATATCGCGTAAATCTTCGTAAACGCTGCCCTGAATAATACCGAACAGCGCGTTTTTGTTGCCGAGGCTGTCAAAGCGGTCACGGCTGCGTTTCGCCCAGCGCAGAGACATCTCCATGGAGCGCTTCGCGTAATCCCAGTCTGCCGGGTATGGCGTACACTCGTCGAAAATCATCACGATGTCAGAGCCGAGATCGAACTGGATCTCCATCGATTTTTCCGGGTCGAGGAAAATCGGATCGCCATTGATCGGGTTGCGGAAATGCACGCCCTGCTCGGTGATTTTACGGATATCGCCCAGGCTGAAGACCTGGAAGCCGCCGGAGTCGGTCAGGATCGGGCCTTTCCACTGCATAAAATCGTGCAGGTCGCCGTGCAGTTTCATGATCTCCTGGCCGGGACGCAGCCAGAGGTGAAAGGTATTGCCAAGGATAATCTGCGCGCCGGTGGCTTCCACTTCTTCCGGCGTCATGCCTTTAACGGTGCCGTAAGTGCCGACAGGCATAAACGCCGGGGTTTCCACCACGCCGCGATCAAATACCAGGCGGCCGCGGCGCGCGCGGCCATCGGTCGTATCAAGTTCAAATTTCACGTTTTTCTCCACATCAGAGAGACAGTCTGATGATTAATGTTGCAGGGTGAAGGCTCCCCTCACCCCGGCCCTCTCCGCTTATGGAGAGAGAAAATAGCGGTATTGCGCCGGCGCTGAATAAAATTACTCGCCCGGCCGCTCGAAAATGGCCTGCGGATTGTACGTGATATACATCGCATCGCCGTAACTAAAAAAGCGATACTCCGCTTTCACCGCTTCGCGGTAAGCGTTCATGGTGTGCTGATAACCCGCGAAGGCGGACACCAGCATAATGAGCGTGGATTCCGGCAGGTGGAAGTTTGTCACCAGCGCGTCGATCACTTTGTATTGATAGCCAGGATAGATAAAAATCTGCGTGTCGCCGAAAAACGGCGCGATAAGCGCGTCTTGCGCCGCCTGTGCCGCGCTTTCCAGCGAGCGTACCGACGTCGTGCCCACGGCGACGACTTTATTGCCGCGCGCTTTTGCGGCCAGCACCGCGTCAACCACGTCCTGCGGCACTTCCGCATATTCGGAGTGCATCACGTGATCCTCGATGCTCTCGACGCGTACCGGCTGGAACGTGCCCGCGCCGACGTGCAGCGTCACGAACGCCATCTCGATGCCTTTTTCACGCAGGCGCGCCAGCAGCGGCTCATCAAAATGCAGCCCGGCGGTCGGCGCCGCGACCGCACCCGGTTTCTCGCTGTAGACGGTCTGATAGAGTTCGCGGTCGGACTCTTCATCCGGACGTTCAATGTACGGCGGCAGCGGCATATGGCCGATGCTGTTGAGAATATCCAGCACCGGACGTTCGTCGTTAAACTGCACTTCAAACAGGGCGTCGTGGCGCGCGGTCATTGTCGCGTTTACGCTTTCATCATCGCCCAGCAGTAATTCCGCGCCCGGCTTCGGCGCTTTGGACGCGCGGATATGGGCCAGCACGCGGTGGTCATCAAGCATACGCTCCACCAGCACTTCGATCTTGCCGCCGCTCGCCTTACGGCCGAACAGGCGCGCCGGGATCACGCGGGTATTGTTAAAGACCAGCAGATCGCCGGGGTTGAGCTTATCGAGCAAATCGGTGAAAGTGCCGTGCGTGAGATCGCCCGTCGGCCCGTCGAGCGACAGCAGGCGACAGGCGCTGCGCTGAGCTTGTGGATAGTGAGCTATCAGGGATTCGGGTAATTCAAAGGAGAAATCGGTCAAACGCATGGCTGGAACTCTGACATAAAAAACAGGCGGCTAGTCTAGTGCCGGGGCGCGCTCCCTGCAACTGATAAGCCGCTTTATCTCTCTTTCTGGAAAGGATCGTTATGAATTTTCTCGCCCATCTGCACCTCGCGCATCTCGCGCAAAGTTCGCTGCCCGGAAACCTGATGGCGGACTTTGTGCGCGGCAAACCGGACGCGTTTTACCCGGCGGATGTCGTGGCGGGAATTTACATGCACCGGCGCGTGGATGTCCTCACCGATAACCTGCCGGAAGTACGCGAGGCGCGCGACTGGTTCCGCCCGGAAACCCGCCGCGTGGCGCCGGTCACGCTGGACGTCATGTGGGATCACTTCCTCTCGCGCCACTGGGCGCGCATTTCGCCCGAGGTGCCGCTAGACCAGTTCGTCGCCCATGCGCACGCGCTGATCCTGCCTGCACTGCCCGATGCGCCCGAGCGCTTCGTCAACCTTAACGAGGTTCTCTGGCGCGAGCGCTGGATGGAGCGCTACCGCGACATGGACTTTATCGCCCGCGTGCTCAACGGCATGGCGAGCCGCCGCCCGAAACTGGCGGCGCTGCGCGATTCCTGGGACGATCTCAATACCCACTACGCCGCGCTGGAGCGCCAGTTCTGGCGCTTTTATCCGCGCATGATGGAGATGGCGCGCCAGCAGACGCTCTGATTACGCCGCCTTTTCACGACGGATCTCCCGCCACAGCCGCCAGGCGAGCAGCAGCAGCCCGGCGGCTCCCGCCACCAGCACGCCCCAGATAAGCCACGTATAGAGCGCGCTGCGCTGCGCGACAGCATCTTTCGCCACCATCCGCGCATCGCCGCCTAACGTCACAGGATTGACCGCCTGCGCGTAAGGCAGCGTCTCAAGGTTGCGCTGTCCCGGCACCAGCGTTTGCAGCGCCAGCGCCTGCGGTTGCGCCGCGCCGTTGCCCCAGGCAAGCAGGAACGGGCCGTGGCCCTGGGCGTTAAACACCAGCGTTTTTTCATCGCGTTCGCCGACTACTTCCGGGAGGGCATCCCCGAAGCGCTGATTGATAGCGCGCACGCGAAGGGCGGAAATCAGCTCGCCGTGCAGCGCAATTCTGACCACAGGGCGCTCCGGCAGGCGGTAAATCACGGTACGGGTAAGCGGCTGCCAGGGCATGTTATCCGCGCGGCGATAGTCAATCTCCACCGGCACAACGGCGTTCTCCTGCGCCGGGCGCAGCGTCAGCGCATCAAACGGCTGCGGACGCGGCCAACGGTAGACCGCCGCGTTATCCGGCGCTTTCACGCCCTGAGCCGGCAGCGGTATGCGCACAGGCTGCGGATGCGGCGCCTGCCACTGCCCGGTGGCCGAAGTGAATTCGAGCGGCGCGCTGGCGTTTTTCACCACCACCAGCAGGTATTTCGCGCCGGAAAGCGCGAGCCCGTCGCTGAAATCCACCCTGTCCTGCAACAAACGTTGATCGCCGGAGGTTAAATCCATCAGCGGCGCGTCGGCCACTTCCGGCTGCCAGTCGCGCAGCGTCTCGCTGCTAAGCACATCCACCCGTGCCTGCCAGCCGTTCGCCTGCGGCGGCCACGCCAGACGCAGCTGCGTCAGCGCCTGCTCGCCCCGCCCCTCGCCGAGCGGGATAAGCCAGCTTGCGCTCAGCGTCTCGTCGGGCGGGTTTTCCATGCGGATTTGCACGCCGGACGGCGCGGTCAGCAGCATCGCCTGCGCGTCGTCGTCACGGGCGGGTTTGAGCGGCTGCGCGTCCAGCTTATAGACCGTCAGCGGCGCGCTTTGCGGCGCGGGCGCGGGCGGCGTCGTGGTTTCCATCGCGAAAGGCAGGCTCGCGCCCTGCGAATTAAATACGCGAACATCGCGCAGGTCCGGAAACGCGCTCTGCTGATACACCGCCTCCGGCAGCGTCAGCTGGTACCAGGGCGACTGCCCTTCGACGGCAAGCTCAACGCCACGCGCGTAATCCTGCGGGCTCTCGGCAGGGCCTGAGGTGTCATCACTTGCCGCACACGCGGCGGTCATCGCCCAGACGAGGGCCATCCAGTATCGTTTCATTCTGACTCTCCCTGACGGGCGTTGACCGGCTGCGCCGCTTTCGGCGGCAGCGGAGAAAAATAACCCACAATCAGCACCAGCACCGCGACGCCGATAAACGCGACGGCGCGCGCGAGCCCGCCGCCGCCAGCGCTGTCCACCAGCATCAGCTTCACAATCACCACGCCAAGCAGCCCCGCGCCGCAAAACCAGCCCTGCCGCGCGCCCTGGCGTGTGGCGCGCACCATCACCAGCAGCGCCAGCAGCATCCAGAGTAGCGCGAATGTGGTCTGCACCAGGCGCGAACCCCATAACGCGTCGGCCTGCCAGGGAATATCACCCCCCCAGGCCAGGGTGCGTAGCACCACGCCGTTGCCCCACCAGAACAGCAGCGCCAGCCAGACAAGCGGCGCCCAGGGTTCAGCCTGACGCAGCGCCGGCAACCAGAAGCGCGTGAGCAGCCGCCACCAGCTCAGCAATGCCAGCAGGGCGAAGCCCGCGCCAAGCTCCAGCGGATTGATAAACGGCAGATACGACCAGCCGATCGATACGCCGTCCAGCAGATTGCCCGTTAGCAGCACTAGCGCAAGCGCAGGCGCGAGCGGCGCCAGCCCCGGTCCGCAGTAAAGCGCAGGCCACTGCGCGCACGGCCACCACTGGCGTCGGATCGCCGCGCTCACCAGCAGCACAATAGCGGCGCTGACAGCCAGAATAATACCCGCCTGCCACGCCTCGCTGCCCCACGGCAGGCTGTCAGTAAACCACCAGGTCTCCGCGCCTGCGGCAAGCAACAACATCCAGAACAACGTCAGGTGCAGCCCCTGCTGGATACGCGCCGGCAGCGTGCCGGCATCGCGGCGCAGCAGCCAGAGCGCGCACGGCAGCGCCAGACACCAGACGAGACTGTGCCAGCCTGCCTGCACCAGCGCGCCGTCAATCACGAGATGACACAGCAGCATCAGGGCCATGCCAGGCCACAGCAGCCAGACGGCGTACGCAAGATCCGGCCACGCGGCTTTACGCGCGCCCACGCGCCACAGCACCACGGAGAGCGCGAGCAGCGCAAGCAACAGGGCAAACCCGACGGAGAAATCCGCAAACGTCCAGCGGGCGGCCTGCAAAAGCGCCAACAGCCAGAACGCAATGCCAGCGCCAAGATGCACGCGGCTCACCTGCCGCTGCGGCTCACGCCACAGCCAGCCACCGGCAAGCCAGCAGAGCGCCAGCACCGCGCAGATAAACGCCGCGTTCAGCATGGCGATGCCGTCAAGCCAGGCGTAAATCGCGCTCGCCGCCGCCAGCACCAGTAGCGCGCTGCCGCTGTAGCTCATGCGCCGCTGAGCCTGTTGCATGCCAAACCACAGCAGCCCCAGCCCTTCCAGCGCCCAGGCGAGCGCCGTCCAGCGGGCCGAAAGCGCCAGCGGGATCGCGAGCGTGACAAACGCGCCGCCGAGCGCCAGTCCGCCCATCGCCAGTATCCGCCCTTCCTGCGGGTAGCGACGCAGCGCAGCGCGCGCAAGCAGTAAATAGACCAGCCCAAAGCCGAGCGCGGAAAACGCCGGGCCGTATGTCCAGTGTCGGGTGATTGCGTACTGCATCCCGAACCCGACCAGCGGCGGCGCGAACAGCAGCACGCCGTCGACGATTTTCCTGTGCTGCTGCGCGCGTAACGACAGCGCCACACAGACCACGCCGAAGAGCAGAATATTGGCGATAAGAAAGAGCTGGCAGCTCAGCCACTCATCCGGCTGATAGCCGTTAATGCCCCACAAGCCCGCCACGCCGAAGGTAAAGAGCAGCCCGAGCAGGTTCAGCTCGCGCCAGTGCTGCCAGACGCTCACGACGGCGATGCCCACAGAAAGCAGCAGATAGAACGAAAAGAGCGCGATATGGCTGCCGCCGCCAGTGGAGAGCAACAGCGGCGCAAGATAGCCGCCGAGGCTCGCCAGCATCGCGAGGCTTAAGGCGCGTTGCAGCACCGCCAGCGCCACGCTCGCGGCGCACACGCTCAGCATCAGACTAAAGGCGAGCGGCATCGGCAACATCTGCCAGAGCCGGAACGCACCGAAAATCGTGATGTACAACGCGCCGACAGCACCGCCCTGGAGGATCAGCGCATAGAGAGGAGACTTATGCCGCAGCCGCCAGCCGAACGCCAGCAGCGCCAGCCCCGCGATGCCCGCGCCCGCGACGCGCAGCTCAAGCGGCAGCATGTCGCGCTCAACGCTGTAGCGCAGCAGGAAGGAGAGCCCTAAAAAGAGCAAAATAACGCCGATTTTGGCGAGCGGATTACCTTGCATAAACCAGCGGGCGAGCCCCGTGAATATGCCGCCGAGCGCGGCCTCGCCGCGGTTTTCCTGCACCGACTTCTCACGGCGCGGCGCGGCGTCACGCGCACGCGGTTTCGCCGCGTCACGCACCGCCTGCGACCAGACCGGCGGCGTATCAGCCACTTGCGGCGCAGGGGCCGGTTCAGGTTCAGGCGCAGGGGCCGTATCAGGTTCAGGCGCAGTGACAACAGGCACTGCGGTGGCGGGCACAGGCGCGGCCTGCGGCGCAGGCGCTACGGCGCCCGTCGCAGAGGCGTCGGCGAGACGCGCCTCCAGCGTCGCTACCCGCTCGCGCAGGTGCTGAAGTTCAGTTTCGTTACGTGCGCTGCGCTTTAGCGCCATGATAGCCAGTACCGGCACCACGACGATGCAGAAAAGCGCAATCAGAGCAGCAAATACAAAAATCTCATCCATTGATTTCAGACCCTGCGACAGAGGTGCGGCTACTTTCCCATATCTGAATGAAAAGCGGTATTCCTTTACCGCATTTCGGTACGCTTATCGCGTGCGCCAGATAACCGCCGCCCCCGCCGCCAGTCGCAGCGTCTGTTCATCCAGCGCGCCATCGCCCTCTTCATGCGTCCAGGTTTGCCCCGCAAGGAGCGGTGAGAAAGGCAGCGTCACGTCACAGGCCGCGCCGCGATTGAGCGCCACCAGCACCCGCTCCTGTCGGAAGACGCGCGCGAATACGATGACATCGCCTTTTGCGTACATCACCTGACAGCCGCCGGAACGCAGCGCCCGGCTGCGATGGCGCAGGCGCGCGAGCCGCTGATAGAGCGCCAGCAATTCACCGTCCTGGCGCGCGGGTTCCCACGGGAATGGCTGGCGACAGAACGGATCGTTACCGCCTTCCACGCCCACTTCGTCGCCATAGAAGATGCAGGGCACGCCAGGCCAGCAGAAAAGCCATACTGCCGCCGCCCGCAGGCGCGCCGGATCGCCGTTAACCAGCGTCTTAAAGCGTGCGGTATCGTGGCTGTCGAGCTGGTTAAACATCCGCAACTGCTGCTGGTGCGAGAGCGCCGCGCGGTACTCCTCCATCCATCGGATGCAGTCGGCGGCGTCGAGCCGTTGCGGTTCAAGCCCCTGATCCACACCCGCGAGAAAACTCCACAGCGGCGTGGTAAAGCCGCGGTAGTTCATCGCCGCGTCTTCGGCGTCGTTTTGCAGCCACTGGCGCGCGTCGCCAAAATGCTCGCCGAAAACAAACGCCTGCGGATCCACGGCCTTAGCCGCGCGCGTAATGCCCTCGACGTGGCGCAGGTTTTCTTTCGCCCCGCCGCGCTCGCCGAGCATATGCACCACGTCAAGCCGCCAGCCGTCAATGTTCCACGGCGCTTTCAGCCAGTGCTTCACGACGCTCTCTTCGCCTGCGTAGATCTCCTCCACTACGCCACGCTCGGCGAAATCGAGTTTCGGCAGGCTGTCATAACCGAGCCAGCAGAACGCGTGGCCGTCATCGGTGAAGCTGTACCAGTTGCGCGTCGGCGAGTCAGGGTGGTGGCACGCGCCGTCTTCGCCGTGGTTCTGGCGATCGAACCACGGGTGCGTATCGCCGGTGTGGTTAAAGACGCCGTCCAGAATCAGCCGCATTTGCGCCTCACGCGTTTTTTCGCGCAGGCGCAACAGCGCCTCATCGCCGCCAAACTGCGGGTCGACGTGGCGGTAATCGGCGGTGTCATATTTATGTACGCTTGGCGCGCAAAAGATGGGGTTGAGATAAAGCGCCGTAACGCCAAGCGCTTTCAGATAGGGCAGCTTTTCGCAGATGCCGTCGAGATCGCCGCCGTAAAACGTCGAGGCGCCCGCCTCCGCGCTTACCGGCTCGTGCCAGTCGCGCAGAATAATGTCGCGCCCCTGATCGTGGTGATAGTAAATCTTGTCCTGCTGCGCCCCACGCGGCGTGCTGCGGGCAAAGCGATCCGGGAAAATCTGATAAAACACCTGATCCTGCACCCACTGCGGGCCGTTGTCCGGCGCGTCAGTCGCGAACAGCGCCAGACGAGCAGGCGGGACTGCGCTAAAGCCGAGCGGGCTGAACCACTGTTGACGATCGCGCCAGAGCAGTTTGAAGGCGTAGCGGCGGCGCGGCTGACCGTCGCCGAGCGGAATACTCGCCTGCCACGCGCTGACCTCCGGGTGCGGCGCGGCTGACAGCCGCTTCATGGTAAACGGCGTTTCTTCGTTATCGCGCTCGTAGCGCAGCACAACGGTTTCCGGCAGCGCGTCGCCCTTGAGCCAGAGGGTAATCTGTAACGTCTCCCCCTGCTTGCGAATAAAGGGCGCGACGGGGAGATGCCAGGCATTCAACATACACTTAATCCTTAATCGACAGAAAACGGGGCGATCTTTTCACACGGGCAACCGCGCGCCTTCCTCATTCTGGATTTTATTGGGGGAGGAGACGGGAGGCGGAGAATCTCAGGTGAGCGTAGAGCGAAAACATCATCCCCGCCAGGCGGCGGGGATGAAGGGAGAAGGATTACGCGGTAAGACGGGCGTCGCGGCGGCGTTTAAACACCCAGCCGACCAGCAGCAGCGCAATCCACGCGAAACCGACGTAGAGCGAAATGCGGGTATCCGGATGATAGCCAATCAGCGCGATGATAAGCGCCAGGAAAATCAGGCCCGCGATGGTGGTCGCCACCCCGCCCGGCACTTTGAATTTCAGGGCTTTGACTTCGCCAGCGCTCAGGCGACGGCGGAAAGCCACCTGCGAGAGCAGGATCATTATCCAGACCCAGACGGTCGCAAACGTCGCGAGCGACGCAATCACCAGGAAGACGTTTTCCGGCATGATGTAGTTGAGGTACACCGCCAGCAGCATCGCGAAGCACATCACGACCACCGTCACCCACGGAATGCCGCGACGCGAGGTTTTGGCGAACACTTTCGGCGCGCTGCCCTGCTCCGCCATGCCGTGAAGCATGCGACCGACGCCGAAGACATCGCTGTTGATCGCCGACAGTGAAGCGGTCAGCACCACGAAGTTCAGGATACCCGCCGCGACGGTAATGCCCATATGCTGGAAGGTCAGGACGAACGGGCTGCCGTTGGTGCCGACTTCGTTCCATGGATAGATAGACATGATCACAAACAGCGTACCGACATAAAACACCAGAATACGCAGCGGTACGGAGTTGATGGCGCGCGGAATGGATTTCGCCGGGTCTTTCGCCTCGCCCGCCGTGATGCCGATAATCTCAATGCCGCCATAGGCGAACATCACCATCTGCAGCGCCATCACGGTGCCAATCCAGCCGTTCGCAAAGAAGCCGCCGTTGCTCCACAGGTTATGGATACCGGTCGGCTGGCCGCCGTTGCCGATGCCCCAGATAATGATGCCGATACCGGCGGCAATCATGATGATAATGGTGGCGACTTTAAAGAACGAGAACCAGAACTCCAGCTCGCCGAACACTTTGACGCTCATCAGGTTAATGGCGCAGATAATCAGCACCACGCTCAGCACCCAGACCCAGTGCGGCACCGCCGGAAACCAGACGCCCATATAGATGCCGAAAGCGGTCACGTCGGCGATGGCGACAATCAGGATTTCAAAGCAGTAGGTCCAGCCGGTGATATAACCCGCGAGCGGGCCGAGGTTATCCTGCGCATAGCGAGAGAAAGAGCTCGCCGCCGGGTTATGCACCGACATTTCGCCGAGCGCGCGCATGATGATATACGCCGCCACGCCGCCAATAATGTAGGCCAGCAGTACGCTTGGGCCTGCCATTTTGATGGCGTCCGCCGAGCCGTAAAACAGGCCGGTGCCAATCGCTGAACCCAGCGCCATAAAGCGGATGTGTCTTGTACTCAATCCGCGCTTGAGCTTGTTCTCGTTTTCCATCTTTCCAGTACCACGTCATACAATAAAAAAACCACGGAGCCAGGCCCCGTGGTTCAACAATCAACCGACGATCAGTGTGCGGTGGAAGTCACGCTCCGTCCGGCCATGCGATCCCAGACGGCCGCCGCCAGCGCAATCACGATGGTCGGCAGCAGCCAGGCCAGCCCCTGATCCGCCATCGGCAGTTTCTGAGTCCAGGCCGGAAGGATACCGCTTATCGCCGAGGCTTTCACCCCATCAATCAAACCGAACAGCAGACTGACCGCCATCGCCGGGGCGATAACACGGCTCGCATTATGCCACCAGCCGCGGGTAAAGCTCAGCACAACCAGTGCGATACACGGCGGATAGATGGCCGTCAGCACAGGAATCGAGAACTGAATCAGCTGGCTTAAGCCGAGGTTCGACACCACCATGGAGAACAGCCCCAGGATAAAGACCAGCGTGCGGTAGGAGAGCGGCAGGTATTGCGCGAAGAACTCAGCGCAGGCGCAGGTCAGGCCGACCGCGGTCACCATGCATGCCAGGAAAATCAGCGCCGCCAGCAGGAAGCTGCCCGCACCGCCGAAGGTATGCTGAACATAAGCGTGCAGGATAGCCGCGCCGTTAACGGATTGATCCACCAGCGTCGCGCTGTCAGAGCCCAGGCGGAACAGCGCCAGATAGAGCAGCGTCAGGCCCACGCCCGCCATCAGGCCTGCGAACACCGTGTAGCGCGTCAGCAGACGAGAGTCGGTAACGCCGCGCGAGCGCGCCGCGTTGACGATAACAATCCCGAACACCATTGCGCCCAGGGTATCCATCGTCAGATAGCCATTCACAAACCCGTTGGAAAACGCCGCTTTCTGGTAGGCCTCTGTCGCCACGCTGATATCGCCCGCCGGCCAGAGAATGGCCGCGACCGACAGCACCACCAGCGCGATGATTTTCAGCGGCGCCAGAAAGTTGCCCACGGTATCCAGCAGTTTGCCCGGATAGAGCGAGACCAGGATCACCAGCGCGAAATAGACCAGGCTGTAAATCAGCAGCGGCAGCGCGCCGTCGCCGGTCAGTGGCGCAATGCCCACTTCGAACGACACGGTGGCGGTACGCGGCGTCGCGAACAGCGGCCCTACCGCCAGGTAGCAGACGGTCGCCAGCAGAATACCCGCCACGCGGCCGATCGGATGGCTCAGGCTGTCAACGCCGCCGCCGACCTTCGCCAGCGCCACCACGGTCAGCACAGGCAGACCAACAGCGGTTATCAGAAAGCCGATCGCCGCCGTCCACACATGCGGACCGGCCTGCAAACCAACCATAGGAGGGAAAATGATGTTACCCGCGCCGACGAACAGCGCAAAGGTCATAAACCCCAGTGCGATAATGTCGCGCGATTTTAACTGATGGGTCATAAGATTTACTGCCTGTGGATGTGGTGTTGAAATAAATATTTTTTACCGTCAGTTGCCTGACGAAAACGCGGCTATTTCAGACGGCGACAGCGGGATATGCTTCCCGATTACGCTGGCGAAGAATTGTTTTTCAGTTTACCACGCAAAAACAGTCGGTCTGGCAATAGCAGGGGCGCAATTTAAACGCTTATAACGTTTAAAGGCAAGACGGGATCGTAAAACCAGACCTTTATGCCAGATCTAAGTTTCGGGGCAGTGATAAAATCTAATTTCCTAAAAAACCTCCGGCGATTCGCGCGAGCAAAAAAGCAACAAACGATGTAAAAAGCGCTGCAAGGTGGATAAAAAATGAATAAGGCCAGCTTATGGCTGGCCCCGGAAAGCAGACGTGACGAGTTACACTACAGAAACCGCTTTGGCAGGCGCGGCGGCAATGAGTCTTTCCGGCAGCAGAAACGAAAACGTCGTTCCTTTGCCGGGCGTACTTTCAATCTCCAGTCGCGCGTCATGATGCGTCAGCGCGTGTTTTACAATCGCGAGTCCTAACCCGCTACCGCCGGTCTGGCGCGAGCGCGCTTTGTCCACCCGGTAAAAGCGCTCCGTCAGGCGAGGAATATGCTCCGCCGCGATCCCAGGCCCGGTATCCGACACGCTAAAGCGCGCGCCATGCGGCGTGTGCTCCCAGCGCACCGTGATATGCGTGCCCGCAGGCGTATGGTTCACCGCGTTATAGACCAGGTTGGAAATCGCGCTGCGCAACTGCTCATCGTTGCCAAGCACTTTAAGCTGTGGTTCCACCTCAAACGTAAAGGTATGCTTCTGCTGGCTGAGCGTCTGCGCTTCGCGCTCCACGACACGCAGCATCATCGGCACATCGATGGTTTCGTTGAGCTGCATCGCGGGCGCCGCCTCGATTTTCGACAGCGTCAGTAGCTGTTTTACCAGGCCTTCCATCCGGTAGGTTTGCTCGCGCATGGTATGCAGCGCTTTTTCACGCAGCGGCCCTTCGAGCGTCTGCTCATGCATCATCTCAAGATAGCCCTGCAACACGGTCAGCGGCGTGCGCAACTCATGGCTGACGTTTGCAAAGAAGTTGCGTCGCGCGCCTTCGAGCTGATGCATCTGTGTGACATCGCGCGCCACCATCAGCAACTGCTCTTCACTGTATGGCATCACGCGAAACTCAAGATGACGCCCGTTATTGAGCACCAGATGCAGCGGTCGGTTGAAATCCTGGCCGCGCAGATAGCTGGTGAACTCCGGGTAGCGCAGAAGGTTAAGGATGTTCTGCCCGTTATCGTCGGGCCACCGCAGGCCAAGCAGCTGTTGCGCAAGACCGTTACACCAGAAGATGGCGCCCTCTTCCGTGGTCAGCACCACGGCGTCCGGCAGCGATTCCGCGCCGCTGCGAAAGCGTTTGATAAGATTGCCCAGCTCACGGCGACGCTTTTTATTGCGCAACTGCATCTGGTGCAGCCCGTAGAGCAGCGGCTCCCAGCTGCCGCTGCCAGGCGGCGGCGTCATGCTGCGATCCACCCACAGCCACCAGGAAAGGCGCAGCAGATTCCAGAAATGCCAGATGAGCAATCCGGTCACTGCCGCCAGTAAAAACCATGCCAGATAGCCGAATATCGCCCCGAGAACCAGCGCCGGAATACAGCTAAGCAACAGCTCCAGCACCAGTCTTTTCCATGACAGCCGTTCCAGCACGCGTCACACTCCTGTTTTGGGTTTAAAAACGGGTCGAGAACCGATAACCCGTACCGCGCACCGTTTGTACCATTCTGTCATGACCGCTATGTTCCAGCGCCTTGCGCAGGCGGCGGATATGCACATCGACAGTGCGATCTTCCACATACACATTCGTACCCCAGACGTGGTTCAGCAGCTGTTCGCGGCTGTAAACGCGCTCCGGGTGCGTCATAAAGAAGTGTAACAGTTTGAATTCCGTTGGCCCCATGTCGAGGGGATTTTCGCCGGTCATCACGCGGTGCGATGATGGATCGAGACTTAAGCCCTGCATTTCAATGACTTCATCCACCGCCATCGGGGAGATGCGGCGCATGACGGCTTTGATGCGCGCCACCAGTTCTTTCGGGGAGAACGGCTTGGTAATGTAATCATCCGCGCCCGTTTCCAGACCGCGTACGCGATCTTCTTCTTCGCCGCGCGCGGTCAGCATCACGACCGGGATCTCGCGAGTCAGCGCTTCGCGTTTGATATGTTTAATAAACTGGATCCCCGATCCGCCAGGCAGCATCCAGTCCAGCAAAATCAGATCCGGCCAGGGCTCATTGAGTTGATTCACCGCACTGTCATAATCTTCCGCTTCCACCGGCTGGAAGCCATTTTGTTCCAGTACGAAGCATACCATCTCGCGGATAGGTGCTTCATCTTCAACGACCAGAATACGTCTCGCCATGATTAGCCCTGTTAAATAAAGTAAACAGAATGTAATGCGGCGCCATTATGCGTCAGATTTATGACAGATTTATGAAAAAGATGACCGTAAGATGACCTGTCAGCGCAGGCGAAAAAACCGCGCGGCGCGACGAAACAGGACACTCGCCGTACCGGATGTTTATAATCCCCTTCTCGCTTTTTCGCCACAGGGCATCCCATGCGTATTCTGCATACCTCAGACTGGCATCTTGGTCAAAATTTTTATGCCAAAAGCCGCGCCGCCGAGCATGAAGCCTTTCTCGACTGGCTCCTCGGCGCTGCCATCGAGCATCAGGTGGACGCGATTATCGTCGCAGGCGACATTTTTGATACCGGCGCGCCGCCGAGCTATGCGCGCGAGCTCTACAACCGCTTTGTCGTCAAACTGCAGGCGACGAACTGTCCGCTTATCGTGCTGGGCGGCAACCACGATTCGGTGGCGACGCTGAATGAATCCCGCGAGCTGCTCGCCTGCCTTAACACGCAGGTGATCGCCAGCGCCCGGCTGACGCCGGAAAGTCAGGCCACCTTATTATACCGGCGCGACGGCGAGCCCGGCGCGGTGCTCTGCCCCATTCCGTTTTTGCGCCCGCGCGATGTGCTGCGCAGCCTTAGCGGCCAGTCGGGGCGCGAAAAACAGCAGCAACTGCTGGAGGCCATCAGCCAGCACTATCAACAGTGCTACGAGGCCGCCTGCCAGCTTCGCGGCGAGCGTAATCTGCCGATTATCGCCACCGGCCATCTCACGACCGTCGGCGTGACGAAAAGTGACGCGGTACGCGACATCTATATAGGCACGCTCGACGCGTTTCCGGCGGATCGCTTTCCGCCCGCCGATTACATCGCGCTTGGCCATATCCACCGCGCCCAGAAGGTCGCGGGCTGCGAGCATATCCGCTACAGCGGCTCGCCGATTGCGCTGAGCTTTGATGAAACCGGCAAAGAGAAAAGCGTGTTTCTGGTGGAGTTCGCCGACGGCAAACTGCGCGACGTCACGGCGCTCCCGGTGCCGGTCAGCCAGCCGCTGGCGGTCTTAAAAGGCAGCCTGGCGTCCATCACCGCCCAGCTCGAACAGTGGCGCGACGCGCCCGACGAGCCGAAAGTCTGGCTCGATATTGAAATTGACACCGGAGAGTTCCTGCACGACATGCACCGCCAGATAAGCCAGCTTACCGAAAGCCTGCCGGTGGAAGTCGTCCTGCTGCGTCGCAGCCGCGAGATGCGCGAGCGCGCACTTGGCACGCTCAGCACTGAAACCCTCAGCGAACTGGGCGTGGAAGAAGTGTTTGAGCGCCGCCTGGATCTGGAAGCGCTGGAAGAACCAGAGCGGGCGCGGCTGCGCACGCTGTTCGCCCGCACGCTGGAGAGCCTGCACGAGGAAGACGAGGCATGAAAATCTTAACCCTGCGGCTGAAAAACCTGAATTCACTCAAAGGCGAATGGAAAATCGACTTCACCGCCGAGCCGTTCGCCAGCAACGGACTGTTCGCCATTACCGGCCCGACCGGCGCGGGCAAAACCACGCTGCTTGACGCCATCTGCCTTGCGCTCTATCACCGCACGCCGCGTCTGAACGCGCTGTCGCAAAGCCAGAACGATTTAATGACCCGCGACACCGCCGAATGTCTGGCGGAGGTGGAGTTTGAAGTTAAAGGCGTCGCCTGGCGCGCGTTCTGGAGCCAGAGCCGCGCCCGCGGCCAGCCGGACGGCAATTTACAGGCGCCGCGCGTGGAGCTTGCGCGCTGTGACGATGGCAAAATCGTCGCCGATAAAATCAAAGACAAACTTGACCGCATCGCCGCGCTGACCGGGCTGGATTATGACCGTTTCACCCGATCGATGATGCTCTCGCAGGGGCAGTTCGCCGCGTTTCTCAACGCCGAGGCCAAAGCCCGCGCCGAACTGTTAGAAGAGCTCACCGGCACTGAAATCTACGGCCAGGTCTCCGCGCGTATTTTCGAACAGCATAAGGAAGCGCGCAGCCAGCTTGAGAAGCTCGAATCCCAGGCGCAGGGCGTGACGCTTCTGGATGACGCGCAGCGCGAAAGCCTTACCAGAGGTTTGCAGGCGCTTACTGACGATGAAAAAACGCAACTGGCGCAGCAGCGTCAGCTCCAGCAACAGCATCTGTGGCTGACGCAGCGCACCGCGCTCGCCGCCGCGCTTGAGGCGGCGCGTCAGGGCGTGGCGCGGGCGGAACAGGCATTGCAGGAGGCCGCCCCGCAGCTTGCAAAACTGGAGGCGGCGCTGCCCGCCGAAAAACTGCGTCCGGCCTGGCTGCGCTGCCAGGAGCTTGAGACCTCGCTTGCCGCGACCCAGCGCCAGCACGAAGAAGTGAGCGTTCGCTTACAGGAAAGCGCCCAGCGCCGCCGGGAGATCCGCCAGGCGGCGGCGGAACAGGCGCAGATCCGCGCAGACGACCTCGCCCGGGTCGCCCGCTGGCTCACGGAACACGACCGCTACCGCCTCTGGAGCAGCGAACTGGCGGGCTGGCGCGCCGTGCTGGCGCAGCAAAAACGCGACAGCCAACAGATACGGGCGCTTAACGACAGTCTCGCCGCCACCCGGCGCAAGCGCGACGCGCTGCCGGACGCCGGGCTTTTCCTCACCCCTGAAGATGTTGCTCAGGCGCTCTCGACGCTCAACGAACAGCGCCCGCTGCGCCAGCAACTGGCAACGCTCCAGTCGGCTTTTGCGCCGCTGATGCGCCGTAAAGCGCGCCAGCAGGAGGGCTTTGTCGCGCTGCAAACGCAAATCCAGCAGCTGGAGCAGCAGCTTGCGCAAAAGCGTCAGGATTACAAAACCAAACAGGACGAGGTGGCCCGAGCAAAAGCGGTCTGCGAGCTGGAGCAGCGCATCGCAAGTCTGGTCGAAGAGCGCGCGCGCCTGCAGCCTGGCAGCCCCTGCCCGCTCTGCGGCGCGACCGAACACCCGGCGGTGGAGGCGTATCAGGCGCTGAAACCCGACGCCAGCCGCCTGCGGCTCACGCAACTGGAGCAAGAAAAAGAACAGCTTGGCGCGGAGGGCGCGGCGCTGCGCGGCCAGCTCGACGCGCTGATAAGACAGCGCCAGCAACAGGAAAACGAAGCGACAAGCCTGCTGGAAGAGGAGCAAGCGCTCACGTCGCAGTGGCAGACGCTCTGCGCCGCCGCCGCGATCAACGCGATGCCGGGCGAGGATATCACGCCGTGGCTTGACGAGCAGACACAGCGCGAGCAGCAGTTGCAACTGCTGCGCGAACGCCAGACGCTGGAGGCGGCCATCGACAGCGCGCAGCGCCAGCTCACCGCGCTTGAAAGCGCGTATCAGACCCAGCAGGAGACACTGCGCGCCCAGCTGGCGGCATTGTCGCTGGCCGAGCCGGACCACGACGACCCGGCGCCGTGGTTCGCCGCGCGCGAAGAAGAGGCGACACGCTGGCAACAGGAGCACGATCGCCAGCAACGCCTGCGCGAGCAGCTCACGGCCTGCGAAAATCTCCTTACTCTGCTGCCGGAGGATGGCGACGCGCAGGCGGCCGCCACGCCGGTGGACGACCTGCCGCGTGCAGGCCATCAGGCTCATACGCTCTGCCTGTCGCTGGAAGCCCAGTGGCAGACGCTCGGCGCGCAGCTTGAGCAGGAGCGCGCGCGTTATCAAACCGCTTGCCGCGCGTTTGACGAGGCGCTCGCCGCCAGCCCGTTCGCGGATAAAACGGCGTTCTTCGCCGCTTTGCTGGATGACGCGACGCTGCGCGCGCTTGAGGCGTTAAAACAGCGGCTGGCGCGCGAGCGGGAGGCGCAGCAGACGCTGTTTACGCAGGCGCAACAGGCGCTGGAGCACCATCTTAACGCGCGCCCGGCCACGCTTGACGACACGGCGGATGCGCGTCAGAGCGAGGCGGCGCTGGCGCTTATCGCTGAGCGATTACGTGATAATACGACGCGTCAGGGCGAGCTGCGCCAGCAGCTGCGCCAGGATGAAGAGAACCGCGCGCGGCTCGCCTCCTTGCTCGGGCTGATTGACGAGGCGCGGCGCGAGGCCGACGAATGGGGGCAGCTCAACCATCTGGTCGGCTCCCAGAAAGGCGATAAGTTCCGTAAATTCGCCCAGGGGCTGACGCTGGATAACCTGGTGTGGCTTGCTAACAACCAGTTGACGCGTCTGCATGGCCGCTATCTGCTGAAGCGGAAGCTGAGCGAAGACCTGGAGCTTGAAGTGGTCGACACCTGGCAGGCGGACGCGGTGCGCGATACCCGTACGCTCTCCGGCGGCGAGAGTTTCCTGGTAAGCCTCGCGCTGGCGCTGGCGCTTTCGGATCTGGTCAGCCATAAAACCCGCATCGATTCGCTGTTCCTCGATGAGGGCTTCGGCACGCTGGACGCGCAGACGCTCGACACCGCGCTGGATGCCCTGGACGCGCTGAACGCCAGCGGCAAAACCATCGGCGTCATCAGCCACGTTGAGGCGATGAAAGAGCGTATTCCGGTGCAGATTAAAGTCAGGAAGATTAACGGACTCGGCGTGAGCCGGCTGGCGCGGGAGTATCAGGTCGACTGACAAAAGGGGCATTGCGCCCCTTTTTTATTAGCGCGTGGCAGGCCAGAGCCACGCCGCGCCGCGCACGCCGCTGGAGTCGCCATGCACCGCTTTACGTACCGGCGTTTCACACTCGCCGCCAAACACCCAGTGTTTCATCAGCGGCGGTACAGTTTTGTAGAGCCGGTCGACGTTACTCATTCCGCCGCCCAGCACAATCACGTCCGGGTCGAGCATATTGACGATATGCGCCAGCGATTTCGCCAGCCGCAGTTCATAACGGCTGAGCGCGAGCTCCGCCACTGCGTCCTGCGCGTCCGCCAGGCGGATGATTTCGCTGCCAGTGAGCGGCTGACCGCTCAGACGATGGTAGTCGGTCGCAAAGCCTGTGCCGGAGATAAAGGTTTCGATACAGCCCTGCTTGCCGCAGTAGCACGGCACCTCTTCGCGATAGCGCAGCTCATCTTCATCCATCCATGGCAGCGGATTATGGCCCCACTCGCCCGCGTTGCCGTTGGCGCCGATATGGCTTCTGCCGCCCAGCGCGATGCCGGAGCCGCAGCCGGTGCCGATGATGACCGCGAACACGGTCTGCGCGCCCGCCGCGGCCCCGTCCACGGCCTCAGAGACAGCGAAACAGTTGGCGTCATTCGCAAGCCGCACTTCACGATTGAGCCGCGCGCTCAGATCTTTATCGAGCGCCTGACCGTTCAGCCAGGTCGAGTTCGCATTCTTCACCACGCCGGTATAAGGCGAAAGCGTGCCGGGTATGCCGACGCCCACCGTACCGCGATCACCGGTTTCCTGCTCGGCAAGCTCAACGAGGCCCGCTATCGTCTCGACGGTTTGCGGATAATCGTCGCGCGGCGTCGGCACGCGGTGGCGAAAACGCGGTTCGCCGTCGTCGTCGAGCGCAATCACTTCGGTTTTGGTGCCGCCTAAATCGATCCCAATACGCACGTCTGCTTCCTCATATTCAATGACTTACCTGGAGAGTAGATAACCTGTCCGTGAAAGGCAATGAAACGCTGCGGCTGATTCGTTATCATGCCCGCTGCGTTTAACTACCAGGCCGTGGAAATCAACATGCTGTGGTTCAAAAATTTAATGGTTTACCGCTTAAACCGCGACGCGGCGCTGCGTGCGGATGAGATGGAAAAACAGTTAGCTGCGTTTACCTTCACCCCGTGCGGCAGCCAGGATATGGCGAAAACCGGCTGGGTGCCGCCGATGGGCGGCGGCAGCGACGCGCTTACCCACGCCGCCAACGGCCAGATCGTGATTTGCGCGCGCAAAGAAGAAAAAATTCTCCCGGCGCCGGTCATCAAACAGGCGCTGGAAGCGAAAATCGCCCGTCTGGAGGCCGATCAGGGCCGCAAACTGAAAAAGACGGAAAAAGATTCGCTCAAAGATGAAGTGCTGCACTCGCTGCTGCCGCGTGCCTTCAGCCGCTTCAGCCAGACCATGATGTGGATAGATACCGCCAGCGGACTTATCGTGGTGGATTGCGCCAGCGCCAAAAAAGCGGAAGACACGCTGGCATTGCTGCGCAAAAGCCTCGGCTCGCTGCCGGTGGTGCCGCTGACGCTGGAAAACCCGATCGAGCTGACGCTTACCGAATGGGTGCGCGCTAATAACGTGCCGCAGGGCTTTCAGTTGCTCGATGAAGCGGAGCTTAAGGCAATCCTTGAAGATGGCGGCGTGATCCGCTGTAAAAAACAGGAGCTGGTGAGCGACGAAATCGCCGTGCATATCGAAGCGGGCAAAGTGGTGACCAAGCTGGCGCTCGACTGGCAACAGCGCGTGCAATTTATGCTGTGCGAGGACGGCTCGCTCAAGCGTCTGAAATTTGCCGACGAGCTGCGCGATCAGAACGACGACATTGCACGTGAAGACGTGGCGCAGCGCTTTGACGCCGATTTCACGCTAATGACTGGCGAACTGGCGGCGCTGATCCAGAACTTAGTGGAAGCGCTGGGCGGCGAAGCCCAGCGTTAATTCGCTCGCGTCGCCCCGTCCGGGGCGGCGCAATTACAGGTAACGACAGAGATAAGAGGTCGGCTCGGCCACCTGCAAATGAAATTCGCTGTGCCCTGGCACGTGAAAGACCTGCCCCGCCTCATACGTTTTCCATTCAGTTTCGCCTGGCAGCAGGACATTCAGCGCGCCGCTGACGACGGTCATCTCTTCCGGCTGCGCGGTGCCAAACGTGTACTCGCCTTCCGCCATCACACCGACGCTGGCGCGGCCTGTGCTGCTGCTGGTGAAGCCAATGGATTTCACTTTACCGGAAAAGTATTCGTTACTCTGAAGCATAAGCAGGCCCTTATCGAAAAAATGGTTGGAAAAACAATATAGAGGGCCAGCCTGAGCGCTGTCACGCAAATTGTGACCCGCGCTCAGACAAGGAGTTCGGAAGCGAGCCGCGCCACCAGAACATTGCTCAGCAGCACTGGCACATCAAGCGACTTTTGCAGTAAATCGCGGTGTTTTTGATGGAAGCCGAGGCAGTCGAGCAGCAAAACATCCGCCCCGCGGGCCAGCAGATCGCGCCCGGCGCCGACCAGCTCGTCTTCCGTACCGTAAAACGGATTAGAGAGCGAGTAGAGCGGCGGGTTTTCCAGCACCTGCCACTTCTGTGCCTGTATATCCATCAGCTCCGGGATCGGCACAATCACCCCCACCTGATGCCCGTCGACAATAGACGCCACCAGCGGCGGAATGATGCGGTCCGGCTCAAGCAATATCGCATTACGCGCCCGCAAACCAGAGAAACGCTGCGTGCTCATCAGTAAAATGACGTCATACCCCTGGTTGTCGAGCACTTCGATAACGCTTTGCAGCGCCCTTTCGGTTTTGGCTTTCGATACCGTCGCTTTTTCGCCGTCAGAGAGCAGGGTCACCAGCGTCTCTTCCTGACCCAACACGCCGTAATCTTCCATGACCTCTTCGCGCGACAGCTTACCCATCAGACTCAGATGGGTGATTTGCTGCTCATCGATATGTTCCGTTAACAGCGGCAGCACCTCGCTGACAGGCACTACGCCGATGGTAATTATCGCCAGAGTCGCACACATTTTTATCGCCTTGGTTTACAGCCTCTCACATTAATAACGACACCCTTTGCCTGAAACTTGAGCGCAAGCGAAGGGGGAATCAGAAAGCGTAGCAGCTTTCCAGCGCAGCACAGGAGACAAACACGCGAAACCGCGCCTGCCGCAGCATAATAATCATAACGTATCGTTAACATTAGCTTTGGATGAAAGGTGTGATACAAAGCGGCAGGCGCATTTTTTCAGACTGGCGGTAAGCGCAGCGACACGCTGGCGCCTGCCGCCATCGGCGGTCAGGACTTATCCGGATCTTCGTAACGGCGCTTGGCATCCAGCGCTTCGTGCTCGGTGGGGTGCTCGCTGATAAGCGTATCGGGCTCCGGGTGATCGGCACGCAGCTGATAGCTGGTGACGGTTTTACCCGGCACGCCTTTTTCAATGGGAACCACGCGCGCTTCGCGCGGATAGGGGGGTCTGCTCGGCATAGCTCTTCCTTAATTATCGGGGACGAGCTTTAAGTATAGACAATCCCGGCACTTAGCTGGCGTGCGCCGGTTGCAGCGCTGCGATAATGCGCGAGACGACGCTTGCCGGGGCGTCGGCGGCGTCAATCACATGATGCGCGCAGGCGCGGTAGAGAACGTCGCGCACTGCCAGCACCTCGGCGATTTCTTCCGTCATCGGCTTGCCGGTGAGCGTCGGGCGCTGCCCTTCTTCCGGAAACGCCTCAAGCCGCTGCGCCAGTACCGCCACGGGCACACTGAGATAAATCACCACGCCGTGCTGGCGCATATACTCGCGATTCTCTTCGCGCAGCACCATGCCGCCGCCTGTCGCCACCACTGTCGCAGGCGCAGTCACCGCCTGCAGCGTCTGGCTTTCACGGTCGCGAAAACCGGGCCAGCCCTCTTTCTCCACCACCTCGGCGACGGTCATTTGCGTCTGCTCAAGCAGCCAGCGGTCAGTATCGGCAAAGCTGTATGCCAGCGCGCGAGCCAGCGCCTCGCCGGTAGTGGTTTTGCCGCAGCCGCGCGCGCCGATTAAATAAATGGGTTGATTCATGGATGGATTACCTCGCCTTTCGCAAGCCACGAAAGGGTGAAAACGCAGGCCGTAAGCCATGAGTTTAACAATAAACTAGTACACAGGACAGGCGTAAATTTAAACTTACAAAAGTGCGGATGTCGCGTGAAACCCCGCGAGGAACAACCGTTCGGGTCAATGCCAAGTGTAAAGCCACGCTACCACTCGCAAGAATACGCAAAACGCGCCCACCATACTTGAAAGGGAACGCCCGGCACAACCCCACTATCCGCCGCACCCGGTTACATATTTCTTATTTCCTTTACGCACCGGACATTTACAAGTGTGGATTTTTCTCCAGACTTACTATTATCGCGTTCAATGACAGAGGGATGAATCATGCAATCTGAAGAGCAACGTCTGATCGACGGGCTTTTTGACCGACTCAAAGCCGCCGGCGAAAACAGCGCGCCGCGCGACGCGGACGCCGAGCGCTGGATTGAGCAGCACATGCGCGCTCAGCCGGGCGCGGCGTACTATATGGCGCAAACCATTCTTATCCAGGAAGCGGCCATGAAACAGCTTAATGGCCGTATTCAGGCGCTGGAAGCGGAAGTGGAACAGCTTAAGCATTCCGCCAGCCGCCAGCAGAGCAGCGGCGGCTTCCTGGCCGGGCTGTTTGGCGGCAATAAGCACGAACAGGAACCGCCGCGTCCGCAGGCGGTCGCTCGCGGCTCTGATCCTATCCCCGGCGCGCAGCAGTACCAGAGCGCCCCGCCCGCTGGTTATGCGCCGCAGGCGGCCCAGGGCCAGTATTACAATAACGCCCCGCGCGGCGGCGGCTTTATGGCGGGCGCTCTGCAGACTGCGGCAGGCGTCGCGGGCGGCGTGGTGCTTGGCAATATGCTGACCAGCATGTTCAGTCACCACCAGCCGCAAGAACTCGTCAATATCATCAACGAACCGGCGCAACCGGCAGATAACACCCCGGTGAATGCCGTGGAAGATTACAACCAGGCGGATGACAGCCAGTTCCTGAATCAGGACGCCGGGTTGCAACAGGACAACAGCAACGATTATGTGCCGGCAAGCGGCGAAGAAGACTGGAATAACGACTTCGCGGGCGATGACTTTGGCGGCGATGATTTCGGCGGCGACGACGATAACTGGGTCTAAGCCTGCCGCTTCTGGCCGCTGAGCCATTTGTCGAGCTCAGCGGCGAACTGCTGGCGGTCGCGCTGGCTCAGGGCGTCCGGACCGCCGGTCTGGATGCCGCTGGCGCGCAGCGTATCCATGAAATCGCGCATCGTCAGGCGCTCGCGGATCGTGGCTTCGCTGTAACGTTCGCCTCGCGGGTTCAGCGCCACCGCTCCTTTCGCTATGACCTCAGCGGCCAGGGGAATATCCGCTGTCACGACTAAATCGCCCGGCTCGCAACAGCGCACAATCTCGTTATCCGCCACGTCGAAACCCGCAGGCACCTGGCGCGCGCGGATAAACCGCGAGGGCGGCACGCGCAGCGGCTGGTTCGCCACCAGCACCACGTGCGTTTCGGTACGCTCGGCGGCGCGGAACAGCACTTCTTTAATCACTTTCGGACACGCGTCGGCATCCACCCAGACTGGCATTACGACTCCTGATTATCGGCGGGAATAATGGAGATTTTGCCATTTTTCTCAAGGATGGCGAATTTTATCTCCTCCAGCCGCTCAATCCCCTGGCTGGTGCGGGCAGAGCTTAAGATATCGTCGCGGGAAATTCCGGATTTTTTCATGCGCGCAGTGAGTAGCCGACCATTCTCCACAAGGATCAGCGGCGAGCCGTCGAGCAGCAAATCGAGACGCGGAAACGCGTTTTTCAACCAGCTCAGCACGATATCCAGCACAATCAACGTAATGATAGTGATGGCCGCGCCGGTGAAGGAGAAATCGTTGCCGAGCAGCGCCTGCTGGGTCGCCTCGCTGATGATAAGCAGCAGCACGAAATCAAATGAGTTCATCTCCATTAAGGTGCGGCGACCGGCGATTTTCAGCACCACCAGCAGCAGAAAATACATGCCTGCGGCGCGTAATACGCTGTCCATATTGTTCTCCTACGGATAAACCCACTGGGTGAGATGTACCGGCGACGCGCCGTTCAGCGTCACGGTAGAGCTCAGGCGCCCCGCCGATTGCGGCTGCGTCACCATCCAGACCGCGTGCGCGCCATCCGGCGTCGGCGGGAAGGTGAGCGTCAGGGTGTGCTGGCCGGTATGCGCGACGACCGGTTGCGGCTGGAGCGTTTGCAGCACGAAGCGATCGGGGAGAGCGCCGCCGAAGGTCAGCGTCACCGGCTGGTTTTTCGGCCCCTGAATGCGCAGCGCAAACGGCTCGTCACTCTCGGCGCGCAGAAAACGCTGGTATTCGATGGTCAGGCTTTTTTCGCGGTTGGTGATTGAGGTTTCGCTCAGCCAGCCGTCGGAAAACCCGCCGAGCAGCGCGATAACGACAATCGTAAACAGCAGCCAGTTTCCGCCCTGCTGTATGCGCCACTCGACGCGCTGGGCATGCATATGTTCGCGCACCGGCGTCTCCCGGCTGACGCGTTCGTCAGAAACAGATTTCGCCATCACACATCTCCCTGGATTCAGGATAAGCGTAGCCGAAGCCTTAACGGATTGCCTGAAAGCGCGTTAAGCTATACCCCTTGTGATTCTGGACGCGATAAAACGGAGTGATGCTGTGGAGAAGAAAACAGGCTTTATCGGTTGCGGCAATATGGGCAAGGCGATTCTTGGCGGGCTGCTGGCGAGCGGCCAGGCGCGGGCGGAGAACGTCTGGGTGTATACGCCCTCTGAAGAGAGCCAGGCGGCGCTGAAGCAGGAATATGGCGTTAATACCGCCTCCAGCGCGCAGGAGGTCGCTCAGGCGGCGGATATCGTCATCGGCGCGGTGAAGCCCAACATCATGCTGAAAGTGATGAGCGATATCGCCTCCAGTCTGAACAAAGATTCGCTGGTGGTCTCTATCGCCGCCGGTATCACGCTTGACCAGCTCGCAACCGTGCTGGGACACGATCGCAAAATTATCCGCACCATGCCGAACACGCCGTCGCTGGTGGGCGCCGGTATGACCTCCATCACCCCGAACGCGCTCGCCAGCGACGAAGATATCCAGAATGTGCTCGCGATGTTCCGAAGCTTCGGCGAGGCGGAAGTGGTGGCGGAGTACCTGATCCATCCGGTGGTGGGCGTGAGTGGTTCCGCGCCGGCGTATGTCTTTATGTTTATCGAGGCAATGGCCGACGCGGCCGTGCTTGGCGGTATGCCGCGCGCGCAGGCTTATAAATTCGCCGCGCAGGCGGTGATGGGCTCGGCGAAAATGGTGCTGGAGACCGGCAAACATCCGGGCGAGCTGAAAGATATGGTCTGCTCGCCAGGCGGCACGACCATCGAGGCGGTGCGGGTACTGGAAGAGCGCGGCATGCGCGCCGCCGTGATTGAAGCGATGGCCCAGTGCATGGCCAAATCGGAAAAGCTCAGCAAGGGCTAAAAAACAAAGGGCTACCCGCGGTAGCCCTTTTTGTTGGCTCACTGCCCGATATCGCGCAGTTTCTTGCCAGACATCAGGTTTTTCTCGATATGTTCGAGCGTGACGTTTTTGGTTTCCGGAATAAGCCAGAACGTGACGCCGACAAAGGCGATGTTCAGCGCCGTATAAAGCCAGAACGTGCCCGCTGCGCCGATATGATCGATAAGCGTCAGGAAGGTGGCGCCGATAATCATGTTCGATACCCAGTTGGTCGTGGTCGAACAGGTGACGCCAAAATCACGGCACTTCAGCGGCTGAATTTCCGAGCATAAAATCCACACCACGGGCGCGGCGCTCATGGCGTAGCCCGCGATACACATCATGGTCATGCCGACGGACAGCCACGAAATACCGGTGGAGATCTGCCCCCGGTCGACCTGCATCAGGCAGTAGCCGAGCACCAGCGTGCCGAGCGCCATCACGCTGAAGCCGATTTTCAGCGCCGGTTTGCGCCCTGCTTTATCCACGGTAAATACCGCGATAAACGTGGCGAGCATAAAGGTAAGCCCCACCACGACGGTTGCGATCATCTGCTGTTCGGTGCTGGCGAACCCCGCCATCTGAAAGATCTTCGGCGAGTAATACATGATGATGTTCATACCGGTAAATTGCTGCATCGCCTGCAACAACATTCCAAGAAACACGGCGCGGCGCACGTTGCGGTTGGCGGTGAACAGCGCCCAGCCGCCCTGCTTCACCTTCAGGCTTTCGCGAATTTCGTTAAGCTCCTCGCGCGCTTTTTCCGAGGTGTCGCGTAGCATCCGCAGCACATTTTCCGCCTCGATATGCATCCCTTTGGCTGCCAGCCAGCGGGGACTGTTCGGCAAAAACACCACCATTACCAGCAGGATCACGGCGGGCAGCGCCAGCACACCCAGCATGGCGCGCCAGTTGCCGCTGTAACTGAGCGCGGTATCAGACAGAAACGCCAGCAGAATGCCGAGCGTCACCATTAGCTGATACAGGCTTATCATCTTGCCGCGCACTTTCTCGGACGCCATCTCCGAGAGGTATAGCGGCGCGGTGTAGGAGGCGATCCCGACCGCGATACCGAGGATCACACGGGCGGCGAGCAGCACTTCCAGCGAATGCGCAAACGCGGATCCGAGCGATCCGAGAATAAACAGCACGGCGCCCGCCAGCAGGCTGTATTTACGCCCGAGCCGCGAGGAGAGCCAGCCGTTAAACAGCGCGCCCAGCGCTGCCCCGAGCATCATGCTGCTCACTACCCATTCCTGGGCGCGGCTGCTTAAGCTGAAATGATCGGTGATAAAGGGCAGCGCCCCGGCGATAACGCCGATATCCAGGCCAAACAGCAGGCCCGCGACAGCGGCAGAAACAGAAACAAACAGGTTCATGCGGCGCGCTTTACGTTCCTGAGCGCTGGCAGCAGGCGTGACTTCACTTACCGAGGACATCTTTTTTCTCCCGTTAAAGGCAATCGGCCATCTTCATAACGGTAGTGGCAACGCCGCTGAGCGGTCAGGCGGGAAACGGCGAAGATATGGATAAAATTGCTGTGAAGTAATGTTTTGTGATGCAGGTTATAAAACCGAAAAATCGCTTCACCTCGCGCTATATCCCCGCATGGTGGGAATTAATGTGATAAAGCGCCATATTTTTAAAACAACACAACGTTAATCCGCCGTTTCTCTCATGGACAATCAGAGAGTTTCCTGTTTCCGTCAGAGAGGCTGGCGGCTTTTTAACCCGCCGGAAAACGGCGCGCCATCGGCAGGCGAGCACAGAACGTACAGCCGCCAGCCGCCGCTATATAAAAGTAAGAGAGAAAAATCGCAGCCGGTTATTTCTGTCGTCGTATTTGTCAGCCAGACAATAATCTTATGACGCACATAAAAATAGCTGCGCTGATAAAGGAGAGGCGGGCGTAATTAACGAAAGCGTGATACGGTAAAATTATTATTACAAAAGCGCCATACCTGCAGGATAAAGCGCGCGACAAAGGGAGAAAGGGTCTGAAAATAATGGCAGTATCGCAGGGTATTTCCTGATGCACATAACGGGAATAACGCCTCCTGAAAATAGCGCTGGCGAATAACGCTGTGTCGCAAGCGTAGCGCAATCATGTGACAGAAAAATAACGCGGCTCCCCCTTCACCTGTTTATGATCTGGGGTGCCGCAGCAGCTTTTTTACGTATTGCTGGAGCAGTTCGGTATCGCGCTGCGGAATGTGGCTGTCCGGCTGTACGCCTTCGAGCGCCCCTTCCACGCTCGCAATCAGCGTCTGTTGCGTTTCGTTATCCAGATGACGCAGCAAGGCGGTGACGACAATCTCCAGAGCCTCGACCTGCGCCACCAGCTCTTTAGACTCTTCTTCCTTTTCTGCAAGCTTGACCAGCAACTCAGCTATAAGGTTTTTCATCACTGTCTTCCCGTGAAATTGTTGCTGAGAAGTTATCATTAGCCGTCGGGATTGCCTAGTGATCGCAGCGGCTTTTTTTAATGGCGCATCGGTTTTGTGCGGCGCCACAAAAAATTCCCGTGAGCGAAACGTTTTACTGACTGGAATAAATCAATGCCGCTAAGAAAACGATTATCCGCCCTCGCTTAACAGCGGCCTGACGTAAGAAATTAATTCCCCCGCGCGGCGGCAGTTTAATTATTTACAGCTTTTGCGTTACGTCTTAAGGCTGCGGCAAATTGCCACACGTTCAGCAGCAGCACTATCGCCGTGGCGATAAAAACCCAACGGTAACCGGCGGCAGCGGAGATCCCGGCCCCCATCAGCGGCCCCAGCACGTTGCCGAGATACATAAACGACTGGTTGTACCCAAATATACGTCCGGTCACGTTATCGGAGGAGTATTTCACCAGCAGCGTCTGCACCGCCGGGAACATCGCGCCGTCGGCAAAGCCGAGCAGAAAACGCAGCACCGCGAGCTGTAGCGGCGAGGTGACGAACGACATGGCGAAAAAGAGCACGACCGCGACCACCAGCGTCGCCATCAGCACCCGCGCAGTGCCGATGCGGTCGCCAAGCCGCCCGAGGCGAGGTGCGCTCAGGAGCGCCGACACACCAGGCACCGCCGCGATCATCCCGCTTAAAAAGGCGATATTGCTGCTGTCCGGCGTCAGCTCTTTGATAAACAGCGCCAGAATGGGGCTGACGGAGCCGTTAGAGAGCTGAATGACCATCGTGGTGATAAACAGGCTCACCACCAGCCACGGCGCGGGAAGCGAGGCGAACACGGCTTTGCCGCTAAGCTGTTCGCTTCTGGAAAGCGCTGTACGGGCACCCTCTTTAATCAGAAATAACGTTACCGCGAAGCTTATCATCAGCAGCAGCGCGGTTATCAAAAAGACCGGGCGCAGCCCGACGCTGTCAGCGAGGAAACCGCCCATCAGCGGGCCTAAAATCACGCCGCTTATTTGCGCGGTGGAAAGCGTACTGAGCGCCCAGCCGCTGCGGTCGCGCGGCACCTGCGAGGCCACCAGCGCCATCGCGTTAGGGATATACCCGGAGGTGAGCCCCATCAGCGCGCGCAGCGCGAAGAGCTGCCAGACGCTGGTCGCGAACGCCTGCAACAGGATAGCCACTGCCATGCCAAGCGAGGCGCGCAGCAGCATCAGCTTGCGGCCTTTGCGGTCGGCGAGGCTTCCCCAGAGCGGCGAGACAAACGCGGAGACGAGAAAGGTGACGCTGAACGTCAACCCTGACCAGAGCGACAGCGCCTCGTGCGACTGCACGCCGAGCTCGGCGACATACAGCGGCAAAAACGGAAGGATTTGACTGATAGCAAGGCCGGTAAAAAAACAGCCAAACCAGACGGAGATAAGATTAACCTTCCAGGATTCCATACGCGCGCTATCTGCTTTCTGTAAGTCGATGAAGTATAAGAGTATCAGGATGCGCCAAAAGACATATGCCCATCAGTGCGGCCTGAGATATTTTGGATGCTTATTATTAATATAAAATCGTTTGTGACATTTATCACACCAGAGCGCCGCCTGCGCCGACGATTATCCTTAGCGGCAAATGCCAAAACCGCGCATGCCTAAGTGAAAATGGTTGGCGTGCGCCGCGTTATAGTCCGGCCCCAGCGCGTTGCCGAAGTAGAGACAGCTCTGGCCGAACAGCGCGCGCAGCGTCTCGCCGCGCGGGCCGCTCTCCTTCCAGCCTTTCAGCACGCTTATCTGCTGGCCGTTGGCAAAACGAAAGGCGCTGATATCCAGCGCGTCCGCCGTCGCGTGTTCGCTTAAACGCGCATTAGCACGATGATAGATATTGCGACAGGCGTAACTGCCGTAGTGGTCGATGCGCACCAGCGGGCTGCCCATCACAGAGGCGCTGATGGGTTTCGCCTGCTGCTGCACATACATGGCGCTGCTGAGCGCCAGCGGGCAGCTTGCGAGAAACGAACTGCTGAGTTTCACCTCGCCGAAGCTTTGCACCCGCACCGGCGAATTCAGCGGGCAGTTGCCCCGGGTCGATGCCTGGACGCGGTACTGGATCATGTCCCGCTTACGGGCTTCGTCGAGTAGCGCCAGACACGCCTGCGGATTTTTCGCCATCTGGCGCAGTTTGTAGCGCGTCACCATCGTCGGCGGATCGAGCGGCGAGAGTGGCGCGAAGGGGTTGTACCAGGCGGGCAGAGAATCATACAGCCAGACGCCTGCCAGCGCCGTTAACGCCAGGGTCGTTACCATCGCTATCCCTTTTTTCGCCATGCCACCGCCAGAAAACCAGACACAAAATCAAAGTATAACCGCTTCGCGCTGCGTGGCGACGAACCACATGAATCCACCTGCCGGGCGTGCTATGTTGTGGACTTTCGTCTGCTTTGAGGATGGTTGTAAAAATGGCAAAACTGCGCGTGGGCATTGTGTTTGGCGGAAAATCGGCGGAGCACGAAGTGTCGCTTCAGTCGGCGAAAAATATCGTCGATGCGATTGATAAAGAAAAATTCGACGTGGTGCTGCTTGGCATTGATAAACAAGGCCAGTGGCATGTTAACGACGCGTCGCACTATCTGCTGAATGCCGATAACCCGGCGCGCATCGCCCTGCACCGCTCGGAGAAAAACGTCGCGCTGATCCCGGGCCAGCAAGCGCAGCAGCTGATTGATTCTGACAACCGCCAGGCGCTGCCGCAACTGGATGTGATTTTCCCCATCGTTCACGGCACGCTCGGCGAAGATGGTTCCCTGCAAGGGATGCTGCGCATGGCAAATATTCCGTTTGTCGGCGCAGGCGTGCTGGGTTCGGCGGTCAGCATGGATAAAGACGTCGCCAAGCGACTGCTGCGCGACGCCGGTCTCGCCGTCGCGCCGTTTATTACCCTTACCCGCGCAAACCGCCAGCGCATCACCTTCGCCGAGGTTAAAGCGCAGCTGGGCCTGCCGCTGTTCGTCAAACCGGCGAACCAGGGCTCATCGGTCGGCGTCAGTAAAGTCAACGACGAGGCGCAGTTCCACGCCGCCGTGGCGCTGGCCTTTGAATTCGATCATAAAGTGGTGGTGGAAACCGGCATTCAGGGCCGTGAGATCGAGTGCGCGGTGCTGGGCAACGAGGATCCTCAGGCGAGCACCTGCGGCGAGATCGTGGTCAACAGCGAGTTTTACTCTTACGACACCAAATACATCGACGATCAGGCCGCCCGCGTGGTGGTGCCTGCCGATATCGCGCCTGAGATCAACGAGAAGATCCGAGCCATCGCCGTGCGCGCGTTTCAGGCGCTGGAGTGCGCTGGCCTCGCGCGCGTGGACGTTTTCCTGACGCCGGAAAACGAGGTGATTATTAATGAGATCAACACGCTGCCGGGCTTTACCAATATCAGTATGTATCCGAAACTGTGGCAGGCGAGCGGCATCGGTTACCAGGCACTGATCACCCGCCTGATTGAACTGGCGCTGGAGCGTCATCGCGCCGACGCGTCGCTGAAAAGCTCCATCACCGGTTAAAGCGTTACTCTTCCGCCGCGCCCGGTTCTTCGGGGCGACGGCGGATAATAAAGCCCGCTATCCAGAAGCAGATAACCCAGGTCACCAGCCCCACCGCATAGGTTTGCCAGCCTTTCGCTTCAAACCCCAGCAGGCCAATCACGCCGTTCATAATAAAAATCAGGCCCAGCGCGACCGCGTAATAGTGCCAGTCACGGCGAATTTTGGCAGAGAGTTGCATGGTTACTCCGAAAGCGTCAAAAAAAGCATCTTCGCATATCCTCTGACGCCTGTCTGTGGCCCGCGTCGCGCGGTGTGAAGCGCGTTACGGTTACGCTTAAAAAACGCCGAAAAGCGTCAGAAACCGGAATATCTGTGGGCCATCGTGCTGCGCGCGGAGAGCAGGAAAAGTCTGAATGTTAACCATTTATTAATGCAGTTACAGAAATGTGAGAATCGACATAATTTTGACATTCAGGAGTAATCTGCCCGCCAAATTACCACGAATCCGATATTGACAAATAAAATCTCCTGCCAAACTTCCCCTGTAGCACCTGGCGTCACGCCAGTACGAAGGTCGAACACCCCGGAGGTCTGTATGGCTGAGATATCGTTACCCAAACCCATAATCGCCGGGAAACCTGGAAGATCGTCCGCGCTGGGCAACCTCGCTTACGCGCTGTTTGTGTTGTTCTCTTTCTGGGTTGGCGCGCAACTCCTGAATGTCGTGGTGCATGCGCCAGGCGTTCTGGATAATCTGATGCAGATGCAGGAAAACGGCCGTCCCCAAATCAAAATGGGACTCGCGGTCGGCACCGTGTTCGCGCTGGTGCCGTTTCTGGCAGGCTGCGTCTTTGCGATGGTCATGGCGTTTTTCTTCCGCCTGCGACGTCATCGCCTTTAATCTTTACTCATACAGCGTGCCCGACGGTCGTCCACGCGCTTTGCAAACCACGCCGTGGTGAGCTTACGCGTGATCTTCGGGCTTTCCAGTTGAATACCCGGCAGTAACTCGCGTGGAAGCGCCTTACCGGCGCGTTTGTCCGCCAGCGCAAACACCTTTTTATAAAGCTCGCTGTCGCTGAAATCTTCGCTATCCCCTTTCGCCAGCGCGCGATGAATCGCGCTCTCGCTCATGTCCAGCCTGCCCGCCAGTTTACGCACCGCATTTTCGGTAGCGCCCGGCTCGCTGCTGTCGTAACGAATGACATCACCGTCCAGCGCCAGCTTCACGCCACTCGCTTTGCTGACCGCATTCTGAAACGCCGCGTTGCGGCTCGCGTACCAGCCGGCGTTGAAATCGGCGAAGCGATAGAGCGGGCGCGAGTAATCCGCCGGGTAGTTAAGCAGATGCCAGATGCCGAACCAGAGGCCGCCGCGCCGCGTAAAGACCTCCTGGCGCAGTGTGCCGTCGATATCATACGGGTAGCCGCGCGCGTGCGCTTCGGCAAAGGCGATGCTCACCTGCATTGGCCCGCCGGTATGCACCGGGTTCAGGTTGCCGAACAGCGTCTGGCCGAGCGGCACCATGCCGATGAAATCGTCGAAAATCGCGCTCAGCTCACGTTCAGACTTCACGTTATCGAGCCGTTCGCTGTAGCTTTTGCCATTAGGGGATTTAATCAGCAGCGCGGTGCGCACCACGAAAGCGGGAATATGCAACTTACCGGCGCGGCGCTCTATCTCCTTCCAGGCAATCTTGCCAAGCCCCGGCACCTGCGGATCGGCCTGATAATTCGACTCCTGCTCCGCCACCGCCAGCACTGAACAGATGTTCTCTTCGCTGGGCGTTATCTTCTGCATTTCAAACGCGCGGGCGATATCGCGCGCCCAGCCGTCCCGGTCTTTCACGCTGGCGGGCATTTTTTGCTTCACCACGGCGCGCACGTCGAGCGGCTTCGCGCCCTTTTCTGTGGTTGAGGTCTGGCTGGTACAGCCCGCCAGCGCCAGCAGGGCGGCGAGCGTAAGGGGACGAAAACGAGCTGGCAAGGCAAGCGTGGCGGCCATGATAATCCTGTCAGGCTGGGTTCAGGCCGTTTACCCTGCCACGTTTTTGCCGCCGCGAAAAGCGGATCGCTCCGAAGACGCAGCGGCAGCGCGCGTTACATCGCTTCCTGCGGTTCGTGTTGCGGCTCAGGCCGATCGTTCAGCGTTCGCTCAAAGCTGCGCAGACGTTTGTAGATAGACATCAGCTCCACCAGCGTTGTCCAGGAGTTAATTAAATACTGGAACGCGCCGCGTACTTCACCAAACACGTTGCCTATTTGCGACATCAGACCCAGCGTAATGCTCCCTGCCGCAATCGACGGGAACATCAAAAACAGGCCGAAAATCGCATCCACTTGCAGGTAGAGGATCCGGGCGATATTGAAATAGGTGTAGTGAAAATAGAGCCGGAAATAGTTGTAGCGCACATTGCTGAACAGCGCCTGTACTGTCGGCGGATCGGCACGCGTCGGATCGTCTTCGCCATACACCAGCTCTTTACGATAGGCGGCCTCGACCCGCTGGTTGCGAAACTCCAGCCCCGGCAGCTTGATCCCAACGAGCGCCAGCAGCCCGGTGCCGATCAGTGCCCAGACGATCGCGGCAAATACCAGCCCATAAGGCACGGCGCCCACCACCGGCAGTTCTTTCACGTGCGGCGAGAGCGCCACCAGCACCGGCAGAAACGCAATCAGCGTCATTACGGCTTTCAGCAGCGACACGCCCATATCTTCAAGCGTTGAGGCGAAACGCATGGTGTCTTCCTGAACGCGCTGCGCGGCGCCTTCGATATGGCGCAGCCGCTGCCAGTGCTCCATATAGTATTCGTTCATGGCGGTACGCCAGCGGAAGATGTAATGGCTGATGAAAAAGTTATTCAGCACGCCCACCGTCACGTAAATAAGCGCAATGCCGAGAAACACCGTAAGCCCGCTGTAGAGCTGGCCGATTTTGACTTTATTCGGCGCGCCAAGCGCGGTCTGGATCAGATCGAAAAACGGCGCGTACCAGGCGTTAATGGCAACGCTCAGTTCCACCATAAACCAGGTGACGAAGATCAGCAGCGCCGATCCCAGCACCGACCAGCGCTGCCAGCGGTGCGGGCTGTAAAAGCGCCAGAAGGCGGCGAACAGCCCCACGCAGAGCGCGTAATACGCGTAGAAAAGCAGAAAACTGCCCGACCAGAAACGAGCCGCGCTGATGGGCAGTTCGCCCGCCACGCCGAGCCGTTCACTAAGCCAGTCGCCACCCAGTTGCCAGACGACCACGGCAATCATCGCCCAGACCAGCGCTGAAAGAAAAAACGCGGTGGGACGAGGAAAAAAGGATTTAAACATCAATCACTCCTGCAAATATTCTTGTTTTGCTGTTGCTGTATGACCGCAGCCCTGCCCTCGCGACAGGGGCGTTGAGTGTAACCCGACGAGCGGCCAGCGCACCGCCCCGATTGTTTCTGAAAGTGTAACGGCGCGGCCCACGCTCGCGCCGTGGTGAGACAGACTGCAAGCGCGTTAGTTCGCCTGCCACGCAGTGAGGATCTCCCCGGTACTCAGCACGCGCAGCGGATTGCCCGGCATCGTCAGGTTGCGCCACATCTCGTTGTAATGCTCGATGAGCACCGCCGCGGTGGCGGCAGTACGATCGGCGGTGGTATGCGCATCCCCGGCGATGGTAACGCGAAAGCCGCGGCTCGCGGCCTGTTTGATAGTGGTATCCACGCAGTAGTCGCTGGCGCAGCCGCATACCACGAACGCGTCGACGTTATGCTCGCGCAGTAGCGCCTCAAGCGGCGTGCGCCAGAAGGCGTCGCAGGCGGTTTTCGTCACCCGCAGGGCGTTTGCGGGTACGTTGAGTGTTGGCAACACCGCAAACCCGGCTGTTCCCTCTTCCAGCCCGCCCGCCTCGGCGTGCTGAATGATAATGACCTGCTCTGCCCCCGCCATCAGCTGATTAATGCGGGCGACGCGCCCTTCCCGGTCAAAACGTGGCGTCGCGAAAACGCCGTTTTGCATATCGATAACCATCACAACCTTTGGTACAGACATCGCGCACTCCTTCTGGGGAAAGCAGGAGGTTACCACAGGCGAAGCGGTGCCGATTGCACAAAAAATTAGCGCAAAAAAACGAGCTGTTACGCGTCGTTACGTTTTTTCGCACGCGGGCGTGCTTTTCCGGCCTTTGCAGATCTGCGCGCAGTAGTATAAATACCCTCTATCCCCGCTCACTGAATGGATTGCTTCGTTGAAACGTTGTCTGCTCTCCTGCGCCCTGCTGATTAGCGCGGCCTTTTCTGCGGCTCATGCCGCGCAAACTTCGCCCGACCCGGTCTTTGCGTCCGATATTGTCGACCGTTACGCCAACCATATTTTCTATGGCAGCGGCGCGACCGGCATGGCGATTGTGGTGATTGACGGTAACCAGCGCGTATTCAGAAGCTTCGGCGAAACGCGCCCCGGCAATAACGTTCGCCCGCAGCTCGACTCGGTTATCCGTATCGCCTCGCTCACCAAACTGATGACCAGCGAAATGCTGGTGAAAATGCTCGATCAGGGCGTGGTGCGGCTTGACGATCCGCTCAGCCGCTACGCACCGCCCGGCGCGCGCGTGCCGACGTATCAGGGCGAGCCTATCCGGCTGGTGAACCTCGCCACGCATACCAGCGCCCTGCCCCGCGAACAGCCTGGCGGCGCGGCGAAACGCCCGGTGTTTGTCTGGCCGACGCGCCAGCAGCGCTGGGAGTGGCTCTCCACCGCGACGCTAAAAGCCGCCCCTGGCGCCACAGCGGCCTATTCCAACCTCGCCTTTGATCTTCTGGCGGACGCGCTGGCGAACGCGGCGGGCAAGCCTTATACGCAGCTGTTCGAAGAGCAGATAACCCGTCCGCTCGGCATGAAAGACACCACGTTTACGCCCTCGCCGGATCAGTGCAAGCGCCTGATGGTAGCCGAAAAAGGCGCCAGCCCGTGCAATAACACGCTGGCGGCGATTGGCAGCGGCGGCGTCTATTCCACGCCGGATGACATGATGCGCTGGATGCAGCAGTTCCTGGCGTCCGATTTCCACCGTCGCAGCGCGCAGGCCGACCGGATGCAGACGCTGATTTATCAGCGCACGCAGCTCACGAAAGTGGTGGGAATGGACGTGCCGGGCAAAGCGGACGCGCTCGGACTTGGCTGGGTCTATATGGCTCCGAAAGCCGGACGCCCTGGCATTATTCAGAAAACCGGCGGCGGCGGCGGCTTTATCACCTACATGGCGATGGTGCCGCAGCATAACATCGGCGCGTTCGTGGTGGTGACTCGCTCCCCGCTGACGCGCTTTACTAACATGAGCGACGGCATCAACGATCTGGTGACCGAGCTGAGCGGCAACAAACCGCTGCAAACGCCGGGATCGTAATCTCAAAAACGGCGCCCCTTCGGCGCCGTACTTTTTCAGTAGTTGAGCGGCAGTTTATTCACCGCCACCAGCTTTCCCTTCTGCATTTCAATGTACTTGCCCTTGCGAAGCTCAGCGAGCACTTCGGCGATGACCGAGCGGGAAATATGGGTGTGATTCTGAATATGATGGATAACGCCTATCTGGGCGCGCAGTTCCGGGCTCCATCTCGCCATCGTCAACAGCGTGGCGCGGATCTGCGAATAGGTCGTGGTGCCGATAAAATGCGCGTCGCGCCACTCAAACGAACGCATCAGCCATGTCTGCCAGTGGCAGAACGATTTCCACAGCTGACGATGTTCGATAATTTCTATCGCCCGGCGCACCGGCATCCGAAAGCCGCGACACGGTGTTTCGGTCATCAGCGTATAGCGCAGCGGCTCGGGGATCACCGCGTCGGAAAAGCTTAAATAAAGCGGCGAGGTCATTAAATCGACATGAATGCGGTTTTGTTCACGCCAGAGATTGAGGCTACCCTCCTTAAAAAACCAGCACTGCGGCTCGCCCTGCTCGTTGAAAAACGACAGTTCGCAGTGGGCGTCAATGTCAAAGGGCGTTCCTGCCGGGCCGAGATGACGCTGAAGGGCATCGAGATGATGAAGGGGTTTTACCAGGTCTAACACGCGAGATATCCATTTCAGGTGTGTTAATGGGAACTGCCTGTCCGCGCGGGACAGGCAGCTTTTGACGCTAACTAACATGATTACCAGGTATATTTGACGCCCACGTTGGCCGCCCAGTCCTGCTCAACGTCGCCGCCGCCGAGGTAGTTGCCGTCGGCATAGGCGCTGAAGTTTTTGGTGAAGCTGAATTTGCCGCCGAGGCCCGCGCGAACCGCAGAGCCTTCCACGCCGTTATCGATATTGTCGCCGTTTACGTCGGCATCGTTATCGTTCGCGTCGTCATAGACGTAAGCCAGTTTCGCATACGGGGTGAACGCCTGGTCGTTGCCATAGCTGAACGTGTAACCGAGATCTGCGCCCAGCTCATAGCGCAGGCTGTCATAAGACTGGCTGTTGACGCGCATATCGTTGCTCAGCTGATAGCCGTCGCCGTCCTGGAGCAGCCCGGAAACGCTGGCGTAAGGCGTCAGGTAACCCTGCGGATTAAACGCCCAGTCGTAACCCAGTTTCAGCCCGAAGCCCCAGGCGTCGGATGAGATATCGCCAGAGACCGCCTGGCCGTCGCTCATGACCGCGCTCAGATCGTTGCTGAAATGGCTGTAGCTCAGGCTGGAGTCGAGGAACACGTTGTTGGCGAACTGCGCGGAGGCGTACAGACGCGCGGACTGGCTGTCCTGATCAACGCTCCCGGTGCGATCGTCCATGTCGCCTTTCGCAAAGCCCGCCGCAGCGCCCAGCATCCATTTCGCATTATTGCCATCCACCTGTTTATCGAGGCCGACCATCAGACCGTTCACATCCTGGTCATAGCTCAGCTCGCCGGTATCGCCGTTAAAGTTACCGCCGAAGTAGGTTACCCACGCACCGCCGGTATCCGCCGCGCTGTGGCGGCCCTGCGCGAGACGCGTGCTCAACACATCCTGCTCCAGGTTCCAGATATTGGTATTGGCGGAAGGAATGCTCAGCGCCATATTCGCGTAGTCGGTCAGCTCGCGCTGTTTCAGCACCACGGTATCGCCCTGCTGGCTGGCCTCGTAAGTGTACGCGCCCAGATCGGCGTTGTTGGCGGCGGTAAAGCGCGCGGTGGTCGCGTCGTTATCGTCGTACACGCGCAGCACTTCATTGCCTTTGTAATCCGCGATCGCGCCCGCGCCGGTCGCGTTATCGATACGCACCCGGTAGTTGCCTGACACATCGCCGTTGACCGCCAGATGACCATCGGAATTCAGCGCGATCACGCCGTCGTCATAATCTTCCTGGTGCGGATCGTTGGTGACGTAGCGCGCGTTGCCAAGCGACGCGTCCAGCACATAGTCACGACTCGCCACGTTCAGCACGCCGCCGTCGGTCAGCACCACCTGGTCGGCGTCCACCTGGCCCAGACCCAGATTCAGCTGCGCGCCGTTATCGACGGTCAGCGTGTTGGCGTACAGCGAGGCGGTTTCTTCCGTCAGCGTCGCTTCACTGCCGCTATCCAGCGTCAGCGAGTCAGTCGCGACTGCGCCGCCGTCGCCGATATTCAGCGTGGAAGCATTAGTCAGGGCAATAGAATCCGCCAGCAGCGATGAGCTTTCCACGTTCACCTGCGAAACGTTATCCACGACCAGCGCGTCGATGTTCGAGGCTTTGCGGGTGTCCCATTCGGAGCCGTTTTGCAGCGTCACGTTGAAAATACCGCTCTGGTAAACCTCGTTGCCCGTCACGTGGCCCGCTTCGTTAAACGCCGTGTCGTCGTTTTCGATGCCATAGGTAGAGCCCGGCCAGAGGCTGTTCGGCTGATAGTCATAAAGCTCGGCGGTCGCCTCCACATTGGAGACAGCCGCGCCCACCCATTTGCTGCCGTTCGTCAGCGTGACGTCCAGGCGGTCAGTGTCATCCCAGCCGTTGGAATCGAGCGTGCCGTCGCCGTTCACGTCATACGCGTTGACATGCGTCGTAACCGGATTGCCGTCGGCATCAAGCGTGGTGCGGTCATACCCCCCGAAATTCTCGTCGAACGTGCTTTCGAAGTAGATGTCGCCGTTAATGGTTGAGCGATCGAAAGAGGCGGTGGTCTGCATCGCGTTATCGGCGCTGGCGTTAGCGACAACGGCCAGTGCGATATCGTCAGCGGTAATAGCGTTATCGTAATCGCTGGCTTTACCGGTATGGCCGTAAAAACCATCGGTGCCTTCATCGGTCCATGAGCCGGAGCTCAACACAGAATCTGTCACCGCTATGGTGTTATTAAAAATTTCGCCGCTATTTGCGCCAGTCGCGGAGGTGACGTCCTGATTATCTTCCCATTCATAACCCTGCGTCAGCGTAATACCGGCAACGTGGGAGTTATTCTGGATAACCAGATCGGTTTCCTGATCAAGCGTAATCGCGGTGCCGAGATTGTAAATATCCTGAGAGGCGGTGGTTTTATCGTCGGCGTTATAATAAGTGTAGTGTTCGAAATCATCGTCAATAGTTGAATTATCGACCGTTAAGGCGAGACGATTATAGAGGTAATCTCCGGTACGATTATCGCAATTATCAGTCATGCACTGGGAGGTAATCATCCCGTGAATGGTACTGTCCTTAATGGTCAGGGCGTTGCGGTTGCTATTATTACTGGTGCCGTCGTCGAGATACCAGGTGGAAATAACACCGTCGACCTGCGCGCCGGAAATTTGCGGATAAATATTGCCGTTATAATAATCAGCGCCATAGTCATAGCCGACATAACCCTGATACATAATGCCGCCGTCATAATAAAACGTGTCGTAGCTTTTGCCTGAAATATCCGTGGCGGCGGATGCCTGAGAAGCGATAGCCATCGTGCAGGCCACGGCTAATTGTGAGACTACAAGTTTCTTTTTCCAGGAGTGCATTTATCATCCCTCCTCAGGGACGTCACAAAGTTGGTCCATCAAATGGTTTGCCGTAATACAAACGGAGTGTATTAACGGCAAAATTATGCACATCGGAAAATTAAAGGTTCAATTCTTCTTTACGGATTGTATGAATTCAAACTTTTTGGTTATTTAATTCAGAGCAGCGAATATCCCCCCGCTCCTTTTGCTGCCTTGTCTGCGAGAAAACCTCATGATTCCGTCATAAAAAAGCAATGGTTTATTGAGATAAAAATATAACTCTTATTGTTCCAATAAATAACATAGCCACCGGTTATAAAATACAGGTACCGCTGCGCTCCCGGTACTTTTCACATTCACTGCGGGATACTCATCTATAATGTGAATATCTCAATGGCATGGAGAAAATGAATCGAATGAACGAAAAACTTCAGCACGCCGCAAAACAGGCCGGCATTTATCTCAGCCAGCGCGGGCTACGCCTGGCGACCGCGGAGTCCTGCACCGGCGGGCTTATCACTTACACGCTGTGCGCCACCGAAGACACCACTGCGTTTTATTCGAGCGGTTTTATCACTTACACCAATGAAGCCAAGCAGCGCATGCTGGGCGTGAAAGAAGAGACGCTGCGCCTCTACACCGCCGTCAGCGAGCAGACGGTGCATGAAATGGCGGCAGGCGCGCGCGCGCGCTCCGGCGAAGATGTCAGCCTGTCCGTGAGCGGCTACGCCGGGCCATCTGGCGGTGAAGACGGCACGCCGCCCGGCACCGTGTGGTTCGGCTGGGGAATGCCGGGCCAGGAAACCGTGGCGGAAAAACGCCACTTTAACGGCGATCCAAAAACCGTTATCGATCAGGCCGCAGTGTTTGCGCTGGAGCGCCTCGTCGAGCTGTTAAAAGCGCGGGAATAACCGGCGCGCCTCAGGGTCTGTCCGCGCTTTTCCCCCGGCAGGCCCTGCTCTGCGCGACGGCGCGCGGTTTAGCGCCCACAATCGTCAAACATCCACCCCTGTTTCGGGTTAAAATAAAGCCTGTCCCATTTCTCTGATAAGAAGCAATTATGGCCGATTTTTCATTGAGTTCCCGCCCGCGCCGCCTGCGCCAGTCCGCCTCGCTGCGCGCCATGTTTGAAGAAACCACGTTAAGCCGCAACGATCTGGTGCTGCCGATTTTCGTTGAGGAAGAGCTGGACGACTACAAACCGATCGCCGCCATGCCTGGCGTGATGCGTATTCCAGAAAAATATCTCGCCCGTGAAATCGAGCGCATCGCGAAGGCGGGTATCCGCTCCGTGATGACGTTCGGCATTTCGCATCATACCGATGAGTGCGGCAGCGACACCTGGAATGAAAACGGGCTGGTGGCGCGCATGTCGCGTATCGCCAAAGACGCGGTGCCGGAAATGATCGTGATGTCGGACACCTGTTTTTGCGAATACACCACCCACGGGCACTGCGGCGTGCTGTGTGAGCACGGCGTGGATAACGACGCGACGCTCACCAATCTGGGACGTCAGGCCGTGGTGGCTGCCGCGGCGGGCGCTGACTTTATCGCCCCTTCCGCCGCGATGGACGGCCAGGTGAAAGCCATTCGCCAGGCGCTGGACGCGGCAGGCTTCACCGACACCGCGATTTTCTCCTATTCCACCAAATTCGCCTCATCCTTCTACGGCCCGTTCCGCGAAGCCGCCGGCACCGCGCTGAAAGGCGATCGTAAAACCTATCAGATGAGCCCGATGAACCGCCGCGAAGCGATCCGCGAGTCGCTGCTGGATGAAGCCGAAGGCGCGGACGCGCTGATGGTCAAACCGGCGGGCGCGTATCTCGACATCCTGCGTGACGTGCGCGAGCGCACCAGCCTGCCGCTCGGCGCCTATCAGGTGAGCGGTGAGTACGCGATGATCAAATTCGCCGCCCAGGCGGGCGCGATTGACGAAGAAAAAGTGGTTCTGGAAAGCCTCGGCGCTATCAAGCGCGCGGGGGCGGATCTTATTTTCAGCTACTTCGCCCTCGATCTGGCCGAGAAAAACATTCTCTGACCTGCCGCGGCGGACGCCCTGTCCGCCGCCGTTTTCCCTGCGCCCCCCGCGCTGTGACCGTTCCTTCACGCCCCTGACATGCTGGCGTCATCTTCCGGGTCTATCACTGTTCGCAGACGGTTCCCGAGGAGACACAACCGTGTTTAGCATCGACAACGTTCTGGACGATCTCTACCCGCAGAAAACCCCCGCCCCCTGGCTTAAAAAAACGCTTAAGCGCCTGCTGTATGAACACGAATTTCAGGCTTTCGCCGCCCGCCATCGCCATCTTAAAGGGCTTGATATGGTTGAGCAGGTGCTGGAGCATCTTGATATTCGCTGCGATTTGCCCGCGCGCGCGCTGGAGCAAATTCCGGACAACGGCCCGCTGGTCGTCGTCGCCAACCACCCGACCGGCACCGCCGACGGGCTGGCGCTGCTCTACGCCATTTCCCGCGTGCGGCGCGACGTGCGCGTGGTGGCAAACAGGATGCTAAGCCATCTGGAGCCGCTCTCGTCGCTCTTTATCGCCGTCGACAATATCGGCAACCGCACCCGCAAAACCGCGATTAAAGAGATGGAAGCGCATCTGGAGCGCGGCGGCGCGCTGATTTTCTTCCCGTCCGGCGAAGTGTCGCGCCCCGGCATGGAGGGTATCCAGGATGGCGACTGGAACGCCGGATTTGTGAAGCTCGCAAGCCGTTACCGCGCGCCGGTTTTGCCGGTGCATATCGCCGGGCGCAACAGTCTGGCCTTCTACGGCGCTGCCCTTATCGCCCCGCCGCTCGCCATGTTGATGCTAATCCGCGAGATGTTCCGCAAACGCGGCACGTCGCTGCCGGTGAATATTGGCGAGCGCATTCCCTGGAGCGCCTGGCATGATGCAAACACGCCGCCGCGCGAGATGGCGGCGCGTTTTCGCCTGCACGTTTCGCGCCTCGGCAAAGGGCAAAAAGGCTGTTTTAAAACGGAATGCGCCATTGCGCGCCCGGAAGACCGGGCGGTGCTGCGTCGGGCGCTGGCCAGTGCCGAGACCCTCGGCAAAACGCCGGACGGCAAAACCATTTATCTGTGGCGACGCAACGGCATGGAAGAGGCGCCGGTGCTGCGCGAGCTCGGGCGGCTGCGTGAAATCGCCTTTCGCGCCGTGGGCGAAGGCAGCGGCAAGCGCCGCGATACCGATGCGTATGACGATGACTACTGGCATCTGGTGTTATGGGATGACGCGGCGCTGGAGATAGTCGGCGCGTATCGCTTTATCCCGACGGCGCAGCAGGTGGCGCTGCGCGGGCCGCAGGGGCTTTACAGCTACAGCCTCTTTCACTACGACGAGCGGATGGATGAGGTGTTAAGCCAGGGGATCGAGCTTGGCCGCAGCTTTATCCAGCCGCAATACTGGGGACGGCGCGGGCTTGATTATCTCTGGTCGGGCATCGGCGCGTATCTGGCGCGTTACCCGCAGTACCGCTATCTCTTCGGGCCGGTATCGATTTCCGGCGGCCTGCCGCCTGCCGCGCGCGATCTGCTGGTAGCGTTTTACCGGCTCTGGTTCCCGGCGCAGCATCCGCTCGCCGCCTCGCGCCGCCCTTACCCGGTTTCGCTGCCGGAGGCGCTGGCGCAGTTCGGCGGCGTAAATTATCAGGATGATTTGACGCGCCTGAAGTCGCTGCTCGGCAATCTGGGCTGCGGGATACCACCGCTCTACAAGCAATATTCGGAGCTCTGCGAGCCAGGCGGCGTGCAGTTTATCGATTTCGGCAGCGATCCGGCGTTCAGCGATTGCGTGGACGGCCTGGTGCTGGTCGATTTAACGCGCCTCAAAGCGTCGCGCCGGGAGCGGTATATCGGCGCGCCCGCCATGCAAACAGCACCACGCTAATCGTAGGGTGGGTAAGCGCAGCGCACCCACCTTTTTTCCGCCCGGGCGTTAATCGGTTGGTAAGGTGGATGGTTTTGCTCCGGCTAAAAAAATCGGCCCCTCAGGGCCGATTTCCGCCGGGAGCCGGGATTGCAAAGGGGGCGGCGGCGAGCCCCCTTTGCACGTTCGCGTGAGCAAAGCGCCTATATGAAGGCGACTTTATGGCGAACGGAACCTGTTCACCGCCCTGGTATATATTCCCTCATACCGACGCTCTTTCTTAACGAGATCGAGAAACCCCGAACGGCGGGTGCGCGTCGCTTACCCGCCCTCCAAACAACACCATTTTCATCGTAGGGGGGTAAGCGCAGCGCACCCACCTTTTTTCCGCCCGGGCGTTAATCGGTTGGTAAGGTGGATGGTTTTGCTCCGGCTAAAAAAATCGGCCCCTCAGGGCCGATTTCCGCCGGGAGCCGGGATTGCAAAGGGGGCGGCGGCGAGCCCCCTTTGCACGTTCGCGTGAGCAAAGCGCCCATATGAAGGCGACTTTAAGGCGAACGGAACCTGTTCGCCGCCCTGGTATATATTCCCTCATACCGACGCTCTTTCTGAACGAGATCGAGAAACCCCGAACGGCAGGTGCGCGTCGCTTACCCGCCATCCAAACAACACCATTTTCATCGTAGGGGGGGTAAGCGCAGCGCACCCACCATTCAGCCCACATTTCACCCATAAAAAACACCCGGCAAGCCGGGTGTTTTAATTACTGGGGGATCGTATGGCTTATGCAGCAGGCTGGGCAGCCGGTTTAGCCGCGTCGTGTTTTACTGCTTTTTTGTGGTGTTTTTTAGCAGCCTGCGCTTTCTGCTCAGCGGCCGGTTTCTGCCCGGCGGCTTTTTTGTGGTGCTTTTTGGCCGCCTGGGCTTTCTGCTCAGCAGCCGGTTTCTGTTCGGCGGCTTTCTTGTGGTGTTTTTTCGCAGCCTGCGCTTTCTGCTCTACCGCTTTCTTGTGCGCTTTTTTGTGGTGCGTTTTCGCCGCAGGCGCTTTTGCCGGCGCAGCGGTGGTGGTGGTGGTCGCAGCGGCCGGAGCCGGTGCGGCAGTGTTATCCGCCGCGAACGCAGCAGCAGACAGACCCATAGTGGCGGCAACAACCAGCGCTAATACTTTTTTCATCTCTTTACCCTCGAATTGGCTTTCAGTTACCCCGCGTCGGGGCTCTGGAAATCACTATAGAGAAGCCGCGCCGCCGCTTCCGTGAGTGATTGGTATCGGCGTGTAACCGAATGTACAAGCGAGCGTAAAAAGAGAGGGCGCCGCAGCGCCCTTTGATTAACTGGCCCGGTAAAAGGGCTTATCGCCTAAGATTGTCGCGCGGTGCATCACGCGCCGCTCAGGCAGATAATCGGCGTTGGCGTAATGCTGCGTCACGCGGTTATCCCACAGCGCCACGTCGTTCTCCCGCCAGCGCCAGCGCACCTGGAATTCCGGCTTCGTAATATGCGCGAAAAGAAAGCCCAGCAGCGCCTCGCTCTCTTTGAGCGACACATCCACGATGCGCGTCGTAAAGCCTTCGTTGACGAACAGCGCCTGTTTGCCGCTCACCGGATGCGTACGCACCACAGGATGGAGCAGCGGCGGGTTTTTCTCTACCGCCGTGCGCCAGCGCTGGTGTTCCTCCTGCGTTTTCGTGTGCTTCCACTCCGGGAAAGATTTACGGAAATCATGCTCGGCGCGCAGGCCGCTTAACAGCGTCCGTAACGGCGCGGAGAGCGCCTCGAACGCCGCGATGCCGCTCGTCCAGAGCGTGTCGCCGCCGCTGGCAGGCAGCTGTTTGGCCGCCAGTATCGCGCCCGCGGGGGGCGTGTCGATAAAGGTCACGTCGGTATGCCAGTTGTCATTATCCGGCGGGTTGTCGTTATGCGTATCCAGCACGATTATCTCCTCCACGCCTTCGGCGTGCGGATAGACCGGGTGAATATGCAGATCGCCAAAGCGCATCGCCAGCGCCCGCTGCTGCTGCGGCGTGATGGGCTGATCGCGCACAAACAGCACCTGATGGCGGATAAGCGCGTGATACAGCTGCTCGAACTGGCTGTCGCTCAGCGGTTTCGCCAGATTGATATCGGATACCTGAGCGCCAATGTACGGCCCCAGCGGCGTAATAGTAATGCGTTCGCTCATTGTGTTTCTCCATGCCAGGGCGTCAGCCGACGCGTCAGCGCGCGCAGCCCCAGTTCTAAAATAAAGGCCACCAGGGCTATCACCGCGATCCCTGCCAGCACCACGTCGGTCGCCAGAAACTCACCGGCAGACTGCACCATAAATCCCAGCCCGCGCGTGGCGGCGATAAGCTCGGCGGCGACCAGCGTCGACCAGCCGACGCCAAGCCCGATGCGCAGACCGGTTAAAATTTCCGGCAGCGCGCCGGGCAAAATCACGTGCCAGAGTAACTGCCAGCGGCTTGCGCCCAGCGACTGCGCGGCTCGGATACGCACCTGCTGCGCGCTTTTGACGCCCGCCAGCGTCGACATCGCCACCGGCGCGAAAATCGCGAGGTAGATAAGCAGCACTTTGGAGGTCTCGCCGATGCCGAACCAGATAACCATCAATGGCAGATAGGCGAGCGGCGGAATCGGTCGGTAAAGCTCAATCAGCGGGTCGAGAATGGCGCGCAGTGACGGGTTCAGCCCCATCGCGATGCCGACCGGAATGCCGATAAGCGCCGCCGCCAGCAATGCAGTGAGCATTCTCGCGAGGCTCGCGCCGAGGTGCGCCCAGAGCGTCGCGTCCATAAACCCCTGCGGCCCGGCGATGGTCATCAGCTGGCGCAATACCTGTTGCGGCGCGGGCAGAAACAGCGGGCTGACAAGCTGTAGCGCCGTCGCCGCCCACCAGAGCGCCAGCAGCGCGCCCAGCGTGGCGAGGCTAAGCGCCAGCGGGCGGGGGGCCGCACGACGGCGACGCGTGGGCGGACTCGCCGCGTTATCGTTAATCAGTACGCTCATCGGCGCTCTCCCGTAAGGCAAAGACCCGGCTCAGGACATATTCGCGGCGGGCGATAAACGCCGGATCGGATTTAATGCTGCGCGCCGGTTCGCCTGCGACAAACCGCCTTGCGAAATCAAGCCGCAGCCGCTCCTGCACCTGGCCTGGCCCAGGCGACAGGAGGACTAAGTCGGTCGCCATAAAGACCGCTTCTTCGATGTCGTGGGTGATGAGCAGCACTTTCTTGCCGCTCCCGGCCCACAGGCGCAGCAGCAGCGTCTGCATCTGTTCGCGGGTAAAGGCGTCGAGCGCGCCGAAGGGCTCGTCGAGCAGCAGCAGTTGCGGATCGGCGGCGAGCGCCCGGGCGATGCCGACGCGCTGGCGCTGACCGCCGGAGAGCTGCCAGATAAACCGGTTAGCCGCGCCCTCAAGCCCCACTTTCACGAGCATCTGGCGGGCCCGTTCGCGGCGTTCTTCACGCCCAACGCCCTGTAACTGCAACCCGAACGCGACGTTATCCAGCACGCTGCGCCACGGCAGCAGCCCCTCATGCTGAAACACCACGCCGCGGTCAGCGCCGGGGCCGATGACCGGTTTGCCGTCGAGCGTAATGCTTCCGGCCGTGAGCGGCAAAAAACCGGCGATCAGATTCAGTAACGTGGTCTTTCCGCAGCCGGACGGGCCAAGCACCACCAGCAGCTCGCCGTCATTAAGCGTCAGGTTGATATCGGCAAGCGCGGGCTTGCCGTCGAAACTGGCATGCAGATGAGAAACCCGTAACATCGCGCCCCCTTACGGCTGAGCCAGCGGCTTCACAAAGCGGTCAGTCACGAACGCGCGGTAATCCTGCCCGGCCTGCGCCACTTTGCCCTGCGCTTTCAAAAACGCGGCGGTGTCGATAATCGCCTGATTTACCGGCCCGTTAAGCTGCTCCACCTGCTGGCTCGCGGTGAGATAGGTATTCCCCTGCACCAGCCCCGGCACATCGCTTTGCGGCACACCGCTTAAGCGCGACAGCTTTTCCAGATGCGCCGGCTGTTTCAGCCAGCCCTGCGGGTCGTCGATGTAACCGCGCTGGGCCGCCAGCGCGCTGCGGGCAAAGGCTGTGACCACCTCCGGGTGTTTTTCGGCGAAGTCCTTGCGCACGACCCAGACATCAAGCGTCGGCGAGCCCCATTTCCCGACTTCAGAAGAGTCGGTCAGCACGACGCCCTCTTTTTCAAGCGCGTTAACGGCAGGCGCCCAGACGTAAGCGCCATCAATATCGCCCCGCTGCCAGGCGGCAATGATCGCGGGCGGCTGGAGATTCACAATCTGTAGCTGATCCGGTTTGATGCCCCAGTGTTTCAGAGCCGCGAGCAGGCTGTAGTGGGTGGTGGAGATAAACGGCACCGCGATGCGTTTGCCGATAAGATCGTGAGGCGTGCGAATCGATTTTTTCACCACCAGCGCTTCGGAATTACCGAGCTGCGAGGCGAGCAGGAAGACTTCGATGGGGAGATTCTGGCTTGCCGCCACGGCGAGCGGGCTGGAGCCGATATTGCCTATCTGGACATCGCCTGAGGCAAGCGCGCGCACCACGCTTGCGCCGCTGTCGAATTTACGCCAGTCGACCTTCGCGCCGCTCTCTTTCTCAAAGGTATTGTCCGCCTGCGCCACTTTCGCCGGTTCGGCGGAGGTCTGATACGCGACGGTGACGTCTACCGCCTGCGCCTGAAATGCCCATAGCGCCAGTGCGCCTGACAAGATAATGCGCGATGAAATTGCCATAGTCTCTGCTCCCCTTCTTTTGTTATGGGGGAGTATTTCCGGCAGGCGGCGTTTGATAAAGGAATAAAAAGGCATCGCTCATGCCGAATCGTTTTTAGAAAAAAAGCGGCAATGGATAGTTAATTTTGTGCGCTATGGAGGGCGATGTGCGGGATGGCGGGCGCGCTTACCCGCCCTACCTGCTTCAAATGTCTTTTTTATTTGCAAGAGGAAGGTAGGCGAAGCCACACCCACCTTTTTATTTTCTCGGGCGAAGCTGACCTTAAACCGATGGTTTTGCTCCGGTTAAAAAAAATCGGCCCACCGGGGCGATTTTCCGCCGGGAGCCGGGATGGCAAAGGGGGCGGCGGCGAGCCCCCTTTGCACGTTCGCGTGAGAAAGACACGCATATAAATGCGACGTGATGGCGAACGGAACGATTTCACCGGGCTTTCATATGCGCCCCGCTCTCTTCACCTGACGGGTGAGGCCGGAAACGGCGGGCGCGCTTACCTGCCCCACAGCGCAGGAAACATCAGGGAAAAGGAGGGTTGCTCCGGCTAAAAAAAAATCGGCCCGCCGGGGCGATTTTCCGCCGGGAGCCGGGATGGCAAAGGGAGCGGCGGCGAGCCCCCTTTGCACGTTCGCGTGAGAAAGACACGCATATAAACGCGACGTGATGGCGAACGGAACGATTTCACCGGGCTTGCATATTCGCCCCGCTCTCTTCACCTGACGGGTGAAGCCGGAAATGGCGGGTAAGCGAAGCGCCCTACTGCGCAGGAAACGTCAGGGAAAGGGGGGGGTTGCTCCGGCTAAAAAAAATCGGCCCACCGGGGCGATTTTCCGCCGGGAGCCGGGATGGCAAAGGGGGCGGCGGCGAGCCCCCTTTGCACGTTCGCGTGAGAAAGACACGCATATAAACGCGACGTGATGGCGAACGGAACGATTTCACCAGGCTTTCATATGCGCCCCGCTCCCTTCACCTGACGGGTGAAGCCGGAAACGGCGGGCGCGCTTACCCGCCCTGCCTGCTCCATATTTTGTAGGCCGGGTAAGCGAAGCGCCCCCCGGCAATCATGCTCAACGCTGCGCACGCAGCGCCGCGATATCCGCAGGCGTGGTGCGACAACAGCCGCCGATGAGCGCCGCGCCTGCGTCACGCCAGGCGTCGAGATGGTGCGCCAGCGTATGACAGGCGTGGCCGTCGTGACGCCAGGTTTTACTGACCGCGTCATACTGCTCGCCTGAGTTAGGGTAAACCACCAGCGGCAGCGGCGTGGCGTTATGCAGGCGCGTCAGCGCGGCGGTGGCGTCGTCCAGCGGTACGCAATTGATGCCGAGCGCCACAATCTGCGAACAGGACGCCAGCGCCGCCGCCACGTCGGCGAGCGGCGAGCCGTCGCTGATATGCTCGCTGTCGCGCAGCGTAAACGAGAACCAGGCGCGGGCCTGCGGGTACTGCGCCAGCAGCACGGCGAGCGCGCGGGCCTCGGCAAGCGACGGCAGCGTTTCGCACGCCAGCAGATCCACGCCCGCCGCGAGCAACGCTTCCACGCGCGGGCGATGAAACGCCGCGAATTCCGCTTCAGTCAGCTGATAGTCACCGCGGTATTCCGAGCCATCCGCCAGAAAAGCGCCATACGGCCCGACGGAGCCCGCCACCAGTAGCGGCCCGGCCTCCGGCTGTTCTTTGAGGAAATCCTCACGCGCCTGACGCGCCAGCTCAACGCTTCGCGCAATCAGCGCGCGCGACTGCGCCTCGTCAAGTCCGCGCGCGGCGAAACCGGCAGGCGTCGCCTGATAGCTCGCGGTAATGGCGCACTGCGCCCCGGCGCGGAAGTAATCAAGATGCACCGCGTAAATCAGCTCCGGCTGCTCCATCAGCACTTTCGCCGACCACAGGCTGTCCGCGAGATTGCAGCCGCGCGCCTCAAGCTCAGTCGCGAGCGCGCCGTCCAGCACCACAAACGGCCGCTGGCTTAATAGAAGGGATAACGGGTTATTCAGCGACATGGCGAGGCTCCTCATGGCGGCGCGTGCGGAAAAAGTGTGTCAGATAATACGCGCCGTAGCAGAACGCGACAAACGGCAGCCCGCACCACAGCGCGATACGCTGGCTCGGGTCGAACGCCAGCCCCACGCAGGCGATAAGGCAGAGCACGAAGCCGAGGATCGGCGTCAGCGGGTACCAGGGCGCGCGATAGTGCAGTTCTTCCGGCGCACGACCTTCAGCCAGATGACGACGGCGGAACATAAAGTGCGCGGCGCAGATGCTGAGCCACACCGCCACCACCGCAAAACCGGAAATCGCCGACAGCGCCACAAAAACGGTATCCGGCGCCACAATGCTTGAAAAGAGCGCCAGCACGCCGCCGAGCATACTTACGGTCAGCGCCGTCAGCGGCACGCCGCGGCGCGTCAGGCGCGAGAAACCGCGCGGCAGCGTGCGCTCGTTAGACAGCGACCAGAGCATCCGCCCTGAGGCGTACAGGCCCGAGTTCGCCGCTGAAAGAATGGCGGTAAGAATGACAAAATTAATGATATCGGCGGCATACGGGATGCCGATTTTCTCAAACACCAGCACGAACGGGCTTTTCACCACGCCCGCCTGATCCATCGGGATCAGCGCCGCCAGCACCAGCACGGTGCCGAGAAAGAAAATCACCAGCCGCACGATGGTTGTGCGAATCGCCACCGGCACCGCCTGCTGCGGGTTTTCGGTCTCTCCCGCCGCGATACCAATAAGCTCAGTGCCGGAAAACGCGAAGTTCACCGCCACCATCGTCATCAGGATAGGCAGCGTTCCGGCAGGGAACCAGCCTGCGGCGGTGAGGTTATGCAACAGCGGCGCGGGCGAGCCGTCTTTCATCGGCAGAATGCCGAACATCGCCGCCCCGCCCAGCACGATAAATGCCACGATGGTGATGACTTTAATAAGCGAAAACCAGAATTCGCCCTCGGCGAACAGGCGCGTGGAGAAGACGTTGAGCGCGAAAATCACGACGCAGAAGACCAGACACCAGACCCACACCGGCACCTGCGGGAACCAGTACTGCATACAGAATCCGGCGGCGGTAAAGCTTGAGCCGAGCGCCACCGTCCAGGTGAGCCAGTAAAGCCAGGCGACGGTATAGCCGGTCGCCGGGCCTAAATAGCGCGCGGCATACACGTGGAACGCGCCGGTCTCGGGCATGGCGACGGCAAGCTCGCCGAGGCACTGCATCACCAGCCACACCACCAGCGCGCCGATAAGATACGCCAGCAGCGTGCCCGCCGCACCCGTAGTGGAGATAATATAGCCGGTATTAAAAAACAGCCCGGTGCCGATAACGCCTCCCAGCGAGAGCATGACCAGATGACGGGCCTTCATGGTGCGTTGTAACTGCTGCGATTCCTGCATAAACCCTTCTATACGTTCAGACGTCTAAACATCCATAGATAAACGTTATACCGGGAAGCCGCGCAAATTGCAAAAGCCGTCACGTTGTCAGCAGGTTAGGGATGCCCCCTGTTTCAGACGCCGCCCTGCCAGAGGAGAATAAATTGCTGATATGAATACTCCGCCTGGTCAGGCTCGCCCCGGCGGGCTACCTTTAAACCACCCCTGACCTCGCCTTTTCGCGTCGCCGCTTTTCCGGTAAAGCGCGCGTCGCCTGCTTTAACGGAGTGTTCATGATAAGTCCGGAAACCGCGCTGCTGCTGGCGCGCAGCCAGTTTGCCTTCACCATCGGGTTTCATATCGTACTGGCGGCGCTGACGATTGGCCTCGCGCAGTGGCTGATGCTGCTGGAGGGCCTGTGGCTGTGGCGCAGGCAGCGTATTTATCTGGATCTCTATACATACTGGAGCAAGGTGTTCGCGCTGAATGTCGCGATCGGCGTGGTGACCGGCGTGCTGATGGAGTTTCAGTTTGGCGCTAACTGGGGAGAACTTTCCAGCCGCGCCGGCGCCGTGATCGGGCCGCTGATGTACATGGAAGTGCTGGTGGCGTTTTTCCTTGAAGCGGGGTTTATGGGCGTGGTGCTGTTCGGCATGGGCAAGGTGCGCCCGTGGGTGCACTTTCTCGCCACCTGCGTGGTGGCGGCAGGCTCCCTTTTCAGCGCCTTCTGGATACTCGCCGCGAACTCGTGGATGCAGACGCCCGCCGGTTTTAGTATCGGCCCTGATGGCCGCTTTCAGCCCGTCGACTGGTGGGCCGTGATTTTTAACCCGTCGTTTCCCTTCCGGCTTATCCATATGTCCATCGCCGCGCTGCTCGCCACGGCGTGCCTGGTAGCCGCCGTCGGCGCGTGGCATCTGCTAAAACGCCCGCAACAACCGGGCGCGCGACGGATGTTTTCCTGGGGGCTGTGGCTGTTGCTCGCGCTCGCCCCTTTACAGGCGGTGGTGGGCGACCTGCACGGCGCCAACACCCGCGACCACCAGCCGGTAAAACTGGCGGCGATGGAAGGCAGCTGGAACCCGCCGCCGCCCGGCGAAGGCGAGCCGCTGCGGCTGTTTGCTATTCCGGATATGGAAGCGCGGCGCAACCATGTGGAAGTGGCGATCCCGTCCGCAGGCTCGCTCTATCTGCGCCATAACCTTACCGGCGTGATCCATAGCCTCAATCAATATCCGCAGGATGAACTGCCGTGGGTGCCGGGCGTGTTTTTCGCGTTTCGCGCGATGGTCGGGCTCGGCGTTCTGATGATTTTCTTTGGTGCGGCCGGTCTGGTGGTGCGGCTGCGTGGCCGGTTGTGGGAGGCGCGCTGGCTGCAACGAAGCATGGTGGCGATGGCGCCTGCGGGTGTTATCGCGATGCTGGCAGGCTGGGTGGTGACGGAAACGGGCCGCCAGCCGTGGACCATCTACGGGCAGTTGCTGACCCGCGACAGCGCCTCGCCTGTAGCCCCTTCGCTGGTGCTCGGGTCATTCGGCGCGATTGTCGCGGTCTATCTGCTGGTGTTCGGCCTGGGCCTGTGGTTTATGCTGCGTCTGCTCGCAAAACCGCCGGGCGACGACGAGCCTGACGCCAACCCGGCCGTGGCGGCGCAAACCGGCGGCGGCATCGTGCCGCACAGCCTGCGGGGGAGAACCAATGACTGAACTGTTGCTTTCCCTGCCGCTGTTAACGCTGCTCTGCGCCGGGGCGCTCGCGGCGGGCGTGCTGATTTATGTCCTGCTCGACGGCGCGGATCTCGGCGTCGGGCTGCTCGCGCCGTTTCATCCGCCGCAGGCGCGCCAGCAGATGAATATTTCGCTGCTGCCGGTCTGGGACGGCAACGAAACCTGGCTGGTGCTGACCGCCGGCGCGCTGCTGGCGATGTTCCCCGTCGCCTTCAGCATGCTTTACAGCGCGCTCTACCTGCCGGTCTATATCATGCTGCTGGCGATGATTGTGCGTGGTATGGCGATTGAGTACCGTCATCTGCGCCCGCGGCTCTTCGACGCGCTGTTTATTGGCGGCTCCTGGCTAACCTCGTTGAGCCAGGGCGCGACAATGGGCGCGTGGATGGAAGGGATCACGCATGACGGCGCGCGGTTCACCGGCAGCGCGATGGACTGGCTGTCGCCGTTTTCGGTGTACTGCGCGATAGCGCTCAGCGCCGGGTACGCGCTGCTCGGCGCCTGCTGGCTTATCTGGCGCGGCGAAGGCGGGCTCAGTATCCGGGCGCGGCGTCAGGCGATGTGGCTTGCGCCGCTCACCGCCGCGCTGCTGGCCGGGTTGCTTATCTGGACGGTGCAGCTTACTGAAAGCTACCGGCTGCATTTGCAGGCGTGGGCGTGGAGCGGGCCGCTTGCGGCAACAGGGCTGCTGGCCTTCGCCGGGCTCGGTCTGGCGCTGCGCCAGCAGCGCGATTTTCTGCCGCTCGCGATGACGCTGCTGCTGTTCATCGCCGCGTTCGGCGCGATGCTGCTCGCTGTGTTTCCGTTTATTCTGCCGCCGAAACTGCTGCTCACGCAGGCCGCCGCCCCGCCCGCCACGCAAAAGCTGATGCTGATGGCTTTCGGCGTTTTCGTGCCCGTCACGCTTATCTATAACAGCTGGGGCTTCTGGATCTTTCGCGGCAAAATCCACGCCGCGCACGACGATGAGCGCCCCTGACGCCGCGCCTGCGGGTCGTCAGCGTCGCGGCCTTGCTCTGGCGGGCCGTGGCTCATCGCTGTCAGCAATAAATAAGAAAAAGAATAACAGGAACCCCTAATGTGAATATTCGCGGCGCCAAAGCGAAGTGAATATTCACTCGGGTGACTTTTAAAGAAACCAAAAAAGGAAAAGATTTTACCAGGATAAAAGAAGCGTATTATTCGCGGCGGGTGCCTGAAGCTTTTTGGTTTCAGGCATTGTGCAGGTTCCCAAAAAGATGAAGGCCCCGAGTTAATTAACTTAACCCGAGGCCGACACATGAACCCGACAGTTCATATGTTAGCCTCTTACTCGCCTCACGGCAAGGAGAATGGCTATGAAGGACAATACTTTTATCTGGTGCGTTATTATTGTCTGCGTGACGGTATTAATGTTCACCACCCTCTCACGGGAAACGCTTTGCGAGCTACGCTTGCGGGGCGCGAGCATGGAAGTTGTCGCTTCACTGGCTTGTAAATCCAGAGAGTAAGCGTCTGACGCGGGGAGCAATCCCCGCGATTTGGCTGGCGGTGTTATGCCTCTCAGGCACCCTTTTTTTCATTACCATTCATTACTTATTTTCTTAATACGCGCGCGCTTTATTATTCCGTTAACCCGTAACAGGAATCTGTATTACCGGTAATTGCGAAAGCCGGCTGGCGGTGCGCCCGATATCGTCAAGTTCCACGCCGTGAATAATATCCGTCACGCCATAGGCGCTGGAAACAAATAACTGCCGCTGCTTATCATAAAGCACATCAATAAGATTAATAAACCGCTGCTGGGCGGCCGGATTTACATTAGCGAGCAACGGCACCGCGTCAATAAACCAGCAGGAATAAGATTCACAAAGCGTTAAATAATCCATTACCGCCGTCGGCGCTTCGCATAACCCCGCAAACGTAAAATGTAATATTTCGTCCGGCGGCGAGACGGCGTAAAACGTGTGATACCCCGCCGCAACGGCAAATTCGCCGCAGGCGCCAGGCAGCCCGCAGGCGTCGCGCTGGGCGGGCGTACCGGGGCGCAGCCACGCGCCCTGGCTGAACAGCCCGGCGTCGCTCCCGGCCATGAGACGATAATCGCGCTCGCCGTTGAGCGCGAAAATTGTCATTTCGCGTTCGATAAGCGCAATCGACGGCACGAAAAGCTCGTGATACAGCGGATGCGCCAGCAGCTCCCGCGGCGAATAGTTGGAGGTGAGGATAAGGGTGATATTCATCGAGAGCGCCACCTCCAGCAGCTTTTTCGCGAGCATCGCATCGCCCGGATCGTGCAGGTGAAACTCGTCAAAGCAGAGCAGCCGCGCGTCGCCGAGCAGCGCGCGCAGCGCCGCCTCCAGCGGCTGGTGCATCATCCGCTGATGCAGTTCACGAAAAAAGTCATGAAAGTGGGCGCGCTTTTTCGCGGCGAGAGGCAGCGAGGCAAAAAAGTTATCGACGATAAAACTTTTACCGCGCCCGGGCCTGCCCCAGACATAGAGCCCGGCGAAACGCGCTCCGCCCGCCAGCCGCGGGGCCGCCAGCGCATCCAGCGCCGCGACCAGCTGCGTCTGATCCGCATCCAGCCGCAGCGCGTTCTCCTGCGCGCGCTGTTGCATGACCTCGCGAAATGAAAAAGCTACGGCGGTCCCGGCCATCGTGACGGCTCCACATGTAAATAAAATGTTATTAACACATACCCCGCGCGCTTTTTCAAAGCCTGCCGCACGTTTCACCAAAGCAGCGCACTATCAGCACCACGCTGGCGCAGCCGGACCCGCCCGCCCCGCGCCATGCGGGCCTGCGCGGCTGGTACGCTCTTTGCAGCGCTCATCCGGTCTATCCGGTATCTTACGAGGTGAGGTATGAGCGAACAGCAGGCAGGGTTAAAACGCACGCTGGGCAGTTTCCGGCTGTGGGGCATCGCGGTGGGGCTGGTGATTTCCGGCGAATACTTCGGCTGGAGCTATGGCTGGTCTCAGGCAGGCACGATGGGTTTTCTGGTGGTGGCGCTGGCGATTGCCGCTATGTATTGCGCGTTTATCTTCAGCTTTACCGAACTGACGACCGCCATCCCGCACGCGGGCGGGCCGTTCGCTTACGCCTGTCGGGCCTTCGGCCCCACCGGCGGGTTTATCGCGGGCTTTGCCACGCTGGTTGAGTTTGTGTTCGCCCCGCCCGCCATCGCGATGGCCATCGGCGCCTATCTTAACGTGCAGTTCCCGTCGCTTGACCCGAAATGGGTCGCCTGCGGCGCGTACGTCATCTTTATGACGCTCAACATTCTCGGCGTCGGGATCGCCGCCACCTTTGAGCTTATCGTCACCCTGCTCGCCATCTTCGAACTACTGGTCTTTATGGGCGTGGTGGCGCCGGGCTTTTCGTGGAGCCACTTTACCGCGCACGGCTGGGCGGGAGCAGAGAACTTCAGCAGCCTCGCCCTGCCGGGCATGTTCGCCGCCATTCCCTTCGCCATCTGGTTTTTCTTAGCCATTGAGGGCGCCTCAATGGCCGCCGAAGAAGCGAAAGATCCGCAGCGCACCATTCCGCGCGCGCTCGGCGGCGGCATTATCACCCTGACGGTGCTGGCGACAGGCGTGATGATCTTCGCAGGCGGCGTCGGCGACTGGCGTACGCTTGCTAATATTAACGATCCCTTACCGCAGGCGATGAAAACCATCGTCGGGGCCAACAGCGGCTGGCTGCATATGCTGGTGTGGCTCGGCCTGTTTGGCCTGGTGGCGTCGTTTCACGGCATCATCATGGGGTATTCACGCCAGATATTCTCTCTGGCGCGCGCAGGCTTTCTGCCGGCAAGCCTGTCAACCGTTCACCCGCGTACCCGCACGCCGCACCGGGCGATCCTCGCGGGCGGTATTGTCGGGATCGCCGCTATCTTCTCCGATTCGTTGATAACCATAAACGGGATGTCGCTCACGGCCAGCATCGTCACTATGTCGGTGTTTGGGGCTATTGTTATGTATATCGTCTCGATGGCCGCGCTGTTTAAGCTGCGGCGCAGCGAGCCGCATCTGGCGCGGCCTTTCCGCGCGCCGCTCTGGCCGCTGGCGCCCGCGTTCGCGCTGGGTATGGCCCTGATCTGCCTCGTGGCGATGGTCTGGTTTAACCCGGCGCTGGCCGCGATTTTCGCCGTGATGATGCTGGCAGGCTACCTGTGGTTCCGGCTGACCGCCAGCGCGCGGGCCGCCGCCGCCGTGGATGCCCAGCTGCGCGTCGCCTCATAAGGAGCGCTTGTGTATCGCACTACGCTTACGCATTCGACATATCAGTTCGACAGCCTGAAAACGCTGCTGGCGAAAGCCACCCCGGCACGCTCCGGCGATGTGCTGGCGGGCGTCGCGGCGCAAAGCGCCGCCGAGCGAATGGCGGCAAAGATGGCGCTTGCCGACGTGCCGCTGCGCGACATCCTCGATAACCCCGTTATCCCGTATGAAGAAGATGAAGTGACGCGGCTGATTATCGATACCCATGACCGCGACGCCTTCGCGCCGGTCAGCCATCTCACGGTCGGCGATTTTCGCGACTGGCTGCTGGATGAGTCGACCACCAGCGAGACGCTGACGCGGGTGGCGCCGGGCATCACGCCGGAGATGGCGGCGGCGGTCAGCAAGTTAATGCGCAATCAGGATCTCATCCTCGCCGCCAGCAAATGCCGCGTGGTGACGCGCTTTCGCAACACCATCGGCCTTCCGGGCCATTTAAGCGTGCGCTTGCAGCCGAATCACCCGACGGACGATCTGCGCGGTATCGCCGCCAGTATGCTCGACGGGCTGTTTTACGGCAGCGGCGACGCGGTGGTCGGCATTAACCCGGCGAGCGACAGCCTGCCGGTGCTGGAGCGGCTCAACTATATGCTGGATGACGTCATCAGCCGTTTTGAGATCCCGACGCAGTCCTGCGTGCTGACGCATGTGACCAACACGCTCCAGCTTATTGAGCGCGGCGCGCCGGTGGACCTGGTGTTTCAGTCGGTGGCGGGCACCGAGACGGCGAACAGCGGCTTTGGCATCAGCCTTGCGCTGCTCAAGGAGGCGCACGAGGCGGCGCTGAGTCTCGGACGCGGCACGCTCGGCGACAACGTGATGTATTTCGAGACCGGCCAGGGGAGCTGTCTTTCTTCAAACGCGCATCATGGCGTCGATCAGCAAACCTGCGAGGCGCGGGCCTATGCGGTGGCGCGCCATTTTAAACCGCTGCTGGTCAACACCGTGGTGGGGTTTATCGGCCCGGAATACCTCTATGACGGCAAACAGATCATCCGCGCGGGGCTTGAAGATCACTTCTGCGGCAAGCTGATGGGGCTGCCGCTCGGCTGCGACGTCTGTTACACCAACCACGCCGAGGCGGATCAGGATGACATGGACACGCTGCTTACACTGCTCGCCGCGGCCGGGCTGACGTTTCTTATCGGCGTGCCGGGCGCAGACGACATTATGCTGAATTACCAGAGCACCTCATTTCACGATGCGCTCTACATCCGTCGCCTGCTGGGCCTGAAGCACGCCCCGGAATTCGCCGCCTGGCTTGAGAAAATGCAGATAATCAACGCCCAGGGCGATCTGCGCCTGACCGGTGCGAACCATCCGCTGCTGACGGCGCTGCCGCAGGGGGAAAATGTATGAGCACTCATGACAGCTGGGAACTGCTACGCCAGTTTACCGATGCCCGCATCGCGCTCGGGCGCAGCGGCGCGAGCCTTCCTACCGGCGAGGTGCTGAAATTCGGCCTGGCGCATGCGCAGGCGCGCGACGCCATTCATCAACCGTTCGACAGCGAAGGGCTGCGGCCCGCCCTGGCGGCGCTCGGGCTTGAGACGCTGACCGTGCACAGCGCCGCGCCCGATCGCGCCACGTATCTGCATCGCCCGGATCTGGGCCGCCGTCTGGATGATGACAGCCGGGCCGTGCTGGCGGCGCGTAAACGCGACGCCGATCTGCTGCTGGTGATTGGCGACGGGCTGTCGTCCCATGCCGTTCACCGCCAGTCGGTCGGGTTTATCCGCGCCCTGTTGCCCTATATTGACACGCTCGGGCTGTCGCTCGCGCCGGTGGTGCTGGCGCATCAGTCGCGGGTGGCGCTGGGAGATGATATCGGCGAGGCGCTGGGCGCGCGGGCCGTGGCGATCCTGATTGGCGAGCGCCCCGGCCTCTCGTCGCCGGACAGCCTCGGGGTGTACCTCACCTGGCAGCCGCAGCGCTCGCGTATTGAGTCCGAGCGCAACTGCATCTCCAATATTCGCCCTGAGGGGCTTCCCTGGGAGGCGGCGGCCTTTAAGCTCGCCTGGCTGCTGGAACAGGCATTTTTACGCAGGCTCACCGGCGTGAAGCTCAAGGATGAGAGCGATAACCCGGCGCTGCATGGCGTGGTAAAACCACGATTGAGCCAAAAAAAAGCCCCGCACTGAGCGGGGCTTTCTGTAATGACGCGTATCAGGTGTAGAGCGACGCTTCACCAGCCGGACGCGTTTTGAAGCGGCGGTGGATCCAGAGATACTGCTCCGGCGCGCGCAGAATTTCACGCTCAATTACCTTGTTCATGTAGCAGGCCGCGGCGGCTTCATCTTCACGCGGATAACCCTGCAGTTCCGGCTGGATAATCAGCTTATAGCCGCTGGCATCCGGGTTGCGGATCATCACGATGGTCAGCATTGCCGCGTTGCTCAGGCGTGAAAGCACATAGGTGCCGCGCGTGGTGGCGGCGTTGTTCACCGCAAACAGCGGCGCGAAGGTGCTGCCGCGCGGGCCGTAGTCCTGATCCGGCGCGAACCAGACCGCTTCGCCCTGCTTGAGCGCGTTCACCATACCTTTGAGATCTTTACGGTCGATCATCGCTTTGTTGGAGCGCATGCGCCCTTTGGTCTGCGCCCACTCCATCGCTTTATTGTTATGCGGGCGGTACATCGCCATCATCGGCTTGCAGAGCCCCATAACGCGGCCGCCCAGCTCCAGCGACATAAAATGTACGCCGATGACGATGACGCCGCGCTGCTGCGCGCTCGCCTGGTGCAGATGGTGCAGCCCTTCGACGTTAAACCATTTTTTGATGCGCGCATCTGACCAGAACCAGGCCATGCCGGTTTCCAGCAGCGCCATGCCGAGCGACAGGAAATTTTCCTGAATCAGCTGTTCTTTTTGCGCCTCGCTGAAGTTCGGGAAGCATAGTTCAAGATTACGGCGCAGGATTTTTTCACGGCGCTTGAGAAAACGGCGCGAGTTGCGACCGAGAAACGCGCCGAGGCGCATTAACAGCGGATGCGGCATCTGAACCAGCAGCCACAGCAGGCCGAGACCAAACCAGGTAAACCAGTAGCGCGGATGCAACAGCGCACGGGAAAAAGGCGTGACGTTATTCATATAAAGCCCCTTTATGCACAGCGGTGTATCGCATAAAGAAGCCGTTCCGTAAGCGGTACAAACCAGACAGAGAATGATTCAGCAGGGATATTGCCTTCCTGCTACAGAATAAAACAGGTGAAGCCAAAAAAGCACAAGCGCCGTAATGGCTCGCGGTTTGAAATAAAGTAATGTCAGAATGTGAATAAAAGATGGTCTTTTTATGAATTCTGAAACACTTCACCCTATTACGTCGTAATTTCTGGTGACAACCACAGCAAAACGCCGCTGTAAAAAAACTTAATCCGCTAATGATAACAACCTTAATTAACAGAAACTGGCTCCAGTCTTAAAAGAATGTTACGACCGGAAATTCGTATCGCTTTGTCATTAAAGGAAAATTAGTAAAGCGGCACGGTAATCCTGAGCGCGTTGCCAACCACAGCGCTAACGCGATGTGTCAGAGTGAGCCTTTTGCGCGCGGAAAGATAGCGTAATTTTGTAAAGAAAGCGATGGAATTATGGAGGTCAGGTAAAAAGAAACGTTTTAGGAATTATGCCCTCGCTATTTACTTTTCCGATAAAATCGCGTTATCCGCCGGGCATTATTTCCCGGCGCGTTAATATAGCGATTAAAAATAGTGTTTTAATCCGAAAATTGCCCAGTAAATCGCCGAGGCACCCAGATAAATCCAGCATCCCCAGTAAGCAAGCGGCTCGCGGTCACTTTTCGCGCGCGGTAAAAAAGCAAACAGATAACAGGCCGCTGCAATTAACGAAACAAAATAAAAAAACTTCATGCCGTCCCTCCTGAAATTATCCGCATAACCGTTTTCGGGCGTCGTCATTCACAGGATAGACAGCTTTACACGGTTATGCGCACTTTCCGGCCGGGTTATTCCCTCACGACGCTACACTTTTATCACCGTCACGCCCTGTGCCGCGAAGGGCGCAAGCAGGCTGTCGGCGGTGTCGCCTTCCACCACCAGCGTATGGATAAGCGAGATATCGCCGATACAGAACGCGGAGGCGGCGTTGAGTTTTTCCCGCGAGGCCATGACCACCGTTTCGGCGGCGCGCGACGCCAGCGCGCGCTTCACGCACGCCTCTTCGTAGTCGCCGGTGCTAAGACCCGCGTCGGCGCGAATGCCGGTTACGCCCATAAAAAACAGGTCGGCGCGCAGGTGGCTCATCGCCTCGATAGCCGCCGCGCCCACCGAGACAATCGAATGTTTAAACAACCGGCCGCCAATGAGGATCACTTCAATCCGCGGATGCTCCACCAGCAGCAGCGCGATGCCGGGGCTGTGGGTGATAACGGTAATAGCGAGATCTGCTGGCAAACATTTCACCAGCTCGCTGGTGGTGGTGCCGCCGTCAAGCATCACAATCTGCCCAGGCTCAATCAGGGCTGCGGCGCGCCGGGCAACCGCCCGTTTGGAATCCAGCGAAAGCTGGCTGCGTCCGGCGAAATCCGCCACCGCCGCCGACGCAGGCAGCGCGCCGCCATGCACACGTTGCAGACGGCCTTCGGCGGAAAGCTCGCGCAGATCGCGCCGTATCGTATCTTCTGAGACGTTAAACCACTCGCTGAGCGCCCGGGACTGCACCTGCCCTTCCGCCGCCAGTTTTTCCAGGATGAGCTTTTTACGTTGTGACGTCAGCATACGGGTTCCCTGTTTGCACGATATCTCTTGACCATGCACGAATATGCACGTTATGTTGCCGATTCTACCTGTGGAGACGTCATCATGCCATCTGTTCGTGAAAAAGTACGCATTGTTGAAACGCAAACCCTGTCAGACGACTGGTATGTGCTGAAGAAATATACCTTTGATTATCAGCGCCGTGACGGCCGGTGGCAGCGACAGAGCCGCGAAGCCTATGACCGCGGCAACGGGGCGACCATTCTGCTGTATAACCGCGCCGAACGCGGCGTCATTCTCACTCGCCAGTTTCGTCTGCCGGTATTTATCAACGGCTACGACGGGCTGCTGACCGAAACGGCGGCGGGCCTGCTGGATGAAGCCGAGCCTGAAGCGCGTATCCGGGCGGAGGCCGAAGAAGAGACCGGCTATCTCGTGGAGAAGGTCGAGAAAGTGTTTGAAGCTTACATGAGCCCCGGCTCGGTGACGGAAAAACTCTATTTCTTTATCGGCGAATACGATCCGGCGCGACGACGCGGCGCGGGCGGCGGGATCGCGGAAGAAGGCGAGGATATCGAGGTCGTGAAAATGCCCTTCGACGAGGCGCTGCGCGCGGTGCGCGACGGCGAGATAGTCGATGCCAAAACCATCATGCTGCTGCAATACGCGGCGCTGAACGCGCTAGTGTAAGGACAAGACGATGAGCAAACTGATTCTGGTGGCGGGCCCGTGGCGCAGCGGCACCCACGGCGATGAAACCCTGATGCGGCAGAACCTGGCGCGCCTTGAGCAGGCGGCGCTGGCGCTGTTTGAGCGCGGCCACGTGCCGGTGATTGGCGAATGGCTCGCGCTGCCGCTCTCCAGGACTGCCGGTAGCGAAAAGCCTGGCGATGCGCTAAGCGAGCGGTTTTTGTATCCGGTCGCGCACCGCCTGGTGGCGAAATGCGACGCGGTGTTGCGCCTGCCTGGCGCCTCTGGCGGCGCGGACCGCGATGTGGAGATTGCCCGCAAACACGGGCTGACGATTTACTTTTCGCTGGACGAGGTTCCACAGGCGTAATGCCTGAAGTTGCACGTTTAGCCGCAACCGGGCAGGAGCGGGTTGCGGCGCAGCCTTAAATAATTCTGTCGCCCCACTCCACCGCTTCCAGGAACAGCTGCGTGACCTGCTCTTCGCTCATGTTGAGCTGTTTCATGCCCTGCGTGACGCCCTGCCAGTGATTCTGCTCGTAGCCTTCATAGAGATTCAACAGCGCGCCGAGCGTGCCGCTGCGGTTTAACAGCGCCTCGCGCACGATGACCGGTACGGTTATCTGCTCAAGCAGCACCGCCATTGGCACGCTCAGAATAATATCCAGCCGCGAGAAGAGCCCGGCGATAAAGGCGTCGTTTTCATCGACGTTCGCGCCCGTTTGCGCGACGGCCATTTCACAGAAGCGGCCGCAGGCGAGACTGTAGTTAAACAGTTCGGTGACCGCAGGCTCGCTACTGTGTGTCACCGCCAGAATCGCGATAAACCGGCGCAATTCGCTAAGCCCCAGGAAATAGAGAACATTGCGAAAAGGCAGCACATCCGCGTTGGCATGGTGGTTAATTTTATATTTGATATTATTGACATAGCGCATCAGCTTGTAGGTGATCGCCACATCGCGGCTTATCAGCTCTTCTATTTTGCGCATATCCGGGTTGGCCGAAACCACTTCATTGAGCAATTGCAGAATAAACATCTGCTGCTCCGGCAATTTACGGGTCTTAATCATTTCCGGCTCGCCATAAAAATAGCCCTGGAAACGCTGAAAGCCCATCTCTTTGTAAAGGGTAAACTGCTCGCGAGTTTCGACTTTTTCGGCCAGTAATTTGCGGTTACTGATATTATTTTCACGAATAAAACGTGAAATTTGCTCCGGCGTTAATGCCTGAATATCGAACTTAATAACCGTCACATACGGCAAAAAACTTGACCACGCCTCACTCAAACGAAAGTTATCCAGGGCGAAACGAAAGCCCTTGTAATACATCTCCCGCACCATTTTTAACAGCTCGGGTTCCGGGGCGGCGTTCTGGTGAATTTCAATCACCACTTTTTCCGCCGGGAGGGTTTGCGCCAGACCGTTGACAATCATCTCATGCGGGAAATTGATATAGGACGTGTGCTGCCCCACCAGACGTTGCAGCGGGGTGACAAGAAATTGCTCCGCCAGCAGATGGTTAGTGGCATATTCTTCCGTCACCATCGGAAACGTATTGGTCAATCCATTGCGATAAAGCAGCTCATACGCGACGGTATTAAGCGCAGCGTCAAAGATGGGCTGCCTGGCGATAAAGGAATACATATTCACCTCCAGTCTGGTATTTACGTAGCATCCCTGGCGAAAACGCAGTTTACGCTGAAGCTCGCAACCCGCAGACATTTTTAACGCGGATTTTATGAAAAAATATGATGATGGTTAAGTTTTATCTTATTCATTCATTCTGTTCGGCGCAGTCTTTCGAACGGCTTGCCGTTTTTTTATTCGATCGCCCAAAATAATCGGTTACTTTCGCTACGCTTTTTTTTAGCAGTAATAAACTTTTTATTTTGCTGTCATAAAAAACGCTTTTTGCGTACCCGCTAAATTTCAGGGGGCCGTTATTTTGCGCTGCCCTTTGCCGAGGTCGACAGGCGCGTACGCAACTGTCCGGTCAGCGTGACATGCGCTATCGCGTCTTCGCCGTTGCACAAATACTCCACCGCCATCCGGCCAAGCTCGCTGTAGGGCAACTGAATACTGGTGAGCGCGGGCGTAAGCTGCTCGGAAATTTTCTGATCGTCATACCCCGCCACCAGCATATCGTCAGGGATGCGCACGCCGCCGGTCGCCAGCGCCTGATAGCAGCCAATCGCCAGCCAGTCGCTGGCGCAGAAGATAGCCTCCGGGCGCGGCGTCTGCGTCAGCAGCGTTTGCGTCGCCTGGAACGATTCGCTGAACTGCCAGTTGGTTTGCATGATAAGTTCCGGCTCCGGGTCGATATCCGCCTCTTTCAGCGCGGCGAGATAGCCCGCCAGCCGCTGGCGGGTCGCCTCCATCCACTCTTCGCCGGTAATATGCGCGATGCGTCGCGCGCCCTGGGCGATGAGATGGCGTGTTAGCAGATACGCGTTTGCGTAATCGTCCGGTACGAAAGATGGCACCTGCGGCGACTGCGGCGCGCTCTGGTTCAGCAGCACCAGCGGTAACGCGGTGCACTGATGAAACGGCGACATGTCGATGACGGCGGTAACCGGCGAGGCCAGAATAATCCCCACGCAGTTGCGCTTTTCAAGCTGGCGAATGATATCGCGCGCCAGCGCATCGTCATCGCCGTAGTCATAAACCGTCAGCAGCACCTGGTTACGCCACGCGGCCTCGCGCGCCTGGCTGATGGCGTCGATAAACGGATCAAAACTTTGCAGGGAGCTTATCAGCAGCGCGATCTCTTCCTGATTGCGCGGCGAGTGGATGGCCGGGACGCGGTCGTAACCAAGCTCTGCCGCCACAGCCATCACCCGCTGACGGGTTTCATCACTCAGCTTGATATTGCGGGACTGGTTAATCACCAGCGATACCGTCGCCTGGGAGACGCCCGCCGCGCGCGCGATATCATTCATCGTCACCTTATTTTTTCGCATCGTCCTTTTCCCGCGCTGTCGTGAGCCCTGCATCATAACCTGACATGCCCCGCTACGGGCAATCTCCTGTGTGGCGCGTCACGTTTTACGCCGGACGGTGCCGCCAGTTTGTGATTCGTCTCTCCTTTCGCCACTCAGAGGTTTGCTGGTTTATCGCACAGCTAATATTTATTAGTTAATTTTATTAACTGAAAGGAGCGATAAATGAAACAGCAATGGAGCCAGGCGCAGGCGCAGGCGTGGTATCAGGATCAGGGCTGGCTGTGCGGCTTTAACTATCTGCCTTCGACAGCGGTGAACTGGACGGATATCTGGCAGGCGGAAACCTTCGACGAGCCAACCATCACGCGCGAGCTGGGCTGGGCGGCCCGGGCGGGCTATAACTCGCTGCGCATCAATCTGCCGTTTATCGTCTGGGAACATGACCGCGACGGGCTGCTCGCGCGCATCGACCGGTTTCTCGCCATTGCCGAGGCGCACGGTTTGCGCACCATGCTCACCCTGATGGACGACTGCGGGTTTTCTGGCGATGAGCCTTATCTCGGGCCGCAAAAACCGCCGGTGCCTGGCAAACACAACAGCCAGGCCGCCGCGAGCCCGGGGCGCGCAAAAGTGTGCGATAAAAGCACCTGGCCGCAGGTGGAGCGCTACGTGCGCGATATTCTCCGTCGCTTCGGTCAGGATCCGCGCGTACTGCTCTGGGATCTCTACAACGAGCCCGGCAACCGCGGCATTTTCTCAAGCGGCACCGAAGAGGTGCTGTATGACGAAAAGCTGGAACGTTTTGCGATGGAACTGATGACGCAGGCGTTTAGCTGGGCGCGCGAGGAAAACCCCTCCCAGCCGCTGACCGTCTGCGCCTGGCATCTGCCCGCCGAGGAGGCGAACGAGCGCTACTTCACTCATCCGCTCGACCAGGCGGCGCTCTCGCTTTCGGATGTCATCAGCTTCCACGCCTACACCCACACCGCGCGCATGGTGGCTATCATCCACCAGCTCCAGCAGCTCGGCCGCCCGCTGTTTTGTACCGAATGGCTGGCGCGCCACGTCGGAAGCACGGTGGAAGAACAGTTGCCGCTGATGCACGCCGCCAATGTGGCGCCTTATCAGTGGGGGCTGGTGCGCGGCAAAACCCAGACGTGGCTGCCGTGGCCGGTGGTGATGAAAAACAGCCCCGACTACTGCCGGCTCTGGTTCCACGATGTGTTTGAAGAAAACGGCATTCCTTTTTCACAGGCGGAAATCGAGCTGGTACGCCGCTTAAGCAAAATCGGCCTTCATCCCGCCGTGACATCCACCGCTGTATAACATCTTTGCCCGGCCCCGGTGGCCGGGTAGTAAGGCAGAGACTATGGCAAACACGATGAAAATCCCGTCCCGCGAACTCTGGTCCTATTTCGGCTATGGGTTAGGGCAATGTTTTAGCTTTGGGCTGGTGGGATCGTTTATTAACTATTTCTATACCGACGTGCTGGGTATTTCAGCGCTGGCCGCGAGCACCATTTTTCTGATAGCCCGCGCCTGGGATGCGATTCACGATCCGCTGTTTGCCAGCATTATGGACACCATTAACAGCCGCTTCGGGCAGTTCCGCCACTTTATGCTCATCGCGCCGCTGTTAATTACCGGCGTCACGCTGCTGTCGTTTTATAAAATCGACGCGGACATGACCACCAAAATTATTTACGCCGGAGTGACCTATATTTTATGGGGCACGCTGTATGCGATTTCCGATATTCCGTTCTGGTCGATGTCATCGGTGATGACCAATGATTCGGTGCAGCGTACCCGCGCGGTGACCGCCGCTATGCTCGGCGTCAACGCCGGTATCGCCTGCGCCAGTATTTTCTTTCCGCGCCTCGCCGCCTTTTTCGCCCCCTACAGCGATGACAAAGGTTATTTCATGGGCGCGCTGGTCATGATGCTGATTGGCCTGCCGCTGATGATTAACGGCTTTATGCAGGTAAAAGAGCGCGTGCCGCCCAGCCCGGAAAAAGTCACCATTCGTGACACTTTCCGCAACTTACGCCATAACAAGCCGCTGTTTATTATTCTGATGTCGTTCTTTTTCTGCGTTTTTCATAACGTCGCGAATGGCATTTACATCTATTTCTTTATCTATAACCTCGGCGACGCAGGCTTACAGACGGTGGTTGGCGTGCTCGGCATTGTGGCCGCGGTAGTCTGCCTGATAGCACCGCTGCTGACGCGGCGGATGCAAAAGCGCCGGCTGTTTATGATCCTCTGCGGGCTGGATATCGCCGTGCGCGTGGTGATGTGGTTCGCGGGCTTTGAGCACACTATTTTGCTGTTCATCCTGCTGGGGCTTAGCAATATCTTTGTGATGATGACCAATATTCTCACCTCGTCGATGATTGCCGACACTATTGAATATGCCGAGTATCACACTCACCGGCGCTGCGCGGCGATCACCTTCTCCGGGCAGACATTTACCGGCAAGATGTCAGTGGCGGTAGGCGGCGGGCTGATTGGCGTGTTCCTGACGCTGATTGGCTATGTGCCGCAGGCCCAGAGCCAGACGCCTGCGGTGCTGAATGGGCTGTTTTTCGGCATCTGCCTGCTGCCCGCCATCGGTTCGCTAATCCGCCTGCTGTTGATGTCGCGCTTTACGTTTACCGAAGAGAAACACGCCGAGATCTGCCGCCTGCTGGCGGAGCGCCGCGAGGCGCAGTCGGCGAAATAACCGGGGCTCGCGCCGCGCCGCGAGCCGCTTAAAACCCCAGGCGGAAACAGACCGCCCAAAGCATAAAAACGCCGCCGGCGATAAAAAAACACTGGTACGCCGAGACTATCCCCGCCTGATGGCGCAGATAAAAACGCAGCGGCTGACGGTGTAAATTGGCCGCGTTATGTTTTTCATGAAAGTCAGTCATTTTCGCCGCGCCGCGCGCGGAAAGCGCGGCGAAAAAATTCACCAGTACAATCACTATCGCCAGCATATACCCTTTAATCAGCAATATGCCCGCTGAACGGTATTCGCCGGGGATAAAATGCCCGGACTGTCTGAGCGACATCGCGCCCACGCTGAGCGCCAGATGCACGCCCAGCAGAATAAGAAAGTGCTTACCCACCGTTTTAAACGGCTTTCTGAGCGTAACACGCCAGAAATAGGCCAGCAGTAACGCTGACGATATCAGCCACATCAGGATATTCCCTGCCATTGTTATTTTTCCTGCTCTAACCGCGATGTTTCCACCTACCATCGCATACTCGCCGCGTGCTGTCATGGCCGGATAAAAGTAGTCGCCGTTCAGGAAATCCTCCAGCTGAAAGGCGCTGGTTCGCGCGCCATGTTCCCCTGCCATCATGTTCTCCTTAGCAGTCGGATGTTGCGCGGCGCGCCTTAACAGCGGCGTACCGCGCGAAAATGAGAAGAGTATTTACCGCAATCCTCTGCCTGGCAACGGGTGCGGTCAGCCCCGCCGCCCAGCCCAAAGAAACCTGACAGCACTGCGCCTAAAACATAAATATTTCTTATTAACAGAAGTACGCATGAGGAAATTGGGAAGAGAATCAGCGGATATATTTCCGTGAAAGGCATTTATAAATAAAGTTAAGCGCCCGCCTTTATTACCCACAATATAACAATGGCTTATCTATACTGATTATCATCCGGCTAATCATTTCCTGATAAATTACCTCTCTGTTTCTATTATCGACACTCGCATTTACTTACCCAGAATTTTTAAAACTTTACAAAGCTGATAAACCTTTAAACTTTAATTTCTCTTATAGGAATTTCCTGAGTAATAAATATCAAAGAAGAATGCTACTTATTAATTTCGCCGTAACGAGTCCACGGAGAATGCCTTTAACGGGCAGTCGATATTCGGCTCGTTGAATCCCTCATGGAGACAGCATTTTGACCACCTTAAAACCTCTTCTGGCCAAAAACCGTAGCTGGGCGCAGCAGCGTCTTCAACGGGACCCGGATTACTTTGGCAAACACCTAGACCAGCAGCAGCCGCACTCGCTCTGGATAGGCTGTTCCGACAGCCGCGTGCCGGCGGAAGTGCTTACCGGCTCTCACCCTGGCGAACTGTTCGTACACCGCAATATCGCCAATATGGTTGATCCGGACGACGACAATTTTATGAGCGTGCTGCAATACGCGCTGCACTACCTGAAGGTGAAACGCATCGTGGTGTGCGGCCATTACGGCTGCGGCGGCGTACAGGCGGCGCTGACGTTGCCGCAAATGTCGCTCGCGCATGAATCCTCATCGCTGGCGCGGCGCATCAGCCATCTGCGCGACGCGCTCTCGCAGCATATCGCCGGGCGCGATGCGTCGCCGCCCGATACACAAACCCTGAATCAACTGGTGGAAGCCAACGTCATCGCGCAATTCAACCGCCTGGTGCAGACCCGCACAGTGCGCAATATCTGGCGCAGCGGCCAGGAGCTGAATGTTTACGGCTGCGTGTATGACCTGGCGTCCGGTCATCTGGAAATGCTGACGGAGCAAACGGGAGAGGAAGCGGTATGAATATGAATACGCTGCGCCAGGATAGCCTGGCGGGGGTGGTTGTCTTCCTGGTAGCACTGCCGCTTTGCCTTGGGATCGCCCAGGCAAGCGGCCTGCCGCCGTTCGTCGGCCTGCTGACCGGCATTATCGGCGGGCTGGTGGTCACGGCGCTAAGCCCGTCGCGGTTCGCGGTCAGCGGCCCCGCCGCGGGCCTGGTGACGATTGTCGTCGCCTCGATTGAAACGCTGGGTTCATTTTCCGCCTTTCTGCTGGCGCTGGTGCTGGCGGGCGTGCTGCAAATCGCGCTCGGGCTTATCCGCGCCGGGCGGTTTATCTCGCTGGTGCCAGGGAGCGTTATTAAAGGCATGCTGGCGGCGATCGGCCTGCTGCTTATTATGCAGCAGATCCCGGTGGCGCTGGGCGCGGCGGATGAAAACAGCCTGCTGGCGGTGTTCAGCGGCGATTTTGCGTTCTCGCCGGTGTCGATTGCGGTCGCGGTCGGCGGGCTGCTGCTGATGGCGCTCTGGGGCTCGCCAGCTATCCGGCGCGTTAAATGCCTCGCCTGGATCCCGGGCCCGCTGGTCGCGGTACTGGTGGGCTGCGTGACGACGCTTGCGCTTAGCCACAGCTCGCCCGCGCTGCTCGCGCGCCTGCCGCTGATTACGCTACCGGAGTTCGCAAGCCTGGGCGCGCTGGTTTCGGAGCTGGAGACGCCCGCCTGGCAGGCGTTTACTAATCCGTCGGTGTATGTCGTGGCCGTGACGCTGGCGCTGGTGGCGAGCCTTGAAACGCTCCTAAGCCAGGAGGCGCTGAAAAAACTGCGCCCGCAAAACCCGCCGCCGTCGCCCAACCGTGAAATGCTGGCGCAGGGCGCGGGTAACTTGCTCTCGGGGCTGGTCGGCGCGATGCCGATCACGGCGGTGATTGTGCGCAGTTCCGTGAACGTCAGCACCGGCGCGCAGACCAAACTGTCGATTTTCATTCATGGCGCGCTGCTGCTCATCTGCGTGCTGTGGTTTCGTGAAGTCCTGATGACTATCCCCCTGGCGAGCCTCGCGGCGGTGCTGCTCTATACCGGCTATAAGCTCGCCACGCCGCGCCTCTTTGTAGAACAGTTCCGCGCGGGCGCGCAGCAGTCGGTGCCGTTCCTCGCCACCATCATTGGCATCATCGCGTTCGGGATGCTGGCAGGTATCGGCATCGGGCTTGCCGCCCAGATAGCGCTCAGCCTCTGGCATAGCCATCGCAACGCCATGCAGCTGGCGCGTTATGACGACCACTATGTCTTGCGCATTCACCAAAACCTAACGTTTATGCATAACCCGCGCCTGCAAGCGCTGCTGGATAAAATTCCGGAAAAGAGCGTGGTGATTGTCGAGCATGACAACGCCGACTATTTCGATCCGGATGTCAAAGCGGTGCTGAGCGACTTTGCGCAGAACGCGCCGCAGCGCGGTATTCGCCTCACCCAGTGGCCGGTAACCTGACCCCGCCGGGGGCCTGTCGGACAGGCCCCCGATTCGCCGCCTTCGGCAAAACGCCCCGAGTTCAGCTACGTTTGTAAGACCCTTCTGGAATGAAGCGGGTGCCGCGCCGTTGTGGTATCCGGCTGCTATTGACTGACGATAAGGATGCATCATGAACTCGAAAGAGATGTCCAGGGCGTTTTTTATTTTGATCCTGTTTATCGTTTCGATCCTGTTTTTCAACCTGATCAAACCCTATCTTTCCGCCGTGCTGTGGGCCGTGATCCTCGCTGTGATCTTCTATCCGATAAAGCGCAGGCTCTGTCATGCGATGGGCGGGCGCGCCAGTATCGCTTCGCTCTTAACCGTCGTGCTGATTTGCCTGCTGGTGTTCGCGCCGCTGGCGGTGATCACCTCGTCGCTGGTTAAAGAGTTCAACACGGTTTACAGCGATTTGCAGGCCAATAACACCACGCTTTCCGTGCTGCTGGCGGATGTGGTGCGCATACTGCCGGACTGGGCGCAGCAGATGCTCGCCGAAAACCAGCTCGACAGCGCGACCGCCATTCAGGAGAAAATTTCCGGCGCGGCGCTTAAGGGCAGCCAGTACGTGGCGGGCAGCATTTTTCTTATCAGCCGCAACACGTTCAGCGTGGTGGTTGGGTTCGGCATCATGCTCTATCTGCTGTTTTTCCTGCTGAAGGATGGCCCGCGGCTGGTGTCGATGGTGCTGAATGCGCTGCCGCTCTCGGATAAAGTCAAACAGCGGCTCTTTCGCCGCTTCGCCGCCGTCGCGCGCGCCACGGTAAAAGGCACGGTGGTGGTGGCGGTGGTTCAGGGCGTGCTTGGCGGCGTGGCGTTTTACTTCGCGGGCATCGGCGCGAGCATTCTGTGGGGCGCGCTGATGGCGTTCCTGTCGCTGGTGCCCGCCGTCGGCACGGCGCTTATCTGGGTGCCGGCGGTTATCTATCTCTTCACCACCGGAGCCATCGTGAAAGCGGTGCTGCTGACCGCGTTTTTCATCGTTGTGGTGGGCCTTGCGGATAACCTGCTGCGTCCGCTGCTGGTGGGGAAAGATATCCGTATGCCCGACTGGCTTATCCTGCTCGCGACGCTGGGCGGGCTGGAAGTGTACGGCATTAACGGCTTCGTGGTCGGGCCGCTTATCGCAGCGCTCTTTGTCACCTGCTGGAACACCTTCTCCGCCGGCCCCGGTCGCACCTCTTTGCCGCTGGAGAAAAAAGAAGACGACCCTTCCTGAGCAATTTGAAAAAAGTGCGGTTAACGCCTCGCCAGGGGCGTTAAAAACCCCATTCAAAGCTGTCCGATGTTACACTCGAAAGGCAATTTTGTGCGACTTTTACGCTTCATAATCTTTTTATGAAGCGTTTTTGTACCCGCTTCGCGCGGGGAACGTTCTTTTCGGGAGAGTTATTTTATGACGGAAACCAAGACCGGCGGCTCAAAAGGGCTTGCCATCTGGTCTGTATTACTGGGGCTGGTGCTGCTCGCTATTGGCCTCTTCTTTGTTATCGGGGGCGGCAAGCTGGTCTCGCTTGGCGGCAGCGTCTATTTTCTTATCGCAGGCGTTGTCACGCTGCTTTCTTCGATTCAGTTCCTGCGCCGCAAATCTTCGGCGGTGGTGCTGTTTCTTCTGGTGTTTGTCGGCACGCTTCTCTGGGCGTTGTATGACACCGGGCTGGAATTCTGGGGCCTGGTCTCTCGCCTGATGGTGCCTGCGGGCATGATGCTGCTGGCATTTCTCACCTGGCCTGCCCTGCGTCGTCGCGAAGGCAAAGCGCCGCTCGCGAAACTCTCTTATGCGCTGAGCGCGGTGATTGCCGTCGGTATGGTCGCGACGCTGGTACAGATGTTCCAGCCACACCCGACGGTCGCCTTCAAAGGCGAGCCGCTGCCGCTGGTTCCGGTCGCTAAAGAGAACGCGCAAAAAGCGTGGGCGAACTACGGCAACACGCCGGGCGGCAGCCGTTTTGTCGCGCTCGATCAGATTAACCGCGATAACGTTAAAGATCTGAAAGTCGCCTGGACCTTCCACACCGGCGATATTCCTGACAGCCCGACCGGCAACGGCGCGGAAGATCAGCAAACGCCCCTGCAAATCGGCAATACGCTCTATCTCTGCACGCCGCATAACAACGTGATCGCGGTTGAAGCCGATACCGGCAAGCAGATCTGGAAGCGTGAAATCAACGCTAAAGCGGAAGTATGGAACCGCTGCCGCGGCCTCGCGTATTTTGACGCCACCCAACCGATCGCTCAGCCGACCGTGCCGGGCGCCACGCCGGTGCCCGCGCCTTCGCTACCGGCGGGCGCCGCCTGCCAGCGCCGTATTCTGATGAACACCATCGACGCGCGCCTGATTGCGCTGAACGCCGATAACGGCGAATTCTGCGAAGGCTTCGGCAGCCACGGCGTCGTGGATCTTAAAGCGGGTCTCGGCGACGCGCAGGACCCGAAATACCAGCTAACCTCCGCGCCGACCGTTGCCGGCACGACGGTGGTGGTGGGCGGCCGCGTGGCGGATAACGTCCAGACCGATATGCCGGGCGGCGTACTGCGCGGCTTTGATGTGATAACCGGTGAAATGCGCTGGGCGTTCGATCCGGGCAATGAAGATCCGAACGCCCGCCTGCAACCGGGCCAGCACTACGCGCGTAGCACCCCGAACTCGTGGGCGCCGATGTCTTATGACCCGGCAATGAACACCGTGTTCATTCCGATGGGCAGTTCTTCGGTGGATCTGTGGGGCGCGAACCGCACGCCGCTCGATCATAAATATGGCGCGTCGATTCTGGCGCTGGACGCTACCACCGGCAAAGAGAAATGGGTGTACCAGACCGTCCATAACGATCTGTGGGACTTTGATATCCCGATGCAACCGAGCCTGGTGGACTTTCCGCAAAAAGACGGTAAAACCACGCCCGCCGTGGTGTTCGGCACTAAAGCGGGCCAGATTTTCGTGCTGGATCGCCTGACCGGCAAGCCGCTGACGGAAGTCAAAGAGCTGCCAATGAAGCCTGGCACCATTCCCAACGAGCAGTACCCTAAAACGCAGCCGCACTCGGTCGGTATGCCGCAGATTGGCGCGCAGACCCTGACCGAATCGGACATGTGGGGCGCGACGCCGTTTGACCAGCTCGCCTGCCGCATCGCGTTTAAAGGCATGCGCTATGACGGCCTGTTTACTGTTCCCGGCACCGATAAATCCCTGAGCTTCCCCGGCTCGCTCGGCGGTATGAACTGGGGCAGCCTGTCGACCGACCCGAATAATCACTACATCTTCGTCAACGACATGCGTCTTGGTCTGTGGGTGCAGATGATCCCGGCGGACACCAGCGCCATCGACCGTGGCAGCAACGGCGGCGAGGCGATTAACACCGGCATGGGCGCGGTGCCGCTGAAAGGCACGCCGTATGCGGTGAATAAAAACCGCTTTATGTCGCCGCTCGGCATTCCGTGCCAGGAGCCGCCGTTCGGCACGCTTTCCGCCATCGACCTGAAAACCCGGAAAATCGTCTGGCAGGTGCCGGTCGGCACCGTGCAGGATACCGGCCCGTTCGGTATCAAGATGCGTGCGCCGATGCCGGTCGGTATGCCGACGCTTGGCGGTACGCTGGCGACGCAGGGCGGTCTGGTGTTTATCGCGGGCACGCAGGACTACTACCTGCGCGCCTTTGATTCGTCGACCGGTAAAGAGGTGTGGAAAGCGCGCCTGCCGGTGGGCAGCCAGGGCGGCCCGATGAGCTATGTGTCGCCGAAAACCGGCAAGCAGTATGTGCTTATCTCAGCCGGCGGCGCCCGTCAGTCTCCTGACCGTGGCGATTACGTGATAGCCTACGCGCTGCCGTAACGCCGCACAGCCAGACCGCCAAAAGGGCCGCCTCGCGCGGCCTTTTTGGCGTGTTAATCGCGCTGCCAGTAAACCGGCGTGCCGAACGCCTCGATAAAATAGTCAATCGCCGCGCGCACGTTCAGCGGCGGGTGACGCGCGTTCGGGTAGATTGCCGCGATATGCTGCGCCTCGGTGTTGATGGCCGCCTCATACTCCGGCAACACCTTCACCAGCCTGCCCTGCTTCAGCCACTCCCCCGTCATCCAGTCCGGAAACAGCACCAGCCCCATGCCGTCAAGCGCCGCGGTCAGCAGCGAGCTGGCGTTGTTGGAAGCGAGCCGCGCGTTCACCGGGTAATGCACCCACGGCTCGCCCGGCCTGCGCGCCAGCCAGCGGTTCGGCCCCGATGAGCCGCTGTAAACCAGACACTGATGCGTGCGGAAATCCTCCGGCGACGTGGGCGTGCCGTAGCGCGCCAGATAGCGCGGCGCGGCGGCGAAGTAATAGCGTTGCTCGCAAAACACGCGGGCGTGAAAGCTGGAATCGGTGAGCGTACCGATGCGCACGATAAGATCGGTGGCGTCGCGGTGCGGGTCGACATAGTCATCAGTCTGGGTCAGCGCCAGCTGCAGGCGCGGATAGCGCTCCGCAAGGCCGGTCAGCCACGGCGCGATATGCCGCTGGCCGAAGAACACCGGCGCGTTGATGCGAAGCAGCCCGGAGGGTTCCAGCGCCCGGTCCTGTAATTCGCGGCGCGCCTCGCTGAACTGTTCGGCCATGCCGCGCGCGTACTGCGCAAACAGCCGCCCGGCTTCGGTTGGGATGACGGCACGGGTATTGCGGTAGAAAAGCTGCTGCCCGAGCGCCTCTTCAAGCTGGCGGATAACCCGGGAGACCATTGATGCCGAAACGCCCTCACGGCGCGCGACGGCCGAGAAGCTCTGCCCGTCAAAAACGCTGATAAAAAGCTGTAGCGCCCGAATGTTGACTGAACTGGGATCCATCATCTGTGCCAATCCTGCAAAGGTGTTTCGTGCATCGTAGCGTTTTTCAACACAGCGCGCTGCACTACACTGCGCGACCTTCGCGTTTTATTAAGGATAACCATGCAGCTTTTATTAATAGCGCTCGTCATTGCGGGCGGGATGGGGCTTTCCGTTGAGGCGGGCCTGCTGGGGCCGCTCGGCGGCGAGGTCGGGGATTTCTGGGCGGCGTTCAGCATTTTTGGCGTCGGCGCGGCGCTCACCTTTCTGCTGATGCTGTTCTATAGCCCGCGCAACAGCCCGTCGTTTTTCGCCCAGCCCGGCTGGCAGCTGACCGGCGGCCTGCTCGGCGCGGGGTATGTGGTGATCCTGACCGTCGCCACGCCGGTTATCGGCATTGCCATGACCATGATAGGCATTCTGGCAGGACAGGTTTTCAAAAGCCTGATTATCGACCACTTCGGACTGTTCGGCGCGAAGCGCCGCCCGATGGACAAACTGCGCCTGCTGGCGCTGCTGTTTATTCTCGCCGCGCTGGCGCTGGTCGCGCGGGGCTAAGGAGCACTGATGACAACGTTAATGATTATTCTTGCCGTGATCGGCGGCGCGCTGCTGAGCATTCAGGCGGCGATTAATGGCCAGCTTGGCGCGAAAGTGGGCGTGTTTCGTTGCGCCTTTCTGACGTTCTCAGTGGGCGCGCTGGTCTGCGCGCTGCTGATTTTCTTCTTCGAGCCGCCGCACGCGATCTCCCTGCTGGACGTGCCGAAGTGGCAGCTTACCGGCGCGCTGTGCGGCGTGCCGTATATTGTGATCATGGTGCTTGCGGTACAGCGCATCGGCACGGCGGTCGCGACGGTGGCGGTCATATTCGGTCAGCTCGCCATGAGCATGCTTATCGATAATTTCGGCTGGCTCGGCAACGCGGCGATCCCGTTCTCACTAAGCCGTCTCGGCGCGGTAGTGTGCCTCGCCGTGGCGCTGGCGCTGATTTACCTTGGCAACCGGCGCGCCGCTACGCCTCGCGCAGCCGACTAAACAGGGCAATCAGCGTACTGACGGCGGCGTCCGGCACCAGCAGATCTTTTTTCACAATCAGATGCAGCGGCGTGGCGCGCCGCGCGCCGTGGGCGAGCGGGAGCGGGCGCAACAGCCCCTGCGCCAGCGGCCCTGCGATGCGCGCCTCCGGCAGCCAGCCGTAGCCCACCTGATGCATTACCGCCTCGATGGCGGCATCTACCGTTGAAAACACCCACTGCTCCGGCGCGCCGCCGGGGCTTTGCGTCTCACCGCCTGCAAGCTTAATGCGGGCGTACCGTCCAAGGGCCTCTTCGCCAACCGGCCCTGGCATCTGCGCCAGCGGGTGATCGCGGTGCGCCACCGCCACAAAATTTACGTTCATCAGCCACTCGCCGCGTCCCAGACTGTCTTCGCGACGCGAGAGCACCAGCAGATCGGCGCTGGAGTGCGCGGCGATAGCGTCGCTCTGGCTCTCCAGCACCTCGGTCAGTTGCACCTGCGTCGAAGGGTGCTGGCGCTGAAATTCGCGCAGGACAGCGAACAGCGTCTCGCGCGGAAAGATGTTGTCCACCACCAGATCAATCCGGGTACGCACGCCGTTGCGAAGCGTGGCGGCATGCGCCTCGACCCAAGTAAAAGCGCTCAGTAACGGGCGCACTTGCGCCAGCAGCAGCTCGCCCGCAGGCGTCAGCACCGCGCGGCGGCCCTGAGTTTCCAGAAGCGCCACGCCGAGCCGCTCCTGCAACAGCCCCAGGTTGTAACTCACCGAGGACTGGCTGCGGTGCGTGCTTTGCGCTGCGCGCGCAAAACTGCCCTCTTCCACCACTTTGTCCAGCAAAGCCCATTGTTCCAGCGTTGTTTTATGCATAACTCATCGAAATTTTGAATCAATCTTATGCAAAATTAGCGTTTTTCATTAAAAAAATAAAGGTCTATGCTTAATTCAACGAAACAAAGGAGGCCAACAATGAGCAACTTCGACAAACACGATTTAAGCGGTTTTGTGGGTAAACATCTGGTCTATACCTATGACAACGGCTGGAACTACGAGATCTACGTAAAAAACGAAACCACCATTGATTACCGTATCCACAGCGGTATCGTGGGCAACCGCTGGGTGAAAGATCAGCGCGTGTATATCGTTCGCGTCGGCGAAAGCATCTATAAAATCTCCTGGACCGAACCGACCGGTACTGACGTCAGCCTGATCGCTAACCTCGGCGACCTGCTGTTCCACGGCACCATTTTCTTCCCGCGTTGGGTGATGAACGATCCGCAGAAAACCGTCTGCTTCCAGAATGAACATATCGAACAGATGGAAGCCTACCGCGAAGCAGGCCCGGCTTACCCGACCGAAGTGATCGATGAGTTCGCCACCATTACCTTCGTGCGTGACTGCGGCCCTGACGATGACACCGTGATAGCCTGCGCCGCAAGCGATCTGCCGGCTAACTTCCCGGATAACCTGCGCTAATTCTCTCCTCGCGCAGCCACGGCTCGCCTGTCGGCGGGCCGTTTTTTTATCTCTCCCCCGCCCCTCGGTCAAACTGTGACCGCGCTCTCATGGTCTACGCTTAAGGCATTACCGTTTCGCCGCAGCCTTGCGGCGGTTGCGCCAGCATGGACCAGAGAAAGGATTATCCCGCCTGTGAAAAATAAGACTTACCGCTCTCCCGCGCGTCAGCAAGGCTATGCGGGCCTCGGCGATTATGCCGCCATCGGCGAAGGCCGCTCGGTGGCGCTTATCGCCCCGGACGGCGCTATCGACTGGTGGTGCGTGCCGAATCTCGATTCGCCGCCGCTGTTTGACCGTATTCTCGACGCGCCCGAAGGCGGCTTTTTCGCGCTGACGCCAGAAGAAGAGTGGGAGATGTCGCGCAGCTACCGTGAGAACAGCAACGTACTGGAAACGCGCTATAAAACCGCCTCCGGCGAGGTGCTGATTACAGAATCCATTAACAGCACCTTCGCCGGACGCCTGCCCTGGAGCGAGATGGCGCGCCGCGTTGAAGGCATCAAAGGCCACGTGCGCCTGACGGTGCGTTTTAAACCCGGCACGCGCGCTCACACCTGTTCGCCGTGGCTGGATCACGTGCAGGAGAAAACCCTTTTTCACCTCGATGATTTGATGGTGGCCCTGCGCCTTTCCGATGACGTGGAGACCGAACGCTGTGACGACATGGGAATGACAGGCACCCTGACGACCTCGCCCGGCTCGCGATCGCTGGTGGCGCTGGTCGCCACCGAAAAAGAGCCGCTGGCGATACCGCCGCTTGAGAAAATCGACCAGCGTATCGACACCAGCGATCGCGCCTGGCGCGACTGGGCAGAGAATCTTCACTGGAACGGCCCGTTTGAACATCACGTCAAGCGCTCGGCGCTGGCGCTGAAATTCCTCTGGTATGCGCCGACCGGCGCGCTGGCGGCGTCCGCCACCACCTCATTGCCAGAAGGGCTCGGCAAAGAGAAAAACTACGACTACCGCTACGCGTGGGTGCGCGACGCCTGCCTGATTATTAAATCGTTTGTCTACCTGGGGTCGATTGAGGATTGTAAGGCGGCGTTTTCCTGGCTCACCTCGACCATTATTCGCCATGACGGCGAACTGCGCGCCTGCTATACGCTCGAAGGCGGCTGGGTGCCTGAGGAACGCTACCCGCAGATGGAAGGCTACCAGGGTACGCAGCCGGTGCGGGTCGGCAATAACGCCCGCGATCAGTTCCAGCCCAGCATGTATGGCGACCTGTTAGCGACCGCGCGTCTGTTTGTCGAGATGGGCCATGTGCTTGATCTCGCCACTTCACGCCTGCTCGGGCATCTGGCGAACCGCTGCGCCGATCGCTGGCGGCTGCCCGATTCCGGCATCTGGGAGTTGCCCGAGGAGCGTCATTACACGCACTCGAAAATGGCCTGCTGGCTGGCGCTCGATCAGGCCGTGGCGCTGGCGGAAATCGGCCATATCGAACCGACCTGGAAGGGCCGCTGGGCGCGCGAACGCGACCGTATCAGCGAGTGGATCGAAACGCACTGCTGGAGCGAAAGCCGCCAGGCGTACACCTTCTACGCGGGGAGCGAAACGCTCGACGCCGCTATCAGCCTCACCCACTATTACGGCAGGCAGGTTAACCGCAAGCGAATGCTCTCAACGCTTGAAGCGATTTATCAGGAACTGGGCCACAACAGCCCGATGCTCTACCGCTATTCGGGCGTCGAGGTGGAAGAGAGCACCTTTGTGGCCTGCGCCTTCTGGCGCGTCGAGGCCCTGGCGGAGCTGAAAAAGCGCGATGAGGCGCAGCACGATATGAAAGAGATTCTCGACACGCTGTGCCAGAGCGGCAACGTGCAAATCTTTAATGAGATGTACGACACCCGCACGGGCGGCTGGCGCGGCAATATGCCGCTCGGCTTAAGCCATCTGTCGCTTATCTGCGCGGCCAACGCGCTTTCCAGGGAGAATCCGGGGCACAGGATTTAACCCGCCGCAGGGCAAAAAAAAGGGGAGCCGCAGCTCCCCTTTTACCAATGGCAAATCAGTTATTTACTGGGATCACCGCGCCTTTATATTTGGTGCGGATCCAGTCCTGAATCTGTTTAGAGTGCAGCACGTTCACCAGCGCCACGATATCTTTTTTCTTCTCGTCGCCCTTATGCACGGTAATGATGTTGGCGTACGGGTTATTTTCGCCACTCTCCACCGCGATCGGATCTTTCACCGGGTCGAGGCCCGCGTCGATGGCGTAGTTGGCGTTGATCACCACCGCGTCGCCTTCGTCGTTGTTATACATTTGCGGCAGCAGAGAGCCTTCCACGTTCGGCATGAACTTCAGTTTTTTCGGGTTTTCCACGATATCGCTGATGCGCGCATCGACTTTATTCACGCCCGGTTTCAGCTTGATAACGCCTTCGCGCTCGAAGATAGAGAGAATACGGCCCTCTTCCGCCACGGCGTCACGCATGATGACTTTGCCGCCTTCCGGCAGATCTTTGAGCGATTTGTACTTTTTAGAATAGATGCCGATTGGCTCGATATGGATAGCACCGGCGCTGACGAAATCATAGGTTTTATCGTCGGCGTGATCTTTCAGCACGCTGTTCAGATACGGGATGTGCTGGAAGTAGTTCGCGTCGATATCGCGGCTTGCCAGTGCCGTGTTCGGCAGGATGTAATCCTGGAACGGGCGGATTTCCAGATCGATACCCTGCTTCGCCAGGATAGGCTTCGCCTGCTCCAGAATTTCCGCGTGCGGCACGTTGGACGCGCCCACGGTCAGGGTGTCGGCCCAGGCGGAAACGCTCAGGGTGGCGGCGGCAATCAGCGTCAGTACTCTTTTCATGATGTGTGTTCTCTGTTGTTGTTAGCGTTTATCTAAATAAGAGGTTAAGGCGTCACCGATGAACTGAATGATGAAGACAATCACCAGTATAGCGACCGTCGCCACCAGCGTGACGTCATTGTGGTTACGCTGGAATCCTTCCAGATAAGCAAGGTTCCCTAACCCGCCCGCGCCAATCACCCCGGCCATCGCGCTGTAGCTGACCAGCGCGATAAGGGTGACGGTGATACCCGACACCAGCGCGGGGGATGACTCCGGCAGCAGAACCCGGAAAATCAACGTGCTCATGCGTGCGCCCATTGAACGGGTGGCTTCAATCACGCCTTTATCGACTTCGCGCAGGCCAATCTCCACCAGACGCGCATAGAACGGCGCGGCCCCAACAATCAGCGCGGGCAGCGCGGCGTTAGCCCCGAGAATGGTGCCAATAATCGTTTTGGTAAACGGGATCAGCAGCACAATCAAAATGATAAACGGGATGGAACGGAACACGTTCACCACGATGGAGATAACGCCGTAGACCAGACGGTTTTCAAACAGCCCGCCGCGCGCCGTCAAAAACAGCGCCAGGCCGAGCACGATGCCGAGCACAAAGGTGGCGACGCCGGAGAGCGCGGTCATGTAGAGCGTCTCCTGGGTGGCGGCCAGCAGCTGATCGAGCTTCAGATGAGGGAAAAGTGACTCAAGCATGTTTGATAACCTCGCAGTGGATCTCATGCAGGCGTAAATCGGCGAGGATATTCTCCAGCTGTTCCGGCGTCGCCACCACGTGCAGCCAGAGCTGGCCAAACACGCCGTGGGCGGTCTGGGTCATTTTGCCGTGCAGAATATTAAAAGGCAGGCCGTAGCGCAGCGTCAGTTCGCCCACCACTGGCTTGTGCGTGCTGTGCCCGACGAAAGTCAGTTTGATAACGGCGCCGTTAAGCTCGCCCGCAAGCGCGGGGTCGAACGCCTCATCGCCCTCTTCCTGGCTAATCTGGCGCACAAACTGGCGGGTGATCGGCTGCTGCGGGTGCGTAAAGACCTGCAACACGTCGCCCTCTTCCACCACGCGCCCCTCCTCCATGACCGCCACGCGATCGCAGATTTTACGCACCACGTGCATCTCATGGGTGATAAGCACAATGGTGAGCCCGAAGCGGCGGTTAATGTCCTGGAGCAGATCGAGGATCTGATCGGTCGTTTGCGGGTCGAGCGCCGAGGTGGCTTCGTCGCACAGCAGCACGTCCGGGCGGTTCGCCAGCGCGCGGGCGATGCCGACGCGCTGCTTCTGCCCGCCGGAAAGGCGCGACGGATACGCATTTTCGCGCCCCTTCAGGCCGACAAGGTCGATAAGCTCCGCCACGCGGGTTTTAATTTCCGCTTTCGGCACGCCGGCGATTTGCATCGAAAAAGCGATGTTTTCACTGACGGTGCGCGACCAGAGCAGGTTGAAATGCTGGAATACCATGCTGATTTTCAGGCGCGCCTGGCGCAGCGATTCGCCGCGCGCGGCCGAAATCTCTTTACCCGCGATGGTCACCGTGCCGGACGTCGGTTTTTCGAGGCCGTTTAACAGGCGAATCAGGGTACTTTTCCCCGCGCCGCTGTAGCCAATGATGCCGTAGATTTGTCCGCGCTCGACGTCCAGGTTGACGTCATCCACGGCCGTAATGGTGTCCTTACCCTGATGAAACAGCTTTGAGATGTTCCTTAAAACTATCATAAGGTTTTACTTTCCTTCAGCGGCGCACTGCCGCAAAAAACAGGGTGCGCCGCGCGCAGACGTTCCGACTTTAGGTCTTATCCTGGAGGAATATACCGAAAGGCCTGAAGGTGAACATGAATAAAAGAGAATGTTATATAACAGATGATTCTAAACCGCACCAGCGTATGCAGATTGACCAGCCTCCACATGGCTCAAGACCATGATTTAGCCTGCCACGGCCCATAAAAAAACGCAGGCTGACTGCGCCTGCGTTGTTCTCTGAATGGTTTACTGTCAGGTGCCGATCATGCCGCCGTCGGCCTTGACGATAACCACGGTCGAGGAGCGCGGGCGGCCCGCTTTGTCGCCGTCAGGCCAGGTAGAGACCGCCGTCGGGTTTTGCGGGTCGCTCAGCCCTTCGCCCGGCTCGCCCGGATGCTGAATATTGATAAACAGTGTGCGGTTATCCGGCGTGAACGCGATGCCGGTGATTTCACAGCCGCGCGGCCCGGTCAGGAAGCGGCGGAACTCGTTGGTGCCGGGGATCGTCGCCACCATCTGGTTATTGCCCATGCCTTCATAATCTTTGCGGTTGATGGTCGAGGACGACACGTCGGTCTGGATCCAGAGCACGCCGCGATGATCGAAGCTCAGGCCATCGGCGCTGCCGAATTCCGCGCCCTTCATGCTGCCTTTGGCTTCCGGTTTGTCAGTATCGGTGCGACCGCCCATCACCAGAATATCCCACGCAAACTGCTGCGCGGTCGGATCGCCGTTCTGCTCCAGCCAGTGCATGATGTGGCCGTAAACGTTTTTTGCGCGCGGGTTAGCCGCATCCACCGGCGCTTTGCCTTCCTTGCCGCGATCGCTGTTGTTGGTGAGCGTGCAGTAGACGCTGCCGCTATGATACGGATCAACGGCAATCCACTCCGGGCGGTCCATTTTGGTGGCGCCCACGGCGTCTGCCGCGAGACGGGTTTTCACCAGCAGATCGCCCTGGTTTTCAAAGCCTTTACTGGCGTCGAGCCCGTTCTGGCCGAACACCAGCGGCAGCCACTCGCCTTTGCCGTCGTCGTGGAATTTCGCCACGTACAGCGTGCCTTTTTCCAGCAGGCCCATATTGGCTTTGCGATCCTGCGGGTTGTATTTGCCTTCCGAGACGAATTTATAGATGTATTCGAATTTCTGGTCGTCGCCCATATAAACCACAACGCGGTTATCCGGCGCGATGGTGACGGCGGCGCCTTCATGCTTGATGCGGCCAAGCGCGGTGTGCTTGCGCGGCACCGACTGCGGATCGTAAGGGTCGATTTCCACCACCCAGCCGAAACGGTTCGGTTCGTTCGGCGTGGCGTCGACGCTGAAGCGTTTGTCGACTTCATTCCAGCGGTAGGAGTCGTCGCTGTCGCTGATGCCGTAGCGCTTCTCAAGCGGGTTCATTTCCGCTTTCTTGACGAAAATATCGGACCAGTTCTCTTCGCACGTCAGGTAAGTGCCCCATGGCGTGAAGCCGTTGGCGCAGTTCTGCATGGTGCCGAGAATGGTTTCGCCTTTCGGGTCAGCGGCGGTCTGCATCAGTTTATTGTGCAGCGCCGGGCCAGTGATTTTCATCGGCGTGTTAGCCGTGATGCGGCGGGCGAAGGTGGACGGGCGCACCACTTCCCAGCCCTGCTGGCCTTTTTTCACTTCGATAACCGACACGCCCATCGCGTTCTGGCCTTTGAGCGCTTTATCAGGGCTCCAGTTGGCTTCGCCGTCTTTAAACAGCAGGCCGTTGTCGATGTATTCATGGTTCATAGCGAGCAGACCGTGATCGGCACTGTGCCCGCCCTGCGGCAGGCTAAACCACGCCATGCCGTCGTGGTGCATCCCGGCCTGCGCCGCCTGCTCTTGCGTCGTGTTGCTGCCGTCGGTTTTGAAAACCGGCAGGTTGCCCGCAAGCCCGGTGGCGTCGCCCCACTTATAGAAGGGCTTCGCAATGTAGCCTTCCGGCACGATAACGGTATCTTCTGTGGAAACCGGCAGACTGGTGAAGCCGAGCGCCGTGGCTTTGCCGAGGTTGCCGCTCGCGTTTGCGACCACTTTCGCCAGCGCGTTTTCCGGCTTCAGCAGAAACGGGAACGCCGCCGCAGCGCCTGCAACCGCGCCCGCCTGCAACAGGCGACGGCGCGACAAATAGACTTCCGCCACCTGCGAAAACGCGCGGTTGTCGCTGCGGTTGCTGATCTCTTCACTATGCTCACGTTTGAATAAGGTTTTTAACGGTCTGCCCATCGCGGTTTCCTTTCGGGATGTCGTTTTGAAGGGGAATAGTTTTTATGCACGTGAGGCTACGGAATATTTGTTACAGAAATATAACAATAAGCGGCCAAAAAAAAGGGAAGCCCGGCGGCTTCCCTCTGCGTCGCGCGCCCGTTATGACCGCGCGTTATCCATCTGCGCCCGACACGCCCGGCGCTCGCGAGCGCGGCGCTGGCCCTCAGGGCTATTATCCAGCCAGTCATGCAGGTAGTGCTCAATCTGCTCCAGGCTGCGGTTGCGGGTTTCCGGCACGCATTTGATGACAAACGTCGCGCCCAGGATGCCGATCGCCGCGAAGATAAAGAACGTACCGGAGAGCCCGACCCAGGCGAGCAGGATCGGGAAGAAGAGCGAGATCAGGAAGTTGGCTATCCACATTGCGAACACCGCGCCGCCCATAAAGATGCCGCGCAGGCGGGTGGGGAAAATCTCCGAGAGCAGCAGCCAGGTCACCGGCGAGAGCGCGCCCTGCTGGAAGCACAGAAACATCAGCATCCCCGCCAGCACCATATAGCCGCGCAGCGCGTCCGGCTGGCCGTTAACGGTTTCCGGCAGCAGATAACTGACAGCGCCAATAAACACCAGACACGCGGTACAGCCGAACTGGCCAATCATGGTCATGGCGCGCCGCCCGATTTTACCGAGCATCCAGATGCCGACAAACGTCATCAGCACCGACACCACGCCGTTGGCGACGGTCGCCACCAGCGCGGCGTTATCGGACATCCCGACCGCCGTCAGTACCGTCGGCGCGTAATACATAATGGTGTTCACGCCGGTTAACTGCTGAATAACGGCGATGCCGATGCCTATCAGGAAGAGTTTAAACAGCCACGGCGTCAGCAATTCGCGCAGACGCGGCTTGCCCTGCGCGCGCTGGGCTTCGAGCGTCTCTTCAATCTCCATCATTTCCCAGTCGACATCCTCCGGGCGACGGGTACGGTCCAGCACGCGACGCGCTTCGGCAAGACGCCCTTTCATGGCGTACCAGCGCGGCGTATCGGGCATAAACATCATCCCGAACCACAGCAACACGGCGGGCAGCGTCGCGACGGCCAGCATCCAGCGCCAGGTCGACTCGCCGCCCCACAGCTCGTGGAAGGAGGCGTTAGAGATATAGGCCAGTAATTGCCCGGAGACGATCATCAGCTCCTGGAGGGTTACCAGCTGGCCGCGCTTGTTGGCAGGCGCGATCTCCGCGATATAAACCGGCACCGTTGCCGCCGCGCCCCCCACGGCCACGCCGAGCACCAGGCGAAAGAAAATCATCCACGACACGTCCGGCGCCATCGCGGTACCCACCGCGCCAATAGCGAAAATGACCGCCAGATAAATGATGATTTTCTTTCGTCCCGCGGCGTTCGCCATATGGCCCGCCAGCAGCGCGCCAAAGGCGGCGCCAAAAAGCAGAGAGCTGGTGACAAGACCGGTGGTAAGCGGGGTGAGGTGCAGTTCGCTGCCCATAAACAGCAGCGCGCCGGAGATAACGCCGGTGTCGTAACCAAAGAGCAGACCGCCGAGCGTGGCGATTAGCGCAATCACTTTGACAAACGGCGACGTCGGCGCGTCGCTGTTAGGCCCTGATGCTCTGTTAAGGGTGAGATATTGTTCTTTAGTCATAAAAGACTCCAGTAACCTGCCGTTCAGGGAAAAACGAGGCGGCCAGTTGTCAGGGGCCGGGCTCGGTTGATGATATATTCACCACAATCAATTTAGATCGAATATTTCATTTATATAAACAATGAAATTTTAATTTTGAGTGGCAGGTCATGTTTTGTTATTACTTTGTGATAATGAGCACGCAGGCGGGGAAGCGATCGCTGTGGGGAAGACACCCAATACGAAAAAATAGTAGGAACTATCAAACAGATAAAAGCATAAAACCGAGAAAAAACCAGTGGTAGCGTAACGCGGGGCGGGCCGACGCCGTCATGCGAACAGCGCCAGCCATAATGAAACGTTGTTTTCAAAAAAATCCAGACTGAATGGACAGACCCGCCAGTTTGCCCCTGGCGGGCCAGCGCGAGAGGGTCAGATCCCGGCGGTCTCCAGGATATAGCGACGCGCTTTCACCGCATATTCAAACGGGTTCGCCACTGCCGGGTCCTGCTCGGCCTCCACCACCATCCAGCCGCGATAGCCATGCTCATCCAGCAGCCGGAATACCGGACGGAAATCGATAGCCCCGTCGCCCGGCACCGTGAAGGTGCCCTTCCTGACGCCCGCCAGGAACGACAGCCCGTCGCGTTTCACCTCGTCAATGACTGCCGGGCGCACATCTTTCAGGTGCACATGGTTAATGCGCGGCAGGTGTTTTTCCAGAATGGCGAGCATGGCCGCTTCGCTGCCTTCGGCGTACCAGGCGTGTCCGGTATCGAACAGCAGAAACACTGTGTCATCCACGCGCGACATAAACGTGTCTATCTCCTGCGCGGTCTGGATACCGGTGCCCATATGATGATGCAGACAGACCTGCATGCCCTTTTCGGCGGCGAGCCGGCCTAGCGTGTTGTAGCCCTCCGCCACGCGCGCCCACTCCTCCTCGCTGAAACACGGTTTGTCCGGCCCCATCACCGGCAGCGTGGTGCACTGAATGCTGCCGCTCTGCTCGGAGCAGCCAATCACTTTCGCGCCCATCGCATGCAGGAAATTCATGTGATTCACAAACTCGTCGAGGGTTTTCTCCCGCTCGCCCGCCGCAAAAAAGGTGCTGAACCAGGCGTTGCAGATCTCAATGCCGCGGATAGCCAGCATCGGCTTGAGAATGGCCGGGTCGCGCGGGTATTTGCTACCGACTTCGCTGCCGGTAAAGCCCGCCAGTGCCATTTCGCTGACCGTCTGCTGAAAGGTGTTTTCACCGCCCAGCTCCGGCATGTCGTCGTTTGTCCAGCCGATCGGGGCGATGGCCAGCTTCACATCTTGCTTATTCATAATGCGCCTCTCAGGTCGCAACCGGCTGGGGCTTAACGGCCCAGCAGTTCGCGCTCAATCAGTTCACGGGTTTCCACCGCCTGGTATTTCATCTTCTCCGGGTAGCCAAAGAGCGACGCGGCGACAATCGGCTCGCCGCCCACTTTAAAGCTCTGGTGGGCGAACCCCATATCGCGCAGCGTGCTGAACAACGCCTGGAAATCGACTTCCCCCTCCCCTACGCCCACATGCTGATGCACCGCGGCGTCGACGCCCGGCGGGTTGACGATATAGCGACAGTGGCGGGTGTGGTTCATGGTATCGGCGATCAGCACATGCGACAGGTCATCCCCGGCGTAGCGCAGCATCTTTTCCACCTCTCCTTTGCCTTTGTCATAAAAGAAGGTGTGCGGCACGCTGTAGACATATTTCACGTTATCGCTGCGAAACGACTTCACGATATCGACAGTCTCGTTGTTCTCTTCGCAGAAATCCCACGGGTGCGCCTGGATCTCAACGCGCAACCCCTCGCGCTCGAAAATCGGCAACAGCTCCTCCATTGAGCGATAGAACATCTCCTCGCAGATCTCCGGCTGGTTTGGGTCGCCGGAGAGCTCGGTGTTGATCACCTGCACATCCATCTCGATGGCGATTTCGATTAGGCGCTTCCAGTTTTTCACCGCCGCCTGTCGCCGCAGCTCGTCCGGACCCGACCAGCGGTAGACGCAAATAAAGGAAGAAAGCGCAACGCCGGTGTCGCGCAGCGCCTTTTTATATTCGGCGATCACTTCCCGGCCCGCTTTCGGGTGCTTATAAAACGGGTTAATTTGCGGGTGCGGCGACTGCTCAATGTATTGATAGCCCCACTCCGCGACCTGCCGGACCATATTCGTGATCCCAAGGTCTTTAATGACGTCGACGTCAAAGGCGATTTTCATAGTTAACCCCTGTCAGATTCATTAGCAGGCTGCGGGTTTAGCGCAGATAAAACGCCGGGCGCTCCGGCAGGCTGATGGACTCCAGCGCGCCGCTCTCCTGCGCCTTCAGGCACGCATCCGCCGCAACCGACGCCGCGTAACCATCCCAGGCGGACGGGCCGCGCAGTTCGCCCGCTTTTACGTCATTGATAAACGCCTGCAACTCCACGTCATACGCTTTAATGAAGCGGTCTTTCCAGTCGGTCAGGATCGTGGTGGCAAGCTTCGCCGCTTTACGCATCTGCACTGACGACGGCTCAGGCAGCCGGGCAATGCCGGTTTCGCCGACCACTTCGCACTGGATGTCGTAGCCGTAGCGGCAGTTGACGAAAATCTCGACGTCGATAAGCGTCCCTTTGCGGGTTTCCAGCATCACGATTTGCGGATCTTTGAGCTGCGCGTGGGTGTGCGATGTGGCGCGCGGGAAACGCACCTGCACCGAGGCATAGTCGTCGTTCAGCAGCCAGCGCAATACGTCGAGCTCATGGATAAGCGTGCTGGTGATGGCCATATCGGTGGTGTAGTTCTCGCCCACTTCCGGGTTGCGATGCGCGCAGTGCAGCATCAGCGGCGCGCCGATGTCGCCGCTATCGATAACCCCTTTCAGCGCCTGGTAGCCTTCGTCGTAAGGACGCATAAAGCCCACCTGCACCAGACGGCGGCCCGCTTTCATCTCGGCGTCCACAATACGGCGACAGCCTTCGGCGGTCATAGCGAGCGGTTTTTCACAGAACACCGGTTTGCCCGCGTCAATAGCCGCGAGCGTAAAGGCCTCGTGCGTCGGGTCCCAGGAGGTGACAATCAGCGCGTCCACATCCTGCGCCTTAATCACATCCTGCCCGTCGGCATACACTTCCGCTTGCAGGCCGAGCGCGGTCACCGCGGCGCGCGCGTTATCCAGGTTGATGTCCGATACCGCGACGACGGTCGCGCCCTGCAGCACCTGCGTGCAGCGGCGGATATGTTCTTTACCAATGGCGCCTGCGCCAATTACACCTAATCTGAGCGACATAAGGGTTATCTCCGGAATAATCAGGGTTAAGGTAAGTTGTCTTTTAAAGGGAAAATCAGTAATCCCGCGCCTGCGCGCGTTTTTCGTTAATCTGTTGCGCCACGCGCTGAATACGTTCGGACAGCGCCTGCTGCGCCACGCCGACGTTCCACCAGCTGCCATATTTGTGCACCATGGTTTTGGGCAACACTTTGATATCAATAAGGGTGCTGACGGTCTCGCGCTGCGCCGCCTCCAGCGCCGCTTTCAGTTCATCAAGCGTGGTGACGCGCCAGGTTTTACAGCCGTAGCCCGCCGCGATGGCGGCGAAGTTCACCGGCACCAGCCCGCCGCTCAGCTGGCCGTTCTCCGGCGAGCGGAAGCGGAACTCGGTGCCGAAACTGTCCATGCCGTGTTCCATTTGCAGATTGTTGATACAGCCGTTGGTCATGTTGTCGAACAGCAGCACGTTGATTTTCGCGCCTTCCTGTAAGGAGGTGACCAGCTCTGAATGCAACATCATGAACGCGCCATCGCCCACCATCGCGTAGACCTCGCGCTGCGGCTCGGCGAGCTTCACGCCGAGCGCTGCGTTCACCTCATAGCCCATGCAGGAGTAGCCATATTCAACGTGATAGGCATTGGGCGCGCGGGTGCGCCAGACGCGCTGCAAATCTCCCGGCAGGCTGCCCGCCGCCGCGACGATCACCGCCTCTTCAGGTAACGCCTCATTAAGCAGGCCGAGCACGCTGCTTTGGGTGAGCGTCGAGTCGGTCAGCAGGCGAAATTCCCGCCAGACCGATTCGCGGTCGAGATGATCATCTATCTCCGGAACGAATCCCTTTTCCTGAAACGTGGCCTGATATACACGGTGCGTCTCTTTCATCTGGCGGTTCTGCACGGCGGCAATCTGCTCGCCCCAGCCCGCCTGCCACGCGGTATCGCCAAGCGCGGCGTCAAGCGCCGTCAGCGCCTCGCGGGCGTCGGCCAGCAGCGGAATGCCGTCGAGCTTCCAGGCGTCGAAGTTGCTGACGTTGATATTGAGAAACCGCACGCCCGGATGCTGGAAAATCCATTTCGAGGCGGTGGTGAAATCGGTAAAACGGGTTCCGACGCCGATCACCAGATCCGCCTCTTTGGCGAGCAGGTTCGCCGCGAGACAGCCGGTTTCACCGACGCCGCCAACGTTATACGGGTGCGACGAGATGAGCGTGCCTTTTCCCGCCTGGGTCTCGGCGAACGGAATGTGATAACGCTCAGCGAACTGCGCCAGCGCCTCGCCCGCCCCGGAATATTTCACGCCGCCGCCGCAGACAATCAGCGGTTTGCGGCTGGCGACTATGGCCGCCACGGCGTCATTGAGCTGGGCGGCGCTCGCCGGACGGCGGTCGAGACGATGCACGCGGCGGGCGAAAAACTCCGTCGGATAATCCCAGGCTTCGCCCTGGACATCCTGCGGCAGCGCCAGCGTCACCGCGCCGGTTTCCGCCGGATCGGTAAGGACGCGCATGGCGTTAATGCAGGCGCTCATCAGCTGTTCCGGGCGCGTAATGCGATCCCAGTACTTACTGACGGCGCGAAAGGCGTCGTTGGTGCTGATGCTGAGATCGTAGCTCTGCTCTATCTGCTGTAACACCGGATCGGGCTGGCGGGTGGCGAAGACATCGCCCGGCAGCAGCAATAGCGGGATCCGGTTGGCGGTGGCCGTCGCGGCGGCGGTTATCATGTTGGCGGCACCGGGCCCGACCGACGAGGTGCAGGCGAGGATCTGGCGGCGCAGCGACTGTCTGGCGAAACCGGTGGCCGCATGGGCCATCCCCTGTTCGTTGCGGCCCTGATAGAGACGCAATTCGCCGCGCTCCTGCTCCAGCGCCTGGCCAAGCCCCAGCACATTGCCGTGGCCGAAGATGGCGAAAATGCCTTTGACGAATTTGACGGTCTCGCCATCCACCTCCAGATACTGGTTATCAAGAAACTTCACCAGCGCCTGCGCCATTGTCAGTCTCTGCTTGCCCATGTTCGCCTTCCTTTTTCAGCCAATGTCATGCAGGCTCGCTCTGGTGTCGGTGTAAAAGCGGACTGCCTGCCGGAATCTGTCTGGATTATAGGCAAACATATTTTTCATTAAACCAAAATACAGATGAAATGTTTCATTTTGAGAGAGCGATCAAACTCTGTTTCGCCCCCTGGCTTTTTCTGTGGGAGGGATCGCGAAACGCTGCAACCCGCAACACCGCGCCGCGCCAGATAACCCCGCAGAGTCTATGCTTTTGCAGCGGCCGGTGATGCGCTGCCCGGAAGCGGCGCTCGCGCCTGCGCGCCATGCGCTGAAGACACGCAGAGTGGAATAGCGTTCACATTTTTGGTTTTTTAATTTCAAACTAATTTGTAAATGAAATATTTATTTCTCATACTACGTTCAACCGTTAACCCTCAGGCTGCTTGCGGGCGCGCCGCCGGCTCTCCGGCCCTCTCGTGAAGCAGGCATGTAAAAGGAAACCGTAGCTATGAATGCAGCAGTTAAGCGGCTCGACGTCATTTGTATTGGCCGGGTTGCCGTGGATCTCTACGCGCAGCAAATCGGCGCCAGGCTTGAAGATGTGGCGACCTTCGCCAAATATCTCGGCGGTTCGTCGGGCAATGTCGCGTTCGGTACCGCGATTCAGGGGCTGAAATCGGCGATGCTGGCCCGCGTGGGGGATGAACATAATGGACGTTTCCTGCGGGAAACGCTGCAGCGCGCAGGCGTCGATACTGAATACCTGATAACGGATAAACAGCGGCTGACGGCGCTGGTGATGCTCGGCATTAAAGACCAGGAGACGTTTCCGCTGATTTTCTATCGCGATAACTGCGCCGACATGGCGCTGACGCCGCAGGATATCAACGAAGACTATATCGCCTCCGCCCGCGCGCTGGCGGTGACCGGCACGCATCTCTCCCACCCGGACACCCGCGCCGCGGTGCTGAAAGCGCTGGAATATGCGCGCCGCCACGGGCTGCGTACCGCGCTGGATATCGACTACCGTCCGGTGCTGTGGGGGCTGACCTCACCCGGCGACGGCGAAACGCGCTATGTGGAGTCAGAGCCGGTGACGCGCCAGTTGCAGGAAGTGCTGCATCTTTTCGATCTGGTCGTCGGTACGGAAGAGGAGTTTCATATCGCGGGCGGCAGCACCGACACGCTGACGGCGCTGAAAAATGTCCGCCACGCCACGAACGCCACGCTGGTCTGCAAGCGCGGGCCGATGGGCTGCGTGGTGCTGGAAGGCGCGGTGCCGGACGGCTGGGACGCTATCCCGCTCTTTCAGGGGGTGCGCGTGGAGGTGCTGAACGTGCTGGGCGCGGGCGATGCGTTTATGTCCGGCCTGTTGCGCGGCTGGCTGAATGACGAGGGCTGGGAGCAGGCCTGCCGCTACGCCAACGCCTGCGGCGCGCTGGTGGTATCTCGCCACGGCTGCGCCCCGGCGATGCCGACCCGCGACGAGCTTGATGATTATCTGGCCCGCGCGCAAGCGGTGCCGCGCCCGGATCTCGACTCCCGCTTAAATCATCTGCATCGCGTCACTTCCCGCCGCCAGGCGTGGCCGGAGCTGTGCATTTTCGCCTTCGATCACCGCAAACAGCTCGCCGATCTGGCCCGCGATACCGGCTGTGACGACGCGCGCATCCCGGCGCTGAAACAACTGCTGCTACAGGCCGCGAAAGACGCGGCGCAGGAGGCGGGGCTTGAGGGACGCAGCGGCATTCTCGCGGACGGCACCTACGGCCAGCGCGCGCTGAACGCCATTACCGGCCAGGGCTGGTGGATTGGCCGCCCGATTGAACTGCCGGGCTCCCGCCCGCTGCGCCTGGAGCATGGCGATATCGGCTCGCAGCTCGCAAGCTGGCCGCTGGAGCATGTGGTGAAATGCCTGGTCTTTTACCATCCGCACGATCCGCTCGCGCTGCGTGAAGAGCAGGACGCGCTGTTGCGGGAGGTGTGGCGCGCCTGTCAGCAGTCGGGCCATGAACTGCTGCTGGAAGTCATTTTGCCCGAGAGCGGGCCGGATAAAGACCAACAGCATTACCACAGTATGCTGGCGCATTTTTATCAGCTCGGCATCAAACCGGACTGGTGGAAACTGCCGCCGCTGGCGAGCCATCACTGGCAGGCCATCAGCGCGCTGATTGAACAGGAAGATCCGTACTGTCGCGGCATCCTGCTGCTGGGCCTTGACGCGCCGCAGGAGCAGTTGCGTGAAGGATTCGCTGAGGCGGCGTCGCATCCCATCATCAAAGGCTTTGCGGTCGGGCGCACCATTTTTGGCCAGCCGTCGCGCCGCTGGATGCAGGGCGAGCTTAGCGACGAGGCGCTGATCCGCGAGGTAAAAAATAATTACCTGACGCTTATCGGCTTCTGGCGCGACGCCCGTTCCTGATCCCCTCGCGGAGCGGCCCTGTCGCTCCGCGCCTTCCTGCTTCGTGAAATGAATCGCGTATTTCATTCGGGAAAATGAAAAATTCGCTTCATTTGATACACTGACACAAGCTTTCCTCCTTTTTCCCCTTTTTCAGGCACGATACATGGCAAATAATCCGACCCAGCTCTCCATCCTGCAGGATGAAATTCGTCGCCGGTATGACGAGCTCAGCAAACGACTAAAACAGGTGGCGCGCTACATTCTCGATAACAGCAACAGCGTGGCGTTCGACACCGTGGCCTCTATCGCCCAGCAGGCGGATGTGCCGCCCTCCACGCTTATCCGCTTCGCCAACGCGTTCGGCTTCAGCGGCTTTAATGAAATGAAGCAGATGTTCAGACAGCATCTGATGGAGGAGACCGCCAACTATACCGAGCGCGCGCGCCTGTTCCGCCAGACCGCCAGCGAAGAGACCAGCGCTCCGGAAACGCCGGGCGAAATCCTCAGCATGTTTACGATGGTCAACAGCCAGGCGCTACAACAGCTGGCGATGCAAATGGCGCCGGAAGACCTGGAAAACGCGGTGAAGCTGCTGGCGGAGGCGGAAAATATCTATGTGATTGGCCTGCGCCGCTCGTTCAGCGTCGCGTCTTATCTCACCTACGCGCTGCGCCATCTCGACCGTAAAGCGTTTCTTATCGACGGGCTGGGCGGGATGTTTACCGAGCAGTTAAGCCTGGTGGGGCCGAAAGATGTGGTGGTGGCGGTGAGCTTCTCGCCCTATTCCCGCGAAGTGGTGGAGCTGGTCGAGCTTGGCGCGCAGCGCAAAGCGCGCCAGATTGCCATTACCGACAGCCAGGTAAGCCCGCTCGCCGCCTTCAGCGATGTCTGTTTCGTGGTGCGTGAAGCCCAGGTGGACGGCTTCCGCTCGCAGGTGGCCTCGCTCTGTCTCGCCCAGACGCTGGCCGTGTCGCTGGCGCTTAACAACAGCAAAACCGCGCAGCAGCAAAGCGCCTGACGCGCGCCACAAAAAAACGGCCCGTATGGGCCGTTTTTGTTTCCACGCTTAACGCCGCGGATAGTCGTCGTGGTTTATCCAGGCGTGGTCCTCTTCCCAGGTGAAGAGCCATTTTCGCTCAGGCCCCGCCATCACGTTCAGGTAATAGCTGTCGTAACCTGCAATCGCCGCGACCGGATGATAGCCGCGCGGCACCATCACCACGTCGTGATTGTAGGGCGCCATGCAGGCGTCGAGGCTGCGGTCATCGGTGTAAACCCGCTGAAACGCAAAGCCCTGCGGCGGGTCGAAACGGTGATAGTAGGTCTCTTCGAGCTGCGTCTCCTGGCCGGGCACTGGCGTGTCGTGCTTGTGCGCGGGCCAGGAGCTGGTGGCGCCCTCTTCGGTATACACCTCGACCACCAGCAGACAGTCCGCCTCGCCGCTGTCCGGCAGAATGTTATGCACCAGGCGCTGGTTACGTCCTTTGCCGCGATGCTCGACGCCCACCTCTTGCGGCGTTATCACCCGCGCAGGCAGCGTGCCTTTACCCGGCGCGCTGCAGACCGCGAGTTCCAGGCTGGAATCCGCCGTCACTTCAATTCGCTCCTGCGGCGGCACGTAGACCGACCACGGCGGCGTGCGCTCAAACGGCGACATCCGCCCGCCGAGCCCCGGGAAATCCGCCTTGCGCGTTTTCACCGAGGCACGCCCCGCCACCAGCACCAGACACAACTCCCGGTCGCCGCTCTCAAGCGTGAGCGTTTCCCCCTCTTTCAACATCCAGACATCGAAGCCGATATAGCGCCAGCCGGCGCTTTCCGGCGTGATGTGCTGAAGATGGCGCGCGTCGCGCTGCGCCTTTGCAAGTAACGACATGGCTCCTCCTGGAAAATTAACCCAGCGTCGGCATACTGAATTCAGAGACGGTCTGTTGCCCCTGCGGCCAGCGCACCGTGGCGGTTTTCATGCGGGTGTAGAAACGCACGCCGTCCGGCCCGTGCACGTTAAGCGCGCCGAAGACAGAGCGTTTCCAGCCGCCGAAGCTGTGGAAGGCCATCGGCACCGGCACCGGCACGTTGACGCCCACCATGCCTGCCTGCACATCGTGCACGAACTCGCGCGCCGTGTGGCCGTTGCTGGTGAAAATCGCGCTGCCGTTGCCGAATTCGTGGCTGTTTATCAGCGTCAGCGCGCTGTCGTAGTCCGGCGCGCGCACGATGCCAAGCACCGGCCCGAAAATCTCTTCGCGCCAGATAACCATCTCCGGCGTCACGTTATCGAACAGCGTGCCGCCCACGTAATAGCCCGCCTCATAGCCCGGCAGGCGGAACCGGCGACCATCCACCACCAGTTTCGCGCCCTCGTTGACGCCTTTCTCAATATAGCCCAGGACTTTTTTCTGGTGCGCGTCAGAGACGACCGGCCCCATCTCATTCTCTTCCGGCCCGCGCATACAGCCTGGGCCGACTTTCAGCGCCTCCACCAGCGGCGTCAGGCGCGCGATCAGTTTATCCGCCGTTTCATCGCCCACCGCCACCACCACCGGCAGCGCCATGCAGCGTTCGCCCGCCGAGCCGAACGCGCCGCCCATAATGGCGTTGACCGTCGCGTCGAGATCCGCATCCGGCATCACGATAGCGTGGTTTTTCGCCGCACCGAACGCCTGCACGCGTTTGCCGCAGGCGCTGGCGGTTTTGTAGATATGCTCCGCCACGCCGGACGAGCCGACAAAGCTCACCGCCGCGATGCGCGGATCGGTATAGAGCTGTTCGGCGTCCTCATTGCTGCAATGCACAACGTTAAAAACGCCGTCCGGCAGGCCGGCCTCTTTTAGCAGCTCCGCCAGTCGCACCGCAGCGGTGGGCGCCAGCGCTGGCGGCTTGAGCACAAAGCTGTTGCCGCAGGCGAGCGCTATCGGGAACATCCACATCGGCACCATCGCCGGGAAGTTAAACGGAGTGATGCCGGCGACCACGCCGAGCGGCTGCATCAGGGAGTAGCTGTCGACGCGGGTGCCGACGTCGGAGGAGTATTCCCCTTTGATCAGGTGTGGAATGCCGCAGGCGAACTCCACCACTTCCATGCCGCGCGTCAGTTCGCCCATCGCGTCCGACCAGACCTTGCCATGTTCGCTGACGATAATCGCCGCCAGCTCTTCGGCATGCTGCTCCAGCAGCATTTTGAAATGAAACAGTACCCTGGCGCGGCGCAGCGGCGTGGTGTTCGACCAGGCGGCGAACGCCTCATGGGCGACCTGAATCGCGCCCGAGACCTCCCGGGCCGTGGATTGCGTCAGCTCACGCACCGGTTTGCCCGTGGCCGGGTCAAAGACCGGCACCGTCTGGTTGCTGTCGCTGTAGCAGATTTTCCCGCCGATAAAGTTTCCTGTAATAGTCATGCTTAGCCTCGTCGTCTGGAGGGGGTCAATGCCGTAGCCGTGGCGGCTCGCGTAAACTCGTCTGTCCTTATCCTGGCCAAATGAAATGAATATTTCAATAAAGCAATTAAATGAAATTTAATTTTGGTGACAATGGTCGCATTTTCATCCTGCGCCGTTTCAACCCGCCTTCGCTTTACCGGTTTACCCCCTGAAACATCACGGCTTATACCGCGTATAACGGGTATATCCGCCTGGCTTCAACACTTTTTTGCGAAGCCGATCAAAGAAGCGGATTTTCAAACATTGCCAATTATGAAATAAATGTTTTGATTAATGACAGGCTGACCCTTTCATTCTGTTGCTTTCAGGAGAGTAAGATGACCGTTGCACTGCACCGCTTCTGCGTTAACCGCAAAATCGCCCCAGGACTGGACATTCCCGCGTTCTTTAAGCTTGTTAACCGGCTTGGACTGAATAAGGTCGAGCTGCGTAATGACATGCCCGGCGGTAGCGTGACCGACGACCTGAGCCATGCGCAGGTGCGCGACCTGGCGGCGCGTTACGGTATTGAGATTGTCACGATTAACGCCGTGTATCCCTTTAATCAGCGCACGCCCGCGGTGCGCGAACTGACCGAATCGCTGCTGAAAGAGGCGCAGGCGGTGGGCGCGGCGGGGCTGGTGCTCTGCCCGCTGAACGACGGTCGCCAGATAGCGCCCGACGAGACGCTGGCGGCGCTTCAGGATCTCGCCCCCCTCTTTGAACGCTACGGCATTCAGGGGCTGGTAGAGCCGCTCGGTTTTCCGCAGAGTTCGCTGCGCTCGGCGGCGCAGGCCCAGACGTTGATCCGCGACGCCAGCGTCCCTTTTAAACTGCTGATCGATACCTTCCACCACGCGCTCTACCCGCAGGCAGCGCAGGAGTTCGCGCAGGTTGAGGTTTCAATGATTGGGCTGGTGCACCTCTCAGGCGTGGAAGACACGCGCCCGTTCGACGCGCTGACCGACGATCAGCGCGTTATGCTGACGCCGGGCGATCGCCTGAACTCGGTTGAGCAGGTTAACGCGCTGGAGGCGCGGGGCTATCAGGGAATTTACGCTTTTGAGCCGTTCTCATCAGCGCTGGCGACATGGCGCGAAGCGGATATCGAGCGCGAGATCCTAAGCAGTATTGAGCAGGTGCGCCAGCACGTTGCCTGAGCCTGTGCGCCGGGAAACCGGCGATAAAATCACCTGTTGTCGGGCGCGGTTTCAGGTATGATGCGAGGCCAGACCCCGCGGCGCCAGGCGTCGTCGGGGTTGTCCTTTATTCAGAACCGAGCGCGTCAATGAGAGTCACCCCGGCCAACACCATTGAATCCATTATCTTTTGCCTGCTGTTTATTTTCTTCTTTTTGAATATTCCGCATGTGCTGTTCGCCCTGCTGCACGCAGCCGAACTGCGCGACGTGGCCGCCGTGGTGAACGTGGTGCCGTTCCTGGATGACTTTAACGCGTATTTTATTGAGCTGGCGGTGGTGTCGGTTATCTGTTCGCTGATAACGACGGTGGCGGGCAAATGCCTCTGGGCGCAGTGGCGCGGCGGTAGCCGCCAGAAGTGAAAGCACGCTGGCGCGACGCGCCAGCGTGAAGCCGCATCAGATAGACGTGCGGCGGTAGCTGCGGTACTCCGGCAGCCAGAAGTTTTCCTCAATGGCCTGCAACAGCGCCTCGGCGGACGTTTTCACCGCCACGCCCTGCTGTTGCGCCATTTTCCCCACTGCAAACGCGATATCTTTCGACACCTGCTGAATGTCGGTCAGCGGCGGCAGCACCAGCCCGCTGCCGGTATTGACCAGCGGCGAATGCGACGCCAGCGCTTCGCTGGCCGCCATCATCATCTCATCGGTGACGCGCAGCGCGCCGGACGAAATAATGCCAAGCCCGATGCCCGGGAAAATGTACGCGTTATTGCACTGGGCAATCGGGTACGTTTTCTCTTTGATGGTCACCGGCTGGAACGGGCTGCCGGTCGCCACCAGCGCCGCGCCGTCGGTCCAGTTCAGGATATCGTGCGGCGTGGCCTCAACGCGGGACGTCGGGTTTGAGAGCGGCATAACGATCGGGCGCGCGCAGTGTTTATGCATCTCGCGGATGATCTCTTCGGTGAAAAGGCCCGTCTGCCCGGACACGCCAATCAGGATATCCGGCTTGACGTTGCGCACCACATCCAGCAGCGACAGCGAATCGCTGCTGGTGTCCCAGTTCTGGAGGCTGTCACGCTTTTGCACCAGCTTCGACTGGAACGACAGCAGATTCGGCATGTTGTCGGTGAGCAGGCCGAAACGGTCGACCATATAAACGCGGGCGCGCGCCTGCTCATCGCTTAAGCCGCCTTCGGTGCGCATCCAGGCGATGATCTGCTCGGCGATGCCGCACCCGGCGGAGCCCGCGCCGAGGAAGACGATTTTCTGCTCGCTAAGCTGGCTGCCCGCCGCGCGGCTCGCCGCAATCAGCGTGCCGAGCGTGACCGCCGCGGTGCCCTGAATGTCATCGTTAAAGCAGCAGATCTCATCACGATAGCGCTCCAGCAGCGGCATCGCGTTTTTCTGCGCGAAGTCTTCAAACTGCAACAGCACGTTCGGCCAGCGCTGTTTCACGGCCTGGATAAAGTCATCCACAAACGCGTAATACTCATCGTCGGTGATGCGCGGATGACGCCAGCCCATGTAGAGCGGATCGTTGAGCAGTTGCTGGTTGTTGGTGCCGACATCCAGCACGATAGGCAGCGTATACGCCGGGCTGATGCCGCCGCAGGCGGTGTAGAGCGACAGCTTGCCGATAGGAATGCCCATGCCGCCGATGCCCTGGTCGCCGAGGCCGAGAATACGCTCGCCGTCGGTCACCACAATCACTTTGATATTATGGATAGGCACGTTTTGCAGGATGTCGTCCATGTTGTGGCGGTTCGGCCAGGAGATGAACACCCCGCGGGCGCGGCGGTAAATTTCAGAAAAACGCTCGCACGCGGAGCCCACGGTCGGCGTGTAGATGATGGGCATCATCACGTCGAGATGGTTTTCCAGCAGGCGGTAGAACAGGGTTTCGTTGGTGTCCTGGATGTTGCGCAGGTAGATGTGTTTATCAATATCCGTTTTGAAATCTTCAAACTGTCGCCACGCGCGCTCCGCCTGCTCTTCTATGGTTTCCACCACTTCCGGCAGCAGCCCTAACAGGTTGAAGTTGCTGCGCTCCTCCATGCTGAAGGCGCTGCCTTTATTCAGCAGCGGAAACTCCAGCAGAACCGGACCGGCGTAGGGGATATAAAGCGAACGGTTTTTTTTGTGTTTGATTTCCATCTGTCTCACTCTTTTTTGCGCGGCAGAAGCCTCATCACCGGCTTTCTGGAGGCCGCGTCGGAACGGGCGGATTACCATAGCGGCACATAGTGTATAAGAAAGCGGCCCGCCGCTCTTCCATAAATGGACAGATTTCTGACATCAATGCCATGCAATTTATTCATTCAGGGGAATGGCGGGGGAGCCAGGCTCCCCCGTGGAGGGCGCGGGCGTCAGGCGAGAGAAGAATTGGGCGATTTCTCAAGCGCCGGGCGCGGTCGCCCCTGAAGCGTAAAGATGGAGATAACGGTAAACCCAAGCGTAATCAGCCCCAGCACCAGATAAGTCTGCTGGAAGCCCACCGTGTCATACATCCGCCCCGCCCAGGTGGAGAGCACGACGCCCGAAAGCTGTTTAGAGAGGTTAAAGCCCACCAGGAACAGCGTGGCTGAAAGCCGCGGGTCAAATACCGCCGAAATGTATTTAAAGGTGCCCACCAGCAGGAACGGCAGCTCGAACATGTGCAGCGTTTTCAGCACGATAACCTGCCAGTCAGCGGTGGCGAACGACGAGCCGATAATGCGCATCGACATAATCGCGCCTGCTATCAGCAGCGCGTTTTTGCTGCCGATGCGGTTAATAATAAACGGCGTGAAGAACATCACGGTGGCGTTGAGCAGTTCGCCGCCGGTGGTGACAAAACCGAAAATTTGCGTGCCGCGCTCCGGGCTTGAGAAAAAGCCTTTGAAGAAGTTGGCAAACTGCTGGTCGAAGACATCATAGACGCTCGCCACGCCCACCACGTAAATGATGAACGCCCAGAAGCTTCGCATTCTGAACAGCTCGCCCACCAGCTTCATTGAGAAGGCCTGGCTGGTTTCCTGGGTGCCGGAGATCAGGTTGCCGCTCTCTCCTGCCGGGCGCGAGAACCAGAGCACGCCTGCCAGAATCAGCGCGCAAGCCGAGGCCACCCAGAAGATGATATTAGGGTTCACGCCAAACAGCATGCCGGTCATCGAGGCGCACAGCGCCCAGCCCACGCAGCCGGAAACGCGCACTTTGCCATATTCGAAGTTATTGGCGCGGCTTACGCGCTCAATATAAGCCTCCACGGCGCCTGAGCCGCTCGAAAATACGATGCCGAGATAGCAGCCGCCGACAAACGCCCCGACCCAGATGTTAAACGCCAGCAGCGGTTTGAGCACAAAGATAAAAAACGGCGCAAACAGCACCAGCAGCCCGGTTATCGTCCACAGCAGATGCTTACGCAGCCCGAGCTTATCGGAGACCAGCCCGAACACCGGCTGGAAGATAATCGCGAACAGCGAGATGCACGAGAAGACGATCCCGGTATCCGTTTTATTCAGATGGGCGACATCCGCGAGCCACACCGGAAAGAACGGAAAATAGGCCGACATAATGAAGTAGTAGAAAAAGAAGAACAGCAAAAAGAATATGAAGTTCTGTCTTTCAACCGGGGTCAGGGCAGGCTTATTCATCTTTCACCTTCAGGGTTAATAAGGCTGTTTTTGTTGTAAAAGCCGGGGCGCGCCCCGGCGGTCGCGCCCTGTCAGCCTTGCCGTCTGCGCAGGGTAAAGCGGTAGCAGTATTCCCGCGCGGTCAGCAGATACTCCGGGTGGACACTCGGCGTCCAGGAGTCGTCCCCGCCGACGCCCATATGGAAGCCGTCAAGCGTCAGCCAGACGCCCGCCTCCGGCTGCAATTTATGCCAGTGGCTGGTCTCCATTAGCTGACGGGTGCCATAGGGGCTGAGTGAGAAATGAAACTCGCCCTCGGCCTGCCAGCCGTTCCAGCTCAGCTCGCGGGTGTTGCAACGCAGGCCGTTTTCGCTCGGGAAGATATACGGCGTGGAGAGCTCCGCGAGCGGCAGCGTCCAGCGCGAGAAGCAGGCGCTGTTCAGGCGGTCCGGGTAGTTTTCATGCGGGCCGAGGCCGAGCCAGCTTGCGGTTTCTTCGCCGCCGCGCAGCTGGCAGACGACGCCCACGCGCGGCAGCGGCGGCAGCGCCGGGCTGCGCTCGACATCGATATCGCAGTGCAGCGCGCCCTGGTTATCCACCACCATGCGCCAGCGGCTGAGGATCGCCGGGCCGTCCGCCAGGCCGCGTGCGAAATACGCATGTTGCGCGCGCACTTCCACGCCCTCGCGGATGGTTTGCGCGCAGCAGACCAGGCAGCGATGCTCAGTCTCATACAGCCCGGCCGCCTTCCAGCGCTCCACCCAGGCGTTCGGGTCGATGCGTTCCACTTCGCTGACGCCGATATCGTTATCAAGCGGCGCGCGAATAAACTGATCGGCAAGCGGCGTCAGCAACTGATCGACGCCGTCGTCGCTCCACTGGGTGAGCTGACCGCTGGCGCGGCTGACGCGCCATGTCTGACGCCCGTGGCGGATGACAAATTCCGCGTCGGTGATATCAAGCTGCGGCGCATCGCCCGCAGCCGGCGGCTCGGGCAGCGCGAGCGGCGCGGCAAGCGGCCACTGCGCCCAGGCGCTGAGATGCCCCTCCGGGGACCACGCCGTCGCCTGCGGCTGTTCAACGCGCACGTGCAGCCAGATGGCGTCGTCACCCGCCCTGGCGGTAAACCCGTCTTCGCTGAGCGTCAGCACGCGGCTCGCCTGCGGGCCAAGCTCCAGCACGGTTTCACCGCTGATGCGCGCTTCACCGCGCACTTCGACGCTCCAGACCAGGCGCTCGTTGTCGCTGTCGCGGAACAGGTATTCGCTGGTCACTTCGATTTGCAGCGGGCTTTCGCTCACCAGCCGGAACTGGAAGAACTGCTGCTGATGCTTCGCCTCAAAGAGCGCCGGGTGCGGCGTGCGGTCCGGGAAGACCAGCCCGTTCATGCAGAACTGGCGGTCGTTCGGCGTGTCGCCAAAATCGCCGCCGTAGGCCCACCAGCGGCTGCCGTCCGGCTCCACGCGCGTGATGGCCTGGTCGGCCCAGTCCCAGATAAACCCGCCCTGCAGACGCGGATACTGGCGGAACGCGGCCCAGTAGTCGGCGAAGTTGCCGAGGCTGTTGCCCATCGCGTGGGCGTATTCGCACAGAATGAGCGGGCGGGTTTCGCCGGGCATGGAAATCCATTTTTTAATCGACCACTTCGGCACCGCCGGGATGAGCTGGTCGGTCTCCACGCGGGCATACATCGGGCAGATGATATCGGTGGCGCGGGTATCCGCCCCGCCGCCTTCATACTGCACCGGGCGGGTCGGGTCCTGATGCTTGATCCAGTTGTAGAGCGCGGTGTGGGTGGCCCCATTGCCGGACTCATTGCCGAGCGACCAGATAATAATGCTCGGATGGTTACGGTTGCATTTCACCATCCGGGTGACGCGCTCGCTGTACGCGCCAAGCCAGACCGGATCGTCAGACAGGCGGCTCATCGGCTCCATGCCGTGGGTTTCGATATTCGCTTCATCCACCACGTAAAGCCCGTAGCGGCTGCACAGTTCATACCAGCGCGGCTGGTTAGGATAGTGGGAGCAGCGCACAGCGTTAAAGTTGTTCTGCTTCATCAGCAGGATGTCCTGCACCATCGCCGCCTCATCCACCGCCTGGCCTTTCTCCGGGTGGTGCTCGTGGCGGTTCACGCCGCGAATAAGCAGCGGCTGGCCGTTGAGCGTCAGCAGGCCATTGTGGATTTCCACGCGACGAAAGCCGACGTCGTGCGCCTCAGAAACCAGCGGCATACCGTCGGCGTCAAGCAGCGTGACCACCGCGCGGTAGAGATGCGGCGCTTCGGCGCTCCAGAGCAGCGGGTTGTCAACGTCGAGCGAGAGCGTTACGCGCTCCGGGTAGTTACCGCGTTCATCAATGGGGGCTGAGCCGAGCGGCCGCGTCTGGCTCGCCACTTCGGTGTCGCCGTGCCACAGCGCCAGGCTGACGCCAAGCCCGCGCGCGGCGGGCGTGACTTCCACCTCGCTAAACAGCGTGGCGTGGCGCAGCGATGGCGCAAGCTCGGTGTGAACGCGCACGTCCGCGAAGGCCTGCTCCGGGAGATGCAGCAGGCTGACCGGGCGGAAAATGCCGCTCATGCGCCACATATCCTGATCTTCAAGATAGCTGCCGTCCGACCAGCGCAACACCAGCACGCACAGGCGGTTGCGGCCCGCATGCAGCACGTCGGTGAGATCGAACTCCGCCGGCAGGCGGCTGTCCTGGGAGTACCCCACCCACTGCCCGTTACACCAGAGATAAAACGCCGAATTCACGCCGCCGAAGATGATGCGCGTGCGGCCCGCCTCCAGCCACGCCTGCGGCACGTCGATATCGCGCGAATAGCAGCCAGTCGGGTTTTCGTCCGGCACAAACGGCGGGTTCACCGGGATCGGGTAACGCACGTTGGTGTAGATCGGCGTGTCGTAGCCTTCCATCTGCCAGTTCGACGGCACCCTGGTTGCGCAGGCGTCGCTCAAATCGGCCGCCAGCCAGACGTCCGGCACCTGCTGAGGGCTGGTGAAAAAGCTGAACTGCCACTCGCCGTCGAGCGACAGCACGGCGTCGGAGGTTTCGCCCCGGCGCGCCTGGCAGGCGTCGCGCCAGCCGTGTAGCGGCGTATGGGACGGCAGGCGGTTGACGCTGGTGATGGCCGGGTTCTGCCAGTCATTGCGGGCGAGAATGGTCGCCAGCGGGCGCGTCTGGAGCTCGTTAAAAGCGGTCGTGGTGGGGTTTTCTGTCATGAGTTTTCCCTGTAAATCAAAAAATGTCGTGCGCTAACATTGGTAATCAGCATGGCGGGAAAGCGTAAAAATGGCGAATAGCGGCTTTTCAGAATGCGACCCCGGATCACATCCCTGCGGTGGATGGATCGAGAAGTGAGATCAACGTCACACCACCAATGTTAGCGCTAGACATTTCGCGCCAGAAATTGACTTTCGCCGCCGCCATCGCCGATGATTGCGCCGACGAGACGCAGAGGAAAGGCGATGAAAAAACGACTCAGCACGCTGGATGACGTGGCGCGGAAGGCCGGGGTATCGCACCAGACGGTATCGCGCGTGCTTAACAAACCGGCGCTGGTGTCGCCCGCCACCCGCCAGCGGGTGCTGGAGGCGATGGAGGCGTTGCAGTTTGTGCCGAACCGCAACGCGCAGCTGCTGGCCGGCAAAGCCACCCGCACGCTCGGTTTTATTACCGTCTCGCTGGCGCTCCATGCGCCGTCGCAGATCGCCGCCGCCATCAAAAGCCACGCCGCGCGGGCGGGCTACAGCGTGGTGATCGCCACCCTGGAAACCGGCACGCTGGAGGAATTGCAACGCTCGCTAAACGAAATGCGCGCGCAGAAAGTGGATGGTGTCATTATCAACCTGCCGCTCGGGGCTGACGCCGCGGCGACACTCGCGGCGCAAAACAGCGATCTGCTCTGCCAGTTTCTCGACGTGCCCGCCGACAGCGACGTGTTTCACGTGAGCTTTGATCCGCGCGACGGCTCGCGTCAGAGCGCGGAATTTTTGCTCAATGCCGGACATCAGCAGGTCGCGCTGCTCGCGGGGCCCGCGCACTCGGTCGCCTCCTCAATGCGTCTCGCCTGCTGGCAGGCCGTACTGGCGGAGCGCGGCCTGCGCGCCTGCGCGCTGCTGCACGGCGACTGGAGTTCAAAGGATGCCTGGCAGCAGACGCTCAGCCTGTTCCGCACGCGGCGCGACATTACCGCGCTGCTGGTGGCAAACGATCAGATGGCTTTCGGCGCGATGAGCGCGCTGGACGAGCTCGGCCTGCGCGTGCCGCAGGATGTCTCGGTGATTGGCTATGACGACACGCCGGACAGCGCCTATTTCATTCCGCCGCTCACTACCGTCGAGCAGGATTTCAACCGCCTTGGCGCGGAGTCGGTGCGCCGGATGGTGGCGCGCCTCACCGGCCATGGCGACGGCGGCTCAACGCTGCTGCCGACGCGCTTTATTGAACGCCGCTCTACCGCCCCGCTGCGCGATCGCCGCGCCGACCGCGAGCGCCTGCTCGACGAGATGGCGCGCCTCGTTCAGGCGCTGCGAGACTGTTAACGCCACGCCGGCCCTCCTGCCGGCATTGCTTATTATCCCGCCTTTTTAGCGCATTTCCCTGCTTTTTAGCCGCCTTTTCACGCCGATGATTTTTGCTTTCAATTGCAAATGATTATTAGTAACATTTGCAGCTTCTGTGAAAGGGTGTTTCAGTTTATGGCAGGAACCGCTGGCGCAGACGGCGGGCGAACTCCCCTTTTGCGTTTTATAACAATACGTTAAACCAAATGGAGTTGTCTGATGAACCACAAGACTGGCGCCCTGGCGCTGCTGGTGGCGCTCGCCCTTAGCGGCTGCGCGACACAACCATCCCCCGCGCAGGCCACCTCTCCGGCTCCCGCCGCGCAAACCCAGCCTGATAACCTCGTGAAGCGCGAGCTCGCTTACGGCGTCTATGAGATGGCGCTAAGCCCGACGACCCACGCGCTTTACGTCGCCACGGCACAGTCGTTTAAAGATGTTCAGGGCGGCGTTATCTACAAGCTCGATCCCGCGTCGCTGAAAACTCTCGGCGAAACGCATACCGACCTGAAAAACTTCGGCATGACCACCGATCCGCAAGGTAAAACGATTTGGGTGACCAACTCGCTGGATGGCGGCATCAGCGCGCTCGACGCCGCCACCGGGAAAATCACCGGTCGTCTGCTGTTTGGCGAGCGTAACGAGAAAGGCTTCCCGTCCGGCGCGCGTGAAATTCTCTGGCACGACGGCCTGCTGTATGTCGGTGCCGTCGCCGATCCGGCGGTGATCTGGGTCGTCGACGCGAAAACGCTGAAGCTTAAAAAACGCATCAAAAACGCGGGCAAATGGGTGACCGGCCTGCACTTCTCCTCTGTCACGCAACGGCTGTATGCGGCAAACGGCGGCGGCGAAATTCTCGTTATCAACCCGACCACGCAGCGCATCGAAAAGCGCTGGAAACCGCTCGGCGATAAACCGGCGCTGCTGCTGAACATGGCGGAAGATCCGGCGACCGGCCGTCTGTTTGTTACCGACAACTCCAAAGCGAAAACCACGCTGGCGCTGGATATCCGCAGCGGCGACGTCATCAAACAGCTCGACGTGGGCGATTCGCTGGCGGTGAAATTCAACCCGCAGCGCCAGGAGATCTACCTCACCCGGCGCGACGGCGGAAAACTACTGAGCCTCGATGCCACCACTTACAAAGTGAAAAAAGAGTGGGATCTGCCGCCGAACCCGAACAGCCTGCTGCTCTCACAAGACGGCCAGACGCTGTGGGTCACCGTCAAACAGCCGTTTAATAAAGATCACTCAACTAAAGGGCCGGAGCACGTGGTGCGCATCGACCTGAAATAACCGCTTTACGGGCCCGGCAAGGGGCCCTTTTTCCTTACAAGAATAACGACAGGACAACCTCGGGGATGAGACACGTAACGTTACGCAAAACGCTGCTGGCGATGGCCGTGGGCTGCGCCGCGTCTTACGCGCAGGCCGCCAGCGCCGATGCGCAGGCGGAAGAGACTATCGTGGTACAGGCCGCCGGCGAGGCATTTACGCCGGGCGGCGACACGCCCCCGCCCGCTTATCTGGATGGCCAGGTGGCGCACGGCGGCCGACTCGGCATGCTCGGCGAGCAGCGCGCGATGGATGTGCCTTTTAACGTCATCAGCTTTACCTCAAAGCTTGTGGAAGATCAGCAGGCGCGCACCGTCGCCGACGTGGTGCGTAACGATGCGGGCGTGCAGAACGTGCAGGGCTACGGCAACTTCCAGGAGACGTACCGTATTCGCGGCTTTGCGCTTGAAGGCGACGACATGACCTTTAGCGGCCTTGGCGGGGTGATGCCGCGTCAGGTGGTGGAGATGGCGATGGTCGACCGCATCGAGATCTTCAAAGGGGCCAACGCGCTGGTGAACGGCGCGTCCACCACCGGCGTGGGCGGCGTTATCAACCTTGAGCCGAAACATGCCGACGACCTGCCGCTCACCCGTCTTGGCGTTGACTACACCTCCGCAAGCCAGGCGGGCGTCACGCTGGATGCCGGGCGACGTTTCGGCGACGCGGAGCAGTTCGGCGCGCGCGTAAACCTGGTGCAGCGCGAGGGCGAGACGGCGGTGGATAACGAAAAGCGCCGCACCACCTTTGCCTCCGTCGGCCTCGATTACAAAGGCGACCGGCTGAAAACCTCGCTCGATCTCGGCTACCAGAAGCAGGGCTTCCACGGCGGGCGGATTGGAGTGGATATTCGCAACGTCGATTTCATCCCGGCCGTGCCGAAAGCGACGCAGAACTACAGCCAGGACTGGGTTTACAGCGATCTCGAAAGCCAGTTCGGCATGGCGCGCGCTGAGTATGCGCTCACCGACGACTGGACGCTCTATGGCGGCCTCGGCGGCCAGCATAGCCACGAGAAAGGGCTGTACGCCACGCCGCGGCTGATCAACGCCGCTGGCGACGCCACGATGGGCCGCATGGATACCAACCGCATTAATGATAATTTCAGCGGGATGGGCGGCGTGCGCGGGCGCTTCGACACCGGGTTTATTTCGCATCAGGTGAATGTGGGGTATTCGGCCATCGCGCGCCGCGACGCGACCTCCTGGCGCATGGCGAAAACCACCCGGGCGGTGAATATTTATGACCCGCCAGACGTGGGCCGTCCGCCCAACGCCAGCTTCAGCGGTAACTATGGCTCGCCGCCGACCACCGGGCGCTCGCGCACCCAGGGCTGGCTGCTGAGCGATACGCTGGGCGTGCTGGATGACCGCGTGCTGCTGACGGTGGCCGCGCGCCACCAGAAAGTGGTGGTGCGCAAATACAGCGCCAAAACTGGCGATGAGACGCGTGATTCACGGTTTAACGACAGCCGCTGGATGCCGACCTATGGCATCGTCTACAAGCCAACCGAACAGGTATCGCTCTACGCCAACCATACTGAGTCGCTGGAGCCTGGCGGCAGCGCGCCGTCGACCGCCGCCAACTACGGCGAGAGCACCGGCATTCTGCATTCAAAACAGAATGAAGCGGGCGTGAAGGTAGATTTCGGGCGGCTTGGCGGCACCCTGACCGCCTTTGAAATCAAAAAGCCCGTCGCCACCCAGGACAGCGTCACGAATATCTACGCCCTCAGCGGCGAGCAGCGCAACCGCGGCGTGGAGCTGAACCTGTTCGGCGAGCCGGTGCTGGGGCTGCGCCTGAACGCCAGCGCCACCTGGATTGCCCCACAAATGACCCGCACCAAAGACGGCGTGAATGACGGTAACGACGCCGTCGGGGTGCCGCGCTTCGCGATGCGCGTGGGCGGCGAGGTGGATATCGCGCCAGTCGAGGGGCTGACCGCCAGCGCCTGGGTGAACCACACCGGCGCGCAGTACGCTAACGCCGCCAACACCCGCAAGCTGGACGACTTCACCACGCTCGATCTCGGCGTGCGTTACCGCATGACGCTTAACGATCAGCAGAATACCGTGACGTGGCGCGCGGGCGTCGATAACGTCACCAATGAGAAATACTGGTCGACCGTGGAAAGCAGCGGCATTTACCTCTATCAGGGCAAACCGCGCACGCTGAAACTCTCCATGAGCTACGACTTTTAAGCCGCACCCGCCGGGCCTTCCGGCGGGTTGCACGCTCAGCGCGCTTTATCTTCCTGCTTCATTCGAGCGCGGATGCCGCCGTCAATGGTGGTGGTGTCGGCCATAGGCGTATAGATAGCGCCGGTCGTCGGGGCCAGCGGCTGCGCTTTCTCCACTGAACGGTTAATCACCTTCGCCGAGAGTTTCTCAGTCATATCCGGGAACAGGTGGTGCGACAGGTTAGACGAGCGCGCCTTCCAGCCCACCGGGATCTCCTCTTCCGGTTTGAAGCAGGCTTTCACTATGGCGTCGATCACTTTTTCCGGGGAATCCATCGCGGCCATGCGCGGCGCGTGGCCGGTATAGTTGGCGGCGTGGGTCCACCACGGCGTATCGACCGCCCACGGCATGATGGTCGCCACTTTAATGTCGTTATAGTCATTGAGCCGCAGCTCTTCGTTGATGGTGCGCCCGAGGCTCAGCACCGCGGCTTTGGTGGCGGCGTAGCTCGACTGAAACGCGAGCGGCACTTCGCTGTCCACGGAGCCGGTGTTGATCAGCACGCCGAAGCCCTGGGCAATAAAATGTTTTACCGCTACGTGTGCGCCATAGATGACGCCTTTGAGGTTTACGTCCACCAGCCGTTCGTGATCGGCCACCGGGATCTCCCAGAACCAGCCGAGCGCCCCAATGCCGACGTTATTGATCCAGATATTAATCGGCCCGAAGCGCGCGATCGCCGCCTGCGCCAGACGCTCCACCTGATCCGGCTGGCTGACATCCGTCTCCACCGCCAGCGCGTGGCCGCCACCGGCGTTGATCTCCTGCGCCAGCGCCTCCAGCGCTTCGCCCCGTCGCGCCGCCAGCACCACATTCGCGCCGCGTTTAGCGAGCGCCAGCGCGGCCCCGCGCCCAAAGCCGCTCGACGCCCCGGTGATGACGATGGTGGTATTGATCATTCTTTCTTCAGACATACCGGCCCCCTTTTATCAGCAGATTGCCGCGCCGCCGCAGGCTTGCAGGACGACGCAGCCCAGCTTTTAGTCTGGACCGGGATGCGCAGAACGCAAAAAAATGCACCTTTTAATCTGTAAGTTAATTATGAAACTGAAACCGCTTCGTTTGGGAACAGGTTAATAGCGACAGATACCTTTATTTTATAATCAGACTTGTAGGAACAGCGTTGTGGAATTATATTTCAGAAGCATATTCATATAATCTTCCTGCCTGGTGAGGTTTTGCTGAAATGAACAACTAATGTGCTATGAACACTTACTGGTTTGCCGGAAGTAAATGCACATTTTCGTTCATATCATTTTGTCTGCTTGCCGCTAATGTTAATAGCAGCAGATAGCAAAAATTTCTGTGCTTTACTGTCTGGCATTGTTTTAACTTGCTCAGGACAGATAATGATGCCGACTCATTGTTCCCTCAATAATATTTATTTTCACAATCAGGCCGCGTGGGATCGCATGGCGCGTGAAAATGGTGACTGGTCGCGCCCCGTGACAACGGAAACCATTCAGGCCGCCCGACAGGGCCAGTGGCGGGTACAACTTATACCTGCTGAACTCCCGGCGGGATGGCTTGACGACGTGCACGGTCTACGTGTTTTGTGCCTGGCCGCCGCGGGTGGGCAGCAGGCTCCTGTGCTGGCAGCGGCTGGCGCGGAAGTGGTTGTCCTTGATGCTTCGAAGGAGCAACTGGCCTTAGATGAAAGGGTTGCGAAACGCGACAACCTGACCTTAAAAACAGTACTGGGCGATATGCAGGATTTGTCCGCCTTTGAGGATGAGTCATTCGACCTGATTTTTCATCCCATCTCTAATCTGTATATACCGAACATACGTAAAGTTTGGGCCGAATGTTTCCGTGTCCTGCGCAAAGGCGGGAAGTTACTCAGCAGCTTTTATAATCCGGTAGTCTTTGTTTTTGACCGCTCGCCTGATTTGGCCCAACGTGGTTTGATGAAGCCCGCGTTCATTTTACCTTATGCTGATATAACGGATTTGAGTACAGCAGAAATTGAAAAGAAGCTAGCCACGAACGAGGCCTTTGTTTTTGGCCATACGTTAGCGGAACAAATTAGCGGCCAGCTGGAAGCTGGTTTGATATTGACGGGTTTCGATGAGGCTTTCCAGCCTGCGCCACGTTTTCTTATTGATAAATATATGCCAACGTTTATAGCAACATGCTCAGTTAAACCGGTGTAAAAATGACAGAGCTCCGCACGAACGGCGGGGCTAATAATATAATAGCGGATGAAGCTTTAATTCGTTCTGTCTCGCTGACTAAAAAGGATGGCACCGGCCATCCTTTTTTCGCATAAACGCAACCCAATCAGGCGCGCAAGCCGCCTGCCAGCAGCGTGAAGGCGTCGATCATCTTTGGCAGCGCCTGCTGTGGATCGGGGTTTGCCGCCACCCACAGCGCGGCATTGAGCGCCGCGCCGTTCAGCAGCCGCGCGGCGGCGTCGGCATCCACCGGTTTGATTATCCCGCGCGCCATCATACGGATAACCGTCTGGCGTGTGGCGTCAAGACAGCTGTTCTGGCTCGGCCACTGCGCCGGATCGCCGAGAAACGCCGGGCCATCCAGCAGCACGATGCGCCGCACTTCTTCATCCAGCGCCATCCGGATATACGCCACGCCTTCGGCGAGCAGCGTTTCCCAGTCGTCGCCGGCGTTTGCGGCAGCCGCCTTCGCGCGCTGCGCCATTTCGCCATCCACCTGCGCCACCACGGCGGCGAGCAGCCCTTTTTTGTCGCCGAAATTATGATACAGCGCGCCGCGCGTCAGGCCGACGCTTGCAGTCAGCTCATCCATTGAGGCGGCGGCAAAGCCTTTTTCGGCAAACGCCTTACGCGCCGCCGCGATGAGCTTCGCGCGGTTTTCTTCCATCGTTTCGATGCGGCGTCTCGCAGCCATAACTCCTCCATTTCACATACGCTACGTATTTCAATTGACATACGCGGCGTATGTATGATTATTATTCACATACGCCACGTATATTAAATCAATAACCGGCGCGTTGCATCCGCCTTGCGCCTGACCGATAAGAGGACCCGCTATGATTGCCCGTGAACCCGTTTTTCCCGCTAACCGGCATGCGCTCTATGAAGAACACGGCTACTCCGCCGCCATTCGTTCCGGCGACCTGCTGTTTGTCTCAGGCCAGGTCGGCAGCCGCGCCGACGGCACGCCAGAGCCGGATTTCGACGCCCAGGTGCGCCTCGCCTTTGAAAACCTGCGCGCGACGCTCGCCGCCGCGGGCTGTACGTTTGACGATCTGGTGGATGTCACCACGTTTCACACCGATCCGCAAAACCAGTTCCCAACCATTATGGCGGTGAAACAGGCTATTTTCCCGCAGCCGCCATACCCGAACTGGACCGCCATCGGCGTCACCTGGCTTGCCGGTTTTGATTTTGAAATCAAAGTGATTGCCCGCATCCCGGACGCGCCGCGGGCATAAAAAAAGGATGGCCTGAGCCATCCTTTTTCAGCAGCAACGCGTTACAGGCCGCGGCGCGCCATGAACAGCGCCAGATCCACCAGCCGGTTTGAAAAGCCCCACTCGTTATCATACCAGGCGAGGATTTTGACCATGTTGCCGCCAATCACCAGCGTTGAAAGGCCATCGATAATGGACGAGCGCGGATCGCCGCGGTAGTCGCTGGAGACCAGCGGTTCATCGCTGTAGCCGAGAATGCCTTTCAGCGGCCCGCCCTGCGAGGCGTTCAGGAACGCGGCGTTGACCTCTTCTACGGTCACGTCGCGCTCAAGCGTCACGGTTAAATCGACAATCGACACCACCGGTACCGGCACGCGCAGCGAGTAGCCGGTCATGCGGCCGTCGAGCTCCGGGATCACTTTGCCAATCGCCTTCGCCGCGCCGCTGGAGTAAGGCACGATGGAGAGCGCCGCCGCGCGGGCGCCGCGCAGGTCTTTCTCGGGCTGATCGTGCAGCGCCTGGCTGTTAGTGTAAGCGTGCGTGGTGTTCATCAGCCCGTGGCGGATGCCGAACTGCTGATGCAGCACCTGGGCGGCAGGCGCGAGGCCGTTGGTGGTGCAGCTGCCGTTGCTGACCACGCGGTGTTGCGCCGGATCGTACTGCTCATGGTTAACGCCCATCACGATGGTCAGGTCGTCGTTTTTGGCCGGTGCCGAGATGATGACACGCTTCGCGCCGCCTTTGGTGATGTGCGCGTCGGCCTGGGCTTTATCGGTGAAGAAACCGGTAGCTTCGATGACTATCTCCACGCCGACGCTGCTCCACGGAATATTACCGGGGTCGCGCTCAGAGAAGACGCGAACGGCGCGCCCGTCAACCTTAAGCTCGCCCTCGCCCGCCTCTACAGTCGCAGGCAGCGTGCCGAGCAGGGAGTCATGTTTGAGCAGATGCGCCAGGGTTTTGCTGTCAGTGAGATCGTTAATCGCCACCACCTGAAACGCCTCATTGCCCAGCGCGGCGCGTAATACGTTGCGGCCGATGCGGCCAAAACCGTTAATGCCTACCTTAACCATGATAAAGCTCCTCTGTTAACGTTCTGTAGAGAGTGTGTAACAGAGGGCAAATGGCGTAAACGACGATATTAGATCACTTTACGCCAGCATGCGGGCGCAGAAGCGTTCGCGGTATTCCGATGGCGTGAGATGCAGGTTACGCTCAAAGACGCGCCGCAGGTTAATGCCGTTGCCAAAGCCACACAGGGTGGCGACCTGCTCAACGCTTTCGCTCCCCTGCTCCAGCCGCTGGCGGGCGGCGTCAAGGCGCGCCTCTTCGACATAGCGCGCGGGCGACACGCCGGTTTCACGGGTAAAGACGCGGGTGAAATTGCGCGGGCTCATCGCCACGTGCTCCGCCAGCCGCTCGACGCTGAGGTCCTGCGCCAGATTCTCGAGGATCCAGCCCTGGAGATCGCGGATCGGGCCGGGCGTTTTCGCCTGCGTCAGCAGGTAGCGGCTGAACTGCGACTGCCCGCCGGGGCGGCGCAGGTACATCACCAGCTCCTGCGCGACATTGCGCGCCAGCTCAAACCCGCCGTCTTCTTCCAGCAGCGCGAGCGTCAGATCAAAGCCCGACGTGACGCCGGCGGATGTCCAGATATCGCCATCCTGCACATAGATAGGCCCGCGCTCTACGGTCACCGCCGGAAAACGCGCGGCGAGCGTATCGAGCATCCGCCAGTGGGTCGTGGCCCGCCGCCCGTCCAGCAGACCGGCCTGCGCCAGCAGCAGCGCCCCGCCGCACACCGAGACCACGCGCCGGGCATACGGGGCCGCCTGCGCGAGCCACTGCGCCACCTGATCGCCCTCCTCTTCCGTGAGGCCGCGGCCAGTCACCATGATCGTGTCGAACGGCGTTTGCGGCGCGAGATCGCACAGGCGATGCTCTGCCAGCAGTTTAAAGCCGGAGGCGCCGTGGATGACGTGGTGCGGCTGCGTGGTAGCGAGCGTTACCTGGTAATGCGGCTCAGGGGAAGACGCAGGCCGCAGCTGATTGGCGCGGGTAAAGATATCCGCGATGCCGGTCGCTTCCAGCAGCATGCCCCCTTCCGGGGCAATGATCAGAATCGTTTTCATGTCCTGAAAAATACGCTTTATACAAATTAAGTCAACACGGTTACTTTACTGCGTGGCGCTTTTCGAGCATGGGATGGCGTGATGTCTCCGCTATCAGGCAGGGATAGCCCGCTATGGAATCAGGAGAATCGCAAGTAAGTCAGCGAAGTGGGAATGGAGTAGGCGCAAACCGGGGCGCGGTGATGCCGTGAGGCCGCGTTATTTCAGAGTGAGTGCCCGCTGCCAGCGCAGCGGGGCAAGCCTTACTTGCGCGATTGCCAGTCGCGCTCGCAGTGTTCTTTCGCTTCGGCCAGTAAGTCGCGCAGTTCCGGCGCGCCGTCGCTGTAGCCGTAATCCATCGTGCTGCTGGCGGCCTGCTGCTCCTGCTGCGCGGCAAAACGGAGCTGATCCTGCTGCGGCTGCCATTCGCCGCTGTCGTCGCGCACAAACCGCGTGGCGTACTGCGGCTGTTTGTCGTCCTCGCCGTAAATTTCATATTTACACTCAGGCGCGTTTTCCGGCCCAAATTCCAGGGTATCAATCAGATGCGACTCTGCCATCGTGCCTCCTTCAACAGGTGAAAAATAAAGGGTAGTACAGGGAAGCGGAATGCGCCGGGTACGAAAAAAATAAGCGAGGCGCGGAACAAAGAGGCAAATCCATGGAATAAGCATACCGGAGAGATTATTTTTCGGACTGAGCATCATGGCAATTTTTATTAATCAACCCACTAACAGCACCCCTTTATTGTTTTTACTAAAAGCTAATAACTCTCGGTACTTACACAGAACCCGCTTAAAAATCACGTAATATCGCCGCGTCAGCTTCAGGTTTAATCACGCCCCAGAACAATATCTTACGCATACTCAGACAGAGGAATATCACCCTGGCGCTGTTTGGGAAATTCACAATTAACAATGCTGATTTTTCACCGCTATTAATCTATGGCGTCGGCACTTTTATGGCTTTTTCAGGAGATTCAACATACCGCAACCGCGGTGGATGCGTTGCATTACCCGACAAAGGCCCATTCCCCCCAGGACGATATCTGATTGTAGACAGACCACAGGGAGGCGCAGGTTCAAGAATAAGAACCCAGGTGATAGATGCATGGAACAGCGTAGCGGGCGTTCCTTCTGATCATACTCAATGGTTCGCATTATATCGCGCTGATGGTCTGCTGGATGACTATACCTGGATAAACGAGGTAAAAGCGGTAACTTTCGTCTTCATCCTGTTGGGGGCCAGGGTTTATCATTGGGATGTATTACGCTACAGCACTCTTCTGATTTTGCATTAATACGTGACGCGTTACTGGTAACGAATAAAGTCGTCATGGGTAAAGGGATCCTGACATATGGAGAAATTGAAGTGGTGGCTTATGAAAGTCTCTGCCCTGCTCGCTAATGTAGTGCTGTTTGGTGTGCTTTATATGATAACTATCCCGACCATTCATTTCTGGCGACCACTCACGCGTCAGGAAACGGACAGTCTGGTAGCGACCGCCGAATGGATAGGTTTTCTTAATGCGCAGGAACTGTGGTGGTTGCTAATGGCGTTAGCGGATTTCATAGTCGCCCTGCTGCTGTTTATTGTTGTGAAAACATTATGGCGACGGCTGAAACACCGCAACGTTTGATGCTCCTCAATACATGCATTTACGCTATGCTGGTCACCGCTTCGCACCTGGTTCAGAAAGGAATTGCCGGTGAAAAAATCTGCCTTTTCATTATTCCTGTCATTAATGCCGCCATTTTTCTTTTGAATTACCTGAACCATGATAACGTGGCTATTAAGAGCATCCATCATGGCGAATTCACTGCACAAATTCTGGTTAACGATTTACCGCTATCCTCATCAGCAAAAATCGGCTGGTGGATAAAAAATGGCAAAACGCTTGCGGAAAAATACCCTCTGAATGGCAAAGATATCTATATTTATGTTTGGGGCGATGGGGATCAGGAAGAAGGAAAAGCCGACAGGCTATGCTTCGCGGATATCGCTCCGCCTCGTAACTGTATTGATAAAAATATTCTGATGTCTGTCAGTCAAACCCGAAGCGGCAATACAGAAGACCGCATAGATGACGATATTTACTTACAAAGGCAGACGGAAAAGTACAGCAAACTCGCTAAAGGCAAACGTCGCGTAAAGGCGTTGAGAGAATCCCAACGCCGTTTCCCAAACCGCACCCACGTTTAAGCGCGCTCCCCTTACCCATGCCACAATAGGTTAACCATTTTTTTACTTCGGAGCGCCGATGCACGCCCCCTGTTCTGCTTTTCCGCCCGTGTTTGACGGCCATAACGATCTGCTGCTGCGCCTGTGGCTGCGCGCTGAAAGCGAGCCTGTCGGCGCGGTGTTTACCGGCCTTGAAGGCGGTCATCTGGATTATCCACGGATGCGTCAGGGCGGTTTTGCCGGCGGGCTGTTCGCGGTGTTCGTGCCGCCAGCGGAGTATGTCGCGCAGATGCGCAACCTGCCGCTGGCGGATGCCGAAACGATGCACGATCCCCTTGCGATAACCCAGGCGCAGATAGTGCTATTTCATCAGATGGCGCAGGCGTCCGGTGGAAAAATGCGCGTCTGCCTTACGGTTGCGGATATCGAGCAGTGCATCACGGACGGCGTGGTGGCGCTGGTGCTGCATATCGAAGGCGCGCAGGCGATTAACGCGCAGCTGGAGCCGCTGGAAGCCCTGATCGCCCAGGGCGTGCGCAGTATCGGGCCGTTCTGGAATCTGCCGAACGCGTTCGGCGAGGGGGTCAGCGGGCCGTTCCCAGGCTCGCCAGATACCGGCGCCGGATTAACGTCCGCAGGTAAAGCGCTTATCCGCGCCTGTCGCGCGCATCACGTGCTGGTGGATGTCTCGCATATGAACCAGAAGGCGTTTTTCGACACCGCCGCTATTGGCGGCGGGCCACTGGTGGCGACGCACTCTAACGCCCACGCGCGCTGCGCGCAGCCGCGCAACCTGACGGACGAGCAACTCGCGGTCATCAAAGAGAGCGACGGTCTGGTAGGCGTAAACTTCGGCACCGCCTTTCTGCGCGCCGACGGCCAGCGCAACGGCGATACGCCATTGTCTGAAATTGTTACGCACGTTGAGTATCTGGTTACTAAACTGGGTGAAGACCGGGTGGCGTTCGGATCGGATTTCGACGGCATCAGCCTGCCGGATGCGATGGGCGACGTCACCGGTTTACCGCGTCTCATGGAGGCGCTGGCAGTGGCGGGGTTCGACGCGCCGCTGCTTGAAAAGCTCGCCTGGCGCAACTGGTTGCGTGTTCTCAGGCTCGCCTGGGGAGAATCGCAATAAATGGTTAAGCATTTAAGTTGCGATCTCGATCACATTTACGCAACATAAGCGCGCCGGTAATCGGTTTCACCAGGGTGATAAAAAATCACCCGCTATATGAGGAGTAAGACTATGACCACGTGGACTAAACCTGCGTTTGTTGACCTGCGCCTGGGTCTGGAAGTGACGCTGTACATTTCCAACCGTTAATCGCCTGTGCCCGCGGCATCGCGGGCACCTTTTCTCTTTTCCCTTTCCGGTTTGACACATGCAGATCAAAGTTCTCGGCTCGGCGGCCGGCGGCGGTTTCCCACAATGGAACTGCAACTGCGCCAACTGCCAGGGCGTGCGTAACGGCACAATGAAGACGTCCGCCCGTACCCAGTCCTCCATCGCCGTCAGTGACGACGGGAAAAACTGGGTGTTGTGTAACGTCTCGCCCGATATTTGTCACCAGCTTCTCGCCTCACCCGAATTGCATAATCCCGAGGTGCTGCGCGGCACCGCTATCGGCGCGATTATTCTCACCGACAGCCAGATCGATCACAGCGCGGGATTACTCAATTTACGTGAAGGTTGCCCGCATCACGTCTGGTGTACGCCAGAAGTGCATGAGGATCTCTGTACCGGCTTTCCGGTCTTCCCGATGCTCTCTCACTGGAACGGCGGGCTGATTCATCACGCTATCGCGCCGCTGGCGCGCTTTCAGACGCGAGTCTGTCCGGGCGTGCATTTCACCGCCATTCCGCTGCTGAGCAACGCGCCGCCCTATTCGCCTTACCGCGACCGCCCGCTGCCGGGCCATAACGTCGCGCTGTTTATCGAAGAAGAAGGCGGCAAAAATCTGCTCTATGCGCCGGGCCTCGGCGAGCCGGACGACGCGATTATGCCGTGGCTTGAGCGCGCCGATGTGTTGCTGATTGACGGCACGCTGTGGCGCGACAATGAGCTTGCCGCCGCAGGCGTCGGCCATAACACCGGCAAAGCGATGGGCCACCTGGCGCTCTCAGAAGAACAGGGGCTCGCGGCGCTGCTGGCGCGCCTGCCCGCAGAGCGCAAAATTCTCATTCATATCAACAATACCAACCCGATCCTTAACGAGGAGTCCCCGGAGCGCCAGTCCCTGCACCAGCTGGGCATTGAGGTGAGCCACGACGGGATGGTTATCGCGCTATAAGAGGCTTTATGACCGAGCAACGACTGCTGACGCCCGACGAGTTCGAAGCGGCGCTGCGCGCAAAAGGCGCGTTCTATCATATTCACCACCCTTATCACATCGCCATGCATAACGGCGAGGCGACCCGCGAGCAGATCCAGGGCTGGGTGGCGAACCGGTTTTATTACCAGACCAGTATTCCCATCAAGGACGCCGCCATTATGGCGAACTGTCCGCACCCGGAAGTCCGCCGCCAGTGGGTGCAGCGCATTCTCGACCACGACGGCTATGACGGCAGCGAAGGCGGTATCGAAGCCTGGCTGCGTCTCGGCGAGGCGGTCGGGCTGTCGCGTGAGTCGCTGCTCTCGCAAGAGAGCGTGCTGCCCGGCGTGCGCTTCGCGGTGGATGCCTATGTGAACTTCGCCCGCCGCGCCTGCTGGGAAGAAGCCGCGTGCAGTTCGCTCACTGAGCTGTTCGCCCCGCAGATCCACCAGGCGCGGCTCGACAGCTGGCCGCAGCACTACACCTGGATTGAAGCGGAAGGCTATGACTATTTCCGCAGCCGCTTAAGCCAGGCGCGCCGCGACGTGGAGCACGGGCTGTCGCTGGCGCTGGAGTACTGCAATACGCTGGAGCGCCAGCAGCGGATGCTGGAGATTTTACAGTTCAAGCTCGACATCCTCTGGAGCATGCTTGACGCCATGACGATGGCCTATGCGCTGGACAGAGCCCCTTATCACACCGTCACCCGCGAGCCGGTGTGGCACAAACGGAGACTGGTCTGATGCAGCCTGAACGCCATCATATACCGCAATTTCGCCGCGGTTACCGCCTGCAATGGGAAGAGGCGCAGAACACACATGTGATCCTCTACCCGGAAGGCATGGCGAAACTCAACGAGAGCGCGGCGGCCATTCTGCAACTGGTTGACGGCCAGCAGACGGCGGGCGCGATCATTGACACGCTGGAAGCGCGCTTCCCGGAAGCCGGTTCCCTGACCGACGACGTGCTGGGCTTTCTCGGCCTCGCGTATCAGCAAAAGTGGGTGATTTTCCGTGAGTGACGCTAAACCGGTGAACCCGCCGCTGTGGCTGCTGGCGGAGCTGACCTATCGCTGCCCGCTGCAATGCCCCTATTGCTCAAACCCGCTCGACTTCGCCGCCCAGGAGAATGAGCTGACCACGGCGCAGTGGATCGACGTGTTTCGCCAGGCGCGCGCGATGGGCGCGGTGCAGCTCGGGTTTTCGGGCGGCGAGCCGCTGGTGCGTAAAGATCTGCCGGAGCTTATCGCCGCCGCGCGAGGCATGGGCTTTTACACCAACCTGATTACCTCCGGCATTGGGCTTACCGAGAAAAAGCTCCAGACCTTCGCCGACGCCGGGCTGGATCATATTCAGATTAGCTTCCAGGCGAGCGACGAGACGCTGAACGCGGCGCTGGCGGGCAACGAGAAAGCGTTTCACCAGAAGCTCGCGATGGCGAAAGCGGTGAAAGCGCTCGGCTACCCGATGGTGCTGAACTTTGTGCTGCATCGTCATAACATCGATCAGATTGACCGTATCATCGAGCTTTCCATCCAGCTTGACGCGGACGATGTGGAGCTTGCCACCTGCCAGTTCTACGGCTGGGCGCATCTCAACCGCGAAGGGCTGCTGCCAACCCGCGAGCAGATCGCCCGCGCCGAGGCGGTGGTGAAACAGTACCGCGAGAAGATGGCCGACACCGGCAACCTCGCCAACCTGCTGTTTGTGACGCCGGATTATTACGAAGAGCGCCCGAAAGGCTGCATGGGCGGCTGGGGCGCGATTTTCCTCTCGGTGACGCCGGAAGGCACCGCGCTGCCGTGCCATAGCGCGCGCCAGCTGCCGGTCAAATTCCCGTCGGTGCTGGAGCAGTCGCTCTCACACATCTGGTATGAATCGTTCGGGTTTAACCGCTACCGCGGCAATGACTGGATGCCGGAGCCGTGCCGCTCCTGCCCGGAGAAAGAGCAGGATTTCGGCGGCTGCCGTTGCCAGGCGTTTATGCTGACCGGCGATGCGGCCAACGCCGACCCGGTGTGCAGCAAATCGCCGCACCACGGCACCATTCTCGCCGCGCGCGAGGCCGCGAACCGCACGCAGATGGGCATCGGCGATCTGCGGTTTCGCAACCGCGCTAACTCGCAACTCATCTTTAAAACGCCGCAATGACGCGCACGCTTCGGCTTGAGAGCGGCGTGACGCTCACGCTTATCCACCAGCCGCACGCCGCGCAGGCGGCGGCCCTGTGGCGCGTGAACGCCGGTAGCCTGCACGAGCCGGACGCGTGGCCGGGGCTCGCGCACCTGCTGGAGCATATGCTGTTTCGCGAAAGCGAGGGCTACCCGGACGACGAGCGGCTGATGCGCTGGGTGCCGGGCCAGGGCGGGCGGCTTAACGCCTCCACCCGGTTGTGCCAGACCGCGTTTTTCTTTGAAGTGCCTGCGCAGGCGCTTAAGCCTGGGCTTTCGCGCCTGACCGATATGCTGGTCGCCCCGCGCTTTACGCCAGAGCCGCTGATGCAGGAGACGCAGGTGATTGACGCCGAGTATCGGCTGCTGACGCAGGACGCCGCGACCCGGCGTGAGGCGGCGATACTGGCAACAATGGCGGGCGATGCGCGGCTGACGCGGTTGCGCATCGGCCATCAGGCGGCGTTTGGTGACGACGCCGCGCGACTACGCGCGGCGCTGACTGCGTTTCATCAGCAGCACTATCACGCCGCGAACCTGCACCTCTGGCTCTGCGGTCCGCAGCCGCTTAATGAACTCGACGCGCTGGCCCGCGAGGCCGCCGCCCGCATCACGCCGGGCGTGGCGCAGCCGCTTACCGTTAAGGCGCATTCAGGCCAGGAGTGCGCGCTGGCGCAGCCGGGGATTACGCAACTGGCGTTGAGTTTTTTGCTGCCCGTCGCCGTGCGCCCTGCCCTGCGCCTGCTTGCGCACACGCTTCGCAGTGAAGCGCCCGGCGGCCTGATGGCCGCCCTGCGCGAACAGACGCTCGCCGACGACGCCGCGCTTGAGGCCGACGCGCTGGATGACGCCACGCTCTGGCTGCGCGTGACCTTCACGCTCGCTGGCGAGGCGGTGGATCCGGCCTGCGTGGACGCGCTGTTCCACCGCTGGCTGGCGGCCCTCGCCGCGCTGCCGGAAGGGGCGCTGACGCCCCTGCTGCGCCTCGCCTGCGAGGATTTCAACGCGTTATCGCCCATGGACGCCCTGCGCGCGCATGCGTTTGGTCAGCCGCCGGTGGAAGCCCGCGCATGGCGCCCGCTGCTGGCCGCGCTCATGGCGCAGCGCCCGACGCGGCTGTGGCTCGCCCCGGAAGTCAACGGCGCGCCGGTCGCGACGCAGGGGCTGACGCTCACGCTCGGCGATTTTCCGGCGACGCCGGACAGGACACCGCCGGATATTCCCTTTTCCCCCGCGCCGGTCTTTCCGCCCGCGCTTGCCGTGGCGCTGCCAGGCGACTGCGCGCCGCTCGTGTGGCAACCCGGCGCTGAACGCATCGCCCTGACGCTTGCGCCCGCGCCGGGCACCGTCGTCAGCGAGCGTCGCGGCATGGAGCTGCTCTCACGCCTGCGCCCGCTGTGCGACCGGGCGCGCCTTGAGGGCGGCGCGCTGCATGTGGGGCCTGTGAACGGAGACTGGCGCATCACGCTGTCCGGCGACGAAGCGCTGATCATGGTGCTACTCACGGAGATGATGACGTACCTGTGGGAGCCGGATGATCGCTACCGCGCCGAAGCGGAAAGACTGGCTCAGCGGGCGCAGGCAGAGGAAAACCAGGCTATCGCAGTGCGCCGCCTGCTGGCGCAGCTTCCCCGCGAGCTGCTGATGACCACGCGCGTACCGGGCGCGCAGGCGTGGCAGGCTACGCTTGACGGCGGCGGCCCGCTGCTGCGCGACGCGCTCGCGCGCCGCTTAAGCGACTTCCCCTTCCCGCTCGTCACCCCACAGCCGCCGCGCCCGCTGCCCGCCCCGCGCCGTTTTACCCTGCCCGCAAACGGCACCGACAGCGCGTTGCTGTTATTCATCCCGCTGGCGCCTGCGCAGCGCAAAGCCGCCGCCGCGCTCCAGGCGCCGTTCTTCCAGCATATGCGGGTGGAGCGAAACATCGGTTACGTGGCGCAGTGCCAGTGGCACGCCTGCGCGGGCTATGAAGGGTTACTGGCGCTGTTACAGTCACCGCACCTTGCGCCCGATGCGCTGTTGTATGAGACCGCCGCGTTTTTTGAACGCCAGGATGAGGCGTGGCGCGATGTGATGTCGCAGGCCTGGGTGGGAAGTGTGGCGGGAGAAGGTGCGAAGCGATAGATCGCCGCCGTCGCCAGCGATGCGCATGCGGCATGCAATAACGTCTATATCGCGTTTGGCAAAAAACAGGATCACATCGTGATTGATTGCATGGTCAAAGAAGGGAATGCCTGGAAAGTGCAGTCGGTGGCGAATGTGGCGTTTTCGCGTAATCTCCCCCGCCAGGAGCCATGATAAACCGCCTCCGCAGAGGCGGTTTCCCGCCTTATTTTTTAAGATCCACCTGATAAAAAATGTGTTTGCCGAACGGATCGACTTCATAACCGGTGACGTTTTTGCGTACCGGCTCGAAGATCGTCGAGTGAGCGATCATGACGGCGGGCATTTGATCGTGCATGATCTGCTGCGCCTCAAGATAGAGCGCTTCACGCGTCGGACGATCGCTGGTGGCTTTCGCCTCGCTGATGAGCTTATCGAACGGCGCATAGCACCACTTCGCGGAGTTCGAGCCGCCGTTGGCGGACTGGCAGGTAAAGAGCGGGCCGAAGAAGTTATCCGGATCGCCGGTCGCGGTCGTCCAGCCCATCAGCGCCGCCTGGTGTTCGCCGCCTTTCACGCGTTTTAAATATTCGCCCCACTCATAGGTGACGATATGCGCCTTCACGCCGATTTTTGCCCAGTCCGCCTGGATCATCTCCGCCATGCGTTTGGCGTTCGGGTTATAGGGCCGCTGCACGGGCATCGCCCAGAGATCGATAGTAAAGCCCTCCGGCATGCCCGCGTCTTTCAGCAGCGCTTTGGCCTGCTCCGGCGCGTAGTCATAGTCTTTTAAATCTTTATCTGCGCTCCAGACGCCCGGCGGCAACAGGTTTTTCGCGGCGGTGCCGGTGCCCTGGAACACCGCGTCGATAATCGCAGGCTTGTTGATGGCCATCGCCAGCGCCTGGCGCACTTTGACGTTATCCAGCGGCGGTTTTTGGGTGTTGAACGCGAGGAAGCCCGTGTTCAGCCCCGATTTGCTCATCAGCGTGAGATCCGGGTTTTCCTTCATGCGCGGCAGATCCGCCGGGTTGGGGAACGGCATCACCTGGCACTCGTTTTTCTCAAGCTTGGCGTAGCGCACCGAGGCGTCCGGGGTGATGCTGAACACCAGCCGGTCGAGCTTCGCTTTGCCCTGCCAGTACTGGTCAAACGCCGTAAACAGGATGCGCGAATCTTTCTGATATTGCGCGAGCTTAAACGGCCCGGTGCCGATGGGGTTCATATCCACGCGCTCCGGCGTGCCGGCTTTGAGCATCGCGTCGGCATATTCCGCCGACAGGATAGATGCGAAATACCAGCCGAGATCGGCCACGAACGGCGCTTCCGGGTGGGCGAGCATAAAGCGCACCGTGTGGTCATCCACTTTATCGATAGCCGTGATGAGCTTGCCGAACTCCAGGCTTTCAAAGTTGGAGTAGTTACCGTTCGAGACGTTGTGGTACGGGTGTTTCGGGTCCTTCTGGCGCATAAACGAGAAGATGACGTCGTCGGCGTTGAAATCGCGTGTTGGTTTGAAATATTTGTTGCTCTGGAATTTCACGCCCTTACGCAGATGGAAGGTGTACGTTTTGCCGTCGTCGCTCACCTCCCACCGCTCCGCGAGGCTCGGCACGAGTTCGGTGGTGCCGGTTTTAAAATCCACCAGACGGTTATAAACCGGCACGGCGCTGGCATCGACGCTGGTGCCGGAGGTATACAACTGCGGGTTGAAGTTCTCCGGCGAGCCCTCAGAGCAATAGACCAGCGTACTCGCGCCTGCCGCGGCGCTGGTGGTGAGGGCGGCGAGCGCCAGCGCATGGATCGTGTGCTTGCTAATCATCGTAATTCCTTTATGTTTTTTATTTCGTGCCAAAGGATTCTGATTCTTCGTCACTTCATCAATAACATTAAAACCACAACGCAAACACCTGATAACACAAATAAAGAAGGATCCACCATGCCATCACCGCTCGGCAGTCAATTAACCCGCCGCTTTTTTCGCTACCTGGCAATCACCAGCCAGAGTGATGCATCCGCCACCACCCTGCCCAGCACGCCGGGCCAGCATGAGATGGCCCGCGCCCTGGCCGATGAGCTGCAAACGCTGGGCCTGGAGCAGATTATTATTGATGAACACGCGACCGTCACCGCCGTGAAAAAGGGCACAGTGCCGGGCGCGCCGCGCATCGGTTTTATCACCCATACCGACACCGTGGACGTCGGACTGTCGCCGGAGATTCATCCACAAATCCTCACGTTTACCGGTGAAGATCTCTGCCTGAACGCGAAAGAAGATATCTGGCTGCGGGTGAACGAGCGCCCGGAAATTAAAGCCTACCCGAACGAAGAGATTATTTTCAGCGACGGCACCAGCGTGCTCGGCGCGGACAACAAAGCGGCGGTGACGGTGGTGATGACGCTGCTGGAGAACCTGACGCCGGAGATGCGCCACGGCGATATTGTGGTGGCGTTTGTGCCGGATGAAGAGATTGGCCTGCGCGGCGCGAAGGCGCTGGATCTCGCGCGCTTTGACGTGGATTTCGCCTATACCATCGACTGCTGCGAGCTGGGCGAAGTGGTGTATGAGAACTTCAACGCGGCGCAGGCGGAGATCCGCTTTACCGGCGTGACGGCGCACCCGATGGCCTCAAAAGGCGTGCTGGTGAACCCGCTGCTGATGGCGACCGATTTTATCAGCCGCTTCGACCGCCAGGAGACGCCGGAGCACACCGCCGGGCGCGAAGGCTATGTGTGGTTTAACGGCATGCAGGCGAGCCAGAACAGCGCGACGCTGAACGCCAGCATCCGTGATTTCGACCTCAGTGCCTTTGAGCGCCGCAAACAGCAGCTGCATGACGTGGCGCAGAACATCGCCGCCGCGCACCCGACCGCGAAAGTGGACATCACCATCAGCGACGTTTACAGCAATATCAGCAACGCGATTGGCGATGACCGCCGCCCGATTGACCTGATTTACCAGGCGCTGGAGGCGCTCGATATTAAACCGAAAACCATTCCGATGCGCGGCGGCACCGACGGCGCGGCGCTCTCCGCGAAAGGCCTGTTAACGCCGAACTTCTTTACCGGCGCGCATAACTTCCATTCGCGCTTTGAGTTTCTGCCGGTGAAATCGTTTGAGGCGTCTTATAACGTGGCGCTGAAGATCTGTTTGCTGGCGGTGGAGTGAAGATATTAAAGGCCGGGAGACCGGCTTTTTTATTAGGGTAGCGACTTAATATAAATGCCGGTTGCTTAATAAACAGATGAAAAACATAGTTTCCTGTTAGGTGTTCATATTACATGAGTCACTAATAATAGTGTCATCATGAAGAAAGTATTTAAACCAATTACTTAATCGGCGTGAAGAGCCAATCCATAAGCCAGGCAATAATGCAATAACCATTTGTGCTGACAAATATAATTCGCAATGCGCTTGATGTCGATCATCAATATCCTGTAGTAGCATTTTCTTTGATAATCGCCTGTGCGAAATAAAGACGAAAACGTACAGAGGGATATTGGAAATGGCGATACCTGTATACTTATGGCTTGAAGATGATAATGGTACATATGTTAAAGGGTCTGTTGATATTGCTGGCCGTGAAGGTTCAATTGAAGTGCTGGAACATATGCATTCTGTCGAACTTCCTGTTGATCCTCGTACGGGTAAAATAACAGGTAAACGACTGCATAGCGGCTATGCCTTTATGAAAGAGATTGATAGTTCAACGCCTTATCTCTACAGCTCACTCTCTACAGGAAGAATGTTGAAAAAAGCCACATTTAGATTTTACAGGATTAATGATAATGGAATGGAGGAAGAGTATTTCAGAGTAACTCTGGAAAATGCTCGCGTGCTCGAAGTGGAGCCTTTGTTACTGGACGTGAAAAATGATAAATGGGCAAAACACAACCATCTTGAATATATAGATATGGGATATGAAAAAATAACCTGGAATTACCTGGATGGCAATATCATTCACACTGACACATGGAAAGAAAGGAGCGCTATATGACATGGGAATATGATGTCGCCACACACACGTTTACCAGAGATGGCGAGAGTTATACTGCAGATTATGCCGGAGCGAGTGGTTACAAGGACGATACGTCGCAGGAATGCGTTAAAAATAGCGGGCCTCTTCCGCGCGGTACTTATACCATTGGGGCCCCGCATCATTCCCCTCACACCGGGAAATATACATTAGACCTTACCCCCTCTTCCCTGAACGACATGTGTGGGCGCTCAGCGTTCAGGATCCACGGAGCCAGTAAAGCTCATCCGCTGGATTCCTCGGAAGGATGCATTGTTGCTCCGCTGAGCGTCAGAAAAAGCATATGGGAAAGCGGTGATACCGAGTTAAAAGTAAAATGAAAAAGAAAATACTCCTGTTTGGATTGTTCGCATCTTTCCCCGCTTTCGCACTGCGTATGGAGGCGTTCATACAGAAGCATTATGAAGACGACGCCAGCGCAGTTGAGGTTAAGCGTGATTTAACACCTTCCGTTTCGATCGGGCGAAACGCCATCGAAATGGAAGCGGATACCCTTCAAAAGATACAAAAGTTAACGACAGCACCGGTTATACAAGGCAATCAGTACCAGTGGCTTTGTGTCAAAACCCATGGTGGTATGAGCTATGGTTTTATTTCTGATAACGAAATGGGAAATGGCACTATCACGGCCATTGCCCTGCTTGAAAATGGCGAAGGATGCAAAACATTTGATGACCCTTTAAGCGTTACGGTAAAAGGCGTTCCCTTGCCTGAAGCAACATCAACGGAACGCGCCAGCGCGTTTGGCCAGGTAGCGGATTTTTATTATAAAGAGACCCCGGTTAAAGGCGGACTCGTGCAGTCGAATGACATTCGTTACTACTCTGATGAGGGTGGCGTTATTCTGAACCAAATCACGGTAAATTGATTCTGATATCGCGCGTAAAATGGCGGTATTCAGGGTTCAGGGTCACGACGAAAAGTAAGGGATTTACTGCAATGAAAAAAATCGTTTTTATCATTTCTGTGCTGCTGGTTAGCCACGCTTCGCTGGCGACTGAGACAGCAAACGTAATAAGAAACGACAAAGTGAAAGCCTGCGAAGATCAATATGGCGACGAGAACAGCGAATGCTTAGCTGAAATTGATGATAAATCCACCAGGGCGCTCAATAAGGCTTATGCGGACAAGCTTAATGAGATGGTGAACTTTGATTACACTAAATGGTGGATGGGCGATGAAGACCGTAAAAAACGGATGATTGAATTATTCAAAAGAAGCCAGGCCGAATGGCTCAAATATCGTGATGACTATTGCGGCGTTGCAGTGACAGAAGCAGCGAGCACGCACTACCTTGGGAATGCCGCCACGGCGTGTAACATCAACATGAACAGACAGCGTATTAAAGAAATACAGATGCTTCACATAACGAGCCTGGAATAGAAGGTGTTTAATCCCTTTCTGATTATTGCATTGTACTGGCGCGCCAGATAAACAAAGGCCGGGAACCCCCGGCCTTTTGTCAGTTCAGCGACATGACGTGCTGCCCGGCCCAGTCTTCATAGCCATCCTCAGTACGCACAAAACAGGGCGCTCTCACAAATTCCACCAGATGATTCACGAGATCAAACAGCAGCCCTGTGAGCATTTCCGCCATTTCCGGCGGGTGCGCGCGGCTTATTAACGTCATGTTCAGTGCTTTACAGTAGCGGCTCAGCATCTGCGCGTCGCTGCCGATGCAGAACGGCACCTCTGAAGGGAGCGTGTCGGCCGTCAGTGAGGCAAACAGATGCGCCGGCACCGGTCTGTCGAGCGCGGCGGCGAGGAATTCCAGCATCAGCGCCAGCCTCCCGGCCAGCGCCAGAAACAGCGTCGCGTCCTTGCATTCAATCAGCTCGCTGACCGTCTCTTCACACAGCGTGGCGAGCGTGAAGAAATCCATTTCCGCCGTGATCGGCCCTTCGCACAGCGTATGCAGGCTCAACATTCTGGAATGCGCCGACGGCGGCATCGGGGTGGCGGGAGTGTTCAGATTGAGATTATGGCCCTCATTTTCAGGGCGTGCGGGTGTGTTACTATTGACGTTAGCCATAGCGTTACTCCGTATAACGTTTGTGGTCAGACGCTCCGGTTGTCTTGCAGCACACCGGAGCGTTGTTTCGATAGGTCAACCATGTTAGGGTACGTACCTATTGCAGTTATATTCCTCCTATAGGTACACACATGTCAACTGTACAACGTGACAAACAACCCAAAGGAAACGGCAAAGCCCCCGCTTTTCAGATTAGGATTACCCCTGAACTCAAAGCGCAGTTTGAGGAAGCTGCAAAGGCGCAGGGAATGAGCCTTGGAAACTGGTTTAAAAACCTGGGGCGGGAAGAATTGAAGAGGTTAGGCTTTAAACCAAATGGATAATATTTCTAATCTAAAAGCTATGAATATAAATAAATTGCTACATGATATATTATATTTTTTAAAACTAACGCCTATGTTCCTACTTCAACAGAATATTTAAGAAATCAGTAGAGTCCAGCATAGTTACTTAACTTGAATATTTTGATTAAGGAAAGATTTAAGTCATGCTTCTTAGTTAAATGCACATAAAGGACCATAGCGAGAACTATTTATTTAAATTAACTTGTTCCGTAAATATAAAGATGATATGTTCAATTCAATATAAAAACCTTCTTCCTAACATGGATAACTATAATGAACATTACGCCTCAAATAGATTATACACATGTACTATCAGAACTCTCTGTGAACAGACAAGATCCTTGCGAAGTATTGAGAGAACTCATATCTAACTCATATGATGCCAAAGCTAGTAAAATATGGTTTTATCCTTTGGAAGAATATAATGGGCTTATCTTTATTGATAATGGAGTAGGTTTATCAACATCAAGAGATGGCGGCAAAGAGATATCAAATTATGAAGCATTTTTTTCAATCGGAAAAACCACGAAGTTAAAAGGTGAAAGTATAGGGTATAAATGCCAAGGGTCAAAGTTATGCTTTGCTTCTTCTGAAATATCAGTTATATCTAAATTTGGTACAGAGCCCGATTGGATTTACAAAAGGATAGATAACCCCAGGACTAATTTAAATATTTACACCGACATAACTCCTCATAAAGGCAATAACGTTGCCGAGATATTATCTGAAATTATTCCTAAACAAGATGTAAGAACTAAAAAAGTAGTGGACAATATTATATTAAATATTTCACCTAATGATTTCTCTTCAGGAACAATAATAATAATAAAAGATTTAAATGTTGAACAGTTTTCAAAATTCTATACTGTAAACAGTAATAATGGTTTCAACATTGAAAACTCATATGTATATAACTACATTCGATTTTGCACAAAACATGGCGATGTGAAAATCGTTAATGAAAACCATGGTTTTTCACCTATCGAAAAAAGGCAGCTTGATGAAGCATCTAAAGATATAAAAAATGTTGAGCTTTTTCTTTGGGACGGAGATGAATGCTCTTTAATTGAACAAGGGTATCCATATTTAGATATTGACATTGATGGAGAATTACCTTTATTAGCATCTAAACTATCTCGTTTACGCTCTGCACGATTTTATGCTCGAAAGGCTAAAGTAATCCGCTATCAAGGCCAGAAATATAGTCTGATATTTGCAATAGATGGAAATAGACGAGCATTAGAGAAATATTCAAATCTTGATCGCCAGGGCTCATCAAAATCAGGTTTAAAATTAACAGATCAAAGAGGTACCTTTATATCATCGCAAGGTATAAAAACTTGTAATTATAGTCAAATCTGGAATGAGCCTTTACTCGCAACGGATTATCAATGCTTGGCCGATAATGATTCACAGTCACACTACTTATTCTTAATTGATGGCCCTTTTGATTTGGTTACTAATAGAAACTCAATTAGTAACGATGCTTATAAAGTACTTAAGGATTCAGCTTTCATACATCAAATCAAAGAATTCATTGACTCCGCGAAGGTAGAACTTGAAGTTTTCAGGGACTTCATTGATGTGCTAAATAAAAAGAAAGATGCAGAAAACATTTCAGAGCAAATAAAAGCACTTACTGAAACTCAGCAAGGATTAAAAAATCGAGAACGTTTTATGATAAATGACGTTCCCCAACTAGAAAAAAAATGGTTTATTGCTCCAGATTCTAGTGACGAACATTGGGTTGGAACGCTCTATACAACGCTTACTCATTTTGTTCCAGAAGACTCTCCATACAGAGATTTATGGTTAAGACCATTAACATTCTCTGCCAGAGGGATTGATAGTGTAGGAACATTTTACCAAGATTCAAGTTTTGATAAAGATAAACTTAAGGCTATTGAATATAAGAATAGATTTAGTCATCTTGAAATCTTAAATCATCCACTAAACATTATACATTATATAATTTGTTGGACCTATGAAGACATAGATTTATCTTCCCATCAAAATATTGAAGACGATTTTAGTATGTTTGGAAAAATTACTGAATGTGAGAATGATGTTTATAAGAAGTGTTCATATAAGATAATAAATGTTGAAAAAAAATCAGGCGATATTTTCGACAACCAGATTTATGTAGTCTCTCTCAGAGAGCTTATGCTTGCTACTTTCAATTGCCGCATATCGAATCCAGCGCGATAACATCTTCAACATGAGTTAAAAACAGGCGGGCGTGTTATGTTATAAAACACGCCTCACTATTTTTATATTTATTTAAAATTTCATTTAAAAGATAGCCAATCAATAGCCTTCATAGAGCAAAGGAATTATAGATGATTTAATACAAAGGCGATTAATGAATGTTGTACTGTTATTTATCTTTTATAAAAAACAAATTACATATTGAAATGCATGACACTCTGAATAGTCTAGAAGTGGTGCCGATAATAGGAGTCGAACCTACGACCTTCGCATTACGAATGCGCTGCTCTACCAACTGAGCTATATCGGCCCTGAGGAAGGGTGTGCGTGAGCACGGGGTAAAAGGTTATGTAAAAGCGGGTGATACGTCAATGCCCTTGCGATTCAAGCGGCGATTTTTGCATCACCCGGCCCTCAGTTAAGCACGAATCGTATCGTCGCCGTAGCCGATCCACTTGTAAGTGGTCAGCGCTTCGAGGCCCATCGGGCCGCGGGCGTGAAGCTTCTGCGTGCTGACGGCCACTTCGGCGCCAAGACCAAACTGCCCGCCGTCGGTAAAGCGCGTCGAGGCGTTCACGTACACCGCAGACGAATCCACTTCATTCACGAAACGATCGGCATGGCGCAGCGTGCGGGTGAGAATAGCGTCCGAATGCTGGGTGCCGTGCTCGCGAATATGCGCGATGGCCTCGTCGATGCTCGCCACCAGCTTCACGTTAAGATCGAGCGACAGCCATTCGTCGTCGAACGCTTCCGCCTTCACCGCCACAGCGGTCGCCGGGCCACCGGAAAGCAGCGCCAGCGCGCGCTCGTCGGCGTGCAGCGTCACGCCGCGCTCATGCATCGCGCGGCTCAGTTCCGGCAGGAAACGTTCTGCAATGGCCTCATGCACGAGCAGCGTCTCCACCGTGTTACAGGTGCTCGGGCGCTGGGTCTTGGCATTGGTGATGATCTTGAGCGCAGGCGCGAACTCGGCGCTTTCATCAACGAAAATATGACATACGCCGATGCCGCCGGTAATGACCGGAATGGTCGACTGCTCGCGGCAGAGCTTGTGCAGCCCTGCCCCGCCGCGCGGGATCAGCATGTCGATGTATTTGTCCATGCGCAGCATCTCGTTCACAAGCGCGCGGTCCGGGCTTTCGATAGCCTGCACGGCGGCGACGGGCAGCCCGCATTCCTCAAGCGCTCTCTGGATAACTTTTACGGTCGCGGCGTTAGTGCGCCAGGTTTCTTTGCCGCCTCTGAGAATGGCCGCGTTGCCGGTTTTCAGGCACAGCGAGGCGACGTCTACCGTCACGTTCGGGCGCGCTTCATAAATCACACCCACTACGCCGAGCGGCACGCGACGACGCTCAATACGCAGGCCGCTTTCCAGCAGGCCGCCGTCGATGACCTGCCCTACCGGATCGGCCAGATGACAGACCTGGCGCACGTCGTTCGCAATGGCGTGTAAACGCGGCGGGTTGAGCGCCAGGCGATCTAACAGCGCGTCGCTCAGCCCGTTGCGGCGCGCTTCCAGTAAATCCTGCTCGTTGGCGAGCAAAATCTCTTCGGCGTTCGCTTCTAAATAGTCGGCGATTTTCTCCAGCACGCGGTTTTTCTCACGTGAGGAGAGCAGCGCCATCTGATATGAGGCGGCTTTGGCCGCCTGGCCCATCTGCTCCAGCATGGCAGGCTCCTTATTGGGTGATCATGTCGTCGCGGTGAACGGCCACCGGGCCATATTCATAGCCGAGAATGGCGTCAATCTGCTGCGAGTGGTGCCCGGCGATGCGGCGCAGCGCGTCGCTGTTGTAGCGCGTGACGCCGTGGGCGATGTCGCGCCCTTCCAGATTGCGGATGCGGATAACTTCACCGCGCGAAAAATTGCCGGTGACGCTTTTGATGCCTTTGGGCAGCAGCGAGCTGCCGCGTTCCATAATGGCGGCCTGCGCGCCCTCGTCGACGGTGATTTCGCCAGCGGGCGGCGCGCCGAAGATCCAGCGCTTGCGGTTCTCAAGCGGCGTCTGCTGCGGGTGGAAGCGCGTGCCGACCGGCAGCCCTTCGATAACGTCGTTGATAACACCCGGCTTGCTGCCTGCGGCAATCACGGTCTCGATACCCGCGCGGCCCGCAACATCCGCCGCCTGAAGCTTGGTGCCCATGCCGCCGGTGCCGAGCCCGGAGACGCTGTCGCCCGCAATCGCGCGCAGGGTGTCGTCGATGCCGTAAACATCCTGAATCAGCTCGGCCTGCGGGTTATTGCGCGGGTCGGCGGTGAAGAGGCCCTGCTGATCGGTCAGCAGCAGCAGTTTATCGGCACCGGCGAGAATGGCGGCCAGTGCCGAGAGGTTGTCGTTGTCGCCCACTTTGATTTCCGCCGTAGCGACCGCGTCGTTTTCGTTGATGACCGGCACGATGCGGTTATCGAGCAGCGCGGTGAGCGTGTCGCGGGCGTTCAGGAAGCGCTCGCGATCTTCCATATCCGCGCGGGTCAGCAGCATCTGCCCCACATGGATGCCGTAAATCGAGAAAAGCTGCTCCCAGAGCTGGATCAGGCGGCTCTGCCCGACCGCCGCCAGCAGCTGTTTGGAGGCGATGGTCGCCGGCAGTTCCGGGTAGCCGAGGTGTTCGCGCCCGGCGGCGATGGCCCCGGACGTGACAATCACAATACGATGCCCGGCGGCGTGCTGCTGCGCGCACTGGCGCACCAGTTCGACAATATGGGCGCGATTCAGGCGACGCGAGCCGCCTGTCAGGACGCTGGTCCCCAGTTTCACCACCAGGGTCTGGCTGTTACTCATGATGTTTTGCCGTATCAACGAAATTGGAAAAATTAAACCCAAAACGACGTTGTAACAGGAGAGCGCGCCCTTGCCAACTCCCGGCCCGAAAAACCGCACGGCGCGCAGACGAACCGGCAAGCATAGCGGCGCTGTTTGATATTTTTATTACAGTTTACGAAAAATATATCTTTTTAAAATTTATCTTACTTTGTCATATTTTTTTCATATCGGACCGTTAAAACCCATCTTGTTTTTTCACAGGTCTTTGACCCGCGAATTTTAGCGCGTAAATAATGATTGGGATTAATGATGAAAAAGAGCACTCTGGCATTAGTGGTGATGGGTATTGTTGCGTCTTCTGCTATTCAGGCCGCAGAAATTTATAACAAGAACGGCAACAAGCTGGATCTTTATGGCCGTGTTAAAGCCGAACATTATATGAGCGATAACGACGCTGTAGACGGGGATCAATCTTATATCCGTCTGGGCTTCAAAGGCGCGACACAAATTAACGATCAACTGACCGGTTTCGGCCAGTGGGAATATCAGGTTGCCGCTAACCGTGTGGAAGGTGACAGCACGAACAGCGCCACCAAAACCCGTCTGGCTTTTGCGGGCCTGAAGTTCGCCGACCTGGGCTCCATCGATTACGGTCGTAACTACGGCATCCTGTATGACGTGGGTTCTTACACCGATATAATCCCGGAATTCGGTGGCGACGCGTACACCAAAACCGATAACTTCATGACCGGCCGTACCACTGGCGTGGCCACCTACCGCAACACCGATTTCTTCGGTCTGGTGGATGGTCTGAAATTCGGCCTGCAATACCAGGGCAAAAACGAGAACGATAGCCGTGCCGCCAGCAAAGCCAACGGCGACGGCTACGGTGCCTCTGTTAACTACGCGCTGGGCGACAGCGGGGTGAGCATCGGCGGCGCTTACACCAAATCAAACCGTACGCTGGCGCAGCGTAATTCCACGCTCGGTAAAGGCGATAACGCGGAAGCCTGGGCGACTGGTCTGAAGTATGACGCCAACAATATCTACCTGGCGGCGACCTATGCGGAAACCCGCAACATGACCCCGATCACTGGCGGTTTTGCCAATAAAAACCAGGGCTTCGAAGTGGTTGCGCAGTATCAGTTCGACTTTGGCCTGCGTCCGTCCATCGGCTATGTGCAGTCAAAAGCCAAAGATGTTGAAAACGGCATTGGCGACGTTGATCTGGTGAAATATGTGGACGTTGCAGCGACCTACTATTTCAATAAAAACATGTCTGCTTTTGTTGATTACAAAATTAACCAGCTGGACGACGACAACGCACTTAATATCAACAACGATGACGTTGTTGCGCTGGGCCTCGTTTACCAGTTCTGATTAATATTTGACACGCCCACGCCGTGGGCGTTTATAACATCGTGTGGCTACGAAAAAAATAACCCCGCGTCGGCGGGGTTATTTTTTGGCTTATCCAGGTATTAACTGAAATACGGCTTATGCAGAAAGTTTCAGGTTTTCTGTCACCGGCTCCAGTTTTAAATCCATCGAAGCGAGCAGCGCACGCAATCTTTCATGGAAGTCACGCAGCGTTTTCTCAAGCTTCTCTTTCACTTCGGCGTCTTTGATCGGGGTGACATTCCAGACGCCCTCTTTATCAAACAGACCAAATTGCCAGGTGTAGGTGAAACGGTCTTCCTGTGCTTCCAGCTCCATCCACCAGCCCCAGAATTCACGCTTCTCCGGCGCTGGTTTCACGTTGACGCAAACAGCCAGGCAATCAAAGAAGAAGCGGTTATCTTCACACTGCTCTTCCCGAATATACGGGCCAAGGGCAGTGAATTTCTTAATCATCCTGCTTTTCGGGTGTCCACTCGGTAACGTCATTGCGATCTCCTTTTGTGAAGCCACTGTTTTACCAAACCAATGGAAATTAGCCAATCATTAACGCAATTTATGGTTTACCCACCCGGAAATCTCATGCAGCGCCTTGTCAAAGTTGCTGTACACGGGCGAAGTCGGGATCTCCAGCAGTTTACCCGCGACAGATGACGAGGCGATTAAACGCGCTTCTTCCTCCGGGCTGAACGGATCGTTTTTCCAGAAGCCCGCCAGCATTGGCGTCGGACAGCGGCGGCCCAGCAGCCCCTGCGTTTTCAGCGAATAGCGGTTGAGTTCGACGCGCAGCGCGTTGTCCGAGGCGTCATACATGCCAAGCCGGCTCGCCAGCACATCCATATACATCTCCGGCACCTGGCCTTGCCGCGTCGGCTCGCTTAACAATTGATGCACTACCGGGCCAAGACACGCCACCGCCTTCAGGCGTGGCGCCTCCAGATACGCCAGCCGCACCGCCACGTTCGCCCCGAAGCGGAACCCAAACGCCGCCACACGGGTGTGATCGACCCACGGCAGCGTCGGCAGCGCCTGCAACACATGCTGATGCAGAAAGCTCGAATCCTGGGTGAGCGTCCATTTCGCTGACGCGCCGACGGACGGCATATCGATGGTCAGCATGGCGATCCCGAGCGGCGCGAAGTAGCGCTCGAAAAGATTAAAGTAGTCGCTTTGCAGCGAATCGAGACCGCCGCAAATCAGCACCGTCGGGAACGGCCCTTGCCCGCCTTTGGGCAGATGCAAAAAGCCGGTGATGGACGCGCCGCCGGGAATGGCGAACGTCAGCTCGCGCAGTTCGCCGGAGAGCCGCGTGGCCGCTTCTTCATAAGCCCGGTTGGCGAGCGCCTGCGCCTGTTCGGCCAGCGCGTCGCCCTTCAGATGCGGATACGCGGCGATACTGTAAAGTGTCGACGCCATCAGCCACGCCTTGCCGATGGCGTGTTCGTCCGTTTCCTGCCCCGCGCGCTGCTGCCACGTCATCGCCTGCTTCGACCACTCGTAATTCCAGTTGCCGCCGCGATAGCCGACCACCGTGTCATACAGGGCGGGATCGGTGCGCTCGGCATCGCTTAATACAATGCGCGACTGCACCTCAAGAATTTCCAGCGGATCGACGCCGCGCCAGACCCACATCAGGCGGTTTATCATGCGGTACCAGTGCGGCACCGTTTTGCCATCCAGCGCGGACTGAATGACCGGAGGCGGGGCATGCTGAAGCCGACGCACCAGCGTCGACGTTTCGGGGTGCTTAAACCGTGGCTTAAACAGGGTTTCGCTCAGATTTGCCTGCGACATGCTCTGCCTCCGTGAAAACGTCACAAAGCTTAATTGTACTCGCAGGCGATGGATAAAAACAAAAACGCCCGGCGGTGCCGGGCGTAAAGATGCGTAAGGGCGGGATTAACGGCCAGACAGTGGCGGTACAAAGACCACGCCCATGTCCCACGGCTGCTCGATCCAGGTGTCCTGCGGAATGTCGATAACGTAGTCATCCACCAGCGGCTGGCCTGCCGGCTTAGCGAAAATGGTCACGAAACGGGCTTTTGGGTACATTTCGCGGATAGCCACCGCGGTGCCGCCGGTATCCACCAGATCGTCCACCACGATAAAGCCTTCGCCATCGCCTTCGGCGCGCTTGATAACCTTCAGTTCGCGCTGGTTGTCATGGTCGTAGCTGGAGATACAGACGGTATCAACGTGACGGATACCCAGTTCGCGCGCCAGCAGCGCGCCCGGCACCAGACCGCCGCGGCTGACGGCGATAATGCCTTTCCACTGCTCGGCCGGCAGCAGGCGGCTCGCCAGCTTGCGTGCATGGATCTGTAACATATCCCAGGTGACAACGTATTTTTCGCTCATGTGAAGTGTCCCGGCCAGTTTAAAAAACGGCTTAAAAAGTGTTCAGGGGGAAAATAGGTTGCGCGAGATTATAGAGATCTGAACCGCTAAAAACCAGTGCCATGCGGCACGGGCCGTGGTTTTTGCTCGCTTTGGTCTGCACGGCATAAAAGAAAGTGGTATTCTCGGGCTATTGCCCAGGCCCGTCTTGCGGCACATCACAACGATAACCCAGAGGCCCGTTCGCCGCATTGCAGCGGGCTCAGTCAAGGAGACTTAACGTGTCTGAACTGTCTCAACTCTCCCCTCAACCGCTGTGGGATATTTTCGCGAAAATCTGCTCCATTCCTCATCCTTCCTATCATGAAGAACAACTCGCCGAACACATCATGGGCTGGGCGAAGGAAAAAGGCCTGTTCGCCGAGCGCGACCAGGTGGGCAACATTTTAATTCGCAAACCGGCGACCGCCGGCATGGAAAACCGCAAGCCGGTCGTGCTGCAGGCGCACCTTGACATGGTGCCGCAGAAAAATAACGACACCGTTCATGACTTCACCAAAGATCCTATCCAGCCGTACATTGACGGCGAGTGGGTGAAAGCGCGCGGCACCACGCTTGGCGCGGACAACGGCATCGGTATGGCCTCCGCGCTGGCGGTGCTGGCGGATGATGCCGTTGAACATGGCCCGCTGGAAGTGCTGCTGACCATGACCGAAGAAGCCGGTATGGACGGTGCGTTCGGTCTGCAGGCCGACTGGTTGCAGGCGGACATCCTGATCAATACCGATTCCGAAGAGGAAGGCGAAATCTACATGGGTTGCGCCGGCGGCATCGATTTTATCTCCACGCTGACGCTTTCCCGCGAAGCGATCCCGGCCGGTTTCGAGGCGTTTAAACTGACGCTCAAAGGGCTGAAAGGCGGCCACTCCGGCGGCGATATCCACCTGGGTCTCGGCAACGCTAATAAACTGCTGGCCCGTTTCCTGTTCGCACATGCAAAAGCGTTAGATCTGCGTCTGGTGGATTTCAACGGCGGCACGCTGCGTAACGCTATCCCGCGCGAAGCGTTCGCGACCGTCGCGGTGCCTGCCGCTAAAGCGGACGAGCTGAAAACGCTGGCGAATACCTATCTCGATATCCTGAAAAATGAGCTCTCTGTTAAAGAGAAGAACATTACCGTTCTGCTGGAGTCGGCGAGCACGGATAAAGCCGCGCTGACCGCACAGAGCCGCGATGCGTTTGTGGCGCTGCTGAACGCGATGCCGAACGGCGTCATCCGTAACTCTGACGTCGCCAAAGGCGTGGTGGAAACCTCCCTGAACGTGGGCGTGGTCACCATGAACGACGAGCAGGCGGAAATCATCTGCCTGATCCGCTCGCTTATCGACAGCGGTAAAGATTACGTGGTGGGCATGCTGAACGCGCTGGGCCAGCTGGCGGGCGCGCAGAGCGTCGCTAAAGGCAGCTACCCGGGCTGGCAGCCGGACGCGAATTCGCCGGTGATGCATCTGGTGCGCGAAACCTACCAGCGTCTGTTTAACAAAACGCCGAATATCCAGGTTATCCACGCCGGGCTGGAATGTGGTCTGTTCAAAAAACCGTACCCGCAGATGGATATGGTTTCCATCGGGCCAACCATCACCGGGCCGCACTCGCCGGATGAGCAGGTCCATATCGAAAGCGTGGGCCAGTACTGGACCCTGCTGACCGAGCTGCTGAAAGCGATCCCGGTTAAATAAGCGTTTAAGCGGAATGCAGAATAAAGGCGGCTCTGAGGCCGCCTTTTTATTTGCGGCGTCGCGAGACATGTTTGAAGGATGGGGACGGGAGGTGCCGTTAGCGTCGTTTGCGGAGGTCGGGCGCGCTGCGCTTCCCCGCCCTACGCCCCCCGCCGGTCATCGTCATGCAGGTGAGTAAACGCAGCGCCCACCAGCCCGACCGGGAAAACCTCAAAGCCCCAGCACCAGCTGGCGTTCGAGTTGCGGATCAAGCAGCGTCACGTGCAGCCCCACCAGCCGCACGCCGCGCCCGGCGCGCCGCTCATCCCAGGTTTTTTTTGCGGTCGCGATCAGGTCTTCTTTATTCAGGCGCGGCCAGACATGTTCCTGAGTGGTCAGCTGAAAATCATTAAATTTGAGTTTAACGCCCTGTCGCGCGATGCGCAGATCGGGTTTGACCTTCGCGAGCCGCAGTTCGAGCTCCGGATAAAGCCGTTCGATGATAGCCTCGCACTCTGCCCATTCATGGATATCTTCCGCAAGCGTGCGCTCGACACCCACCGATTTCCGCTGGCGATCCGGGCTGATTTCACGCTCATCGATGCCGTGGCTGCGCTCCCATAACACCCGGCCAAACTTTCCGAAGCGTTTAAGCAGCGAGGCCAGATCGCTGTTCTGCACATCTTCACAGGTACGCAGCCCCAGCCCTTCGAGCTTGCCTGCCGTCACTTTGCCGACGCCGGGGATTTTGCCAAGCGGCAGCGATTTCAAAAATGCGGGCACCGCTTGCGGCGTAATAACATATTGTCCGTTGGGCTTATTCATATCCGAGGCGATTTTGGCGAGAAACTTAATCGGCGCCACGCCTGCCGAGGCGGTGAGCTGTAATTCGTTAAAAATCGTCTGGCGGATTTCGCGCGCCATCAGCGTGGCTGAGCCGTAACAGTGCGGGCTGTCGGTGACGTCAAGATACGCCTCGTCGAGCGACAGCGGCTCAATCAGCGGGGTGTAGCGCGAGAAGATATCGCGAATATGGGCAGAGGCCTCTTTATAAGCGTCAAAACGGCCCGGCAGGAGCGTCAGGTGCGGGCAGAGCTTGAGGGCCATTCCGGTGGGCATCGCGCTGCGAACGCCATACTTTCGGGCCGGATAGTTGGCGGTACTGATAACGCCACGGCGTTCGCGGCTGCCGCCGATGGCGAGCGGAATATCGCGCAGGGCGGGGTTATCGCGCATCTCAACCGCTGCGAAAAAGCAGTCCATATCGACATGAATGATTTTGCGCATACCCCGGCCTCGCACTGTATGTGCATACAGTCTGGCAAAAAAGCCGCGCTGCGGCAACCTTCCTTATTTCGGCGGGATTGAGTAAATTCAACGCGGCGCCAGGAAGTTAAGCAGAACTTAATTGTAAACGCAGCAGGCAGCGCTTGCGAAAAATAACAGCGATGCTAATGTGAGCGCTCCTGAACCAGAATAGTCTTATTTTGGCTCCCTGCGCCGTTCCGGCATCGGTCTTAGCGTTCTCAAGGAAACAAGCAGTATGCGTAAAATCGCATTGTTAATCGCAATGCTTCTGGTGTCGTGCTTTTCATGGGCCAGTACAGTCAGTAGCGACAGCGTTACCCCGATAAAAAAAGAATTAAAACAGCAGTTAATGGGTTCCCCGGTTTATATCCAGATCTTTAAGGAAGAACGCACGCTTGAGCTGTACGTCAAGATGGGCGAGCAATACCAGTTACTGGATAGCTACCGTATCTGCAACTATTCCGGCGGTCTTGGGCCGAAACGTCGTCAGGGCGATTTCAAAAGCCCGGAAGGCTTTTACAGCGTGCAGCGTAGCCAGCTCAAACCCGACAGCCGTTTTTATAAAGCGATTAATATCGGTTTTCCGAACGCCTTTGACCGCGCTAACGGCTATGAAGGGAAATATCTGATGATCCACGGCGCCTGCGTTTCCGTGGGTTGCTATGCGATGACCGATAAAAATATCGATGAGATTTTCCAGTTCGTCACCGGCGCGCTGGTGTTTGGTCAGCCGAATGTCCAGGTGAGCATTTATCCGTTCCGCATGACCGACGCCAATATGGAGCGACATAAGTATTCGTACTTTATCGGTTTCTGGAAACAGCTTAAGCCTGGGTATGACTACTTTATGGCGACCCGTCAGCCGCCAGTCGTTTCAGTAGTGAATGGCACTTATGTGGTCAGCAAACCGCTCAGCAGCAGCGTGGTGCACCCGCAACTGGCGTCAAACTACACGCTCCCCGAGACAAAATAACGCCCACTCGCCTGGCATAATCTTGTGCCAGGTTTCATTGCCTGTCAGCGGCTGCGTGGCGATCACCGTGACCACATCATTGGGTGTGGTCTCCTCCTGAAAATCAATTTCCACATCCTGATCGAGCAGTTTGGCGACGCCAAACGGCGCACGGCGTGTTATCCAGAAGAGATTGGTGGAGCAGAACGCCATCACGTAGCGCCCGTCAGAGAGCAGCATATTAAAGACGCCCTTTTCGCGCAGTTCGCTTGCCAGTTCGGCGATATACCGAAAGACCGCCGTCATGTTGCCCGGCGTGCGTGGGTAGCGCGTGGTGAGCTTATGCAGCAACCAGCAGAAGGCTTTTTCGCTGTCGGTTTCGCCAATCGGGCGAAACGGGCCGGTGTCGAGCGTTCGGTAGCCGGTGAGCTGGCCGTTATGGGCGTAAGTCCAGTTGCGGCCCCACAGCTCGCGGGTAAACGGATGGGTGTTTTCCAGCGCCACTTCGCCGCGGTTCGCCTGACGGATATGCGCCACCACTGAGCAGGATTTGATGGGGTAATCCTGCACCAGCTTCGCGATGGGCGAGTTGTAGCTCGGCTGCGGATCTTTAAACGTGCGACAGCCTTTGCCTTCGTAAAAGGTAATGCCCCAGCCGTCTTTATGCGGCCCGGTTCCTCCGCCCCGCTGCACGAGGCCGGTAAAGCTAAAGCAGATATCGGTCGGCACGTTGGCGCTCATCCCGAGCAGTTCGCACATGATTCACCTCGTCACACGCCGCCTTCCTCGCAGAAGGCGTCACTGGGGCAGCCGGACGTGCGACGCGCGCCCGTACCGGCACAACAGCCTAATCAGGCTTTCACCATCTCTTTTTCAATCAGCTGGATCAGGATATGGATCACTTTGATGTGAATTTCCTGAATACGGTCAGCATAGCCGAAATGCGGCACGCGGATTTCGACATCGGCGGTGCCGGCCATTTTGCCGCCGTCTTTACCGGTCAGCGTGATAACTTTCATGCCCTTCTCACGCGCGGCCTCGATGGCTTTGATAACGTTACCGGAGTTGCCGGACGTGGAGATGCCGAGCAGCACATCGCCCTCACGCCCTACCGCCTCGACATAGCGGGAGAAGATATGGTCGTAACCGAAATCGTTGCCAACGCAGGAGATGTGGCTGACGTCGGAAATCGCGATCGCCGGATAGCCCGGACGGTTTTCACGGTAGCGCCCGGTCAGCTCTTCGGCGAAGTGCATCGCGTCGCAGTGTGAACCGCCGTTGCCGCAGGAGAGCACTTTGCCGCCCGCTTTGAAGCTGTCCGCCAGTAACACCGCCGCCCGCTGGATAGCGTGGATATTGGCTTCATCTTTCAAAAAGTTAGCCAGCGTTTCGGCGGCTTCGTTCAGCTCGTTACGAATCAGATCCTGGTACATGAGGGATATCCTTCAGCATTAAAAAGTAACCGCATGCAGTGTACCGGATAGCGCCGGGAGCGAGAAGCGCCACGCCGCGGCCTGCGTGCAGGTTTTGCGTTTACGTGCGGCAACAATGTGAGCCAGGTTGTAATTATTTTGTGAACGCATTGCTAAAAAAAGCAACATCCTCTACAACCATATCATCACAAGTGGTCAGACCTCCTACAAGCAAGGGAGCTTTTCTTTATGATGATCTTGAGTATCGTTGCCACCCTCGTCCTGATCGGTGCGCTGTTTTATCACCGCGTCAGCCTGACGCTCAGCAGCCTGATTCTGCTGGCCTGGACCGCAGCCCTGGGCGCCGTTGGCCTCTGGTCGCTGTGGCTGCTGGTGCCGCTGGCTATCATTCTGGTTCCCCTTAACGTGACGCCGATGCGTAAATCGCTTATCTCGGCACCGGTGTTCCGCGGCTTTCGTAAGGTGATGCCGCCAATGTCGCGCACGGAGAAAGAGGCGATCGACGCCGGTACCACCTGGTGGGAAGGCGATCTGTTTCGCGGCAACCCGGACTGGCAAAAGCTGCATAATTACCCGCAGCCGAAGCTGACCGCCGAAGAGCAGGCGTTCCTCGACGGCCCGGTGGAAGAAGCGTGCCGCATGGCCAATGACTTCCAGATAACCCACGAAATGGCGGATCTGCCGCCGGAGCTGTGGGCGTACCTGAAAGAACATCGCTTCTTCGCGATGATCATCAAGAAAGAGTATGGCGGTCTGGAATTTTCGGCATATGCGCAGTCCCGCGTGCTGCAAAAACTCTCCGGCGTCTCGGGCATTCTCGCGATTACCGTCGGCGTGCCGAACTCGCTCGGCCCTGGCGAACTGCTGCAACACTACGGCACCGAAGCGCAGAAAAACCATTATCTGCCGCGCCTGGCGCGTGGGCTGGAAATCCCCTGCTTCGCGCTCACCAGCCCTGAAGCGGGATCTGATGCGGGCGCTATTCCGGATACCGGCGTGGTCTGCATGGGCGAGTGGCAGGGTGAGCAGGTGCTTGGCATGCGCCTCACCTGGAACAAGCGCTACATTACGCTCGCGCCAATCGCCACCGTGCTGGGTCTCGCGTTTAAACTTTCTGACCCGGATCGTCTGCTGGGCGGCGAGCAGGAACTCGGCATTACCTGCGCCTTGATCCCGACGAACACGCCGGGCGTGGAAATCGGTAAACGTCACTTCCCGCTCAACGTGCCGTTCCAGAACGGCCCGACGCGCGGCAAAGATATCTTCGTGCCGATTGACTACATCATCGGCGGCCCGAAAATGGCCGGTCAGGGCTGGCGGATGCTGGTGGAATGCCTGTCGGTGGGTCGCGGCATTACGCTACCGTCTAACTCAACCGGCGGCCTGAAATCGGTGGCGCTGGCGACCGGCGCTTATGCCCATATCCGCCGTCAGTTCAAAATCTCTATCGGTAAAATGGAAGGGATCGAAGAGCCGCTGGCGCGCATCGCGGGTAATGCGTATGTGATGGATGCGGCGGCGTCGCTTATCACCTACGGCATTATGCTCGGCGAAAAACCGGCGGTGCTGTCGGCGATTGTGAAATATCACTGTACCCACCGCGGACAGCAGTCGATTATCGATGCGATGGATATCGCAGGCGGTAAAGGCATTATGCTCGGCGAGGGCAACTTCCTGGCCCGCGCGTATCAGGGCGCGCCTATCGCGATCACCGTGGAAGGCGCCAACATTCTGACCCGCAGCATGATGATCTTCGGCCAGGGCGCGATCCGCTGCCATCCGTATGTGCTGGAAGAGATGGCGGCGGCGCAGAATAACGACGTTAACGCGTTCGATAAACTGCTGTTCCGTCATATCGGCCACGTCGGCAGCAACCTGGTGCGCAGCTTCTGGCTCGGCCTGACCAACGGCCTGACCAGCAGCAGCCCGACCCGCGACGCCACGCGCCGCTACTATCAACATATCAACCGCCTGAGCGCCAGCCTGGCGCTGCTCTCCGACGTCTCAATGGCGGTACTGGGCGGCAGCCTGAAGCGTCGTGAACGCATCTCGGCGCGCCTGGGCGACGTGCTGAGCCAGCTCTACCTGGCCTCAGCGGTGCTGAAACGTTATGACGACGAAGGCCGTCAGGAAGCGGATCTCCCGCTGGTGCACTGGGGCGTGCAGGACGCGCTGCATCAGGCCGAGCAGGCAATCAGCGATCTGCTGCGTAACTTCCCGAACGGCGCGGTCGCGGGCCTGCTGAGCCTGGCGATTTTCCCGGCGGGCCGCCGTTACGACGCGCCTTCCGATAAGCTGGATCACAAACTTGCGAAGATCCTGCAGACGCCGTCGGCGACCCGTTCACGCATCGGCCGCGGCCAGTACCTGACGCCGAGCGAGCATAACCCGGTCGGGTTGCTGGAGCAGGCATTGCAGGATGTGATGGCCGCCGATCCTATCCACCAGCGGATCTGCAAAGAGATGGGCAAAAACCTGCCGTTCACCCGTCTTGATGAGCTGGCGAAGCGCGCACTGAAAGAAGGCCGCATCAATGAAGATGAAGCCGCTATTCTGATTCGCGCCGAAGAGAGCCGTCTGCGCAGCATTAACGTCGATGAGTTCGAACCGGATGCGCTGGCGACACAGCCTGTAAAGCTGCCGGAGACGGTGCGTAAAGTCGAAGCCGCGTAATGCCGCTCTGTGAAAAACCCCGCTCCGGCGGGGTTTTTTATTGCCTCGCATCCTGCCGTGCGCGTGATAAAGTGGCCTGAGTTGCCAATGACGGGGGAGTCTGAACGTGTCTGGTTTGAAAATATCGCTGATGCAGCAACCGCTGACCTGGATGGACGGGCCCGCTAATCTGCGCCACTTCGACGTGCTGCTGGAAAAGGTAGAAGGGCGGGATCTCATTGTGCTGCCGGAGATGTTCACTACGGGCTTTGCAATGGAAGCCGCGCAGGCGTCGCTCCCGGAGGAGACCGTCGTCGCCTGGATGCAGGAAAAGGCGCGCCAGACCAGTGCGATGGTGGCGGGCAGCGCCGCCTTACAGAGCGAGCGCGGGCCGGTAAACCGGTTTTTACTGGTCGAGCCGCAGGGCGCGGTGCACCGCTACGACAAACGTCATCTGTTCCGCATGGCCGATGAGCATCAGCATTATGTAGCGGGCGAAGCGCGCCTTATTGTTGAATGGCGCGGCTGGCGTATTCTGCCGCTGGTCTGTTATGACCTGCGTTTCCCGGTGTGGTCGCGCAACCGCAACGATTATGACCTGGCGCTCTATGTGGCGAACTGGCCTGCCCCACGCGCCCTGCACTGGCAGGCGCTCCTGACGGCGCGCGCCATTGAGAACCAGGCGTATGTCGCTGGCTGCAACCGGGTGGGCAGCGACGGCAACGGCCATCACTACCGCGGTGACAGCCGCATCATCAACCCGCAGGGCGAAATTATCGCCGCGAGCGACGCGCATCAGGCGGTTCGTCTGGAAGCGGAGCTGTCTCTGGAGTCGCTGAACGACTATCGCGACAAATTCCCGGCCTGGCAGGACGCCGACTCGTTTACGCTGGGGTGATATTCAGGGGCGGCTTAAAAGCGGCCCGTTGATTTTGCTGGCGCAGAAAAGACGAAAGCCCGAATCATTGCTGATTCGGGCTTTCTGAATAGTGGCGGAACGGACGGGACTCGAACCCGCGACCCCCTGCGTGACAGGCAGGTATTCTAACCGACTGAACTACCGCTCCGCGTTGTGTTCCCTTGGGAACGGGGCGAATATTACGGGCTGGCCCCGTAACCGTCAACGGTTTTTCTCACATTTTGAATCGTTTGCTTTAAAAATCGCCCGCCCGGCGATTTTGTCAGCATTTTCAGTATGCTCAGGCGCGCCAGAGGCAGCTACCGCCCTTTTTCTGCACCAGATCGAGACGCGATTCATGCGCTGCCAGTTCTTCATCGCACGCCCGAACGACCTTAAGGCGCGACGCCTGGCGGACCACACGCTGAATGCCGGTATCGCCCTGCTGTTGCTGCCCATCCCCTTCCATCGCGAACGCGATGGACGTCTGCCCGCCGGTCATGGCCAGATAGACTTCCGCCAGAATTTGGGAGTCGAGCAATGCGCCGTGCAGCGTACGCTTGGTGTTGTCTATCTCATAACGCGAACATAATGCATCGAGGCTGTTGCGCTTGCCCGGGAACATCTTACGGGCCATCGCCAGGCTGTCGGTGATTTTGCAGAACGTTTCGGTCTTCGGAATGCCACGGTTGAGCATGCCGAATTCGTAATCCATAAAGCCGATATCGAACGACGCGTTATGGATGACCAGCTCAGCGCCGCGAATGTAGTCGAGAAAATCGTCCACCACATCGCCGAAAACCGGTTTATTCAGCAAAAACTCGTCGGAGATGCCGTGAACCATAAAGGCTTCCGGGTCCACCAGCCGGTCGGGCTTGAGATAGACGTGAAAGTTATTGCCGGTCAGGCGACGGTTAATGACTTCAACCGCACCGATCTCAATAATGCGGTGCCCTTCATAATGGGCGCCTATCTGGTTCATACCGGTGGTTTCGGTATCCAGAACGATCTGTCGTGTAATAGCTGTGCTCATAGCGCTCGTTTATGTCAGACTTGGCTTTTTACTCACAGGAAGTCTACCAGAGATGCGTAAACAGGTAGAAATTTTCACCGATGGATCTTGTCTCGGCAACCCGGGGCCGGGGGGTTATGGCGCGATTCTGCGTTATAAGCAGCACGAGCGTACCTTTAGCGCCGGCTATCGCCTGACGACCAATAACCGAATGGAGCTGATGGCGGCGATTGTGTCGCTGGAGGCGCTGCGCGAGCACTGCACCGTCACGCTCAGCACCGACAGCCAGTATGTGCGCCAGGGCATCACGCAGTGGATACACAACTGGAAAAAGCGCGGCTGGAAAACCGCCGACAAGAAACCGGTTAAAAATGTCGATTTATGGCAGCGGCTGGATGCGGCGCTAAGCCAGCATGAGATTAAGTGGGAGTGGGTCAAGGGCCACGCCGGGCACCCGGAAAACGAACGCTGTGACGAACTGGCGCGCGCGGCCGCAATGGCGCCAACGCTTGAAGACACCGGCTATCAACCGGAAACGGCAGCGAGTTAAGGCTTGCGATACTGCCGTGTGGCACCGACAGCCGGGCGCAGTTGCGTGCGGGCGCGCGGCTTCATTAATGGATTGATCGTCAGCGGGATGGTGCGCTTGCGCGCCACCATCACCTGCAAACAGCCCAGCGCAGGCAAATGTTTCGTCAGCATTTTGCCGCCCTGCCGACACCAGGGCAGCACCTGACAACGGTTATAATAGAGCAGCTCAAAGTTAAGCAGCGACAGCCAGTCCATCTGGCGCATCAGGGTAAACATCCGGCTATTCACCGGCGCGCGTTTGCGAACGAACGGCAGGAGTTTGGCCGCGCCCAGCAGGCTCACCGGGTTAAAACCGGTCATGATGAGCCAGCCATCATCAATCAGCACCCGATCCGCCTCATTGAGCAGCCGATGTGGATCGGTGCACCAGGGCAGCGTATGCGCCAGCAGGCAGGCATCGACGGATTTAGCGGCAAACGGCAGATGCAGCGGGTCGCCCTGCACCTGCAGCGCATCGCCTTGTTGCGCAATATTGACCTGATGGGAAATAGCGCAGGCGTCGGTGTTTATCTCCGCGCTGAGATTGCCTATCTTAAGCAAATGAAAGCCATACATTTTCCCAAGCCAGGGCTGGAGTTCCCGCTCAAGCGTCGCGCGATAATTGTCGCCCCAGGAAAATGCATCCCAGTGGGTCGGTGCGCTGAGTGTCGCGGGTGTCCTTGCCGGTTTCATCACTACCTTCCGTAATGCATAAGAGGTGATTTATGAATCTTAACAGTATTCCTGCTTTCGAGGATAACTACATCTGGGTGTTAAATAATGAAGAAGGGCAATGCCTGATTGTCGACCCGGGCGAGGCGGAACCGGTATTGAACGCTATTGAAGAAAACCAATGGCGGCCGATTGCGATTTTACTGACCCATCATCATCACGATCACACCGGTGGGGTAAAAGAATTAGTGGCGCGTTTTCCCGATCTCGTTGTGTACGGGCCAGAAGAGACCCGTAGCAAAGGCGCGCAGGTTATAGTCAACGATGGCGAGAAGTTCAACATTCTGGGCTGTGATTTCCTCGCGTTCGCCACGCCAGGTCACACTTTAGGACATTTCTCATATTTCAGTTTCCCTTATCTGTTTTGTGGCGACACCATGTTCTCTGGCGGTTGTGGACGCCTGTTTGAAGGCACGCCAGCGCAGATGTACCAATCCTTCCAAAAGATAAACGCCCTGCCCGACGAAACGCTTATTTGCTGCGCCCACGAGTACACATTAAGCAATCTTAAGTTTTTAGTGGCTATTTTGCCGAACGATCCGGTTTTAACCCAATATTATCGAGAAGTTAATGAGTTACGTGCGAAAAATCAAAAAACACTCCCCTCAATTCTTAAAAATGAGCGCCAAATAAATCTTTACCTCCGTCTTGAAGATGATGATTTGATTGGGAAAATTAATGCAGATCTGCGGTTGTCCTCTCCTGAAGAGAGATTTGCATGGTTAAGGTCAAAGAAAGATAACTTCTAAAAATTCTTGCTTGTATTCAGGAAACTTCGCCGTTATCATTGCTCGTCTTTTAAGCAACTATTGACACACACATGAAGGCAAAAGCGATCTTACTCGCCTCTGTCCTGCTTGTGGGGTGCCAGGCGTCGCAACACGACGGCAGCGTCCAACAGCATGCACAGAGCCTTTCTGCGGCTGGTCAAGGGGAAGCAGGAAAGTTCGCTGGTCGAGCGGCTTCTGCGCGGTGGATGGATGATGGAACTTTCCTCGCGCAAGATCAGGACCTGTGGACTTTCATTGGCGACGAGCTAAAGATGGGGATTCCGGAAAATGACCGGATCCGCGAACAAAAACTGAAGTACTTGAGTAATAAGAGCTATCTCCACGATGTAACTTTACGGGCAGAGCCGTATATGTACTGGATAGCCGGGCAGATTAAGAAACGTAATATGCCAATGGAACTGGTACTACTACCCATAGTGGAGAGCGCTTTTAACCCCCACGCGACATCTGGCGCGAATGCCGCAGGCATCTGGCAGATTGTCCCGAGCACGGGGCGGAATTATGGTTTAAAACAGACCCGAAATTACGACGCGCGTCGTGATGTGGTGGCGTCCACAACTGCCGCACTGAACATGATGCAACGTCTGAACCGTATGTTTGACGGCGACTGGTTACTGACCGTCGCGGCCTATAACAGCGGTGAAGGTCGTGTAATGAAGGCAATGAAAGCGAATAAAGCACGTGGCATGCCCACGGATTTTTGGTCGCTCTCACTGCCACAGGAAACCAAAATTTACGTGCCGAAAATGCTGGCGCTGAGTGACATACTCAAAAACAGCAAAAGGTATGGGGTGCGTTTACCGACAACGGATGAAAGCCGTGCGCTGGCTCGCGTGAAGGTAAATAATCCGGTGGAAATGGAACAGCTGGCGGAAATGGCCGGGATTTCAGTGAATAAGCTGAAAACCTTCAATGCGGGCGTTAAGGGCTCTACCCTCGGCGTGAGCGGGCCTCAGTACGTCATGGTGCCGCAGAAGCATGCGCAGCAGTTGCGTACGTCTCTGGCAGCGGGTGAAATTGCTGCGGTTCAGCCGACGCTGGTTGCCGATAATTCACTGTCTGCGCGCACTTATAAAGTGCGTTCCGGCGATACGCTTTCTGCAATTGCCGCCCGGATGAACGTCAGCACCAAAGATTTGCAGCGCTGGAACAATCTGCGCGGCGCGAAGCTGAAGCCAGGCCAGACGTTGTCCGTTGGCACAGTCAGTAGCTCAGGCGAGCTGGCGAGCAACAATGACAGCATCACCTACAAAGTGCGTAAGGGCGATTCGCTCTCAAGCATAGCTAAGCGTCACGGCGTAAACATTAAGGATGTGTTGCGCTGGAACAGCGATACGGACAATCTGCAACCGGGCGATCAAATCACCCTGTTTGTGAAGAACAGTTCGACGCCCGATTCCTGACCGCCAGCCGCAGTCTCATGAAAAGGCACCGATTCCCCCGGTGCCTTTTTCTTTATCCGCATTACGCCGCTTTACTCGCCTCAATCATGATCGTATCGCTGGTGAAAGAGCCGTCCTCCTGCAGCGCAAAATAACGCTGCACCCCGGCCGACGCGCTGCGCTGGTAAGCGCGGATCGCCTGCGTGAGTACTTCAGGCGTACGCATGCGCGCAATCCAGCTACTGAATTCCAGTTCCAGTCGATCGGTGTCGACGTTGCGTGTGATAAGCCCTGCCTGATTAAACATCGATAACCATTCACCGCTGGCATAGTTACGGACGTGTGAGGTATCACGCAGCGCTTCGACGGTCTGCAGCCAGATATCCAGAACCGGATGGCCGGGCGAAAGAATATCCATCATGATGACGGTACCGCCGGGTTTCAGGACGCGCGTTATCTCGCGCAGCGCGAGGCCCACATCATGCCAGTGGTGCGCTGAATAACGGCTTATCACAATATCAAAGCTTTCCGCCTCAAATGGCAAAGACTCCGCATGCCCCTGACATGTCGACAGGTGACTGAAACCGCGCTCGCGCGCCGCCTCCGCTACCACAGCAAGCATTGAGGAGGATAAATCATAAGCGACAACCTCTCGCACCTGCTCTGCTGCGGCAAAGCTGGCGTGCCCTGCCCCGCAACCGAGATCGAGCACTCGCGCCTGCGCAAATGCGGCCAGGCGCTCACGCAACTGTCGGAGATCGCGCCCCGTGGCATGTACCTGACTGGTTAAATAGGCTTTCGCCTGCGAGCCGAACTGCTTTTCTACATTATCGTGATGAGAGTGTGTTGCCATTGTCATGTCCTTGCATTGAGTAAAAGAAAGGGCAGGCGCAGGGTCTGCCCAACGGCAGACCTGACACCCCTTACTTCTGCTCAGGTTTGCCGGGACTGAATTCGACGAGTAGCGGGTTGTGATCGGAGGCGCGGGTGACCAGCACGGAGGCTTCCTGGACAGCCAGGCCGCGATAAAACACAAAATCGAGTGGACGACCGAACGCGCGGCGACGCTGGTCATCGGTAAAACGGACTTCACGCAGCGACATTTCGCGCGCGAAGCGGTACAACGCGTTCATTCTCGGGCGGCTCCAGGCGTTGAAATCGCCTGCCATGATCACCGGGCCGCTGTGATGACCAATCTGATCGCCGATAGGCCCCAGCTGTTTGCTGTAGACATCTACCCCAAGACTGAAATTAACCGCATGGATGTTAACTACCATCAGCAGGCGGCCATCCGGCAGTGGATAGACCGTCACCAGCGCGGATTTAGAGAGGCGCAGGATTGGCTCGCGCTCGCGCAGCGGGCAGCAGTAAACGGGATGAGCAGCAGAAAGCGTCATTACTCCTGACGGATGCTGCGGCAACACAAAAGCCGGCACCTGATCTGCCGCCAGATAGTTGGTGGTGGCGAATCGCACCAGCTCCGGTGTTGTCTGGGCCTCCTGCAACAGCACCAGATGCGCCTCTTTACCAAAATTTTGCAGGACCGAGAGCCACTCAGCGCGCTGCTGCTTAAAGATGTTCCAGACCAGGACTCTGAGTGAGCCGTCTCCAGGCAAGGGTTCTCCGGCGGGTAATGCCTTCCCTATACTCGCAAACGATCCTGGCGCCAGAATGCGTTCTGCTGGCTGACCGGCGACATAGCGCATGGCATAAGTATGTTTTCGCACGTTTCGCTGCTAACCCCTGTAGATGTGTTCGCAAGATAAGCGACCTTTACCAGTTATAGGGATTTTAGCTCACAGATGCAATGACCGTGGGGAAAGCAGAAGGAGCGCTTCCTGCGAAGCGCTCCCGAAAATCAGGCAAGTTTAAAGCTCGCGCGTTTATCGAGCCTGCCGCTCCAGATAATCAACGCCAGCGCCACCGCAACGATAAGCGCGCCTGTCCACGGTGTCTGGGACAGCCCGACTGTCTGCACCGTCTGGCCGCCAATGACCGAGCCCAGCGCGATACCAATGTTAAAGGCGGCGATATTCAGCCCGGAAGCGACATCCACCGCGCCTGGCGTATATTGCTCCGCCTTCTGCACCACATAGACCTGAAGCCCCGGTACGTTGCCAAACGCGAAGATCCCCATCACCAGAACCGTCACCAGCGCGGCATAGTGCATCGTCGCCGTAAACTGAAAGACCAGCAGCAATATTGCCAGCGCCGCGAAGATAAGCGTGAGCGCGGCGACAGCACCACGACGGTCGGCCAGCTTACCACCCCAGATATTCCCGACCGCAACGGAAATGCCGTAGCCCAACAGGATCCAGCTGACGGCGGCGGGAGAGAAACCTGCCAGCTCCTGCATCATCGGCGCCAGGAACGTAAAGGCGGTGAACACGCCGCCATAGCCCAGCGCAGTGATCGCATAGATCAACAGCAGGCGCGGGTGCGTTAACACGCTCAGTTGATCCCGCAGGCTGGCCACCGCGCGACGAGGGATCTCTTTCGGCACCAGGACCATACTGCCGATCAGCGCCACCACGCCCAGCGCAGAGACGGCAAGAAATGTCTCACGCCAACCGAAATGCTGACCGATAAACGTCCCCAGCGGCACGCCGGTAACCAGCGCGACTGTCAGCCCACCGAACATAATGGCAATGGCCGATGCGGCTTTTTCTTTCGTGACCAGACTGGTGGCGATCGTAGAGCCGACGGAGAAGAAGACACCGTGAGCCAGCCCTGTCAGCAGACGCGCCGCAATTAACGTCTCATAGTCAGGCGCAAGCCAGGCCAGCAGATTCCCGGCGGTAAACAGCACCATCAGCCCGACAAGCAGTTGCTTGCGGGGCATAGCGCCAGTGAGCGCCGTCAGCACGGGCGCGCCGATGGCAACACCCAGCGCATAGACGGAAACCAGCAACCCGGCGGAAGGCAGCGTAACGGAGAGCTGCTGCGCGATGGTGGGCACCAAGCCCACGATAACAAATTCAGTTGTGCCTATCGCAAAGGCGCTAATGGTTAATGCAAGTAATGCCAGCGGCATAATTCACTCCATACTGTGTCGTTGATGACGTGCAGTATGGCGCTGTGGTTAAATAACAAAAATATGCAAAGTCTCAATACAATTTTGCCTTCGGAGCAATAATGAAAGCTTCTTCTGATGAACTGATTATTTTCGTCGCGGTCGTGGAGAGCGGAAGCTTTAGCCGGGCGGCGGAGCAGCTCAATCTTGCAAATTCCGCCGTCAGCCGGACAGTAAAAAAGCTGGAGATGAAACTTGGCGTCAGCTTGCTCAACCGTACTACGCGCCAGCTGAGCCTGACGGAAGAAGGAGAGCGTTACTTCCGTCGTGTTCAGCTGGTGTTGCAGGAGATGGGGGCTGCGGAAACCGAACTGATGGAAAGCCGGCAAACGCCGCGCGGGCTGCTGCGGATCGATGCTGCCACGCCGGTGATCCTGCATCTGTTAATGCCGATGATTAAACCCTTTCGCGAGCGCTACCCGGAGGTCACGCTCTCGCTGGTTTCTTCTGAGACCTTTATTAATCTCATCGAGCGTAAAGTGGATGTGGCGATCCGCGCGGGTACGCTGACTGATTCAAGTCTCCGGGCACGCCCGCTATTTACCAGCTTCAGGAAAATCGTTGCCGCCCCTGACTATCTTGAGCATCACGGTACGCCAGCCACTATTTGCGATCTTAAAGCTCACGTTTGTTTAGGCTTCACGGAGCCAGTGACGCTTAACACCTGGCCAGTCGCCTGTGAAGACGGGCAGTTGCTGGAGATTAAGCCCGGGATGACATCTAATAGCGGCGAGACGCTCAAACAACTGTGCCTGAACGGCAATGGCATTGCCTGCCTGTCAGATTACATGATCGATAAAGAGATAGAACGAGGTGAACTGGTGGAATTACTGGCAGAGTACCGTCTGCCGGTGGAGATGCCTTTCAGTGCGGTATATTACAGCGATCGCGCTGTCAGTACGCGCATCAGGACGTTTATCGATTTCCTGAGCGAGCAGATAAAAAAATAGCCCCCGCGGGGGCTATACCGTTAATCCCATGCCGGAGCCAGTCCGTCAGGGCTAACCAGACGCTCGTTGCGATCGAGCGCGGCGATAGCTGCCATATCGTCTGCATCCAGCTGCAGCGTCAAGGCCCCCAGATTACTCTGCAGGTTTTCACGCTTCGTCGAAGACGGTATTACAGCGTATCCCTGCGCCATCGCCCAGCTTAAAATGACCTGCGCAGGCGTGGCCTGATGCTTCTGCGCGATCTGGCCAATCACCTCATCCTTAAGCGCATTACCATATGCCAGCGTCATATAAGACGTAATGTGAATGCCGTGCGCCTGCGCCCATTCGGCAACCTTTCGGTTTTGCAGATATGGCGACAGCTCAATCTGGTTAGTAGCAATCTGATCGGCGCCAATGGCATCAATGGCTTCCTGCATCAACGCAATCGTGAAATTAGAAATGCCGATTTCTCGCGTCAGCCCCTGTGCTTTAGCTTCAAGCAGCGTATTCAGCGATTCCGCTACGCTCACAGCGTTACCCGGTGAAGGCCAGTGAATCAGAGTCAGATCGACATAGTCGGTGCGCAGCTTCTCCAGGCTTTCTTTCAGGCTGGGGATGAGACGATCCTTGCTGAGGTTTTCTGTCCAGATTTTAGTGGTGATATAAAGCGATTCGCGTGCAATGCCGCTTTCCTCAATAGCCTGCCCGACTGCCGCTTCATTACCATAAATTTGTGCGGTATCAATGGCACGATAGCCTGATGCCAGCGCGTCTTTTACCGATGCGATAACGACGTCATCTTTCAGGCGGAATGTGCCCAAACCGAATGCAGGAACTGTCATGTTTTACCTCTCTTTTAAAAGCTGGAGAGGATTATCGAAGGGATGGAGGCAGCGAAAAAGAGCAATAAAAGCAGGAGTTTTTTGCTAAAAAAGCAATTGAAATGATAAAGACGAAAAAAAACCCTGAGCATTTGCTCAGGGCTTCTTAATAAGTGGCGGAACGGACGGGACTCGAACCCGCGACCCCCTGCGTGACAGGCAGGTATTCTAACCGACTGAACTACCGCTCCACCGAATTTCGTCACACCACCGGATTATGGTTCCGGCTTACTGCTTAATTTGATGCCTGGCAGTTCCCTACTCTCGCATGGGGAGGCCCCACACTACCATCGGCGCTACGGCGTTTCACTTCTGAGTTCGGCATGGGGTCAGGTGGGACCACCGCGCTACAGCCGCCAGGCAAATTCTGTCCGTCCACCGCGTACCGCCATGAACGTTTATCCGTCACAAGCTGAATATCATCTCTCAACACGCCAGACTTCTTTGGCGTTGTAAGGTTAAGCCTCACGGTTCATTAGTACCGGTTAGCTCAACGCATCGCTGCGCTTACACACCCGGCCTATCAACGTCGTCGTCTTCAACGTTCCTTCAGGAGACTTAAAGTCTCAGGGAGAACTCATCTCGGGGCAAGTTTCGTGCTTAGATGCTTTCAGCACTTATCTCTTCCGCATTTAGCTACCGGGCAGTGCCATTGGCATGACAACCCGAACACCAGTGATGCGTCCACTCCGGTCCTCTCGTACTGGGAGCAGCCCCCCTCAATTCTCCAGCGCCCACGGCAGATAGGGACCGAACTGTCTCACGACGTTCTAAACCCAGCTCGCGTACCACTTTAAATGGCGAACAGCCATACCCTTGGGACCTACTTCAGCCCCAGGATGTGATGAGCCGACATCGAGGTGCCAAACACCGCCGTCGATATGAACTCTTGGGCGGTATCAGCCTGTTATCCCCGGAGTACCTTTTATCCGTTGAGCGATGGCCCTTCCATACAGAACCACCGGATCACTATGACCTGCTTTCGCACCTGCTCGAGCCGTCACTCTCGCAGTCAAGCCAGCTTATGCCATTGCACTAACCTCCTGATGTCCGACCAGGATTAGCTGACCTTCGTGCTCCTCCGTTACACTTTGGGAGGAGACCGCCCCAGTCAAACTACCCACCAGACACTGTCCCCACGCCAGATTATGGCGCCAGGTTAGAACATCAAACATTAAAGGGTGGTATTTCAAGGTTGGCTCCACGCAGACTGGCGTCCACGCTTCAAAGCCTCCCACCTATCCTACACATCAAGGCTCAATGTTCAGTGTCAAGCTGTAGTAAAGGTTCACGGGGTCTTTCCGTCTTGCCGCGGGTACACTGCATCTTCACAGCGAGTTCAATTTCACTGAGTCTCGGGTGGAGACAGCCTGGCCATCATTACGCCATTCGTGCAGGTCGGAACTTACCCGACAAGGAATTTCGCTACCTTAGGACCGTTATAGTTACGGCCGCCGTTTACCGGGGCTTCGATCAGGAGCTTCTCTTGCGATAACCCCATCAATTAACCTTCCGGCACCGGGCAGGCGTCACACCGTATACGTCCACTTTCGTGTTTGCACAGTGCTGTGTTTTTAATAAACAGTTGCAGCCAGCTGGTATCTTCGACTGACTTCAGCTCCACCCGCAGGGGCTTCACCTACATGTCAGCGTGCCTTCTCCCGAAGTTACGGCACCATTTTGCCTAGTTCCTTCACCCGAGTTCTCTCAAGCGCCTTGGTATTCTCTACCTGACCACCTGTGTCGGTTTGGGGTACGATTTCGTGTTACCTGATGCTTAGAGGCTTTTCCTGGAAGCAGGGCATTTATTGCTTCAGCACCGTAGTGCCTCGTCATCACGCCTCAGTGTTAAAGACAACCGGATTTGCCTGGTCATCACACCTACACGCTTAAACCGGGACAACCGTCGCCCGGCCAACATAGCCTTCTCCGTCCCCCCTTCGCAGTAACACCAAGTACAGGAATATTAACCTGTTTCCCATCGACTACGCCTTTCGGCCTCGCCTTAGGGGTCGACTCACCCTGCCCCGATTAACGTTGGACAGGAACCCTTGGTCTTCCGGCGAGCGGGCTTTTCACCCGCTTTATCGTTACTTATGTCAGCATTCGCACTTCTGATACCTCCAGCATGCCTCACAGCACACCTTCGCAGGCTTACAGAACGCTCCCCTACCCAACAACACATAGTGTCGCTGCCGCAGCTTCGGTGCATGGTTTAGCCCCGTTACATCTTCCGCGCAGGCCGACTCGACCAGTGAGCTATTACGCTTTCTTTAAATGATGGCTGCTTCTAAGCCAACATCCTGGCTGTCTGGGCCTTCCCACATCGTTTCCCACTTAACCATGACTTTGGGACCTTAGCTGGCGGTCTGGGTTGTTTCCCTCTTCACGACGGACGTTAGCACCCGCCGTGTGTCTCCCGTGATAACATTCTTCGGTATTCGCAGTTTGCATCGGGTTGGTAAGCCGGGATGGCCCCCTAGCCGAAACAGTGCTCTACCCCCGAAGATGAGTTCACGAGGCGCTACCTAAATAGCTTTCGGGGAGAACCAGCTATCTCCCGGTTTGATTGGCCTTTCACCCCCAGCCACAGGTCATCCGCTAATTTTTCAACATTAGTCGGTTCGGTCCTCCAGTTAGTGTTACCCAACCTTCAACCTGCCCATGGCTAGATCACCGGGTTTCGGGTCTATACCCTGCAACTTAACGCCCAATTAAGACTCGGTTTCCCTTCGGCTCCCCTATACGGTTAACCTTGCTACAGAATATAAGTCGCTGACCCATTATACAAAAGGTACGCAGTCACCCTCTTACGAAGGCTCCCACTGCTTGTACGTACACGGTTTCAGGTTCTGTTTCACTCCCCTCGCCGGGGTTCTTTTCGCCTTTCCCTCACGGTACTGGTTCACTATCGGTCAGTCAGGAGTATTTAGCCTTGGAGGATGGTCCCCCCATCTTCAGACAGGATATCACGTGTCCCGCCCTACTCATCGAGCTCACAACCTGTGTGCCTTCGTGTACGGGGCTGTCACCCTGTATCGCCGGCCTTTCCAGACCGTTCCACTGACACACAAGCTGATTCAGGCTCTGGGCTGTTCCCCGTTCGCTCGCCGCTACTGGGGGAATCTCGGTTGATTTCTTTTCCTCGGGGTACTTAGATGTTTCAGTTCCCCCGGTTCGCCTCACAGCACTATGTATTCATGCTGAGATAGTGTGACGAATCACACTGGGTTTCCCCATTCGGACATCGCCGGTTATAACGGTTCATATCACCTTACCGGCGCTTTTCGCAGATTAGCACGTCCTTCATCGCCTCTGACTGCCAGGGCATCCACCGTGTACGCTTGTTCGCTTAACCTCACAACCCGAAGAAGTCTTCGTGCTGCGAGTTTGAGAGACTCTGACACACCGCGCATTCCCTGTTTACGGAAGAATGCAGCAGCATGTCTGTTTCAATTTTCAGCTTGTTCCGGATTGTTAAAGAGCAAATACTTCGCAGTATACTCAGTGAGTACACTCTGAAGTGATGGTGGAGCTATGCGGGATCGAACCGCAGACCTCCTGCGTGCAAAGCAGGCGCTCTCCCAGCTGAGCTATAGCCCCATCGTAGTTAAACCTCTTCAACTCCTGAGGAGTTGGTAGGCCTGAGTGGACTTGAACCACCGACCTCACCCTTATCAGGGGTGCGCTCTAACCACCTGAGCTACAAGCCTGTAGAGGTTTTGCTTCTTTACTTTCTATCAGACAATCTGTGTGAGCACGCGAGGTTGTATCTTGCAGGTAAGGAGGTGATCCAACCGCAGGTTCCCCTACGGTTACCTTGTTACGACTTCACCCCAGTCATGAATCACAAAGTGGTAAGCGCCCTCCCGAAGGTTAAGCTACCTACTTCTTTTGCAACCCACTCCCATGGTGTGACGGGCGGTGTGTACAAGGCCCGGGAACGTATTCACCGTGGCATTCTGATCCACGATTACTAGCGATTCCGACTTCATGGAGTCGAGTTGCAGACTCCAATCCGGACTACGACGCACTTTATGAGGTCCGCTTGCTCTCGCGAGGTCGCTTCTCTTTGTATGCGCCATTGTAGCACGTGTGTAGCCCTGGTCGTAAGGGCCATGATGACTTGACGTCATCCCCACCTTCCTCCGGTTTATCACCGGCAGTCTCCTTTGAGTTCCCACCATGATGTGCTGGCAACAAAGGATAAGGGTTGCGCTCGTTGCGGGACTTAACCCAACATTTCACAACACGAGCTGACGACAGCCATGCAGCACCTGTCTCAGAGTTCCCGAAGGCACTCCCGCATCTCTGCAGGATTCTCTGGATGTCAAGACCAGGTAAGGTTCTTCGCGTTGCATCGAATTAAACCACATGCTCCACCGCTTGTGCGGGCCCCCGTCAATTCATTTGAGTTTTAACCTTGCGGCCGTACTCCCCAGGCGGTCGACTTAACGCGTTAGCTCCGGAAGCCACGCCTCAAGGGCACAACCTCCAAGTCGACATCGTTTACGGCGTGGACTACCAGGGTATCTAATCCTGTTTGCTCCCCACGCTTTCGCACCTGAGCGTCAGTCTTCGTCCAGGGGGCCGCCTTCGCCACCGGTATTCCTCCAGATCTCTACGCATTTCACCGCTACACCTGGAATTCTACCCCCCTCTACGAGACTCAAGCCTGCCAGTTTCGGATGCAGTTCCCAGGTTGAGCCCGGGGATTTCACATCCGACTTGACAGACCGCCTGCGTGCGCTTTACGCCCAGTAATTCCGATTAACGCTTGCACCCTCCGTATTACCGCGGCTGCTGGCACGGAGTTAGCCGGTGCTTCTTCTGCGAGTAACGTCAATGGCCAAGGTTATTAACCTTAACCCCTTCCTCCTCGCTGAAAGTACTTTACAACCCGAAGGCCTTCTTCATACACGCGGCATGGCTGCATCAGGCTTGCGCCCATTGTGCAATATTCCCCACTGCTGCCTCCCGTAGGAGTCTGGACCGTGTCTCAGTTCCAGTGTGGCTGGTCATCCTCTCAGACCAGCTAGGGATCGTCGCCTAGGTGAGCCGTTACCCCACCTACTAGCTAATCCCATCTGGGCACATCTGATGGCATGAGGCCCGAAGGTCCCCCACTTTGGTCTTGCGACGTTATGCGGTATTAGCTACCGTTTCCAGTAGTTATCCCCCTCCATCAGGCAGTTTCCCAGACATTACTCACCCGTCCGCCACTCGTCAGCAAAGCAGCAAGCTGCTTCCTGTTACCGTTCGACTTGCATGTGTTAGGCCTGCCGCCAGCGTTCAATCTGAGCCATGATCAAACTCTTCAATTAAAGTTTGATGCTCAAAGAATTAAACTGTTAGTTCGTAATGAATTAACTGTTGTTCACTTGAGACTTGATATTCGTTTATCGTCCGTAGACGTTAAGATATCAGTGCCCCGAGTGCCCACACAGATTGTCTGATAAATTGTTAAAGAGCGGCGCGACGCGGCCTTCAGCCTGCTGTCGCGAGGTGGCGTATATTACGCTTTCCTCTTTCAGAGTCAACCCTTAATTTCAGGATTTTTCTCTTTCCGACTCACCGTCGCTGTGTGATGTTCTTCATCAGCGCCGTGTCGATGGAGGCGCATTATAGGGAGCCGAGACGTAATGGCAAGCGGAAAACATAAAAAAAATCACGACCGCTCACCTTTTCGTCATTGCGTACGTTTTTAGCGCTTTTTGATGGCCTCCGGCAGTGCAGACAGGCTATTTAATACCCAATTCGCCGCTGCTTCTGCTTCCGGCGTCACAGGTTTGCCGGTACGCACCAATACTTTTGTGCCGACGCCTGCCGCTGCTGCAGCCTGCATATCTTCTAATTTATCGCCCACCATATAAGAAGCAGCCATATCGATGTGCAGAAAATCCCGGGCAGAGATAAGCATGCCTGGCTGCGGCTTGCGGCAATCGCAGTTCTGGCGGAACGCTTCTACCGCCCCTTCAGGGTGATGCGGGCAATAGTAGATGCCGTCGAGATCGACCCCCCGGTCAGCGAGTGACCAGTCCATCCATTCAGTCAGTTGCTCAAACTGCGCTTCCGTGAACTTACCCCGCGCAATGCCGGACTGATTCGTCACCAGCACCAGTGCAAAGCCCATTTCCTTTAGCTCACGCATCGCCTCGATAACGCCATCAATGAATTCAAACCGATCGATTTCGTGCACATAACCGTGATCGATATTAATCGTGCCGTCACGGTCGAGAAAAATTGCCGGTACAGATTTAGCCACCTGAAAAACTCCTGCCTTAAATAATGCTGTCTAGTATCGCATGATTCCTGGACGGAGAAAGCGCTCATTGCTGACAGTCAGATTGATTTAGACGTCTGGATGCCTTAACATCCATTCTGTTTACGGTCACCGGCCGTATAAAGCAGAACAAAATGCCACGGCTAACTCCTATAAGATAATAAATAACCAGATGATCAAACTGTCCAATATCACCAAAGTGTTCCAGCAGGGAAACCGCACCATACAGGCGCTGAATAATGTCAGCCTGCATGTCCCGGCCGGGCAGATTTATGGCGTGATTGGCGCTTCCGGCGCCGGTAAGAGCACGCTCATCCGCTGCGTCAACCTGCTTGAGCGCCCAACTCAGGGCAGCGTACTGGTTGACAGCCAGGAGCTGACCGCGCTTTCTGAATCGGAACTAACCAAAGCCCGTCGCCAGATTGGCATGATTTTCCAGCATTTTAATCTGCTGGCTTCGCGCACTGTTTTTGGCAACGTTGCGCTCCCGCTGGAGCTGGACAACATGCCACGGGATGAAATCAAACGTCGCGTTAACGAGCTGCTGGAGCTGGTTGGTCTGAGCGAAAAGCAGGACGCGTATCCGGCGAATCTCTCCGGCGGCCAGAAACAGCGCGTAGCGATCGCCCGCGCGCTGGCGAGCAACCCGAAAGTGCTGCTGTGCGATGAAGCCACCAGCGCGCTCGACCCGGCCACCACCCGCTCTATACTGGAACTGTTAAAAGACATCAACCGTCGTCTGGGCCTGACAATCCTGCTTATCACCCATGAAATGGACGTGGTGAAGCGCATCTGTGACTGCGTCGCGGTTATCAGCAATGGCGAGCTCATTGAGCAAGACAGCGTCAGTGAAGTGTTCTCACATCCGAAAACGCCGCTGGCCCAGCAGTTTATTCAGTCCACGCTGCATCTCGATATACCGGAAGATTACGCCCAGCGTCTTAATGCGCAATCCAGCGAGAGCCGCGTACCGCTGCTGCGTCTCGAATTCACCGGTCAGTCGGTCGACGCCCCGCTTCTTTCCGAAACGGCGCGTCGTTATAACGTCAACAACAATATCATCAGCGCGCAGATGGATTACGCCGGCGGCGTTAAGTTCGGCATCATGCTGACCGAAATGCACGGCACTCAGGAAGAAACACAAGCGGCTATCGCTTACCTGCAACAACATCATGTAAAAGTAGAGGTGCTGGGTTATGTCTGAAGCAATGATGGGGTTACTGGTGCGAGGCGTCTGGGAGACGCTGGCGATGACCTTTGTCTCCGGCTTTTTCGGTTTCGTCATTGGCCTGCCGGTCGGCGTGCTGCTGTACGTCACGCGTCCGGGCCAGATCATCGAAAACGCGAAACTTTATCGCGTTCTCTCCGCGCTGGTGAATATCTTCCGCTCCATTCCTTTTATTATCTTACTGGTATGGATGATTCCGTTTACCCGCGTGATTGTCGGCACCTCGATTGGTCTGCAGGCGGCTATCGTGCCGCTGACGGTCGGCGCGGCACCGTTTATCGCCCGTATGGTTGAAAACGCGCTGCTGGAGATCCCATCGGGTCTTATCGAAGCGTCGCGCGCCATGGGCGCCACGCCGATGCAGATCGTCCGTAAGGTACTGCTGCCGGAAGCGTTACCGGGCCTCGTTAACGCCGCCACTATTACGCTAATCACTCTGGTGGGCTATTCCGCGATGGGTGGCGCGGTCGGCGCAGGGGGGCTTGGGCAGATCGGCTATCAGTACGGTTATATCGGCTATAACGCGACCGTGATGAACACCGTATTAGTATTACTGGTGGTACTGGTGTATTTAATTCAATTCTCAGGCGATCGCATCGTCCGGGCTGTCACTCATAAGTAACGTTTACACACAACATCAATATACTTTCAGTTAAGGAATGGTTATGTCTTTCAAATTTAAAACCTTTGCGGCAGTGGGCGCCCTGCTCGGCACGCTGGCTCTGGCAGGTTGCGGTCAGGAAGAAAAAGATCCGAACCATATTAAAGTGGGCGTGATTGTGGGTGCGGAACAACAGGTCGCTGAAGTCGCCAAAAAAGTGGCGAAAGACAAATATGGTCTGGACGTCGAGCTGGTGACCTTTAACGACTACGTGCTGCCGAACGAAGCGCTGAGTAAAGGCGATATCGACGCGAATGCTTTCCAGCACAAACCGTATCTGGATCAGCAGATCAAAGACCGTGGCTATAAACTGGTTTCCGTCGGTAACACCTTCGTTTACCCGATTGCCGGTTACTCCCGCAAAATCAAATCGCTGGAAGAGCTGCAACCAGGTGCGCAGATTGCTGTACCGAACGATCCGACCAACCTTGGCCGTTCCCTGTTGCTGCTGCAGAAAGTGGGCCTGATTAAGCTGAAAGACGATATTGGCCTGCTGCCGACCGTACTGGATATCACTGAAAACCCGAAAAACCTGAAAATTGTCGAGCTGGAAGCGCCGCAGCTGCCGCGCTCGCTGGATGACGATCAGATTGCTCTGGCGGTCATCAACACCACTTACGCCAGCCAGATCAACCTGACGCCAGCCAAAGACGGCATCTTTGTCGAAGATAAAGACTCACCGTACGTAAACATGATCGTAACCCGCGAAGACAACAAAGACGCGGAAAACGTGAAGAAATTCGTTCAGGCTTATCAGTCTGACGAAGTAAGCGAGGCGGCGAACAAAGTCTTTAACGGCGGCGCGGTTAAAGGCTGGTAAGCCGGTTTTGCTATCATTGCTACTAATTTCAGGACGGGCTTAAGCCCGTCTTGTTATTTCTGCAAGCTCCTGATTCAATAAGCCACGTTTTTATCACCGACGAGGAATTATTATGCGTGCTTTACCGATCTGTCTTTTAGCATTCATCCTGAGCGGCTGTTCCGTGCTAAGCAGATCCCCTGTAGAACCTGCTCAAAGCACCACGTCGCCGCAAAAATCTGAACCTGTTCGCCCCAAAACGGTTCGCCCTGCGCCGGTAAAAATCTATACCAATGCGGCGGATCTGGTTGGCAAGCCCTTCCGCGATCTGGGCGAAGTGAGCGGCGAATCTTGCCAGGCTTCTAACCAGGACTCTCCGCCGAATATCCCGACAGCACGCAAGCGCCTGCAGATCAACGCCTCGAAAATGAAAGCGAACGCCGTTCTGCTGCATAGCTGTGAAGTGACCAGCGGCACGCCGGGCTGCTACCGTCAGGCCGTCTGCGTAGGCTCCGCCCTTAGCGTTCCGACCAAATGACCGAATTTGCATTTGAGCAAATCGGCGTCATCCGCTCGCCTTATAAAGAAAAATTCGCCGTCCCGCGCCAGCCAGGCCTTGTTAACAGCGCGCGCGGCGAGTTGCATCTGATAGCGCCCTATAACCAGCCCGACGCGGTGCGCGGGCTGGAAGGGTTTAGCCACATCTGGGTACTGTTCGTCTTTCATCAGACGATGGAAGGCGGCTGGCGCCCCACCGTGCGCCCGCCGCGTCTTGGTGGCAATGCCCGCATGGGCGTTTTCGCGACCCGCTCAACCTTTCGCCCGAATCCCGTCGGCATGTCGCTGGTCGAGCTTCAGGGTATCCGCACCGAGAAAGAGCATGTCATCCTGACGCTCGGCGGGCTGGATCTGGTGGACGGCACACCGGTTGTCGATATCAAGCCTTATCTGCCTTTTGCCGAAGCGTTGCCCGACGCGCGCGCAGGCTACGCCCAGCAGGCGCCGGACGCCGCAGTCCAGGTCACCTTTACCGATGAGATAACGCACGAGTTAACGCGCCTTGAGAAACGCTACCCGATGCTGGGACGGTTCATTGGCGAGGTGCTCTCTCAGGATCCGCGTCCGGCCTACCGTAAAGAAGAAGAGATCGGCAAAAGCTACGCCGTCTGGCTGCTTGATTTCAACGTCCGCTGGCGCGTCACGCCGCAGGGCTTTGAGGTCTACGCGCTGGAGCCGCGTTAATTTCTTGAGCCTCTCTTTTGGCCGCCCTTTCTCGCTGGTACACTAAACCACTTTTTTGTGTCAGGCTTTAGCGTGCCTGAATTCACACGTTCAAACGGAACCGTAACAACATGCGTACTAGCCAATATCTGCTCTCCACTCTGAAGGAGACACCTGCCGACGCGGAGGTTATCAGCCACCAGCTGATGCTGCGCGCCGGGATGATCCGCAAGCTGGCCTCCGGGTTATACACCTGGCTGCCGACCGGCCTGCGCGTCCTGAAAAAAGTCGAAAACATCGTGCGTGAAGAGATGAACAACGCCGGTGCTATCGAGGTGTCGATGCCAGTGGTTCAGCCTGCTGAACTGTGGCAGGAGAGCGGCCGCTGGGAGCAGTACGGCCCGGAACTGCTGCGTTTTGTCGATCGCGGCGATCGCGCGTTCGTCCTCGGCCCGACGCATGAAGAAGTCATCACCGATCTTATCCGCAACGAGCTGAGCTCTTATAAACAGCTGCCGCTCAACTTCTTCCAGATCCAGACTAAATTTCGCGACGAAGTGCGCCCGCGCTTTGGCGTGATGCGCTCGCGCGAATTCCTGATGAAAGATGCTTACTCTTTCCACACCTCTCAGGAGTCGCTGCAGCAGACGTACGACGCGATGTATGAAGCCTACAGCAAAATCTTCAGCCGCATGGGTCTCGATTTCCGTCCGGTGCAGGCCGATACCGGCTCGATTGGCGGTAGCGCGTCCCATGAGTTCCAGGTGCTGGCGCAGAGCGGCGAGGACGATATCGTCTTCTCTGACACGTCCGACTACGCAGCGAACATAGAATTTGCCGAAGCCGTTGCGCCGGCAACCCCGCGCGCCGCAGCGACGCAGGAAATGACGCTGGTCGACACGCCAAACGCGAAAACCATCGCCGAGCTGGTTGAGCAGTTCAACCTGCCGATTGAGAAAACGGTGAAAACCCTGCTGGTTAAAGCGACCGAAGGCAGCGCTTCTCCGCTGGTCGCCCTGCTGGTACGCGGCGATCACGAGCTGAACGACGTGAAAGCGGAAAAACTGCCGCAGGTGGCAAGCCCGCTGACGTTCGCGACCGAAGCGGAAATCCGTGCCGCGGTGAACGCGGGTCCCGGTTCTCTCGGCCCGGTAAACATGCCGGTTCCGGTGATTATCGACCGCAGCGTCGCCGTGATGAGCGATTTCGCGGCAGGCGCCAACATCGACGGTAAGCACTATTTCGGCATCAACTGGGACCGCGATGTCGCGACGCCTGTCGTCGCCGATATTCGTAACGTCGTTGCCGGCGATCCAAGCCCGGATGGCCAGGGAACGCTGCTTATCAAGCGCGGTATCGAAGTGGGTCATATTTTCCAGCTGGGCACCAAATACTCCGACGCGCTGAAAGCCTCTGTTCAGGGCGAAGATGGCCGCAACCAGATCCTGACCATGGGCTGCTACGGCATCGGGGTGACGCGCGTGGTGGCAGCGGCAATTGAGCAGAACCACGACGATCGCGGCATCGTCTGGCCGGACGCGATCGCGCCGTTCCAGGTCGCCATTTTGCCGATGAACATGCACAAATCCTTCCGCGTGCAGGAACTGGCCGAGAAGCTCTACACTGAACTGCGCGCCAAAGGCATCGACGTGCTGATGGATGACCGTAAAGAGCGTCCGGGCGTCATGTTCGCCGATATGGAACTCATCGGTATTCCGCACACGGTGGTTATCGGCGACCGCAACCTCGACAACGACGAGATTGAGTACAAATACCGTCGTGACGGCGAGAAGAAGATGATCAAAACCAGCGATATCCTGGATTACCTGGTGACGAACGTGAAGCGCTAAGCGCCTTTGCACTTCGCATAAAAAAGGCCCTCGGTTGAGGGCCTTTTTTTATCCGCATCGGTTACGGATTGTCGCAGTCTTTGCCGGGCTTAAACGCCACTTTGCGGTCGGCTACCAGCCGCTTTTGCGCCGTACCGTTCGCCGGATCCACGGTCATACTGAAATGCGCTTCCACCACCAGTAACACGGGTTTTTCGCGCACGACCGGGTCATCGTGTGCGAGCACCGCGTGATTCGCTACGGCGGACTGCCGTCCGGTCGCGCAGTCGGTAAACGTCGCGGCATTTCTGTCTTGCTGATACATCCCGGTCATAGTCATCGGCGTCACCGGCAGCGGATCGCTTACGGGCTCAAGGCGATAATTGAGCGACGATTCGATGGCGTGGCCTTCAGTATCAAGCATCTCCAGCGCCTCGCCCCGGGCGCGGAAATAGTGTTTATCGCCCTCGCTGTCTGTCAGAACCAGTTTATCCGCCGTACGCGCCCAGGTGCCGTAAGAGGCGAATTCCGCCTGCCCTTTCGCGCCCTGATAGTGCTGATTCATCACCCAGGTGCCGTCTTTTTCTAAAAATAGCGCCGTTTCGATACCTTCGCAGTCGGCGCAGGGCAGTACGCCTTTCCAGCTCTGCTGCATCGGTTTTAACTCCGCCGCGCTGGTTGGCGCTAAGGTTTGCATTTCCGCCCGGTTATTACAGCCCAACAGCGAAAACAGGCTCAGAGCCGCCGCTGCGCAAAAAATGATTTTTTTCACCGTATTTCCTTATCGTTCGGGTGTGCTTTTAATCCGGCATACCGCGCACTTTCCCCCGCAGGGCTTTCGTGGCGGATTTATGGGTTTTCGCCTCCAGACGACGCACTTTCGATGCGCGCGTAGGGCGAGTCTCCTTTCGACGCTTTTGCGTGGCGGTAAGTTCCCTGACCAGCATCACCAGACGCGCCAGCGCCGCTTCGCGATTCATCTCCTGGCTGCGATACTCCTGCGCCTTGATAACGACCACGCCTTCCGCCGTAATCAGATGATGGCTCGCCGAGAGCAGGCGCGCTTTCCACTCCTCCGGCAGGCTGGAGGCAGTAATATCAAACCGCAAATGAATAGCCGTGGAGCTTTTATTCACGTGCTGCCCCCCCGCGCCCTGCGCGCGAATGGCGCTGAACGTCACTTCGTCATCGGGCACCGCCACGTTTCGTGAAAACGTAATCATGCCGTGGCGTGCCAGACGGTAGGATGCAGCTCCAGATTCTGCTGCGTGTCGGACAGCCAGATAACGCCTTCCTGCAGCGTCGCCTGCAGCGTCATGGTGCGCTCCGCCAGCGCGCTCAGCTGTGCGAGCTGTTCATCGTTGATATACCAGATAGTCAGGTTTTTGTACTGCTTAAGCTTATCCTGACTCTGCTGCCACCATACCTGCGCGGCGCGGTCATTATAGGTAAACAGCGCCACCTGCTGCGACTGGCTCACCGCCTTCTTGAGACGCCGCTCTTCCGGCAACCCCAGTTCAATCCAGAGGTCGATGCCGAGGTGATCGTTGCGCAGCCAGATTTCCGGCTCGTCGTCGGCGCACAGGCCGCGGGTGAACTGCAACCGCTCGTCGGCGTACATCATCCAGGCCAGCAGGCGCAGCATCATCCGCTCCTGCGTTTCCGAAGGATGACGCGCCAGCGTCAGGTTGATGTCGAGAAACTGCTGCCGGTCGAGATCGGCTACATTGACCGCCGCTTTATAAATGGTTGCTTTTAACGCCATAGGGCCCCCTGAAAAGTTGGGGGGTATTGTAGCCCAATCCGCGCCGGCTGGCTGCCGATTCAAGCGGAGCGCGGCAGGCTCGTGCGCGCTCGCGCTATGGCTCTGATGACTATGGTATAGTCACCTTGCTAAACAGAGTTTAACTACGTAGGCTTAGACTTGCATCCCGCGGTGAAGTCTGTCGTCAGGCTCTGACAGGAGGGCATGTGGATAAATATTGTGAATTAATACGACAGCGCTATTCGCAGATAGCCAGCGGCGAGCTCGGGTACATTCCCGACGCGCTGGGCTGCGTATTAAGGGTTCTGAATGAGGTGGCCTCAGATGAAGCCCTTTCAGAGTCGGTCAGGGAACAGGCGGCGTATGCTGCCGCGAACTTACTGGTGAGCGATTATGTCAATGAATGATGCCTATCAACCCATCAACTGCGATGACTATGACAACCTCGAGCTCGCCTGCCAGCATCATCTTTTACTGACGCTGGAACTGAAAAGCGGCGAGGTCATTAAGGCCAAAGCGCAGGATCTGGTTTCACGCAAAAACGTCGAATATTTAGTTGCCGATGAAGCCGGTGCCGTACGCGAATTGCGTCTCGATAAAATCGCCAGCTTCAGCCATCCACAAATCGGCACGGTCGTCGTCAGCGAATCCTGACGCGCGCTCCACCTGCACAACGGGCAGCCCTGAGGCTGCCCTTTTTTATGGTTTCTGCCCGGCGTAATACGCCGCGAGATTCGCGATATCGTCATCCGACAGTCCGCTGACATACGCCTTCATGATCTCTGCCTGGCCGCCGCTGCGCTCGCCTTTTTTATAAGCCTGCAAGGCGTGCTCCAGATACGCCTCGTTCTGCCCCGCGAGGTTGGGGTAGAGAGGAGCGCTGGCTTTGCCCGTAGCGCCATGACAGGCGACGCACATGACCGCTTTTTCTTCGCCCGCCGCCGGGTCGCCTTTGGCCTGCGCCGTCAGGCTAAGCCCCAGCAGGCCCGCCAGCAAAATACCATGCTTATTCATCGTCATGCTCCTTATGCCAGGCCAAAGTCCAGCCTGGTTCGTTCTGCGCCTGGCCTTCACGGGTAACAAACAGGCCGGGAGCGCAAACAGGTTGCTCATCATAAAACAGAATTGGCGTGGTTTCGCGCTGCCAGGGCGGCACCTGGAGTTCCTGCCAGAGTTTTTTAAGCGTGCGTCCGCGATCGCGCCCGACAATATAAAGCGTGCCTGGCGCGCCGAAGCGCACCGACAGCCTTTCGCCCGGTCGGGGCGCGCGCACGCTGTCGCCCTCGCTACCAAACGTCAGCGTACCCAGCGCCTCCGGAAGCCGCAGCGGAGTGCGCGCGTCATGCCACGGGATAACGGTCTGGCGCTGTCCGCGACGCGCTTTGATCCACCATAGCCGCCCCTGATAGCGCCGCGCTTCATTATCGCCCACTTTAAGGCGCGGGCTCGCATCTTCACGGCTTTGCGCCACTTCATCCCAGATCCGTTGCAGCGTAGCGCGGGCGGGCATCGGCGCGTTGAGCGCAGCCAGCCAGCGGCGCAGCAGCGCGGCGCGTTTGTGTTCGCTCATGCCTTCAAGCGGCGCGATGGCAAGCGTCCGTCCATCCATCAGCGCAGCCAGTTCCGGAGCCAGCAACTCATCCAGCAGCTGTTCCTGCTCACCGCACAGCTGCGCGCTGCGGGCGGCCGCCTGAGTGAAATGCGGCCAGCGCGCTTCCAGCGCAGGCAGAATGCGCAGACGTAAAAAATTGCGATCGTAACGATCGTCCTGATTGCTTTCGTCGTCGATCCACCGAAGCTGATGACGATCTGCCCACGCCTCCAGCTGCGCACGCGGCGTGTTCAGCAGCGGTCGCAGAATGACGCTGCCCGCAAACGACAGTTCAGCAGGCATGGCCGCCAGTCCCGCCGGGCCGCTACCACGCTTGAGCGCCAGCAGCAGCGTTTCGCACTGGTCATCAAGATGCTGCGCCGTGACCAGCGCCTCGCCCGGCAGCAATGCCGCCTCAAATGCCTGATAGCGCGCGTTACGAGCCTGCGCCTCAAGACCGAGTCCGTCCTGCCCCAATTCTACGTAAGCCAGTTCAAACGGCACCTGCCAGCGATGACAGAGCGCCTGGCAGTGCGCCGCCCAGCGGTCGGCGTTCGGGCTGATACCGTGATGCACATGTATGGCGCGCAGGCGCATCTCGGGGCAGGCCTCGCGCAGCCGCACCAGTTGATGGAGCAACACAGTAGAATCAAGCCCGCCGCTGTAGGCCACCAGCAGCTGACGTCGGCCCCGCAGGGCAGAGAGCAGAGAAGTATCCATTGCGTCGAAAGAGTGAGAAGCCATTGCCGGGCAACTTACCGGGCAATGGCGTCGGGAGCAAGCGTTACTGCTGGTAGAGCTCCAGCGGCAGGCCATCCGGGTCAGCAAAGAAGGTAAAACGTTTTCCGGTCAGCGGATCCACACGCACCGGCTCGCATGTCACGCCACGGCTTTCCAGATACGCCGCCGCCTGGTCTACATCCTCAACGCTGAACGCGAGATGGCGCAGGCCGCAGGCTTCCGGATGACTTGGCCGCGCCGGCGGGAATGGAAACGAGAACAGCTCGATAACGTACTGGCCGTTAAGCGCCAGATCGCCCTTCCAGGAATCGCGCGCGTCGCGATACACCTCCGACTGCAGGGTAAAGCCCAGCGTGTCGCAGTAAAACGCTTTACTGCGATGATAATCCGTCGCGATGATGGCGATATGGTGAATCTGTTTTAAACCCAGCATAATCCCTCCTTATGATTGTCTGGCACGTTACTGAGCCTGGTGCGGCAAAACAAGGGGTTACTCGTTTTTTAGGACACGTACCCTATAGACGCCATCTTCGCCGCACTTCGCCCCGTGGATATCGGTTTCAAAGCCCGGATAGTGCCGGCCGATGGAGCAGAGCATCAACAGAAAATCGAGCACCGCGCGCGATTCCTCGGTGATCATCTCGCCGGGCATGACCAGCGGCACGCCGGGCGGATACGGCAGGATCATGTTGGCCGAGACGCGCCCGATCAGCTTTTCTATCTCCACCGTTTCGACATTGCCCTTCACCTGCTGCTGATACATTGCATGCGGCGTCATTTTCATTTCCGGCAACACATCGAACGCGCGCAGCATCAGATCCGGCAGATCGTGCTGCTGGATGAGCTTATGGATCCCCTGCGCCAGCTCCTGCACGCGCATATTGCGATAGAAATCCGGATCCTCCGCCCAGAGATCGGGCAGCATGTTTTTCACCCGCAGATTGAGATCGTAAGCGCGCTTAAATTCTGTCAGACCGCGCAGCAGCCCCATCGCGCGGGTTTTGTCGATCCCGATGCTGAACAGGAACAGCAAGTTGTACGGCCCGGTTTTCTCTACCACTACGCCGCGTTCGTCGAGGAATTTCGCCACCAGCGCCGCAGGGATCCCCTCTTTTTCCATATTGCCCTGCGCGTCCATGCCCGGCGTCAGAATCGTGACTTTCACCGGATCGAGATACATATGAGCGTGGTCGGCATGGGTAAAGCCGTGCCAGTCGTCGCCTGGCGTGATCGGCCAGCAGTCCGCCTCGTCAATCTCTTCCGGCTGCCAGATATCGAAGAACCAGCTGTCGGTCTCCTCGCGCAGGCGCTGTACCTCTTTGCGAAAATGCAGGGCGCGCTCCACCGAGCGGTTGATGAGCCGCCGGCCCGGGTTGCCGCGCAGCATCGCCGCCGCAGTTTCAATGGAGGCCACCAGCGGGTAGCTCGGCGACGTCGTGGTATGCATCATGTAGGCTTCGTTAAATGTTTCTTCGTCATACTCGCCCTTGATATGAATTAGCGACGCCTGCGACAGCGCCGCCAGCATTTTGTGAGTCGACTGGGTTTCAAAGAACACTTTGCCCGGCACGCGATCGCCGCTCATGCCGCTTTTGCCTTTATAGATCGGATGAAAGTGGGTATACGGCACCCAGGCGGAGTCGAAATGGATAGAGGGAACGTCCAGCGTCTGTTTGATCCAGTTGGTGTTATACAGCAGCCCATCATAAGTGGAGTTGGTAATAACCGCATGCACCGGCCAGCTGGCGTCCGGCGTTTGCGCCACTTTTTGCGCTATCGCGTCGCGGGTAAATTCCCGCTTTGGAATGCCGCCCAAAATACCGAGCGCGTTGCGCGTGGGCTTGAGCCACAGCGGCACGATATCGCTCATCATCAGCAAATGTGTCAGCGACTTATGGCAGTTACGATCGATAAGCACGGTGCTGCCCGCATGGGCGGCATACATCCCGATAATTTTGTTGGAGGTGGACGTACCGTTGGTGACCATATAGCTCTGCTCGGCGCCGAACGTGCGGGCGATATACTCTTCCGCCTCCAGGTGCGGCCCGGTGTGGTCAAGCAGCGAGCCCAGTTCGGTGACAGAGATAGACACGTCCGCCTTGAGCGTGTTGCCGCCGAAAAAATCGTAAAACAGGCAGCCGACCGGGCTTTTCTGATACGCCGTTCCGGCCATATGACCCGGCGTACAGAACGTATATTTCCCTTCGTTTACATAGGTAAACAGCGCTTTGGTAAACGGTGGCGTGATGTTATCGAGATATTCCTGCGTGTACTGACGGATGCGCGTCGCGATATCCCCGGCGATGCCGAGCGAATATTCGAAAAACCAGAGCGCCATACGCATTTCATTGGCGCTGACGTCCAGCGTGGAATGGGTGTTGATAAAAGCATACAGCGGCAGGTATTCGTTAAGCTGATTGATTTCGCAGCATAAATCGAGGCTGTATTCATCCCAGTCAAAAATGACGCCGCAAATACGCGGGTTATGCTCAATAAATTTCAGCAGATCGTTGCTGTTCTTCGGCCAAATCAGCTGAAACCCCTGCTGTTGAAGCGCCGCCTGCAACTCCTTCATCGGCTCGTCTTTATAGAAAACGCCGTGCGGCCCCATGATGGCGATGATATTCACTGCTTACCCCCTGGCAAAAAAACCGTCTGGTAAGCATAGTTGAAGGAACAACGCCAGCGGCTCGCTGGCGTTGGGTGTTGCGTAACGGGGCGTTACAGCGCGTCCCAGGCGTCCTGCCAGCTAATGCCCGCGCCAGGCTCGTAGTAGGCGGGCGCCACGCCGCACCAGCCGCCCGCCGGGAACGGCTTGCACTGGTAGAGCGCGCCCTGATTGAGGACGATATCGCCCGGCTTCCAGCTCTGGCTTGCTGACCAGGACGGATAGCTTACCGGGCCGGCGTCTGGCGTTTTGGCTTTCGCTTTTACGTTAAGCACATAGCTGACGGTGTCGCTCAACTTGCCGTCATCCACTTTCAGGCTGACGGTGTATTGCGCGTCGCTGGCGCTTTCCGGCGCGTTGAAGGTCACGACGCTCTTGTCTTTACCGCTCAGCGTCTGGCCGGACTGCGTCATCCAGGTGTAAGTCAGCGCATCGCCGTTGGCATCGCTGGAGCCTGCCGCGCTCAGCGACACTTTGCTACCGGCATCCACTGCGCCCACCGGGCCGCTGATGCGGGCAACCGGCGCGACGTTGCTGGCGGAAGGCTCAGGCGTCGGCGCAGGTTGTGGCTGCGGCGCAGGCGTGGTGCCGCCGGAGGCCTCATTGACAATTTTCACGTTAAAGTGATTCTGTACGCATTTTGCGTAGTCGCCCTCTTTGAACGCGCTAAATGGCGTCTGGTAGCCCACCAGCTGGCACGCATAAGCCTGGCCGTCCGGGGTGGTAGTGCTCCAGCTCCAGTCCATCTCCCAGTAGATCGGCAGCGCGCCTGAGCCGCCCGCGTCAAACTGCTTCATCTTCTTGCAGCCCAGCACTTCATCCGCCGGGACCGGCACCTTCAGGTATTTGGCGAACTCTTTGTAATACGCGATTCGGTTTAACGACTGTGCGTTTTCCGCTTCACCGCCGCACTCCACACCGCCGTTGATTATCTGAATGGTGACCCCGAAACCGGGCACCAGACCGCTCTCTTTATCGTGCGCGTTCGGCGTCCAGGTGCCGTCAATCACATGAAGCATGCCGGGTTTAGGCGGCTGCGGATACACAAAGAAAAAGAGCGCGCTGGCGAGGTTCAGCCAGGAGTCGGCCACCAGTTCAGGCTTATCCAGCAGCGGGCGAACATCGCCGTACATCGCGTCAGAGAACGGCCCGTAGTTGTAGTTATACGACAATTGCTTGGCGCCGCGCCCGAAATAGCTCATGTAATCGCCGTCTTTATCTTTGCCGCAGGGCCAGGTCTGCCCCTGCCAGGTATCGGGGTTACATTCGCCGTTATAGCCGCCCTTCTGTCCTTCGCTCCAGCCCATTTCACGCAGATAAAACAGCGCCTGGCGCCACTCCGGCTGCTCGCGCCAGCTTTCGTGGCCACCCGTTTCCTGCGCGAAATGCGCAAACATGGTGGCGAGCGATTTACGACAGATAGCCTCGGCGTCTCGCCCGTCGCTGTAAGCGCCGCACACCGCCGGGAATTTGCCGACCGCTTTGAGGAAATTGCTGTAGGTATATTCCGGCGCGCGCAGCGGGAAGAGATAGTCCCAGTCCTGAGCGCTCAGGATTTTCTCTACGCGCTTAACGTTATCCGGGTTGGCGGCGCGCCCTGGCGCTATTTGCTCAACCTGCGCGTTATCCAGCGTGCGGATAGCGCTTTTTACCGACTGCATCAGTGGAAAATTGGTCAGCTCATGCTCTTTTTGGGTGAGGTCGCTGGCGTTGAGCGTGTATGGTGTACTGCTGCTGAGTAATGGCGCGGCGAAAGCCGGCGAACCTGCGATAAGCCCTGCGGCGCCAATCGCCGCGATTTTTGCTATTTCCATTCCGGTGTCCCCTTTGGTTGTGGTTCCCCAGCGAGTGTAGAAACGGAAATGACGGCGTCATCTCACGTTAACTCATTGCAAAAATCACATTTCATCAGCGGTGCGAGGCCATAAAAAAGGGCCGCTTGCGCGACCCTCATTGAGATTTTTATTCGCCGTTTATCAGGCGTAGCCGTAGCTCATCAGACGCTGATAGCGGCGGTTGAGCAGATCTTCTGTGCTCAGCACGTCGAGATCGGCGAGATCCGCCAGCAGCTGCGCTTTCAGAGACTGCGCCATGACTTCCGGGTTGCGGTGCGCGCCACCCAGCGGTTCCGGGATCACGCTGTCGATAAGCTTCAGCTCTTTCAGACGCGGCGCGATGATACCCATCGCTTCAGCGGCCAGCGGCGCTTTATCGGCGCTTTTCCACAGAATCGACGCGCAGCCTTCCGGAGAGATAACGGAATAGGTGCTGTATTGCAGCATGTTGACTTTATCGCCCACGCCGATAGCCAGCGCGCCGCCGGAGCCGCCTTCGCCAATCACGGTGCAGATAACCGGCACTTTCAGGCGCGACATTTCACGCAGGTTGCGGGCAATCGCCTCAGACTGACCGCGCTCCTCCGCGCCGACGCCCGGGTACGCGCCTGGCGTGTCGATAAAGGTCACGATCGGCATGTTGAAACGCTCGGCCATTTCCATCAGGCGCAGCGCCTTACGGTAACCTTCCGGCGCCGGCATCCCGAAGTTGCGGCGAATTTTCTCTTTGGTTTCGCGCCCTTTCTGGTGACCGATGATCATCACCGGACGCCCGTCCAGACGCGCGATGCCGCCTACGATCGCTTTGTCGTCGGCATAGGCGCGATCGCCTGCCAGCTCGTCAAACTCCTCAAAGGCCAGGCGGACATAATCCAGGGTATAAGGGCGCTGCGGATGACGCGCCAGCTGGGCAATCTGCCAGGCTCCCAGATCGGCGAAGATTTTACGGGTCAGCTCTACGCTCTTTTCGCGCAGGCGGTGCACCTCTTCATCGATGTTAATATCCAGTTTCTCATCCTGACGGCTAACCGCAGTCAGGGAATCGATTTTCGCTTCCAGCTCTGCAATCGGCTGTTCAAAATCAAGGAAATTCAGACTCATAGTATTCCTGTATTAGTCAAACTCCAGTTCCACCTGCTCCGAACCTGGCAGGCCACGCGGATTGCGTCCAGTGAGGCTCCCGGAACCTGATGCAGCGCATCAGTCAAACTCCAGTTCCACCTGTTCCGAACCAATCAGGCCGCGCAGATCGTTGAGTAAACGATCGTTCGGAGAGACACGCCACGTCGCGCCAAAGCGCAGCCGGGCGCGTGCATCCGCCCTCTGATAGTAGAGATGTACTGGAATGGTTCCCGAACGGTGGGGTTCCAGAGACTGACGGAGTCGGTTTAAAAGCTGGTCATCAATTTGCCTGTCCGTCAGCGAGATAGCAAGCCCGCGCGCATACTTTTCGCGGGCTTCGTCAATGTCCATGACTTCGCGGGCGGTCATTTTAAGGCCCCCGCTGAAGTCATCAAAGCTGACCTGTCCGCTGACGATAAGGATTCGGTCTTTTTCCAGCAGATGCTGGTATTTTTCCAGCGCGTCAGTGAACAACATCACTTCAAGACGCCCGGAACGGTCATCCAGCGTACAGATGCCGATACGATTGCCGCGCTTGGTGACCATTACCCGCGCGGAAATTATCAGACCCGCCGCCGTGGTCACTTTGCCACGTTCGGTCGGGTGCATATCTTTTAAGCGCATGCCACCGACATATCGCTCGATCTCTTTCAGGTACTGGTTAATCGGGTGCCCGGTCAGGTACAGCCCCAGCGTTTCGCGCTCGCCCTCCAGCACCACCTGCTCCGGCCACGGCTGGCAGTTCGCGTAGGACTGCTCGACCTGCTCCGGCTCTTCCGCCAGCACGCCGAACATATCCGCCTGGCCTATCGCCTCGGCTTTCGCATGTTGATCCGCCGCTTTCAGCGCGTCGCCGAGCGAATTCATCAGCGCGGCGCGGTGCGGCCCGAGACGGTCGAACGCCCCGGACATGATCAGTTTTTCCAGCACCCGCCGGTTGAGCTTTTTGGTGTCGGTGCGGGCGCAGAGATCGAACAGCTCGCGGAAGTAGCCGTCTTTATTACGCGCCTCGATAATGGCCTCGATAGGGCCTTCACCAACGCCTTTAATCGCGCCGATGCCGTAGACAATCTCCCCGTCGTCATTGACATGGAAATGATACAGCCCGGAGTTGATATCCGGCGGCAGGATCTTAAGCCCCATGCGCCAGCACTCATCCACCAGCCCGACCACTTTATCCGTGTTGTCCATATCGGCCGTCATCACCGCCGCCATGAATTCCGCCGGGTAGTGGGCTTTAAGCCACAGCGTCTGGTATGACACCAAAGCATAGGCGGCGGAGTGCGATTTGTTAAATCCGTATCCGGCGAATTTCTCCACCAGGTCAAAGATTTTCATCGCCAGCTCGCCGTCGACGCCGTTATTTTTCGCGCCATCTTCAAAAATGGAGCGCTGCTTGGCCATCTCTTCAGGTTTCTTTTTACCCATGGCGCGACGCAGCATATCCGCGCCGCCAAGGGTATAGCCCGAGAGCACCTGGGCTATCTGCATCACCTGTTCCTGATACAGAATAATGCCGTAGGTCGGCTCCAGCACCGGCTTGAGGCTTTCATGCTGCCACTGGATATCCGGGTAGGAAATAGCCTCGCGGCCGTGCTTACGGTCGATAAAGTTATCAACCATGCCCGACTGCAATGGCCCCGGACGGAACAGGGCCACGAGGGCTATCATATCTTCAAAGCAGTCCGGCTGAAGACGCTTGATAAGGTCTTTCATGCCGCGCGATTCAAGCTGGAACACCGCAGTGGTTTCCGAGCGCTGCAGCATGTCGAAGCTTTTTTTGTCATCAAGCGGGATCGCCGCAATATCAATGGGCTCCAGCCCCTGCTTCGCGCGCCGGGCGTTAATCATCTCCAGCGCCCAGTTGATAATGGTCAGCGTGCGCAGACCCAGGAAGTCGAACTTCACCAGCCCTGCGTATTCGACATCGTTTTTATCGAACTGGGTGACCGGATGCTGGCCCATTTCGTCGCAATAAAGCGGCGCGAAATCGGTGATTTGCGTCGGCGCAATCACCACGCCACCGGCGTGCTTACCGGCGTTACGCGTGACGCCTTCGAGCTTGCGCGCCATGTCGATGAGGGCTTTCACCTCTTCATCGGCATCATAAATCTCCTGCAGTTGCGGCTCAGCTTCAAACGCTTTGGCAAGCGTCATGCCCGGATCCGGCGGCACCAGCTTCGATATACGATCGACGAACCCGTAAGGGTGGCCCAGTACACGGCCCACGTCGCGAATAACCGCTTTCGCCGCCATCGTACCGAAAGTGATAATCTGCGATACCGCCTCGCGGCCGTACATGTCCGCCACGTGTTCGATGACCTGGTCGCGTTTCTCCATGCAGAAGTCAACGTCAAAGTCGGGCATAGAGACACGTTCCGGGTTAAGGAAACGTTCAAACAGCAGGTCGAACTCCAGCGGATCGAGATCGGTGATTTTCAGCGCGTACGCCACAAGCGATCCCGCGCCCGAACCACGCCCCGGCCCCACCGGAATGCCGTTATCCTTCGACCACTGGATAAACTCCATCACGATCAGAAAGTAGCCAGGAAAGCCCATCTGGTTTATCACCTGAAGCTCGATATCCAGGCGTTCGTCATATTCCGGGCGCTTTTGCGCACGCACTTCCGGATCCGGGAACAGGAACTCCAGGCGCTCTTCCAGCCCCTCTTTCGATTTCATGACCAGGAAATCCTCGGTGGTCATGTCGCCAGTCGGGAATTTCGGCAGGAAGTATTCACCCAGGCGCACCGTTACGTTACAGCGACGGGCAATCTCGACGCTGTTTTCCAGCGCTTCCGGAATATCGGCGAACAGCTCGCACATTTCGTCTTCGGTACGCAGATATTGCTGCGGCGAATAATGACGCGGCCTTTTAGGGTCATCAAGCGTAAAGCCATCATGGATGGCGACGCGAATTTCATGGGCGTCGAAATCGCCAGGCTCGATAAAGCGCACGTCATTGGTGGCGACAACCGGCACGCCTTTTTCTTCCGCCAGCGCGACCGCCGCGTGCAGATAGCGCTCTTCATCCGGGCGACCGGTACGGATAAGCTCAAGATAGTAGCGATCCGGGAAGTGTTCCTGGTAAAACGCCAGCGCTTGCTCGGCCATAACGTTATTACCACGAAGTAAACACTTACCAACGTCACCCTGACGACCGCCGGAAAGCAGAATCAGCCCTTCGCCAAGCTCCACCAGCCACTGCTGGTCAATCCACGGCCCTAAAGCGCCGTAGCCACGCTGATAGGCCCGCGAGATGAGCAACGTCAGGTTCTGATAGCCGGTATTATTCGCCGCCAGTACCGTAATATGGGAAAAATCGTCGCCCAGCAGTTCGCACTGCATATTGAAGTCGGCGCCGATAATCGGTTTCACGCCGACGCCATGCGCGCCGCCATAAAATTTCACCAGCCCGCACAGGTTGGTGAAGTCGGTGATGGCAAAGGCAGGCATGCCAAGCGCGGCCGCCTTTTTTACCAGCGGCCCCGTTTTAGCCAGTCCATCGATCATGGAATAGTCACTGTGCACTCTCAGGTGCACAAAACGAGGTTCAGCCATTTCTGTTTCCGGTTAACTCTGTGTCTGTTAAGAGGCGAGGCCCAGCGCGCGTTTGACCGGCGCGAAACTGCGCCGATGGTGAGCCGTCGCGCCGTGCTCGGCCAGCCGCTCAAGATGAAAGGCGGTAGGATAGCCCTTATGCTGAGCGAATCCATACTGAGGAAAGGTGAGGTCCAGTTCAGCCATTTCCGCATCGCGCGTAACTTTAGCCAGTATCGACGCGGCGCTGATTTCTGCCACCCGGCTATCGCCTTTAACGACCGCCATACTGGGCATCGGCAAAGCCGGACAGCGATTGCCGTCCACCAGCACATACTCCGGCGTCACGGCGAGGCCGGCGACCGCGCGCTGCATTGCCAGCATTGTGGCATGAAGAATATTCAGCTCGTCAATTTCGTGCGGCTCCGCGCGACCGAGGCTCCAGGCGATCGCCTTCTCTTTAATCTCATCAAAGAGCGCGAGGCGACGCTTTTCTGACAGCTTTTTGGAATCCGCCAGCCCGACAATGGGCTTGAGCGGATCGAGGATCACCGCAGCGGTGACCACGGCGCCGACCAGCGGGCCGCGGCCCACTTCGTCAACGCCCGCCACCAGGTGCGTGTGCGGATAGATAAATTCCATCATTGCGCCAGTTCCAGCACCGCGTCCGCCGCCTGTTCATCGGCATTGCAGCGGATCTGCTGATGCAGTTTACGGAAAGTGTCGTGCATCTCATGGCTCTGTTTGCCGTCGGCCAGCAGCGGCAACAACGCGGCGGCGAGCTTCTGCGGCTCGCAGTCGTCCTGCAGCAGCTCTTTGACCAGTTCGCGACCGGCAAGCAGGTTCGGCAGCGACACAAATTCAGTTTTGACCAGCCGTTTGGCGAGCCAGAAAGTGAATGGCTTCATACGGTAGCCGACCACCATCGGGCATTTGGCCAGCATACATTCGAGCGCGGCGGTACCGGAAGCGAGCAGCGCCGCGTCACTGGCGATCATCGCCTCGCGCGCATGTCCGTCAAGCAGGTGCGCGGTGAGTGCCGGCGCGACTTCCGCTTTGATGCGCTCGAATTGTTCACGCCGTTTCGCGTTCACCAGCGGTACGACGATTTCGAGATCGGGATAATGTTCGCGCAAACGCAGCGCGGTTTTCAGGAAATCCGCGCTCAGCATTTCAACTTCCGCGCTACGGCTGCCCGGCAACAGGGCCAGACAGCGGGCGTCATGGGCGATGCCCAGGACGTCGCGCGCCGCGTTTTTATCCGGATCAAGCGGCATGGCGTCGGCCATGGTATGGCCGATAAAACGACACGGAACGTTAAATTTGTCATAAAACGCTTTTTCGAAAGGCAGAAACGCGAGCACCAGATCGGTGGCTCTGCCTATTTTGAAAACGCGTTTCTGGCGCCAGGCCCAGACGGAAGGGCTGACGTAGTGAATAGTGCGAATACCCTGCTGTTTCAGGTTACCTTCAAGCGTGATGTTAAAATCCGGCGCGTCGATACCGACGAATACATCCGGCTTTAACGCGGTGAAGCGCTGCGTGAGGTCAGCGCGGATATGCAGCAGGCGGCGCAGGCGGCCCAGCACTTCCACTATCCCCATCACGGCCAGCTCTTCCATCTCATACCAGGCTTCGCAGCCTTCGGCCTGCATACGCGGACCGGCGACGCCGACAAAACGCGCGTTCGGCACGCGCGCCTTGAGCGCCCGGATGAGACCGGCACCAAGAATATCGCCGGAGGTTTCTCCGGCGACCAGGGCAATCGTCAGGGGACGGGTCATTAACGAATCAGACCACGCGTGGAGCGGGCAAAGAAATCGTAGAACGGCTGCACTTCAGGATGCTTTGCGGCAATCTCTGCGATTTCTGGCTTCACCTCATCCAGCGTCTTACCGCTGCGGTAAAGCAGCTTGTAAGCGTTACGAATAGCGTGCAGCGCTTCTTTGCTGAAGCCGCGACGCTTAAGCCCTTCGATGTTCACGCCAAACGGAGTCGCGTGGTTACCCTGAGCTATCACGTAAGGCGGTACGTCCTGCGCGACACCGGAACAGCCGCCAACCATGACGTGCGCTCCGATGATGCAGAACTGATGCACGGCCGTCATGCCGCCGATGATAGCGAAATCATCGACAGAGACGTGCCCGGCAAGCGTGGCGTTATTGGCAAGAATGCAGCGGCTGCCGACAGTACAATCGTGCGCGACGTGCGCATTGATCATCAGCAGATTGTCGCTGCCCACCTTCGTCAGACCACCTCCCTGTTCCGTGCCGCGATGAATGGTGACGCTTTCGCGAATGCGGTTGCGATCGCCAATCTCGACGCGGGTCGGTTCACCAGCATATTTCAGATCCTGGTTAACCTCACCGATGGAAGCGAACTGATAGATCTCATTATCGCGCCCGATCGTAGTATGACCATTCACGACAACATGAGACTTCAGTACGGTACCTTCACCGATTTTGACATCAGGGCCGACAATACAAAACGGACCAATGTGGGCGTTGGCACCAATAACGGCGCCCTCTTCCACAATGGCAGTGGGATGAATAAAGGCGGTCTTATCAATCACGTATCAGGCCTCCCGGCTCCGTGCACACATCATGGTGGCTTCACAAACCACTTTACCGTCAACCAGCGCGACGCCTTTGAAGCGAGTGACTCCACGGCGCGTTTTTTCAAAGGTAACTTCCATCACCATCTGGTCGCCTGGCACGACAGGACGCTTAAAGCGCGCTTCATCGATGCCTGCAAAATAGTAAAGTTCACCCGGTTCCAGTTTGCCAACGCTTTTGAAAGCCAGAATACCGGTGGCTTGCGCCATGGCTTCTAAAATCAACACACCCGGAAAAATGGGTTTACCAGGAAAGTGACCCTGGAAAAAAGGCTCGTTAACAGAGACATTTTTTACTGCGCGTAGAAAACGACCTTCCTCAAAATCCAGCACGCGATCCACCAGCAGGAATGGATAACGGTGCGGCAGAAGCTCTAAAATCTCTTCAATGTGCAGAGTATGAGTTTCAGTAGTCAAAATACTCTTCCTGTCTAAAAATATACTGAATGGGCAATAATAACACGGCCTGCGGCGATTCTGGATCGCTTGCAGGCCGCGGTTCTGTTGGCGGGCAGGCTTTATTAACCGGCGAGTCAGTCTTGCTGAGTGACTTTACGCTCAACTGCTTTTAAGCGTTTGTTCATTTCATCAATATTCATCACCAGCGCCGCCGTTTTGCGCCACACTTTGTTCGGTTGCAGCGGTATGCCTGAAGAGTAGACCCCAGGTTCAGTAATAGGACGCATCACCATCCCCATCCCTGTTACCGTTACTTTGTCGCAGATTTCCATATGGCCGTTAATCACGCTGGCGCCGCCAATCATGCAGTAGCGGCCGATTTTCAGGCTGCCTGCCATGATGACGCCGCCCGCGACCGCCGTATTGTCGCCAATCACGACGTTATGTGCAATCTGGCACTGATTATCAATAATCACGCCATTGCCGATAATCGTGTCATCCAGCGCGCCGCGGTCGATCGTCGTACAAGCGCCGATCTCGACGCGATCGCCGATAATCACGCGGCCAAGCTGTGGAATTTTAACCCAATTACCACGATCATTGGCGTAACCAAAGCCGTCCGCGCCGATAACGGTACTGGACTGAATCAGGCAGTGTTCGCCAATCTGAATATCATGATAAATACTGACGTTCGCCCACAGGCGAGTGCCGGTGCCGAGCTTGCTGTTTTTACCGACAAAGCAGCCAGGGCCGATAATGACGTTGTCGCCAAGCTCAACGCCGGATTCAATCACAGCATTGGCACCGACGGCCACGTTATTGCCAAGCCGCGCCGAGGGGTCAATCACCGCGCTGGGCGCAATGCTGGCCGCCGGCTGCGGCGTGGTGTCGAGAATCTGAGCCATGCGCGCATAAGTCAGGTAGGGATTCTTCACTACCAGCGCGGCGCTGTTGGCAAAAGGAAGATCGGCCTCGGTCATCACGACCGCAGAGGCCTGGCAGTGCGCCAGTTGTTCACGATAACGCGGGTTTACCATGAACGTGATTTGCCCACCCTTTGCAGATTGCATGGAAGCGACGCCGGTGATGACGATATCGCCATCACCGTGTAACTCCGCATCCAACTGTTGAGCTAAATCAGCCAGTCGAATTGAAGGCATTACTTATTTAACCTGTTTCAGCACATCAGCGGTGATATCTTTCACATCGCTGCTGGTGTAAGCCACAGTATTAGCGTCTACCACCAGATCGATATCCTGGTCAGCAGCCACTTTTTTAACGGCAGCCTGAATACGGTTAACCAGCTTGCCGCGCTCTTCGTTAGAGCGACGCGCGCGATCCTGCTCGAACTGCTGCGCTTTACCGGAGAACTCCTGGCGACCCGCCATGACGTCTTTCTCAAGTTTGCTGCGCTCGCTCGCCTTCATGGTTGAGCCGTCACGCTGCAGACGCTGCATTTTGGATTGCAGGTCGGTTTCCATACGCTGCAGTTCGCCGGCGCGGCCTTTGAACTCGTTTTCCAGCGTTTTGGATACGCCCGTGCTCTGTGCAACCTGCTGGAACAGATTACCCATGTTAACTACAGCGATCTTGTCAGCAGCCTGAGCTGATGCTGCCATTGCCAGGCCAAGACCTGCAGCGAATAACCACTTTTTCACAATAAACTCCTTACCATCCCATATGTGCCCGAAGGCACTATTCTTTGCGTGGCCCGGATGCGTGCTATGCGCACGCACCGAAAGTCATCGCGACTGCTAAACGCATTCCCTTGTAACGAACATTACCAGGTCTTGCCAATATTGAACTGGAACTGTTCCGCTTCGTCTCCATCGTATTTCTTGAACGGCTGAGCGTATGAGAACACCAGCGGCCCCAGCGGAGACATCCATTGTAAGGCGATACCCGCAGACATACGGATGTTGCTCGGATCGCTATAATCCGGCACGCCCGCCGCACGCATGGCAGCGGAGTTCTGCCAGTTAGTATCCCAGACGGTACCCGCGTCAACAAACAGCGAGGTACGGACGGAATTCGCATATTTCTCGCTCAGGAACGGCGTCGGGGTAATGAACTCAAGGCTTGCTACGCCCATTGCGTTACCGCCGACCGCATCGTCGGACGAACAGTAACCGCCTGCGGCTTTGTCACAGTTATCCAGACCCGGACCGCTGTAGTAAACGGCTTTAGGACCGATGTTGTTGGACTGGAAGCCACGCACGGTGCTTGAACCGCCCGCGTAGAAGTTTTCATAGAACGGCATCTCTTTGCCGCTCAGACCGTCGCCGTAACCCCAGCGCGTACGACCCAGCACCACCCATTTGTGGTCTTCATCAATCGGGACATAGGTCGCCGTATCGAGCGTGACTTTGTAGAACTCGTTATCAGAGCCCGGAATCGTCACTTTACCGTTCAGGTTCACACGCGACCCCGCCGTCGGGAAGAAACCGCGGTCAAGGTTGTTGTAGGTCCAGCCGTAGTTCAGCGTGAAGTCATCCGCCGAGAAACCGTTGTCATCGGACGTTGTTTTCGCGCTCTGGCCTAAGGAGTCAAGATAACGCCACATCGCCACCTGCGGTTCCATATTCGACAGGTCGTTATGCACGTACCCTAAGCCGAGGCGCAGCGTGTTGTATTCGTTAACCGGGAAGCCCAACGTCCCGTCCACACCGTAACTTTTATTGGTGTAGGAGGAGAGATCCGCATCATCCGCTTTAAAATCGTTGTAGAAAATGCGTCCGCCGAGGCTTACGCCATCTACCGTAAAGTACGGGTTGGTGACGGAGAACTCGGAGTAGGTCTGGTAATCGTTTTTGGTACCGTTGATGCCAACGGAATAACCGGTACCGAGCCAGTTATCCTGCTGCACACCTACCTGGAAGCTCACGCCGCTTTCTGTGCCGTAACCCACGCCGAAGTTAAAGCTGCCGGTGTTGCGTTCTTTAACCTTGTACACCACATCGACCTGATCCGGGCTGCCAGAGACGCGCTGCGTATCCACATCCACGGTTTCAAAATAGCCGAGACGGTTCAGACGCTCTTTACCCTGATCGACCAGGTCGCTGCCGAGCCACGCGCCTTCCATCTGACGCATTTCGCGACGCAGTACGGCGTCTTTTGAGGTGTCGTTACCCTCAAAACGGATCTTACGCACATAGAAGCGGTTGCCGGAATCGACATTGACATGCAACTTAACGGTCTTATCGGCATCGTTGATTTCCGGCTGCGTCTGCACTCGGGGATACGCATAACCGTAACGGCCAAGCAGCTTTTTAATGTCGTCTTCCATACGGGTCACTTTCGTGCCGTTGTAAAGCTCGCCCGGCTGCATTTTGGTCAGCGACTCGATTTCTGCGGAGTGACCCGCCAGGTTGCCGCTCACTTCAACACCAGCAATCTTGTACTGATCGCCTTCGGTTACGTTGATGGTGACGTAGATGCCTTTTTTGTCCGGCGTCAGGCTGACCTGCGTGGAGTCGATATTAAAGCGCGCGTAACCGCGGTCGAGGTAGTAGCTGCGCAGCGTTTCGAGATCGCCCTGAAGCTTTTGCTTCTGGTATTTGCGATCGCCGACCACGTTCCACCATGGCACTTCGTCGCGCAGCTGGAAGTTGGAAATTAGCTCTTCGGTACTGAAGGCGCGGTTGCCGACGATGTTGATCTGTTGGATTTTCGCCGAAACGCCTTCCTGGAAGACCAGCTTCAGGTCAACGCGGTTACGCGGCAGCGGCGTCACGACAGCTTTTACGCTGGCGCTATATTTACCGACGCTGTAATAGAAATCTTCCAGACCTTTTTCGATATCGGAAAGCGTGGTGCGGTCAAGGGATTCGCCGACGCGCACGCCAGAGGCTTCGAGGTTCTGCTTAAGCATGTCATCTTTCACCGACTTGTTGCCGGAGAAAGTGATGCTGGCGATCGTCGGGCGCTCTTTCACCTGAACGAGCAGCGTATCGCCGTCGCGCAGCACCCGCACATCCTCGAAGTTGCCGGAGGCAAACAGCGCGCGGATAGTATTACTGATATCCTCGTCATTAACCGTGTCGCCTACGCGAACCGGCATGCTGAGGAGGGCCGCACCAACGGCGACTCGCTGCAGGCCTTCGAAATGAATGTCCTTCACTACGAACCCGTCTGCACCGTATACGGTGGCGCTGCTAAACAGCAGCGACGCTATGAGCAACTTTTTCATCGCCATCGTTGTTATGCGTTCTTCCTAACCTGCTCTCTATAGCCGAGAGAAATCATTGAAAAGTGCAAGCCCCATTAACAGCACCAGCAAAATAGAGCCAATGCGATAACTAAAGTCTTGAACTCGCTCGGAAACCGGCCCGCCTTTAAGCTTCTCAATCGCCAGAAACAGTAAATGTCCCCCGTCGAGTACGGGTAACGGGAACAGATTGATAATGCCTAAGTTCACGCTGATCAGCGCCAGAAACATCAGGTAGTAAATCAATCCGAACTCCGCTGACATCCCTGCGCCCTGGGCAATCGAGATTGGCCCACTGAGGTTGTTCAGCTTAACGTCGCCGGTCAGTAATTTTCCCAGCATGTTGACCGTCAGCTTCATCAGTTGCCACGTTTTCGCTGTAGCTTCTGTGATGGCGTTGAACGGCCCATACTGGCGCACAGTTTTGTACTCATCGGGCAGCGGCGCAATTTTCGGCACCACGCCTGCAAACCCTTCCGCCTTTTCGTTACCGGGTTTTGTATCCGGTATCAGCGTTAAAGACAAGGGGCTCCCCTGTCTTTCTATCTCGATTGCGAGCGGACGCGCCGGATTATCCCGCACCGTCGTCACAAAGTCGGACCACTCACTGAGCGGCTGCCCATCGACTTTAACGATCCTGTCTCCGGCTTGCAAACCCGCTTTGCTGGCGGCCGACTTTGGCTGCACCTGCGCAAGCACTGGTTCAATCTTCGGCCCGAAAGGCCGAATGCCAAGCGATGCCACCGGATCCTCTTTATCTGGCTCGAACTGCCACTGACGCAGATCGAGCACTTTATCCGTAGCGGTGCTGTCACCAGGCGTTACGACACTTAGCGTCACGTTCTCTTCGCCGATACGACCAACCAGTTCGAGACGCACAGCATCCCAGTCTGGCGTTTCGATGCCGTCAACGGCTTTTAGTTCCGTGCCTGGTGCGATTTGTGCCTGCGCGGCGATGGAATTGGGCGTTATTTCACCAATGACGGGTTTGAGACCCGGCACGCCCATCATGAAAACGAGCCAGTAGGCGAAGATAGCGAAAAGGAAATTAGCGAGGGGGCCGGCTGCGATAATCGCGGCGCGTTGCGCCACGGTTTTATTGTTGAAAGCCTGGTGGCGCAGTTCCGGCGCAACCGGCTCCACGCGCTCGTCGAGCATTTTGACATAGCCGCCCAGCGGGATGAGGGCGATAACGTATTCCGTGCCGTGGCGGTCAGTGCGCCGCCACAGGGCTTTACCAAAGCCGACGGAAAAACGTTCCACACGCACTCCCGCTTTGCGGGCAACCCAGAAATGGCCGAACTCATGCACCGTGATAAGAACGCCCAGTGCGATGATAAACGCCGCCAGATTCCAGAGTATGCTCAACATAATTTATTCCGTTAAATCGTCCTGAAGACCAGCAGCAGCAGGCAGGCGAACACCGGCACCGCCGCCGTCAGGCTATCGATGCGATCCAGAATGCCGCCATGGCCCGGGATCAAATGTCCGCTGTCTTTAATGCCCGCTTCGCGCTTGAACATACTTTCCGTCAAATCGCCGAGCACAGAGGCCAGTGCGGCAACGATGGAACAGGTCAGAAGCGTGGCAGGCGCAACGTTAAGATCCGCCCACGCGCCGTAAATCCAGGAGATGATAGCCGCGGTAAACAGCCCGCCGATAAAGCCCTGCCAGGTCTTCCCCGGAGAGACTTTCGGCGCGAGCTTATGCTTGCCGAACATCTTACCGAACATATAGGCGCCGGAATCCGCCCCCCACACCAGGAACATGACGTAAAGCAGCCAGAGCGCGCCACTGTAGTGATTGGCGTCATAGTGCCAGGCGCGCAACGCCACCATGCCCCAGAAAAACGGCACAATAGTCAGCAGACCGAACACCAGCCTCAGCGCTTTAGAATGGCGCCAGAAAGAGGCAGAATTTGGGTAGAAAAGCACCAGTAATAAGGCGATCACCCACCATGCCAGCGACGCCCAGAGCGCACCTTCTACCAACGGAACGTCAATCGGCGTCTGGTAAATGGGCAGAAAAAACAGCATCAGCGCCAGAAGCAGCCCGCAAAGCAGCGCCAGCCACACCCGTTGAGATCGGGAAACGAAACCGCTCAGTTGCCCCCATTCCCAGGCGGCCAGAACGCAGACGACCAGCGTGGCGATTGCGAAACCCATCGGCGGCAACAGAAACAGCGCGGCGATAACAACCGGTATTAAAACAAACGCAGAAATCAGGCGATACTTCAGCAAAAGCTACCCCCATCAGGCATCGATGCCGCCAGGTGCCGTGCCGCCGAACCGGCGTTCCCGGTTGGCAAAGGCATTTAGCGCACCTTCAAAGTCTTGTTCATCAAAATCAGGCCAGAGAACATCGGTAAAATAGAGTTCTGCATAGGCGATTTGCCACAGCAGGAAATTACTGATGCGATGTTCTCCCCCTGTCCTAATCACTAAATCTACGGGAGCCAACTCATTCATGCAGATCTGCTTACTGAGCATCTCTTCATCAATCTGGTCAGGACGCAACAGACCTTCCTGGACCTGTGCCGCTAAATGCTGCACTCCCTGAATAATATCCCAACGACCGCCATAATTCGCGGCGATATTCAACGTCAGCCCGCTATTCTGGCTGGTTAACGCCTCGGCTTTGTGGATACGGTCCTGTAAACGGGTGTTGAAGCGGCTGATATCGCCGATGACCCGCAGACGCACGTTATGGCGATGCAGGCTTTTGACTTCGCTATCGAGCGCCCAGACGAATAACTCCATCAGCGCGCTGACTTCCTGAGCGGGGCGGTTCCAGTTCTCGCTGCTGAATGCGTAAAGCGTCAGTGCCTCAATACCATTGTTTGCAGCGAAAGAGACCGCGCGGCGAACTGACTTCGCCCCTGCTTTATGACCAAAGGCTCGGATTTTCCCTTGTCTTTTCGCCCAGCGACCATTGCCATCCATAATAATGGCAACATGGCGCGCGCCATGTGCGGGCAAGTTTTCGCTTAATGGAAGATTTACAGACAACATAACGCGTATTTATTCCCTGATAAGGATTAAGCGGTACTCAGGAATACTGAAGCCTTTGCATAAAAAAGCCGTGACAACCACGGCTCGCCCGACCGGCCAGGCTCACCCACCCGTATTCAGGTGGCGCAGACTATATCACCGAAGCAGAGCGCTCACAAATAACGTCGCCTTCGCCGCGTGATTAATCATCAGCTTGCGAGACCTGTCACCCGTTTGTGCGCCATATTGCGCGCTTCGGCATCAACGGTGAGCACTTCATCCACACTTTGCGGTTCGCGAAGATCCATTTCATCCAGCACCGCCTGATTGAGCGCTGCGATATCCGTAAAACGAATCTCTCCGGCAAGGAAAGCGGCGACCGTGATTTCGTTCGCCGCGTTAAGCGCCGTCGTCGCCGCTTGCCCGTGCTCAAACGCGTCCATGGCAAGCTTCAGACACGGGTATCGCTGATAATCTGGCTCGCAGAAACTCAGCGTCGCTATCTTGCAAAAATCCAGAGGCGATACGCCGGAAGGGACTCGCGCCGGCCAGGCCATCGTATGCGCGATGGGGGTGCGCATATCGGGTTCGCCCAGTTGAGCCAGCACGCTGCCGTCGGCATAACGCACCATAGAATGAATCACCGACTGTGGATGAATCAGCACTTCCATCTGGTCTGCCCGGGCGTTAAACAGCCAGCGAGCTTCAATGTATTCGAGACCTTTATTCATCATGGTAGCCGAATCGACAGATATTTTACGCCCCATCGACCAGTTAGGATGACGGCACGCCTGGTCCGGCGTCATTGCCGCCAGGTCAGATAACGGCGTTTGTCGAAACGGTCCACCAGATCCGGTGAGGATAATCGAAGAGACTCCGCTTTCCTCAAGTTTAGCGTACCCCAGGTTGTGTTGAATTGTTGCCGGTAAACTCTGAAAAATCGCGTTGTGCTCGCTGTCCACCGGCAGCAACTGCGCGCCGCTGCGGGCCACGGCGTCCATAAACAACCGTCCGCAGGTAACCAGCGACTCTTTATTCGCCAGTAACACTTGCTTACCGGCCGCGATAGCCGCAAGCGTCGGCAGAAGCCCGGCAGCGCCGACAATGGCCGCCATGACCTGCGTCACTTCGTCAAGCGACGCCATTTCACACGCTGCATCGCGTCCGGCCAGCACCTCGGTCTGACTGCCCTGCTCGCGCAGCGCAGCGCGCAGCGCGGCCGCGCTCTCATCATTATCCATCACCGCAAAACGAGGACGAAACTCCAGGCACTGCTCAACCATTCGGGCGACATTCTTGCCCGCCACCAGCGCGGTAACCGAAAATTTATCCGGATTATGGCGGATTACATCAAGGGTGCTGCAACCGATAGAGCCGGTAGAGCCGAGAATGGTTAAATGCTTCATGAGGCGCTCAACGTGAAATAAGAGTAAACGCATCGCGCAGGCGCGCGATCCAATGCAAAACGCCGCCAGCAAGAACCGCGAGGCGGCTCTTCTGTACGGCGTTTACAGTATCATCAGAAAGGGATCAGAACTGCAGCAGTTCGGCTTCTTTATCGGCCAGCGCCGCGTCCACTTTCTTGATGGCGGCGTCAGTCATTTTCTGAACGTCGTCCTGAGAACGACGATCTTCATCTTCGCCAATTTCTTTATCTTTCAGCAGCGCTTTGACTTTATCGTTCGCGTCGCGACGCACGTTACGGATAGCCACACGCGCCTGCTCGGCTTCTCCACGGACCACTTTGATGAGGTCTTTACGACGCTCTTCGGTCAGCGGCGGCAGCGGAACGCGGATATCGCTGCCTGCGGAGCTCGGATTCAGGCCAAGATCGGAGGCCATAATCGCTTTCTCAACGGCCGGCCCCATAGAGCGGTCAAACACGTTGATTTTCAGCGTACGGGAATCTTCTACGGTGACGTTAGCCAGCTGACGCAGCGGCGTCGGCGTGCCGTAATATTCCACCACGATGCCGTCAAGCAGGCTCGGGGAAGCGCGGCCGGTGCGCACTTTGCTGATTTGGGTTTTAAATGCTTCAACGCATTTTTCCATGCGTACTTCAGCATCTTTTCTGATATCGCTAATCACGTTACGAATCCTTGAAAACTGGTTATCAGGCAGACCACACCTGCGCCACGATGCCTTGCGGCTGCGTGCTAAGTATAGCCTTATTTGTCTTGCGGCACCCGACGGGTCGCCTGGTCACGGAAACCGATTTTAAAGCGGAATCTTACCCTGATTCCCTGAAAACGAAAATTATTCTGTAATCAGAGTGCCTTCTTTTTCGCCCATGACGACGCGACGCAGCGCGCCCGGTTTGTTCATGTTGAATACGCGAATCGGCAATTTGTGGTCGCGGGCAAGCGTAAAGGCCGCCAGATCCATGACTTTCAACTCTTTTTCCAGTACTTCCTGGTAAGAGAGCTGATCGTAAAGCGTCGCGGTCGGATCCTGCATCGGATCTGCAGAGTAAACGCCGTCAACTTTGGTGGCTTTCAGCACCACGTCGGCTTCAATTTCGATACCGCGCAGGCAGGCGGCGGAATCGGTGGTGAAGAACGGGTTGCCGGTGCCGGCAGACAGAATGACCACGCGGTTGTTGCGCAGCAGGCTGATAGCTTCAGCCCAGCTGTAATTGTCGCACACGCCGTTTAACGGGAAGGCGGACATCAGGCGAGCGTTAACATAGGCGCGGTGCAGCGCGTCGCGCATGGCAAGGCCATTCATCACGGTCGCCAGCATGCCCATGTGGTCGCCCACAACGCGGTTCATCCCGGCTTTCGCCAGGCCCGCGCCGCGGAATAAGTTGCCGCCGCCGATCACCACCCCGACCTGGATGCCCAGCTCCACCAGCTCTTTAATTTCCTGCGCCATGCGATCCAGTATGCTCGCATCGATACCGAAGCCCTCTGCTCCTTGCAGCGCTTCGCCACTCAGCTTGAGCAGAATGCGTTTATAGACGGGTTTTGCATTGGTAGCCATGTTTCTTTCCTGGAACTGTCAACGAATGGGATGGTTAATTCAGGCGACATGATGCGTCGCATTCCGGCTCTGGCTATATAAGAGCAGGCCGAAATTTATGAATGACGGATAAAAAGGAGCCGCCCTCAGGCGGCTCTTTTACACCATTAAGACTGGCGGGACATTGCAGCAACTTCGGCTGCGAAGTCAGTCTCAACTTTCTGGATGCCTTCACCCACTTCGAAGCGGATGAAGTTGGTTACGTCAGCGTTATGCTCTTTGAGCAGCTGAGCAACGGTTTTGCTCGGGTCCATGACGAAAGGCTGACCGGTCAGAGAAACTTCGCCGGTGAACTTCTTCATGCGGCCTTCAACCATTTTCTCAGCGATTTCTTTCGGCTTGCCAGACTGCATGGCGATGTCCAGCTGAACCTGGTACTCTTTTTCTACCACTTCAGCAGACACGTCTTCCGGCTTAACGAATTCCGGCTTGCTTGCAGCAACGTGCATCGCCAGCTGTTTAACCAGCTCTTCGTCAGCGTTTTTAGCCGCAACCAGAACACCGATACGCGCGCCGTGCAGGTAGCTTGCCAGAACGTCGCCTTCCAGAGAGGCAACGCGACGGATGTTGATGTTTTCACCGATTTTGGCAACCAGTGCAACGCGCTCTTCTTCGAACTGCGCTTTCAGTGCTTCAACATCAGTGATTTTGCCCGCAAAAGCAGCGTCCAGTACTTTGTCAGCGAACGCCTGGAAACCGCCGTCTTTAGCAACGAAGTCGGTCTGGCAGTTAACTTCCAGGATAACGCCGTAGTTGCCTTCGATCTTGGTTTTGATCACGCCGTCAGCAGCTACGTTGCCTGCTTTTTTCGCCGCTTTGATCGCGCCAGACTTACGCATGTTTTCGATAGCCAGCTCGATGTCGCCATTAGCTTCAACCAGAGCTTTTTTACATTCCATCATGCCTGCGCCAGTACGTTCGCGCAGCTCTTTTACCAGGGAAGCGGTAATTTCAGCCATTCTTTAATCCTCGGTTATCTCGTGCGGGGAGATAAGTCCAGGCCTGCCGGAAGGCTCCGGCACGCCCGACTCAAACAAAAAAGGGAGCCTGAGACAGGCCCCCTAACCAAACTTGTTACTACCTGGTTAATAAGGGCTCTAAAAGAGCATGCCTTATTATTCAGCTTCTACGAAGCTTTCTTCCGCCTGAGAAGCCAGATCCTGAGAGCGGCCTTCACGAACGGTTGCAGCAACAGCATTCAGGTACAGGCTGACAGCACGGATGGCGTCATCGTTACCCGGGATAACGAAGTCAACACCGTCCGGATCGGAGTTGGTATCAACGATAGCAAATACCGGGATACCCAGGTTGTTTGCTTCTTTGATAGCGATGTGCTCGTGGTCAGCGTCGATAACGAACAGTGCGTCCGGCAGGCCGCCCATGTCTTTGATACCGCCGAGGCTGTTTTCCAGCTTGTCCAGCTCACGAGTGCGCATCAGCGCTTCTTTTTTGGTCAGCTTATCGAAGGTGCCGTCCTGAGACTGAGTTTCCAGATCTTTCAGGCGCTTGATGGACTGACGAACGGTTTTCCAGTTAGTCAGCATACCGCCCAGCCAGCGATGGTTCACGAAGAACTGGTCGCAGCTGTTAGCAGCTTCTTTCACCGCTTCGCTTGCAGCGCGTTTGGTACCGACGAACAGAATCTTACCTTTACGGGAAGAAATTTTGCTCAGCTCAGCCAGGGCTTCGTTGAACATCGGTACGGTTTTCTCAAGGTTGATGATGTGAACTTTGTTACGCGCACCGAAGATGAACGGCTTCATTTTCGGGTTCCAGTAACGGGTCTGGTGACCGAAGTGAACACCAGCCTTGAGCATGTCGCGCATGGAAACAGTTGCCATGATTTAAAACCTCTGTTTAAAAGTTGGGGTTATGCCTCCACGTATCCCATATTACCGACCCCGAAGGGCACCCCGGAATATGTGCCGATACGTGTGTGTTATTACACAAAGTGAGAGTAGTCGCCTCTGTGCCAGGATTCTGGTACAGAAGTCCGGCGCGCTTTATATCACAAATTCGCCAGGGACTCCAATAATTGTTCACGGGAGTCGCCCTTAATGATTCTCAATTTGGCACCTTCCTGATGCCCTGATACCATTGTTTTACATTTATCAGTATTGCCGAATTTTCCGGCACCAGCGGACCAGATTATGGCTATTTCAATCAAAACTCCTGAAGAAATCGAGAAAATGCGCGTTGCGGGCAGGCTTGCCGCTGAAGTGCTTGAGATGATCGAAGAACACGTAAAACCGGGCGTCAGCACCGGCGAATTGGATCGTCTCTGTCACGATTACATTACGAATCACCAGCACGCGATCTCCGCGAGCCTCAACTATCACGGCTTTCCGAAATCCGTCTGCATCTCCGTTAACGAAGTCGTATGCCACGGTATTCCGGACGACGGCAAGCTGCTGAAAGACGGCGATATCGTCAACATCGACGTGACCGTTATTAAAGATGAGTATCACGGCGACACCTCTAAAATGTTTATCGTCGGCAAGCCGACCATTCTGGGCGAGCGCCTGTGCCGCATCACGCAGGAGAGCCTGTATGTCGCGCTGCGCATGGTCAAGCCTGGCATTCGCCTGCGCAGCCTCGGCGCCGCGATTCAGAAATTCGTTGAAGCGCAGGGTTTTTCCGTCGTGCGCGAATATTGCGGTCACGGCATTGGCCGCGGCTTCCATGAAGAGCCGCAGGTGCTGCATTACGATGCTGACGACGGCGGCGTGGTGCTGCAGCCGGGCATGACTTTCACGGTAGAGCCGATGGTCAACGCTGGCGACTACCGCATCCGTACTATGAAGGACGGCTGGACGGTGAAAACCAAGGATCGCAGCTTGTCTGCGCAGTACGAGCATACTATTGTGGTGACGGATAACGGCTGCGAAATTCTGACGTTGCGTAAAGACGACACCATACCCAACATCATTTCGCATAACGATTAATAAGAAGCCGGCAAACGCCGGCTTTTTTATGGGTGGCGCATGATGAGCAACACATTACCCGAACAGTCTGTGAATACCACGCTCGCTCCTCTTCCCGGACAGCCTGAAAACCCCGCCACCTGGCCTGCCGACGCGCTCACCTGCGCGCAGATAAAACAGCATCTTGACGCTTTCCAGCAGTGGCTCAGCGCCGCCTTTGACGACGGTTTTACCGCCGAACAGCTGATTGAAGCCCGCACCGAATTTATCGATCAACTTCTGCAACGCCTGTGGCTTGCCGCCGGTTTCGGCGAAACGCCGGATACCGCGCTGGTGGCCGTTGGCGGGTACGGGCGCGGCGAGCTGCACCCGCTTTCGGATATCGATCTGCTTATCCTGAGCCGCAAGCGTCTGTCTGACGCGCAGGCGCAAAAGGTGGGCGAACTGCTGACACTCCTGTGGGACGTCAAGCTTGAGGTCGGCCACAGCGTGCGCACCCTTGAAGAGTGCCTGCTGGAAGGGTTATCTGATCTCACTGTCGCCACCAACCTGATTGAATCACGCCTGCTCATTGGCGACGTGGCGCTGTTTCTTGAACTGCAAAAGCACATTTTCAGCGACGGCTTCTGGCCTTCCGAGAAATTTTTCGCGGCGAAGGTAGAGGAACAGAACGAGCGCCACCAGCGCTATCACGGCACCAGCTACAATCTCGAACCGGATATTAAAAGCAGCCCCGGCGGCCTGCGCGACATCCACACCCTGCAATGGGTGGCGCGCCGTCACTTTGGGGCTACGTCATTGCGGGAAATGGTCGGCTTCGGCTTTCTGACCGAAGCGGAGCGTAACGAGCTCGACGAATGCCAGCACCTGCTCTGGCGCATCCGCTTCGCGCTCCATCTGGAGCTCAACCGCTACGATAACCGTCTGCTCTTCGACCGCCAGCTTAGCGTGGCCCAGCGTCTGCGTTACGAAGGCGAAGGCAACGAGCCGGTCGAGCATATGATGAAGGATTTTTACCGCGTCACGCGCCGCGTCGGCGAGCTCAACCAGATGCTGCTGCAACTGTTCGATGAAGCGATCCTCGCCCTGACGACCGACGAAAAACCGCGGGTACTGGATGATGACTTCCAGCTGCGCGGCTCACTTATCGACCTGCGCGATGAAACGCTCTTTATTCGCGAGCCGCAGGCGATTCTGCGCATGTTTTATATGATGGTGCGCAACCGGGATATCACCGGCATTTATTCCACCACGCTGCGCCACCTGCGTCACGCACGCCGCCATCTTAAACAGCCGCTGTGCTACATCCCCGAGGCCCGGTCGCTATTTCTGGCGATGCTGCGCCACCCCGGCGCGGTCAGCCGCGGCCTGCTGCCGATGCACCGCCACAGCGTGCTGTGGGCCTATATGCCGCAGTGGTCGCATATTGTCGGGCAGATGCAGTTCGACCTCTTCCACGCCTACACGGTGGATGAACACACCATTCGCGTGTTGCTGAAGCTGGAGAGCTTCGCCAAAGAAGAGACCCGCCCGAAACATCCGCTCTGCGTGGAGCTCTGGCCGCGCCTGTCGCACCCTGAGTTGATTCTTATCGCCGCGCTGTTTCACGATATCGCCAAAGGACGCGGCGGCGACCACTCGGTGCTGGGCGCGCAGGACATTCTGAAATTCGCCGAACTGCACGGCCTGAACTCGCGCGAAACGCAACTGGTCGCCTGGCTGGTGCGTCATCATCTGCTGATGTCCGTCACCGCGCAGCGCCGCGACATTCAGGATCCGGAAGTCATTAAACAGTTCGCCGAGGAAGTGCAGACGGAGAACCGGCTGCGTTATCTGATCTGCCTGACGGTGGCGGATATCTGCGCCACCAACGAAACGCTCTGGAACAGCTGGAAGCAAAGCCTGCTGCGCGAGCTCTACTTCGCCACCGAGAAACAGCTGCGCCGCGGTATGCAAAGCACGCCCGATATGCGCGAGCGGGTGCGTCACCATCAGTTGCAGGCGCTCGCGCTGTTGCGGATGGAAAACATCGACGAAGAAGCGCTGCACCATATCTGGGGACGCTGTCGCGCCAACTACTTCGTGCGTCACAGCCCGAATCAACTCGCCTGGCACGCGCGCCATCTCCTCCGACACGATCTCAGCCAGCCGCTGATCCTGCTAAGCCCGCAGGCGACACGCGGCGGCACCGAGATCTTCATCTGGAGCCCGGACCGCCCTTACCTGTTCGCCGCAGTCTGCGCCGAGCTAGACCGACGCAACCTGAGCGTCCACGACGCGCAGATCTTCACCACCCGCGACGACATGGCGATGGATACCTTTATTGTGCTGGAGCCGGACGGCAGCCCGCTCTCGGCCGACCGTCACGAGGCGATTCGCCACGGGCTCGAACAGGCCATCACACAGCGCACCTGGCAACCGCCGCAGCCGCGACGCCAGCCCGCTAAGTTGCGTCACTTTACGGTAGATACCGAGGTCAATTTCCTGCCGACCCACACGGAAAGAAAGTCGTTTCTGGAGCTTATCGCGCTCGATCAGCCAGGGCTTCTGGCGCGCGTCGGCCAGGTCTTCGCCGACCTCGGTATTTCGCTTCATGGCGCCCGAATCAGCACTATCGGCGAGCGAGTAGAAGATTTATTTATAATCGCGACAGCGGACCGGCGTGGGCTTAATAATCTGCTCCAGCAGGAGGTGAGACAACGGTTGACAGAGGCCCTCAATCCAAACGATAAAGTGTAGTGAATTTTTAATACCCAAAAGTTATCAGGAAAGAAGCTAATTATGCAGCAGCTACAGAACGTTATTGAATCCGCTTTCGAGCGCCGCGCCGATATCACTCCGGCGAACGTCGATGCCGTCACCCGCGAGGCGGTTAACCAGGTTATCGCCCTGCTGGATAGCGGCGAACTGCGCGTCGCAGAGAAGATCAACGGCGAGTGGATCACCCACCAGTGGCTGAAAAAAGCGGTGCTGCTCTCCTTTCGCATTAACGACAATCAGGTTATCGAAGGCGCCGAAAGCCGCTACTTCGATAAAGTGCCGATGAAATTCGCCCACTACGACGAAGCGCGTTTCCAGAAAGAAGGCTTCCGCGTGGTGCCGCCGGCAGCCGTCCGTCAGGGCGCGTTTATCGCCCGCAACACGGTGCTGATGCCGTCTTACGTCAACATCGGCGCGTATGTCGACGAAGGCACCATGGTAGATACCTGGGCGACCGTCGGCTCCTGCGCGCAGATCGGTAAAAATGTTCACCTCTCCGGCGGCGTCGGCATCGGCGGCGTACTGGAGCCGCTGCAGGCGAACCCGACTATCATCGAAGACAACTGCTTTATCGGCGCGCGTTCTGAAGTGGTAGAAGGCGTTATCGTCGAAGAGGGCTCTGTTATCTCTATGGGCGTCTACATCGGCCAGAGCACCAAAATTTATGACCGCGAAACCGGCGAAGTCTTCTATGGCCGCGTACCGGCAGGCTCCGTGGTGGTATCCGGCAACCTGCCGTCGAAAGACGGTAAATACAGCCTCTACTGCGCGGTGATCGTCAAGAAAGTCGACGCGAAGACCCGCGGCAAGGTGGGCATCAACGAACTGCTGCGTACTATCGACTAAGCAGAACGAAAAAAGGCGGGCCTGACCCGCCTTTTTCACATTTGAAGGTGGCGCAAAGGGATCTTTTCGTTAATTATCTAAAGGTTAATATTTCCCCAGGGGGATCGCTATGTACGACAATCTTAAGAGTCTTGGCATAACCAATCCTGATGAAATCGACCGTTACAGTCTGCGCCAGGAAGCGAACAACGATATCCTGAAGATCTACTTTCATAAGGATAGAGGCGAGTTCTTCGCCAAAAGCGTGAAGTTTAAATACCCACGCCAGCGCAAAACCGTGGTCGCCGACGGCGTCGGTCAGGGTTACAAAGAAGTGCAGGAGATTAGCCCTAACCTGCGCTATGTGATAGACGAGCTGGATCAAATCTGCCAGCGCGATCGCACCGAAGTCGATCTGAAACGCAAAATCCTCGATGACCTGCGCCATCTGGAAAGCGTGGTGGCGAATAAGATTTCTGAGATCGAATCCGATCTCGAAAAGCTTACCCGCAATAAATAAGCGCATTCTCGCCAGGCATCAGACGTAAAAAAGGCCGCATTTGCGGCCTTTTCTTTTCGCTGACCCATTACTGCATCAGCAGGTAGATAGAGCTGTCGCCGCGCTGGATATTCAGCGCCAGCACAGACGGCTTGCTGTCGAGGATTTTGCGCAGTTCGGCGATATTGTTCACCGGCTGCTGGTTCGCGCCGACGATGATATCCCCTTTCTTCAGGCCGATGCGCGCCGCAGGCGAGCCCGCTTTCACGCTGCTGACCATCACGCCTTTATCCTTGCCGCTGCGGTTGCTCATTTCCGCCCCTTCGATGCCGCTGAAGATAGAAGACGAATCTACCTGCGTCTGGCTGCTTTGCTGCAGTTCCATCTCCACATTCACCGGTTTGCCGTCACGCAGCAGACCAAGCGTCAGTTTCGTACCGACCGGCATTGTGCCGACCTGCGCACGCAGCGCCGCGAAGCTGTTAATCGGCTTGCCATTAAGCGAAACAATCACGTCGCCCGCTTTCACGCCCGCTTTCGCGGCGGAAGAGTTCGCCAGCACCTGGCTTACGAATGCGCCGCGCTGGGCGTCCACTTTCATTGCTTTGGCGAGTTCAGAGTTCAGTTCGGTGCCCATAATCCCCAGCTCGCCGCGTTTCACCTGGCCATATTCCACCATCTGCGACGTCAGGCTTTTCACCATGTTGCTCGGGATAGCAAAGCCGATGCCGATGTTGCCGCCGTCCGGCGCCAGAATCGCGGTGTTGATACCGATAAGCTCGCCGTTCAGGTTAACCAGCGCACCGCCGGAGTTCCCACGGTTAATCGCCGCGTCGGTCTGGATGAAGTTTTCATAGTTCTCGGCGTTCAGGCCGCTGCGGCCCAGCGCGGAGACGATACCTGAGGTCACGGTTTCACCAAGACCAAACGGGTTACCGATAGCGACCGCGTAATCGCCAACGCGCAGGCTGTCAGAATCCGCAAGCTTAATCGCGGTCAGGTTTTTCGGATCCTGAATCTGGATAAGCGCAATGTCGGAGCGCGGATCTTTACCCACGATTTTGGCATCCAGCTTGCGACCGTCGCTCAGCTGTACTTTGATGGTGGTGGCGTTATCCACCACGTGGTTATTGGTCACCACATAGCCTTTGGCAGCGTCGATAATCACGCCGGAGCCCAGCGCCATGAATTTCTGCTGCTGACCGCCGCCGTCACCACCGCCAGGCCCACCCTGACAGAATGGGGAGCTCTGGAACGGCGAGCCTTCCTGGCAGAACGGCGAATCATCGCCGAAGAACTGCTGGAAGTTGCGTGGCATACGCGGCGTATTCACCGTCGTGCTACCTTCAACGTTAATGCTGACAACAGAAGGCATCACTTTTTCCAGCATCGGCGCCAGGCTCGGCATCGCCTGCGACGTCACCGCAGACGCCGTCTCAGCGGCGAAGGAAGCCGGGCTTAACGCCAGCCCAAGGCTCAGAGCCAGCGCACTCATTGCTAACGTGGTTTTTTTCATCGTTTCATTCCCAACTAACAAGTAACGCAAATAAATTGCTGTGAAGGTGACTACTCAGAGCGAATTTATAGCGCGAAGTTCCACCGTTAATTTTCTGAAAAAAGTAAAAATTTATTGGTCGTCTTTACAAAACGCAGCGGGATTATTCCACCGCCATCAGCCTGCGATATTCATCCCATGCATATAAATCCGTCATCCCGCTGATATAGTCCTGGATAAGGCGGCAGCGATAATAATATTCCCAGACGGGGAAATCTGCCGCCTGCGGGTGCAGATTATTCACCGCTTCTATATAAGCCAGCCGATGGCGGGAAGAAAGCTTATGATAAAGGCGCGATTCAATCGGCAGCGCGCGCACGCTCTCTTTTTCCACCAGCTCGCGAAATTGCGCCAGCGTCAGCGACAACAGCGGGCGATAAATGTCCAGCAGGCCGCTAATGACCCGATAGCCCTGTAATTCCAGCTGTTCGACGTCAGGATGGTTAAACACATGACGCACCGCGACATTCTTATAAAGCTCCAGCAGGCGGCTGAACGGGCTGTCATCTTCCAGCAGCGCGTGATTAAAAGAGCCGTCAAATACCGCTTGCAGATTATCAATAAAGCGCTGGGCGGCGTACGGCGCCAGACGATTTAACGTGTTGACGCGCAGATACATAAAGAACTGATCTTCCGCGCTGTGGTGTAACTGATTCGTGCCCGATTTATCCCAGGCGTTTTGCACCACCAGGTTAAAGAGATCGCCCGGCTGATGCTCGCCCCATGCGTCATAAAGATGCTGATATAGCTGCTCGACGCTGAAAATGCGTTTTTCCACGGCATCTTCAAGATCCGCCACGCAATAGGAAATATCGTCGGCCGCCTCCATAATCCAGGCGAGCGGGAAGCGACTGTAAGCGTCTAATTGCAATTCTTTACGTAGCCGCGAAATATATTGCGCTTCCGAGAGATAAAAGCCCGGTTTTTTCATCAGATAACTGTGGGTTTCCGGCACCGGGCCGGTATGCCAGGCCGGACGCGTATATTTAAGAATGCCGCCGACCTGCGCCCAGGTCAGATTCATGCGCAGCAGCGTATGCACCAGACGAATGCCCTGCGCATTGCCTTCGAACTGGCACAGATCACGACGCACTTTGCGGCGCAGGGCGTTAAGATCTTCTTCCCCTTCCTGCAAACGCAGCGCCTGCACCGCGCAGCGATCCTGGCTTACCGGCAGATTTTCGGCGTCCGCCGGAAAGAGCCGCTGGCTGAACCAGTCGTTAATCGCCGCCTCGCCGAAATGGCCAAACGGCGGGTTGCCAATGTCGTGCATCAGGCACGCCATCTCGACGATACTCTCAAACGGCCCGGTGAGTTCCGCCAGCCCGTAAGCCTCAAGCAGCCCCTGCTCTTTCAGGCGGCTTAAGACCTCTTTGGCGATATAGCGCCCGACCTGCTGCACCTCAAGGGAGTGCGTCAGACGGGTGCGCACCGCGGCGTTACGCTCAAGCGGGAACACCTGGGTTTTCTGCTGCAGACGCCGGATCGCGGGCGAGTTAATAATGCGGCCGCGATCGCTTTCAAAGATACGCAGGATCTCGTGTTCGCTCTTTACGCCCTGCGGCGAGCGATACCGACGATGCCAGTTGATTTTGTTTCGGAAATCGATTTTCTGCATCCGCCCTCCCGGTCTGCGCGCGCACGCGAATTAAATCCTTGCTGTCTGCCATGATAGACTATGCCTCTGAATCCATCATTTAGCGAGTATCTCTATGAAAGCAGGCATTATTGGCGCAATGGAAGAAGAAGTGACGCTGCTGCGTGACAAAATCGACAACCGCCAGACCCTGAACATCGCCGGCTGCGAAATTTACACCGGCACCCTCAATGGCGTGGACGTCGCGCTGCTGAAATCGGGCATCGGTAAAGTTTCCGCCGCGATGGGCGCGACGCTGCTGCTGGAGCACTGCAAGCCTGACGTGATTATCAATACCGGTTCTGCGGGCGGCCTCGCGCCTTCGCTGAAAGTGGGCGACATCGTGGTGTCTGACGAAGTGCGCTACCACGACGCCGATGTCACCGCGTTCGGCTACGAATATGGCCAGATGGCCGGTTGCCCGGCGGCGTTCAAAGCCGATGAAAAACTCATCGCGGCGGCGCAGGCGACGATTGAACAACTGAACCTGCACGCGGTGCGCGGGCTGGTGGTGAGCGGCGACGCGTTCATTAACGGTTCGGTGAATCTCGCGAAAATCCGCCATAACTTCCCGCAGGCGATTGCGGTGGAGATGGAAGCGACCGCCATTGGTCACGTCTGCCACAATTTCGGCGTGCCGTTTGTCGTCGTGCGCGCGATTTCTGACGTCGCGGATCAGCAGTCGCACCTGAGCTTTGAAGAGTTCCTCGCGGTGGCCGCGAAGCAGTCGAGCCTGATGGTGGAGACGCTGCTCACGAGCCTGAACCGTGGCTAAGCGTTGGCTTAACAGGGCGCTGGTCGCCCTGCTTTTTCTCCCGGCGTGGCTCTGCGCCGCGCCGCGCGTCATTACGCTCTCCCCCGCCAATACCGAACTCGCCTTTGCCGCCGGCATTACGCCCGTTGCGGTGAGCGCTTATTCCGACTACCCCGACGCGGCGCGCAAGCTTGAGCAGGTCGCCAACTGGCAGGGCATGAACCTTGAGCGCATCGTCGCCCTGAAGCCCGATCTGCTGGTCGCCTGGCGCGGCGGCAACCCGGAGCGGCAGGTCAATCAGCTCAAATCGCTCGGCATTAAGGTGCTCTGGCTCGATCCGCAAAATGTCGCGCAGATTGCCGATGCCCTGCGCGCGCTGGCGCCTTATAGCCCGACGCCCGAAAAGGCGCAGGCGGCAGCGCGCGCGCTCGAACAGCGCTGGCAGACGCTCGCCGCGCGCGCGGCGAGGCTCGCGAAAAAACGCGTCTTTATCCAGTTCGGTATGCGTCCGCTCTTTACCACCAGCCGGGCATCTGTTCAGAATGAAATTGTCGAGACCTGCGGCGGCGCCAATATCTTCGCCGACAGCCCCGTTCCCTGGCCGCAGGTGAGCCGTGAACAGGTGCTGGCCCGCCAGCCGCAGGCCGTGATAATCCCCGGCGACGAGAAAAATATCGCCGCCACGCGGCAGTTCTGGCAGCCTCAGCTCAACGCGCCGGTCATAAGCATTAACGATGACTGGTTTGCGCGCGCGGGCCCGCGTATTATCCTCGCCGCGAATCAGCTCTGTCAGTCGCTGGCAGAGGTAAAATAACGAGTCGAGGAACATCATGCTGGTTTACTGGCTGGATATTATTGGCACCGCGGTGTTTGCCATCTCCGGCGTTTTGCTGGCGGGCAAACTGCGTATGGACCCCTTCGGCGTGCTGGTGCTGGGCGTCGTCACCGCGGTCGGCGGCGGCACGATCCGCGATATGGCGCTCGATCACGGCCCGGTGTTCTGGGTAAAAGACCCTACCGATCTGGTGGTGGCGATGGTCACCTGCTTACTGACCATCGCGCTGGTGCGCCAGCCGCGGCGTCTGCCGAAGTGGATCTTACCGGTGCTGGATGCCGTCGGCCTCGCGGTGTTTGTCGGCATCGGGGTGAATAAAGCGTTTATGGCGGGCACCGGGCCGCTGGTGGCTATCTGTATGGGTGTCGTGACGGGCGTCGGCGGCGGTATTATTCGCGACGTGCTGGCGCGCGAGATCCCGATGATCCTGCGAACCGAAATCTACGCCACCGCATGTATCGCAGGCGGCATTGTCCACGCCACCGCGTTTTATACTTTCGCGGTGCCGCTGGAGCAGGCCAGCATGATGGGTATGGCAGTAACGCTGACGATTCGTCTTGCGGCCATTCGCTGGCACCTGAAGCTGCCCACCTTTGCGCTTGATGAGAAAGCGTAAGCCATAAAAAAAGCCGTGTCGCAAAACACGGCTTTTTTGTTTCAGCAGCCTGTCAGATGCTGAAGGAAGAACCACACCCGCAGGTGCTGGTGGCGTTCGGGTTATTCACCACAAAGCGCGACCCTTCGAGGCCTTCGGTATAATCCACCGCGCCACCGACCAGATATTGCAGGCTCATCGGGTCAACGACCAGCGACACGCCCTGTTTTTCGATAGTCATATCGCCATCGTTGATCTGATCGTCAAAGGTAAAACCATACTGGAAGCCGCTGCAACCACCACCGGTGATGTAGACGCGCAGCTTGAGATTCGGGTTGTCTTCGTCTGCGATCAGGCTTTTTACTTTATTGGCGGCTGCGTCGGTAAACTGCAGCGGCAGCGCTACGTCATCACTCATTTTTTGCTCCCGTGGAAACCAGCAATCGGGCAAAGAATAACCCGATCTTTAGGGCCATTATCTATTACCCTGGTAAATCGTTCAAGTATTCCGCCCGGCGGCCTGCGCCTGTCGCTCCGCCTCCTGCTTCGCCAGCGTACGCGCAAGGATAGTGGAATAGAGCGGTTTGCCGCCGAGGAACTGGGCGAGCAGTGTCGCGCCGAGACAGGTAATAATCATTGGCAAAATGAGCTGGTAATTATCGGTCATCTCAAGCACCAGAACGATGCCGGTAATCGGCGCTCTCACCGACGCGGCCAGCAACGCCCCCATCCCGGCGATGGCGAAGGTGCCCGCCTGTAACTGCCAGTCCGGGAACCAGGCGGCGCACGCCATGCCAAATGCGCTGCCAAGCAGCGTACCGAGCGCCAGCATCGGCGCGAAAATCCCGCCCGGCGCGCCGGAGGAGAAACAGAGCACCGTGGTCACCACGCGGGCGATAAAAATAAACAGCAGCATGCCGACGGTAAAATTCCCCGCCGCAGCGACAGGGATCAGATCAAAGCCGCCGCCCGCCGCGACCGGCTCCCATAGCGCCAGCAGGCCGCACAAACCGCCGATCGCCCCGCCGAGCAGCACCCAGCGGGTAATATTGCCGCGATGAAGGCGGGCAAATACATCCTGCATGCCGAGCACCAGGCGGTTAAAAAGCGGCCCGATCGCGCCGAAAATAATGCCCAGCAGCAGATAGAGCCAGAGCGTATGCACCGGCGCGTTGGTCAGTTGTCCAACCTCAATCACCGCCCGCTCACCGTTAAAGACGCGAAACACGATGCTCGACATAATCACGCCGGTAAACACCGCTTTGATGGAAATCAGGTTGTAGCGAAACTGCGGGCGCATCTCTTCAATGATAAACAGAATGCCCGCCAGCGGCGCGTTAAAGGCCGCCGCGAGCCCGGCCGCCGCGCCGGTCGCCAGCAGCGTGTGGCGCGCTTCGGCGTCGGTGCGGCGAAACAGATCCAGCACCATGCGTCCGATATTGCCGCCAATCTGCACCGTCGGCCCTTCGCGCCCCAGCACCATGCCCGCGCCGAGCGTGCCCATGCCGCCGATAAATTTCACCGGCAGCACCCGCCACCAGCGCACCGGCCTTAACTCTTCCAGCGCCCCTTCAATCTCAGGAATGCCTGAGCCGCCCGCCTCCGGCGCGAAGCGGCGCACCAGAAAATAGCCCACCATAGCCAGCAGCGCGGAGACAATAAACGCCAGCGGCCAGACGCGCCACGGGCTGTCTGCCGCCTGCACCAGCAGCCCGATGCGCTGCTGCGCCACCCAGACTACGGCTTTTTCAAACGCGACGCCCGCCAGCCCCGTCACAAGGCCGGTGAGCGCCGCCAGCAGTAAAATCGTCAGCGGCGTTTTATCGCGCAGCAGGAGCTGGCGGATAATCGCGGCGCGTCGTAAGCCTCGGACGCGGCGAGTGGATGTCGTCTGCGAATTCATGCGAACAGTTTCTCCGGGGATAATTCAGGCTGCGCATTGTACGCCCGGCGGCGACGTCATTCAAAAAAGCCCTTCAGGCAGTCGGGGTTTAATCGGGCAAAACTTTCATAACCCGGAAGGGATGACTTAGAATAGTCCGTTATCCCTATTTCCCCGAATCAGGAGCCGATTCATGAGTAAGTCTGAAAACCTCTTTGCCGCTGCCCGCGAACTTATCCCAGGCGGCGTAAACTCGCCGGTGCGCGCTTTTACCGGCGTGGGCGGCACGCCGCTGTTTATCGAACGGGCGGACGGGGCTTATCTCTATGACGCCGACGGCAAAGCCTATATCGACTATGTCGGCTCCTGGGGCCCGATGGTGCTGGGCCACAACCACCCGGCTATACGCAACGCGGTGATTGAAGCGGCGCAGCGTGGCCTGAGCTTCGGCGCGCCGACAGAGATGGAAGTGAAAATGGCGCAGCTCGTCACCGAGCTGGTGCCGACGATGGATATGGTGCGCATGGTGAACTCCGGCACCGAGGCGACCATGAGCGCCATCCGTCTCGCGCGCGGCTTTACCCGCCGCGACAAAATCATCAAATTCGAAGGCTGCTATCACGGCCACGCCGATCACCTGCTGGTGAAAGCGGGCTCCGGCGCGCTGACGCTCGGCCAGCCGAACTCGCCAGGCGTGCCGGCGGATTTCGCCAAACACACCCTGACCTGCACCTATAACGATCTCGCTTCCGTGCGCGAGGCGTTCGAGCTTTACCCGCAGGAGATCGCCTGCATTATCGTCGAGCCTGTCGCGGGCAACATGAACTGCATCCCGCCGCAGCCCGATTTCCTGCCGGGCCTGCGCGCGCTGTGCGACGAATTCGGCGCGCTGCTGATTATCGATGAAGTGATGACCGGTTTCCGCGTCGCGCTGGCGGGCGCGCAGGCGCATTACAACGTGGTGCCGGATCTGACCTGCCTTGGCAAAATCATCGGCGGCGGTATGCCGGTGGGCGCATTTGGCGGACGTCGCGAAGTCATGGAAGCGCTGGCCCCGACCGGCCCGGTCTATCAGGCGGGCACGCTCTCCGGCAACCCGATCGCGATGGCGGCAGGCTACGCGTGCCTGAGCGAAGTGTCGCAGCCGGGCGTGCACAGCACGCTGGACGCGCTGACGACACAGCTGGCGGAGGGCCTGCGCGAGGCCGCAAAAGAGGCGGACGTGCCGCTGGTGGTCAACCATGTCGGCGGGATGTTCGGCATCTTCTTTACCGACGCTGAGAGCGTGACCTGCTATCAGGATGTGGTGAAATGCGACGTTGAGCGCTTTAAGCGTTTCTTCCATCTGATGCTGGAAGAAGGCGTCTATTTCGCGCCGTCCGCTTTCGAAGCGGGCTTTATGTCGGTCGCGCACAGCGAAGAAGACATCAACGCCACCATCGACGCCGCTCGCCGGGTATTCGCGGCGCTGTAATTGGGCGTGTTAGCGTGGCGGGTGCGCTTGCGTTTACCCGCCACCATGCTGATACCTTACCTAAATATGCAGGGGGTAAGCGACGCGCGCCTGCCCCCCGCCATCCTTACCGGCTCTGCTTGCGTAACAGATAAACGAAATACGGCGCGCCGATAAACGTCGCCAGCAACCCTGCCGGGATCTGATACGGGAACATCGCCATACGGCCCGCCCAGTCGGCCAGCATCATCAGCATACCGCCCAGCAGCGAGGCGATAACCAGCTGCGGCAGCGCGCGGCGAAAACCGAGCATGCGGGTAATGTGCGGCGCCATCAAACCAATGAAGCTCAGCGGCCCGATGGTCAGCGTCGCCGCCGCGGTCAGCGCCGAGGCGAGCAGCAGCAGCACGATGCGCGTCGGCGTCAGCGCCATTCCTACGGCGCGCGCGGTGTCGCCGCCAAGCGGCAGCACCGTCAGCCAGCGGCGGCACAGCGGCGTGACCGCCAGCAATGCCAGCATTACCCACAGCGAATTCCACGCCTGCTGCGGCGTCACGCTGTAGGTGGAACCGGAGATCCACGTGATCACCTGCGCCATACGCGGATCGCCGCTCGCCTGAAGCATCACCAGCAGCATGGTAAACGCCGTGCTGAGCGCCATCCCGGCAAGCAGCATCCGGTGCGGCGAGAACCCGCCGCGTCCGGCGGCAATCAGGATAATCATCAGCGTCGCCGCCGCGCCGACACTCCCTGCCGGCAACAGCCAGCCAAAGGCGTCGCCCGGCACGAACAGCAGCATCATCACCACGCCGAACGCTGCGCCGGAACTGATGCCCAGCACTTCAGGGCTCGCCATCGGGTTGCCAGTCAGCCGCTGGATAATGCAGCCCGCCGCCGCCAGCATCGTGCCCGCGCACAGCGCCGCCAGCACGCGCGGCCAGCGCCAGCCAAGCAGCTCGCGCAGCACATCGCCCTGCGCCCAGACCCAGCCGTCGGCATCGCGTCCAAAACAGAGCGCCAGCGCCGCCACGCCCAGGAGCAGCAGCAGACCCGCCAGCGTCCAGCGCGCCAGGTGGCCGCGCTCCGCCGGAATACGGTCGCCCGCGTTCATCTCCGGCGCGCTCATGGCACGCAGGCGCGGTAACAGCCACAGCAGCAGCGGCGCGCCAAATAACGCCGTCGCCATGCCGGTGGAGACTTCCAGCCAGACGCGGGAGAGCCAGAGGATAAACTGATCCGACAGCCACAGCAGCAGCGCGCCGATAAGCGACGCCAGCAGCAGCCGCGCCAGCAGCCGCCGCGCGCCGAGCATTTTGGCGAGCAGCGGCGCGAACAGGCCGATAAAACCGATGATCCCCACCGCGTTGACCAGCAAAGCGCTGATGACAATCGCCAGCGTCAATGTGGCCAGGCGCGCCAGCGACAACGCCAGCCCAAGGTTGCGCGCCACGCCGTCGTCGAGCCCCATCAGGGTTAACGGGCGCAGCAGCAACAGCGTCAGTAGCAGGCCCGCCAGCAACTGCGGCCACAGCCGCACCGCCACGCTCCAGTCGTTCTGATTCAGCGCGCCGGTGCTCCACAAAAACATGCTTTGCAGCTGATCGTGGTGAAAGAGCACCAGCAGTTGATTGACCGCGCCGCAGTAAAGGCTCACCACCAGGCCTGCCAGGATAAGCGTCACCGGGGAGAGGCGTTTGCCCCAGGCGACGCCGAACACCAGCAGCCCGACCACGCAGGCGCCCGCCAGCGCCGCGAACTGCGCCGTCAGCACGCCGCCGGGCAGCGCCCAGAGCGTGGCGACGGTAACGCCCAGCTGCGCGCCGGTCGCCACGCCAAGAGTGGTCGGCTCGGCAAGCGGGTTACGCAGCACCTGCTGGAACAGCACGCCCACCAGCCCAAGCCCTGCGCCCACTAACAGCGACACCGCAAAGCGCGGCAGCAGACTGTAGTGGAACAGCATCTGATCAATGGCGTCGATATCCGGGCGCCACAGCGCCTCGCGCCACTGCGCGCGCGGCAGAAAGGCGTTAAGGTTGCCCCAGCTCAGGCCGAGCGCCAGCGCGAACAAAAGCCCCAGCAGCAACGCCGGAAAAAGCAGATGACGTGACCTCATACCCGGCCTCCCAGCGCATTATCGAGTACCCGGCCAAAACGCATCGCCGAGAGCGTCGCGCCGTAAAACCAGACGGCGGGCACGCGCTGAAAGCGCCCTGCGCGCACAAACGGCATCGCCTGCCACAGCGGCGTGGCGGCAAGCTGCTGCATCGCCTGGTCATCGCCGTGTTCGAAGCAGATAACGTCAGCGTCTTTAAACTGCGCGAGCCGTTCGACGCCGACAATCGCGCTGCCCCAGAAGTTGGTATCGTCCTGCCAGGCGTTAGGCACGTTGACCGCGTCCAGCACCGGCTGAAACAGGCTGTTGGTGCCGATAGTCAGCGCATGGCGCGCGTCGAGCAGCGACATCATCAACAGCGGGCGTTTGCCCCGCGCCGCGAAGCGCGGTTTCATCCGCGTCAGGAACTGGTCGAACGCATCGAGATGCGCTTTCGCGCCCGCCTGGAGACCCAGCCGCTCCGCCAGCGCCAGCAGCGACTGACGCGCCATCGCAAGCGGCGCTTTGCCGTCGGTAAAGGTAACACCCATGCCGGGCGCGATACGCTTAAGCTGGGCCTCCGCCGGGCCATAGCCGGACGACCAGATCATCAGCGACGGCTCCAGTTGAGTAAGCAGTTCGAGGTTCGGCTCGGTGCGCAGTCCGACGTCGATAACCGAGTCCGGCAGCGGCGGGTCGTTAACCCACAGCCGGTAGTTCGGCACATCCGCCACCGCGTAAGGCGTTACGCCCAGCGCCAGCAACTGTTCGACGGGCAGCCATTCGAGCGCCACGATGCGTTTAAGATCCACCGTCGCCGCGCGCGCTTTGGCCATCTGCCACATCAACGGCGAGAGCGCCATCGCCGTCATCAGACGCCGACGGCTTAAAGGCGTTGAGAGAACATTACGCATCAGCAGACAAAGCTCACCGGTGCCAGGCCCGCCGGATGCGGCAGAATGCCCATCGGAATGCCGTAGATTTGCTGTAGCGTCTCGCCGTTCATTAATTCCAGCGGACTGCCCTGGGCTATCATTTCGCCGCCGCGCAGCGCCACCAGATGATCGCAGTAGCGCGCCGCCATATTGATATCGTGCAGCACCGCGATCACCGTCAGACCGCGCTGCTGACTTAAGCGGTGGATTAGCGCGAGCACATCCACCTGGTGGGCGATATCCAGTGCTGACGTCGGTTCGTCGAGCAGCAGGCAGCGGCTGTTTTGCGCCACCAGCATGGCAATCCATGCGCGCTGGCGTTCGCCGCCGGAGAGGCTGTCCACCAGCCGGTGCGCCAGCGGCTTCAGGCCGACCAGGCTTATCGCCTCCTCTACCCGCTCGCGGTCTTCCGTGCCGAAGCGCCCAAGCGCGCCGTGCCACGGATAGCGCCCAATCGCCACCAGCTCGCGTACCGTCATGCCTTCGGCGGCAGGCAACTGCTGCGGCAGGTACGCCACTTCGCGCGCGAATGCTTTGCTGTTCCAGCGCGCCAGGGGCTCGCCGTTGAGCAGAATATCGCCTTCAGAGGGGGGCTGATGACGGCCAAGCATTTTCAGCAGCGTGGATTTGCCGGAGCCGTTGTGGCCGATAAGACCGGTGACTTTGCCCGCCGGAAAGGTGAGCGACAGGGGGTGAAGCAGCGTGCGTCCAGGCACACGAAAAGCGAGATCTCTTAAAGAAAAACCAGCATCGGGCGGGGAAGTTTTGTCCTGCATGGTAGCCAACTTGTTGAAGGGCACGCAAAGCGTGCCCGAAGACGGATCAGAAGCGGAAAGTTGCGGTCGCCGTAACCTGACGTTCCGCGCCCCAGAAGCAGCCGTAAGTCTGGAAGCAACTGGAAACATATTCACGATCAAGCAGGTTATTGACGTTTACCGCAACGCTTGAGCCCGGCAGGCCCAGTCGCGCCAGGTCATATTTGACCACAGCGTCCATCACCGCGGCACTACCAACTTTAAAGGTATTCGCCGGATCGCCGTAGCTGGAGCCGATAAAGCGACCGCCGGTGCCGATGGTCAGACCGGAAAGCGGACCGTTGTTAAACGTGTAGTCGCCCCACAGCGAACCCATATTACGCGGCACCTGCTCAACGTGATTCCCCTTGAGGTTGGTGTCTTTGGTGTATTCCGCGTCAATGTAGGTGTAAGACGCCGTCACGTTGATATTCGCGTTAAGCGCAGCTTTCGCTTCCAGCTCCACACCGCGCGAGCGCACTTCACCTGACGGAACCTGCTGGGTCGCATCATTCGGATCGGTGGTCAGGGTGTTGGTTTTGGTCAGCTGATACACCGCGCCGGTAATGACAATCGGCATATCTTTCGGCACATATTTCACGCCTGCTTCATACTGCTCGCCTTTGGACGGCGCAAAGGCCATACGCGGGGTGCTGTAGAGGTCGAATGCGTTCGGCTCGAAAGACTGGCTGTAGCTGACGTACGGGGAAATACCGTTGTCGAACAGATAGTTCACGCCACCGCGCCAGGTAAACTGATGGTCGTTGCGCTCAATCGATCCTGCGACCGGCGTAGTGGAATTCGCACGCACGGTTGTTGCTTGTTGAGACCAGTCGTAGCGACCGCCCAGCGTGAACACCCATTTGTCCCATTCAGCCTGATCCTGAATGTAAATCCCGGTCTGTTTGGTCTCATTAAGCTGATACGGCTCGGCATCCTCGAAATCGAAATCTGCCGGCGTGTAGCCGCCGTTGAGATCGATAGCTGGCGCCGTGCCAAACTTCGCGTTGATATCGTTACGCATACGCATGAAATCGACGCCGGTCAGCAGGGTGTGATCCAGTTCACCGGTCGCGAATGCGCTTTGCAACTGGGTATCGACGCTGAAGTTTTGCAGGCGCTCGTTATCCACGACGGTACCGCGACCTAAATAGTGATCGCGCTCGCTGGCCGAAATTGCCTGGCAAGGGGCGTTAAACGTGTTGGTGGTGCAAATGCCGGTGCCGTAGACGCTCTGCTGAGAGGTTTTCATCTCAGAGAAACGCAGATTCTGGCGCACGGTGAAGGTGTCATCGAAAGCATGTTCGAAGCTATATCCCACCATTTTCTGGTTGCGGGAATAAGTGTTGTTCGACGCGCCTTCGTTAAAATCGCTGCCGATACGCTTGCCGTTTGGCAGCGGCTCGACGGTTCCTTCCTTCGGCAACCAACCGTAGTAGCCGGTTTGCGGCTCGTTCTGGAAGTAAGAAAGGAAAGTGAAAGTGGTTTTGTCATCCGGACGCCAGGTGAACGACGGCGCGATGGCATAGCGTTTCTGTTTGGCGTTGACCTGCTGCTGGTCGTTGGAGCGCGCCACGCCGGTCAGGCGATAAGAGAACTCGCCGTTATCGTCGATAGCGTCGCTGAAGTCGAAACCGGTCTGATACAGGTTATCGGTGCCCATTTTAAACTGGACTTCACGCAACGGTTCGGTAGTCGGGCGCTTGCTCACCATCGCAATAATGCCGCCCGGATTGCTCTTGCCGTACAGCACAGATGTCGGGCCGCGCATCAGTTCAACGCGCTCCAGCATGTAAGGATCGATAACGGCATCGTTGTAGAAGTTGCCCTGCAACTTCATACCGTCCAGATAGTTGTTCTGGCTTAAGCCCACGGACGTAAATCCGCGAATGCTGACAAAGTCATAAGTGGTCGATGCGCCGCGGTTGCTGACAACCACGCCTGGCGTATAGCCCAGCGCTTCTTTCACCGACTGCGCCTGGTGAATGTCCATCTCTTCCCGCGTCACAACCGAAACAGACTGCGGCGTTTTTTCAATGGGGGCATCGGTTTTGGTGGCGGTCGCGGAACGCTTCGCCGCAATGGTCGGGGCCGGGCCCCAGGCGCTTTCCTGCGCGGCTGCGGAAGCGGAAACGGTGATCGTTTCCTCTTTCTGGCCGTTGTCGGCAGCAATGGCGGACGCAGCGAAACCGCTGCACGCCGTGGCGACTAAAACAGCCAGTCTGCAAATCCTGGTATTGATCTGAGTGTGAGTGGAACGCGCCATGCTAATTTCTCTGAGTGATAGTGACAAATGATAACGTAAACGAGAATTATTATTATGCGCCCGAGATAATATGCGAAAGGCTGTTTATATAGCAAGCGCCTGGCGCGGCGCGGGGGGCCGACGGGGCAATTAATCACCAGAGGAAATTATCTGGTTAATCGGGAGATGCCGGAACGTTACCGGCACATTAAACAACGGTGACAATAAAAAAGGGTTTAGCCCTCTTCCCGCCGAAGCCGGAGAGGCGCTAAACCCTGTGTTCCCGGAAGGGACGTTAATTGCTGCCGAACATATCTTTAATCCAGCCCGCGACGCCGTCGCTCTTCTCTTCCTGCTGCGGCGCCTGTTGAGGCTGCTGTTGCGGCTGCTGCGGCGTGGACTGATCGAACGGATTGCCCGACGGCGCGACCGGCTGGCTCTGCTGGCAGAGCGTGTTCGGATCGCTGGTCCAGACCGGCAGCGTACGCATTCCGCCACCGCACAGGAAATTGCCCATCTCATCGACGCCCATGTCGACAATATCTTCCGGCGGCGTCAGATCCAGCGGGATCGGCGACTGGTTACTCAGATAGCGCTGGTAAATCGCCATCGCGCCGCTCGCCCCGTAGAGTTTGGTCGGCTGGTTATTGTCGCGGCCTACCCAGGTGATCACCACTTCGCGCCCGTCAATACCGGCAAACCAGGTGTCGACGTTATTGTTGGTGGTGCCGGTTTTCCCTGCCAGGTGCAGTTTCGGGAATTTTACCGCCAGCGCATGACCGGTCCCGCGCTGCACGACCTGCTGCATCGTCCAGAGCGTCAGGTAGGCGGCCTGCGCCGGTACCGCGCGCTCGGATTGCGGGAAGCTCTGATACAGCACGCTGCCATCTTCAGCGATAACCGAGCGCAGCACGGAAAGCTGGGCGCGGTTGCCGCCGCTTGCGATGGTCTGGAACGCCTGCGCCACTTCAATCGGCGTCAGGTTCAGCGCGCCCAGCAACATCGACGGCACGGCGTGCAGCTGATTTTCCGGCGCGCCCAGTTTTTTCCAGGTGTCAGTCACGGCCTGTAACCCGAGCGCCATACCGAGGTTCACCGTCGGCACGTTCATGGAGCGCGTCAGCGCGTCCACCAGCATCACCTGCCCGCTGTAGCGGTGATCGTCGTTCTGCGGCGACCATACCTGACCATTCGGCTGGCGCAGGGAGATCGGCGCATCGGCAATCCAGGTGTTCAGGCGATACGTGTTCGGCTGGCTTAACGCGGTCAGATAGGTCGCCGGTTTCGCCAGCGAGCCAATTGAGCGACGCGCCTGCATTGCGCGGTTATAGCCCGCGAACTGCGGGTTCGCGCCGCCTACCATCGCGCGGACTTCGCCGGTAAAGCGGTCCACCACGACCATCGCCGTTTCCAGATCCTTCAGCTTGCGCTGTTTGATGAGCGCCGGAATGCCCTCCACCGCCGCTTTCTCTGCCGCATCCTGCGCGACCGAGTCAAAGGTGGTGAAAATCTTCACGCCGGAGAGATCTTTCACTTTGTCGCCAAGCTTCGCCTGCAGCTCCTGGCGCACCATCTGCATAAACGCCGGCTGCGGGGAGATCACGCCGCCGCGCGGCTGCACGCCGAGCGGACGGGCGCTCAGCATGTCGTAGAGCTCCTGGTCAATGACCTTTTGCTCCTGCAACAGCCGCAACACCAGGTTACGACGCTCCAGCGCCAGTTTCGGGTTGCGCCACGGGTTATAGAGCGACGCGCCCTTCACCATGCCCACCAGCAGCGCCTGCTGATCGAGGCTCAGCTCGTCGACCGGACGGCCAAAGTAGTAGAGGCTCGCCAGCGGGAAGCCGCGGATCTGATCGTCGCCGCTCTGACCGAGATAGACCTCATTGAGATAGAGCTCAAGGATGCGGTCTTTGCCGTAGCGCGCGTCCATGATAAGCGCCATATACGCTTCGTTGGCTTTACGCCACAGCGTGCGCTTGTTGGTCAGGAACAGGTTTTTCACCAGCTGCTGGGTCAGCGTACTGCCGCCCTGCACTGCGCGGCCCGCCGTCAGGTTCGCCAGCACGGCGCGCCCGATGGAGTACACGCTGATGCCGTCATGCTCGTAGAAATGCCGGTCTTCGGTGGCGATAAGCGTATCCACCAGCAGATCCGGGAAGCCGGAGCGCGGCACAAACAGGCGCTGTTCGCCATTCGGCGACGAAAGCATGGTAATCAGGCGCGGATCGAGGCGGAAGAAACCGAAGTTACGGTTGCTGTCCATATTCTCGATAGTGGCCAGGTGATCGCCGTCAAACTCCAGCCGCGCGCGGATCTGCCCTTCTTTACTGTCCGGGAAATCGAACGGACGGCGGATCATCTCGATGCTGTTGGCCTGAACGGTAAACTCGCCAGGGCGCGTCATTTTCGTCACCTGACGATACTGCGTCGCCTCCAGCAGCTTCACCATCTCCTGCTTGCTGATGGTCATATCCGGCTCAAGGTTGACCATACGGCCATAGACCGCCGCCGGCAGTTGCCAGACTTTGCCATCAATACGGCTGCGGATTTTTTGATCCAGATAGACGCCGTAGATAACAAACAGCACCACAAAAACCACAAACAGCTTTAACAGAAGCCACAGCCAGCGGCGTTTGCCGCGCGGTTTTCCGCCTTTGCCTTTTTTGCCTTTTACCTTACGCGGCATTGGCTCCTCATCGTCTTCGTCTTCATACTCATCGTCATAATCCTCTTCCCTGAGACGACGACGGCTTACCTTCTGTTTTGCCGGACGCGTCGGTCGTCCTTTGCGTCCGATAGGTTCGCGGTCATTCCCCGCCATGCTTTTTCTCCACAACGTACAGGCGCAAAGGCCAGATTCTTGGCTCTTCCGCCCGCAGGCGGAAGAAGAAAGCTCTCAAATCATCACGACGGCATCGCCGCCGCTACTGATACTTTTTGGTTCGCCGGGTCGGCAGCGCGTTAGCCGGATCGTCCGGCCAGACATGTTTCGGGTAGCGCCCTTTCATCTCTTTCTGCACCTCTTTCCAGGCGCCGCGCCAGAACGCGCTGAGATCGCGCGTAATTTGCAGCGGCCGCTGGGCGGGTGAAAGCAGTTCGAGCGTAAGCGGCACCCGGCCTTCGGCGATAACCGGCGTTTCGGCTTCTCCGAACATCTCCTGAATGCGCACCGCCAGCGCCGGTGGGTTTTCCTCATGATAGCGAATCGCTATCCGGCTGCCGGTCGGCACAGTGTAATGCCCCGGCAGCGCACTATCCAGCCGTTGCCGCTGCTGCCAGTCGAGTAAATGCAGCAGCGCCTGGGCGAGATTGATGTTTTTCAGCGCGCGCAGCGAGTGGACCCCGCGCAGCTCAGGCAGCAGCCAGACATCCAGCGACGCCAGCAACGCCTCGTCGCTCACGTCCGGCCACGGATGTTCCGGCAGAAAGCGCGCCGCGCAGTGCAAACGCAGGCGCAGTTGTTCTGCCTCCGGCGTCCAGTTAAGAACAGAAAGCCCTTTTTCGCGAATGCCGTTGAGCATCGCCTGATGCAGCTCCTCTTCAGAAGGCTTCGACAGCGGCTGGGTTTTCAACACCAGTTCCCCGACCTGCCAGCGGCGCTGCGCGCGCAGCGTGCCCTGTTCGTCGTTCCATTCCAGCGAATCGCGCTGGCGTAGCAGGTGCGGACATGCGTCAATCAGCGCGTCAATATCCAGCGGCAGCGCCTGTAAAATCCGCGCGTCGGCGCTGTGGCTCCCCTGAAGCAGCAGCGGGGCGATAAGCCATTCGTAGCGCGTCAGCGCGTCGTCCCCCTCAAGCATTGCGCCCATGCCGTTCGCAAGCTGATAACGCCCCTCCTGGCCGCGACGCCGCGCAATCCGATCGCTGAACGCGCCAGCCAGCAGCGAGGGCGCAAGCGTCAGCGACGGCGCGCCGCCTTTCGCCTTCAGCCGCTTCATCAGTTGCCCGCTGCGGGCCTGCCAGTTGCCCTGGTTTCTGGAAAACGCGCCGCGCAGATCCGTCTCCTGCCCGCGCGGCGGCTCTTCGAGAATAGCGGCAAGCCGCGCCGCTGTTGCCTGGGCGTCCGCGCCCTGCGCGCTGACCAGCATCGCCGCGAGCCGCGGATCGTTGCCGAGCTGCGCCATCTGGCGTCCACGGGCGGTAAGCTGGCCGTCTTTCAGCGCGCCAAGCGTGGTCAGCAGCTGGCGCGCGGCGGCAAGGTTGACCGCGGGCGGCAGATCCAGCCAGTGGAGTTCGGCAACATCGCGACAGCCCCACATCAGCAGCTCCAGCAGCAGACCGCCGAGATCGCTCTGGGTGATTTCCGCCTCGCCCTGCGCGCTTGCGCGCTCGGCCTGCTCTTTGGGGATGAGATGCAGGCAGATGCCCGGCTCAAGACGCCCGGCGCGACCGGCCCGCTGGGTCATCGACGCCTGGCTGATACGCTGGGTGATAAGCCGCGTCAGGCCGGTGCGGGCGTCAAAGCGCGCCACGCGCTCCTGGGCGCTGTCCACCACCAGCCGGATGCCTTCGATGGTCAGGCTGGTTTCAGCGATGTTGGTGGCCAGCACCACTTTGCGCACGCCCGGCGGCGCGGGCAGGATCGCTTTGCGTTGCTCCGCGAGCGGCAGCGCGCCGTACAGCGGACAGAGCACCACATCGCGCCCGACGCGCTCCGCAAGCTGCGTCTGCACCCGCTGGATCTCGCCGACGCCCGGCAAAAACAGCAGCAGCGACCCCGCCTCCTCGCGCAGCAACCCGCTCACCGCCTGCGCCACGGCCTCATCAAAACGCTGATGCGCAGGCAGCGCCTGATAGCGACGTTCTACCGGGAAGCTGCGCCCTTCGGAGATGACCGTCGGCGCCTGCGGCAGCAGCGCCTGGAGGCGGTCGTTGTCGAGTGTCGCGGACATGATAAGGAGCCTGAGATCCTCACGCAGCCCCTGCTGGACGTCGAGCAGCAACGCCAGCGCGAGATCCGCCTGCAGGCTGCGCTCGTGGAACTCATCGAGAATGACCAGCGATACGCCGGACAGCTCAGGGTCACGCTGTAAGAGCCGCGTCAGAATGCCTTCGGTTACGACTTCAAGCCGGGTCGTGGGGCCGGTACAGCTTTCGGCGCGCATCCGGTAGCCCACGGTTTGACCGCACGGCTCGCCAAGCTGATCCGCGAGGCGCTGCGCCACGTTGCGGGCCGCCAGCCGCCGGGGCTCCAGCATAATGATTTTTCCGTCAAAGCCGCCTGACTTAAGGATCTCCAGCGGCAGCCAGGTCGATTTCCCGGCGCCGGTCGGGGCGCTAAGCAGCACCTGGGGCGCATGCTGCAGGGCATTGAGAAGTTCAGGCAAAACGGCGGCGACCGGTAAAGACGACACGACAGGCTCCAGAGGGTTACTATGAAAGGCACGCATTGTAGCATTCCGCCCGATCATTACGAGTTACCGCTATGTCAGACCAGAAACGGCTGTTTTTCGCGCTGCCGCTGCCCGCCGGGCTTCAGCAACAAATTATTGAATGGCGTGCCGCGACCTTCGCGCCCGACGCGGGCAGGCCCATCGCCGCCGCTAATCTGCATATTACGCTCGCCTTTTTAGGTGACGTAAGCGCGCAGAAGCAGCGCACGCTAAGCGCGCTCGCCGGGCGCATCAGTCAGCCCGGTTTTACGCTGCATCTTGATGACGCCGGTCACTGGCCCCGCTCGCAGGTGGTCTGGCTGGGGTCGCGCCAGCCGCCGCGCGGCTTGTTGCAGCTCGCGAATCTCCTGCGCGCGCAGGCGGCGCGCAGCGGTTGCCCACAAAGCGCGCAACCCTTTCATCCGCATGTCACATTACTGCGTAACGCTCAGCACCCGGTCAGGCTGCCGCCACCAGGGTTTGGCTGGCAGTTTCCGGTGCGGGAGTTTGTGCTCTATGAGTCGCGTTTTGAAAAGGGACGTACCCGTTACCAGCCGCTGGAATGCTGGTCTCTTAACCCATAAGGAAGCGACATGGAATTTACCCCCGCCCTGCAACCGGCCCGGCTGATTGCGCGCTACAAGCGCTTTCTTGCCGATGTGGTGACGCCGGAAGGCGAAACCCTGACCCTGCACTGCCCGAACACCGGCGCGATGACCGGCTGCGCCACGCCGGGGGATACCGTCTGGTATTCCACGTCCAGCGTGGCGACGCGCAAATACCCGCATACCTGGGAATTAACCGAAACCCGTGACGGGGCGTTAATTTGCGTGAATACGCTGCGCGCGAACGCCGTCGTGAAAGAGGCGCTACAGGCACAGCGTCTGCCTGCGTTTGCCGGTTATGAGAGTCTCCAAAGCGAAGTGAAGTACGGCGCCGAGCGCAGCCGAATTGACTTCATGTTACAGGCGAGTGACAAGGTTAACTGCTATATTGAGGTGAAATCCGTGACGCTGTCGGAGCCGGATTCAGGCTACTTCCCGGATGCGGTGACCGTGCGCGGTCAGAAGCATTTACGGGAGCTGATGAGCGTGGTGGAAAACGGGGATCGGGCCGTGCTGTTGTTCGCCGTTCTGCACTCCGCCATTACGCAGGTCGCCCCGGCACGCCATATTGATGAACGCTACGCCGAGCTTTTAAGCGAGGCGCAGCGCAAGGGGGTGGAAGTGCTGGCCTGGAAGGCCTCGCTCTCCGCCAGTGAGATAACGCTGACGTCGCCTTTGCCGGTTCGCTTATAACCAGTTGATCCGCAATCGACTAATAATGATACGGCCGCGTGCGCAAATACGCTTTTCCTCACAGGGTTGTCAAGTGTAACGTTTAGATAATTGCTATCCGGAAAAGCTTCTGTTATTTATAGCGGCCTGATTTTTCCCCCGAGAAGGGGATCGATAGTGCGTGTTAAGGAGAAGCAACATGCAAGAAGGGCAAAACCGTAAAACATCGTCCCTGAGTATTCTCGCCATCGCTGGGGTGGAGCCGTATCAGGAGAAGCCGGGCGAAGAGTATATGAACGAAGCCCAGCTGGCGCACTTCAAGCGTATTCTTGAGGCATGGCGTAATCAACTCCGGGATGAAGTCGATCGCACTGTAACCCATATGCAGGATGAAGCTGCAAACTTCCCGGATCCGGTAGACCGTGCCGCCCAGGAAGAGGAGTTCAGCCTTGAGCTGCGCAACCGCGACCGTGAGCGTAAGCTCATCAAGAAAATTGAAAAAACGCTGAAAAAAGTGGAAGACGAAGATTTCGGCTACTGCGAATCCTGCGGTGTTGAAATCGGTATCCGTCGCCTCGAAGCGCGTCCTACCGCCGATCTGTGCATCGACTGCAAGACGCTCGCCGAAATCCGCGAAAAACAGATGGCCGGCTAATCGCCGACACAGGTCAAAATCACTCACGGCGGGATTTTCCCGCCGTATTCTTTTATGTCTGCCATCATCATGTCTGTGAAGCCTTATATCGGGCGCTTCGCCCCCTCTCCTTCCGGCGAACTGCATTTCGGCTCGCTTATCGCCGCGCTCGGCAGCTATCTTCAGGCCCGCGCATTGCAGGGTACGTGGCTTGTACGCATTGAAGATATCGATCCGCCGCGCGAAATGCCTGGCGCCGCCGACACGATTTTGCGCCAGCTTGAGCACTACGGCCTGCACTGGGACGGCGAGGTGCTGTACCAGTCGCAACGCCATGACGCCTACCGCGAGGCGTTAGCATACCTGCGCGACCACGGACTGAGCTACTACTGCACCTGCCCGCGCAGCCGCATTCAGCAGACAGGCGGCGTCTATGACGGCCACTGCCGCACGCTGCATCACGGCCCGGAAAACGCGGCCGTCCGGCTGGTGCAGACGCATCCGGTTATGGCCTTTACCGATAAACTGCGCGGCACACTCACCGCCGATCCGGCGCTGGCGCGCGAAGATTTTATTATTCATCGCCGGGATGGGCTTTTCGCCTATAACCTGGCGGTGGTGGTGGATGACCACTTCCAGGGCGTGACGGAAATCGTGCGCGGCGCGGATCTTATCGAGCCGACGGTGCGCCAGATTTCGCTGTATCAGCAACTGGGCTGGCAGGCGCCCGATTACGTGCATCTGCCGCTGGTAATTAACCCGGATGGCAACAAGTTGTCCAAACAGAATCACGCGCCGCCGCTGCCCAAGGGCGATCCGCGTCCGGTGCTGAGCGCCGCGCTGGCGTTCTTAAACCAGCCGGTCGAAGACGACTGGCGCGCGCTTTCCACCGAAACGCTGTTGCGTCAGGCGGTGGAAAAATGGGATCTCAGCGCGGTGCCTGCGGCGGTGGCCGCGAATCCGGCATTCTCAAACGCGTTGCGCTGAGCTATATTAGCCGCTGTTTTTTGTCCAGAGACTGACACTACCGAGGTGCACCATTTTTACCCGAGTCGCTAATTTTTGCCGTAAGGTGTTAAACCGCGAGGAGAGCGTGGTTGACGAAGGCGCCGCACAGCCCGCCATAACCATTATCCCGCGCGAACAGCACGCTATCTCCCGCAAAGATATCAGCGAGAACGCGCTCAAGGTGATGTACCGCCTGAATAAAGCCGGTTATGAAGCCTGGCTGGTGGGCGGCGGTGTGCGCGATCTGCTGCTTGGCAAAAAACCGAAAGATTTTGACGTCACCACCAACGCGACGCCGGATCAGGTGCGCAAGCTGTTTCGCAACTGCCGCCTCGTAGGCCGCCGCTTCCGCCTGGCGCACGTCATGTTCGGGCCGGAAATCATCGAAGTCGCCACGTTTCGCGGCCATCATGAAGAGAGCGTGAGCGATCGCGCCACTTCCCAGCGCGGCCAGAACGGCATGCTGCTGCGCGATAATATCTTCGGCTCGATTGAAGAAGACGCCCAGCGTCGCGATTTCACCATTAACAGCCTTTACTACAGCGTGGCCGATTTCACGGTGCGCGATTACGTAGGCGGTCTTAACGATCTTAACGCCGGGATTATCCGTCTGATTGGCGATCCGGAAACCCGCTACCGCGAAGATCCGGTGCGTATGCTGCGCGCCGTGCGTTTCGCCGCGAAGCTCGATATGCGCATCAGCCCGGAGACCGGGGAGCCCATCCCGCGCCTCGCCACGCTGTTGAACGATGTGCCGCCGGCGCGTCTGTTTGAAGAATCCTTAAAGCTGTTACAGGCAGGCTACGGTTACGCCACGTATCGCCTGCTGTGCGAATATAACCTGTTCCAGCCGCTGTTCCCGGGTATCAGCCGCTATTTCACCGAGAAAGGTGACAGCCCGATGGAGCGCATCATCGCGCAGGTGCTGAAGAATACCGATAACCGCATCCATAACGACATGCGCGTGAACCCGGCTTTCCTGTTCGCCGCCATGTACTGGTATCCGCAGCTCGAAATGGCGCAGAAAATCGCTCAGGAGAGCGGGCTTGCTTACTATGACGCCTTCGCGCTGGCGATGAACGACGTGCTGGACGAAGCCTGCCGCTCGCTCGCTATCCCGAAACGCATTACCACGCTTATCCGCGATATCTGGATGCTGCAGCTGCGCCTGTCGCGCCGTCAGGGTAAACGCGCCTGGAAACTGATGGAGCACCCGAAATTCCGCGCCGCCTACGATCTGCTGGCGCTGCGCGCCGAAGCGGAAAACAACGGCGAGCTGCAACGCCTGACGAACTGGTGGGGTGAATTCCAGTCCGCCGCGCCGCCGCTGCAAAAAAATATGCTTAACGATCTGGGCGACGAGCCGGCTGAGCGCCGTCGTCAGCGTCGTCCCCGCCGCCGCGCCCCGCGCCGCGAGGGCAGCGCGTGACTCTGGCCTACATCGCGCTCGGCAGCAATCTCGCCGAGCCGCTTTCACAGGTGAACGACGCGCTGGCCGCACTGGCGCAGATCCCGCACAGCCGCATCGTGGCGACCTCGTCATTTTATCGCACTCCGCCGCTCGGCCCGCAGGATCAGCCCGATTACCTGAACGCCGCCGTGGCGCTGGAAACCTCACTTACGGCGGATGCGCTCCTCGATAATACCCAGCGCATCGAGCTGCAACAGGGGCGCGTGCGTAAAGCGGAGCGCTGGGGGCCGCGCACGCTCGATCTCGACATCATGCTGTTTGGCGATGAGACAATAAACACGCCGCGGCTGACCGTTCCGCACTACGACATGAAAAACCGCGCTTTTATGCTGCTGCCGCTCGCACAGATCGCCCCGACGCTGCGCTTTCCGGATGGCGAGCAGCTGGCCGACGTGCTGGAACGCCTTGATTGCTCAACCATTCGCCACTGGTAAACCAAAAAATTCCGCTTCCGCTTTCCTCGCGGTATCCTCCCGCAAACGCATCGTTTACACTGCTTTTTTTCTGTTTGCGGGACACTCATGAAACCGACAACCATTTCTCAATTGCGACGCCTGAAGGAAGCGGGCAAGAAGTTCGCCACCATTACCGCCTACGATTTCAGTTTTGCGAAACTCTTTGAAGAAGAAGGGATTGGCGTCATGCTGGTCGGCGATTCTCTGGGAATGACGGTCCAGGGACACGACTCCACCCTGCCGGTGACGGTAGACGATATCGCCTATCATACCCGCGCGGTACGACGCGGCGCGCCGCACTGCCTGCTGCTCGCCGATCTGCCGTTTATGGCCTACGCCACCCCGGAACAGGCGTTTGAAAACAGTGCCGCTGTTATGCGCGCGGGCGCGAATATGGTCAAAATCGAAGGCGGTCGCTGGCTTGCCGACACCGTGCGGATGCTGACTGAACGCGCTGTGCCGGTGTGCGGGCATCTGGGCCTGACGCCGCAGTCAGTCAATATTTTCGGCGGCTATAAAGTGCAGGGTCGCGATGAAGCCGCGGCCCAGACGCTGCTTGACGACGCGCTGGCGTTAGAAGCTGCCGGCGCGCAGTTGCTGGTGCTGGAATGCGTGCCGGTGGCGCTTGCGCAGCGCATCACCGAAGCCCTCTCCATTCCGGTCATCGGCATCGGCGCTGGCAATGTCACTGACGGCCAGATCCTGGTGATGCATGACGCGTTCGGTATTACCGGCGGCCACATTCCTAAATTCGCCAAAAACTTCCTGACGCAGGCGGGCGACATGCGCGCCGCGGTGCGCCAGTATATCGCTGAGGTGGAGTCCGGCGCGTATCCGGGCGAAGAACACAGTTTTCACTAAAGGAGTCGTATTGTGCTGATTATTGAAACCTTACCACTGTTGCGCCAGCAGATCCGCCGTCTGCGTATGGAAGGCAAACGCATCGCGCTGGTGCCGACCATGGGCAACCTGCACGATGGCCATATGAAACTGGTGGATGAGGCGAAAACCCATGCCGACGTGGTGGTGGTAAGCATTTTCGTTAATCCGATGCAGTTTGACCGCGCCGACGACCTGGCGCGCTATCCGCGCACGCTTCAGGAAGATTGTGAAAAGCTGAAAAAGCGCGGCGCCGATATTGTCTTCGCCCCGACGCCGGAAGAGGTCTATCCGCACGGCATGAGCGACCAGACGTTTGTCGAGGTGCCGGGCATCTCCACAATGCTCGAAGGCGCAAGCCGTCCAGGGCACTTTCGTGGCGTCTCGACCGTGGTCAGCAAACTCTTTAACCTGGTGCAGCCGGATGTCGCCTGCTTTGGCGAAAAGGATTATCAGCAGCTGGCGCTTATCCGCAAAATGGTGGCTGACATGGGCTACGACATCGATATCATCGGCGTGCCGACGGTACGCGCTAAAGATGGTCTGGCGCTCAGCTCGCGCAACGGCTACCTGACCAGCGACCAGCGCAAAATCGCGCCGGGTCTTAGCAAGGTGATGAACGCGATGGCGGAGAAACTGCGCGCGGGCGAGCGCGATCTGGAGGCGATAATTGCCGCAGCAAGCGAAGAACTCAGCGACAAAGGCTTTCGTCCGGACGACCTGCAAATCCGCGATGCCGACACGCTGCTGGCGCTCTCGCCGGCAAGCAAACGGGCGGTGATCCTGATGGCCGCATGGCTGGGTCAGGCGCGATTAATCGACAATCAGACCGTGGAATTAGCCCAGTAGACAGTCCGGGTAAAAAGGGCAATACTGCCCGGGATAAATTCCTGGCGCCGGGTCACCGCCCGGCGCTGACGACATTCTGGTAAACAGGGTTCAAGTTATGATTCGCACCATGTTGCAGGGCAAACTGCACCGCGTCAAAGTCACTCAGGCGGACCTGCATTATGAAGGCTCCTGCGCCATCGATCAGGATTTCCTCGAGGCCGCGGGCATTCTGGAATATGAAGCTATTGATATCTACAACGTGACCAATGGCAAACGCTTTTCAACGTACGCCATCGCCGGCGAGCGCGGCTCGAAAATCATTTCGGTGAACGGCGCGGCGGCCCACTGCGCGGATGTCGGCGATATCCTGATTATCGCAAGCTACGTCACCATGCCGGATGAGCAGGCGCGTAGCTGGCAGCCGAAAGTTGCCTATTTCGACGGCGACAATGAGATGAAACGCATCGCCAAAGCGGTGCCGGTGCAGGTGGCGTAACGCCCGGCACCGACAGATGAAGCCCTCCTCGCGAGGGCTTTTTTTATCCCTGCGGCTGGTTGCTGATGATTTTCGACATCGTCTCCAGCGAATCGGTGCGCAGGATATAGAGCCTCTTCAGCAGAAACGGGTTATCGCCCGGTTTCACCTTTCCTTTCACCGTCGTCACTGCCAGATGAAACCCGGCGTCGCCCGCGGCTTTCACCGCTTTATCGTCATAGCCGCCGAACGGATATGAAAGAAACAGCACATGCGGATTGAACTGGGCCAGCGCGCGGCGCGAGCGTTTGTAATCAAAAAGAATGTTGTGGTACGTGCGGCTTAGCAGGATCGGATGATGCGCGCCGTCGGTACGGTGCAGAAAATGGGTGTGCGACTGGATATCAAACACATCCTGAATCGCTTTCAGTTCAGAGACGCTCATAAACTGCAGCGACTTCGGCTCCCACGGCTGTGGATGGCGCTTGATGCGCGACGAGATAATAAACGCCGTCGCCTTAAAGCCGTACGCTTTCAGCACCGGATACGCGTAGCGATAAACCGATTTCAGGCCGTCATCAAAGGTAATGACGACCGCGCGGGCAGGCAGATTGACGCGGTTATGCACGTAGCCGTCGAGATCGTAGAGGCTGAGCGTCGCATACCCCTGGTCGCGCAGCCAGGTCATCTGGTTACTGAACGCGCGTACCGAGGTGGTGGTGGAGGTATGGCGAAACCGGGTGTTCTCGTCATCGTGCAGGATATGGTGATACGTCAGCACCGGAATGCCGTTATCCTCCTGCGCCTCCAGGCTGCTGACATACCCCAGCCGGTCGCCGATGCGGATCTGATACCAGGTCTGATTCAGACGATCCTTCAGCTTGCCGACAACAGGATAGCGCAGGTTTTCCGCAAGCGTGCCGAGCGGCGCGCTGTTGATGTCCGGCTCGTTATAGACGGTGACATCCCGCCATGTGTTCAGGTTTTGGTTGCTGAGCGGCTTATTGAGATCCCCCAGGCTGTCTTTCACCCGGTTATTGCCCTGCACGTCGGTCAGGTGATTTTTATCAATAAATCCGGTGCCGAAGCCGAAGCGGAACTCGTAATAGTCAGCGGCAATCGGGACGACCGCCAGAAGCTGCCCTTTACGGATCGTGCCCACTGTCCGTACGTTATCCCCTACTTTGGCCCAGATAGCGGCATCTTCCGTGGTTTGCATATATTGCGCGGGAACGGGTTCGTTGCCGAGCAGGCTCGCCTGCGCGGCGCCTGCGGCTAACAGCAGCAGGCAGATAAAAAGACGATTTAACATAGAAATGAAGGAACAGTGACAACCAGAGGTGAAATTGTGTGCATTTTAACAAAAGTGACATGAATACCAAGCCAATCTGTTATTTATCGTGCAGCAGGACAAACGGCGGGTGCTTTTGCTGTTGATGCCAGAGGCTGGTGACGCCCTCGCCGCCAGCCTGCACGATGGCGTCGCGAAACGCCGCGCTGTCGCACGCGTCGCGCAGCGGGTACATCTGCGCCAGCAGCGGTAAAGTGACGCCGGCGATAACTTCGCTATGCGGATGTTTATGACTCAACAGCGCCGCCGCGCGATACGGCGCGCCGCCTACGCTGTCGGTCAGAAAAATCACGCCGTCGCCGCGGTCGACGTGCCAGAGCGCGTCGCACATCATACGGCTTAGCATATTGGTGCTAAGCCCCGTCCAGTAATCCACCGTCCGGCACAGCGCCAGCGCGCCAAACTGCGCTTCGAGCTGTTCGGCGTAGTCGCGGGCGGCGTAATCGTGACAGGCGATAACCCAACCTAACATGGCGAATCTCCTTGCATCAGGCCGGGTAGTGTAGCGAAGTGGCGACGCGTCGGCGTGATATTCATCAACGCCGACGCGGTTAGCGCATCAGGAACGCAGGCCGCGCCCGCGGCTGATGAGATACCAGCACAGCAGATAGAACGCGACGATAAAGCACGCCAGCACGGCGACGGTAAACAGCAGCGGCACATCGGAAATGCCGAGGAAACCGAAGCGGAAGCCGCTAATCATGTAGACGATTGGGTTTAAATGCGACAGCGCCTGCCAGAAAGGCGGCAGCAGCGTCAGCGAATAAAATACCCCGCCGAGATAAGTAAGCGGCGTCAGCACGAAGGTCGGGATCAGGCTGATATCGTCAAACGTTTTCGCGAAGACCGCGTTCAGCAAGCCCGCAAGCGAAAACAGAATGGCGGTCATCAGCAGCGTCAGGGCGACAAACAGCCACGAGTGGACCTGGAACGGCACGAAGAACAGCGACACGGCCGTCACCAGCACGCCGACGCACAGGCCGCGCGCCACGCCGCCGCCAACATAACCGGCGATAATCACATGTGTCGGCACCGGCGCTACCAGCAACTCTTCGATATTGCGCTGAAACTTGGCGCTGAAGAACGATGAGGCTACGTTGGCGTAGGAGTTGGTGATCACCGCCATCATGATGAGGCCCGGCACGATAAACTGCATGTAGCTAAAGCCATGCATTTCGCCGATACGTGAGCCAATAAGATTGCCGAAAATAATAAAATAGAGGGTCATCGTTATGACCGGCGGCACCAGGGTCTGTACCCAGATGCGTGCAAACCGGTTCACCTCTTTCGCCCAGATACTCTTCAGGGCGACCCAGTAAAGCTGCATCATGCGCGCTCTCCTTGTTTCTCATTCACCAGCGTGACGAACAGCTCTTCAAGGCGGTTCGCTTTGTTGCGCATACTCAGCACCTGCACGCCCTGGGCGGTCAGCTGATTAAAGACGCTGTTGATGCCCTGCTCGCGCAGCACTTCCACCTCAAGGGTTGCGGTATCCACCAGCCGATACTGATAGCCTTCGAGCTTCGGCAGCGGGCTTTTCGCGGCGAGATCGAGGATAAACGTCTCTGATTTCAGCTTGGAGAGCAGCGATTTCATGGAGGTGTTTTCCACCAGTTCGCCGCGCTGGATGATGCCGATATTGCGGCACAGCATCTCCGCTTCTTCGAGATAGTGGGTGGTCAGGATAATCGTGGTGCCTTTGTCGTTCAGATCTTTCAGAAACCCCCACATCGAACGGCGCAGCTCGATATCGACGCCCGCGGTTGGTTCATCAAGGATAAGCAGCTTCGGCTCGTGCATGAGCGCGCGGGCAATCATCAGACGACGCTTCATCCCGCCGGAAAGCATACGTGCACGTTCGTTGCGTTTTTCCCACAGATCGAGCTGGTTTAGATACTTTTCGCTGCGCGCGATGGCTTCACGGCGCTCCACGCCGTAATAACCCGCCTGGTTGACGACGATCTGCTGTACGGTCTCGAAGGGGTTGAAGTTAAACTCCTGCGGCACCAGCCCCAGCTGGCGTTTGGCGTTCACCACATCCCGTTCCAGATCGTACCCAAACACGCGCACCCGACCGGAGGATTTATTGACCAGCGAGCTGATGATGCCGATGGTGGTCGATTTTCCCGCCCCGTTAGGCCCCAGCAGCGCGTAAAAATCCCCCGCTTCTACTTGTAAATCAATGCCGCGCAGCGCCTGTACGCCGCCGGGATAGGTTTTTTTAAGCTGCTCCAGCTCCAGTGCAATTGTCATGGATGTCCAGTCACCTTGTTTTCTTGCATAAGTTGTGTGGTTTAAAAAAAAGTTTAGTTGCCCTATATTACCCCAACGCAATTGTCTGGTTACAGGTTGTTAACCTCTATGAAAGATATCAGCACTCTCATTAGTAATAACGAAATCTGGTCAAAAATGCTGGTGGAAGAAGACCCTGGCTTTTTTGAACGTCTGGCGCAGGCGCAGAAACCGCGCTTCCTTTGGATCGGTTGTTCCGACAGCCGCGTACCGGCTGAACGTCTGACCGGCCTTGAGCCGGGCGAGATTTTTGTTCACCGCAACGTGGCGAACCTGGTTATCCACACCGACCTCAACTGCCTCTCCGTGGTGCAGTACGCGGTCGACGTACTGGAAGTGGAACACATCATCATCTGTGGCCACTACGGCTGCGGCGGCGTGCAGGCTGCGGTGGAAAACCCGGAGCTTGGCCTTATCAACAACTGGCTGCTGCATATCCGCGACATCTGGTTTAAACATAACGCGCTGTTGAGCGAGCTGCCGCAGGAAAAACGCCTCGACACGCTCTGCGAGCTGAACGTGATGGAGCAGGTCTATAACCTTGGCCACTCCACCATCATGCAGTCCGCGTGGAAACGCGGCCAGAACGTGACGCTTCACGGCTGGGCTTATGGCATTCACGATGGCCTTCTGCGCGATCTGGACGTGACCGCTACCGACCGCGACACGCTGGAACAGGGTTATCGCAAAGGCGTCTCCAATATCCAGAAAACGCACGCCAGCCATAAATAAGGGCGTTCGTGAAATAAAAAAGGGGCCGCTGGCCCCTTTTTTTGCACGCTGGATTTACTCTTCCAGCATCACCACGTTGCCGATATACGGCAGATGGCGATAGCGCTGCGCATAATCGATGCCGTAACCCACCACGAATTTATCCGGGATAGAGAAGCCGACAAACTCCACTTCAACCTCCACTTCGCGACGCGACGGCTTATCCAGCAGCGTACAGATGGCAAGTGATTTCGGCTCGCGCAGGCTCAGGATTTCGCGCACTTTCGACAGCGTGTTGCCGGAGTCGATAATATCTTCAACGATCAGCACATCCTTACCGCGAATATCTTCATCCAGGTCTTTAAGGATTTTGACATCCCGCGTCGAGGACATGCCGCTGCCGTAGCTGGAGGCGGTCATAAAATCGACTTCATGCCCGACTTTAACCTGGCGGCACAGGTCCGCCATGAACATAAAAGAGCCGCGCAGCAGCCCTACCAGCACCATTTCGCTGCCGCTGTCCTGATAGCGTTCCGTAATCTGACGGCCCAGTTCCTCAACGCGCGCCTTGATTTCCGCTTCGGAAATCATCACTTCAACAGTATGTTTCATATCGCTAACCGTTTGATTTAAAAATAAATCACCGATACCCGCCGCGGCTGCCGCCGGTAACGATTGAGAAGCGGGGCAGTATACCAGCAAAACGTCCTGACGGCAGAAAAGTGCGAAAAGCTCTTTTTGTGATTAAGATCACATATGTTAACAACTATAATAACTTGCTACTTAAAAATTAAGAGTGTGGTTATGGCAGAAACAAAAAAGACACAATCACGACTTCTCGTGATTCTCACAGCCCTGTTCGCAGCATTATCAGGGCTGTATTTATTGGTTGGTGGTATATGGCTGGTTTCAATCGGTGGTTCCTGGTACTACCCCATCGCAGGGGTGGGCATGCTGGCGACAGCATGGTTACTCTGGAAACGTAACGCCGCGGCGCTGTGGCTTTACGCCATTATCCTGCTTGGGACGATGGCCTGGGGCATCTGGGAAGTCGGCTTCGACTTCTGGGCGCTGACGCCGCGTTGCGACGTTCTGGTGTTCTTCGGCGTCTGGCTTATCCTGCCATTCGTCTGGCGTCGCCTCAGCACGCCGTCGCGCGCAGGCGTACCGGCGCTGCTGGTCTCGTTAATTATCACCGCCGGGCTCCTGTTCTGGGCGGGCTTTAACGATCCGCAGGAAATCAACGGCACGCTCAGCGCGGACAGCACGCCTGCCGCCGTGAACGGCAGCCAGAGCATTCCTGACGGCGACTGGCCGGCTTACGGGCGTAACCAGGAAGGTCAGCGTTACTCTCCGCTCAAGCAGATCAACACTGATAACGTTCATCAGCTCAAAGAAGCCTGGGTGTTCCGCACCGGCGACCTGAAGCTGCCGAACGATCCGGGTGAAATCACTAACGAAGTGACGCCGATTAAAGTGGGCGACACCCTTTTCCTTTGCACCGCGCATCAGCGTCTTTTCGCCGTGGATGCCGCGACAGGTAAAGAGAAATGGCACTTCGATCCGCAGCTGAATACGAACCCAACGTTCCAGCATGTCACCTGTCGCGGCGTGTCGTATCACGAAGCGACGACGGCGAATGCGAACCCGGACGTTGTCGCGGATTGCCCGCGTCGTATTATCCTGCCGGTGAATGATGGTCGTCTGTTTGCGGTGAATGCGGATAACGGCAAGCTGTGTGAAAGCTTCGCCAATAAAGGCATTCTGAACCTGCAAACCAACATGCCGGTCACGACGCCGGGCATGTATGAGCCGACCTCCCCGCCGATCGTCACCGATAAGGTGATTGTGATTGCGGGCGCGGTGACCGATAACTTCTCCACCCGTGAGCCGTCAGGCGTCATCCGTGGTTTTGATATCAACACCGGTAAACTGCTGTGGGCGTTCGATCCGGGTGCCAAAGACCCGAATGCGATCCCGGCGGATGAGCATCACTTTACGCCGAACTCCCCGAACTCCTGGGCGCCGGCGTCTTATGATGCGAAACTCGACATGGTCTACCTGCCGATGGGCGTTACCACTCCGGATATCTGGGGCGGCAACCGCACACCGGAGCAGGAGCGCTACGCGAGCTCTATCGTCGCGCTGAACGCCTCGACCGGTAAGCTGGTGTGGTCTTATCAGACCGTTCACCACGACCTGTGGGATATGGACCTGCCTGCGCAGCCGACCCTTGCCGACATTACCGTGAAAGGCGAAACCGTTCCGGTGATTTACGCACCGGCGAAAACCGGCAACATCTTTGTGCTGGATCGCCGCAACGGCAAGCTGGTTGTCCCGGCGCCGGAAAAACCGGTTCCGCAGGGTGCCGCGAAAGGCGACTACGTGACGCCGACGCAGCCGTTCTCTGAGCTCTCCTTCCGTCCGAGGAAAGATCTGAGCGGCGCGGATATGTGGGGCGCCACGATGTATGACCAGCTGGTCTGCCGCGTGATGTTCCACAGCCTGCGTTACGAAGGCATCTTCACCCCACCGTCTGAGCAGGGCACCCTGGTATTCCCGGGTAACCTGGGGATGTTCGAATGGGGCGGTCTGGCTATCGACCCGCACCGTCAGGTGGCGATTGCCAACCCGATGGCGCTGCCGTTCGTGTCCAAACTCATTCCGCGTGGGCCGGGCAACCCGATGGAGCAGCCGAAAGACGCGCAGGGCACCGGCAGTGAATCCGGTATCCAGCCGCAGTACGGCGTGCCTTACGGCGTGACCCTGAACCCGTTCCTCTCTCCGTTTGGTCTGCCGTGCAAGCAGCCGGCATGGGGTTATATCTCCGCGCTGGATCTGAAGACCAACGACGTAGTGTGGAAAAAACGCATCGGTACGCCGCGCGACAGCATGCCGTTCCCGATGCCGTTCCCGGTACCGTTTAACATGGGTATGCCGATGCTGGGTGGTCCTGTCACCACCGCCGGTAACGTGCTGTTCATCGGTGCGACTGCAGATAACTATCTGCGCGCATACAACGTGACCAACGGCGAGAAGCTGTGGGAAGCCCGCCTGCCGGCTGGCGGCCAGGCGACGCCGATGACCTATGAAGTGAACGGCAAGCAGTATGTCGTGATCTCCGCAGGCGGCCACGGCTCGTTCGGCACCAAAATGGGCGATTACATCGTCGCCTATGCTTTGCCGGATGATGCGAAGTAACCGCGTCGGATAATAAAAAGCCCCTCATCGAGGGGCTTTTTTTATGGGCGCGGATAGTGGAGCTGACGGGTGTTTTTACCAGGCGGTGTTGTAATTGAACAGCGCGCAGGTGCGCTGCGCTTACCCGCCATTCATCGCATCACGCCACCGTAAAACCTAACATCATCCCGGTGTCTTCATGCTCTAACAAATGGCAATGCGCCATATAGGCATGCTCCGCCGATGCCGCGTAATCAAAGCGCACCAACACTTCGCTGCGCGCGCCTTCTACCCACACTGTATCTTTCCATCCGGCGCGATGCGCGGCGGGCGGCTTGCCGTTCTCGGTCAGAATGCGGAACTGCGTGCCGTGGATATGGAACGGGTGCAACATCATGTCGCCCTCGCCAGAAACGGTCCAGCGCTCATATTTCCCCAGGGACGCCGCGAACGCGGGCGCGTTCATATCAAACGCTTTGCCGTTGATTTTATTGGCGTTGTGGAAATCAAACCTGTGCCCGCCGTGGCCCTTATCGCCGTGCGACATCTTGCCGTGGCCCATCTGGCTCATCATCTGCCCGTGCGGGTTGCCCGCCAGCGCCTGCTTGCCGTAGCGTTTTGTCAGCGCCTGCATCCCCATCATATCCAGCATCGGGTCCATCATTAATTGCAGCCAGCGCTCCTGGAGCCCGTCGAGCGCAGGCAGCGCCGGCACATCCACGAGTTTATCCGGCAGCGTGCCCGACGCGGGCACCACAACAGGCTGAATGCGCACCACCGGCTGCGGTTTATCAAATGGCGCGACGGTCATACCCATCTGCGTCACCGGTAGCGTCACGATATCGAAAGGCTTCGCGTCGCTGGTATCCACCAGCACCTCGAAACGCTCGCCCATCAGCATCGGCAGCTCAGTCACTTTCACCGGCTCCGCCAGCAGACCGCCGTCGCTGGCGATAACGTACAGCGGGCGATTGTCGCTCGCGGCAATTTTCAGCGTGCGCGCGTTACAGCCGTTCAGCAAACGCAGGCGCAGCCAGCCTTTCGGCGGCGTGTGCTGCGGATAAACGGCGCCGTTGCACAGCAAGGTATCGCCAAACCAGCCCACGGCAGCGGTCATCACATCCAGTTGATAGTCGACCTCGCCGTTAGCGGTAAATTTTTTATCCTGAATAATCAGCGGCACGTCGTCGACACCCCAGAGCTTCGGCAGCATCAACTGAAGGCTTTCGGTATCTTCAATCAGCACCAGCCCTGCCAGCCCCATCGCGACCTGATGCCCGGTTTTGCCATGCTGATGCGGGTGGAACCAGCACGTCGCGGCGCGCTGCTCCGGCGTAAAGCTTACGCTGCGGGTCTGCCCCGGCGCGATAACGCCCTGGGGGCCGCCATCCACTGCGCCCGGCACTTCCAGGCCATGCCAGTGCACCGTGGTCTCTTCGGCGAGGGTATTGCGGATATCGACATTCACCGGCTTCCCCTGGCGCAGCTTGATAGCCGGCCCGAGCAGCGAGCCGTTATAGCCCCAGGTGGTGACATTTTTCCCGGCGAACGCGGTTTTGCCCGCCTGCACCGTAAGCTGAATGCTGCTGCGGGCGTCGGGCGTCAATAGCGCCGGAATGGGCAGCGCCGGTTGCTCTGCGGCAAACGCGGCCCGGCTCCATGTCGGCAGCGCGCTTAACGCGCCCAGCGCGGCGGTGTACTTGATAAAATCTCGGCGTTGCATCTTCCAGTCCTTATCGTCAACGTGCACCCGTTGAGCTTAAACCCTCCCCTTGCGGGAAGGTCAAGTCTGGCGGAGCAGTATACGATTTGTGGCTGCCTGTACGGCAGTAAACGATCGCGGAGGGCGAAGCCCGGAGGCGTCAGTTTTCTAAGCTGCCTGCGCGGCAGTGAACGCCGCAACCGGCGAAATCACGGTATCCGGGCTTTTCTAAGCTGCCTGCGCGGCAGTGAACCAGATTTGATTGTAGAAGCGGCGGACTCTCACTTTCTAAGCTGCCTGCGCGGCAGTGAACATGCTGTTGAGCCTAAAACCGGGATTCCTGACTTTCTAAGCTGCCTGCGCGGCAGTGAACGATCAATACTTATCCAGCAGGGTAACCTTACTTTTCTAAGCTGCCTGCGCGGCAGTGAACGTGCTGTGGGTAGATAAGCGGCTGGCGGGTGATTTCTAAGCTACCTGCGCGGCAGTGAACTGGTCGTTGCCGCTGGGCGTGAGTGCGTAAGTTTTCTAAGCTACCTGCGCGGCAGTGAACTAACGCTGAAATAAATCAGTCCTTTGTTTTTAAAAGCCTGGTATGCATTTTGATGCCGTATACCCTTTTTTAGCGCCTCGCCAGCGCATGATAAAAATCAACAGGTTAGCGAGGCATTTTAAAAAAGGTCAGAACCAGGGAATCGTCGCGTTGGGGCTTAATCCATAACTGCTGAACACGCCGCTGACGGGCGCGGTCAGCAGCTCGCCGTGCTGGATAAAGATCCTGTAGTACTGGCCGCTGGAGAGACTTTTAACCTGAATCCACGGCAGAGAGGTCTGTTGCTCGTGTAAATCGCAGAGCCGTTGCCGCGCCGCTTCTTCCGTCAGCCAGCCTTTACGCACCGAGCGACGCATCAGGCGTTCGGGATTACTTTTCACCTGTACGCGCGAGACGGTCCGCCAGCCCTGCACCTGAGGCACGGGTAATATTGCGCTGCTCTGGCAGTAATCCTGTAACCCTGCCCGCCAGCGCGTGGCCTCTAATTCCGCCAGCGCCGGTTGCAGGCCATGCAGGCGTAGCCGGCCGCCAGGTTTGATACCGACATCCGGAAAACTCACGCCGATATCCCCTGTGCCGCGCGCGCCCAGCGCCCGATGGAGTTTGGCGAACAGCGCCGCCATCAGCGTTTCCTGCCTGAATTCCGGGTCCGGCAGGACCTGGATATCCTGATAATGATCCATCACCGCCCCTTATTCGGCTTTCTCACCGAAAACGCCACCGCGGATCAGTACCGCCATGACATAGTGTTGCTGATCGCCATCCGGCTTAACGCCTTTGGTCACCCAGTTATCCAGCAGGGTATAAAAATCCATTTTCTCTTTCGGCTGACGACAGGCGATCCCGCGGCTGGTGACAGAACCATAGGGCTCCACCGCAATTGCGCCGAGCTCGGCGACCTGCGGGTGCCAGGTATCGATAGTGCGTAACGCATTGCCGATTTTTTGTGAATGAATGCCCGCCACGCCATTAACCTGATAAAGCAGGCGGCTTTTGCTGCTGTTGCTGTCCAGCACTAACTCCTGAGAGGGGAATACCTCCTGCCCGGCGCCGAGCCGTACATAAGCCTCCACCGTCAGCAGTACAAAGCTTTCGCTGTTAAGCCCACGTTCAATTTCCTGCGCCAGTTCGTTCAGAGCCGCGTTTCGGGCGGTGAAATCCCGCTGCGAAAATTCATGGCAGTCAAAGCTCCATGTGTTGCTGCCCTTCACCACGACGCGCAGCTGCTCTGCGCCAACGCGGTTGCGCCAGAGAAAACGGCCATTCGCGAGGTTAGTGGCATAACGGTGCGCCAGCTCGCCAAAACCGTGCTCTTCGCCATACCCTTCAATCACCTCCTTCAGCGCGTCCTGATACGCCTGGTCGTTACAGACGGACGGCGTGGAAAGCCCACCTAATACGCGCAGCGTAAACACGATTTTCAGCGTATCGGTCTGCGCCGCAAGCGCCGCCACATCCACGCGCTGGAGGTTAGGTTTTTGTATGTCGGCATCAAGCTTAGCCGGATCGGTAGTTGCCGCGTTTTTCAGGCGGTTGGAGATGGTGCCGCGCACGGCTTTTTCCTGAATCTGGATCGGCTGCCAGTTAGCGCCCTCCCAGTTTCCGGCATACATCAGCGCATCAGAAACAGCGAGTTTGCGTTCAAAAGCCAGTACAGAAGCGGTTTTCAGAGAAGCAGAAGCCTTTGCCATAATTTCGTCCCTCATTATTCATAATTAAATGTGTCATCGTGACATTGCACGTCTTCACTCTGCGGCGTGCCGCAGCAGTAGTAACCGGTTTCGGTGATTCGGTAACGCCAGAAAAGATCGGCAAGCGTCTTTATGCGATGCAGGCCGCACCACTCGCCGATGCCATAGGCGGCCTCTACCCAGGCAAAGGGCGTTTTATCATCGCGGGCGTTCGCGACCTCGCCTGCCGGGTAGAGTTCAGAGAGGCGCTGATAGCCTGTCATCAGCGGCACCAGAAACCCCGGCGCCGGTTTTTCCACGTAGCGCCACTGCGCCGGGTCATCAGGCGTGGGCGCAGGGTTATCTTCTGACGCGGCGGCGGCTATCTTCAGTGCCGCGAAATCAAGCCAGGCATCCAGCAAAGTGGCCTGCGGCGTTTTCGCCATGAGAGCCTGATGATGTTCAGCGAGCAGAGGGCTGCGATCCAGCAGCGCAAAGCCGGGCAATAGCCGGTAAAGCAGACGCCGGGTATCGCCCTCCTCCTGTGGATAATCCATGACCTTAACGTCACGAAGCGCCACGATGCTGCCGCCTGCCAGTTTGTGCCTCTGGCAAAGCGTGTGCAGATGGTCTGCGAGCGCCGCCCTGCCCTGCTCGCCATTCGCTATCTCGCCGTGACATTCAAAGACCAGCGACACCGTAAGGTGCATCCGGCCTTCTTCATTAAAAGCCGCCGTTTTCCCTTCACGCGTGAGCGGGTTTCGGGTGAGAGCGAACTGATAGTCACGCCCCGAAGAGTAGGCATGAGCCTGATGCTCATGGCAAATCACCGCGCAGCCATCAAGCCGCACGCCGTGGCTGTCAGTAAGCCTGCGGGAGAGCGCATGCATATAACCCAGAAAGTGCGTTATGGCCGGAAATCCCCACGTTAACCCGGCAACGGTATTCGCGTTTTCCACGCGCAGGTGGGAAAGAAGGATTAGCGAGCTCATTTCAGCACCTCCTTGAGAATGGATTCCATTTCACGCAGGCGCTGGCGAAACAGCGGGCGGGAGCCCCAGAATGCTTTTTCAACCTTACCCACATCCGGTAACTGCTTGCTCAGGCGATAGTTCAACCAGCGCGCGAAGTCTTCCTCCACCGCTGCTTGCCAGTGGTCACTCTCTCGCTCCCGACAAAATGCCTCGTCCTGGCGAGCACGCCACGGATCCAGCCAGCACTGCTGATGCGCTACTAGCTTTACGCACTCCAGACTCCAGCCCTGCCACTCCGGGCGCTGTAACTCACTGGCCTGCGCAAAGAGCAGATCGATAAGTTCATCCACGTAACGATCGCGGGCCCGGCGGATGGCAAGGTTGGTGTGATCTTTAACGCCCACCAGCAGGTCAGCCAGACGTTGCACCGTACCGCTTGTCGCCCGATTAAATGCCTTGCCTGCGAAAATAGAAGATAAATAACGCGGCGGCTTTTCCTGCCGCTGCCAGAGCGGCGGACGAGCGCAAAGCAGCCATATCCGGCCCCCGCGACTGCTGTTTAATGAAGAGATATTTTGCGGTTTGGTGCCGCCGAAGTGCATCTCTGCGGTAGCAGGGAATAACGTCAGCGGCGTACTGTGCCAGCGCTGGGCTTTACGTGCGGCCCAGGCGGCTTTTACCTCCTCGCCGAAGCGATACGCCAGCATTTTCTGGTGCATCGCATGGGCCAGCGAAGACGCAAATAGCGGGCTCAGCAGGTGGTAGCCCTCACCCACCGGGAAATAGATCTGTTTCGCGAGCTTATGTGAAGCGGGCGCGCTTGTGGTTAACGCGCGGGAAAATCCCTCGACCCAGTGCTGTCGCTGCGCATCATCCTGCGCCAGCGCCTGTAGTGCGCTATAGTCGCCACGCTGTAAAGCCGCGAGCAGTGAATCGCCTTCTACCTCAGTTTGCAGAAGTTTGGCCACATCCAGCGCGGCTGCATTACCTACCGCATCTGCAGCGGGGTTTTCCAGAGACGCCGTACTTAAATAGCCATCGCCGTTTTTTGTGGTGCGGTAGACGCTGCTGCTTCTGGAATCGCCGTGAGTAAACTTGGCCGCATGGGTCACCAGGTTTATCTGGCTGGCCCGGCTGGCGGCATCCGTCAGCCAGTGACGGGTTTCATAACGGGTTTCCAGTTCACGCCGCTCCTGTAACAGCGTGGCCTCGTCACGCTCTCCTGCCGCCAGGCGCTTAGCGGCATCTTTATCAAATTGCTCAAGCTTCGATTGCCGTCGCGTCGCGATGTAGTCGGCAATAAAAGCGGCCAGTGCTCCTTGTGACATACCTGCTCCTTTGGATTTATTTGAGTGTCTTAAACACCCCTAAAAATGGGTGATACTGCCATTCGCTTATCGCGTCATCATTACTGACAGGCAGACGAATTTCGCTAAAGCGCTCGCAAACCACCGTCAGTTCCATCTCCATCCGCTCCGCCAGCCGCAATAAAATGTCCTGATAGTCGGTATGCAGCCAGGGCATAACGCCGTCGGCAAATGCCACCGGTTGCCCGGTAAAAGAAGAACGTTTCCAGTCCACGCCGTTTTCCGAACGGTGTACAAACACCGGTTCGTCATCATCTTCCTCCATACGCAGATAAAAGGCGGCGTCGGGGCCGGAATCCCGAAACGGCGTGCGCCGCTGGCACTCGCCATTCCATGACACATTTTTGCGCCACCAGGACGAAGCCGGGAAATTATCCTTCTGAGGCTTGCCCAGTAACGCCTCGTACAGGCGCACATGTTCAAGCTCCACCAACGATGAAAAATCGCGTTTGCCATGTGGAAAAGGCACTGGCGCAAGGATGCGTGGAATGGCGTTGATCGCGCGGTATTGCGGTTCGGTAAGCAACTCGCTCAGCCGGTGGCTGTGGAGCCGAAAGAGAGATGTTTCAAAACCCGGCTTGTGAAAAACAGGCTGCTTTTTACGTAATGCGCGGATGTTGTACTCCAGTATCACCAGATTTTCTGTCTCCGGCGTTTGCTGGCGATGACGCTGAATACGCCCGGCGAACTGGATAAGCGAGCGCATGGAGCTCGGTTCAGTAATGCCCCAGTCAGCGTCCCAGTCCCGGCCGACTTCACAAACCGATGTCGCCAGCACGACAAAAAGATGGTGTTGCGCCGGATGAGACTGCATCGCGTTGTCAATTTCCGGCAACCGCCACAGCGGCTTATTGCCGCTGCGGTCAAAAGCGCTATCCAGATGATTTTCGATATAAGAGCGTACCGCCAGCGGATGATGGCTGTGGTAAACACAGTAGTGGATGCAGACGTTTTCGGGCGAAGGGAGCGCCGCCAGCGCCAGCGCAATGGCAACCAACGGATCGATGTTGGCAAAGCGCACCAGCCCCAGCGACGCCTGTTTGCCGGAAGGGTGCTGAACATGATGCTGCTGATGCAGCGCCAGTATTTCCCGTTGCAGCGTGCGCGCAACGGCCTCAACCACCACAGCAGCTTGTGACGACTCTGCTTCTATCGCGGCAATGCGGGCCCGACAAAGAACGGGCTTTTCTTTTAGCTTCCCGGCGCGCTTCGCCACGAACTCCGCGTGTGTCGTATGGAACGTTTGCGGGTCGGCGATTTCTTCAGCCATCGCGCCATATTCATCAAACCACGCGCAACAGATGTTGACTGGTAAACCGGGTTCGCCGCACGCCTGTTGATAGTGTTTTCTGCCGTTGTAGTACGCCGCATAAAGGGCCTGAACCAGCGCTGGCGGCAGCGTAGCGGAAGAGAGCAACACGCGTGAGCCGAGCATTCCTGCCCAGTTGACCAGCCGACAAACCGCAGGCAAGTCCGCAATATCAAAATCATCAGGCTCATCCAGCACCAGGTCACTGGTCAGCAGGCGCAGCATCGCGGGGATCTGCTTGCCGCCCCGCACGCCTTCGGTGGCAGGCATGAGGTGATCGATGGTCGCCACCAGCACCGGCGCGCTGAGCAGTTTGTTGAGCCGTTCATCGCCCGAAAGCCAGTGACGCAGCGGTCCGCTTTCCATTGCGCCCTCGAAATGAACATACTGGTGAGCATCGAAAAAGGCCTCCTGCGAGGCGCTGTCTTTATCCGCATCCTGTCCGGCAAGCAACTGCTGATGTAACTGTCGCACGGCCTGCGAACCAATCATGACGGCTAAATCATCGTCCTGAAGATGGAGCCTTTCCCGCAATGCCTCACCGGTTTGCAGCGTCAGCGTTCTCAGGCCCAGCGCGACCGTAAAACGGCATCCCTCCTGCTCTTCAGACAGCGCATACATAATGCGCGCGTTGGCAAATGTTTTACCGCAGCCGGTCGATGCCATATTGATGCCGAAAAACCCCTGTGAACGGCTGCGCTCGCGAAGCCCTTCGGCGATATCCCAGGCCCGATTCTGCCAGCTGAAGCGGCCCTCTCTGGCGCGCTCCCTGAACCCTTTATGGCGGCCGATCGCAGGCAGCGTCCGGCGCGCCCAGGGCATTGATCTTCCCAGCAGCAGCGCGTTATGCGCCACGCCCACGTTATGTTCATCCAGCTTTTGCTTAAGCGTGCCGGTGGCTCTGTCACTGTTGGCCCAGGCGGCGTAATCAGCATCCTGCCAGCGCGAATACGCCGCGCTGGCGGAGTAGTGATGGTCGGCCAGCATCAGCGCAAGCCTTGCCATATGCAGCGTAAAAAGCTGATGCATATTGCCGAACCCGAACAACGATGCCGCGTTGAGCGCCCGCCTGGCGATTTGTCTTGCTTTATCGCGCCACTGGGCGCTTTGCAACGGCGTACCGTGTGGGAACTGCCACACAGCGTTAACCTGCTGCGGGGTCCACTCGCGACACTGCGCGTTGAGCGAATTCCAGTCGGCGTTAAGCTGTCGTACCAGCCAGCCGTCGGCCTCTTCCAGTTCAGGCCTGTGATTTTTGAGAAAGCACTGCGGTAAACGGTGGTGCGAGAGGATCAACCAGGCGACGGCCTGCGCCAGCGGTGGCAGCCCGACAAAAGGGCTGCCGGAATCGCCCGGCACGTCGGTCTTCAGCCTTTCCAGCCAGCGCGTTTCGTCCGTGGCTTCAAGTACGCCCAGCGCCGCCAGCCATTCCCGGTCGGACTGTTGCCCGACAAACGCCTGGAACAGACGAACCGAAATCCATTCGTGGCGGTAAGGCTGAAAAGTGAGCGAGGACTTCCCCGAAAGCGTCTGCTGAAAAAGCGTGTTTGCTTTACCGAAATCGTGAAACAGCCCGGCGATCGCGGCTAAAAGCGCCATCGCTTCGGCGCTGTGCCAGCTATGCTCCTGCCCGCGACGAACAATATCCCGTGCGGTACGGTTAGTCGGAACGCAGCCCTGTGCACTGAACCGCCGCAGATTTCCCACAATCCACATCAGCTCTGTCTCGCCGCCTTTTTTAAGCCAGTGGCACGCGACAGCGGTATTGCGCCGGGCCGTTTTACGCAGTAAACGCCGCAGCGTGTTTAACCCTTCAAGCGTAATCACCGTTTGCCAGGCGCCATCGCCTTTACGTTCGGCAAATTGATCGAGAATGCGGCAGCTCTCTTCTCTGGCGCGCTTCGTACATTGCGAAATCAACAGCACGTTCATCTGGCTTTACCGCCCAGTTCGCAGGCGGTTTCCTGCAGGGTGTTAATCATGAGATCCAGCGCATCTGCCTGCTGAAAACCGGTGATGCAGCGCTGACGGAAAGCCTGCTCATCATCCCCCGTCATCGCCGCGATAAACGCCTGCGGCATGACCAGCGCGTCTTTAATCAGGTCGGCAATATCAAAAACCAGGCCGCCGCGCCGGGTTTTACCATGCATCACCGCGAGCCCGTGCGGCAGTCCGGTGACCCAGGCGGCAACAGCGGCGAGCCCGTAGGCGAGATAATTACCATGATCGAGAAAACGGTTGGCCGCGTCCGTTCCACCGCCGCGTTTGGCGCGAGTGAAATCACCGTATTTCACCGTCTGGCTCACCAGTTTATAGAGCGCCTTCGTCAGTTGCGCTTCCTGAAGCATCAGCGTGTTATGCGTATCGGCTTGCGCCATTTGCGTCTGTGCTTTTGAAAGCAGCGCCAGCAGAGGTTCTTCCATCAGGGGAAAGTGAGGTTCACGCCGCATACGACTGCTGAGCCAGTGACGCTCAATGTTTTGCAGCCGGACTTGCTGAAAGCGTTTTGCCGCCGCCAGGCGCAGCGCGTCATCAAACCAGAACGCGACCCAGTTTTGCAGATATTCAGTAGGCCGATATTCGCTTTGCGGCGCAAGCCAGGAAACCTCAATCTCTCTTTCATTCCCGGAATAAAGCGGTGAGCCGCCACCACCACAAAAACCCACCATCACGCCCGCCCGGGCGAATTCCCGCATAGCCGCCTGTGTGACCGATGTCCCGGTGCCGAGCATCACCACCGTGGTATTGGCAATGGGGATATTCCAGTAAAGCGACTCTTTCCCTTCATCGGTGACATATTCCACCCGGCCGCCATTAACCAGAACCCGGCAGTATTGCAGATAATAAATATTGGCGCGCTTTGAATGGAGAATCGTTTTTAAATCAGACGGCGTGACAGAATTTCGGTCCATCTTATAATTCCGTTATATAATTACCGAGGAAGTATCACAGAGAGATATAAATAACGCGTTATTATGTGATTAATTAAGGCACCATATCGTGACATCCTTTTAATTTTTAAAATATATCAGCCCAAATACACGGTCGTCATGCACTCCGCCACGTCAAAGGGCACGAATAAATAAAGAATTTTATTTATTAATCTTTAGGTATGGGCTTTTGCCGTCGATGATGGCATTAAAAATGGCATTTTTTAACTGCCTGTACGGTAGTGAACAACGGCGCGGGCGGTGCTGCGAGGTACGGTGCTTTCTAAGCTGCCTGTACGGCAGTGAACAGCAGTTATCCCGGAGGGCAACGAGCCTGACTTTTCTAAGCTGCCTGTACGGCAGTGAACTACGCGGTCTGGGGGGATGCCGTAGCGCCCGATTTCTAAGCTGCCTGTACGGCAGTGAACGTGCAGCACCTCGTCGTCTTCCTCGTCTGTCGTTTCTAAGCTGCCTGTACGGCAGTGAACGGGCGCGCGAGCTACGGCCACAATTAATTGGATTTCTAAGCTGCCTGTACGGCAGTGAACATAGAGCGGGTTCGGCTTAATGCCGTGGCGTTTTTTCTAAGCTGCCTGTACGGCAGTGAACCTCGGCTGGCCTGAGTCGGAATATGAGGAGTGTTTCTAAGCTGCCTGTACGGCAGTGAACGCGAAAGTCGAGGGCGAGCGCGACGCGCTGGCTTTCTAAGCTGCCTGTACGGCAGTGAACTTCAGCCTTTAGCTGGCTCGGTGCCTGCGGGCTTTCTAAGCTGCCTGTACGGCAGTGAACGTCAGCAGGTATTCCGCTGGTGGGGGTCGGGTTTTCTAAGCTGCCTGTACGGCAGTGAACGCGCCCGTCGTCATAAACGCACACCGCCCTGCTTTCTAAGCTGCCTGTACGGCAGTGAACCGATACCCGGCACGTCAGTGCGCCCGGTGTCGTTTCTAAGCTGCCTGTACGGCAGTGAACGATGCGATTTTTTGCCCACTGCTGGCGGTGCTGTTTCTAAGCTGCCTGTACGGCAGTGAACTTGAAGTTGAAGGCGCGAGCGACCGCGGACATTTTCTAAGCTGCCTGTACGGCAGTGAACAATTGCTCCCCGATCTGCATCGAGTGAAGATATTTCTAAGCTGCCTGTACGGCAGTGAACTCTGCCGTTTCTATGTGGCGGTTCTGCCGTTTTTTCTAAGCTGCCTGTACGGCAGTGAACATGCCGTCATATCCGGCGCTGTAACAGCGACATTTCTAAGCTGCCTGTACGGCAGTGAACGGGAACGGCAATCGCCCAGAGCTGGCCGCCGGTTTCTAAGCTGCCTGTACGGCAGTGAACACTGCGTTACCGGATGAAAAGTTATCCACAGATTTCTAAGCTGCCTGTACGGCAGTGAACTGCCTATGGCCTGCATCTGGCTGAAGAGAATGTTTCTAAGCTGCCTGTACGGCAGTGAACGCGTTGTGGCGGGCGCTTAACGCCGTCAGCCGTTTCTAAGCTGCCTGTACGGCAGTGAACATCTTTAGAGTTAGCGGCGCGCCAGTGAGGTATTTCTAAGCTGCCTGTACGGCAGTGAACTCACCCCAGTTCAGATAGTAGACGCCGCCGGATTTCTAAGCTGCCTGTACGGCAGTGAACCGTCCATTAGTTCATTAATCTCGCAGCGGCGATTTCTAAGCTGCCTGTACGGCAGTGAACGTGTCTGCGATTCCCAGCTATAGCCAGAGTCATTTCTAAGCTGCCTGTACGGCAGTGAACCCTGTTGCAGTTCGCTGTAAGCCTTGATTGCTTTTCTAAGCTGCCTGTACGGCAGTGAACTGGCACGGAATAACGCTCAAAAGTGGCGTTGATTTCTAAGCTGCCTGTACGGCAGTGAACTCAAGCACCGTTCTAATCGCTATATCTTTCATTTTCTAAGCTGCCTGTACGGCAGTGAACATCTGATGACAATACAGTCAACATGACATTTGTTTCTAAGCTGCCTGTACGGCAGTGAACATTATCATTTTATGTGTCGATTTAGGATGTGTTTTCTAAGCTGCCTGTACGGCAGTGAACTGCCCACCGCCACTCGTCAGAGCGAGCGAGCTTTTCTAAGCTGCCTGTACGGCAGTGAACGGCGTGACGGATGCCGCCGCGGTGTTCCCTGCTTTCTAAGCTGCCTGTACGGCAGTGAACAATACGAGATTGACCAGGCGATTGCGGATATCTTTCTAAGCTGCCTGTACGGCAGTGAACGTATTGCCTGGCGTCTGTGTGTCGCGGTGTGCTTTCTAAGCTGCCTGTACGGCAGTGAACTTACTTCGTCGCGCGGCTTGCGGATTGCCGAAATTTCTAAGCTGCCTGTACGGCAGTGAACCCGATGCTTGGCCTCATTGTAAAGCGTTATGATTTCTAAGCTGCCTGTACGGCAGTGAACACAGGACATTGACGATATTAAACGCGGCGTGTGTTTCTAAGCTGCCTGTACGGCAGTGAACTAAGCGTCGTCAGCATGATTTTTGAAGCGGTTTTTCTAAGCTGCCTGTACGGCAGTGAACAAATCATCGTCCTTCAGGCCATCCAGCGCCATTTTCTAAGCTGCCTGTACGGCAGTGAACCGTGCGGCCAGTGCTGCGCCAGTACTGCTGAGTTTCTAAGCTGCCTGTACGGCAGTGAACCTAACAGCCTGTCGCGCCGCAGAGGAATCTATTTTCTAAGCTGCCTGTACGGCAGTGAACATGTGAGTAGTAAGCGCGAGCCATATCACCAGATTTCTAAGCTGCCTGTACGGCAGTGAACGTCTGGTGCCCACGACTCGCGAGTTCGGGAAATTTCTAAGCTGCCTGTACGGCAGTGAACGTTTGCCGCTCGCTGACTCGCCCGCGCCGCGGTTTCTAAGCTGCCTGTACGGCAGTGAACCACGAGCATTGATTACTTGCGCTTTACCTACATTTTCTAAGCTGCCTGTACGGCAGTGAACAAGAGCGAATATTACCAGGTTGTTTGAATTAAAAACAAATTTCTTCTTTTTCTTCCTGAAACCCTTTTTTTAACGTGAACGTCGAGCGCTATAAAAATCAATATCTTAAGGACGGGCGGTAAAAAAGGGTCTTAAGCGGCAGATTTCACAGCGGTGGTTTTATTTTAAACCTCTTCATTGTTCCGCCTTCGGCATATCAACCTGCGGGTTTTTCGTTCCTCTGTTAAAGACAGCCTTTTTGTTCGCTGTCTTACCTCTGACGTTGGCGCAAAGCCGCCTGAGATGGGCATTTAACGGCCAATGGAAGGGCGAAATATCCTCGTCGCGCCTGAACGAAATGTGCTATCGTTTGGTATCGGTTGGCGAGTGGTAGACGTGATGAGAAAAGTAGTCAGGCTAATGTTTCTGGGCTGTCTGTTGGCCTTTTCCACCAACAGTTTTGCGCTGAGTGAATCAGAAGCGGAAGACATGGCCGACCTGACGGCTGTTTTTGTATTTCTGAAAAATGATTGCGGCTACCAGAACCTGCCGAACGGGCAGATCCGCCGCGCGCTGGTCTTTTTCGCCCAGCAGAATCAGTGGGATTTAAGCAACTACGACAGCTTTAATATGAAGGCGCTCGGCGAGGACAGCTATCGCGATCTGAGCGGCATCGCTATTCCTACCGCGAAAAAATGCAAAGCGCTGGCGCGAGACTCGCTCAGCCTGCTTGCTTACGTGAAGTAATCCCCTCCCCCTGCCCCTCTGGTGAAATCGTGACCGTGCATCCACGGTCATAGTTAGCTATGATGTTGCGCCCGTTTTTAAGGGTTGTTAACGAAGGAGGTATCTGCCAGTGACCGAGAATCCTATGTGGCATGAAACGCTGCACGATCAGTTTGGTCAATACTTTGCCGTCGACAAAGTGCTCTATCGCGAAAAGACCGATCATCAGGATCTGATTATTTTCGAAAACTCTGCCTTTGGCCGGGTGATGGCGCTGGACGGCGTGGTGCAAACCACCGAACGCGACGAGTTCATCTATCACGAAATGATGACGCATGTGCCGCTGCTGGCCCACGGCCACGCGAAGCGCGTGTTGATTATCGGCGGCGGCGACGGCGCGATGCTGCGCGAAGTGACCCGTCATAAGGGCGTGGAATCCATCACGATGGTGGAAATCGACGCGGGCGTAGTGGCGTTTTGCCGCGAGCATCTGCCCAATCACAACGCCGGAAGCTACGACGATCCGCGCTTTACGCTTGTCATCGACGATGGCGTGAATTTCGTCAACCAGACCACCCAGAAATTCGATGTGATTATCTCCGACTGCACCGATCCTATCGGTCCGGGCGAGAGCCTCTTCACCTCGGCGTTCTACGAAGGGTGCAAGCGCTGCCTGAATCCGGGCGGGATTTTCGTTGCGCAGAATGGTGTCTGCTTCCTGCAGCAGGATGAAGCCATCGGCAGCCATAAAAAGCTCAGCCACTATTTTGGCGATGTCAGCTTTTATCAGGCCGCCATCCCGACCTATTACGGCGGCATTATGACCTTCGCCTGGGCGACCGATAACGAGGCCCTGCGTAAACTGCCGACCGAGACCTTACAGGCGCGCTTTCACGCCGCCGGGCTGAAGTGCCGTTATTACAATCCGGCCATTCATACGGCAGCCTTCGCTCTGCCGCAATATTTGCAAGATGCCCTGGCGTCTCAGGCATCCTAAGGAGGTGATAAAAATTGAAAAAGCTGAAACTGCATGGCTTTAACAACCTGACCAAAAGCCTGAGTTTTTGTATTTACGATATTTGCTACGCCAAAACGGCGGAAGAGCGCGATGGCTATATCGCGTATATCGATGAACTCTATAACGCTAACCGTCTGACGGAAATCCTGACGGAAACCTGCTCGATTATCGGCGCCAATATTCTGAATATCGCCCGCCAGGACTATGAGCCCCAGGGCGCCAGCGTCACGATTCTGGTGAGCGAAGAGCCGGTCGACCCGCAGCTTATCGACAAAACCGAGCACCCTGGCCCGCTGCCGGAGACCGTGGTCGCGCACCTCGACAAGAGCCATATTTGCGTCCACACTTACCCGGAAAGCCACCCTGAAGGCGGCCTGTGCACCTTCCGCGCCGACATCGAAGTCTCAACCTGCGGCGTGATTTCGCCTCTTAAGGCGCTGAATTATTTAATCCACCAGCTTGAGTCCGATATTGTGACCATCGACTACCGCGTGCGCGGCTTCACCCGCGACGTGAACGGCATGAAGCACTTTATCGATCATGAAATTAACTCGATTCAGAACTTTATGTCTGACGACATGAAAGCGCTGTATGACATGGTGGACGTGAACGTTTATCAGGAAAACATCTTCCATACCAAAATGCTGCTTAAGGAATTCGACCTTAAGCACTATATGTTCCATACCCGCCCGGAAGAGTTAACTGAAGAAGAGCGTAAGGTCATTACCGACCTGCTCTGGAAAGAGATGCGTGAAATCTATTACGGACGCAATATTCCGTCCGTATAACCCCGCGCGGCGCATGGACGCGCCGCGTTATCCGTACTGCGCCAGAAAGTCGCGGTACGCATTCACCACCTGCAGGAAATCTTCGACGCCGCACAGTGACAGGCTCTCTTCATCGTAGTAGCTCATGCCTTCTTCCATTTCGTCGCCGGAAAACTCCAGCTGATTGGCGCGCACCATTACTTCTTCGCCATCGAGCCACAGCGTGTATTCATGACCGGTCTTCTGCCACTGCCGCTCGCTGCCCTTGACCTCGCGCGCCGCCGCTTCGACTTCATCCAGCAGCGCCAGGTTGCCTTTCACTTCTTCATTAAACCAGTGCCCGAGCGCTTCGTGGCCCATTGAAAGACGGACTTTCACCACGCCGGTGATGTCGCGTAAAAACTCATAATCCATGGTGTTTTCCTCTGGCCCGGCGCTGCCTGGCCGCTGCATTGTTTATCGCTTGTTATTATCGCAGCATGAAACGGAAAGAAAAGCGCCGCCGCCGACGAAACTGAAAACGCCGCGGTAGACGAGCCGTTGCATGAGCTGTGTTACTCTTGGTTTATCTTAAGTACTGCTGTAATGGGATGTGCCTGTGAATAGTTCTCTTCTTCGCCGCGCGCTGCTGCTCGCCACCGCCGCGCTGCCGCTCTCCTGCGCGTATGCCGGCGAGGCCGTGCGTCTTGAATGCGTTAACCGCGGTAACGTGCTGGTTTCGTTTTTCAAATACCACCTTTCAACGATGAAGTGGGAAGATCACTTCCAGATTGCCTCGGGCATTGAGAAGAGCAAAACTGACAACGGCGTGCCTTACGAGACGATTTCCTTTCGTAACGGCGACGATCTCATCTACTTCCCGGAAAAAGAACGCTATGTGCTGTTCGATGCCGGTAAACAGAAACCGGAACGCTGTCAGGTGGAAGGCGAGTTTACTTACCCTGTTGTGAGTCTGCCGCGTTACGACGGCAAAGCGAATTCGTAAGCGGTAACGCCCATAAAAAAGGGAAGCCAGTGGCTTCCCTTTTTACTGACCAGCCCGGCGCATTTCGCGCCAGGGCGGGTTGCGTTATACCGCCGTCTGGAAAATCACGCCGTCCGCTTTCTCTGTGTACTGATTCAACTGGTCGAAGTTCAGATAACGGTACGTGTCCACGGCAGTTTTATCTACCTGAGACATGAACTGCTGGTACTCGTCCGGCGTCGGCAGGCGGCCAATCAGCGCCGCGACAGCGGCGAGTTCGGCAGACGCCAGATAGACGTTCGCGCCAGTGCCCAGACGGTTCGGGAAGTTACGGGTTGAGGTGGACACCACCGTCGCGCCGTCCGCCACACGCGCCTGGTTACCCATGCACAGCGAGCAGCCCGGGATCTCGATACGCGCGCCGCTCTTACCAAAGACGCTGTAGTAGCCCTCTTCAGTGAGCTGCGCGGCGTCCATACGGGTCGGCGGTGCCACCCACAGACGGGTCGGCAGCTGGCCTTTATGGGTATCCAGCAGCTTACCGGCAGCACGGAAATGGCCGATGTTCGTCATGCAGGAGCCGATAAACACTTCGTCAATCTTATCGCCAGTGACGTCAGAGAGCAGACGCGCGTCGTCCGGATCGTTCGGCGCGCACAGGATAGGCTCTTTGATTTCATTGAGATCGATATCGATCACCGCCGCGTATTCCGCGTCAGCATCCGCTTCCAGCAGCTGCGGATCGGCAAGCCACTTCTCCATACCCTGGATACGACGCTCCAGCGTACGACGGTCGCCGTAGCCTTCTGCAATCATCCACTTCAGCAGCACGATGTTGGAGTTGAGGTACTCGATGATCGGCTCTTTGTTGAGCTTGATGGTGCAGCCCGCCGCAGAACGCTCGGCAGAGGCGTCGGTCAGCTCAAACGCCTGCTCGACTTTCAGATCCGGCAAACCTTCGATTTCCAGAATGCGACCAGAGAAAATGTTTTTCTTGCCTTTCTTCTCAACGGTCAGCAGGCCCTGCTGGATGGCGTAGTAAGGGATAGCATGCACCAGGTCGCGAAGCGTAATCCCCGGCTGCATCTGGCCTTTAAAGCGCACCAGCACGGATTCCGGCATATCAAGCGGCATCACGCCGGTCGCAGCCGCGAACGCCACAAGCCCTGAGCCCGCCGGGAACGAAATGCCGATCGGGAAACGGGTGTGGGAGTCGCCGCCGGTGCCGACGGTATCCGGCAGCAGCATGCGGTTCAGCCAGGAGTGAATAACGCCATCGCCCGGACGCAGCGACACGCCGCCACGGTTCATGATGAAGTCAGGCAGCGTGTGGTGCGTAGTCACGTCAACCGGCTTCGGATACGCCGCCGTGTGGCAGAAGGACTGCATCACGAGATCGGCGGAGAAACCCAGGCACGCCAGGTCTTTCAGCTCATCGCGGGTCATCGGGCCGGTGGTGTCCTGAGAACCTACGGAGGTCATTTTCGGCTCGCAATACGCGCCCGGACGAACGCCGGCGACGCCGCACGCGCGGCCCACCATCTTCTGCGCCAGGGAGTAGCCGCGGTTGCTTTCCGCCACATCTTTGGCGTGACGGAAGACATCGCTGTGCGGCAGGCCCAGCGCGTCGCGCGCTTTGGTGGTCAGGCCGCGACCAATGATCAGCGGAATACGACCGCCCGCGCGCACTTCGTCGATCAGCACGTCGGTTTTCAGTTCAAAATTCGCCAGCAGTTCGCCAGTTTCGTGGTTGCGTACTTCGCCTTTGAACGGGTAGATGTCAATCACATCGCCCATGTTCAGGTTTGACACATCCACTTCGACAGGCAGCGCGCCCGCATCTTCCATCGTGTTGAAGAAAATCGGCGCGATTTTGCCGCCGAGTACCACGCCGCCGCCGCGTTTGTTCGGCACGAACGGGATGTCATCGCCCATAAACCACAGCACGGAGTTGGTGGCGGATTTACGGGAAGAGCCGGTGCCGACCACGTCGCCGACGTAGGCCAGCGGGAAGCCTTTCTGCTGCAGGGCCTCGATCTGTTTTATCGGGCCGACGACGCCTGGCTGATCCGGCTCAATGCCTTCACGGGCGTTTTTCAGCATCGCCAGCGCATGCAGCGGAATATCCGGGCGCGACCAGGCGTCCGGCGCCGGGGAGAGATCGTCGGTGTTGGTTTCGCCGGTCACTTTGAACACGGTGACGGTGATTTTTTCAGGCAGCGACGGGCGCGACAGGAACCATTCGGCGTCTGCCCAGGATTGCATAATCTGCTTCGCGTACGCGTTGCCCGCTTTGGCTTTCTCTTCCACGTCGTAGAAGTTATCGAACATCAGCAGCGTGTGGGACAGCGCTTTGGCGGCAATCGGCGCCAGCTTTTCGTTATCCAGCGCTTCAATCAGCGGATGAATGTTATAACCGCCCTGCATGGTGCCTAACAGTTCAACGGCTTTTTCAGGGGTTACCAGCGGGGAGGATGCTTCACCTTTGGCGACAGCGGCAAGGAAACCTGCTTTTACATAGGCGGCTTCGTCAACGCCCGGGGGTACACGGTTGGTCAGCAGGTCTAACAGAAACTCTTCTTCACCCGCGGGCGGGTTCTTCAGCAGCTCGACAAGTGCGGCCATTTGGGTTGCATCTAAGGGTTTGGCTACAATCCCCTCGGCGGCACGCTCAGCTACGTGCTTACGGTATTCTTCTAGCACGACGGTTCTCCTCGCTCTCATTGTCATAGTCGGAGCCAGGCTTCTCTCTTCACGCTCCTGTGAGACAGCAGTTTGTAGGGTAAATGCCCGGTTCCGCGACGGGCAGAATAGCAGGAATTTGGTGAAGTGTTAATCTGTTTACAAAAAAGCAACATTAAATCTTTGCTGAATCGTTAAGGTCCGCAGAACGCATTTCCGAAGTGCGATTTGAGGCACAAAAAAACCGCCGGGTGGCGGTTTCCTTGTTGTGCGCGGGTGATAGCAGACACCGTTGCACCGTTTATGTGGCAAGCATGACACAGGGCGAATGATGGCAACAGAATGCTCTGCTCGTAAGCCCGGCTGTACGTTTTGCGTACCGCTTTCAGAATTTACATGTAACTTGCTGCAAGCGCTGAAATCCCCTTCCGCCCTTCTCTTCGAACCGCTAAATTAGCGCCTGGCCTGCTTCGCTGGTGTAGCAGCCAGTCACCGGGCCCGGAAGCAGTTCCATCAACCTGTGTGGCAAGCATGACATACTTGCCTGGTTCTGCCTTTCGCGGTGATGAGAGGATCAACGTAGCGCCTTCGGGACTACTCGCAATGGAGATGCGTTGGCTTATTACGCTCATCGTTGCGCGGGGTTCACTGCTGGCGGCGTCGCACGGTGGCTGGAAGATTTCCGGCACCACGGTGCTGCTGGTGTTGAATCGCTGGTGTTGAATCGCTGGTGTTGAATCCGGGCAATTACGCGGCTTGCCGCCCGCAAGGGCGGTTTTTCAGCCATAAAAAAACGCCTCCGTAGAGGCGTTTATTCATCAGGCGAGAAACTTATTTCTTCTTCGCTTTCGGGTTCGGCAGGTCGGTGATGCTACCTTCGAACACTTCCGCCGCCAGACCTACAGATTCGTGCAGCGTCGGGTGCGCGTGGATGGTGAGCGCGATATCTTCCGCGTCACAACCCATCTCGATAGCCAGACCGATTTCACCCAGCAGCTCGCCGCCGTTGGTGCCGACAATCGCGCCGCCGATAACACGGTGGGTTTCTTTGTCGAAAATCAGTTTGGTCATACCGTCTGCGCAATCGGAAGCGATAGCACGGCCAGAAGCTGCCCACGGGAAGGTGGCGGTTTCATAGCTGATGCCTTTCTCTTTCGCTTCTTTCTCGGTCAGACCCACCCATGCCACTTCCGGCTCGGTGTAAGCGATGGACGGGATCACTTTCGGGTCGAAGTAATGCTTCATGCCCGCGATCACTTCAGCGGCCACGTGACCTTCGTGCACGCCTTTGTGCGCCAGCATCGGCTGACCGACGATATCGCCGATAGCGTAGATGTGCGGCACGTTGGTGCGCAGCTGCTTGTCAACGCGGATGAAGCCACGGTCGTCCACTTCCACGCCCGCTTTGCCCGCATCCAGGTTTTTGCCGTTCGGCACGCGGCCGATAGCTACCAGCACGGCGTCGTAACGCTGCGCTTCGGCAGGCGCTTTTTTGCCTTCCATGGAAACGTAAATACCGTCTTCTTTCGCTTCAACGGCAGTGACTTTGGTTTCCAGCATCAGGTTGAATTTCTTGCTGATGCGCTTGGTGAAGACTTTAACGATGTCTTTGTCGGCAGCCGGGATAACCTGGTCGAACATTTCAACCACGTCAATCTCTGAACCCAGCGCATGGTAAACGGTACCCATCTCCAGACCGATGATACCGCCGCCCATGACCAGCATGCGTTTCGGTACTTCTTTCAGCTCCAGGGCGTCGGTGGAATCCCATACGCGCGGATCTTCGTGCGGAATAAACGGCAGCTGAATCGGACGAGAGCCCGCCGCGATAATCGCGTTGTCGAAGTTGATCACGGTTTTGCCGTTCTCGCCTTCCACTTCCAGGGTGTTCGCGCCTGTGAATTTACCGAGGCCGTTCACCACTTTGACTTTACGGCCTTTGGCCATACCAGCCAGACCGCCGGTCAGCTGATTGATAACTTTTTCTTTCCAGGTGCGGATTTTGTCGATGTCAGTTTTCGGCTCGCCAAAAACGATACCGTGCTCGGCCAGCGCTTTCGCTTCTTCGATGACTTTCGCAACGTGCAGCAGAGCTTTAGAAGGGATACAGCCTACGTTCAGGCAAACACCACCCAGGGTGTTGTAACGCTCGACGATTACGGTTTCCAGACCTAAGTCAGCGCAACGGAAGGCCGCAGAGTAACCTGCCGGGCCTGCCCCAAGTACCACGACCTGAGTTTTGATTTCAGTACTCATCATGACCTCTTTGTAATTTTCCGGCGGGTCTGACGCTTATGTTTTAACGCCCATCATCCACCGGGACGTTCTATCCGCTCGCATTTTACAAAACTGTTAACAATTTTGAAACAACAAACGGCAAACGAATCCTTTTGGCATCGGATAATTTCGCACAGTCTGGCGGAATTACCAGAAAAAAGCCGGCCGTCAGGCCGGCTTTTTCGCTTACATCACCAGGCGGCGAATGTCCGACAGGGTGTTGTTAATGATGGTGATGAAACGCGCACCATCAGCACCGTCGATCACGCGGTGGTCGAAGGACAGAGAGATCGGCAGCATGAGGCGCGGCACAAACTCTTTACCATTCCACACCGGCTCCATCGCAGACTTGGAGACACCGAGGATAGCCACTTCCGGCGCGTTCACGATCGGCGCGAAGTGGGTGGTGCCCAGGCCGCCGATGCTGGAGATGGTGAAGCAACCGCCCTGCATTTCGCCGGCAGTCAGCTTACCGTCACGCGCTTTTTTGGAGATAGTCGTCAGTTCGCGGGACAGCTCGGTAATGCTCTTCTTGTTCACGTCTTTGAAGACCGGAACCACCAGACCATTCGGGGTATCAACCGCAACACCGATGTTGATGTATTTCTTCAGCGTCAGGCGCTGGCCATCTTCAGACAGCGAGCTGTTGAAGCGCGGCATCTGCTCAAGGGCCGCAGCAACGGCTTTCATGATGAAGACTACCGGGGTGAATTTCACATCCAGTTTACGCTTCTCAGCTTCGGCGTTCTGCTGTTTGCGGAATGCTTCCAGGTCAGTGATGTCGGTTTTGTCGAAGTGCGTAACGTGCGGGATCATCACCCAGTTACGGCTCAGGTTCGCGCCAGAGATTTTCTGGATGCGGCCCAGCTCGACTTCTTCCACTTCACCAAACTTGCTGAAGTCCACTTTCGGCCACGGCAGCATGCCCGGGATACCGCCGCCAGTGGCAGCAGCCGGCGCCGCTTCAGCGCGTTTCACCGCGTCTTTCACGTAAGCCTGAACGTCTTCGCGCAGGATACGGCCTTTACGACCGGTGCCTTTCACTTTCGCCAGGTTAACGCCGAACTCGCGCGCCAGACGACGGATAAGCGGAGTGGCGTGGACGTATGCGTCGTTTTCAGCAAACTCAGATTTGCCTTCCGCTTTCGCAGGCGTTGCAGCCGGTTTATCCGCTTTCGCCGCCGGAGCCGGTGCCGCCGCTTCCTGTTTGGCCGCCGGAGCCGCAGCAGGTGCTGCGCCTTCCACTTCGAAGACCATGATCAGAGAGCCGGTGGAGACTTTATCGCCCACGTTCACTTTCAACTCTTTCACGGTGCCTGCGAACGGCGCCGGAACTTCCATAGAGGCTTTGTCGCCTTCTACGGTGATAAGAGACTGTTCAGCGGTGACTTTATCGCCCACTTTCACCAGCACTTCGGTCACTTCGACTTCATCGCCGCCGATATCCGGCACGTTGACGTCTTTCGCGCCCGCAGCGGCGGCCGGCGCGGTTGCAGCCTGCTCAGTCACCTGCGGTTTCGCTTCAGCTGCCGGCGCAGCGCCTGCGACTTCGAAGACCATGATAAGAGAACCGGTGGAGACTTTGTCGCCGGTGTTGATTTTGATCTCTTTCACGGTGCCCGCAAACGGCGCCGGGACTTCCATAGAGGCTTTATCGCCTTCTACGGTGATAAGAGACTGTTCAGCGTCAACGTTGTCGCCGACTTTAACCAGGATCTCGGTGACTTCAACTTCGTCGCCGCCGATATCCGGTACGTTAACTTCTTTTGCGGCCGCAGCAGCCGGGGCAGCAGACTGCGCCGGTGCCGCTTCTTTCTTCTCTTCTGCCTTAGCAGGTGCAGCTGCTGCTGCACCGTCGGCGGAATCGAAAATCATGATCAGTTTGCCGGTTTCGACTTTGTCGCCCACGGACACTTTGATCTCTTTGACCACGCCCGCCTGCGGAGACGGAACTTCCATAGAGGCTTTGTCGCCTTCTACAGTGATCAGCGACTGTTCAGCTTCTACTTTGTCGCCCACTTTGACCAGGATCTCGGTGACTTCAACTTCGTCCGCCCCGATGTCCGGTACATTGATTTCGATAGCCATTCTTTCTTTACCTCTTATGCCAGACGCGGGTTGACTTTATCTGCATCGATATTGAATTTAGCGATGGCGTCAGCCACAACTTTCTTATCGATTTCACCACGTTTAGCCAGTTCGCCCAGCGCTGCAACAACCACGTAGGAAGCATCAACTTCGAAGTGGTGGCGCAGGTTTTCGCGGCTGTCAGAGCGGCCAAAGCCGTCGGTGCCCAGTACGCGATAATCGTCAGCCGGTACATAAGTACGAACCTGCTCGGCGAACAGTTTCATATAGTCGGTGGATGCCACCGCCGGCGCATCGTTCATCACCTGAGCGATGTACGGAACGCGCGGGGTTTCCAGCGGGTGCAGCATGTTCCAGCGCTCGCAATCCTGACCGTCACGAGCCAGCTCAGTGAAGGAGGTCACGCTGTAGACATCGGAGCCCACGCCGTATTCTTTCGCCAGGATCTGCGCGGCTTCGCGTACGTGACGCAGGATAGAGCCGGAGCCGAGCAGCTGAACTTTACCTTTCGCGCCTTCAACGGTTTCGAGTTTGTAGATACCTTTACGGATACCTTCCTCGGCGCCCTGCGGCATAGCCGGCATGTGGTAGTTTTCGTTCAGCGTAGTGATGTAGTAATACACGTTCTCCTGCGCTTCACCGTACATACGCTGCAGACCGTCATGCATGATGACAGCAACTTCATAAGCGTAAGCCGGATCGTAGGAGATGCAGTTCGGAATCGTCAGAGACTGAATATGGCTGTGACCATCTTCGTGCTGCAGACCTTCGCCGTTAAGCGTGGTACGACCGGAGGTGCCGCCGATCAGGAAGCCGCGCGCCTGCTGGTCGCCCGCTGCCCAGCACAGGTCGCCGATACGCTGGAACCCGAACATGGAGTAGTAGATATAGAACGGGATCATCGGCAGGTTGTTGGTGCTGTAAGAGGTCGCAGCCGCCAGCCAGGAAGAACCTGCGCCCAGCTCGTTGATCCCTTCCTGCAGAATCTGACCTTTCTCGTCTTCTTTGTAGTACGCCACCTGCTCACGGTCCTGCGGGGTGTACTGCTGGCCGTTCGGGCTGTAGATACCGATCTGACGGAACAGACCTTCCATACCGAAGGTACGGGCTTCGTCGGCAATGATAGGAACCAGACGGTCTTTGATAGACGGGTTCTTCAGCATTACGTTCAGTGCACGTACGAAAGCGATAGTGGTGGAGATCTCTTTGCTCTGCTCATCCAGCAGGGAGCGGAAATCTTCCAGCGCCGGCAGCTCCAGCTTCTCGGTGAAGTTAGGCTGACGAGACGGCAGGTAACCGTGCAGCGCCTGACGGCGTTCGTGCAGGTACTTGTGCTCTTCAGAGCCTTCCGGGAAGGTGATGTACGGCAGTTTTTCCAGGTCTTCATCGGCCACCGGCACGCTGAAGCGGTCACGGACATAGCGAACGCCGTCCATGTTCATCTTCTTCACCTGGTGAGCGATGTTTTTACCTTCGGCGGTGTCGCCCATGCCGTAACCTTTAACGGTGTGAGCAAGGATAACGGTCGCTTTGCCTTTGGTTTCTTTCGCTTTCTTGAATGCAGCGTAGATTTTCTTCGGATCGTGGCCGCCGCGGTTCAGCGCCCAAATCTCATCGTCAGACCAGTCTGCAACCAGTGCTGCCGTCTCCGGATATTTACCGAAGAAGTGCTCACGCACATAGGCGCCGTCTTTGGATTTGAAGGTCTGATAGTCGCCGTCAACGGTTTCGTTCATCAGCTGAATCAGTTTGCCGCTGGTGTCTTTACGCAGCAGCTCGTCCCAACGGGAGCCCCACATGACCTTAATGACGTTCCAGCCGGCGCCGTCGAAGATGCCTTCCAGTTCGTTGATGATTTTGCCGTTACCGGTGACCGGGCCATCCAGACGCTGCAGGTTGCAGTTGATGACGAAGACCAGGTTGTCCAGTTTTTCGCGGGTCGCGATGGTGATGGCGCCTTTAGATTCCGGCTCGTCCATCTCGCCGTCGCCGAGGAACGCGTAAACGGTCTGCTCAGAGGTATCTTTCAGGCCGCGGTGTTCCAGATATTTCAGGAACTTCGCCTGGTAGATAGCGCCGATCGGGCCCAGGCCCATGGATACGGTCGGGAACTGCCAGAATTCCGGCATCAGTTTCGGGTGCGGATAAGAAGACAGACCGTTGCCGTGCACTTCCTGACGGAAGTTATTCATCTGCTCTTCGGTCAGGCGGCCTTCAATGAAAGCACGTGCGTAAACGCCCGGAGAGATGTGGCCCTGGAAGTACACCAGGTCGCCGCCGTCTTTGTCGTTGCGCGCGCGGAAGAAGTGGTTAAAGCACACTTCGTAGATGGTCGCGGAAGACTGGAAGGAGGCCATGTGGCCGCCGAGCTCGAGGTCTTTTTTAGACGCGCGCAGCACGGTCATGATGGCGTTCCAGCGGATAGCAGAACGAATACGGCGCTCCAGCTCCAGATTACCCGGGTATTCCGGCTCTTCTTCAACGGGGATGGTATTGATGTACTGACGGGCTGCACTGCCCGCCGCTACTTTCACACCGCCTTTACGAGCTTCGGAAAGCAGCTGATCGATCAGATACTGAGCGCGCTCAACACCTTCTTCACGGATTACCGATTCGATCGCCTGTAGCCAGTCGCGAGTTTCGATCGGATCCACGTCATTTTGTAAACGTTCTGACATGGGGGTATTCCTTATCATCTATCTAATACGTTGATTAATCTGGAACCTGTCCCATTGCACTCTATGCTCTTACAGCGTCCGGCTGCTCCACCGGTGGCTACGCGTGCGCCCTGCAAAGGGGTTCGCCGCTTACCGCCGCGATGCAACCTGAACGACGTGCACTTAACAAAGCGCAATAAGACAGGTTCTGGGTTTAGTTGCCGCGCTTCAATGGCGCTTTTGGTACAAATCTTCCGGCAAAAACCGGAAAAATATTAATTCTTACGTTGCTCCAGACGACGCAGCGAGCGTTCACGACGACTCTGCTCACGGCTGCGGTCCAGCAAAATATCTTCAATGAACGCCAGGTGGCGATGCGACGCTTCTCGCGCCTGCTCCGGCTCTCCCGCCATAATCGCCTCGTAGATACGGGTGCGATGGCTGCTGACCAGCGGCAGCATTTCACGGCGCGCGTAGAGCAATTCGAAGTTTTGACGCACGTTTTGCGCCAGCATCGGCTCCATGCAGCGTAGCAGATGAAGCAGCACTACATTATGAGCGGCTTCCGTGACGGCTATCTGATACTGCAGCACAGCGTTGGATTCCGCGTCTAAATCGCCAGACTCCTGGGCGCGCTCGATAGCCTGATGGCATTCGCTGATACGCGTTTTGTCTTCATCCGTACTGCGAAGCGCCGCGTAGTATGCCGCGATGCCTTCCAGCGCGTGACGCGTCTCAAGAAGATCAAACTGGGATTCGGGATGGTCAGAGAGGAGTTCCACCAGCGGGTCGCTGAAGCTTTGCCAGAGCGTATTCTGGACAAAAGTACCGCCGCCCTGGCGACGAAGCAGCAGTCCCTTCGCTTCGAGACGCTGAATTGCCTCTCGCAGGGAGGGTCGGGAAACGTCGAACTGTTTGGCCAGTTCGCGCTCAGGAGGCAGTTTTTCGCCGGGACGCAACGTCCCTTCGAGGATCAAAAACTCCAGTTGCTGCTCAATCACATCGGAAAGTTTTGGTTGGCGGATTTTGCTGTAGGCCATTATTCCCTGTCTCTGCCATTCGCCCGGAGTCAATTGGTATGACCAATTTAACGTTCGTGTTGCTAAAGTAACAAAGTATTCACCTTCTGTCCATCCTGGTTTTGATTGAAATCAGGAAAGCCCGCATATTTTAACAATCATAAAGAAATAACGTTTCAGAAATGTAACTCCGGGCAAATGAACCTGTTACCTCCAAAGCGGTAGTTTTAACTTTAATGAAACGTAAAGCTTTGCAACCTGAACCGATTCATTAGTTTAAAATATGAATATCCATGCATTATTCTCGCTTAAAATAAATTGAAGTGCCCGCGTGCTGAATAAACGCAGCGATTTACAAATGGTTTCTTTTTATTCACTCCGCTTGATACCCCTGAGAAAGCAGGTGCATTTGGCAGCGCTTATCACTATTCTTGGCGCTGCGGTAGTCGTTATTACAAATTTCATCCTTATTGGCTGTAAAGAAAAGACTACACACAGCGACATAACAACATTACAGCAGCGTCACGCTGCGGATAAAAACAACCACACACGAGGTTTTATGATGGAAGGTCAACAGCACGGCGACACGCTGAAGCGCGGCCTCAAAAACCGCCATATTCAGCTTATCGCGCTGGGTGGTGCTATCGGTACGGGCCTGTTTCTGGGCAGCGCCTCCGTAATCCAGTCCGCAGGGCCGGGGATTATTCTCGGTTACGCTATTGCGGGTTTTATTGCCTTTCTGATCATGCGCCAGCTTGGCGAAATGGTCGTGGAAGAACCGGTTGCAGGCTCTTTTAGCCATTTTGCTTATAAATACTGGGGCGGTTTCGCAGGCTTCGCCTCCGGCTGGAACTACTGGGTGCTGTATGTGCTGGTGGCGATGGCTGAGCTAACGGCGGTGGGTAAATATATCCAGTTCTGGTGGCCGGAAATCCCGACGTGGGCTTCTGCCGCCGTCTTCTTTGTGGTTATCAACGCCATCAACCTCACAAACGTCAAAGTGTTCGGCGAAATGGAATTCTGGTTCGCCATTATTAAAGTCATCGCGGTAGTCGCGATGATCCTCTTCGGCGCCTGGCTGCTGTTTAGCGACACCGCCGGCCCGCAGGCGACAGTTCGCAACTTGTGGGATCAGGGCGGCTTCCTGCCGAACGGCGTCTCCGGGCTGGTCATGATGATGGCGATTATCATGTTCTCTTTTGGCGGGCTTGAGCTGGTCGGCATCACGGCGGCGGAAGCGGACGAGCCGGAAAAAAGCATTCCGAAAGCCACCAATCAGGTTATCTATCGTATTCTGATCTTCTATGTGGGCTCGCTGGCGGTGCTGCTCTCCCTGCTGCCGTGGACGCGCATCACCGCAGACACCAGCCCGTTCGTGCTGATTTTCCATGAACTCGGCGACTCGCTGGTAGCCAACGCGCTTAACATCGTGGTGCTGACCGCGGCGCTCTCTGTCTATAACAGCTGCGTTTACTGCAACAGCCGTATGCTGTTCGGCCTCGCCAAACAGGGCAACGCGCCGCAGGCGCTGCAAAAAGTCGACAAGCGCGGCGTGCCTGTGAATACCATTCTGGTATCTGCAGCCTTTACCGCGCTGTGCGTGCTGATTAACTATCTGGCCCCGCAGGAAGCCTTCGGCCTGCTGATGGCGCTGGTGGTCTCCGCGCTGGTGATTAACTGGGCGATGATTAGCCTGGCCCATATGCGTTTTCGCCGCGCCAAACAGCAGCAGGGCGTCACGCCACGTTTCCCGGCGCTGCTCTATCCGGCCGGTAACTGGCTGTGCCTGATCTTCATGGCGGCGGTGCTGGTCATCATGCTGATGACGCCGGGCATGGCGATCTCCGTGTGGCTGATCCCGGTATGGCTGGTTATTCTCGGTATCGGCTATATCGTGAAAGAGAAAAAAGCGAAAGCGGCGCACGCCCGTTAAGCGTCCAAACCCTCGCCCGACCGGGTGAGGGTTGTTACCTTCCTCACAAATTCTTCCGCACAACACGATTATCCATCTCTGCGACCTATTACTGCTGCGCAGTTTGCCTGCAGTCGAATAATACTTCTGTCCATATTATTCACCGGAGATGTGTCGATGGAAAACAGCAGACTCTCTGTCAAAGAAAAAATCGGCTACGGAATGGGTGACGCCGGATGCAATATTATCTTTGGCGCCATCATGTTGTTTGTTAACTACTTCTATACCGATATTTTTGGCCTTGCCCCTGCCCTGGTTGGCGTATTGCTTCTCTCTATTCGCGTTATCGACGCAGTGACCGACCCTATTATGGGTGCCATTGCTGACCGCACCCGCAGCCGCTTCGGGCGTTTTCGTCCATGGCTGTTGTGGATTGCGTTCCCCTATGCCCTGTTCAGCGTGCTGATGTTTACCACCCCGGACTGGAGCTACAGCAGCAAAGTTGTCTATGCCTTTGTGACCTACTTTCTGCTCTCCATTACCTATACCGCTATCAACATCCCCTACTGCTCGCTTGGCAGCGTGATTACTAACGACCCGAAAGAGCGCGTCGCCTGTCAGTCTTACCGCTTCGTGATGGTAGGGATCGCCACCCTTCTGCTTTCCCTGACCCTGCTGCCGATGGTTGACTACTTTGGCGGCGGCGATAAAGCCAAAGGCTATCAGATTGCCATGACCATTCTGGCGTTGATTGGCATGTGCATGTTTCTGTTCAGCTTCGCTACGGTACGCGAGCGCATTCGTCCGGCCGTTCCAACCAATGACGATTTAAAAGCCGATCTTAAAGACGTCTGGAAAAACGACCAGTGGGTGCGCATCCTGCTGCTGACCATCTGCAACGTCTGCCCTGGCTTTATCCGCATGGCGGCCACCATGTATTACGTCACTTGGGTGATGCAGCAAAGCACCAGCTTCGCCACGCTGTTTATCAGCCTCGGCGTGGTCGGCATGATGCTCGGCAGCACGCTGGCTAAAGTGCTGACCGACCGCTGGTGCAAGCTGAAAGTCTTCTTCTGGACCAACATCGTGCTGGCGATTTTCTCCTGCGGTTTCTACTTCCTGAACCCGCACGCCACCGTGCTGATTGTGGTGATGTATTTCCTGCTAAACGTGCTGCACCAGATCCCGTCGCCGCTGCACTGGTCGCTGATGGCGGACGTGGATGATTACGGCGAGTGGAAAACCGGCAAACGCATTACTGGCATCAGCTTCTCCGGCAATCTCTTTTTCCTGAAGCTGGGGCTGGCTATCGCAGGCGCGCTGGTAGGCTTTTTGCTCTCCTGGTATGGATATGACGCGGGCGCTAAAGCCCAGAGCGCGAGCGCCCTTAACGGCATCGTCATGCTGTTTACCGTGATCCCGGGCGTCGGGTATCTGATTACCGCAGGCGTTGTGCGGATGCTGAAAGTGGACCGCGAACTGATGGCGCGTATTCAGAGCGACCTGGAAAAACGCCGCGAAAATTACCGCGAACTTGCTGAATACCAGCAGACCAAACCTGTGGAAGTTAAACCTTAAGGAGCGATGATGAATACTTCTCCCTGGCCGAATCCGCTGATTGAACAGCGCGCCGACCCGTTTATTCTGCGCCATCAGGGCCAGTACTACTTTATCGCCTCCGTGCCGGAATATGACCGGCTGGAGATCCGCCGCGCGCCGTCTATCGAGTCTCTGCGTCATGCCGCACCCGCGGTAGTCTGGCGTAAGCCGGACACCGGCCCGATGAGCGAGCTTATCTGGGCCCCGGAGCTGCACCATATCCAGGGCAAATGGTACATCTACTTCGCCGCCGCCCCGACGCGCGGGCTGAAAGACAATATGTTCCAGCACCGGATGTATGTCCTGGAGTGTGCAGACAGCGATCCGCTGACCGGCACCTGGGTGGAAAAAGGCCAAATCCAAACGCCGTATGACACCTTCTCGCTGGACGCGACGACGTTCGAGCATCAGGGCAAACTCTGGTATTTGTGGGCGCAGAAAGCGCCCGATATTCCGGGCAACTCCAATTTGTACCTGTGTGAGATGGAAAACCCGTGGACGCTGAAAGGCGAACCGGTGATGTTGAGTAAGCCTGAGCTGGAGTGGGAGTGCCGCGGCTTTTTAGTCAATGAAGGCCCGGCGGTGGTGAAACATGGCGAGCGTTTGTTTATCGCCTACTCCGCGAGCGCTACTGATGAGAACTACTGCATGGGGCTGCTCTGGATAGATCAGGCGGCCGATATGCGTGATCTGCGCAACTGGCATAAATCGCCGCAGCCTGTCTTTACCACCAGTTATGAAAACCGACAGTACGGGCCTGGCCACAATAGCTTTACAACGACGCCGGACGGCCAGGATGTGCTGGTTTACCACGCGCGTAATTACACGGAAATCGAAGGCGATCCGCTCTGGGACCCGAACCGCCATACCCGCGTAAAGCTGGTTATCTGGGATGAAAACGGCATGCCGCAGTTTGGCGTACCGCCCGCCGATCACCCATAATGCCCCTCAACGGCGCGCTCACATGAGCGTGCCGTATATCGTCAGCAACGCCACCACGACCACAATCACCAGCGTCGCCTTTTTCGCCATCGATACCGCTGCTTTCGGCGTTTCCACTTTATCCACATGCGGCTCGCGCGCCAGCGCAAACTGCGCAAGACCGGTCAGTACCTGATACTGTGACGTAAAGCGATCAAGTAAAGAAGCGAACCACGCGGGGAGTGCTTTTTCACCGTGCCCGACCAGCGCATACACCACGCCTGCCAGACGCACCGGCACCCAGTCAAGGACATGCAGCACCGCATCGATGCCTGAAAGCAGTCGCTGGTGCGGCGTATGATGGCGGGCAACCCAGCTTTGCCAGGCGCGTAAAAAGGCGTAACCGGTCAGTGTGACCGGGCCCCACATGCCGCCCACAACAAACCAGAACATCGGTGCCAGGTAAAAACGGTAGTTTACCCACAGCAGACCGTTTTGCAGCTCGCGCAGGTACTCCCGCTCATCGCAGCCGGGCGGCACGCCGTGGATGAGTGTTAGTTCATACGCCATGTTTTCGCGCGCATGGGCGTCATCCTGGCTCGCCGCTTTGAGGTAGGCGTGATAGTGCCTGCGCACGCCACCCGCGCCGATGCACAGCACGCCGACGACAATCCAGAAAATCAACAGCGGCACATTGAAGAACCACCCTTCCAGGGCATGCAGACACAGGAAAACGACCAGCATCGCCAGCGCCGTCATGCCAAGCGTATAGAACAATGAAAAGCGGCGCACGCGGCGGAACAGCGGCTCGAGGCGATGATCCAGTTGCCAGTGCTCGCCCAGCTTGAAAAGCCGTTCGGCGATAAGCACCAGCAGCAGGGTGAAAAGCGTCATCTCATCTCCTTATCAGACGGGGCGGCCACCAGGGCGCGAAAGCGCTGCCAGTCAAAAGCCGGGCCGGGATCGGTTTTACGTTCAGGCGCGATATCGCTGTGACCGGTCATATGCCCCTTCATCGCCGGATACAGCGCCAGCAATGTGCGGGTAACCGCGGCCAACTGCCGGTACTGCGCATCGGTGTACGCCAGCGTGTCAGTACCTTCAAGCTCAATGCCGACAGAAAAATCGTTGCAGCGTTCGCGCCCCTGATAGCAGGATACGCCAGCATGCCAGGCACGTTTATTAAAAGGCACATACTGCACAATCTCACCGTCGCGCCGGATCAAGCAGTGGGCCGATACACGCAGGTGGGCGATGCCGGCAAAATAAGGGTGTGCGTCCGGGTCAAGCGTGCCGGCGAACAGCGCGTCAATCCACGGGCCGCCAAATTCCCCTGGCGGCAGGCTGATGTTATGCACCACCAGCAACGAAGGCGCTTCGTCCTCTGGTCGGCAATCATGATGCGGCGAGGGCGCGAGCCTGGCATCCACCAGCCAGCCATCTTTCACCTGCATGCGCAGTTCTCCTTTCTGTGGTACTCAAACTCGCTTCAGAGTAGCATGTTTCATTCTTTTGATTAGCCACCAATCTGGAGTTATATCATGCCGCCTCGCCGTTACAATCCGGACCATCGACGTGACGCGCTACTGGAAAGAATCACCCTGGATATCCCCGTTACCGTCGCTCAGGCTCTGCGTGAAGATCTCGGCGGCGAAACGGATGCCAGCCGCGATATTACTGCACAGTTGTTACCGCCAGACAGTCGCTCGCACGCGGTTGTCATTACGCGCGAAGCGGGTGTGTTCTGCGGCAAGCGCTGGGTTGATGAGGTATTTATCCAGCTTGGCGGCGATGTCAGCGTGACCTGGCGTGTGAATGATGGCGACAGCGTGCAGCCCGATCAGCCGCTTTTCGAACTCGAAGGTCCTTCCCGCGTGCTGTTGACCGGCGAGCGCACCGCGCTGAACTTCGTCCAGACGCTTTCTGGCGTCGCCAGCGAAGTGCGCCGGTACGTGGCGCTGCTGGAAGGTACCCATACTCAACTGCTCGACACCCGTAAAACTGTTCCGGGGCTGCGTAGCGCGCTGAAATACGCGGTGCTGTGCGGCGGCGGAGCGAATCATCGCCTCGGGCTTTCCGATGCGTTTCTGATTAAAGAAAACCATATTATTGCCTCCGGCTCGGTGCGCCAGGCAGTGGAAAAAGCGTTCTGGCTGCACCCGGACGTGCCGGTAGAAGTCGAAGTGGAATCGCTGGACGAGCTGGATGACGCCCTCAACGCTGGCGCAGATATCATCATGCTCGACAACTTTAACGTAGAGCAGATGCGTGCCGCGGTTAAGCGTACCGCAGGCCAGGCGCGGCTTGAGGTGTCTGGCAATGTCACGCTGGAAACGCTGCGTGAATTCGCCGAAACCGGCGTGGACTTCATTTCTGTCGGTGCATTGACTAAACATATTCGCGCGCTCGACCTCTCCATGCGCTTTCGCTAAAGCCGCGTTTCGCTAAATAACACCGGGCAGGTTTTCGCCTGCCCTCACCTTGCGCTTTATCATCAATTTTCTCCTCTGCCTTGTCCTGCTCTTTTTACAAGACACGCTTGTTTCTTAACGATTTTGCGAGACGTTACGCAACGGTGCTGTTGGGCTTTGCAACGGTATGAAATTCTTCTGAAGACAGATTCCTGAATCTGTTTGTCCTCCTGGTGACGCCTGTTATGGCCTGCCAAAGTGGCATCACCCACACAAGGAGGAAACATGAACAGACAAAGCGGCTTTACGTTGATTGAACTGATGGTGGTGATAGGCATCATCGCCATTCTTAGCGCTATTGGCGTACCGGCATATCAAAACTACCTTCGCAAAGCGGCGTTGACGGATATGCTGCAAACCGTCACCCCCTATCGCACCGCGATTGAGCTTTGCGTTATCGATCGCGGCGGGCTCAGCAGCTGTGATGCCGGCACCAATGGTATTCCCGCCCCCAAAACCACCCGCTATGTGAGCGAAATGACCGTCGCACAAGGCGTTATCAGCGTTACCGGCCAGGACAGCCTTAACGGTTTGTCAGTGACGCTGACGCCCCAGTGGAACACGGCTAACGGCATGGAAGGCTGGAAGCGAACCTGCGCTACCAGCGATACCGCATTGCAGCAGGCCTGCGAAGATGTCTTTCGCAGCACGCTACCTTAAGCGAGGGCTCCATGATGTCTCTCGATTATCTGCATACCTTATGCCAGCGCTATAACGCGCTGGTGCTGAATATCGACGACGCCACGGTACATATTGCCGTGGCGGGCGAACCCAGCGCTGAGCTGATGGACGCGCTGCGTTTTTCCACGCACCGGCATATTGATATTGAGTGCTGGAGCGCCGAGCGGCTGGAGAAAGAAAGACAGCTGGCGGCAGACCCGTTACGCCCTGCCGTACAGGAGGAAGGCGCTTCCGTTGTTCAGTTGATTGACCAGACGCTGCAACAGGGGCTGCAGCGACGCGCGTCTGATATTCATTTTGAACCCGCGGAAACGCATTACCAGATACGCTTTCGCATTGACGGCGTGTTACACGCGCTGCCGCCGCTGCCTGCGGCCCTTGCCAGCGCGCTTACCGCCCGCCTGAAAGTGCTTGGCAACCTCGATATCGCCGAGCGCAGACTGCCGCAGGATGGGCAGTTCAGTATTGTGCTTGCAGGCCGAACGGTCTCGTTTCGTATCTCTACCCTGCTTTGCCGCTGTGGCGAAAAAGTGGTTCTGCGTCTGCTACAACAAACGGAACAGCCGCTTGAGGTTCAGGCGCTGGGCCTGTCACATGCGCAGGAGACGCTTTTTTGCAACTCTTTGCAACGCCCACAGGGACTGATACTGGTTACGGGCCCCACCGGGAGCGGTAAAACCGTCACGCTGTATACCGCGCTCAGCGCGCTTAACGATCCGCAGGTAAATATCTGTAGCGTGGAAGATCCAGTAGAGATCCCTGTCACCGGGCTGAACCAGACACCCGTATTGCCCAAAGCGGGGCTCACCTTTCAGGCCGTGTTACGCGCCCTGTTAAGACAGGATCCGGATGTCATTATGATTGGCGAGATCCGCGATCTCGAAACTGCGGAAATTGCCGTTAAAGCGGCGCAGACCGGGCATCTGGTGCTTTCCACGCTACACACTAATTCCACAACGGAAACATTAGTGCGCCTTGAGCAAATGGGGCTGCCGCGCTGGATGCTCGCCTCCGCGCTGGAGCTGGTCATCGCGCAGCGTCTGGTCAGAAAGCTCTGCCCTTACTGTCGGGTATTTTCACCGGAGCCAGTAACGCTCCCGGCCTCGCTCTGGCCGCGCCCGCTTCACCCTTATAAGGCCTGCGGGTGCGAGCGCTGCTATGGTGGTTACTATGGCCGGATTGCGCTTTTCGAGCTGCTCAGCATCAACGCGGCGCTGCGCCAGACTGTCGCCAGCGGCGCGCCGCTTGATGAGATAGCTTCACAGGCGCGGGCGCAGGGCATGACCACGCTTTTTGAACATGGTTTACAGACGGTGGAGGCGGGACTAACTACGCTGGAAGAACTTTATCGCGTATCGGGTGCGCCGCATGGATAACCAGTTATGGCGCTGGCGCGGCGTGAATAAAGACGGCGTTAGCGATTCAGGCATGCTCTGGGCGCCGGACAGAATCAGCGCCTCGCTACAGTTAATGGATAGCGACGTTCACCCGTTAATGCTTAAGCGGGCAAGCATTAATAAACGCCACTGGGGCAGCGAGCACAGGATCCTGGTGATCCGCCAGCTGGCTGCGCTGCTACAGGCGGGCGTCAGTCTGACGCAGGGGCTGACCATGCTGGCGAGTCAGCATCCGGTGGCCCAATGGCAGGCGCTGCTTGGGCAACTGGCGCAGCAGCTAGGACGAGGGATCGCCTTTTCCGAGACGCTGCGCCAGTGGCCGGATATCTTTCCCCCGCTGTTTATCTCGCTCATGCATACGGGCGAGCTGACCGGAAAGCTGGACGTATGCTGTCAGCAACTGGCGCAACAGCAGGAAGATCAGCAAAAGCTAAGAAAACAGGTTATCAAGGCGCTGCGCTATCCAGCGTTCATTTTTATCGTCGCGCTGTTGCTGACGCTGGGTATGACCTGTTTTGTGCTACCGCAGTTTACGGCTATCTATCGCTCTTTTAATACCCCGCTACCGCTGGTAACACGCGCCGTGATCGCGCTTTCAGAAGGGTTAATGCAATATGCAATCTGGTGGCTCAGTCTGTTGCTGTTGGCTCCAGTGGTTATTGTCAGGCTGCGGCGCAGCCCGAAATGGCAGTTACGCGAAGCGGCGTGGCTTTTGAGAGTCCCGCTGTTCGGCCCGCTAATCCGCGGCCAGCAGCTAAGCCAGATTTATACGGTACTTTCATTGATGCAGCGCGCCGGCATTCCTTTGCTACAAAGCCTCGGCAGCGTGGAGGAAACGCTGACGTCGCCCTTATGGCAGCAGGCAGTCGGACGCGTCAAACAAGGTATTGCAGAAGGCTTGCCGTTATGGAAGGCGATGGAGCAGGAGGTGGTATTTACCGCGCTGTGTATTCAGTTGATTCGTACCGGAGAAGAGACCGGCGCACTGGATATTATGCTGGAGAAACTCGCCGGATGGCATCTTGGGCAAACGTCCGATCGCGCCCAGACGCTGGCGGCGACGCTGGAACCGCTGATGATGATGGTGATTGGACTCATTGTCGGCACGCTGGTGGTGGCGATGTATCTGCCTATATTCCGGCTGGGAGATGCGATGAGCGGGATGAATTAATGCTGGCGCAAGGGCTGCGCCAGCGTGAGATCAGCGCTTCAGAGGCTGTTGAATACCCGGTTTTCCTGCTCCTGCACGCGAATAAAAGTGGTGCGCTTGGTCAGCTCTTTAAGACGGGAGGCGCCGACGTAGGTACAGGCGGAACGCAGCCCGCCCAGAATATCGCGCGCCGTCTCTTCTACCGGCCCACGCAGCGGCAGCTTCACGGTTTTACCTTCTGCGGCACGGTATTGCGCGACACCGCCGACGTGACGGTTCATCGCAGATTCGGAACTCATACCATAGAAAAGCATGAATTTTTCGCCGTTCTGCTCAACGACGGTGCCGCCGCTTTCGTCGTGGCCTGCCAGCATACCGCCCAGCATCACGAAGTCTGCGCCGCCGCCAAAGGCTTTTGCTACATCACCGGGTACGGTACAACCGCCGTCGCTGATGATCTGTCCGCCGAGGCCGTGTGCGGCATCCGCGCATTCGATAACAGCCGAAAGCTGTGGATAGCCCACGCCGGTCTTAACACGCGTAGTGCAGACAGAGCCCGGACCAATACCGACCTTAACAATATCAGCGCCTGCCAGGATCAGCTCTTCGCACATTTCGCCAGTGACAACGTTACCGGCGATAATCGCTTTATCAGGCCAGGCGGCGCGCGCCTTCGCGACAAACTGAACGAAATGCTCCGAGTAGCCGTTCGCAACGTCGATACAGATAAACTGGAGCAACGGCGAAAGGGCGAGAATTTCTTTGGTTTTTTCAAAGTCAGCATCAGAGGTGCCGGTCGATACCATCACATGTTTCAGCACGGTAGATGGCACTGACTGAATGAATTCGCCCCACTCCTGCACGCTGTAATGCTTATGAACAGCGGTCAGAATATCGAAAGCCGCCAGCGCCTGCGCCATGCCAAAGGTACCGACCGTATCCATATTGGCAGCGATGATCGGAACACCAGACCATTGTACGCGGGAATGTTTAAAGGTGAACTGACGCTCAAGTTCAACATCAGAGCGACTTTTGAGGGTAGAGCGTTTCGGGCGGATAAGAACGTCTTTAAAACCTAACTTCAGATCTTCTTCAATACGCATGTGCGATTCCTGGGTTAATGGCGATGAGCGCGTAACGTGTGCGGCGGGACAACTGCCAACTCCAGTGACGTTATCATACGCACTAATAATGGCGCCGCAAGACTGCGAAAGCGCGCTTTTTTACGCTACAATCCTATAAATTTACCTTGTGCGCGAGGACGATAAACGAGGCCGCAGCCACCGTTTGCTTGCGCATCGCAACGCGATGAAATAACAGCTATTTCATGAGGCTTACGCATATTTTACGATTCGGGATAAAGGCTTTATGGTTTATACGGTAGCACTGACGGGCGGTATCGGGAGCGGCAAAAGTACAGTCGCCGACGCCTTTGCCCGTCTCGGCGTTACCGTAGTGGATGCTGATATCATCGCCCGCCAGGTGGTTGAGCCGGGCACCGCCGGATTAAACGCCATTATCTCCCGTTTCGGACAGACGATTTGCAACCCCGACGGCACGCTCAATCGCCGTGCGCTGCGTGAAATTATCTTCTCAACCCCGCAGGAAAAAGCCTGGCTTAACGGGCTTCTGCATCCGCTTATCCATCAACAGACGCAGGCTGAAATTGCGCATGCCGCTTCGGCGTATGTGCTTTGGGTCGTGCCGTTGCTGGTTGAAAATGAACTCCATACGAAGGCTAACCGCGTGCTGGTGGTGGACGTGACGCCAGAAACGCAGATACAGCGCACCATGCAGCGCGATGGAGTGTCCCGTGAGCATGCCGGGCAGATCCTGAACGCGCAGGCCAGCCGCGAGACCCGGTTAGCTGTCGCTGATGACGTTATAGATAATAACGGCTCGCCGGAAACGATAGTCGAAGATGTGGCACGTCTGCATCAACGCTATCTGCAACTGGCGGCGCAAGCCGTTCCACAGGAAAATAAGTAATGCAGACTCACGTTCTTTTTGAACACCCCCTGAATGAAAAAATGCGCACCTGGCTGCGTATCGAATTTCTCATCCAGCAAATGAAAGCGCTGCTGCCTGTTCGCGATCATGCCAGCGCGCTGCACTTCTTTCGCAATGCAGGCGATTTGCTGGACGTGTTTGAACGCGGGGACACCCGCACCGAACTGCTGAAAGAGCTGGAACGCCAGCAGCGTAAACTGCAAAGCTGGGCCGAAGTGCCGGGGGTCGATAACGAACGCATCGACGCACTGCGTCGGGAGCTCAAAGCGCGCAGTAGCGTCTTAATGGCAGCGCCCCGCCTGGGGCAGACGCTGCGTGAAGATCGTCTTATCGCACTGGTGCGCCAGCGCCTCAGTATTCCGGGCGGCTGCTGTAGCTTCGATTTACCGCTGCTGCACGTCTGGCTCTGCTCGCCGCAGGAAGAGCGCGATATTCAGGTGAGCAACTGGCTCGCCACGTTACAGCCCCTGACGCACACGCTGGAGATGATTCTGGATTTGATTCGTCAGTCTGCGCCGTTTCGTAAGCAAACCAGCCTGAACGGGTTTTATCAGGACAACGGCGATGATGCCGATCTGCTGCGCCTGCAGCTTCCGCTGGAAGAAGCGCTTTACCCACAGATTTCCGGCCATAAAAGCCGCTTCGCGATCCGCTTTATGCCGCTCGACAGCGAGCACGGGCGCGTACCGGAACGATTCGATTTTGAACTGGCCTGCTGTTAAGGAATCTCTATGTCAGACGCAACTATCGTTAACTGCCCAACCTGCGGCAAAGAAATTATCTGGGGCGAACAGAGCCCGTATCGTCCCTTTTGCTCGAAACGCTGCCAGCTTATCGATCTGGGCGAATGGGCCGCTGAAGAGAAACGCATTCCCAGCAGCGGCGATCGCTCCGACAGTGACGGCTGGAGTGAAGAAGAAAACCTGCCTTAAGGTTGCGCGCGGCGCAGCTTAGCAATCACAGGCTCGTTAGCCGGAGGAAACGCCTCCGCTTCCAGAGCCTGCTGATGCACCCAGCGCCCCGGCTGCCCTTCTTTCCCCCACGGCTTCCCTTCCCAGCTTTCCACCAGGAAAAACCACAGACTGATGTGGCGATCCGTAAAGGCATACTCCAGTGTTTCAAACAGCGTGGCGGACGTCACGACGATCCCGGTCTCCTCCTGGAGCTCACGGCGCAGCGCCGCCTCCGGCGTTTCGCCCGCTTCGATTTTACCGCCAGGAAATTCCCATTTATTCGCCATGTGCGCATCGGCGGCACGCTGCGTAATAAAGATTTCGCCCTGTGGATTACGTATGATGCCTACCGCGATTTGCAGTTTTTTCATTCTTTTTTCCTGTAAAAAAGGCGCAGATATCTGCGCCTTTTGTGATGCTTAATAACGGGTTAGCTTAAGCGGCCGTGGCACTGCTTATATTTCTTACCGGAGCCGCACGGGCACGGATCGTTGCGGCCTACTTTGCGCTCGCCGCTCTGCTCGGCAAGTGCGGCCGCGGCAGCGGTTTCGTCATCCTGATGGCTGAGCTGCTGCATCTGCGCCAGGCGCTCCGCTTCTTCACGTCGCTGCTGCTCCATCGCTTCCACCTCTTCCGGCATACGCACCTGTACTTTGCTGAGCGTGCTGATCACTTCATACTTCAGCGACTCCAGCATGGCTGCGAACATAGCGAAAGATTCACGCTTATATTCCTGCTTCGGATCTTTTTGCGCATAACCGCGCAGGTGGATACCCTGACGCAGGTAATCCATTGCCGCCAGATGCTCTTTCCAGAGTGAATCCAGCGTCTGCAGCATCACGCCTTTTTCGAAGTGACGCATCATCTCAGCGCCAACCACTTCTTCTTTACGGGCATAGACCTCTTTCGCGCTTTCCAGAATACGCTCGCGCAGGGTTTCTTCATGCAGATCCGGCTCTTTATCCAGCCACTCTGCAATCGGCAACTCCAGATCGAAATCGTTTTTCAGACGCTCCTGCAGGCCCGGAATGTCCCACATCTCTTCCAGCGACTGCGGCGGAATATGCGCATCGATGGTCGCTTTGAACACATCTTCGCGGATGCTGTTAATGGTGTCGCTGATGTCAGCCACATCCAGCAGCTCGTTACGCTGGGTGTAGATGGCGCGGCGCTGATCGTTGGCGACGTCATCATATTCCAGTAGCTGTTTACGGATGTCGAAGTTACGGCTTTCCACTTTACGCTGCGCGTTGGCAATCGCCTTCGTGACCCAGGGGTGCTCAATCGCCTCGCCCGGTTTCATCCCCAGTTTACGCATCATGTTAGCTACGCGATCCGAGGCGAAAATACGCATCAGCGCATCTTCCATGGAGAGGTAGAAGCGAGAAGAACCCGGATCGCCCTGACGACCGGAACGGCCACGCAGCTGGTTGTCGATACGGCGCGACTCGTGGCGCTCGGTGCCGATAATGTGCAGACCGCCCGATGCCAGTACCGCATCGTGACGTTTCTGCCAGTCGGCTTTGATCTGCGCAATCTGTTCTTCGGTCGGCGCTTCCAGCTCGGCGACTTCTGCCTGCCAGCTGCCGCCCAGCATGATATCGGTACCACGGCCTGCCATGTTGGTGGCGATAGTCACTGCGCCCGGATAACCCGCCTGCGCGACGATATCTGCTTCACGTGCATGGAACTTGGCGTTCAGGACGTTGTGCTGGATGCCCGCTTTGGTCAGCGCCTGAGAAATCACTTCGGATTTCTCAATGGAGATAGTACCCACCAGCACCGGCTGGCCTTTCGCCGTACGATCTTTAATATCTTCGATGATCGCGTCTATCTTCTCGGCTTCGGTCATGTAAACCAGATCCGGCAGATCCTTACGCACCATCGGACGGTTCGTCGGCACCACAACGGTATCCAGCTTATAGATAGAGCTGAATTCAAACGCTTCGGTATCCGCCGTACCGGTCATCCCGGCCAACTTTTCATAGAGGCGGAAATAGTTCTGGAACGTAATGGATGCCAGCGTCTGGTTTTCATTCTGAATTTCCACGCCTTCTTTGGCTTCCACCGCCTGATGGAGACCATCAGACCAGCGACGGCCCTGCATGGTACGACCGGTGTGTTCATCGACAATGATGACTTCACCATCTTTAACGATGTAGTCAACATCGCGAGTGAAAAGCGCATGCGCGCGTAGCGCGGCGGTGACGTGATGCATCAGCATGATGTTGCCCGGCGAATAAAGCGACTCGCCTTCGTCCATGATGCCTTCTTTAACCAGCAGCTCCTCGACCAGCACCAGCCCGCGTTCAGTCAGGTTAACCTGACGCGCTTTTTCGTCGACAGAGAAGTGACCTTCGCCCTGGAAGGTGTCGGAGTCTTCTTTCTCCTGACGCACCAGATGGGGGATGATTTTGTTAACTTTTTTGTAAAGCTCAGAGCTGTCTTCCGCCGGGCCGGAGATGATAAGCGGCGTACGGGCTTCATCGATAAGAATGGAGTCAACCTCATCCACCAGCGCGTAATGGAGTTTACGCTGTACGCGCTCTTCCGGGCTGAACGCCATGTTGTCGCGCAGGTAGTCGAAACCGTATTCGTTGTTGGTGCCGTAGGTGATATCCGCAGCATAGGCTTCGCGTTTCGCAGGGGCTGGCATGCCGGACATGTTCACCGCGACGCTCATGCCCAGGAATTCAAACAGCGGGCGGTTGTTTTCGGCGTCACGCTGCGCCAGGTAGTCGTTGACGGTCACAACGTGAACGCCTTTACCGGTCAGCGCATTCAGGTAGGCCGGCAGCGTCGCCGTCAGGGTTTTACCTTCACCGGTACGCATTTCCGCGATGCAGCGATCGTTAAGCACCATACCGCCCAGAAGCTGTACGTCAAAGTGACGCATGCCAAAGACGCGCTTGCTTGCCTCACGTACCACCGCGAAGGCTTCCGGCAGCAGGTTTTCCAGCGTTTCGCCCTTTTCCAGACGCGCGCGGAACTCAGCGGTTTTACCTTTCAGCTCTTCATCGGAAAGCTTTTCCAGCGCCGGTTCCATACCATTAATAAGCGCAACGGCCTTACGCATACGGCGTAAAGTACGATCGTTACGACTACCAAATACCTTGGTTAACATTTTGATTAACATAATAAATTCTCTCAAGCCTCGCACAGGCAAAAATAAGATAATTAAAAAACGGACAGACTCAGGCGAGGAGACGAGGACCGGCGCGGATGCCCTGCACCTGGCTTATCCAGGCGGGAACCGTAAAGGAAAGACGCGGACGCAAACGCGGCGCGGGCTGGACAGGCGCGGCAGCAGGCTGAAACGCCTGCGTCAGCATCGCGCTTAAGGTGTCGAGCAGCGCAAGATGCTGCGCTTTAAGCGGAAAGCTTTCCTCCATCGCCATGGGCAACGCTTGCGGTGCCATAGCGAAAGAGAGATGACGGATAACGGTGCGAATGGCGTGTTGTTGCCAGTAATCCACCCCGAATGCCGCCGAACGGCGGGATGTTTCGCCGAGCAGTACCAGTGAATCGAAACTGCGCAGCGTGCCGGTATGACTGCTGCTGGCCTCCGCAGGCGCGGCAGGTTCAGCGTTATTATTGAGCGCAGGCAGGCCAAGACTGGCCGCGACCATCCCCAACAGGAGATGCGGCCAGAAATAGCGTCTTCCAAACTGTCGCCAACGCGTGAATATACCAGGCACTGTAACCCACCGGATAACGCCGGCAGGGCCAGCGTTAGATTGTCATTAATAAGGGCATAAATACTACCATCATTCCTGCGAGGCGGCAGCAGTATCGCTGCGATACCTTACGCAATCCGCACAAGAAACCAGCAGTTAGTCATTACCAGAGAGATGCTAAAGCAGGGAAAAAGGCGACGAGAAAAATGGTTGTACAAGAGCAATGCAAAAGCGCAATAAAAAACGACTGGCGAACACAGGCCGGAGAGAGTACCTGGTTTACCAGTCGTCTTTAGTCAGACTATGCTGTTACGCCAGCACCAGCGACGGCGCTTTGAAAGCCAGAGGCAGTTCAGCCTCGTCTTCATAGGTGACATATTCCCAGGCTTCCTGTTTGGCCAGGACAGCCTGAAGCAGTTTGTTGTTCAGCGCATGGCCTGATTTATAGGCGGTAAACGCGCCGATAATGTTGTGGCCACACATGAACAGGTCACCAATCGCATCCAGCATTTTGTGACGAACAAATTCATCTTCAAAACGCAGGCCGTCTTCGTTCAGAACGCGATAATCGTCAACAACGATGGCACAATCGAAGCTGCCGCCCAGGCACAAACCGCGGGACTGCAGATATTCGATATCACGCATAAAACCGAAGGTACGGGCACGGCTAATCTGGCGCATAAAGGCGTCTGCAGAGAAGTTCATGCAGTAACGCTGATTGCTGGCATCAATCGCCGGGTGATTGAAGTCAATGGTGAAATCCAGCGAAAAACCGTTATACGGTTTGAATTCCGCCCACTTATCACCGTCTTCAACACGCACGGTTTCTTTGATGCGTACAAATTTCTTCGCAACGTTCAGTTCATCAATACCTGCATCAACCAGCAGGTAAACGAACGGCGCGGCACTGCCATCCATAATCGGGATTTCAGGCGCGTCGACTTCGACGATGATGTTGTCGATACCAAGGCCAGCTAAGGCCGCGTTCAGGTGCTCGACGGTAGAAATCCGCACATCATGCTCATTGACCAGGCAAGTACAGAGCATGGTATCACGCACAGATTTGGCATCGGCCGGGAAGTCTACCGGAGGATTCAAGTCGGTGCGACGATAGATGACCCCGGTATTTGCCGGCGCAGGGCGCAGCGTCAGGGTGACTTTTTTGCCGGTATGTAAACCGACGCCAGTCGCCTGAACGATACGTTTAAGAGTCCTTTGTTTGATCATCGTATAATCTCGCCAAATAATTCACCTTACCGATAGTGTACATCACAACCGGTGGGGCATTTTAGCACAAAGAGCGCATATGCCCAACTTCCGGCTTATTCTTAATCAGCCTGCTTACGCAGAAACGCCGGGATATCCAGATAATCTGGCTCTTTCGCGGTCTGCGGCGTCGGGTCGTTGACGACTTTAGAAGCCGGTTTCTGCTCCTGAGTCAGCGGCGCCATACCATGCTGCTGGTAGCGATCCATAGCTGGCTGTTGCGCCTGCTTGTTAGTCACCAGCGTGATTTCAGGGCGCTTGTCCATACCGATACCGGTCGCAACAACGGTCACGCGCAGTTCGTCGTTCATATCCGGGTCGAGAGACGTACCGATAACCACGGTCGCGTTATCCGACGCGAAAGCACGAATAGTGTTACCCACGGTTTCAAACTCATCCAGACGCAGGTCGAAGCCCGCGGTGATGTTGACCAGAACACCACGCGCGCCGGACAGATCGATATCTTCCAGCAGCGGAGAAGAGATAGCCATTTCGGCGGCTTCTTCCGCACGGTCTTCACCGCTCGCAACGCCGGAGCCCATCATGGCGTAACCCATTTCAGACATTACGGTGCGCACGTCCGCAAAGTCGACGTTCATCAGACCCGGGCGCGTAATCAGCTCGGCGATACCCTGTACCGCGCCTTTCAGCACGTCGTTGGCTGCGCCGAACGCATCCAGCAGGGAGATCCCACGACCCAGCACTTTCAGCAGCTTGTCGTTAGGAATGGTGATCAGGGAATCGACATGACGGGAGAGTTCGGCAATACCCTGTTCGGCAAACGCCATGCGCTTTTTGCCTTCAAAGTTAAATGGCTTGGTGACAACAGCCACGGTCAGGATGCCGAGGTCTTTCGCCACTTCAGCAACAACCGGTGCTGCGCCGGTACCGGTGCCGCCGCCCATACCGGCTGCGATAAACACCATGTCTGCGCCATCTAAGGCGGCGCGCAGCGCTTCACGGTCTTCTTCCGCAGCGTTACGACCGACTTCCGGGTTTGCGCCTGCGCCCAGACCTTTAGTGATGCCGCTACCAATCTGGATAGTCTGGCCGACTGCGGTTTTACGCAGCGCCTGGGCATCCGTGTTTACTGCGAAGAACTCCACGCCTTCGATGCGCTCGCGCACCATATGTTCTACGGCGTTACCGCCGCCGCCACCGACGCCGATGACTTTAATCACCGCGTCGTTGGTCAGTTCCATAGGTTCAAACATAATGTCTCTCCGTTTTGTGCCTTTCGCCTGAGACCGCTAATTTTGTCCGGTCTCTGAAAAAAATTAAAACTCTTTTCGCAGCCAGCTGTTGATCCGTTTGATCCACGAGCCAACTGAAGTCCGTTTTTCCACTTCCGCCTCACCGCTCAGATGCGATTCTTTACCATAATGCAGTAAACCCACCGCCGTGGAGTAATAAGGCTCCTGGGCGTAATCGGTAAGGCCAGTAATATTTAAAGGTTGTCCAATACGTACTTGCGTATGGAACACCCGCTGCGCGCAGGCTGCCAGACCTTCAATTTGCGCCGCGCCGCCGGTTAATACAATCCCCGCCGCAAGATGATGTTTCACACCCTGCTGGCGAAGCTGCTCCTGCAACTGCAGAATTTCTTCGTTCACCAGATTAAGCAGCTCGGTATAACGCGGCTCAATCACTTCCGCCAGCGTCTGACGCTGCAGGCTGCGCGGCGGACGACCGCCCACGCTCGGCACTTCAACGCTCTCGTCTTTGCCAACGAGGGAGCCCAGCGCGCAACCGTGGCGTACTTTTATCGCTTCGGCATCGCTCGGCGGCGTGCCAAACGCGTAAGCAATATCACTGGTCACGACGTTACCCGCGTAAGGAATAACTTTAGTATGACGCAGCGCACCGCCGGTATAGACGGCGATATCCATTGTACCACCGCCGATATCCACTACGCAGACGCCCAGCTCACGCTCGTCTTCCGTTAATACGGAATAACTGGACGCCAGGCCCGCAAAAATAAGTTGGTCAACTTTCAGGCCGCAACGTTCCACTGCCTTGACGATGTTTTTCGCCATGTCGTTGTGACAGGTGATTAAATGTACTTTCGCCTGCATGCGAACGCCGGATAACCCAACGGGGTTTTTAATCCCTTCCTGGTAATCAATAGCGTATTCCTGAGGAATTACATGCAAAACGCGATGTTCGTCACGAACGCGTACTGATTTTGCGGTATGGACAACATTTTCAACATCTTCCTGCGTTACTTCCTCTTCAGAGATCGGCACCATGCCAATTTCGTTCTGGCAGCTGATATGCTTGCCGGAAAGCGCCAGGTAGACCGAAGAAATCTGGCAATCCGCCATCAGTTCGGCCTGGTCTATTGCGCGCTGAACGCACTTCACCACGGACTCCAGATCGTTGACGCCGCCTTTATCCATCCCGCGGGACGGACAGCTCCCCACGCCAATGATATTGATCATACCGTCGGGCAGAACTTCCCCTACCAAAGCGGCGACCTTCGCGGTGCCAATCTCCAGTCCAACTACCAGTTTTCTGTCCGTCGCCTTAATCATTGTTGCTCTGCCTGTGCCTGATTCTGTTGCTGATTAATTTCCTCAGTGGGGGCCGGCTCCCAGCCGACCGCCGCGCCGGAATCGTAGCGTAAATCGACGTAGCTTATCCGCTTGCCGTCAGTTTGCGCTTGCTGTTGCAGAACCGGGTACAGCTCTACAAAGCGTTCCAGGCGTTTCATGGTGTCATCCCGGCCGAGGTTGAGCTTGATATCATTGCTCAGCGTCACCTGCCAGGAGCGACGCGCGGTCATCGCCGCTTCTTTCAACGTAAATTTATCTTTCGCCAGTACCTGGCCCATCGCCCGGTAACCTTGCAGCACTTCGTTCTCGCTGCCTTCAGGGCCGTAAAGCAGCGGTAAGCTCTGCTTATTGGCGCGATCGGACGGCACGCTAAAAGCGGTGCCGTCGGTATCGATCATGTGCTGGTCATTCCAGCGTGCTATCGGCACATATTCAACCAGATGAATCTTCAATTCGTCCGGCCACTGCTTTCTTACGCTTGCTTGTTTGATCCACGGCAAGCGTTCTATCTGATTCTGGATGATATTCACGTCCTGCGTCATAAACGTTCCCGGCGCGCCCAGCGCCAGAATGGACTGACGAATATCATCGTTGCGGGTGTAATGGCGTTCGCCTGTCACCACCAGCTTTGACAGCGGCAGGCGCTGGGCGTCTTCCATCCATCCCAGCACCATCCAGCCGCCGAATATCACGGTTAACACGACCGCCAGCAGAAAGACGATGCCTGCAAGACGCGTCCCATTATTACGGCGCGAAACCGTATTTTCTTCAGGACGATTTTTCGTGTTCAGCGCAGCCTGCGACATATCAGTCCGCCAGCTCCAGAATACGCACCACCAGCTGCGAGAAGCTCATCCCTGCCTGACGCGCCGCCATCGGCACCAGACTATGACTGGTCATACCCGGCGCCGTGTTCACTTCAAGCAGATAAAACCCGCCGTCGCTGTCCTGCATCACGTCCACGCGGCCCCAGCCCTGACAGCCCAGCACGCGCCAGGCGTCCATTACCAGCGCCTGCAGCGCCTGCTCGCGGTCGGCTGAAATCCCGCTCGGGCAGAAATATTGCGTCTCGTCCGAGAGATATTTCGCCTCGTAGTCGTAAAACACGCCGGCAGGCTGAATGCGAATCGAGGGCAGGATGTCGTCTCCCAGGATAGCCACGGTAAACTCCGGGCCGCTCAGCCATTTTTCGACCAGCACTTCGCTGTCATGTTCAAACGCCAGCGCCAGTGCAGGCATCAGCGCATCGGCGCTGTCGACTTTCGACATACCAACGCTTGAACCCTCACGGCTCGGCTTCACGATAACCGGCAGGCCAAGCGCGGCGATACGCGCTTTCAGCGTCTCGCTCAGGCCGCTTACGATATCGCGGCGCTCCAGGGCCACCCACGGCGCGACCGGCAACCCGGCGCCCTGCCAGAGCAGTTTGGTGCGCAATTTATCTATCGTGATCGCCGAAGCCATCACGCCGCTGCCGGTGTAAGGCAGGCCGAGATATTCCAGCGTCCCCTGCAGCGTGCCGTCTTCACCGCCGCGACCATGCAGCGCGATAAAAACTTTATCGAACCCTTCTTCTTTCAGCGTCGTGACGCACACGTCGCGCGGGTCAATCGCATACGCATCGACGCCCGCCTGTTTCAGGCCCGCCAGCACGGCGCTGCCTGATTGCAGGGAGACCTCACGCTCCGCTGAGCTGCCGCCCAGCAGTACGGCAATTTTCTCAGCCATGCGCGTTCTCCTCCGGTTGCAGCTTCGCTTCCGCCAGCTGGCGGGCAATTTTACCGATATTGCCCGCGCCCTGAACCAGAATCAAATCGTTGCCCGACAGGACCGGCGCCAGCATGGCGGCGACTTGCGTCGGATCGGAGACCAGAATCGGGTCTACTTTGCCGCGCGCACGAATGGTGCGGCACAGCGAACGGCTGTCGGCGCCAGGAATCGGCGCTTCGCCCGCCGGGTATACGTCCAGCATTAACAGTACGTCAACCTGGGACAATACGTTGGCGAAATCGTCATACAGATCGCGCGTACGGGTATAACGATGCGGCTGGAAAATCATCACCAGATTTTTCTCCGGCCAGCCCGCGCGCGCCGCGCGTACGGTCGCGTCGACTTCCGTCGGGTGATGACCGTAGTCATCCACCAGCATTGCGGTGCCCGCTTTGCCGTTCACATCAGCAAGCGGATACTCGCCCAGGAAATCGAAACGACGCCCGGTGCCCTGGAAGCTCTCCAGCGCGCGCAGAATGGCCTCGTCTTCAATCCCTTCTTCCGTGGCCACCGACACCGCCGCCGCCGCGTTGAGCGCGTTATGGCGGCCAGGGGCGTTAAGAGTCACGTGCAGTTCAGGCTTGTCCTGACGCACGAGAGTGAAATGGCCCTGCGCGCCGGTCTGACGATAATTTTCCACACGTACATCGGCATCTTCGCTGAAACCATAAGTGGTAATTTGACGGCCAACGCGTGGCAGCAGCTCACGGATAACCGGATCGTCCACACACATCACCGCACGGCCGTAAAACGGCAGATTGTGCAGAAAGTTAATAAACGTCTGTTTCAGGTTCTCAAAATCACCATGATACGTGTCCATATGGTCGGCTTCGATATTCGTCACAATGGCCACCATTGGCTGCAAATGCAGGAATGACGCGTCGCTTTCGTCCGCTTCAGCAATCAGATAACGGCTGTTGCCAAGGCGCGCATGCGTCCCTGCCGCTTTAACCAGCCCGCCGTTAACGAAAGTTGGGTCCAGCCCGGCTTCAGCGTAAATGCTCGACACCATCGCGGTGGTCGTGGTCTTGCCATGCGTACCGGCGACAGCGATGCCGTGGCGAAAGCGCATCAACTCCGCCAGCATCTCCGCGCGGCGAATAACCGGAATGCGCGCCTCGTGGGCCGCCACAATTTCCGGGTTATCCGCAGAAATGGCGCTGGAGACCACCACCACGCTCGCATCCAGAACGTTTTCCGGACGGTGGTTGAAATAAATCGTGGCGCCCAGCGCCGTCAACTGCTGCGTGACAGCGTTCGGTGCCAGATCGGACCCGCTGATCTGGTAGCCTTCGTTAGCCAGCACTTCCGCAATACCGCCCATACCGGCGCCGCCGATGCCAACGAAGTGAATGTGCCGGACGCGACGCATCTCGGGCACGATAGAACGCAGTTTCGCCAGTTGTTGTGTATTCATTCTTTAAAAGCCTTTGGCAAACGCCATAACATCATCAATTCACGCGGAACAAACATTATCCGCAATCGTTACGCGCGGGCGACCGCGCGTACTTCATCCGCGACCCGTTCGGTCGCGTCGGGAATAGCGGTAGCGCGCGCCCGCTCAGCCATGTCGAGCAGCGTGACGCGATCCCATCCCTTCAGCGTCTCGCTTACCGCCTCAACGGTAAACTGCGGCTGCTCCAGAATCTTCGCGGCGCCAGCTTTCTCCAGCGGCAGCGCGTTCCAGTACTGCTGTCGGTCTTTATGCTGGAACGGTACGAACAGCGCCGGTAAGCCCGCCGCGGCGATTTCACTTACCGTCAGCGCGCCGGAGCGGCAGACAACCACATCCGCCCACGCGTAGGCAGCCGCCATGTCGTCGATAAATTCCGTCACTTTATGCTGCGGCTGACCCGCGTCGGCATACGCCTTTTGCACGTCCGCCTGCGCGCCTTTACCGCTCTGATGCCAGATAGTCACGGCATCGGCCAGTTGCGCCGCCACCTGCGGCATCGTCTGGTTCAATACGCGCGCGCCCTGGGAGCCGCCAACCACCAGCACCCGTACCGGCCCCTCGCGGCCAGCCAGACGCGCCTGCGGCAACGGCAGCGCCAGCACGTCAGTGCGCACCGGGTTACCCACCACGTCCGCTTTCGGGAACGCGCCAGGAAACGCCTGCATGACGCGGCTGGCGATTTTCGCGAGCCACTTATTCGTCAGCCCCGCGATGCCGTTTTGCTCATGCAGCACGACCGGAATACCGAGCGACCACGCCGCCAGCCCGCCAGGACCAGAAACATAGCCGCCCATGCCCAGCACCACATCGGGCTGGAAACGCTTCATGATCGCCCGCGCCTGACGCCAGGCGTTAAAAATACGCACCGGCGCCAGCAGCAGCGCCTTCATGCCTTTACCACGCAGGCCGGAGATGCGAATAAAATCGATCTCAATGCCGTGTTTCGGCACCAGGTCTGCCTCCATGCGATCGGCGGTCCCCAGCCAGCGAACCTGCCATCCCTGCGCCATCAGATGGTGCGCTACGGCGAGCCCCGGAAAGACGTGTCCGCCCGTTCCGCCCGCCATCACCATCAGCCGCTTTGGTTGACCACTCATCGTGAACCTCGTGTAAACGCCTGGGCTTTCTCCAGACGCGTTTCATAATCTATGCGCAACAAAAACATAATCGCCGTCGACATGATAAGCAGGCTCGAGCCGCCGTAACTGATAAGCGGCAGCGTCAGGCCCTTCGTTGGCAGCATACCCGCCGCCGCGCCGACGTTAACCAGCGCCTGGAAGCTAAACCAGATGCCGATAGAACAGGCCAAAAAGCCCGCAAAACGCTGATCGATTTCCAGCGCGCGACGCCCGATCGACATGGCGCGAAAAGCCACGAAGAATACCATCAAAAGCGCCAGTACCACACCGATATATCCCAGTTCTTCCCCAATAATGGAGAAGATGAAGTCGGTATGCGCTTCGGGTAAATACTCCAGCTTCTGGACGGAATTTCCCAGCCCCTGTCCCCACAACTCGCCGCGGCCAAACGCCATCAGCGACTGGGTAAGCTGGTAGCCGCTACCAAACGGATCTTCCCACGGGTTCCAGAACGAGGTTACGCGGCGAATACGGTACGGCTCGGCGAGGATCAGCAGCACGACCGCCGAGATGCCCATGCCGATAATCGCGATGAACTGCCAGAGCTTGGCACCTGCAAGAAACAGCATCGCAAGCGTCGTGACGAACAGCACCACCACGGTACCGAGGTCAGGCTGCGCGAGCAGCAGTACCGCCATGACGAGGATCACGCCCATCGGTTTTAAGAAGCCGCGCAGGTTGTTGCGCACCTCGTCAACCTTACGCACCAGGTAGTTCGAGAGGTAACAAAAGAGCGACAGCTTGGAGAATTCCGCAGGCTGGATACGCAGCGGGCCGAGCGCAATCCAGCGGGACGCCCCGTTGACCGAGCTCCCTACTACCAGCACGATCAGCAGCATCACTATGGAAGCTATCAGCATCGCGGCGCTGTGGCGTTGCCAGAATTCCATCGGAAGACGCAGCGTAACAAGCGCCAGAGCAAATGCCAGCAGAATGTAGATGCCGTCACGCTTGGCGAACAGGAACGGATCGTTTGCCAGACGCTGCCCCACCGGCATCGACGCCGAAGTCACCATGATAAAACCGATCGCCGCAAGCCCGAACGTCAGCCATAGCAGCGTGCGGTCGTACATGACCAGGCTGGTGGTGTCTTTCTCGCGCGAGCCCATTACCCAGCCACGGAGCGCCATAAACAGCCAGGCGAGAATACCCATACCGGGCAGACGCGGCAGGCGAAGGCGCGGGAGAGATAAACGCATCAGCCAAGCTCCTTCGCAAGACGCGTAAAGACGTCGCCGCGCTGTTCGAAATTCTTAAACTGATCGAGGCTGGCGCAGGCCGGTGAAAGCAGCACCATATCGCCCGGCTGCACGCGCCCGGCAATCAATTTCATCGCCTCTTCCATCGTCTCTGTGCGTTCCGCCACTTCCGGGCGCAGCGCCGCCAGCGCGTCGCCGTCGCGGCCAAAGCAATAGAGACGCACGCGATCGCCCGTCAGGTAGCGCGCCAGCGGCGAGAAATCCGCTGATTTACCGTCGCCGCCCAGCAGCAGATGCAGCGTACCATCGAGATGCAGGCCGTTCAGCGCCGCCTCGGTGCTGCCAACGTTGGTCGCTTTGGAGTCGTTAATCCAGCGCACGCCGTTATGCTCGAAAGCGAGCTGGAAACGGTGCGCCAGACCGCCAAATGTGGTGAGCGCTTTCAGACTGCTGGCGCGTGGCAGGCCCGCGGCGTCAGCCAGCGCCAGCGCCGCCAGCGCATTGGTGTAGTTATGCTGTCCAACCAGCTGCATCTCTTTGACATTCAGGACTTTCTCGCCCCGCACGCGCAGCCAGGTTTCGCCCTGCTGGCGATTGAGGTGATAATCTCCGACATCAATACCGAAGCTTACGCAGCGCGCGTCAGCGCCGCGCACCGGCATGGTCAGCGCATCGTCCGCGTTCACCACGCACACCGTCGCGTTTTCATAAATCCGTAATTTTGCCGCGCGATACTGCTGCAGGCCGAGCGGGTAACGATCCATGTGATCTTCGGTCACGTTAAGGATAGTCGCGGCTGCTGCCTTCAGGCTGTACGTGGTCTCCAGCTGGAAGCTGGAAAGCTCAAGCACATAAAGCTCACGCCCTTCTTCCAGCAGCATTAACGCCGGCAAGCCAATATTGCCGCCGACGCCAACGTTCACGCCCGCCGCTTTCGCCATTTCGCCTACCAGCGTGGTCACGGTGCTTTTCCCGTTTGAGCCGGTAATCGCAATAACGGGGGCCTGCGCTTCGCGACAGAACAGCTCGATATCGCCGACGATCTCAACGCCGGCCTCCGCTGCCGCGCTTAATGACGGATGCGCGAGCGCAATGCCCGGGCTCGCCACAATCAGATCGGCCTCTAACAGCCAGGCGTCATTCAGCGAGCCGAGATGGCGCTCCACCTCTTCCGGCAGCTTATCAAGCCCCGGCGGAGAGATTCGGGTATCCATGACGCGCGGCGTCACGCCGCGTCCCAGGAAAAAGTCCACGCAGGAAAGGCCGGTTAACCCAAGCCCGATAATGACGACTTTTTTTCCCTGATAATCTGCCATGATTAACGCACCTTAAGCGTAGCCAGGCCAATCAGCACCAGCATCAGCGAGATAACCCAGAAGCGCACAATGACGCGCGGCTCCGGCCAGCCTTTCAGTTCATAATGGTGATGAATCGGCGCCATACGGAAAATGCGCTGACCACGTAACTTGAAGGAGCCGACCTGCAGGATGACCGACAGGGTTTCCACCACAAAGACGCCGCCCATGATCACCAGCAGGAATTCCTGACGCAGCAGCACGGCGATAATGCCGAGCGCGCCGCCGAGCGCCAGCGAGCCGACATCGCCCATGAAAACCTGAGCCGGATAGGTGTTAAACCACAAAAAGCCAAGCCCCGCGCCGACAATCGCCGTGCAGACAATCACCAGCTCGCCCGCGTGGCGCAGATACGGGATATGCAGATACTCCGCGAACTTGACGTTACCGGTCGCCCAGGCGACCAGCGCGAACCCGGCGGCCACCAGCACGGTCGGCATAATCGCCAGACCATCCAGGCCATCAGTCAGGTTCACTGCGTTCCCTGTGCCAACAATCACGAAATAGGCCAGCAGCACATAGAAAAGACCAAGCTGCGGCATGACATCTTTAAAGAACGGCACGACCAGTTCGGTCGCGGGCGTATCTTTCCCGGTGATATAGAGCGCAAACGCCACGGTCAGCGCAATCACGGACATCCAGAAATATTTCCAGCGGGCGATCAGGCCCTTGGTATCTTTACGCACCACTTTACGGTAATCGTCGACAAACCCCACCGCGCCGTAACCCACCAGCACAAACAGCACGCACCAGACATACGGGTTGGACGGATACGCCCACAGCAACACCGACACCACAATAGAGGTGAGGATCATGATGCCGCCCATCGTCGGCGTGCCTCGTTTGCTGAAGTGCGACTCCGGGCCGTCGTTACGCACGACCTGGCCGAAAGAGAGCTTCTGTAAATGCGCGATCAGGCGCGGCCCCATCCAGAGCGAAATAAACAGCGCGGTCAGCAGGCTGACGATGGCGCGAAACGTCAGGTATGAAAAGACGTTAAAGCCGGAATAATATTTGACCAGATACTCGGCCAGCCACACTAACATGTCCCGTTCTCCTGTAATGCGCGCACCACCTCTTCCATGGCAGCACTACGTGAACCTTTCACTAAAAGGGTGATGATGGAATGCTCGTTGATAAGGGTTCTGAGGCGTGCAACCACGGCCTGCTTATCGCTGAAATGTTCGCCCACGCCGCTGGCGCGGCTGATGGCTTCGCTGAGCGTACCGACGCTCAGAACTTTATCGATGCCCGCGGCTTTCGCCGCCTCGCCCACCTGCTGATGGCAGGCCGCGGCTTCCTCGCCCAGTTCCGCCATATCGCCGACAACCATCACGCGATAGCCAGGCATTTCAGACAGCACCTGCGCCGCAGCGGTCATCGACCCGACGTTGGCGTTATAGCTGTCATCCAGTAGCAGCTGGTTTTCCGCCAGTTGCACCGGGAACAGACGTCCGGGCACCGCTTTCAGCTTCGCCAGACCGGCTTTAATCGCCTGGTGCGGCGCGCCCACGGCCATCGCCAGCGCGGAGGCGGCCAGCGCATTGGCGATGTTATGGCGGCCCGGCAACGGCAGCAGAACGTCAACGTCACCCGTCGGAGTACGCAGCGTAAATTCAGTGCCGTGGCTGGTGATATGAATATTGGTGGCGCTGAAATCGCTGGTAGCGAGGTTCGGCGAGAAACGCCAGACCTTGCGGTTACCAATCACGCTCTGCCAGTTCAGCCAGTCGTTGTTATCAGCGTTCATAATGGCGATGCCGTTTTCCGGCAACCCGGTGAAGATTTCGCCTTTCGCTTTCGCCACACCGGCGAGCGAGCCGAAACCTTCCAGATGCGCCGCCGCCAGGTTGTTTACCAGCGCCGCTTCAGGGCGCGTCAGGCTTACGGTCCAGGCGATTTCGCCCTGATGGTTCGCGCCAAGCTCAATCACCGCGAACTGATGTTCCGGCGTGAGGCGCAGCAGCGTCATCGGCACGCCGATATCGTTATTCAGGTTGCCCGCGGTGTAGAGCGTGTTGCCGCACTCGCCAAGAATGGCGGCGGTCATCTCTTTTACCGAGGTCTTGCCGGAAGAGCCGGTCAGCGCCACCACGCGTGCCGGCATTTGCTGTCTGACCCAGGCGGCCAGTTCGCCGAAGGCGAGGCGGGTATCGGCCACCACCAGTTGCGGCAGAGCGATATCCAGCTTACGGCTTACCAACAGCGCGCCCGCGCCGCCTTCCTGTGCCTGATGGGCGAAATCGTGCGCGTCGAAGCGCTCGCCCTTCAGCGCCACAAACAGACAGCCCGGCGTCAGCTTACGGGTGTCGGTCGTTACCGCGTCGACATCAGCGTCGACGCCATGCAATTCGCCGTTCAGAACAGCGGCGAGCTGGCTCAGAGATACGCGAATCATGCCACTGCTCCCAGCAGACGCGCCGCGGTGACGCGGTCGGAGTAATCAAGTCGGCGGGTGCCGACAATCTGATAATCTTCGTGGCCTTTACCGGCCACCAGCACCACGTCGTTTTCCGACGCCTGCATAATGGCGTTCGTCACCGCCTCAGCGCGGCCTTCAACCACGCGCGCGCGGCCCGCGTCGAGCATGCCGGTAAGGATATCGGCGATAATCGCTTTGGGATCTTCCGTACGCGGGTTGTCGTCAGTCACCACCACGATGTCGGCAAACTGTTCGGCAATCGCCCCCATCAGCGGACGCTTGCCTTTGTCGCGATCGCCGCCGCAGCCGAAGACGCACCAGAGCTTGCCCGTGCAGTGCAGGCGCGCGGCCTGCAACGCTTTTTCTAGCGCGTCCGGCGTGTGCGCGTAATCCACCACTACCGTCGGTTTGCCCGGTGCGCTGAATACTTCCATGCGTCCGTTGACCGGCTGGAGGCGCGGCGCGCTTTCCAGCAGCGCGGCGAGCGGATAGCCCAGCGCCAGCAGCGTCGCGAGCGCCAGCAGAAGATTGCTGACGTTGAATGCCCCCATCAGGCGGCTGTCGATTTCCCCGTCGCCCCAGGAAGAGCTGAAACGCAGGGTCGCGCCGCGGTCGTGGTATTCCACCGCATCGGCACGCAGCCAGCGTCCATGACAGCCTGGATTGATGTTATTTTCCATCGACACCGCTACCGCATCCGGCAGCTTCGCCAGCCAGCGGCGGCCAACTTCATCATCGGCATTAATAATCGCCTGGCCATAGTGATGCGAGGAAAACAGCAGCCATTTCGCCGCTTCGTAATGCTCCATATCGCCGTGATAGTCGAGATGATCGCGGCTTAAATTCGTAAACACGCTGGCGGCGAATTTCAGCGCGGCCACGCGATGCTGCACCAGCCCGTGGGAGGAGACCTCCATCGCGGCAACGCTCGCGCCCTGGTCGGCGAGCCCTGACAGCACATGCTGTACGTCAACCGCCGAGCCGGTTGTATTTTCAGTCGGGCTCACTTTACCCAACAGGCCGTTGCCGACGGTGCCCATCACGGCGCTGGTTTCGCCCAGCAGTTGGCTCCACTGCGCTAACAGTTGCGTGGTCGTGGTTTTGCCGTTAGTGCCCGTCACGCCGATAAGACGCAGGCGTTCAGACGGCTCGTGATAAAAACGCCCCGCCAGCGCCGAAAGGCGTTCGTTGAGCTGGCTTAAATAGATAACCGGCACGCCGTGCATCTCACGGACTTCGCCGTCCGTCGCCTCGCCTTTCGCTTCAGCAACGATGGCAGCTACACCTTGCGCTATCGCCTGCGGGATATACCGACGCCCGTCCGCCTGATGACCGACCACCGCCACAAAGAGATCCCCTGCCGCCGCAACGCGGCTGTCCAGGGTCATCTCCCGCAGAGCTCGCGCAGGGAGACCAGCTACCCACGGAGCGAGAAGGTCGCGCAAATTACGATCTGCCACCTGTTCCCTCTTCTCGATTAATTACAAATTCACTTTTTTCGCCCGTTGTCAGCGCGTCCGGCTCAATGTTCATGGTGCGCAGAACGCCCCCCATGATGGCACCAAAGACCGGCGCGGAAACGGCGCCGCCGTAGTATTTACCCGCCTGCGGATCGTTAATCACCACCACCAGCGCGAAACGCGGATTGCTGGCAGGTGCAACGCCTGCGGTGTAAGCAATGTATTTGTTGATGTATCGTCCGTCCGGCCCGACTTTCTTCGCCGTACCGGTTTTAATCGCAATGCGGTAGCCTTTGATAGCCGCCTTCACGCCGCCACCGCCCGGCAGCGCCACGCTTTCCATCATATGCACCACGGTGCGCACGATGGATTCCGGGAAGATACGCTCGCCTGGTACCGGTGGGTCGACTTTTGTAATAGACAGCGGGCGGTAAACGCCGTAGCTGCCAATCGTCGCGTAGACTCGCGCTAACTGTAACGGCGTTACCATTAGCCCGTAGCCGAATGAGAATGTGGCCCTCTCTATGTCAGACCACCGTTGTTTTTGTGGAAATAAGCCACTGCGTTCTCCGACCAGCCCCAGATTGGTGGACTTGCCGAGTCCAAAACGTGAGTAAGTGTCTACTAACGCTGAGGACGGCATCGCTAACGCCAGCTTGGAAACCCCGACGTTACTCGACTTCTGTAGAACCCCGGTAAGCGTCAGCTCGCTGTAACGGGCGACGTCTTTGATTTCGTGACCATTAATTCGGTAAGGAACGGTGTTAAGCACCGTATTTTCCTGCACCACGCCGCGCTGCAGCGCCGTCATCACTACCATCGGTTTTACGGTGGAGCCCGGCTCGAAAACGTCGGTGATGGTGCGGTTACGCATCACATCTTTCGGCGTGCCGGTAATGTTGTTCGGGTTATAGGAGGGGCTGTTGGCCATCGCCAGCACTTCGCCGGTATTAACGTCCACCAGCACGGCGCTGCCGGATTCCGCCTTGTTAAACGCCACGGCGTTGTTGAGTTCGCGGTAGACCAGCGCCTGCAGGCGTTCGTCGATACTGAGCGCCAGGTTGTGCGCCGCCTGGCTGTCTGTGGAGGAGATATCCTCAATCACGCGGCCATAGCGGTCTTTACGCACGATACGCTCGCCAGGCTGACCGGTGAGCCATTTATCAAAGCTTTTTTCAACGCCTTCGATGCCCTGGCTGTCGACGTTGGTAAAGCCGATGAGGTGAGCGGTCACTGCGCCTGAAGGATAGTAACGGCGCGACTCCTCACGCAAATGAATGCCTGGCAGCTTAAGTTTTTTGATGTAATCGCCAATATCCGGGTTCACCTGACGGGCGAGATAAATAAAGCGGCCTTTCGGGTTAGCGTTGACGCGCGCGGAAAGCTGGTCGAGCGGAATTTTGAGCGCGTCTGAAAGCGCTTTCCAGCGATTATCGAGAGTGATGCCGCCCGCATCGTGCAGCTCTTTCGGATCCGCCCAGATGGCTTTTACCGGCACGCTCACCGCCAGCGGGCGGCCGGAGCGGTCGGTTATCATACCGCGCGCGGTAGACACCTCTTGCACGCGCAGCGAACGCATATCGCCCTGGCGCACCAGCATATCCGGGTCGATGATTTGCAGCCAGGCGACGCGCGCCAGCAGAAATGCCAGAGCCAACAAAATGCAGCCGCAAAGCAACGCAAAACGCCAACTGATAAAGTTGGCCTGTTCTTCCTGACGTTTTGGTTTAAGCGTCTTTGCTGCTTTCATTCGCCTGGTCAGTCCTTATTTCTGCACCACAATATTTTCCTGCGAGGGATCGACATGCTGCATTTGCAGCTTTTCCGTTGCGATCCGTTCAACCCGGCTGTGATCGCCGAGCGCGTTTTCTTCAAGGATCAGGTTGCGCCATTCAATATCCAGCGCGTCGCGCTCCAGCACCAGCTGCTCACGTTGCGCGGTGAGCAAACGGGTATGGTGCGCGGTCGTGACCACGAAGATAGCGGTCACGATAATGGCAATAAACAGACAGAGCGGCAGTTTCCCGTAGCGCAGAAGATCGCCGCCGATCACGGCGGGCAGCGCGTGGCGTTCGGTGCTGGTCAGCGATCCGGTGACTTTGCTGAGGGTTTCTGTCACCCGGCTTATCATGCGCCTGTCCTCTCGGCCACGCGCAATACCGAACTGCGCGCGCGCGGGTTCTCAGCGACTTCGGCCTCGCCCGGCATCAGTTTGCCCAGCGCGCGCAGTTCGCGACCGCCAAGCTTTTGCAACTGCGCTTCGGTCATCGGCAGCCCGGCCGGCACCTGCGGCCCACGGCTCTGCTCACGCATAAAGCGTTTTACCAGCCGATCTTCCAGAGAGTGAAAACTGATGACGGAAAGACGCCCGCCCGGCGCCAGCACGGCCACCGCGCCTTTCAGCGCCTGCTCAATCTCTTCGAGCTCACTGTTCACCCAGATGCGCACCGCCTGGAAAGTTCGGGTGGCGGGGTGCTTGAACTTATCTTTTACCGGTGTGGCCGCCGCCACGACTTCCGCCAGCTCTTTGGTGCGGGTCATCGGCAGCTCGCGGTTGCGCTCAACGATGGCGCGCGCGATACGTTTCGCGAAACGCTCTTCGCCAAAGGTTTTCAGCACCCAGGCGATATCCGCTTCTTCCGCGTTACGCAGCCATTCGGCGGCGGACTGGCCGCGCGTGGGATCCATACGCATATCCAGCGGGCCATCGCGCATAAAAGAGAAGCCGCGTTCAGGATCGTCAAGCTGCGGCGACGAGACGCCGAGATCAAGAAGGATGCCGTCGATTTTGCCCTGTAACTCGCGTTCGCGGACATACTCGCCCAGCGCGGAGAAAGGACCGTGAATGATGGAGAAGCGCGGATCGTCAATGGCAGCGGCCGCCGCAATCGCCTGCGGATCGCGATCGATAGCCAGTAACCGCCCTTGTTCGCCCAGCTGTGAAAGGATCAGACGCGAGTGTCCGCCGCGGCCAAAGGTGCCGTCAATGTAAATGCCGTCTGGACGTATATTCAGGCCGTTGACGGCCTCGTCAAGGAGCACCGTCGTATGTTTATAATTTTCCATCATATTTTATAAAGACAAATCCTGCAGCCGCTCCGACAACACTTCAGAAGATGACTGCTCAGCGTCGATGTCTTCCCTGACCTGTTGATGCCAGGTCGCTTCGTCCCACAGCTCAAATTTGTTGAACTGCCCGACCAGCATCACTTGTTTGGTCAATCCGGCGTGTTGCCGTAACACGGGTGCTAATAAAAGACGGCCCGCGCTGTCCATCTGGCATTCGCTGGCATGGCCCAGCAGCAGGCGCTGCACTCGACGTTCTGCGGGGTTCATGCTCGACAGACGCGACAATTTTTGTTCGATAATTACCCATTCGGGCAAGGTATAAAGCAACAGGCAGGGATGGTGAATATCGATAGTGCAAACCATCTGGCCGGACGAGGCGTCATGCAGTAAATCACGATAGCGCGTCGGAACGGATAGCCGCCCTTTGCTGTCGAGATTAACCAACGTTGCGCCACGAAACATTAAAGCCTCACTGAGCTCTGCCCTTTTTCACCACTTTATCCCACAAAATCCCACCCACCGGAGTTTACGGAGCGGAGGAAAAGCTTGTCAAGCCAGCACCGGGGCCGCCTTCAACAAAAGATTCGGCGCTGACAAAGAGAAAGCGGCAAATAAAATCCCTGCCATCCTGACGAGGCAAAATTAACGCTATGAATATTTGTAAGAAAAATGACGAATACACACAGGACCGTTAAAAACCACTTAATACGATCGGTGAAGAGGACTAAGTGTTGAGTTTGCGACGCGAGCGGCATTTTAAGGTAAAAGCCCTGGAGTTAACAGCGCCTGCTGTGGTTTAGCGCGCTTTTATCTGCCATTCGCGAACTTACTGAAACTAAACTGCTTCCGGCAGCCTCCGCGTCGCGAGAAACAGTTACAAAATTACACATAAGAAATGATTGGTTACGACTAATCCCGGATGAGACATCTCTTCTGCACAGTGCGCAGCGTTCATGTCAGGATGTGTAAAAATGCGCCGGAATTATCCGAATCAAAAGAAAAGGCAGCCAAAGCTGCCTTTTTGCCATTTTCACTGGCGGCTTAACGACGGCTGAGGCTGCCGCGTCGGTAAAGATTGCGGCGAATTCGGGTCAGGCCCGGTCGCGGTTTGCGGGGTTCGTCAAGGCTCGCGAGCACCAGCTCAAGCACGCGTTCCGCCACATCGCGATGACGCTGCGCGACCGCCAGTACCGGACATTGCAGGAAATCGAGCAGTTCATTGTCGCCGAAGGTGGCGATAGCGAGTTCAGACGGGAGGCGCCCTTCGCGCTTGAGCGTCACGTCCATTACGCCCTGCAACAGCGCAAATGAAGTCGTGAACAGCGCCTGCGGCATTGGGTGGGTTTCCAGCCATTTTTCAAACAGCACGGCGGCGGCTTCACGCTCGTAGCTGTTGGCATATAAAAAGTGCACCTCGCGCGGATCGTCTTTCCACGCGCTGCGAAAACCCTGTTCACGCAGGAAGCTCACCGACAGCTCTGGCAGCGCGCCGAGATAAAGTACGGTTTCGGCCGGGAATGTGCGCAGCTCGCTTGCCAGCATTTCGGCATCGTCCTGATCGGCGCCCACGACGCTGGTAAAGTGTTCGCGATCCAGCGCGCGGTCGAGCGCGACGATCGGGAAGGCATCGTTCGCCCAGCGCTGATAAAACGGATGTTCTGGCGGTAAAGAGGTGGAAACGATGATGGCGTCGACCTGTCGCTGCAACAGATGCTCGATGCAGCGCATTTCGTTATCCGGCTGATCTTCAGAGCAGGCGATAAGTAACTGATACCCGCGCTGACGCGCCTGGCGTTCAAGATAGTTGGCAATGCGGGTATAGCTGGTGTTTTCAAGATCGGGGATAACCAGCCCGATGGAGCGCGTGCGTCCTGCGCGCAGGCCTGCGGCGACGGCGTTCGGGTGGTAGTTATGCTCACGCACCACAGCCATCACTTTCTCAACGGTTTTATCACTCACACGGTACTGCCGGGCTTTTCCATTAATGACATAGCTCGCCGTGGTGCGCGACACGCCAGCCAGCCGCGCGATTTCATCCAGTTTCACGTTTGCCCCTTAACAAGAGTGTTACTCCATAACCTTTCAAGGGTTATAAGTTAAAATCCTTAACATCTAAGCGCAGAATAGTACCCTGAGCAACTGCTTTTGCGCGCGCCTGTCGCGCCTGCTGCAAAAAAAAGCCCGGCAGGAACGCCGGGCGGATGCATAACAAGAAGGCAATACGCTTAACGCATAATTTTTTCGCCACGGGAGAGACCAACCACGCCGGAGCGCGCCACTTCCACAATTTTCGCCACATCGCGAATGCTGGCGAGGAACGCGTCGAGCTTTTCGCTGGTGCCCGCGAGCTGCACGGTATAGAGCGACGGCGTAACATCAATAATCTGCCCACGGAAAATTTCGGCGCTGCGCTTCACTTCCTCACGGCCATAGCCGCTCGCCTGGATTTTCACCAGCATGATTTCACGCTCGACATGCGCGCCCTGCCCCAGTTCGCTGACGCGCAGTACATCCACCAGCTTATGCAGCTGCTTTTCAATTTGCTCCAGCACTTTTTCGTCGCCGACCGTCTGGATCGTCATGCGGGAGAGCGTGGGATCGTCAGTAGGGGCCACCGTCAGGCTTTCAATGTTATAGCCACGCTGTGCGAAGAGCCCAATCACGCGAGACAACGAGCCCGATTCGTTTTCCAGTAAAACTGATAATATCCGGCGCATAATCAGGTTCTCTCCGTTTTGCTTAACCACATTTCATCCATTCCGCCGCCGCGAACCTGCATCGGATAGACGTGCTCCGTCCCGTCCACGGTGACATCGACAAACACCAGCCGGTTATTGCGCACATGCTCCAGCGCCTCGCTGAGCTTGCTTTCGAGCTCTTCCGGGCGGGTAATGGAAATCCCGACATGCCCGTAAGCCTCGGCCAGGCGGACGAAATCAGGTAGCGATTCCATATAAGACTGCGAGTGGCGGCCAGAATAGATCATATCCTGCCACTGCTTCACCATGCCCAGATAACGGTTGTTCAGGTTAAGCACCAGCACCGGCAGTTCATATTGCAGCGCGGTGGAGAGCTCCTGAATATTCATCTGAATACTGCCGTCGCCGGTCACGCACACGACTGTCTCTTCCGGCAGCGCCAGCTTCACGCCGAGCGCCGCCGGCAGGCCAAAGCCCATCGTCCCGAGACCGCCGGAGTTTATCCAGCGGCGTGGTTTATCAAAGGTGTAATACAGCGCGGCAAACATCTGATGCTGGCCGACATCGGACGTCACATAAGCGTCGCCGTTAGTCAGACGATACAGCGTTTCGATAGCCGCCTGCGGTTTAATGCTGCCGCTTTCGCGGTCGTAATTCAGGCACTGACGGGCGCGCCACTGCTCGATATGCTGCCACCAGTCGCGGAGGTCGTCGAGCGGCTGCTGGCTCTCTTCCTGGCCCAGCAGCTCCAGCATCTGGCTCAGCACCTGGCGCGCATCGCCGACAATAGGTACATCCGCCGCCACGGTTTTGGAGATAGACGTCGGGTCGATATCAATATGCAGCACGGTCGCGTTGGGGCAGTACTTCGCCAGATTGTTGGTCGTGCGGTCGTCAAAGCGCACGCCGACGGCGAAAATCACATCGGCGTTATGCATCGTCATGTTGGCTTCAAAGGTGCCGTGCATCCCCAGCATACCCAGCGCCTGACGATGCGTGCCGGGAAATGCGCCCAGCCCCATTAATGAAGAGACCACCGGCACGTTAAGCTTTTCCGCCACCGCGCGCAGTTCGTTTTCGCACGCCGCCGTAATAGCGCCGCCGCCCACGTACATCACCGGTTTTTTCGCGGCGACAAGAGTCTGCAGGGCGCGTTTGATCTGCCCTTTGTGGCCTTGCGTGGTCGGGTTGTAAGAACGCATGCTGACGGTGTCCGGCCAGACATAAGGCAGTTTTTTGGCTGGATTCAGAATATCTTTCGGCAGATCCACCACCACCGGGCCCGGTCTGCCGCTCGCGGCGAGCCAGAACGCTTTTTTCAGCACCGTCGGGATATCTTCGGTCTGCTTCACCAGAAAGCTGTGTTTCACCACCGGGCGGGAGATCCCCACCATGTCGCACTCCTGAAAAGCGTCATAGCCAATCAGCGAGGTCGCCACCTGGCCTGATAGCACCACAAGCGGAATGGAGTCCATATAAGCCGTGGCGATACCGGTAATCGCGTTGGTGGCGCCAGGGCCGGAGGTCACCAGCACCACGCCCACCTCTCCGGTTGCGCGCGCCAGACCATCCGCCATATGCACCGCGGCTTGTTCATGGCGCACCAGCACATGATCAATCCCGCCAACGGTGTGCAGCGCGTCATAAATGTCGAGCACGGCACCACCGGGATAACCGAACACTTGCTTCACGCCCTGATCGATAAGCGATCGGACGACCATCTCGGCTCCAGACAACATCTCCATGGTTTGCCTCCAGGCTTTTGTTTACGGACTGACGGCAGAAGTCATTTTCCGCACGGTCACTGGTACAGGTGTGATGTCCTGTCGTTAATTATCGTTATGCGTCTCCCTAACATAACCGCTGAAAATGAGGCAGGCAATTAGCAATCGGGTGCCGCGCCGCGCGCGAAATTCCTGCGCGCCGCTGAAGAAAAGCGGTTAAACGGAGAGATATGCTGAATATAAGCGGCGCTTATGACCGTAAATTTCGTGAGGCTCATTCCTGACAGTGATAAATCAAATAATCAGGAGGATAAACAGAGGCGCAGCGAGGCGGTAAATCAGGGCAGGATAAAATGCTACAAAAGACAATAATAAAAGAAAAACGGGCGGTCATGACCGCCCGATGAGCCTTAACGGCGCGTCAGCGACGGCAGACGTTGGATAACAGCTCCTCCATCCATTGATGGCCCTTATCGCGCCCGGCCGCTTCATGCCAGGAGAGATAACAGGTGCGGCTGTTTAATTTAAACGGCAGCGGCATAATTTGCAGTTGCAGGGTATGTTCATAATCCTGCGCCAGCCAGCGCGGGGCGATAGTCACCAGATTGGTACGCGACACGACATTCAGCACGCTGGTCATCGCCATTCCCTGATAAGCAATCGCGGCCTGTTTTTCTGTGGTGTCATACCACGGCAGGCTAAAAGAACTAAAGCGATCTAACGCCACGACCGCATGCTGCTCTTTAAACACTTCGCTTTCGCGTAACAGGTTATCTTTACGCGGATGACTTTGGCTGCTCACCAGCACCATTTCATCTTTAAATAGCGGAACGCAGGTAAACTCCGGACGGCGAAATTCGTCATAGCCGATAACAAATTCCGTCTCCTGATAGCGCAACTGATGTTCAATGTTCTGATTCAGCGAAGATTTAAATACTAAATGAATATTGGGCGCGATATTCATTACGCTGTTATAAATAATCGACGTCAGCAGATTATCCAGCGGACTGCATACACAAAGGTTAAACAGCCTTTCGCTGCTGAGCGGTTCAAAGCCGGAGCCCGGCAATTCATTTTGCACCAGTTGAAGCGCCTGACGAATCGATCCGAACAGCTGGCATGCCCGAACGGTCGGCTGGATGCCGCGCCCGTAACGTACGAATAATTCGTCATTAAACATCACCTTAAGGCGCGCCACGGCGTTGCTGACGGCAGGCTGGGACATGCCCAGCAAATGCGCGGCGCGGGTAATATTTTGCTCCTGCATCACCGCATCAAAAACCGTCAACAAATTAAGATCGACCGTGCGTAATTGAGGCTTCAGCCCCTCAGATACGGGTGAATTATCAATATGATCACCAGACATAATTTACTCCACTGATACATTATTCCCTTTGCATGCATTACCCAAAAAATTCCGTTTTCATGTAGCAATCTCAGGCAAAAGAGGAGGTTCAAATTTTCATAAAAGCCGTTTGGTTTGCAATAAAAGATCATTAATAGACAATAAAGCTAACTCCCCTGACACTTTTAGACTTTGTTTATCATGACTTTCTCTTTACGGCGTGATCAAATCATAAAAAAGACGAATAAACAATAATTCACTTTATGAATTATCAATTAAGTTTTAGTAACTTCTTCTCTTTTCTCATAAATGATGACCCGTCGTTTTCAGAAAATCTGTTTAAAAGAGAAAACTCACTTATCCGCCGCCGCAATTAATTGTTTTGATGAATATTTTAATGCCATCGGAACGGCAAAAAATGACCATAAAGAGGCACTCCGCATACATGAATACTTACGCCTCGCTTAATTTATAGATATGTTTTATACAAATGCGATTACCCAGCATAATCCACTAAATCCGCTTACTGCGGGGCGCTGGCGCATTAACTGTAGAATTAAGGACAGGGGGTTGACATGGCCGGCGCTATCCAGTACCACTAAAAGCCTATTAACGCTTTTATTCGGGACGTGAGTCATGATTCGCATCGTTCGTTTTGCTGGTCTACTACTACTAAACGCATCTTCAGTGCGCGGTAGACTGGTGCGCGACGTTCGGCGATAACGCTTGAGTCAGGTCATCAGAAATACGAAAACCCGCGCCGCTGCGCGGGTTTTTTTATGCTCACGCAAGGCGCCTCAGGACAAATAAGGACACCAACCATGAGCCAGCAAGTCATTATTTTTGATACCACGTTGCGTGACGGTGAGCAGGCGCTGCAGGCGAGCCTGAGCGTAAAGGAAAAGCTGCAAATCGCGCTGGCGCTTGAGCGTATGCGTGTCGATGTTATGGAAGTCGGGTTTCCGGTCTCCTCGCCAGGCGATTTCGAGTCGGTACAGACGATTGCCCGCCAGGTGAAAAACAGCCGCGTCTGCGCGCTGGCCCGCTGCGTGGAAAAAGATATCGACGTGGCGGCGGAATCCCTGAAAGTGGCCGAGGCGTTTCGTATTCACACCTTTATCGCCACCTCGCCTATGCATATCGCCACCAAGCTGCGCAGCACGCTGGACGAGGTTATCGAACGCGCCGTTTATATGGTCAAACGCGCCCGTAACTATACCGACGATGTCGAGTTCTCCTGCGAAGACGCTGGTCGCACCCCGATCGAGGATCTGGCGCGCGTCGTGGAAGCCGCCATCAACGCGGGCGCCACCACTATTAATATCCCGGACACCGTCGGCTACACCCTGCCTTTCGAATTCAGCAACATCATCACGGGCCTGTATGAGCGCGTACCCAATATCGACAAAGCCATTATCTCCGTGCATACCCATGACGATCTGGGTATGGCCGTCGGCAACGCCATGGCCGCCGTCCACGCGGGCGCGCGTCAGGTTGAAGGCACGCTGAACGGTATTGGCGAGCGTGCGGGCAACTGCGCGCTGGAAGAAGTCATTATGGCTATCAAGCTGCGCCAGAATCTGCTCAACGTCCACACTACGATTAACCATCAGGAGATTTGGCGCACCAGCCAGACCGTCAGCCAGATCTGCAATATGCCGATCCCGGCGAACAAAGCGGTGGTCGGCGCCGGTGCGTTTGCCCACTCCTCCGGCATCCATCAGGACGGCGTGCTGAAAAACCGCGAAAACTACGAAATCATGACGCCGGAATCCATCGGCCTGAATCAGGTGCAATTGAACCTCACGTCCCGCTCCGGCCGCGCCGCCGTGAAGCACCGTATGGAGGAGATGGGTTACCAGGAAAGCGACTACAACCTGGATAACCTGTACGACGCTTTCCTGAAGCTGGCGGACAAAAAAGGCCAGGTATTTGATTATGATCTGGAAGCGCTGGCCTTTATCAATAAACAGCAGGAAGAGCCGGAGCATTTCCGTCTGGAATACTTTAGCGTGCAGTCCGGCTCCAGCGCGATGGCGACCGCGTCCGTCAAGCTCGCCTGCGGCGAGGAAGTGAAAGCCGAAGCCGCCAACGGTAACGGCCCGGTTGACGCGGTCTATCAGGCCATCAACCGCATTACCGATTACGACATTGAACTGGTGAAATACCAGTTAGGCGCGAAAGGCCACGGCAAAAACGCGCTGGGCCAGGTAGATATCGTAGTCAGCTATAACGGCCGTCACTTCCACGGCGTGGGCCTGACCACCGATATCGTCGAGTCCTCCGCCCGCGCGATGATCAACGTGCTGAACAATATCTGGCGCGCCGGCGAAGTCGAGAAAGAGTTGCAACGCAAAGCACAGAATAAAGAACACAACCAGGAAACCGTGTGATGTCTAAAAATTATCATATTGCAGTTTTGCCGGGCGACGGTATTGGCCCGGAAGTGATGGCGCAAGCCCTGAAAGTACTGGATGCAGTTCGTGGCCGTTTTGATATGCGTATCACCACCAGCCACTATGACGTCGGCGGCATCGCCATCGATCGTCACGGCAACCCGCTGCCGCAGGCGACGGTAGAAGGCTGCGAACAGGCCGACGCCATTCTGTTCGGCTCAGTCGGCGGCCCGAAGTGGGAAAATCTGCCCCCGGCGCAGCAGCCGGAGCGCGGCGCGCTGCTGCCGCTGCGTAAACACTTCAAGCTGTTCAGCAACCTGCGCCCGGCGAAGCTCTACCCGGGCCTGGAAGAATTCTGCCCGCTGCGCGCCGATATCGCCGCCAACGGCTTTGACATCCTCTGCGTGCGCGAGCTGACCGGCGGCATCTACTTCGGCCAGCCGAAAGGCCGTGAAGGCAGCGGCATGCATGAAAAAGCGTTCGACACCGAGGTTTATCACCGTTTTGAAATTGAACGCATTGCACGCATCGCCTTTGAGTCCGCGCGCAAGCGCCGCAATAAAGTGACCTCAATTGATAAAGCGAACGTGTTGCAAACGTCCTTGCTGTGGCGCGAAATCGTCAATGAAATCGCCAAAGAGTATCCGGATGTCGAGCTGTCGCACATGTATATCGACAACGCCACCATGCAGCTGATTAAAGATCCCTCGCAATTCGATGTGCTGCTCTGCTCCAACCTGTTCGGCGATATTCTCTCTGACGAGTGCGCGATGATCACAGGCTCGATGGGTATGCTGCCTTCCGCCAGCCTTAACGAGCAGGGCTTCGGCCTGTACGAGCCCGCAGGCGGCTCCGCGCCGGATATCGCCGGTAAAAATATTGCTAATCCGATTGCCCAGATCCTGTCGCTCTCGCTGCTGCTGCGCTATAGCCTGGAAGCCGATGACGCGGCGACGGCTATCGAACACGCCATTAACCGCGCGCTGGAAGAAGGCGTGCGTACCGGCGACCTGGCCCGCGGCGGTCAGGCTGTCAGCACCGATGAAATGGGCGATATCATCGCCCGCTATGTGGCCGAAGGGGTGTAATCATGGCAAAGACTTTATATCAAAAGCTGTTTGACGCTCACGTGGTGTATGAAGCGCCAAACGAAACGCCGCTGCTCTACATCGACCGCCATCTGGTGCATGAAGTGACCTCTCCGCAGGCGTTCGATGGCCTGCGCGCGCATGGCCGCCCGGTGCGCCAGCCGCGTAAAACTTTCGCGACGATGGATCACAACGTCTCCACCCAGACGAAAGACATCAACGCCTCCGGCGAAATGGCTCGCATCCAGATGCAGGAGCTTATCAAGAACTGCAACGAGTTTGGCGTCGAGCTCTATGATCTGAACCACCCGTATCAGGGCATCGTGCATGTGATGGGGCCGGAACAGGGCATCACTCTGCCAGGCATGACCATCGTCTGCGGCGATTCGCACACCGCCACTCACGGCGCATTCGGCGCGCTGGCGTTCGGTATCGGCACCTCGGAAGTGGAGCATGTGCTGGCGACGCAGACGCTCAAACAGGGCCGCGCGAAGACCATGAAAATTGAAGTCAACGGCACGGCCGCGCCTGGCATCACCGCGAAAGACATCGTGCTTGCGATCATCGGTAAAACCGGCAGTGCGGGCGGCACCGGCTATGTGGTGGAATTCTGCGGCGACGCTATCCGCGCGCTGAGCATGGAAGGCCGCATGACGCTGTGCAATATGGCGATTGAAATGGGCGCCAAAGCGGGCCTGGTGGCACCGGATGAGACCACATTCAACTATGTGAAAGGCCGTCTGCATGCGCCGAAGGGCCAGGATTTTGCGGATGCCGTGGAATACTGGAAGACGCTGAAAACCGACGACGGCGCGCAGTTTGACGCCGTAGTGACGCTGAATGCCGAAGATATCGCGCCGCAGGTGACCTGGGGCACCAACCCAGGCCAGGTGATTTCTGTGACCGACGCCATTCCCGATCCGGCGTCATTCGCCGATCCGGTTGAGCGCGCCTCTGCCGAGAAAGCGCTGGCCTATATGGGCCTGAAAGCAGGCGTGCCGCTGACCGACGTGGCTATCGATAAAGTGTTTATCGGCTCCTGCACCAACTCGCGCATTGAAGATTTACGCGCGGCGGCGGAAATCGCCAAAGGCCGTAAAGTGGCGCCGGGCGTCCAGGCGCTGGTGGTGCCAGGCTCCGGGCCGGTAAAAGCGCAGGCCGAAGCCGAAGGGCTGGATAAGATCTTCATCGAGGCGGGCTTTGAGTGGCGCCTGCCCGGCTGCTCTATGTGCCTTGCGATGAACAATGACCGCCTGAATCCGGGCGAGCGCTGCGCCTCCACCAGCAACCGTAACTTTGAAGGCCGTCAGGGCCGCGGCGGACGCACCCACCTGGTCAGCCCGGCAATGGCCGCTGCCGCCGCCGTTACCGGCCGTTTCGCCGATATCCGTAGCCTGAAATAAGGGGAACACCATGGCAGAGAAATTTACCCAACACACCGGTCTGGTGGTTCCGCTGGATGCGGCGAACGTGGATACCGACGCGATTATCCCGAAGCAGTTTCTGCAAAAGGTCACCCGCACCGGCTTTGGCGCACACCTGTTTAACGACTGGCGCTTTCTGGACGACAAAGGCGAGGTGCCGAACCCGGAGTTCGTCCTGAATTTCCCGGAGTATAAGGGCGCGTCGATTCTGCTGGCGCGCGAGAACTTCGGCTGCGGCTCGTCGCGCGAGCACGCGCCGTGGGCGCTGACCGATTACGGTTTTAAAGTGGTGATTGCGCCGAGCTTCGCTGACATCTTTTACGGCAACAGCTTTAACAACCAGCTGCTGCCGGTGACGCTCAGCGATGAAGAGGTGGACGAAATGTTCGCGCTGGTCAAAGCCAGTCCAGGCATTCGCTTTGAAGTGGATCTGGACGCACAGGTGGTGAAAGCGGGCGAGAAGTCTTATCACTTCGACATTGACGCGTTTCGACGTCACTGCATGATGAACGGGCTGGACAGCATTGGGCTGACGCTGCAACACGACGATGCCATCGCCGCGTATGAGAAAAAACAGCCCGCGTTTATGGGCTGAGTTTTACAGCTTTTGCAGTGGCCCTGCGGGTACGCGCGGCTTACCCGCCATCAAACCAACCGCACCCGCCATAAAAAAGGTGGGTGCGCCACGCTTACCCACCCTGGATATCGCCCCCTTTACTCGGGCGTCATCCGCTTTAAACGTCTTTCACCCGGCTCGTCAGCCACAGCGCTAACACTGACACCCCGGCAATCACATAATAGACAGCATAATGCCCGAAGGTCTCCACCAGCGCTCCCTGCACAACGCCTGCGAGGATAACGCCGGTCGAAATGCTGTTGGTAAATAGCGTGGTCGCCGAGCCCGCTCGCCCCGGCATAAGATCCTGAAACCAGATCATGCCGATCCCGGCGACAATCCCGATAAACACCGCGTTAAACAGCTGTAACCCCAGTAGCGCCTCGCGGCTGTGAAAGAGATTCAGCCCCGCGTAGAACACCACGCCCGCCCCCACCGCCAGCAGCATCATCGGTTTTTTACCGAATCGCTTCACGTAAAAACCGGCCAGCAGCATCGCCGGGATCTCAAGCCCCGCCGCAGTGCCCATCAGCACGCCCGCGAGGCTTTCCGGCAGCGCTAAATCCTGGCTCACCCACAGCGGCATATCGATGATATACATCGTGTTGCAGGCCCACATCAGCACAGAAGCGATAAACAGCATCCGCACGTTTTTATCTTTCCAGCCGCTCACCTGCGTCAGCGCCACATCGGCGGGTTGCTCAATACGCGCTACCGACGGCAATGCGAAGAAGATAATCGTCAGGCTCAGGATGAAGATTCCGGCGGCAATCAAAAACATGGTGGTAAAGCCGAAACTCAGCGCCAGCATGAACGACAGCGGCGGCCCGATAACCCAGGCGAGCGACAGCTGGGCGCGCATCACCGAGCTGAACATCACCGCCTCGCGGGCCGAGTTATCGGCATATTCACGCGCGAGAGCAAACAGCTGCGGCATGGCGGTATTCGCGAGCGACGCCAGCAGCACGCCTGCGGTAATCAGCGTCAGGTAGTGGCGGTTAAAGGCGAACAGCACGCAGTTTGCAACGGCCATTACACAGCAAAAGAGGATAAGTTTACGTCGGTCGCCCCGGCTGTCGGAGCGCTTCGCCAGTAACAGGCTTACCGCAATCCCGGCGATGGCGTTAACGGTGTAAAACAGCCCCACCCAGAACGGCGGCGCGCCGACTTCACGGCTCAGAAACAGGCTCAGCGTCGGCGCCTGTAGCGCCCCCGCCACGCCCATCATAAAAGCGACAATCATAAAGGCGAGATAGACCAGATTGAGACGTCTTGCAGGCGTGAGGAACCACAACATCGGGCGCATCCTTTCGTTTAAGGCGGGCGGAAAAGTGTTCATCATAGACGAAAAAAGCCAGCAGTAGCACACTGCTGGCGGGTGAAAAGCACCAATACTCAGTTACACGTGATGTCTGCTTAACGGCGCTTAAACGTCACCGGGAAAGTCGTCTCCCACTGCATCACATCATTCAGCATCCGTTGCGGCGTCTGACAACTCAGGCGGGCCAGCCATGAGCCAGAAAGACGTTTTGTTGCACTGAAATACCGTTGGTAAAACCTGCCCGTTGCTGACGTTTTCATAAGCACCTCCGCTTTCATCGAAGAGAAGTATTGCCGTAATATAGGGAATATTAAATTGATGAGTTTCCCGCAGGAGTTCCCCTTTTATGCCTTCAGGTCGTCTGCAACAGCAATTCATCCGCCTGTGGCAATGCTGCGACGGCAAGCCCCAGGAAACCACGCTCAATGAACTGGCGGATCTGCTGAACTGTTCGCGTCGCCATATGCGGACGTTGCTGAACGCGATGCAGGCGCGCGGCTGGCTGACCTGGGACGCCGAAGCCGGGCGCGGCAAGCGTTCGCGGCTGCGTTTTCTCTATACCGGGCTCGCGCTTCAGCAGCAGCGGGCGGAAGATCTGCTGGAGCAGGACCGGATCGATCAGCTGGTGCAGATCGTTGGCGACAAATCCGCCGTGCGTCAGATGCTGCTCTCGCATCTTGGCCGTAGCTTCCGTCAGGGGCGTCATATCCTGCGCGTGCTCTACTACCGCCCGCTGCAAAACCTGCTGCCCGGCAGCGCGCTGCGCCGCTCAGAGACCCATATCGCCCGGCAAATCTTTAGCGGGCTGACGCGCATAAACGAGGAAAACGGGGAACTGGAAGCGGATATTGCTCATCACTGGCAGCGTATTTCCCCTTTTCACTGGCGTTTTTTTCTGCGCCCCGGCATTCATTTTCATCATGGCCGCGAACTCGACATGCTCGATGTCATCAGCTCGCTGCAACGCATCTGCGCCCTGCCGCTTTACGCGCATCTCCGTCAGATAGTCTCCCCTACCGCCTGGACGCTTGATATTCACCTGAGCGAGCCGGATGACTGGCTGCCGTGGCTACTCGGCAGCGTACCGGCGATGATCCTTCCACGCGAATGGCCGGATCTGCCGAAATTCGCCAGTCAGCCGGTCGGTACCGGCCCCTACGCGGTGGTACGCAATAATAGTACGCAGCTGAAAATCCACGCCTTCGACGACTATTTCGGCTACCGGGCGCTTATTGACGAAGTGAATTTTTGGGTACTGCCTGAAATCGGCGAAGAGTTAAGCTGCGCCGTTCAGCTTGAGGGTCCGACGCGTGAGCCGGAAGAAAAAGCCGTCGAAAGCCGTCTCGAAGAGGGCTGCTACTACCTGCTGTTTGATTCCCGCTCGCGCGTCGGCGCGATGCCGCAGGTACGGCGCTGGGTAAGCCATCTGTTCACGCCCGCGCGCCTGCTGCATCGCGCCGCGCCGCAATATCAGCGCATCTGGTTCCCGGCCTACGGCCTGCTGCCGCGCTGGCACCACGCGCCGCAAATTCTGGAGGCGCAAAAGCCCGCCGGGCTGGAGCGCCTGACGCTCACGTTTTATGGCGATCACATCGAGAACCGGATAATCGGCGCGCTGCTGCGCGATATTCTGGCGCAGGAACAGGTTGAGCTGGAGCTGCGTGAAGTGAGCTACGAGGAGTGGTATCAGGGAGAGATAACCAGCGATCTGTGGCTGAACAGCGCCAATTTCACGCTGCCGCTTGATTTCTCGCTGTTCGCGCAGCTGTGCGAAGTGCCGCTTATCCAGCGCTGTATCCCGCTCGACTGGCAGGGCGACGCGCAGCGCTGGCGCACCGGCGCGCTTAACCTGCCGCAGTGGTGCCAGACAATGCTGGAGCGGCAAGACATATTACCGCTTATCCACCACTGGCTGATGTTACAGGGCCAGCGCAGCATGCGCGGCGTACGGATGAATACGCTCGGCTGGTTTGATTTTAAATCCGCCTGGTTTGCGCCGCCCGAGCCGTAACCCTTTCGCAACATTACGCAAATCATTACAATGGGCCGTTCTCAACGGGGTGCCGCCGGAAAACCGACGCGCTGAGATAATACCCGTCGAACCTGATCCGGATAACGCCGGCGAAGGGATTTGAGGCTACTGCTCAAAATCCTTTGCCCCCATTTGATAAAGGTGCAAAGTGTTAAAAAAACTGCTTCCGCTGCTGGCGCTGGTCGCCGTCCCGGTTTTCGCCAAACCCGTACTGACCGTCTACACCTACGATTCCTTCTCCTCCGAATGGGGTCCTGGCCCGAAAATCAAAACCGCTTTTGAAGCCGAGTGCGGCTGTGAGCTGAAATACGTGGCGCTGGAAGATGGCGTGTCGCTGCTCAACCGCCTGCGTATGGAAGGCAAGAACAGCAAAGCTGATGTGGTGCTGGGGCTCGACAACAACCTGCTCCAGGCTGCCACCGCGACCGGGCTGTTTGCGAAAAGCGGCGTTCCGGCCGGTGACGTCAACATCCCGGGCGGCTGGAACAACGACACCTTCGTGCCGTTCGACTACGGCTGGTTCGCCTTTGTCTATGACAAAAACAAGCTGAAAAACCCGCCGAAAAGCCTGAAAGAGCTGGTGGAAAGCGATCAGAAATGGCGCGTTATTTATGAAGATCCGCGTACCAGCACGCCGGGGCTTGGCCTGCTGCTCTGGATGCAGAAAGTCTACGGCGACAAAGCGCCGGACGCCTGGCAAAAACTCGCCGCGAAAACCGTCACCGTCACGAAGGGCTGGAGCGAAGCCTATGGCCTGTTTCTGAAAGGCGAAGGCGATCTGGTACTGAGCTACACCACCTCGCCGGCTTATCACATCATTGAAGAGAAAAAAGATAACTACGCCGCCGCGAACTTCAGCGAAGGCCACTATTTGCAGGTGGAAGTCGCCGGGCGCACCGCCGCCAGCAAACAGCCGGAACTGGCGGAAAAATTCCTTAAATTTATGGTTTCACCGGGTTTCCAGAACGCGATCCCGACCGGCAACTGGATGTATCCGGTCGCGGCTGTCACGCTGCCGGAGGGCTTCAACGCGCTGACGAAACCGCACACCTCGCTGCAATTTACCTCTGAGGACGTGGCCGCGCAGCGCGCCCAATGGACGAGCGAATGGCAACGCGCCGTGAGCCGCTAACACCGGGCTGGCTCTGGCCCGGCCTCATCGCCGCCCTGCTGATGGCGGCGGTGGCGCTGGCGGCCTTCACGGCGCTCTGGACGCACGCGCCGCACACCGATGCCCGCGCCCTGCTGAACGACAGCTATCTGTGGCATGTGGTGCGCTTCTCCTTCTGGCAGGCGTTTCTCTCGGCCCTGATCTCCGTCGTGCCTGCCATTCCTCTTGCCCGCGCCCTCTATCGCCGCCGCTTTCCGGGGCGGCGAACCCTGCTGCGCCTGTGCGCCATGACGCTGATCCTGCCCGTGCTGGTGGCGATCTTCGGCCTGCTCAGCGTCTACGGGCGCAGCGGCTGGCTGGCCGCGCTCTGCGCGGCGCTTGGCATCGAATGGTCTTTTTCGCCCTACGGCCTGCAGGGCATTCTGCTGGCGCACCTCTTTTTTAATATGCCGATGGCGACCCGCCTGCTGTACCAGACCCTGACGCAGATCCCCGGCGAACAGCGCCAGCTGGCCGCCCAGCTTGGCATGCGCGGCTGGGATTTTTTCCGGCTGGTGGAGTGGCCCTGGCTGCGCCGCCAGATCCCGCCGGTGGCGGCGCTGATTTTTATGCTCTGCTTCGCAAGCTTCGCCACGGTACTGGCGCTCGGCGGCGGGCCGCAGGCCACTACCATTGAGCTCGCCATCTACCAGGCATTGAGTTACGACTATGACCCGGGACGCGCGGCGCTGCTCGCGATTCTCCAGATGGGCTGCTGCCTGTCGCTGATCCTGCTGAGCCAGCGTCTTAGTAAAGCGATCCCGGTGGGCGCGACGCTGGTGCGCGGCTGGCGCAACCCGGAAGATTCGTGGCGCAGCAAACTGACCGACGCGCTATTAATTACCGCCGCGCTGCTGCTGTTGCTGCCGCCGCTGCTGGCGGTGCTGGTGGATGGCTTACGCGGCGACATGGGGCACGCGCTGGCCGACCCGGCGCTGTGGCGCGCGCTCTGGACATCGCTGCGCATCGCGCTTTGCGCGGGCCTGCTGTGCGTCATCCTGACCATGATGCTGCTCTGGAGCACCCGCGAGCTTTACCTGCGACACCGCCGTCTCGCCGGGCAGAGCCTGGAGCTTTGCGGCGTGCTGATCCTCGCCATGCCGGGCATCGTGCTGGCGACCGGTTTTTTCCTGCTGCTGAACGCCACTGTCGGGTTGCCAGCGCGCGCCGACGCGATAGTGATTTTCACCAACGCGCTGATGGCTATCCCCTACGCCCTGAAAGTGCTGGATAACCCGATGCGCGATATCGCCGCGCGTTATGGCGCGCTCTGCGCGTCGCTTGAGATACGTGGGCTGAACCGGCTGCGGCTGGTAGAGGCGCGCGCGTTGCGCGTACCGCTCGCGCAGGCGATGGCCTTCGCCTGCGTGCTGTCGATTGGCGATTTCGGCGTGGTGGCTCTGTTCGGTAATGAGGATTTCCGCACGCTGCCCTTTTATCTCTATCAGCAGATCGGCGCTTATCGCAGCGACGCAGGCGCGGTGACGGCGTTGCTGCTGCTGCTACTCTGTTTTCTGTTGTTCACCTTGATTGAAAAACTTCCGGGGCGCCATGCTGACACTGACTGATCTCACCTGGCTGTATCACCATCTGCCGATGCGCTTTACGCTCGACGTCCGCGAGGCCGAGCGGATAGCGGTGCTGGGGCCAAGCGGCGCGGGTAAAAGCACGCTACTCAATCTGATTGCCGGGTTTCTCGCCCCCGCGAGCGGCACGCTGCGCCTCGCGGGCGAAGATCATACCCATACGCCGCCGTCACAACGCCCGGTGTCGATGCTGTTTCAGGAAAACAATCTGTTTAACCATCTGACGGTGCGCCAGAACATCAGCCTCGGGCTCTCGCCCGGCCTGCGGCTGGACGCGCAGCAGAAGCGTCAGGTGGAAGAGATGGCCGGTAAAATGGCGATTGGCGACCTGCTGGAGCGGCTGCCCACGGCGCTCTCCGGCGGTCAGCGCCAGCGGGCCGCGCTGGCGCGCTGCCTGGTACGCCAGCGCCCTATATTGCTGCTCGACGAGCCGTTTTCCGCGCTCGATCCGGCGCTACGTCAGGAGATGCTGACGCTGCTTGAGCACCTCTGCGTAGAAGAAGGTACGACGCTTTTAATGGTATCGCACAGCGTGGAAGACGCGGCGCGCATCGCGCCACGCAGTCTGGTGGTCGTGGAAGGCCGCATCGTCTGGGACGGCCCCACCGCGCAGTTGCTGAGCGGCGAGGCCAGCGCATCGGCGCTGCTCGGCATCACGCCTCACTGAGCGCCGGTCACCACTTTCCAGAGAATAGCGCGGTAGACAGGCATCAGTGGATGGCTCTGGATAGCAAACAGCGCCGCTCCCGCCGCCACCGCCACGCCGGGCGCCAGCCAGTGCAGACGCGCGCGCGGCAGGTAGCGCGTAAGGCGGTCTTCGGTTTTGCCGCTGCGCCACCAGCGCCAGAGCAGCCACGCCGCGAACCATGTCAGCAGCGCCACTCCGCCTAACAGCCATTTAAACGCGCCGCTTTTCATCTCTGGCGGGATATCGATGGCGGCGCCCGCCAGAATGCCCGGCAGAAAGTAGAACGGCGGCCAGAGCAGGCAGCCGAGGATATTCGGCGGCAGGAATTTACGCACCGGCAGGTCAAGCATGCCCGCCACCATCGGCACCAGTGGGCGAGTCGGCCCGACGAATCGTCCGACGAGAATGGTAAACAGGCTGTGCTGATGCAGCGCGTGTTCGGTTTTATCGAGCAGCGCCTTATGCTTTTTCAGGAAAGACCAGCGGTGAAGGGGCTTTTTAAAGCGCCAGCCGAGCCAGAAAGAGATCCAGTCGCCGAGCAGGCAGCCGATAATCCCCGCCGCCCAGGCTTCGTAGAAATTCACCTCGCCGCTGCCAATCAGCGCGCCGAGCGCGGCCATCAACACGGTGCCGGGCAGCAGCAGCCCGACCAGCGCCAGAGACTCAAGGAACGCTACCAGCGCAATGGCAATCAGCGAATACGCCACTGACTGAGTGATAAAGTGTTCCAGCAAAGCTTCCATAACGCATCCGGTAAAGTGACGAAGAGAGGATTCTCCTGAGCGCCATGTCCTGCGTCAAGACATCCTTCTTTAACCATACTTTACTTTACCAGGCATGACACAACGCCCGCCCTGCCTTACTCACATCCGGCGCGGAATTCGCTCGGGCTCGCCCCGGTACATTTTTTAAAGACGCGCGAGAAATAGAGCTGATCTTCAAAGCCAACATTGCGCCCGACGCTCGCAATCGGCATACGTGTGGTGCTGAGCAGCAGCTTCGCCTGGCTGATGCGCTGATCCTCGCGCCAGCTCAGCACGCTGACGCCCAGTTGCTGGCGGAACAGATGCGACAGCCGCGACGGCGACAGACAGACGTGCTGCGCCACGCTTGCGATATCAAAATGGCTGTCGGCCAGATGATCGCTGATGTACTGGCAGGCGTCGCGCACACGGCTGTCGAGCGGCGCCTTCAGCGATTCGCTGATCGCCTCGACGCGGCGCAGCAGCAGTTGTTCCAGCAGGTTGATAGCCAGCAGCTCGGCATAGCGCCCCGGCCCCTGTGCGGCGTCGATGATCGCCTGAAACAGCGCCGAGAACTGCTCGTGATGCGCTTCATCCGGGCGATAAAACCCGGTCTGGCCGAAAATCGCCGGCCAGTTCAGCCATTCATGCCAGTAGGCGCGCGGGCGAAAGTAGACCCACTGGTGATACCACTCTTTCGCCTCCGGGCTGCGGCCATAGTGATGCACTTCGCCAGGCGGGAACAGCAGCATATCGCCGGGGCGGCAGAGATATTCCTTACCCTGATTTTTCACCACGCCTTCGCCGCGCACCGTCAGGTTGAGAATAAAGCCTTTCATGCCGAGCGGCCGGTCGATAAAGAAATCGAGATAGCTTTCGGACTCAATCGGCGTCAGTCCGGCCACCAGGTGGGCGTTGAACGAGTAACCGGGCAGCAGAGGATCGTTTTGCGTTTCAGCCATTTTCACGGCGCTCCGAAGCGAGAGTGAAGAAACCATTTGTCCATATCGTCATTTTAGCCGGAACCGGCAGGTACGGGGGCGCGCTTCAGGGCGACGCCCGCAGCTTAAGCCCGCTTTATTACAGAAAATAACCTGTATTGCCGTCGCTGTCAGGCTTTTTAATACATAACCAAAGTGTCTATAAGCGCGGCAGAAATGTCCACATCGAATATTTGCGTGGCGTCACAAATTCTCGCTTCACAGCATTTTTATCCATAAGTTCAGCGGATCCACCCTGACCCTTTTGACGGGGTAAAACTAATGTTCTCTCCATGTTTGTTTATCGCATGGAGTATGAAGATGGCTATTGCGCTGGGACTCGATTTTGGCAGCGACTCGGTTCGGGCTTTGGCGGTGGATTGCGCCACCGGCGCCGAACTTGCCACAAGCGTTGAGTGGTATCCACGCTGGCAGGAGGGGCGCTATTGCGACGCGGCCCGCAACCAGTTCCGCCATCACCCGCGGGATTACATTGAATCAATGGAAGCGGCGCTGAAAACCGTGCTGGCGGAACTCTCGCCACAACAGCGCGCCGCCGTGGTGGGCATCGGCGTAGACAGTACCGGCTCGACCCCTGCCCCCATTGACGCCAGCGGCAACGTGCTGGCGCTCAACCCTGAATTTGCCGACAACCCCAACGCGATGTTTGTGCTCTGGAAAGATCACACCTCGGTGGAAGAAGCGGAAGAAATTACCCGCCTGTGCCATACGCCGGGCAAAGCGGATTACTCGCGCTACATCGGCGGTATTTACTCCAGTGAATGGTTCTGGGCCAAAATTCTGCATGTGACGCGTCAGGACCGGGCGGTCGCGCAGGCCGCCGCCTCGTGGATTGAGCTGTGCGACTGGGTGCCCGCCTTACTCTCCGGCACCACGCGTCCGGCGGATATTCGCCGCGGCCGCTGCAGCGCCGGCCATAAATCGCTGTGGCACGAGAGCTGGGGCGGCCTGCCGCCGGCGAGCTTCTTCGATGAGCTCGACCCGTTGATTAACCAGCATCTCGACTATCCGATGTTTACCGACACCTTCACCGCCGACATCCCGGTGGGCAACCTCTGCGCCGACTGGGCGCAGCGCCTCGGCCTGCCGGAAAGCGTGGTTATCTCCGGCGGCGCGTTTGACTGCCATATGGGCGCAGTGGGCGCAGGCGCTCAGCCGAACACGCTGGTGAAAGTTATCGGCACCTCCACCTGCGACATTCTGGTGGCGGAAAAAGCGGACGTCGGCGAACGCGCCGTGAAAGGCATCTGCGGTCAGGTAGATGGCAGCGTCGTGCCGGATTTCATCGGGCTGGAAGCAGGCCAGTCGGCGTTCGGCGATATGTATGCCTGGTTTGGCCGCCTGCTCGGCTGGCCGCTCGACAAACTGGCGCAGCAACATCCGGAACTGAAACCGCAGATCGACGCGAGCAAAAAACAGCTGCTGCCTGAACTGACCGAAGCCTGGGCGAAAAACCCGTCGCTCGATCATCTGCCGGTGATCCTTGACTGGTTCAATGGCCGCCGCACGCCGTTCGCCAACCAGCGCCTGAAAGGCGTTATCACCGATCTTAACCTCGCCACCGATGCGCCGCTGCTGTTCGGCGGGCTGATTGCCGCCACCGCCTTCGGCGCGCGCGCCATTCAGGAGTGCTTTATCGACCAGGGGATCGCCGTGAACAACGTGATGGCGCTCGGCGGCATCGCCCGTAAAAACCCGGTGATCATGCAGGTCTGCTGCGACGTGCTAAACCGCCCGCTGCAAATCGTCGCCTCCGATCAGTGCTGTGCGCTGGGCGCGGCCATCTTCGCCGCCGTCGCCGCAGGCGCGCATGCCGACATTCCGCAGGCGCAGCAGGCGATGGCAAGCCAGATTGAGAGCACGCTACAGCCGCAGCCAGAGCGTGCCGCACGCTTCGAACAACTCTATCGCCGCTTCCAGCAATGGTCGCAAAGCGCGGAACAACACTATCTCCCTTCAGCCGCCACCCCGCAGTCTGCCGAGCGCGCAGACCAGGCGGCCCTGACACATTAAGGACACGATGATGACAATTTTCGATCAATATGAAGTGTGGTTTGTGATTGGCAGCCAGCACCTTTACGGCCCTGAAACGCTGCGTCAGGTGAATCAGCACGCCGAACAGGTGGTGAATGCGCTGAACGCCGAAGCGAAACTGCCATGCAAGCTGGTGTTAAAGCCGCTCGGCACCACACCGGACGAAATCACCGCCATCTGTCGTGACGCTAACTATGACGATAAATGCGCAGGCCTGGTGGTGTGGCTGCACACCTTCTCGCCAGCCAAGATGTGGATCAACGGCCTCTCCATCCTCAACAAACCGCTGCTGCAATTCCATACCCAGTTCAACGCGCAGATCCCGTGGGGCAGCATCGACATGGACTTTATGAACCTGAACCAGACCGCCCACGGCGGCCGCGAGTTCGGCTTCATCGGCGCGCGTATGCGTCTGCAACACAGCGTCGTGACCGGCCACTGGCAGGATAAACAGTCTCAGGGGCGTCTTGGCGCGTGGATGCGTCAGGCGGTGTCGAAACAGGACACCCGCCATCTGAAAGTGGCGCGTTTTGGCGACAACATGCGTGAAGTCGCGGTGACCGAAGGGGATAAAGTCGCGGCGCAGATCAAGTTCGGCTTCTCAGTGAACACCTGGGGCGTGGGCGACCTGGTGGCTATCGTTAACGACGTCAGCGAAGGCGATATCAACGCACTGGTGGATGAATATGAAAGCAGCTACCGCCTGACTGCCGCCGCGCAGATCAACGGTGATAAACGCCAGAACGTTATCGACGCGGCGCGCATCGAGCTTGGCATGAAGCGCTTCCTGGAGGACGGCGGTTTCCACGCCTTCACCACCACCTTTGAAGATCTGCATGGCCTGAAGCAACTGCCGGGCCTCGCGGTTCAGCGCCTGATGCAGCAGGGCTATGGCTTTGCGGGCGAAGGCGACTGGAAAACCGCCGCGCTGCTGCGCATCATGAAAGTGATGTCCGCTGGCCTTGAAGGCGGCACCTCCTTTATGGAGGACTACACCTACAACTTCGAGAACGGCAACGACATGGTGCTGGGCTCTCACATGCTGGAAGTCTGCCCGACCATCGCCACGCCGGAAAAACCGATCCTCGACGTGCAGTACCTTGGCATCGGCGGCAAAGCCGATCCGGCGCGCCTGATCTTCTCCACCACCACCGGCCCGGCGGTGAACGCGAGCCTTATCGATCTGGGCGATCGCTTCCGTCTGCTGGTGAACTGCGTTGACGCGGTGGAAACGCCGCACGCCCTGCCGAAACTGCCGGTCGCCAACGCGCTGTGGAAAGCCCAGCCGGATCTGCCGACCGCCTCAGAAGCCTGGATCCTCGCCGGCGGCGCGCACCACACCGTCTTCAGCCAGGCGCTGACGCTCGACGACATGCGCCTGTTCGCCGAAATGCACGACCTTGAACTTGCCGTTATCGACAACGACACCCGCCTGCCCGCCTTTAAAGACGCGCTGCGCTGGAATGAAGTCTATTACGGCCTCAAACGTTAACGCACTGCTGCCCGGCGGCGCTCGTTGACCGGCCTGTGATATCGCAGGCCGCACACGACGCGCCCTCCGGCATGGAGACGACAATGTTAGAAGAACTCAAGCGTCAGGTACTGGAAGCCAATCTGGCGCTGCCAAAGCACAATCTGGTGACGCTGACGTGGGGTAACGTCAGCGCCGTCGACCGCGAGCGCGGCGTGTTTGTTATCAAACCCTCCGGCGTCGATTACACCGTGATGACCGCCGAGGATATGGTGGTGGTCAGTATTGAGACCGGCGAAGTTGTCGAAGGCACCAAAAAGCCCTCTTCCGATACCCCGACTCACCGGCTGCTCTATCAACAGTTCCCATCCATCGGCGGCATCGTGCATACCCATTCGCGCCACGCCACCATCTGGGCGCAGGCGGGCTTGCCGATCCCGGCGACCGGCACCACGCATGCCGACTATTTCTACGGCGAGATCCCCTGCACCCGTAAAATGACGGATGAAGAGATCAATGGCGCGTATGAATGGGAAACCGGCGTGGTGATAGCCGAAACCTTCCGCGAACAGGATATTGACCCGGCCCAGATGCCCGGCGTGCTGGTGCACTCCCACGGGCCTTTCGCCTGGGGCAAAGATGCGGTCGACGCGGTGCATAACGCGATCGTGCTGGAAGAGGTCGCCTATATGGGCATCTTCTGTCGCCAGCTCGCGCCCGAACTGCCCGCGATGCAGCAGACGTTGCTGGATAAACACTACCTGCGTAAACACGGCGCGAAAGCGTATTACGGGCAGTAGCACCGTTCCCACAGGCGCAGCGCTGGTCGGCCCTGCGTCGCCCGTCGGGCAACGGCACAACTGTATAAAACCCCAGCAAAACACCGCCAGCCAGGCTATAATCACGCCTGGTTTTTTACGTGAGTACGCAGCGTGTCTGAAGCGCATCAGGGGTTTATTTTAAGCCGTCACTGGCGGGATACACCGCAGGGAACGGAGATTGAGTTCTGGCTGGCGACGGACACCGGGCCGCTGCGGGTTTGCCTGCCGCCGCAAGAATCGGTGGCGTTTATTCCTGAGGCCGAGCGTCCTCGCGCCGAAAGCCTGCTGGCGCACGAGAACGACGCACGCTTCGCCTCGCTCGTCCTGAAAGATTTTCAGCGTCAGCCGGTATGCGGCCTCTATTGCCGCTCGCACCGTCAGCTGATGCGTCTTGATAAGCTGCTGCGCGAAAACGGCGTGACGGTCTACGAGGCGGATATCCGCCCGCCGGAGCGCTTTCTGATGGAGCGCTTTATCACCGCCCCCGTGTGGGTCAGCGGCGAGCGTCAGGGCGAGCGGCTCATCAACGCGCGCCTCAAGCCCAATCCGCTCTATCGCCCGCCCCTTAAATGGGTGTCGCTGGATATCGAAACCACCCGCCACGGCGAGCTTTACTGTATCGGCCTTGAAGGCTGCGGCTCCCGCGTGGTGTACATGCTCGGGCCGGAGAACGGCGACGCCCGCGGCCTCGATTTTGAGCTGGAATATGTCGCAAGCCGCCCGCAACTGATTGAAAAACTGAACGCCTGGTTTGCAAGGCACGATCCGGATGTGCTGATTGGCTGGAATGTCATTCAGTTCGATCTGCGTATGCTGCAAAAACATGCCGAGCGCTACGGCGTGCCGCTGCGGCTCGGGCGCGGCGGCACCGATCTGGAGTGGCGTGAGCATGGTTTTAAAAATGGCGTCTTTTTCGCGCAGGCCCCCGGGCGGCTGATTATCGACGGCATCGAAGCGCTCAAATCCGCCTTCTGGAATTTCTCGTCGTTTTCGCTGGAGGCGGTGTCGCAGGAGCTGCTCGGCGAAGGCAAAGCCATCGACAACCCGTGGCAGCGCATGGATGAGATTGATCGCCGTTTCGCCGAGGATAAACCCGCGCTCGCTACCTATAACCTGAAAGACTGCGAGCTGGTGACGCGCATTTTCCATAAAACGGAGATCATGCCGTTCCTGCTGGAGCGCGCCACGGTCAACGGCCTGCCAGTTGACCGGCACGGCGGCTCGGTGGCGGCGTTCAGCCATCTCTATTTTCCGCGTATGCACCGCGCGGGTTTTGTCGCGCCGAATCTCGGCGCGGTGCCGCCCCAGGCAAGCCCCGGCGGCTATGTGATGGATTCGCAGCCCGGCCTGTATGACTCAGTGCTGGTGCTGGATTACAAAAGCCTTTATCCGTCGATTATTCGCACCTTTTTAATCGACCCGGTCGGCCTGGTGGAAGGACTCCGGGCGCCGGATCAGACAAAGAGCGTGGAAGGCTTTATCGGCGCCTGGTTTTCACGCGAAACGCACTGCCTGCCGGAGATCGTCACGCAGATCTGGCAGGGGCGAGAAGAGGCCAAACGGCTTGGCAATAAACCGCTTTCCCAGGCGCTTAAAATCATAATGAACGCGTTTTACGGTGTACTTGGCACCAGCGCGTGCCGCTTCTTCGATCCGCGCCTCGCGTCCTCTATTACCATGCGTGGCCATGAAATCATGCGTCAGACCAAAGCGCTTATCGAAGCGCAGGGCTACACGGTGATTTACGGCGACACTGACTCCACCTTCGTCTGGCTGAAAAGCCCGCACAGCGAAGCGGAAGCCGCGCGCATAGGTCAACGGCTGGTGACGCACGTCAACGCGTGGTGGAAACAGCATCTGCAGGAGAGCATGGGGCTTGAGAGCGCGCTGGAGCTGGAGTTTGAGACCCACTTCTGTCGTTTTCTGATGCCGACGATCCGCGGCGCGGAGATGGGCAGCAAGAAGCGCTACGCGGGCCTGATTCAGGAAGGCGAGAGCCAGCGTATGGTGTTTAAGGGGCTGGAGACGGTGCGTACCGACTGGACGCCGCTCGCCCAGCAGTTTCAGCAGGATCTCTACCTGCGGATTTTCCGCCGCGAGCCCTATCAGGATTACATTCGCGACACCATCGCCCGGCTGATGGCGGGCGAACTGGATGACAGACTGGTGTATCGCAAGCGCCTGCGCCGCCCGCTCAACGAATATCAGCGCAATGTGCCGCCGCATGTTCGCGCAGCAAGGCTCGCCGATGAGCATAACGCGCGCCTCGGGCGTCCGGCGCAGTACCAGAACCGCGGCACTATTAAGTATGTCTGGACGGTAAACGGCCCGGAGCCGGTGGATTATCAGCAGGGCGCGCTCGACTACGATCACTATTTAACGAAGCAGTTACAGCCCGTCGCGGATGGGATCTTACCGTTCATGGAAGATGACTTTGCTACACTGATGACAGGGCAGATGGGGCTTTTTTGACACGTGACGAACGTCCTGGCATCCAGTACCATAGCGCCCTTTTCACATCACCCTGATTGCGACCCCCCGCCTGCGCGCAGGCGGGAGTCATACTATTGCCTGCAAATCTGATAAGAGAATAGAGCCGATATATATGCCTTTTACACTTGGTCAACGCTGGATCAGCGATACGGAAAGCGAACTGGGACTGGGCACCGTAGTGGCGATCGACGCCCGCATGGTGACGCTGCTTTTCCCGGCTACCGGTGAAAATCGTCTGTATGCCCGAAATGACTCCCCGGTCACCCGCGTCATGTTCAACCCGGGCGATACCGTGACCAGCCACGAAGGCTGGCAGTTGAAAGTGGATGAAGTAAAGGAAGAAAACGGCTTACTTATTTATATCGGCACCCGTCTGGATACGCTTGAGGAAAATGTCACGCTGCGTGAAGTGTTCCTCGACAGCAAACTGGTGTTCAGCAAACCGCAGGACCGCCTGTTCGCCGGTCAGATTGACCGCATGGACCGTTTCGCCCTGCGCTTTCGCGCCCGCAAATACCAGAGCGAACAGTACCGGATGCCGTGGAGCGGCCTGCGCGGCCAGCGTACTAACCTTATCCCCCACCAGTTGAATATCGCAAACGACGTGGGTCGCCGCCATGCGCCGCGCGTCCTGCTGGCGGACGAAGTGGGTCTCGGTAAAACCATCGAAGCCGGGATGATCATTCACCAGCAGTTGCTCGCGGGCGCCGCTGAGCGCGTACTGATTGTCGTGCCGGAAACGCTCCAGCACCAGTGGCTGGTGGAGATGCTGCGCCGCTTCAACCTGCGGTTCTCCCTGTTTGACGACGAGCGCTATACCGAAGCCCAGCACGAGTCCGACAACCCCTTTGAAACCGAACAGCTGGTTATCTGCTCGCTGGATTTCGTGCGCCGCAACAAGCAGCGCCTTGAGCACTTGTGCGATGCCGAGTGGGATCTGCTGGTGGTGGACGAAGCGCACCATCTGGTCTGGAGCGAAGACGCGCCGAGCCGCGAGTATCAGGCCATTGAACAGCTGGCCGAACGCGTGGCGGGCGTGCTGCTGCTGACCGCGACGCCGGAACAGCTCGGCATGGAGAGCCACTTCGCGCGCCTGCGCCTGCTGGACCCGAGCCGCTTCCACGATTTCGGGCAGTTTGTCGAAGAGCAGCAGAACTACCGCCCGGTGGCAGACGCCGTCGCGCTGCTGCTGGCGGGGACGCATCTGAACGATGAACAGCTCAACGCCTTGAGCGAGCTTATCGGCGAGCAGGATATCGAGCCGCTGCTGCAAACCGCCAACAGCGACCGCGATGGCGCCGAGGCGGCGCGTCAGGAACTGGTGTCTATGCTGATGGACCGCCACGGCACCAGCCGCGTGTTGTTCCGCAACACCCGCAACGGCGTGAAAGGCTTCCCGCAGCGCGAGCTGCACACCATTAAGCTGCCGCTGCCGACCCAGTATCAGACCGCCATTAAAGTCTCCGGCATCATGGGCGCGCGAAAATCTGCCGAAGAACGCGCCCGCGATATGCTCTACCCGGAGCAGATTTATCAGGAATTTGAAGGCGACAGCGGCACCTGGTGGAACTTCGACCCGCGCGTGGAGTGGCTGATGGGCTACCTCACCAGCCATCGCTCGCAAAAAGTGCTGGTGATCTGCGCCAAAGCGGCCACCGCGCTGCAGCTGGAGCAGGTGCTGCGCGAGCGCGAAGGCATCCGCGCCGCTGTGTTCCATGAAGGCATGTCGATTATCGAGCGCGACCGCGCGGCGGCCTGGTTTGCCGAAGAAGATACCGGCGCGCAGGTACTGCTGTGCTCGGAAATCGGCTCCGAAGGCCGTAACTTCCAGTTCGCCAGCCAGCTGGTCATGTTCGACCTGCCGTTCAACCCCGATCTGCTGGAGCAGCGTATCGGCCGTCTGGACCGTATCGGCCAGGCGCACGATATCCAGATCCACGTGCCGTATCTCGAGAAAACCGCGCAGTCGGTGCTGGTGCGCTGGTATCACGAAGGCCTGGACGCGTTTGAGCATACCTGCCCGACCGGCCGCGCCATTTACGACAGCGTTTATGAACGGCTTATCGGTTATCTGGCCGCGCCGGAAAACACCGACGGCTTCGACGACCTCATTCAGGCGTGCCGCAAGCAGCACGATGAGCTGAAAGCGCAGCTCGAACAGGGCCGCGACCGCCTGCTGGAGATCCACTCCAATGGCGGCGAAAAAGCTCAGCAACTGGCTGACGCCATCGCCGAACAGGATGACGACACGGGTCTGGTGAACTTCGCCATGAACCTCTTCGATATCGTGGGCATTAACCAGGACGACCGCGGCGAGCATATGATTGTGCTGACCCCTTCCGATCATATGCTGGTGCCGGATTTCCCGGGCCTGCCGGAGGATGGCTGCACCATTACCTTTAACCGCGACGTGGCGCTGTCTCGCGAAGACGCGCAGTTCATCACCTGGGAGCATCCGCTTATCCGCAATGGCCTGGATCTGATCCTCTCCGGCGATACCGGCAGTTGCACCATTTCGCTGCTGAAGAACAAGGCGCTACCGGTCGGCACACTGTTGCTGGAGCTGATTTATGTCGTGGAAGCCAAAGCGCCGAAGCAGTTGCAGCTTAACCGCTTCCTGCCGCCGACGCCGGTGCGCATGCTGCTCGATAAAAACGGCAATAACCTGGCAGGCCAGGTGGAGTTTGAAAGTTTTAACCGTCAGCTGAGCGCCGTTAACCGCCATACCGGCAGCAAGCTGGTGAATGCGGTACAGCAAGAGGTGCATGCGATAATCCAGGGCGGTGAAGCGCAGGTGGAAAAAGCGGCACGCGAACTTATCGACGCGGCGCGCCAGGAAGCCGATGACAAACTTTCCGCCGAGCTTTCCCGTCTCGAAGCGTTGCGCGCCGTGAACCCGAACATTCGCGACGACGAACTGGCGGCGATTGAAACTAACCGCCAGCAGGTGCTGGAGAATCTTAACCAGGCGAGCTGGCGACTGGATGCGCTGCGTCTCATCGTGGTGACTCACCAGTAACCGGAGCGATACATGCTGGACGCCTACAACCCGCCGCAGGAGCCCTGGCTGCTCATCCTTTATCAGGATGAGCACATCATGGTGGTGAATAAACCCAGCGGTCTGCTCTCCGTGCCAGGCCGGCTCGATGAGCATAAAGACAGCGTGATGACCCGTATCCAGCGCGATTTCCCGAACGCGGAGTCGGTACATCGCCTGGATATGGCCACCAGCGGGGTGATTGCGGTCGCGCTGACCAAAGCCGCGGAGCGCGAACTTAAGCGCCAGTTTCGCGAGCGCGAGCCGAAAAAGCAGTATGTGGCGCGAGTCTGGGGCCACCCGGAGAAGGCGGAAGGGGTTGTGGATTTGCCGCTGATTTGCGACTGGCCGAACCGGCCGAAGCAAAAGGTCTGTTTCGAAACCGGTAAAGCGGCGCAAACCGAGTATGAGGTGCTGGAATACGCGGACGACAATACCGCCCGCGTGCTGCTAAAGCCGATTACGGGACGCTCGCATCAGCTGCGCGTGCATATGATGGCGCTTGGTCATCCGATCCTCGGCGATAAGTTTTATGCTACGCCGCAAGCGCTCGCGCTTGCGCCACGGCTGCTTCTGCACGCCGAGCAGCTCACCATCACTCACCCGGCTTACGGCTCGCCGATGACGTTCCGGGCGCCTGCGGATTTTTAAGCCGCTCGTTATATAATTAAAGAAAAAGAGACGCCATAGCGTCTCTTTTTTTATGGCACAACGGTTGCAGAGCGTTATGCAGCCTTAACGAAACCCTTTCGCCGTTTTAATCAGATCGTAGGCTTTCTGAATTTCCTGCGCCTTCTGCTGCGCCATTTGCATCATCTGCGGCGGCAGCCCTTTGGCGACCAGCTTGTCAGGGTGATGCTCGCTCATCAGCTTGCGGTAAGCGCGCTTGATGGTCGTGGCGTCGTCAGTCGTTTTCACGCCCAGCACGTTGCAGGCATCTTCCAGCGTCGGCGCGCGCTGAGCCTGTTGCGCCTCGCCGCTGCCGTTGTGCCAGGAGTGCTGACCGCCGCCGAACTGCGCGCCGCCCTGCATCATACGCAGGAACTGATCGAACTGAATGCGGGAAATGCCCAGCTCTTCGCCAATCACATACAGCACGTCGCGCTCTTTCGGGTGCAGCGAGCCGTCTGCGAAGGCGGTCTGGATCTGAATTTCCAGAAACATCCGAATCAGATCGAAGCGACCAAAACAGACGCTGCGCAGCTGACGCATTTTCTCACGCAGCGGATAACCATGCTCCTTGCCGACGCGAAACGCGTTGCGGGCCGCGTCTCGCGACGCCCCGTGCAGGTTCATGCGGTCCATAAACTGCGTCGCCACCTGAATATCGGCTTCAGTGACACGACCTTTCGATTTGGTCAGATGCCCCATCACCTCAAACGTGGTGGCGAAGAAGAGCGACTGGCGTTCCTGCTGGCTGGTGAACCAGACGGTACGACGGCTGCGCGCTTTGTCTATCATATGCCCGATAACCAGGCCGAGGATGACGCCCCAGACTCCACCGCCGACCAGCAGCCCGGTGAGCCCTCCAACCAGTTTTCCCCAATACTGCATATACTCCCCAAATCGTCATGCCGTCAGCCAGAAATTCCTTTATCATACCTGCCATTCAAAGCGGTGCCTAACAGGCAGGCAGAAAAGCAGACAGGATAACACTGGCGCTGTAGTGATGAGTAAGTTAGTCTCTGACCGTTTGCCGACGCGAAGCCATTGATGATGGAACCACGAATAACTCGTATGAAAAAACGTATTCCCACCTTGCTGGCCACCATGATTGGCACAGCCCTTTACAGCCAACAAGGCATGGCTGCCGATCTTGCTTCTCAATGTAAGCTTGGCATTCCCACCTACAACCGACCCCTGGTTCAGGGCGAGCCTAACCAGCTGCCGGTGACGATTAACGCCGATCACGCTAAAGGTAACTACCCGGACGACGCGGTGTTTACCGGTAATGTGGATATTCAGCAAGGTAATGGTCGTCTGCAGGCGGATGAAGTACAGCTTCATCAGAAACAGGCGGAAGGCCAGCCAGAGCCCGTGCGCACGGTCGATGCCCTGGGTAATGTGCACTATGATGACAATCAGGTCATCCTGAAAGGTCCTAAAGCGTGGGCAAATTTAAATACTAAAGATACCAACGTCTGGGACGGCGATTACCAGATGGTGGGCCGTCAGGGTCGCGGCACCGCGGATCTGATGAAACAGCGCGGCGAAAACCGCTACACCATTCTCGAAAACGGCTCCTTTACGTCGTGCCTGCCGGGCTCAGACACCTGGAGCGTCGTGGGCAGCGAAGTGATCCACGACCGCGAAGAACAGGTGGCGGAAATCTGGAACGCGCGCTTTAAGCTCGGCCCGGTGCCGGTGTTCTACAGCCCCTATCTCCAACTGCCGGTCGGCGACAAGCGTCGCTCAGGCTTTCTTATTCCGAACGCGAAATACAGTACCACTAACTATTTCGAGTTCTCATTGCCGTATTACTGGAACATCGCGCCGAACTTCGACGCCACCATTACGCCGCACTATATCCATAAGCGCGGCAACGTGCAGTGGCAGAACGAATTCCGCTACCTGACCCACGCGGGCGCAGGCCTGATGGAGTTCGACTATCTGCCGTCCGATGACGTCTATCAGGACGAAAATCCGGGGATGAGCGACAAGCACCGCTGGCTGTTCTACTGGCAGCATGGCGGCGTGATGGATCAGGTGTGGCGCTTTAACGTTAACTACACCAAGGTTAGCGACACCAGCTACTTTAATGATTTCGACTCCAAATACGGCTCAAGTACTGATGGCTACGCCAGGCAGTTTTTCAGCGTTGGCTATGCGGTTGAGAACTTCGACGCGACGCTCTCAACACTCCAGTTTCAGGTGTTCGACACTTCTCGCGGGGACTCTTATCGCGCTGAACCGCAGCTTGACATGAATTTCTATCAGAACGACGTCGGCCCGTTTGACACCCGTCTTTATGCCCAGGCGGTGCGCTTTACCAACGTGAACGAAAACCTGCCGGAAGCGACGCGTCTGCACCTTGAGCCGACCATGAATCTGCCGATGTCTAACGACTGGGGCAGCCTGAATGCCGAAGCAAAACTGCTGGCGACCCACTACCAGCAGGAAAATCTGGATCGCTATCGCGAATATCGCGGCGGTAAAAATGAAGCGGCTAACAATCTGGAAGATTCGGTTAACCGTGTACTGCCGCAGTTTAAGCTCGACGGCAAAATGGTCTTTGAGCGCGACGCGGGTCTTATCGGCAATGGCTTTACCCAGACGCTGGAGCCGCGCGCGCAGTACCTCTACGTGCCGTACCGCGATCAGAGCGCCATTAATAACTACGACTCCTCGCTGCTGCAGTCCGACTACTCCGGCCTGTTCCGCGACCGTACTTACGGCGGCCTTGACCGCATCGCCTCAGCCAATCAGGTAACGACCGGCGTCACGTCGCGTGTTTATGACGACGCGTCCGTTGAACGTTTTAACGTTTCTGTAGGTCAAATCTACTACTTCACCCAGTCCCGTACCGGCGATGACGATATTAACTGGGAGAAGAACAAAGATACCGGCTCAATGGTCTGGGCGGGCGATACTTACTGGCGTATCAGCGATCGCTGGGGCCTGCGCGGCGGCGTGCAGTATGACGCGCGTCTCGCGAACGTCGCCACCGGTAACGGCGTGCTTGAATATCGTCGCGATGACGATCGCGTCGTACAGCTTAACTACCGTTACGCCAGCCCGGAGTATATCCAGGCCACGCTGCCTTCGTATTCAACGGCGGAGCAGTATAAAGACGGTATTAATCAGGTGGGCATGACGGCAAGCTGGCCGATTGTGGATCGCTGGTCGGTGGTGGGCGCGTATTACTACGACACCAATGCCAACGAGGCCGCCGATCAGATGCTCGGCGTGCAGTACAACTCCTGCTGTTATGCTATCCGCGTCGGTTATGAGCGTAAAATCAACGGCTGGGATATCGATAAGAGCAAATACGACGAAGTCATTGGCTTCAACATTGAGCTGCGCGGCCTGAGCTCCAACTACGGTCTCGGCACCCAGCAGATGCTGCGCTCGAACATTCTGCCGTATCAGCGCTCCATGTAATGCTCAGGTTTTGACACATTCTCCGCTTTGCGGTTAAACGAAATGGAAAAGGTATGAAGAACTGGAAAACGCTGCTTCTCGGTATCACCCTGGTGGTGAATACCAGCTTCGCTGCTCCGCAGGTTGTCGATAAAGTTGCAGCCGTCGTGAACAACGGCGTGGTACTGGAAAGTGACGTTGATGGCCTTATGCAGTCGGTAAAGCTTAATGCAAACCAGGCCGGCCAGCAGCTCCCGGACGACAGCACGCTGCGTCATCAGATCCTCGAACGTCTGATCATGGATCAGATTATGTTGCAGATGGGTCAGAAAATGGGCGTGAAAGTCAGCGATGAGCAGCTCGATCAGGCTATCGCCAACATCGCCAAACAAAACAACATGACGCTCGATCAGATGCGTAGCCGTCTGGCCTATGACGGCCTGAACTACAACACCTATCGCGCGCAGATCCGCAAAGAGATGATTATCTCTGAGGTACGTAATAACGAGGTGCGTCGTCGCGTCACTATCCTGCCGCAGGAAGTGGAAACGCTGGCCGAACAGGTCGGCAATCAGAATGACGCCAGCACCGAGCTGAACCTGAGCCATATTCTGATCCCACTGCCGGAAAATCCGACGGCCGATCAGGTGAGCGAAGCGGAAACCCAGGCGCGTTCCATTATCGATCAGGCGCGTAACGGCAGCGATTTTGGCAAGCTGGCGATGACCTATTCCGCTGACCAGCAGGCGCTGAAAGGCGGCCAGATGGGCTGGGGACGTATCCAGGAGTTGCCGTCTGTGTTCGCCCAGGCGTTGAGCACCGCGAAGAAAGGCGACGTGATTGGCCCGATCCGCTCCGGCGTCGGTTTCCATATCATTAAGGTCAACGATCTGCGCGGCCAGTCTCAGACCGTATCGGTGACGGAAGTCCACGCACGCCACATTCTGCTGAAGCCGTCGCCGATCATGACCGATCAGCAAGCGCGCCTGAAGCTTGAAGAGATCGCGGCAGACATTAAGAGCGGTAAAACCACCTTTGCGCAGGCCGCACGCGAGTTCTCGCAGGATCCGGGTTCGGCTAACCAGGGCGGCGATCTCGGCTGGGCGGCGGCGGATGTTTACGATCCGGCGTTCCGCGACGCGCTGATGAACCTGAGCAAAGGGCAGATGAGCACGCCGGTGCACTCCTCTTTCGGCTGGCATCTGATTGAACTGCTGGATACTCGTAAGAGCGACCGCACCGACGCGGCGCAGAAAGATCGCGCCTACCGGATGCTGTTTAACCGCAAATTCTCCGAAGAAGCGGCAACCTGGATGCAGGAACAACGCGCCAGCGCCTACGTGAAAATCCTGAGCAACTGATGGTAAAAACCCCACGAGTGGTCATTACACCCGGCGAGCCCGCCGGGATTGGCCCCGACCTGGTCGTTGCGCTTGCCCAGCACGCCTGGCCTGCGCAACTGGTCGTCTGCGCCGACCCGACGCTGCTCACGGCGCGGGCGGCGCAGCTTGATTTACCGCTCACGCTGTTGCCCTACTCTTCCGACGCTCCCGCCCTCCCTCAAGCGGCGGGTACGCTCACTCTTCTGCCCGTCACCTTACAGGCGCCTGTCAAACCCGGTACGCTGGCCTCAGCTAACGGCATTTATGTTGTCGAAACGCTGGCGCGCGCCTGCGATGGTTGCCTTCGCGGCGAATTCGACGCGCTGGTGACCGGGCCGGTGCATAAAGGAATTATCAACGACGCGGGCATTCCGTTTACCGGGCATACCGAGTTTTTTGAAGCGCGCGCCGGCAGTGAAAAAGTAGTGATGATGCTCGCCACCGAAGCGCTGCGCGTGGCGCTGGTAACCACGCACCTGCCGCTGAAAGCCGTCGCTGACGCCATCACACCCGATCTTTTGCGACATATCCTTACGACGCTGCATCATGATTTGCAAAGCAAGTTCGGCATTGCGCAGCCGCATGTGCTGGTCTGCGGCCTGAACCCGCACGCGGGCGAAGGCGGACATATGGGCACCGAAGAGATCGACACGATTATCCCTGTGCTGGAGGAGATGCGCGCACGCGGAATGCATCTGACTGGTCCGCTACCGGCAGACACCCTTTTCCAGCCGAAATACCTCGAAAACGCCGATGCGGTACTGGCGATGTACCACGATCAGGGCCTGCCCGTGCTAAAATACCAGGGATTTGGCCGCGCAGTGAACATCACGCTCGGCCTGCCTTTTATCCGCACGTCGGTCGATCACGGCACCGCGCTGGAACTGGCAGGATCAGGAAACGCCAGCGTCGGCAGTTTTATCACGGCGCTTAATCTCGCCATCAGCATGGTTATGAACAGTAAGAATCAATGAATAATCGAGTCCATCAGGGCCATTTAGCCCGCAAACGCTTCGGGCAAAACTTCCTAAACGATCAGTTTGTGATCGACAGTATCGTATCGGCGATTAACCCGCAGAAAGGCCAGGCGATGGTTGAAATCGGCCCGGGCCTGGCGGCGTTAACCGAGCCGGTAGGCGAACGCCTCGACCAGCTTACCGTTATCGAGCTGGACCGCGATCTCGCCGCGCGCCTGCAAACTCACCCGTTCCTCGGCCCGAAGCTGACCATTTATCAGCAGGATGCCATGACCATGAACTTCGGCGAACTTGCCGAGAAAATGGGGCAACCGCTGCGCGTGTTCGGCAATCTGCCGTACAACATCTCCACGCCGCTGATGTTCCACCTGTTTAGCTATACTAGTGCGATTGCCGATATGCACTTCATGCTGCAAAAAGAAGTGGTCAACCGTCTGGTTGCCGGCCCGAACAGTAAGGCGTATGGTCGCTTAAGCGTGATGGCGCAATATTTCTGTCAGGTGATCCCGGTGCTTGAAGTGCCGCCGACCGCCTTTACGCCGCCGCCTAAAGTGGATTCCGCCGTGGTGCGTCTCGTGCCTCATACTACGCCGCCGCATCCGGTGAAAGAGCTGCGTCTGTTAAGCCGTCTCACTACCGAAGCGTTTAACCAGCGTCGTAAAACCATCCGCAACAGCCTCGGCAATGTGTTCAGCCCGGAAGTGCTGACGTCGCTTGGCATTGACCCGGCCATGCGCGCCGAGAATATTTCTGTTGCGCAGTATTGCCAGATGGCGAACTATTTAGCTGATAATCCGCCCTCGAAGGAGAGCTAAACATGGTTGATTCACCCCGCGTTTGCGTACAGGTACAGAGCGTTTATATCGAGGCCCAGTCTTCTCCGGAGGATGAGCGTTTCGTCTTTGCCTATACCGTCACCGTCCGCAACCTGGGACGAACGCCTGTTCAGCTGCTGGGCCGCTACTGGCTTATCACCAATGGCAACGGTAAAGAGACCGAAGTCCAGGGGGAAGGCGTGGTCGGGGTTCAGCCTCATATTCAGCCCGGCGGCGAATACCAGTACACCAGCGGCGCGGTTATTGAAACGCCGTTCGGCACGATGCAGGGCCATTACGAGATGGTGGATGACCAGGGCAACGGCTTCCGCCTTGATATCCCGGTTTTCCGCCTCGCCGTTCCCACACTCATTCACTGATACGATGTCTACATATCTTATTGGCGACGTTCATGGTTGCTACGATGAACTGGTCGCGCTGTTACAGCAGGTTGAATTCACCCCTGGTAAAGATACGCTATGGCTGACCGGCGATCTGGTGGCCCGCGGCCCCGGCTCGCTGGAAGTGCTGCGCTACGTGCGCTCGCTCGGCGATGCCGTGCGCCTGGTGCTCGGTAACCACGATCTGCATTTGTTAGCGGTTTTCGCGGGCATCAGCCGTAATAAGCCGAAGGACAGGGTCACGCCGCTGCTTGAAGCGCCGGACGCCGACGAGCTTATCAACTGGCTGCGTCGTCAGCCGCTGTTGCAGGTGGATGAAGAGAAAAAGCTGGTGATGGCCCACGCGGGCATCACGCCGCAGTGGGATCTCGCCACCGCCCAGGCCTGCGCCCGCGATGTCGAAGCGGTGCTTTCAAGCGACAGCTACCCGCTGTTCCTCGATGCCATGTATGGCGATATGCCGAACAACTGGTCGCCGGAGCTGACCGGCCTTGCCCGCCTGCGCTTTATCACTAACGCATTTACACGCATGCGTTATTGTTTTCCGAACGGCCAGCTGGATATGTACTGCAAGGAAAGCCCGGAAAGCGCGCCTGCGCCGCTGAAGCCCTGGTTCGCCATTCCCGGTCCGGTCGCCGAAGAATATGCGATTGTGTTCGGGCACTGGGCGTCGCTTGAGGGCAAAGGCACGCCGGAAAACATCTATGGGCTGGATACCGGCTGCTGCTGGGGCGGCACCCTCACCTGCCTGCGCTGGGAGGATAAAGCCGTGTTTACCCAGCACTCCAACCGTCAGACCGACAGCGACGACGATAAAGCCGCCGTCGCGTCGTGATGCCAGAATGGCGAGCGCGCTACGCTTAGCGGTCGCCCCCTCCTGAAGCTCACATTACGACCATGACGCCCCGGGCGGGAAGCGAAGCGCCAGCCGCCATTACCCCAATAAAACCAAAGCCATAAAAAAAGCGGATGCGCCCTGCGCCTCCGCTTTTTTTACATCACCGTCGCCGACGCGCGGATTAACGGCGCTCAAGGATCTCGAAACAGTAGCTGTGTGAGTTTTTCTCGTCGGCGTCATGAAACTCGCTGAACACCGACTGCCACTCGTCCGGCTCGTAATCCGGGAAATGGGTGTCGCCTTCCACTTCCGCATCGATATGGGTGAGATAAAGGCGCTGCGCACGCGGCAGGAACTGTTCATACACGCGGCCGCCGCCGATGACCATCACCTCTTCGGCATCGCCGCAGGCCTGCAATGCGTCTTCAACAGAGCGCACCCACACTACGCGATCGTCATCGCCCGGACGGCTGCTGAGCACGATATTTTTACGCCCCGGCAGCGGGCGACCGATCGATTCCCAGGTCAGACGTCCCATGATAACCGGTTTGTTAAGCGTGTTACGTTTAAACCAGGCGAGATCGGCAGGGAGGTCCCACGGCATGGCGTTTTCCATACCAATTACGCGATCCACCGCTAAGGCCGCAATCAGACTGATCATTGATAATTTCCCAGGTGTAAAAAATTGCCGCCACTATACGGAAAGCGCAATCTTTAGTCGACTGGCGACCCGAACCAGGCGGAGAATTTTTTTTGTTCTGCTGCGCCGGGCACGATGCACAGGTGCGCGCCCGCGCGTTATCTCATTGAAACCACAAGCGCTTCGCCTTTACACCCCCGTAAAGCCCGCTGACGCGGATGCCAAAACAGGCTGAATGCTTTATAGTGCGCGCTCGTTGATGTGAGGATTGACCATGCTGGAAACCACTCTTTTCGTTGCCACCATCGCGGCGCTGGGTATGCTCTCGCCGGGCCCCGACTTCTTTCTGGTTATCAAAAACGCCGCGCGGTATCCGCGTAGCGCGGCGATGATGACGGCGGCGGGCGTGATCGCAGGCGTCGTCACGCACATGACTTACTGCGTGGCGGGCATCGCGGTGTTGATCACCACGACGCCGTGGCTTTTCGGCGCGCTGAAATATGTCGGCGCGGCATATCTGGTCTGGCTCGGCATCAATGCACTGCTGGCCCGCGGCACTACCAGCCTGGCGCTGGACGGCGTGGCGCAGGAATCCACCTCGCTCAAAAAGGCGTTTATCCAGGGCTATCTCTGCAACCTGCTGAACCCTAAAGCCACGCTGTTTTTCCTGGCGATGTTTACCCAGGTGCTGAACGTCAATTCCGGCATGATGGAAAAACTCTGGTACGCGGGCATTATCGTCGCGCTGACGCTGGTCTGGTGGCCGCTGCTGGTGTTGCTTATCCAGAGCGCGCCGGTGCGTCGCGGCCTGACCAAAGCACAGAAGATTATCGATAAACTGCTGGGCGGCATGCTGCTGGCGCTCGGCATCAAGGTGGCGCTGAGTTAACTCGCGCCCGCCATTGATATAAAAGAAAACGCCCCTGACGGGGCGTTTTTTATGGCTGCGGTTTAACGACGGGCTCATCGGCGTCGTTGCCGGTGTGCTTGCCTTCCTGCGTGCCCTGCCAGCCGTGGCGCTGAATCAGCGACAGATGCGCGCGGTCTTCGCTGATAATCTCCGTCAGCATTGCGCTGGTGCGCTTGAAGGTGGCGGCGCGCGCCGTGGTGTCGTTATCGCCATCGGCCATCTCGTCGACCATCTGCTGGTTGTAGCAGCGGAACAGGTCGGCGCGCTCGCGCGCTTCGTAGCGCCCGATCCCCAGCTCTTCCAGCGCCATCCGCCCGACCCGCAACGCGCCTTCAAACGTTTCACGCTCCGGCTGCGCCACACCCGCCTGACGCAGGCGAATGTAATGATCGACATCGCGCGCGCGCGCAATGATCCGCACCTGCGGGAAGTGCGTCTGCACCAGTTCCGTCAGCTGTAAATTCGCCTGCGGATCGTCGATGGCGTTGATTAACACTTCGGCTTTCGCCACTCCGGCGGACTCCAGTAAATCGACGCGCGTGGCGTCGCCATAAAACACTTTCATGCCGAACTTGCGCAGGGTCTCAATGTGATCCGGGTCGTGATCAAGCACCACCATTTTCACGCCGCTGGAGAGCAGTAAACGGCCCGCAATCTGCCCGAAACGCCCGAAGCCCGCGATAATGACGCGCGGTTGTTCTTCGTCAATCTCGTCGGCTTGGCGCGCCTGTTGTTGTCCCGTTTTTTCAAGGCGGGTTAGCAGCACGAGCAGCAGCGGCGTCGCGGCCATGGAGAGCGCCACCGCGAGCGTCAGCGCCTTCGCCCACTCCGCATCCAACACCTCTGCGCTGCGCGCTGCGCCGAAAATCACAAACGCAAACTCGCTTCCCTGACCTAACAGCACCGCGAACCAGCGACGCTGGCGGCCCGGCACCTTCAGCGGCTTCGCCACCAGCCACAGCGTGACGGTCTTAATAATCAGGAAGCCGAACAGCAGCGTCAGCACGCGCAGCGGATGCGCGACCAGCGTACCGAAATCAATCGACATACCGACGCCGATAAAAAAGAGCCCCAACAGTAGCCCTTTAAAAGGCTCGATATCGCTCTCCAGCGCATGCCGGTATTCGGAGCTCGCCAGCAACACGCCCGCAAGAAACGCGCCCATCGCCATCGACAACCCGGCTTCTTCCAGCAGCAGGCCGAAGCCAAACACCAGAAACAGCGCCACGGCGCTGAACACTTCACGCAGCCCGGATCGCGCCACGAAACGCAACGCCGGACGCGCGACGAAACGGCCAAGCAATACCACCAGCGCCAGCGCGCCGACGACTTTCAACGCCGAGAGGAAAAACGCGCTGGCGGTCGTCGCCTCGCCGCTCGCGGCAAGCAACGGGATCATCGCGACCAGCGGGATCGCGGCGATATCCTGAAACAGCAGTACGGCAAACGCGCTGCGCCCCAGCTGCGAAGCCGTCAGGTTGCGCTCGTTCATCGCCTGCATGGCGATGGCCGTTGACGAGAGCGCGAGCGTCAGGCCAATCAGCAGCGCCACCTGCCAGCGTAACCCGAGCGCGACGCAAAAGCCGCCGAGCAACAAGCCGCACGCGCCCATCTGCAACGCACCGCCGCCAAACACCGACGCGCGCAGTTTCCACAGCCGCTGCGGATCGAGCTCAAGGCCAATGACAAACAGCATTAACACCACGCCGATTTCGGCAAAGTGCAATATCGCCTGCGCGTCTGTCACCAGCCGCAATCCCCACGGGCCAATCAGCCCGCCCGCAATCAGGTAACCCAGCACCGAACCGAGCCCTAACCGCACCGCGACAGGCACAATCAACGCCGCCGATCCGAGATAGATCAGGGCCTGAATCAGAGTATGGCTATCCATGATGACGCTCCTGCCAGTCGGTTAATCGTTGTTGATACTCCCGCGCTTTGCCTTCCAGCGTTTCGTCGTCGCACACAAAGGTGCGGTGCATGACATAGGGCGTCAGCCAGTTGAGGCCGCAATAGAGCGCCGTCGCCTGTAGCGGCTGGGCGAGCACGTCAAATCCCGGATGATCGCCAATATCAAAGTGATGCCTGTCGCCGCCCGTCGTGACCGCCCACAAGACGCTTTTGCCTTGCAGCGCCGTTGCGCCTTTGCCATAGGCCCAGCCGTGCGCGAGCACTTTATCTATCCAGAGTTTGAAAAGCGGCGGCACGCTGTACCACTGCATGGGGTGCTGCCAGACAATCAAATCAGCGCGCGCGAGCGCCTCCTGTTCGGCGGCGACATTAATGTTGAAATCGGGGTAGAGCTGATAAAGCGAGCGCACTTCGAGTTCGTCCAGCCCCTGCACATGTTCCAGCATCCGCCGGTTGGCGTGAGAGTGGTGCGGATAGGGGTGCGCATAAATAATTAAAATCATAACCTTGCCTGTGTCGCTGCCCATCATGGGAATGGAATGAGTGTAGCCAGTTAACAGGCGCGCTTACAGGGGCAATCCGCAGGGGTATTATTTCTTGCAGTGGGAAGGTGGGATCAACGCGTAATCAAAAAACGGATGCCTGAGCATCCGTTTTTAAGGCGTGGAATAACCAGCCTCGTGCTTAATTATCCAGCTCGCTCATGGATTTCACCTCGCCGCGATTAATCTGCTCGGTCTGGCCGGTCTGGGCATTTTTATAAGATACCAGGCCGGTATCGCTATCTACTTCCGGTTTACCATCAGTGACAATGGTCTTGCCGTCAGTGGTTTTAACAGCCTGATTGGATGAACAGCCCGCGACGGTAAACAGCGTGGCGGCAGCAAAAATGGACGTTATCAGTAGTTTCGATCGCATGGTGTTCTCCCTGCTTTTTCGTTGGATTTGATTACACACCTTATTATTTTAGGTTAACTGACTGATAATTTTTGGAAATACAGAAGGTTCTGAGGCCGGGCGCCTGATATGCAGACGCCCGGCGGTCAGACGTTACGGCTTAAGCTCAAGAATAGAGCTCATCATGATGTGATTAAGATTGGTCATGATTTCATAATAGCGGGTCAGCTCTTCACCGCCTGCTGCTGGTTTACGCCATTTTTCGCGGTTCTGTTTTTCAAACTCTTTCAGCAGATCTTTTTGGTCACTTGCCGACTCAGCGTGAATAAACGCGGTATAAATTTTGGTGGCGTCATTCAGGTTTTGCTGTAATTCCGCAGAATTAAAATGCGCGGTAATGACAGGCGGCTGATAACGCGACTCCGTAATACGCATATTTTCCGTATATTCAACGGACGGAGAAAACTCATTGTTATAGAAATGCTTAAAGTCTTCGATGCGGAAAATCTTAGTCTTGTAATTATCGTTCGTCGTGGATGTCATCGACTCAGGGAAAGCCTCTGTCGGGTTCAGCTCCCACTCTTTCGCAAAATTATCAATAAAGAGTTCGCTACCCAGGTCCTCGAATGGGCCGGTGACGGTCTCCCCATCAATCGTCAGGGTGTGAACATCACCATTTTCACCGGCTGGCTGAACGCCTTCCGCCAGATACTTTTGCACGACGTAAATGTAACGGGTACGGGTCGGGTTGATAAGGCCGCTCTCGCCGGAGCGAGGCCAGGCGCCAAACACGCTGAATTTCACCTTTTCGCCATTTTCCAGCGTCAACGTATGTTGGCCCGCGTCCAGTTTAATATTGTGAGATTCCTTTGCCGGAACCGTTATTTTTTGGTCATCGACAGAAATCGCTAAGGGTTTCCCGGTTGGGTTATCAATCAAAAATTCTTTACTGTCACCGCCGCCAAAACAGGCGGTCAATGCCAGACAGGCACCCAAAAGCATGACTCTTTTTAACACGTGTTTCTCCTTAAACGTGAAACTGGGCTTCGATAAACGATAAGGGGTCAAGGGTAACGGATGGTCACACAGGAGTGAAAAACTAATTGGCTATTAAATTTAGGGGGTAAGCATAAAAAAAAGCCAGCTTACGCTGGCTTTTGGCTCATTCATAATTTCTTACTTCGCGATCTGCGCGTGCATCTCCTGCACCGAAATCACTTTTTCTTTAGCGTCGGCATTCAGCGCCATTGCGGTGGCGAAGCCGCCGTTCAGCGTGGTGTCGTAGTGCACTTTATACTGCAGCGCGCTGCGGCGAATCAGCTTGGAGTCTTCAATCGCCTGACGGCCTGCGGTGGTGTTGATGATATACGTGTATTCGCCATTCTTGATACGGTCCTGAATGTGCGGACGCCCTTCATGCACCTTGTTCACCAGACGCGGGTTAATGCCTGCTTCGCCCAGCACAATCGCGGTGCCGTGCGTCGCATCAAGCTCGAAGCCAAATTTCAACAGCTTGGCGGCGAGATCCACCACACGCTCTTTATCGCCTTCACGCACCGAGAGCAGCGCGCGGCCCTGTTTCTTCATGGTGGAGTTGCTGCCAAGCTGCGCTTTGGCGAATGCCTCTGCGAAGGTGCGGCCCACGCCCATCACCTCGCCGGTGGAGCGCATTTCCGGCCCCAGCAGCGGGTCAACGCCCGGGAACTTATTGAACGGCAGCACCACTTCTTTCACCGAATAATACGGTGGGATTATCTCTTTGGTGACGCCCTGCTCGCTCAGCGTTCTGCCTGCCATAACGCGCGCTGCCACTTTCGCCAGCGGCACGCCGGTAGCTTTGGAGACAAACGGCACGGTACGCGCGGCGCGCGGGTTTACTTCAATCAGGTAGACTTCGTTGTCTTTCACCGCGAACTGGACGTTCATCAGGCCGCGGACCTGGAGTTCAAAGGCCAGCTTCTGCACCTGCTGGCGCATCACGTCCTGAATCTCCTGGCTTAAGGTGTACGCTGGCAGCGAGCACGCGGAGTCGCCAGAGTGCACGCCCGCCTGTTCGATATGCTCCATGATGCCGCCAATCAGCACCATTTCGCCGTCGCAGATGGCGTCCACGTCCACTTCAACGGCGTCGTCCAGGAAGCGGTCCAGCAGCACTGGCGCGTCGTTGGAAACGCTCACCGCCGTCTGGAAGTAGCGACGCAGGTCGGCTTCGTCGTAGACGATTTCCATCGCGCGGCCGCCCAGCACGTAAGACGGGCGCACCACCAGCGGGTAGCCGATTTCTTTCGCTTTCTCGACCGCCTGTTCGATGGCCGTCACGGTGGCGTTCGCCGGCTGTTTCAGCTTCAGGCGATCCACCGCCTGCTGAAAGCGCTCGCGGTCTTCGGCGCGGTCGATAGCGTCCGGGCTGGTGCCGATAACCGGTACGCCTGCTGCTTCCAGCGCGCGCGCCAGCTTCAGCGGCGTCTGGCCGCCGTACTGCACAATAACGCCTTTCGGCTTCTCGATGCGTACGATTTCCAGCACGTCTTCCAGCGTAACCGGCTCAAAGTAAAGGCGGTCGGAAGTATCGTAGTCGGTGGAGACGGTTTCCGGGTTGCAGTTGACCATGATGGTCTCGTAACCGTCTTCACGCAGCGCCAGCGCGGCGTGTACGCAGCAGTAGTCGAACTCAATGCCCTGGCCGATACGGTTCGGCCCGCCGCCCAGCACCATGATTTTTTCACGATCCAGGTTCGGGTTCGCCTCGCACTCTTCTTCATAAGTGGAGTACATGTAGGCGGTATCGGTGGCGAATTCCGCCGCGCAGGTATCCACACGCTTATAGACCGGATGCAGGTTGTACTGCTCGCGCAGCTTGCGGATTTCCGATTCACTGACGCCCGCGAGTTTCGCAAGACGCGCATCGGCGAAGCCTTTACGTTTGAGCATCCGCAGGAAATCGGCGTTCAGGCCGTTAATGCCCTGCTCGGCGACCTGTTCTTCAAGGCGCACCAGCTCTTCAATCTGCACCAGGAACCAGCGGTCGATGTTGGTCAGGTTGAAAACGCCGTCAACGGACAGGCCCGCGCGGAAAGCGTCAGCGATGTACCAGATACGCTCGGCGCCCGCGTCTTTCAGCTCACGACGGATTTTGGTCAGCGCTTCCGGGTCATCCAGGCTCACTTTCGGGTCAAAACCGGTCGCGCCTACTTCCAGACCGCGCAGCGCTTTCTGCATCGACTCCTGCTGAGTGCGGCCAATCGCCATGACCTCACCGACCGACTTCATCTGGGTGGTCAGACGGTCGTTAGCGCCCGCAAATTTCTCAAAGTTAAAGCGCGGAATTTTGGTGACAACGTAGTCGATAGACGGCTCGAAGGAGGCCGGGGTACGGCCACCGGTGATGTCGTTCATCAGCTCGTCGAGGGTATAGCCCACCGCCAGTTTCGCCGCCACTTTGGCAATCGGGAAACCGGTCGCTTTTGAGGCCAGTGCTGAGGAGCGCGACACGCGGGGGTTCATTTCAATAACAATCAGACGACCATTTTTCGGGTTCACCGCAAACTGCACGTTAGAGCCGCCGGTTTCGACGCCGATTTCACGCAGTACCGCCATCGAGGCGTTACGCATGATCTGATATTCCTTGTCGGTCAGCGTCTGGGCCGGGGCCACGGTGATGGAGTCGCCGGTATGGATGCCCATGGCGTCGAAGTTTTCGATAGAGCAGACGATGATGCAGTTGTCATTTTTATCACGCACCACTTCCATCTCGTACTCTTTCCAGCCGATCAGCGATTCGTCAATCAGCAGCTCTTTGGTCGGGGAAAGGTCGAGGCCGCGGGCGCAAATTTCTTCGAATTCCTCGCGGTTATACGCGATGCCGCCGCCGGTGCCGCCCATCGTAAAGGACGGGCGAATGATGCACGGATAACCGACATCCGCCGCGACAGCCAGCGCTTCGTCCATATTATGGGCAATGCCGGAGCGCGCGGTTTCAAGGCCGATTTTCTTCATCGCCACGTCGAAGCGGCGGCGGTCTTCGGCTTTATCAATCGCGTCGGCAGTGGCGCCAATCATGGTGACGCCAAACTCTTCCAGTACGCCCTGACGCTCCAGTTCCAGCGCGCAGTTCAGCGCCGTCTGGCCGCCCATGGTCGGCAGCACCGCATCCGGACGCTCTTTTTCGATGATTTTACGCACCACTTCCCAGTGGATCGGCTCAATATAAGTCGCATCCGCCATCTCCGGGTCGGTCATGATGGTCGCGGGGTTGGAGTTCACCAGAATGACGCGGTAGCCCTCTTCACGCAGCGCTTTACACGCCTGGGCGCCGGAGTAGTCGAATTCGCACGCCTGGCCGATAACAATCGGACCGGCGCCAAGAATCAGGATGCTTTTAATGTCTGTACGTTTTGGCATTTTCTCTCTGTCTCCTGATTACTTAGCGTCTTGACGATACTGCTTAATTAAATCAATGAAATGGTCAAACAGCGGCGCGGCATCATGCGGCCCCGGGCTCGCCTCCGGGTGCCCCTGGAAGCTGAACGCCGGTTTATCGGTGCGGTGAATGCCCTGCAACGTATTATCGAACAGGGATTTGTGAGTCACGCGCAGCGTGGCGGGCATTGAGGCTTCGTCAACCGCAAAGCCGTGGTTCTGGGCGGTGATCATCACGCAGTTGTTGTCGAGATCTTTAACCGGGTGGTTGCCGCCGTGGTGGCCGAACTTCATCTTCACGGTTTTCGCGCCGCTCGCCAGCGCCAGCAACTGATGGCCAAGGCAGATGCCGAAGACCGGCACGTCGGTGTCGAGGAATTTTTTAATGGCGTCGATGGCGTAATCGCATGGCGCCGGGTCGCCGGGACCATTTGAGAGGAAGATGCCGTCCGGGTTCATTTTCAGCACGTCTTCCGCCGGTGTCTGCGCCGGGACGACCGTCAGGCGGCAGCCGCGGTCCACCAGCATACGCAGAATGTTGCGCTTCACGCCGTAGTCGTAAGCCACCACATGGTAAGGCAGTTCTTCTTCTTTCTTCGCTTCCGGCAGCTCGCCTTTAAGCGTCCAGCTGCCCTGGGTCCAGCTCCAGGCTTCTTTAGTGGTCACTTCTTTCGCCAGATCCATGCCGTTGAGGCCCGGGAAGGCTTTCGCTTTTTCAAGCGCCAGCGCGGCATCGACATTATCCCCTGCGATGATGCAGCCGTTCTGGGCGCCTTTCTCACGCAGCAGACGCGTCAGCTTACGAGTATCGATATCGGCAATCGCCACGATGTTATGGCGCTTCAGGTAAGAAGAGAGATCCTCGGTGTTGCGGTAGTTGCTGGCAATCAGCGGCAAATCGCGGATCACGAGGCCCTGAGCATGTACCTGGGAGGACTCAGCGTCGGCGTCGTTAGTACCGACATTACCAATATGGGGATAAGTAAGAGTGACAATCTGGCGGGAGTAGGAAGGATCAGTGAGGATTTCTTGATAACCGGTCATAGAAGTATTGAAAACGACTTCCCCTACTGCCGTACCTGTTGCCCCGATGGCCCGACCGTAGAATTGGGTTCCGTCTTCCAGAACCAACAGCGCTGACTTAATCAAAACGTCCTCCAGGGAATAAACAGTCAATTTATTTGCATATTAATTCAACCGGTGTGGCTAAATCAATGCAAAAACGCCTGAACAGCGAATTTTTGGCAAACGGCGGCATTCTAGAGATAACCCAGGGGGAAGTCTACCTGAAAACGCACTTTTTATTGTTATTTTGGCGCCTTTAATGAAAACAGCGAGAATGAGAGGCAAAAAACACAGAAAACGAAGCGCGGAAAACGGTTGCTGGACAAGAAAAATAAAGCGGAAGCATAACACAGCTTTTAAAGTGGACCAAACGGTCAAAATTCACAACCTGATAACGAAAAAACACTCATAAAGTTAGTTTTTAAGAGCACTTTAACCTTAAAATCGTTAAGAACGCCAAAAACAGCAAAATAAAAAAGGGCAATAATTTATTGCCCTTCCAATCAAAAAGTTACGATTGTAATAACCACATCACGATGGGTAATAATAATTACAAATCATTAAGATTAAGCACATCACGCATATCATAAAAGCCATTTTTACGGGATTTTACCCACAATGCCGATCTCACCGCGCCGTTTGCAAATGTCATACGGCTGGACGCTTTATGGGTAATTTCGATGCGCTCGCCGATATCAGCAAACATGGCGGTGTGCTCACCCACGATATCGCCCGCGCGTACCGTGGCGAACCCAATGGTGCCGGGCTCTCGCTCGCCAGTGTGGCCTTCGCGAGCGTATACCGCGCAGCTTTTCAGATCTTTATTCAGCGCGCCGGCAATCGCCTCGCCCATTGCCAGCGCCGTGCCCGAAGGCGCGTCGACTTTATGACGGTGATGCGCTTCAATAATTTCGATATCGGTGTAATCGCCCATCACCTGCGCTGCTTTTTCAAGCAGTTTAAGCATGACATTAACGCCCACGCTGAAGTTGGCGGCGAAAACCACCGGGATAGCCGTCGCGGCATCACGAATCGCGGCTTTACCGGCGTCGTCAAAGCCGGTGGTGCCGATGACCATGCCTTTACCCTGCGCGCGGCAGAACGCCAGATGGGCGAGCGTGCCCTCCGGGCGCGTGAAATCGATAAACACATCGAAGTCATCTTTTACTGCCTCAAGGCGGCTCTGAATAATAACGCCGGTCGCGCCAGCGCCTGCCAGCTCGCCGGCATCCGCGCCCAGCAGCGTCGAGCCGTCGCGCTCAAGCGCCGCGCCCAGCGCCACGCCTTCCATTGAAATTGCCGCCTGGATTAATTGCCGTCCCATACGGCCACCCGCCCCCGCGATCGCGACGCGGACCTGTGCATCATGCATATTTATACTCTTCAGATTGCTTAGAAATCGCTCTCAGGTTAACCAGCCTGACCGCAGGCCGCCAGCGGAAAACCGGGATAATTAGAAAATTATGACAAAACGGCGGGGATATCAGTAAAAGCTGTAGTAACCATTATGTTATTAAGGTTATACAGTAGAGACGGCAGGCGTTTGCGCCTGCCGCGAGGGTTAATCCGCAAGCTGGTACGCCACCAGCAGTTGCCCCTTTTTCACTTTAATACTGGTGAGCGTGACCTCGCCCACCTGCGACAGCGAGGCGACATGCGTGCCGCCGCAGCCATAGACCGGCAGCTCGCCGAAACGCACCTGACGCCGCCCGTCGACGAAATCCACCTTGCGCGGCAGATTGGCCGCAACCCATTCCGTAATAACCGCCGTAAACGCCGCGCTCCCGGGCGCGTCGGTGGCCGTATCCGGGGCAAAGGTGATTTTGCCTTCGCCGGGCCAGTGGTGCGCCTTGACCGGACGCCAGCCAAGCCGCTCGCCCGCGTACCCAATCAGATGCCCGGCGGAGTGCCAACGGGTATGGCGTGTGCGCAGCGGTTCGTCCACCACAAGCGTGGCGGGGCCGTTTGCCAGCGGCTGCGCCAGCAGATGAATGACCGTGTCGCCGCGGCTCTCTACGCGCAGCACCGGCGCGCCGTTGATCGTGCCGCTATCGGCGGGCTGCCCGCCGCCCTGCGGGTGAAACAGCGTCCTGTCCAGCTCCACTTCATAGTCGCCCTGCGCGTTTTGCTCGCAGCGCAGCACCGTCGCCTCGCCCGTTAAGGCGTCACTCAGGTAGTAGTCTCGTTGTGTCATCGTTGTCCTCCCGGTTCATCACACAGTATATTTATTATTGCCGCTGCGATAATCCTGCGCGGCGACAACGAACCTTTGCATCAGGCGCACAAATATGAATTTAGCTCTACTGCCCGATATCGCCGTTTTCGTCCAGGTGGTGGAGAGCGGCAGCTTCTCCGCCGCCGCGCGAAAGCTTGGCAGCACGCCCTCTTCCGTCAGCCGCAGCGTTTCACGTCTTGAGCGTGAGCTGGGCTGCAAGCTGCTGGTGCGCACCACCCGCAAGCTGCGCCTGAGCGAGGCAGGCTGCGGCGTGTTTCAGCGCGCCGCCAGCATGATGGACAACGCCCGCGATGTCATGGCGCTCGGCGGCACCGCCTCGCAGGCACCGCAGGGTCGGGTCACGCTCGGCGTGCCGAAAGCCGTAGGCCGTTTCGTGATCCACCCGCTGATGGAAGAATTTCTGGCGCGCTATCAGGAAGTTGATATCTGCCTGCGTCTCGAAGACCGCTATATGGATTTGATTGATGATGAAGTGGATCTGGCGCTGCGTATCACCGACTCGCCCTCTCCCGGCTTGTATGGCAAGCCGCTGATGCCGATAGAGCACCTGCTGTGCGCTACCCCGGCGTACCTGGCGCGCCACGGCACGCCGGAGCATCCGCAGGAATTACGTCAGCACAGCTGCATCAGCCTTGGCGAGACGGCGGCGGACGCTCGCTGGAAATTTCGCCGCGACGGAAAAAGCGTGGTGGTCCAGACGCGCGGGCGCTACGCGGCCAACCATACCGGCGTGCGCCTCGACGCGGTGAAGCGCCATCTCGGTATCGGCAGCCTGCCGCGCTTTACCGCAAGCGATGCACTGGCGGCAGGCGAGATTGTACAGGTGCTGCCGGCATGGGAGTTTATCAGCAGCTATTCAGGCAGGCTCTGGCTACTGTGGTCGGCGGGACGTCATATGCCCGCCAAAATCCGGGTGCTCATTGACTATCTGACGGAAAAACTGTCTGCGAGGCCGTGAGCTAAGGCGCCAGCGCCAGTGTCTGCGCCACCCATTCGCGAAACGCGGCGACGTCGATTCCGAGCGCCACCTGCGCATTAGCGGGCCGGTTTAACCGGCCTTCGATATCCACAACCGTGGTGCCCGCCGTGTAGTCGCCGCGGGTTTCCACCGCAACGAAACAGCGCTTAAGCGTGAACAGCTCAGGCTTAACCACCCAGGCGATAGCGCAGAGATCGTGCATGCGCAGCCCAGTCGTCATGCTGCCTGCGCGATAATGACTGAAGAGCGCGTGGAGCAGTCGGCCCGTCCGGTTCAGCGCGGGCAGCGCGGCGAGATAGTCGGGCGTCAGCACCGCCTGATGCGTGACGTCGAGCCCGCACATCACAATTTCAATGCCGCTCTCAAACACCCGCGCGGCCGCTTCAGGATCGATGGCGATATTAAACTCGGCGTTCGGCGTGAAGTTGCCGCGCCCCGCGGAGCCGCCCATCATCACCAGCCGTTTGATTTTCGCGGTACACGCCGGGTAGTGCGTCAGCAGGAGAGCGATATTGGTCAGCGGCCCGATGGTGACAATGGTCAGCGGCTCGGGGCTTGCCATCAGCCGCGCAAAGATGGCCTGAAACGCCGGAACATCAAGTATCTGCCGGTCATGTACGGTGAAATCAAAGCCATCCATGCCTGATTCGCCATGAACCGAGGCGGCATCGCGCAGCGGGCGCACCAGCGGCGTGGCCGCGCCCTGCGCGACCGGCACATCAGCCTGCCAGAAATGCAGCAGTTGCAGCGCGTTGCGGGTGGTTTTCTCCACGCTGACGTTACCCGCCACGGTGGTGATGAGTTGTAAATCGATTGCGGGCGAGAACAGCGCGGCGGCAATGGCCACGGCATCGTCAATACCCGGATCGGTATCGAGAATAATCGGCGTTTTTTTCACACAATGTCCTGTCATCACTGGCCTGCTTGCGGATACAAAAATGCCGGACGATGTTCACCGTCCGGCATGCTGTTATCGGTACGCGGGCGGGAGTTACTGCACTTCGCGGGCGTCGATGCGCAGTTCCTTCGGCACTTCGAACACGATATTCTCTTCGCGACCGGTCAGCTCATGGGCGTCGCTGCCGCCGAGCGCTTTCAGGCGCGCGATAACGTTCTGCACCAGGATATCCGGCGCCGACGCACCTGCGGTAACGCCCACGCAGGCGGCGTTTTTCACCCAGGCTTCCTGAATATCATTCGCGTCGTCGATAAGGTAGGCGGTTTTGCCCATACGCTGGGCGAGCTCTGCCAGGCGGTTAGAGTTAGAGGAGTTTTTCGAACCCACCACTAATACCACGTCCGCCTGCTCCGCCAGCGCCCGCACCGCTTCCTGACGGTTAGTGGTGGCGTAGCAGATGTCATCTTTGCGCGGACCAACGATTTTCGGGAAGCGGCGGCGCAGCGCGTCGATAACGTCCGAGGTGTCGTCTACCGACAGCGTGGTCTGGGTCATAAAGGAGAGATTGTCCTCATCCTTAACGGTAATTTTCCAGACGTCGTCCGGTGATTCCACCAGATACATGCCCCCTTCCGGGTTGCTGTACTGGCCCATCGTGCCTTCTACTTCCGGATGACCGGCGTGGCCGATAAGAATCGCTTCTTCGCCACGGCGGCTTGAGCGCGCGACTTCCATATGCACTTTGGTCACCAGCGGGCAGGTGGCGTCAAATACCGTTAAGTCACGGCTTTTCGCTTCGTTGCGTACCGCCTGGGAAACGCCGTGCGCGGAGAAAATCAGAATTGCGCCATCCGGCACTTCGCTTATCTGCTCGATAAAAATTGCGCCGCGTTCGCGCAGGCTGTCTACCACGTAGCGGTTATGCACCACTTCGTGGCGAACGTAGATAGGCGCGCCGTAAATCGCCAGCGCGTTTTCCACAATGCTGATAGCGCGGTCCACGCCTGCGCAGAAGCCGCGCGGGTTAGCCAACAGGATCTGCATCAGAACTCTCCAGCGCCGGATCGATTTCCAGCACGTCTATATCAAAATGAAGGGTATGCCCGGCGAGCGGATGGTTGAAATCCACTGTGATGGAGTCGCCGTTGATTTCACGGATAACCCCCGGCATTTCGCTGCCGTCCATTGCGGTAAAAAGCATAATAGCACCGATGTCCGGCTCCCCCGCGTCGATAAATTCGCGGCGGGAGAAGTACTGGATGAGATCGGGGCTCGGCGTTCCGAAGGCGTCTTCCGGCAGCAGCGTAAACGCTTTTTTATCGCCCGCATGCAGGCCAAGCAGTTCGCGCTCCAGTCCCTGCGACAGCGAACCGTCGCCCAGGCGAAAGAGCGCTGGTTTGCCGCTGTTGCGGCTCGACTCTGCCGTGGAACCGTCTTCAAGCTTCAGCGTAAAGTGCACCAGCACCGCGCTGTTGCTCTGTATGGATGTAGACATGCAGGTTGCTCACTTTTTGGGTCATCTGTTTGCCCGGCGGCGCTGCGCTTACCGGGCCTGCGAGAGGCCGCAAATGCTTCAGGCCGGGTAAGCGTAGCGCCACCCGGCATGGAGATTTACGCCTGTGCTTTCGCGGCTGGTTTCGGCAAAAAGCCTTCCAGCACGATTAACGCCGCGCCGATACAGATAGCGGTATCGGCCAGGTTAAAGGTGGCGAAATGCCAGTCGCCGACATAGAAGTCGATCATATCGACTACAAAGCCGTGCCACAGACGATCGAACAAATTGCCCAGCGCGCCGCCAATAATCAGCGCGTAAGCAATGTTGTTGAGCTTCTGGCTCGCCTTTGCACGATACATCATGACGGTGAGCAGCACGCAGATGCCGATAGCGATACCGGCGAAGAACCAGCGCTGCCAGCCGCCTTTATCCGCGAGGAAGCTAAACGCCGCGCCGTAGTTGCGCGCATAGTGCAGATTCAGCGACGGGAACAGGGAGACGGTCTCCCCCAGCGCAAAGTGCTGGAGGATTAACGCCTTGCTACCCAGATCGACAATCAACACAACCACAACCAGCCACAGCCAGCGCAGACCGGTGGAACGAATCGGTTTACTCATCAGGCGAACTTACGTTTTTCGCCGTCACCGGCGACGTTGCTGACACAGCGACCGCAGATTTCTGCGTGTTCCGCTACCTTGCCAATATCGGTGGTGTAATGCCAGCAGCGCGGGCACTTCTCACCTTCGGCTTTTGCGAGCGCCACTTTCAGCCCTTTGAGCAATTCGCTCTGCTGGGCATCTGCGGCGGCGCTGGCATAATCCTCAACCTTCGCCTGCGAGGTCAACAGGACAAATCGTAATTCCTCGCCAAGCGCGGTGAGCTTCGCCGCCAGCTCCGGCTCCGCGTACAGGGTGACCGCGGCTTCCAGCGACCCGCCGACTTTTTTATCCGCGCGCGCCTGCTCAATCACCTTGTTCACTTCGCCGCGCACTTTCAGCAGGGCGTCCCAGTAAGCGTCGTTCATGGCTTCGGTTTCCGCGAGGCCAAACAGGCCGTCGTACCACTCGCCGGTGAAGACATATTTCTCACGCGCGCCTGGCAGATAGCCCCAGATCTCATCCGCGGTAAAGGACATGATCGGCGCCATCCAGCGCACCAGCGCTTCGGCGATATGATACAGCGCGGTCTGACAGCTGCGGCGCGCCACGCTGTCGGCTTTCGCGGTGTACTGACGGTCTTTGATGATATCGAGATAGAACGAGCCCATTTCGATGGAGCAGAAGCGCATCAGGCGCTGCACCACTTCATGGAAATCGTAAGCGTCATACGCTTTCACGATATCGTCCTGCGCGGCTTTCGCGCAGCCGACCGCCCAACGATCCAGCACGACCATCTCTTCCGGTTTCACCATGTCTTTCGCCGGATCGAAACCGTTCAGGTTCGCCAGCAGGAAGCGCGCGGTGTTACGGATACGACGATACGCATCGGCGGCGCGTTTTAAGATTTCGTCGGACACGGCCATTTCGCCGGTGTAGTCGGTCGACGCTACCCACAGACGCAGAATGTCAGCGCCCAGTTTGTTCATCACGTCCTGCGGAGAGACCGTGTTGCCGATAGATTTCGACATCTTGCGGCCCTGACCGTCAACGGTGAAGCCGTGGGTCAGTACCTGACGGTACGGCGCCTTGCCTTTCATGGCGGTGGAGATCATCAGCGAAGACATAAACCAACCGCGATGCTGGTCAGAGCCTTCAAGATACATGTCCGCCGCATGGCCGGAGAATTCCGGGCGCACGTCAACGACTGACGAGTGGGTCGATCCAGAGTCGAACCAGACGTCCAGCGTATCCGGCACTTTTTCATAGACATCGGCGTCATCGCCCATGATGTCGCGCGGGTCGAGATCCCACCATGCCTGAATACCGTCAACTTCCACGCGCTTAGCGACTTCTTCCATCAGCTCCAGGGTGCGCGGGTGCAGTTCCTGCGTCTCTTTATGGACGAACAGGGACATTGGCACGCCCCAGGTGCGCTGGCGGGAGATACACCAGTCCGGGCGGTTGGCGACCATCGATTCGATGCGCGCCTGGCCCCAGTCCGGGATCCACTGCACGTCTTTGATCTCTTTCAGCGACTGCGCGCGCAGGCCCTTTTGATCCATGCTGACGAACCACTGCGGCGTGGCGCGGAAGATGATCGGCGTTTTATGACGCCAGCAGCACGGATAGCTGTGCAGCAGCTTCGCCACGTTAAGCAGCGCGCCTTTTTCACGCAGCAGCTCAACGATTTGATCGTTCGCTTTGAAGACGTTAACGCCATCCAGCGTCGGGTAGGTGCCCGGCAGATAAGCGCCGTCCGGGCCGACCGGGTTGGCGATTTCCAGGCCATATTTCTGGCTGATGGTGTAGTCGTCCGGGCCGTGGCCGCCTGCGGTATGCACCGCGCCGGTACCGGCATCGAGCGTAACGTGCTCGCCGAGAATCGCCGGAACGTCAAAGCCCATGAACGGGTGCGCGAAGCGCATCAGCTCAAGATGCGCGCCTTTGGTTTCGCCGAGTACGGTGTAATCCGCGATGTTCACACGCTTCATCACGCTTTCAAGCAGATCTTTCGCCACGATCAGCGCCTGGCCTTCGACCTGCACCAGCACATAGTCGATCTCGGCATGCAGAGAGATCGCGCGGTTCGCCGGCAGCGTCCACGGGGTGGTGGTCCAGATAACCAGCGATACCGGGCCGTTGACATTCTGCGCGCCGAATTTCGCCGCGACCGCCGCCGGGTCTACCGCGTTAAAGGCGACGTCGATGGACGGCGACGTTTTGTCGTAGTACTCCACTTCCGCTTCAGCCAGCGCGGAGCGGCAGTCAACGCACCAGTGCACCGGCTTGGCGCCTTTATGCAGATGGCCGTTGCCGATGATTTTACCGAGCGCGCGGATGATATTGGCCTCGGTTTTGAAATCCATGGTCAGGTACGGATGCGACCAGTCGCCCAGCACGCCGAGACGGATAAAGTCTTTACGCTGGCCGTCAACCTGGGTCGCCGCGTACTCGCGGCACTTAGCGCGGAATTCGGCAGCGGTGAATTTCTCACCCGGCTTGCCATATTCCTGCTCGACTTTCAGCTCGATAGGCAGCCCGTGGCAGTCCCAGCCCGGCACGTAGGGGGAGTCATAACCGGCAAGCCCTTTGGACTTCACGATAATGTCTTTCAGAATCTTGTTAACCGAGTGACCGATATGAATGCTGCCATTCGCATAAGGAGGGCCATCATGCAGAATGAAGGTTTTTTTGCCTTTTTTGGCTGCACGAATGATGCCGTAGAGGTCATCATCGGTCCAACGCGCCAGCATTCCCGGTTCGCGTTTGGCGAGATCGCCACGCATCGGGAACCCTGTTTCCGGCAAATTCAGGGTTGATTTAAAGTCACTCATCAGATTCTCGGTTCCGTATTTCGGTTTGATAATTAGCCGATTCAGGCGTTACGCCGGTGTCGGTAGCCCAAAAAAGTCGCGGGCGGTGATCACGTCTCTGGCGATTTGCGCCTTGAGTTCATCAAGCGAGGCAAACCGCTGTTCATTGCGTATTTTTTTACGCAGCACTACATCTATATGGCGGCCGTAGAGGTCGATTGCAACGTCCAGCAGATGAACTTCAAGCTGCTGACGCACGCCAGCCACCGTCGGGCGGGTGCCGATATTGGCGACGCCAGGCAGCGGTTTATCGCTGATGCCCAGCACTTCCACCGCATAGACGCCCTTCACAGGCGAAACCTGACGGCGCAGCGGTACGTTCGCCGTCGGGAAACCTATGGTACGCCCCAGCGCGTCGCCGTGGACGACGCGCCCGGAGATAGCGAAAGGCCGTCCGAGCAGGTTTTCCGCCAGCGCTAAATCATCCTGAGCGAGCGCCTGACGCACCGCAGTACTGCTAATGCGCACACCTTCATCGCAAAACGTTTGCGTGCTGGTGACTTCAAAGCCATATTCGCGCCCGGCTTTCTGTAATAACAAGAAATCCCCTTCGCGACCAGCGCCAAAGCGGAAATCATCCCCGGTAGCCAGAAATTTAACCCCGAGGCGCTCCACCAGCAGATCGCTTACAAAGTTTTGCGCCGTCAGCGCGGCAAAGCGGCGGTCGAAGCGAATGCACAGCACGTAATCCACGCCGCAACGGGCGAGATAGCGCAGCTTTTCACGCAACCGCGTCAGCCGCGCAGGGGCTTTATCCGCGGCGAAAAGCTCAAGGGGCTGCGGCTCGAAAATCATGACCATAACGGGAAGGCCGCGTTCGCGCCCTTGCGCGCATAGCCCGCTCAGCAAAGCCTGGTGACCACGATGCACGCCATCGAAATTGCCGATGGTCAGCACGCAACCGTGATGCTCAGAGGTGAGATTATGTATGCCGCGTATCAGCTTCATGACTGGCTCAGGACAGTGAAAATCGTCGGATTATACCTTGTACAGCCTTTAAGGTTAACCGACGATTTGGCCCTGTCAGCCATAAACTGACAAGGATTTCATCGCGCTGCGCAACGGTTTCACGCTGAACGCGAATTTTGTCCCACAAAGACTGTATTCGCACGAGGCAAGCTGGTAGAATCTTGCGCCATCACTACGTAACGAGCGCCGCATAACAACGGCGCTTATTTGCACAAATCCATTGACAAAAGAAGGCTGAAAGGGCATATTCCTCGGCCTTTGAATTGTCCACATAGATCATATTTGGGAGTTGGACCTTGGCTAATATCAAATCAGCTAAGAAGCGTGCCGTTCAGTCTGAAAAGGCCCGTAAGCACAACGCAAGCCGTCGCTCTATGATGCGTACTTTCATCAAGAAAGTATACGCAGCGATTGAAGCTGGCGACAAAGCTGCTGCACTGAAAGCATTTAACGAAATGCAACCAATCGTGGATCGTCAGGCTGCTAAAGGTCTGATCCACAAAAACAAAGCCGCGCGTCATAAGGCTAACCTGACTGCGCAGATCAACAAACTGGCTTAATCGCCATTCGTTGAAGCTTGTTTAAAGCAGCTTGTTAAAAAAACCCGCATCTGCGGGTTTTTTTATGGCTGCGGTTTTATTTCGGCGGCACAAACAGCGCCGAGTAGTCGCGATTGCAGATACGCTGCACCGCCGGGTGCTGAATCATCCTCTCCGCAAAAATCGCGTGATACTCTTCCATCACATTATCCACCCGCCCTATCTCGACGATATTGTCATCCTCATAAAAATCGTGCGCGTACAGGCTTGGCGCCACAAACACGGCGTTATGCGCCGCGCCGAACGCTTTCATCAGCGCCGCGTCGTCAAACTCGCCGAGGATCTCCACCTTCAGCCCCTGCGAGTGGATCCAGTTAAGCAGTTTGCGCCCAAGCATCGAACGACGCCCCGGGATCAACAGCCGTCGCTCTTCGAGACACGCCGGGAAGGGCCTCGTCGGGGCCGGATTCTGACACCAGAAACTCACGCTACACTCGCCGATTTTCACGGAAAACAGCCCCGCCTGCTGCGTGGAGTCGATGGGGCAGTCGGAGATAATCATGTCGAGCTTATGCTGGCTGAGCTGTTCCAGAAGCATCTCGTGGGTCGATTCAAAACAGCGCAGATGAATTTGTTCATCTTCCACTACCGCCGCGTCCAGTACGCCGCTCACCAGCCGTTTAGAGAGCGCGTCCGCCACGCCGACATCAAACAACAAATGAGATTCTTTGCGGTAATTGATGATATCCAGCATCTCCTGGCTCAGGGTAAACATACGGTCAGCGTAACGAAACACCAGCTGTCCCAGCTCGCTGGGCTCAAGCCCCCTTCCCTTACGCTTAAACAGTTTGCCCTGTAGCCGCTCCTCCAGCGCTTTTATCTGCCCGGTAATGGTTTGCGGCGTGAGGTACAGCGCCTCGGCGGCACCGACGACCGAGCCCTCTTTGCAAACCTGCCAGAAGTAATACAGGTGGTTGTAGTTGATGTGAGACATGAGCGCATTCTCCCTGAACTCCCTGAGAGCGGAGCGGCCTTCACTCCGGAAGGCCGCGTGATAAAGCGGGCGCTAACGCGTACCCGACAAATGGCCGCGCAGCAGCAAATAGCCGGTGACCGCAGCCAGTAATGACCCGACCAGAATGCCAAGTTTCGCCCAGGTCACCAGCGCGGCATCAACATCGCCAAACGCCAGCGAGGCGATAAAAATAGACATGGTAAAACCGATGCCGCACAGCACGCCGACGGCCATAATCGTTTTCTGCGTGACACCCGGCGGCAGCGTGGCCCATTTGAGCTTGACCGCCAGCGCGCAAAAGAGGCTGATGCCAAGCGGCTTGCCGATAAACAGTCCGGCGATAATACCCAGCGGCAGCAGTGATGCCAGGCCCGCCAGCGTAACGCCCTCAAGCGAAACGCCCGCATTGGCGAACGCGAACAGCGGCAGGATCATAAAACCTACCCACGGATGCAGCGCGTGCTCCAGCGTGCCGGCGGGCGAATGCCCCTTTTCTGCCTTAAGCGGCACAAAAAAGCCGATAATCACGCCCGCCAGCGTGGCGTGAACGCCAGATTTCAGCACCGCGGTCCAGAGCACCACGCCTACCAGAATATAAACTCCGACGCGGCGCACGTTGCAGATATTCAGGAGCGCCAGCACGGCGATCGCGCCCGCCGCCACCAGCAGCGACACCATTGACAGCGAACTGGTGTAAAACAGCGCAATAATCACAATCGCGCCCAGATCATCAATAATCGCCAGCGCCATCAGAAAGATTTTCAGCGCGGGCGGCACGCGGCTGCCGAGCAGCGCCAGGATCCCCAGCGCGAACGCGATATCGGTCGCCGCAGGAATAGCCCAGCCCGCGCGAGTGATCGGATCCTGATAATTAAAGGCCAGATAGAGCGCGGCCGGAACGACCATGCCGCCCAGCGCGGCAATCACCGGCAGCGAGGCTTGCCGGCGGCTTGCAAGCGAGCCCTGCACCAGTTCACGCTTAACCTCCAGCCCGACCAGCAAAAAGAACACGGCCATCAGGGCGTCGTTCACCCACAGCAACATGTTCTTTTTGATCTCCAGCGCCCCGACCTGTAACTCCACCGGTGTGCTAAGAAAGCCTTCATAGAGGTCGTGTGTGGCGCTCATATTGGCCAGCAACATGGCCAGCGCAGCCGCCGCGATGAGTACGATGCCGCCCGCAGCCTCGTTTTTAAAGAAACGTTGTACCGCTTTTATCATCATTGTCCATCCAGAATATTGAGATGACCTGTTCACTTACTTTCGGTATGTATAAGGATAGCGACCTTTACTCATCGGAAAAGCAGTTTATTCTGCGCATAAAGATCGGCTAAAACGAATTAATGAGAACAATGACGCGGCGTTGTTAACGATAGCGATAAAAAAGGCCCCGGTAATCCCTACCCGGGGCCTCAAACCCGCTCAAACACGGGCTGAGCGGAAAAGCGGAACTATGTCGTGAAGATCAGTATGTCCCAATGTCAGTCCAGACCTGATATGGCCCGCTGTTAAGATCCGGCTGATCGCCCTGCGAGTACCAGTTAACCTGATAGTTATGGCCTTTCCAGCTCACCTTCTCGAAAGTGCCCCATTTCGCGCCGTAAACCGTACTGGCGCTCCAGAGCGGATACGGTGCGCCGCCGGAACCGCTATTATCCGGCGTTGGGGTTGGGGTTGGCGTCGGCGTCGGCGTTGGAGTCGGTTCCGGTTCGGGCGTCGGGGTCGGGGCTGGCGTGTCACCATCAGACGACGCACTACCCGGCACGGCGGTCACCACAAAACGCTGCTGCGAAGAGGGCTCGTTTTTACTGTCGCGCACGAAGAGCGTGAACTGGAAATCGGTGCTCTGCGTGACGACCGGCACGTCAAATTCAATCACGGCAGCGCTCTTATCCGCCACGCTGATGGTAGACGGCACGCCCCAGCTGAAGCTCAGCGCGTCGTTATCTTCATCGCGGGATGCCTCGCCGGAAAGCTGAATACGCGACCCGCCGACCACGCGTAGCTGAATAGCCGCCATGGGCGCATGGTTTACTGCCGGCTGCGGTTCGTTATCGCTGCTGCCGCTATCCGGTTCAGAAACGTTAATGCCTTCAAAATAGAACGGCTTCATATCGACCGTCTGGGTCTCGATCTCATACCCCAGCCCTTCACGCGCGGCATTCACCAGCACGCCGTTATCCTGGTCGATAGTCCAGGTAAACAGACCGCCAAGATTACGCGACGCGGCGTACTGGCCTTTGGCTTTGACCGAGCGCGGTGTATCCAGCGACATAAAGAGTTTGCTCTGCGGGTTGTAGAGATAATCCGCATTGGCGACTTTGTCGGTATAGACGTTAAAGCCGTTACGTCCTTTCTGGTTTTCCAGATCCAGGTAGTTGTAAATGGTGTCGTACCATTCGGTGCTGCCGGATTCGAACGTCCCGGTGGTGGTGCCGTTGCCCGGCGTATACGCGCCTTTGAGCGGCGAGAAGCTCTCAATCATCGCATTGCGGGCGTTACGGGTATAACCGGCGTAACCGATATTAATACGTTCGGAAGGGAAACCTTCGGCAATCAGGTAATCCACGACCGCTTCGATGCTCCAGCCGCCCGCAGTAAGCGGGGTGAGGTTGGTATGGTGCGTCAGGGTCTCGGCCCACGGCGTGCCGAAGAAGTCATAGGTCATGACGTTAATGGCGTACAGGCCTGCGTCCATGAGCGCTTTGACATTAGAATATTCGAGCGTAGACACGACGGCCGAGCTGGCAATAGAAATTTTTACGTCGCTGCGTCCTGCCGCGCTGAGTTGTTTTTTGAGTTCAGCGATAAGCAGCGCGTAGTTGGCGCCATCTTCCGGGCCATGCGGGTTGCCATTGCCCTCAGCGTTCGGGTATTCCCAGTCGATATCCACTTCGCTGAACATCGGGAACTGCTTAAACAGTTTGACCACGCCTGCGGCGAAGGTTTTACGCGAAGAGTCGGTTTTCGACATCTCATGAAAACCGTTACTCATGGTCCAGCCGCCGATACTCATTGAAAGCGCAAGGGTATGTCCCTGCTGTTTCGCTCTTTGTTGAAGATCGCGCAGACCGCCGAGCAGGCCTTTGGTGGTGGCCTGCGTGACGGTAGCCGGATCGATATCCCAGCCGCTGGTGCTGTGACCGCAGTTAACGTAAGACTGAAAATCGCCCCATGGATCAAGGAACGTCGGTTCGTTCGTGTTTTTGTTGGTCAGGCGAGCGGCGTTTTCAATCGTGTATTGCTTTTCGCCTTTATCGCCGACGATGCCCAGGAAACCGAAAACGATCTTGTCATACGCGGTGGGCGACACTTTTGCGAGATCGTAGCCGCGCCCACGATTGGATGGGGTATCGTCGCCCTGGAGGCGTCCATCATACTGGGACCAGTCGGTATAATAACCAAATACTTTAGGCTTATTAGCAGACTTATATTTATTGTATACCGGCTTTGCCACGCGGGCTGATGTATAGCTGTATTTTTCAGCTTCACTGGCCGGATTAAACCCATCTGCAGCGTTACTGGTTTCGGTCAGGCTGTCGCCCTGAATTAATTTACTTGTAGCCATGTTTATTTTCCTTCGTGAAAAGTGAGTGCAGTACTTTCTGCGCTAACTATCATGCGTGGACAAAAAACATCGCGCCAATCACATCAAATAAAACTCCAATAAAAAATAAGCGCATTTATGAAACTTATTAAAAAAGATTAAACTTAACGAAAATTTTTTTGAAATTACCATTAAATATCAACACTATGATTCAAAATATATAATGTATTAAAGATTAAGCACACTTTAATTGTCACTTAAAAAGCATTTAATAACGGTGGCAAATCGTGATCTGAACTGTCGTTTCGTTAAATAAAACCACTTTTTTTAATGCGGGCTATGGAAAATAACGAAGCTGAACTTTACTCTCTAAATCGCTAAAGGAACTTCCCGCCATATATTTATATCTGTCAACAGGTGATATATGAAAAGCTATGTTATTAATCGCAATTGTATTTTTACAGAGGCTAATAACGAATTAAAAAACACGGATAACGCATGCGTCATCAAAATGACAACCATGCGCGCACGTTGCCTGAGCTTCATTATTGAAAACGCAAAAAATGGCATTATCGAAAAACAACAAATCGCCGCGGTACTCTGGGGCAGTCGTGGTCAGTACATCAGCGACGCTAATCTTACGCAGGTGCTTTACCTGCTACGTCGGGATCTGCGCACGCTCGGCATCAATGATTTGTTCGTCACTGTGCCCAAGCTTGGCATCAAAGTGAACGATGAGATCCCTGTCGACCTGCTGACAGTTGAAAACAATAAGAAACCTAAACGCACGTGGTGGACGATGGCGTTGTTCGCCGTTTTTGTTGTCTGCGTACTGGCGCTTTTTACTTTGATGGATGTGAGCCACCCCTGAATTTCTGCTGCGAGGAACCATTATGAATCCTGTCATTGACGGCATCCTGAACATCGAAGGGAATTATGTGAATCATCCAGCCGATCTCGGTGGTCCCACAAAGTGGGGCATTACCGAGAAAACCGCCAGAGCGCACGGTTATAAAGGCGATATGCGCGCACTCACCCGTGAAGAGGCATACAACATACTGGAACAAGATTACTGGATAGCCCCGGGTTTTAACCGCGTCGCTCAGTATTCGCTCCCCGTGGCGTTTGAGCTTTGCGATGCAGGCACTAATATCGGCCCCGCGATCCCCGCCCGCTGGCTACAGCGCTGGCTCAATGCTTTTAATCGCCAGCAGAAGCTTTATGGCGATCTGGTCGTGGATGGCGCTATCGGGAAAAATACGCTTGAGGCCTTAAAACGTTACCTGGATGAACGAGGCAAAGAAGGCGAAATCGTGCTGGTACGGGCGCTGAACTGTACGCAAGGCGACTATTATCTTGATATAACGGAAAAACGGGAAGCTAACGAGGCGTTTATTTACGGCTGGCTGCGTGAAAGGGTCACGATGTCCTGAGGACGGAAAAGAAAAGCCCGCTATCACGGCGGGCTTTTGCTGGTTTATTTTAACAGGGACGTGCCGCCCAAAAAGCTTTTTACTCTCTCGCTTAGTATCCGCAGTATCGGTGTTGCAAATACCCCGCCAAGACCTGCCAGCATCAGTACCATATTAAAACTCATGTTTCGGTCAATCGCCGCCACGCTTAACAGAAAGGCGGTAAAACATGAGATAGCGATCTGCGCCAGGCAGTCCATAATATCTTTATGGGTTTGACTTTTTTCACACTTCATCAGATAGCTGACAAAGCCGCCCCAACCGCCGATAGCAATAATGGTTAATAAAATTTCCAGTTCAACCAAAACCAGTTTTGGCGTGGGGATATGCGCTGCAATAGACATGATAAACCTCGATAATTAGTGAACGATAAATGAATACGCCATCTGGCGATGCAATAAAGTTAGCACCCTAATCAGTAGTAAGGTAATCATTTCATCTCACTGCGGGACGTACACTCTTATTAATGGAGGAACAGTTTTTTAGTCATGAAAAGAGATGGCTGTGATTTACAAGTTCGGAACAGGCTATTTACGATAATTAATAAGCGTCTGTAGCATGATTATAACCTCTTTTATCTGATCTCGCTGCGCGTTATCGCGATGCCATCCGGCATAAACTCTAATTATTTCAATGTCTATTTCATCGGGCAGTGCAATTAAAGCGATTCGGTATTTTCCTTGTGCCTGAAAAAAGCGGGCTATTTTTAATGGCAGTATTGCTATTAACGATGAGTTTTCAATGATACTTAATAAACCATTTATCGAATCTGTATAATACCTGACAGAAAACTGATTGTTAAAAAATGAGAGTCCATCATTACTTTTGATATCTTTTTTTAAGGCGGTTTTTACTTTGTAGGGGTGGTAAACCGCGTGTCGTGAAGCGTAAAGGTTAGCCAGAGATAACTGCGGCAATTCACAAAGAGGATTCCGGGTATTGCAAATCACCGTATACTGACGGTACTGATCAATAATGGTTTGCTCAATATCCGGCTCGCTAAAATAGTGTGTTGATAACAACAAGTCACTTTTCCCTGCCTGTAAGTCATTGCTTTGGCGTGAAAAGCTTTTGCCGGTAGAGGAAAGGTAATGCAGGCGAAATCGCTCAAACAGTTCCATATCGAAGAGCTGGGCGAAGTAATACTGCTCGCTGACATCATCTCCGGTGATTTTCATTTCATACCGCGCCGGCATTGTCGCGGTACGCTCAAAAGTCGCGTTGATAATATCCACCGCCTTGCTGTAGGCACGGTGAATTTCCCTGGCGCGCGGCGTCGGCGTCAGACCTTCACGGGTACGAATAAAGAGTTCTTCGTCATAGGTTTGCTGCAGGCGCTGAATAGCGAGCGTGATAGCGGCAGGCGTGACCTGAAGTTGTTGAGAGGCGCGTGCCGCATTTCCTGCGGTGATGACGGCGTCAAAAACTTTGATGAGATTATAATCAAACTCATTGGCACCGCTTTTCTTCTTCATGCGTCAGCGTATCCTGCCGTCGGTAAAAGTAACAAAATATAAGTTTCAGCGTTCACTGGCAAAATCAATTTGCCTCGCCAAAAAATCGATTTTTATCAAATTTCAACGACGCGGGATCGATGGCAGCGAGATGTAAACAATAACGAGACCAATAATGATGGCAAAACGCTATTCAGAATAGTAAGTAAAATCGTAGAAAAAAGCCTGAAATGGCGGAAACCATTTCAGGCTGATTTTCACTGTTCGTAAAAACAGAATGATTAGCGGGTTAAGTCATCAAAAAACTTTTTCACGCCATCGAAGAAGCTTTTGGAACGCGGGCTGTTTTTTTCGCCGGTCGGCCCGCCGAAACTTTCCTGCAGCTCCTGAAGCAGCGCTTTCTGGCGATCGTTAAGCCCAACCGGAGTTTCCACCACGACACGGCACAGCAGGTCGCCCTGCGCACCGCCGCGTACCGATTTCACGCCTTTTCCACGCATGCGGAACAGCTTGCCGGTCTGGGTTTCGCTCGGCACTTTCAGCATCACGCGGCCATCCAGCGTCGGCACTTCTATCTCGCCGCCCAGCGCCGCCATCGCGAAGTTAATCGGCACTTCACAGTAAAGGTTATTGCCTTCGCGCTCAAAGATCGGGTGCTGTTTCACCTGCACCTGAACGTACAGATCGCCTGCTGGCGCGCCGTGTTCGCCCGCCTCGCCTTCACCCGCCAGACGGATGCGATCGCCGGTATCGACGCCCGCCGGGATTTTCACCGACAGCGTTTTGGTTTTCTCAATACGGCCATGACCGTGGCAATTGTTGCACGGATCTTTGATAAGCGTACCGCGGCCCTGACAGTGCGGACAGGTCTGCTGTACGGCGAAAAAGCCCTGACGCATCTGCACCTGGCCTGCACCATGACAGGTCGGACAGGTCTGCGGCTGGCTGCCGGGTTTAGCGCCGTTGCCGTGGCAGACTTCACACTCTTCCAGCGTCGGGATGCGGATCTCTTTTGTGACGCCGCGTACCGCTTCTTCCAGCGTCAGCTCCATGTTGTAGCGTAAATCCGCGCCACGTGAGGCGCGACGACCGCGTCCACCGCCGAAGATATCGCCGAAAACATCGCCGAAAATATCGCTGAAGTCAGCGCCGTTGCCAAAGCCGCCACCGAAACCACCGCCGCCCATACCGCCCTGTTCAAAAGCGGCATGACCATACTGGTCGTAGGCCGCGCGTTTTTGCGCGTCGGTAAGAATTTCGTAGGCTTCTTTAATCTCTTTAAATTTCCCTTCGGCCTCTTTATCACCCTGGTTACGGTCCGGGTGATATTTCATGGCCAGGCGCTTATACGCCTTTTTTATTTCACGCTCGTCCGCCGTTTTCGGGACGCCTAAAATTTCGTAATAGTCTTTCTTCGCCATTTTTTATCTGCCCCTGACATGCGTGCACGGGCGTGGAGAAACTCCTACGCCCGTGCCAGTGTTATCTACCCTGCATCAGGGCGATTATTTTTTGTCTTTAACTTCTTCGAACTCAGCGTCAACGACGTCGTCATCTTTCGCATTGTTCGCAGAAGCGTCAGCGGAGCCTGCCTGTTGCTGAGCATGCTGCTGCTGAGCGATTTCCATCAGCTTCTGGGAAACCTGCGCCAGCGCCTGCATTTTCGCTTCGATATCCGCTTTGTCTTCGCCTTTCAGGGACGCTTCCAGCGCGGTCAGCGCGGATTCGATAGCGGTTTTGTCATCAGCCGGCAGTTTATCGCCTGCTTCTTCCACCTGTTTGCGGGTGCTGTGCACCAGATGATCCGCCTGGTTGCGGGTCTGCACCAGCTCTTCGAACTTACGGTCAGCTTCTGCGTTCGCTTCCGCTTCGCGCACCATTTTCTGGATCTCGTCTTCGTTCAGACCAGAAGAAGCCTTGATGGTGATTTTCTGCTCTTTGCCGCTGTTTTTGTCTTTCGCGGACACGTGCAGAATACCGTCGGCGTCGATGTCGAAGGTCACTTCGATCTGCGGCATGCCGCGCGGCGCCGGGTTGATACCATCCAGGTTGAACTGACCCAGAGATTTGTTATCAGCAGCGCGTTTACGCTCACCCTGCAGCACGTGGATGGTCACGGCGGACTGGTTATCTTCAGCCGTCGAGAACACCTGGCTGTGCTTGGTCGGGATAGTGGTGTTTTTGGTGATGAGCGGAGTCATCACGCCACCCATGGTTTCGATACCCAGCGACAGCGGGGTCACGTCCAGCAGCAGCACGTCTTTCACGTCACCGGTCAGTACGCCGCCCTGCACCGCTGCGCCGATAGCGACAGCTTCGTCCGGGTTAACGTCTTTACGCGGCTCTTTGCCGAAGAACTCAGCCACTTTCTTCTGGACCATCGGCATACGGGTCTGACCGCCGACCAGAATAACGTCGTTGATGTCAGACACAGACAGGCCAGCGTCCTGCAGCGCGACTTTCAGCGGCTCGATAGAACGGTTTACCAGGTCTTCTACCAGGCTTTCCAGTTTCGCGCGAGTCACTTTGATGTTCATGTGTTTCGGACCGGTTGCGTCTGCAGTGATGTACGGCAGGTTCACGTCGGTCTGCTGCGCGGAAGAAAGCTCAATTTTCGCTTTTTCGGCCGCTTCTTTCAGGCGCTGCATCGCCAGCGGGTCGTTGCGCAGGTCAATGCCCTGATCTTTCTTGAACTCTTCCACCAGATAGTTGATCAGGCGGCTGTCGAAGTCTTCGCCGCCCAGGTGGGTATCACCGTTGGTCGCCAGTACTTCGAAGGTTTTTTCGCCGTCAACTTCATCGATTTCGATGATGGAGATATCGAACGTACCGCCGCCCAGGTCGTATACCGCGATGGTACGGTTGCCGGTTTCTTTATCCAGACCGTAAGCCAGCGCTGCGGCAGTCGGTTCGTTAATAATACGTTTGACTTCCAGACCCGCGATACGGCCAGCGTCTTTGGTTGCCTGACGCTGCGCGTCGTTGAAGTATGCCGGAACGGTAATGACCGCTTCAGTCACCGGCTCGCCCAGGTAATCCTCGGCGGTTTTCTTCATTTTTTTCAGCACTTCCGCGGAAATCTGCGGCGGGGCCATTTTCTGGCCTTTTACGTCCAGCCATGCATCGCCGTTATCCGCGGCAATGATTTTGTACGGCATGATGGACACGTCGCGCTGAACTTCTTCGTCCTGGAAGCGGCGGCCGATCAGGCGTTTGATTGCAAACAGGGTGTTCTGCGGGTTAGTCACTGCCTGACGTTTAGCCGGCTGACCTACCAGAGTTTCACCATCCTGAGTGTATGCAATGATAGAAGGCGTGGTGCGGTCGCCTTCCGCATTTTCCAGCACGCGAGCCTGAGTGCCATCCATAATCGCTACACAAGAGTTGGTTGTACCCAGGTCAATACCAATAATTTTACCCATCTAAACGTCTCCACTAAAAAATCGTCATCATGTGGTCTGAACCTGTTATGCGGGCTAACGGTGGGGATTCAACCGTCCACCGCCCTTTTTTTTCAGGCTCATCCATTGCGGTTGACTACAAGATGGGGTCGCTCCGCCCGCCATCAAGGGGCAAAGCGCAAAATTTTTTTATTTTCTCCCTTCCCAGATCATAGACGGCGCGAAACGGCCTGATTATGATGCCGCGCCCCGTCACGAAAGATAACGTCCGGGGCGTTACTTTTTGCAAATTTTTCTTATTATTTTGAGGGTTTATGGGCAACATTAAGTTGGCTAATCCGGCCCCCCTGGGGTTAATGGGCTTTGGTATGACTACCATTCTGCTCAATCTGCATAATATCGGCATGTTCCCGCTGGACGGCATTATTCTGGCGATGGGGATTTTCTACGGCGGCATCGCGCAAATTTTTGCCGGTCTGCTGGAATATAAAAAAGGCAACACCTTCGGTTTAACCGCTTTCACCTCATACGGTTCGTTCTGGTTGACGCTGGTCGCGATTCTGCTGCTGCCGAAAATGGGCCTCGCAGAGGCGGCTAACGGCCATTTTCTGGGCGTTTATTTAAGTATCTGGGGCGTGTTCACGCTGTTTATGTTCTTCGGTACGCTATGCGGCGCGCGCGTGCTGCAATTCGTGTTCCTGAGCCTGACGGTGCTGTTCGCCCTGCTGGCGGTCGGCCATCTGATGGATAACGAAAGCATTGTGCATATTGCAGGCTGGATTGGCCTCGTATGCGGCGCCAGCGCGATTTACCTCGCGATGGGCGAAGTGCTGAACGAGCAGTACGGCCGCACCGTACTGCCGATTGGCGAGAAACACTGATTTTCGCTTTGCGTCGTGCCCACGGGCACGACGTCTTCTTCTGACGCGCCCTTCATCCTGCTTGCGCCACGCTTACGCTGTTCTCTTTTATCCGCCACATCGCTGCTTAATATCTTTAGCCTCGCCCTGTGTGGCCACGCTGCCGGAACGGCGCATTTTCGCGATTACGACTGCGCGGGCTCCGCCACGGTATGCGAAGCGTCAGACTGCCGCTTTCGGCCCAGCCAGACGCCGAGCCCTAACCCCATCAGCGAGAGCGCCAGCACATACCAGGCGGGCGCCATGGGTGAGACGCCCATCAGCATCGTGACGGCAATGGGCGTCAGGCCGCCGAAAATGGCATACGCCACATTGTAGGAGAACGAAATGCCGGTAAAGCGCACCGCCGCCGGAAACGCACGCACCATCACGAAAGGCACCGCGCCCACCACGCCGACGCATACCCCCACCAGGCCATAGAGCAAAAAGAGGTGTTCCGGATGTGCGCCGGAAAGGTGATAGAACGCCCAGCTGGAGGCCGCGAGCAGCATGCTGCCGATAATAAACGTGCGGCTGGCGCCAAAGCGATCCGCGGCAAGCCCAGCTATCAGGCAACCGATGCAGAGCATGATCGTCGCGATGCTGTTGGCCTGCAGCGTGACCGCTGGCGTGAAGCCGTACTGCTTTTGCAGCCAGACCGGCGACATTAAAATCACCACTACGATGCCCGCCGACAGCAGCCACGTCAGCAGCATAGAGATAAGCACGCCCTGACGATGCTTCACCACCACGGCTTTCACCGGCAGCTCCTGCGCCAGCGCCTTGCGCTGCTGCATCTCAAGGAAAACCGGCGTCTCCTGAAGCCAGCGACGCAGGTACATCGCCACCAGACCAAACGCGCCGCCGAGCAGGAACGGAATGCGCCAGCCGCCGTCATGAATGGCCTGCTGCGTCATGCTGGTGTTAATGAGGGTCGCGACTACCGAGCCCAGCAAAATGCCCACCGTTAAGCCGGCGGTCAGCGTGCCGCAGGCAATGCCGATACGCTTTTCAGGGACATGCTCGGCCACAAAAACCCACGCGCCCGGCACTTCGCCGCCAATGGCCGCCCCCTGCAGAATACGCATCAGGAGCAGCAACACAGGAGCGGCGATGCCCATCGCCGCGTAATCCGGCAGCAGACCTATCAGCAGCGTGGGCACGGCCATCAGCAGGATACTCAGGGTGAACATTTTTTTGCGGCCCACCAGATCGCCAAAGTGCGCCATGATAATGCCGCCGAGCGGTCGCGCCAGATAACCGGCGGCGAAGATCCCGAAAGTCTGTACCTGACGCAGCCACTCCGGAATATCCGGCGGGAAAAACAGCTCCCCGACGACCGCCGCGAAGAAGACGAAAATAATGAAATCGTAGAATTCCAGCGCGCCACCCAGGGCCGCCAGCGTCAGGGTTTTATAGTCCTGACGATTAAGAGGACGTGTTTGCTGTTCCATAACGAACCGTTTGTAAAGTGGTGGGCGTGAATTAGCTTATCGTAAAAACGTAAACTAAAAGTGACTATATCGTTAAATCACCGCCACGCCACCTTCAAACATCGTTTATGTCATCAACAGCGAATAATTAGTTTTTTACTTCGCGAATTGCGCTTTTAGGACGAAAAGCCGCTACCACGTCGGCATTAGTTTCAACGTAAGGGCCATCCAGCAGCTGAATGCAATACGGGACACTGGCAAATATTCCTGACACTTTTACGTGACCGTGCTCATCTTTCAGCCCTTCGAGCGTTTCCTGAATGGATTTGGGCTGGCCTGGCAGATTGAGAATGAGGGCCTGCTTGCGGATCACGCCCACCTGACGCGAGAGGATCGCGGTCGGCACAAAGTTCAGGCTTATCTGGCGCATCTGCTCGCCGAAGCCCGGCATTTCACGGTCGGCAATCGCAAGCGTGGCGTCTGGAGTCACGTCGCGGCGCGCCGGGCCTGTACCGCCGGTGGTAAGCACAAGATGGCAGCCCATTTCGTCTACCAGTTCACAGAGCGTCTGTTCGATAAGCGGCTGTTCGTCGGGTACCAGACGGGTCTCCAGCACGAACGGGGTCGTCAGCGCCTGCGTAAGCCACGCTTCGAGCGCCGGAATGCCTTTATCCTGATACACACCGCTGGAAGCGCGGTCAGAAACTGAAACTAAGCCTATGCGTAACGTATCCATATCATTTCCGAAAATCAGTGCAGTTTTGCGAAATGATACACGCCAGAGTGGTTTGCAGACAGGGCGGGAACGTAAGAAACGTGGCCGGCAGGGCCGGCCACGGAGAGATTACAGCAGGTCTTGGACCATTTTTTCCAGTTTTTCCTGGTCAACGGCGAACTTGCGGATACCGTCCGCCAGTTTGTCCACCGCCATCGGATCCTGGTTGTGCTCCCAGAAGAACTGAGATTCAGTCAGGCGTTCCGGACGCGCTTTCACTTCGCCGTTAAAGGCGAGCTTACGCTCAACGGTGCCTTCGCTTTCCGCCAGCTCTTTCAGCAGCGCAGGCGCGATGGTCAGACGGTCGCAGCCCGCGAGTTCAAGGATTTCGCCGACGTTACGGAAGCTTGCGCCCATGACCACGGTTTCATAGCCGTGCTGTTTGTAGTACTCGTAGATTTCCGTCACGGAAACCACGCCCGGATCTTCCTGCGGCGCATACTCTTTTTTGTCCGTGTTGGCTTTGTACCAGTCGAGGATACGGCCCACGAACGGAGAGATCAGGTAAACGCCCGCTTCAGCGCACGCACGCGCCTGCGCGAAGGAGAACAGCAGAGTCAGGTTACAGTTGATGCCTTCTTTTTCAAGCTGCTCGGCGGCGCGGATGCCCTGCCAGGTAGAAGCGAGCTTGATCAGAATGCGATCGTTGCTGATGCCAGCGTCGTTGTAGAGTTTGATCAGGCGCCTGGCTTTAGCGATGCTGCCTTCGGTGTCATAGGAGAGACGCGCGTCCACTTCGGTAGAGATACGGCCAGGGATAAGCTTCAGGATTTCCAGACCGATGTTCACCGCCAGCTTGTCAGTCGCGTCTACCACCTGCTGAGCGCGATCGCTGCTCTGGCTTTTCGCCCAGGTCACCGCGTCGTCGATCAGTTTGCGGTATTCAGGGATCTGTGCGGCGTTAAGGATCAGAGAAGGGTTAGTCGTGGCATCCTGCGGCTGGTACAGCTTCATTGCCGCGATGTCTCCAGTGTCAGCAACCACGGTTGTGAACTGACGAAGGGAGGTCAATTTGTCCGTCATGATAGTGTTTCTCTTTTGAACTTCGTGTCAGGGAGATGTAATCGGTCTGCGGTGATGATAACACGAGACTTTTCGAGCGCAACCGGGGCAATCGCGTCGTAGCCATGTGATAAACTGCTTTTATTTCAGGCTCTGCGCTTTCATAGAAGGCGTGTCGGCGGCCTTGCCGCAGGCGCCAGGCAGAGCCGCGCTGCGGGGAACAGGCATGTCGGATTTTCTTTTATTTATCAGCGAAATACTCTGGGGTTCAGCCATGCTGTATCTGCTGGCTGGCGCAGGGCTCTGGTTTTCCTGGCGCACGCATTTCATTCAGTTTCGTTATCTGCGTTTTTTTCCGCGCGCGCTGAGCCGTAGCCTGCGCCCCTCCGGCAGCGGGCTGACAGCCTTTGAAGCGCTCTGCACCAGCGTCGCCGCGCGGGTGGGTAGCGGGAATATTGCCGGCGTCGCGTTCGCGATAATCAGCGGTGGGCCGGGCGCCGTGTTCTGGATGTGGGTCGCCGGGCTTATCGGCATGGCGACGTCATTTGCCGAAAATGCGCTGGGGCAGCTCTATAAAGGACGCGATCGGGAGGGCAACTTTCGCGGCGGCCCGGCCTGGTATATGGAGCGCGGGCTCGGCATGCGCTGGATGGGCGTGCTGTTTTCCCTGTTTTTAATCTTCACTTTCGGACTTCTCTTTAATGCCGCGCAGGCGGGCGCGCTCTCTAAAGCGCTCGGCAAAGCGCTGACGTTACCCGTTTATGTCAGCAGTGGGCTGCTGGCGCTGTGCCTGCTGCCGATGCTGCTGCTCGGCTTTAAAGGCGTGGCGCGCCTGATGTGCCGCGTGGTGCCGCCGATTGCGGGCGTCTGGGTCATAACCGCGCTGGTGGTGATGGCTCTGCATCTCTCCGCGCTGCCTGATATCTTCCTGATGATTGTGCGCAGCGCCTTCGGCTGGCAGGAAGCCGCCTCCGGCGCGCTTGCCTGGAGTATCAGTCAGGCGCTGACCAGCGGCTTTCAGCGCGGCATGTTTTCCAACGAAGCAGGCATGGGCGCCACGCCTAACGCCGCCGCTGCCGCGACCTCCTGGCCGCCCCACCCGGCCGCCCAGGGTATCGTGCAGATGATAGGCGTATTCATCGACACCCTGGTTATCTGCTCGTCCACCGCGTTTATCGTGCTCCTGGCCGGGATGACAGAGTCGTTACCCGCTGCGACGGACGGGCTGACGCTCGCGCGCGAATCGCTGGGTCGGCTCGCCGGGCCATGGGCCAAAGATCTGGTGGCGGGCGTGATCGTGCTGTTCGCCTTTATCTCGATCGTTGCCAATTACGCATATGCCGAAAACAATCTGGTGTTCCTGCGCAGATACACGCCCCCTTACCGATGGCTGCTGCGGATTGCGGTGATCGCGATGGTCTTCGCCGGGCCGTTCTTTAATTTACCGCTGCTGCGCCAGGTGGCTGAAGTGACGATGGCATTGATGGCGGTAATGAATCTTACCGCCATTCTGCTGCTCTCTCCGGTGGTGAAATGCATCGCCGATGACTACCTGCGCCAGCGCAGGCTGGGGCTAAAGCCGGTCTTTAATTCAGACCGTTACCCGGAAATAGCCCGCCAGGTAGAGCCCGATGTCTGGCGCAGCGCGCCGCTGGAGTAAGCGCGTTCAATCGCAGCCATTGGTTCACTTTACGGCGTTCTTTGGTAGAGTTCCGGGAAAACGAAGAAAGGACATGTCATGCTGATTCTGATTTCTCCCGCCAAGACTCTGGACTACCAGAGTCCGCTTGCCACGACGCGCTACACCCAGCCTGAACTGCTCGACCACGCGCAGGCGCTTATCGATATTGCCCGTCGGCTGACCGACGAAGAAATTGCCGACCTGATGAGCATCAGCAGCAAGCTGGCGTCGCTAAACGCGACCCGCTTCAGTGACTGGCAGCCCGATTTCACGCCGGATAACGCCCGCCAGGCGATCCTGGCATTTAAAGGCGACGTCTATACCGGCCTTAAAGCGGAAACGTTTAGCGAGGCGGATTTCGATTTCGCCCAGCAGCATCTGCGTATGCTTTCCGGGCTTTACGGCGTGCTGCGCCCGCTCGATCTCATGCAGCCGTACCGTCTGGAGATGGGTACGCGCCTTGCGAACCCGAAAGGCAAAGATCTCTACACTTTCTGGGGCGATACGATTACTCAGAAGCTGAACGAGGCGATTGCCGCCCAGGGCGATAATGTAGTGGTGAATCTGGCGTCAGATGAATATTTCAAAGCAGTCAAGCCTGCGAAACTGAACGCGGAGATAATCAAACCGGTCTTCCTTGATGAGAAGAACGGCAAATTTAAAATCATCAGCTTCTACGCCAAAAAAGCGCGCGGGCTGATGAGCCGTTACATCATCGAGCATCGTCTGACAAAACCGGAGCAGCTCACCGCATTCGACAGCGAAGGCTATTTCTTCGATGAGGCCGCCTCGGGCGGCGGCGAGCTGGTGTTTAAACGTCACGAGCAGTAACTATGACGCCAGCGAAGGCTGGCGTTTTTATTAGCGGTGATGAACGTCAGGCCCGTCGTGACGGTCGTGTCGCGCTACCGGGCGTTCGTCGTGATGGCGCGGCTCCCAGCGGTTTTCATGGCGCTGATAGTGCTTATGCCACCAGTCGCGGTCACGCCAGTGACCACCATCCCAGTAATGGCCGTCGCGATCCTGGTCGCCGATTTGCAGCTTCACGGAAGGCAGCAGCGTCAGTTCTGCCGCCTGCGTTAACAGCGGCGCGGTCATCAGGATGGAAAAGGCCAGCAGTAGAGGTTTTAACACAGGAACTCCTTACAGATTCATGCCCGTTATGGGTTGATGAAAGAAGGATAAGCGTCCTGCCGGGTATTGATAATCCTGCGCAATCTCAAATGATAAACGCCCGCATTTATTGGGAATTTCTGCGCTTTTCCTGCCTTTTCACTACACATTTTCTTCACGTTTGCAGCTATCGCGCACAAAAAAAGGAGAGGCGACGCCTCTCCCGGTAATGTACCGCCTGAACGCGCGTTTTACGGCGCTTTGTTCATCATCAATTCACGCAGCGCGGCGTAATCGGCTGGCAGCGAATGCGACAGCAGCGGCAGGTCGACGCGCTCTGCCAGCTCCGGTGGCAGCGGCAGCGTTTCGCCAAGCACCGCTTCTACGCTCTCTTTGAATTTCGCCGGATGCGCCGTGCCGAGGAACAGCCCGTACTCGCCAGGGCGCAGCTGATCGCGCAGCGCGCGGTAGGCGACCGCCGCGTGCGGCTCCGAGAGATAGCCCAGCTCGCGCAGTTCGCGCATAGTCGCCTTCGTGGTTTCATCGTCGATGGTCGCCACGCCCAGTTCGTTCAGACGCCAGATTTTACGGCGGAACAGCTCTTCCACGCGGGGCCAGTTGTTCGGCTGTGACACATCCATCGCGTTGGAGAGGGTCGCCACCGTCGCGTTCGGCAACCACTCGCCGTGTTGCAGGAAACGCGGCACCGTGTCGTTGGCATTGGTGGCGGCGATAAAGCGCTTCACCGGCAGCCCGGCGGATTTCGCCAGCAGCCCGGCGGTCAGGTCGCCGAAGTTGCCGCTTGGCACCGAAACTACCAGCTGGTTGCGGGCTTCCTGCGGCAGCTGCGCGACGGCTTCGAAGTAGTAGCAGATCTGTGCCAGCAGGCGGCTGATATTGATGGAATTGGCGGAATTAAGCCCCAGTTTCGCTTTCAGTTCTTCGTCGTCAAACGCCTGTTTCACTAGCGCCTGACAGGCGTCGAAATCGCCGTCGATGGCGACAGTTTCAATATTGCCGCCAAGCGTACAGAACAGTTTCTCCTGCAACGGGCTGATTTTGCCGCGCGGATAGAGGATAACCACCTGGACGTTTTTCAGGCCATAAAAGGCGTGGGCCACGGCAGCGCCGGTATCGCCGGACGTCGCGGTCAGAATGGTCACCGGCTTATCGCCGCTGATTTGCGTCAGCATCTGGGCCATAAAACGGCCGCCAAAATCCTTAAACGCCAGCGTCGGGCCATGGAACAGCTCCAGACAGCCGATATCTTCCGCAACCTGGCTTACCGGCGCCGGGAACGTGAAAGCGTTCGCCACGCGCTGGCGCAGAATATCGGCCGGGATCTCATCGCCGATGTAAGCCGAGAGAATTTTGCTGCTGCGGGAGACGAAATCCATCTCCAGCATTTCGTCGATTTCAGTCAGGCTGAATTCCGGCAAGTCGTGCGGGAAAAAGAGCCCCTGATTTTTACCCAGTCCCTGCGTGACGGCCTGCGCAAAGCTGACCTGCTCGTTATGGTCTTTCAGATTGTAGAGTTTCATGCGTTATCCCAATACTCGTGCGCCAGCCGTGTCGAGACGGCAGATATGTACAAAGCCTTCCTGATTTTGCAGATAGTGCTGCTTCAGCCACTCCGCCACCCGCTGTGCGGTGTCGGTTTTATCACAGACCGCGAACAGCGTCGGGCCGGAGCCGGAGATGCCGCACGCCAGCGCCCCGATCTCCGTTGCCGCCTGGCGTGCCTCGCTAAAGCCCGGCAGTAATTTGGTACGGTACGGTTCGGCGATGACGTCACGCATCAGTTTAGCGGCAAGCTGCGGCTGGCGCGTATGGCAGGCATGAATAAAGCCCGCCAGATAACGCCCGTGGCTGATGCAATCCTGACGGCGATACTGCGCCGGTAAAATGGCCCGCGCCTCGGCGGTTGAGACTTTGATCCCCGGATACGCCATTACCCACAGCCATTCGTCAAAGCACGGCACCGGCTGGCTGATAATGTGGTTTTCTTCCAGCATCAGCTGCAGGCCGCCCAGGAAACAGGGGGCGACGTTATCGTAATGAATACTGCCGGAGATGCGCCCTTCCAGTTCACCCATCAGCGTCAGCAGACGATCGTCGCTGAGCGGTTTGCCGCAAAATTCGTTCATCGCCATCAGGCCCGCCACCACGGAGCAGGCGCTGGAGCCAAGCCCGGAGCCTATCGGCATGTTCTTCTCAAGCGTCATGGCGACCGGCACGGTTTTGCCAATCTCCTGACAAAAGCGCTCCCAGCATTGCCAGGCGATATTTTCTCGCGGTTCGGCGGGCAGCTTGCTGACGAAGCGCCCGGTATTGGTCAGCGAAAACTCCGCCGCCGCCTCTACCGTCACGCAGTCGCCCAGCAGCTCGCCATTGACCGGCGACACGGCAGCGCCTAATACGTCAAACCCCACGCTGACGTTGCCAATGGAGGCCGGGGCATACACTTTAACCATCTTAAACTCCTAACTTCCATGACAGGGTGCGCAGCAGATCGGCGAACACGCCCGCCGCCGTGACATCGTTACCCGCGCCGTAGCCGCGCAGCACCAGCGGCAGCGGCTGGTAATAGCGGCTGTAGAACGCCAGCGCGTTTTCGCCGTTTTTCACTTTATAAAGCGGATCGTTACCATCCACCGCGGCGATCTTCACACGGCAGACGCCATCTTCTTCAATGGTGCCGATGTAGCGCAACACTTTGCCTTCGTCGCGGGCCTGCGCCACGCGAGCGGCGAACTCATTATCCAACTGCGGCAGGCGCGCCATAAAGCTCCCGGTTTCGCCGCTGTCGTCAAAGCTTTCCGGTAGCACCGGCTCAATGACGATATCGCTAAGCTCAAGGTGACGGCCCGTTTCACGCGCCAGAATTAATAACTTGCGCGCCACGTCCATGCCGGAGAGATCGTCGCGCGGATCCGGCTCGGTATACCCCATTTCGCGCGCCATACGGGTCGCTTCCGACAGGCTCATGCCCTCATCGAGCTTGCCGAAAATAAATGACAGCGAGCCGGAAAGGATGCCCGCGAAGCGTTGCAGCTCATCACCGGCGTTGAGCAGATTTTGCAGGTTTTCGATAACCGGCAGCCCCGCGCCAACGTTGGTGTCATAGAGGAACTTGCGGCGCGACGCGGCGGCGGCGTGGCGCAACTGGTGGTAGTAATCCATCGATGAGGTGTTAGCCTTTTTGTTCGGCGTCACCACATGAAAGCCTTCACGCAGGAAGTCAGCGTATTGATCCGCCACCGCCTGGTTAGAGGTACAGTCGACAATGACCGGGTTCAGCAGGTGATACTCTTTCACCAGGCGAATCAGGCGCCCGAGGTTGAACGGCTCGTTGGCATCCGCCAGCGCCGCGCGCCAGTTTTCCAGATCCAGCCCGTGTACGTTGGTCAGCAGCGCTTTTGAATTCGCCACGCCGCAGACGCGCAGATCGATATGCTTCTGCTTAAGCCAGGTTTGCTGGCGCTTCAGCTGTTCCAGCAGCGCGCCGCCGACTCCGCCTACGCCAATCACAAAGACTTCAATGACCTGATCGGTATTGAACAACATCTGGTGCGTGACGCGCACGCCGGTGACGGCATCGTCATTACTCACCACAACGGAGATAGAGCGTTCGGATGAGCCCTGCGCAATCGCCACAATATTGATATTCGCGCGAGCAAGGGCGGCAAAGAATTTCGCCGAAATACCGCGCAGCGTGCGCATGCCGTCGCCTACCACCGAGATAATCGCCAGGCGCTCCATAATGGCAAGCGGCTCCAGAAGCCCTTCTTTCAGCTCCAGATAGAACTCATCTTCCATGGCCCGCTGCGCGCGGGCGCAGTCGCTTTGCGGCACACAAAAGCTGATGCTGTACTCGGACGACGACTGGGTAATCAGCACCACCGAGATCCCGGCGCGGGACATGGTCGCGAACACGCGCGCCGCCATCCCCACCATGCCTTTCATGCCGGGGCCGGAGACGTTGAACATCGCCATATTATTAAGGTTGCTGATGCCCTTCACCGGCAGGCCGTCTTCGTCACTGGACGCGCCAATCAGCGTGCCGGGCGCCTGCGGATTACCGGTGTTTTTAATCAGGCAAGGGATCTGGAACTGGGCGATGGGGGTGATGGTGCGGGGGTGGAGAACTTTAGCGCCGAAGTAGGAGAGCTCCATCGCTTCCTGGTACGACATCGACTTCAGAAGCCTCGCATCCGGCACCTGGCGCGGGTCGCAGGTATAGACACCGTCGACGTCAGTCCAGATCTCGCAACAGTCGGCGCGCAGACAAGCGGCCAGCACCGCGGCGGAATAGTCGGAGCCGTTACGCCCGAGCACCACCAGTTCGCCTTTATCGTTACCGGCGGTAAAGCCCGCCATCAGGACCATATGATCCGCCGGGATTTTGCTGGCCGCGATGCGGCGGGTGGATTCGGCAATATCGACGGTCGATTCCAGGTAATGGCCAACCGCCAGCAGTTTTTCCACCGGATCGATAACCGTTACTTTATGGCCACGAGCCTCAAGCAGCGCCGACATGATAGCGACAGAGAGTTTTTCACCACGGCAGATGAGCGCCGCGTTGATGCTGTCCGGGCACTGGCCGAGCAGGCTGATGCCGTGCAGCACATGTTTTATCTGAGCGAACTCCTGATCGACGACCGCTTTCATTTGCGCATACGGGAAGTCAGGTTGGGCGTCGCTGAGCCCTTTCAGCAGTTCGGCAAAAATACGTTCGGCATCGCTGATATTCGGCAGGGCATCCTGGCCACTGATGGTTTTCTCAATCATCGCCACCAGGTGGTTGGTGATTTTCGCGGGAGCAGAAAGAACGGTCGCTACCTGCCCCTGCCTGGCATTGCTCTCCAGAATGTCGGCGACACGCATAAACCGCTCTGCGTTCGCGACCGATGTACCGCCGAATTTCAACACTCGCATGGTTGTTACCCCTTGATTTTATGCCGAAAAAAAAGCCCGCACTGTTCAGGTGCGGGCTTTTTTCAGTTTTTCCTGTACGCGTCAGCCCGCCCCGTTACCTGTGGTAATGGTGGTGGTAGTAATAATGGTAGTCAGGCTGATGCGAATCATGGATGTTGTGTGCTCTGTACTTTTCTGTCCTGTATCTCTATTGGTTAAAGTAATCGTCAGGTTAAGTCAACGAATATTTCATTTACGCACCGGCCGAAACTGTTCCGCCGGATAGCGATAAAGACGTCTTTTACGCCCCTAAAACCCGGCGATTCCCCTGTCTAATTAGCATTTAATGCTGGAAGACGCAGGCAATGTAGTTTTTCAGCCTGCTGCTTTTTTTTCGATATCGTGCAGCAAACGATGCAACATCGCGGTGTCGCGCTGCTCAAGAAGCCCGAGACGCTGTTGCAGCCAGTCGGCCATTTTGATGTCGTCTTCGACGCCAAGCGTGGTCAGCAACGCGTCGATGCGCAGGCGTAGCGCTTTCAGCTGGTCATGATCGGCCTCTGGCGCCGCGGCAGGTGGTTTTTGCATCAGCGTCGTTAACTGATAGCAGTAAACCATCACCGCCTGACCCAGGTTCAGCGACGGGTAATCGGCGACCATCGGCACGCCGGTTAGCACATCGGCCAGCGCCAGCTCGTCATTGGTCAGTCCCGAATCCTCACGTCCGAACACCAGCGCCGTCACCGGCAGCCAGGCCGCTTTCTCTTCAAGCAGCGGCAGGAGCTGTTGCGGCGTCGCGTAGTAGTGAAACTTCGCGCGGCTGCGCGCTGTGGTGGCGACCGTGAAGTCCACATCGTCCAGCGCGGCGGCGAGCGTGTCGTAATGCCGCGTATTATCGAGAATATCGCCAGCACCGTGGGCGACGCGCCGCGCCGCCGGGTCAAGATGCGCTGAACTGTCAACGATCCGCAATTCGGTAAATCCCATGGTTTTCATGGCACGCGCGGCGGCGCCGACGTTTTCAGGTCTGGCGGGTGACACCAGAATAATGGGCAAACGCATAAGGCTCTCTGTGATTCTGTCGTGGAGGAAAATAGCGACCCGCCAATTAATACGCGTCGCGAATTTACATTTTATATACAATCCCGGCCCGTTAAGGGTCGCTAAATAGATAAACAGTAGTTATGGAAATAACCGGAGAAATCCCTTTTATTATGCCGTAAAACCGGCGTTATCCGGCTGTTTATCATCAATAAAAACAATACAAATTCCGCTTGCTTATCGGATTCGCTTTGTTTATTAGTTAAGAGGCGAAATTATCCGCAATGTTACCCGAATGTAATCAGAGTTAGTTCTTCGCTGCGATGATCTCATCAAACTGTTAACGTGCTACAATTGAACTTGATATATGTCAACGAAGCGTAGTTTTATTCGGTGTTGGTATCGTATCATCCTGTTATGTTGCTGTTAAAATGGTTAGGATAACAGCCGTTTTTGACACCGTCGGGTCCAGAGGGAAAAGTACCCACGACCGAGCTAATGATGTTGTTGACGTTGATGGAAAGTGCATCAAGAACGCAATTACGTACTTTAGTCATGTTAGGCCGGGCATGTTAATTTATGGCATGTATAAGGCAGGTCAGGGACTTTTGTACTTCCTGTTTCGATTTAGTTGGCAATTTTTAGGTAGCAAACATGCAGACCCCGCACATTCTTATCGTTGAAGACGAGTTGGTAACACGCAACACGTTAAAAAGTATTTTCGAAGCAGAAGGCTATGATGTGTCCGAAGCCACCGATGGCGCCGAGATGCATCAGATCCTCTCTGACAATGATATCAACCTGGTTATCATGGATATCAACCTGCCGGGTAAAAATGGCCTGCTGCTGGCGCGCGAACTGCGCGAGCAAGCGAATGTCGCGCTGATGTTCCTGACTGGCCGTGATAACGAGGTGGATAAAATCTTAGGGCTGGAGATCGGCGCTGACGATTACATCACCAAACCGTTTAACCCGCGTGAGCTGACCATCCGCGCCCGCAATCTGCTCTCCCGCACCATGAATCTGGGTACGGTAAGCGAAGAGCGTCGCAGCGTGGAAAGCTACAAGTTCAACGGCTGGGAGCTTGATATCAACAGCCGTTCGCTCATTAGCCCGAATGGCGAGCAGTACAAACTGCCGCGCAGCGAATTCCGCGCCATGCTGCACTTCTGCGAAAACCCGGGCAAGATCCAGACCCGCGCGGAACTGCTGAAGAAAATGACCGGTCGCGAGCTCAAGCCGCATGACCGTACGGTTGACGTGACCATCCGTCGCATTCGTAAACATTTCGAATCCACGCCGGACACTCCGGAGATCATCGCCACCATTCACGGTGAAGGTTACCGTTTCTGCGGTGATCTGCAGGAATAAACCTGACGGCGAAACGCGAAAAGGGCGGAGATTCCGCCCTTTTTTATTGCCCGCCTTTTACTTCCAGAGCCGGAAGCGCTCTTCCTGCGAGGCAGGCGTCAGGCGTGTGAAGCGTGCTTTCGCAGGCGTCAGCGCATACCAGTCGATATGACGGGTCAGCAACATTACCGCTGCCAGCGCGGCAAACAGCAGCCCACTGCCAAGCAATAGCGCGAAATCCTGTGAGCGCAGCAACTGCCAGAGCACGCCGTCGAGCGCCAGCAAACCGCCTGCAAAGAGCAGGCTACGCCGCCACCCTTTCAGTACCGCCTGCAGATACAGCGTATTCAGCGCCGCCCCCGCGAGGCTTGCGGCAAGCCAGGCCAGGTTAAAGCCGATATGCTCGGAGAACGCCAGCAGCAACAGATAGAACATGACCAGTGAAAGCCCCACCAGCAGATACTGCACCGGGTGCATCGTAATGCCGCTCAGGGTTTCGCAGACGAAAAACGCCATGTAAGTGAGCGCTATCAGCAGCACCGCGTATTTTACCGCGCGGTCCGTGAGCTGATACTGATCCACCGGCGTCGCCACCGTGACGCTGAACGCCGGCAGCGCGCCCAGTCTCACCTCCTGCCCCTTCTGAAAATAGCCGTCGAGATTATTGGCATACCAGCTGCTGCGCCATTTCGCCGCAAAACCGCTGGCGGAGATCTCCCGCGTCGCGGGCAGGAAGTTGCCGTAGAAGTTGGGATGCGGCCAGTTACTGATAAGCGACATCTCGCTGCTGCGCCCCAGCGGCACGACGGAAAATGCGCCGGTGCCGTTCAGCTCCAGCGAGAAGCGGACCGCGAGCGTCGAGGCCTCAAGCAGCGCAGCCGGTACGCTCGCGTGCAGCCCCTCGCCCCCCTCCTCAAGCCCGGTGCCTGGTTCGACCTCCAGCGTCTGCCCGTTAATGTTCAGCGCGCCCACATTGCCGATGCCGCGCGAATCACCTACCGCCATCACCAGCCGGGCGTCACCCAGCCGGTACTGCGCGCCAGGGTTTACCGCCTGCGCAGGCAGCGTAAAGCGCGCTTCCAGCGACACCTCGCTGCGCCAAACCTGCCCTTCGTAAATGCCGACATGACGCGGTTCAACCGCCTGCTTTCCCGTTACCATCAGCGACTCCGGCAGCCAGTAGCGGATAAAACTGCGCTCCCGGGTCACCTCTTTGCCCTCTTCCATTGTGGTGGTGATTTCGGTAACCGGAATGGCGATAAGCGGCCCGACGAGTTTCTGCGGCCCGCTGGTGCTCTGCTCAAGCGAGTGAGTGACGTGGTCGCGATAATCGGCGCGCTCGCCGATGACGACGCTCAGAATACGCAGCGGGATCAACAGCAGCGCCATACAGCCCAGCAGCGCCATGCCTTTTAACATCAATGGTGATTTCAACATAAGCCTCTCCTCTTCGATGGTGCCGAAGATAGAGGGCTTATGTGGGGTGGAAATGAAGTTATGTGAAGCGCCGGTGAAGTCAGGCGGGATTTAACGTCAGCCGCGCCTCAACGCCGCTTTCCGGCCGGTTAGCCAGCGTAATGTCGCCCTGATGAAGCCGCGCCACTTCCTGAACGAACGCGAGCCCGAGGCCGCTGCTCTTCTGTCCGCTCGCCCGCGGGAGCGAATAGAAACGCTCGAAAATGCGCGCCAGCGCGTAGTCCGGAATGCCGCTGCCGGTATCTGTCACGCGCACAATGACCCGCTCGCCCTCCTGCCATGCGCCCAGCGTTATCTCGCCGTCCGGTGGGGTGAAGTCGAGCGCGTTCACCAGCAGATTGCCGATGGCCTGCAACAGCAGCGCCTCATCGCCCGCCACGCGCAGGTCGCCGGGGTCGGGGTCGATACGCAGGCGTACCGCGTTTTGCAAAAGTGACGAGGCGTAGAGCTCCGCCAGGGTGGCGAACAGCGGCGCCAGTAAGACCGGCTCGGGCGCGATCTCCAGCCGGTTTTCGAGCTTCGCCTGGTGCAGCAGTTTTTCCACCAGCGCCTGCATACGCGCGTTTTGCTGCAAAATATTCTCGCTGAACCGCCGCGCCACGTCAGGCGGCGGCGCCTCGCGCAGGATCTCCGCCGCGCCGCGAATGCCCGCCAGCGGGCTTTTCAGCTCGTGGGTCAACGCGTGGACATACTGCTCGATATAATTTTTACCTTCGAGCCGCACCCGCATGTTTTCCAGCGCCTGGGCGAGACGCCGCAGTTCGCTGCTGCCGGGGTCGGGCAGCGGCAGGGGGGCGGCCCCGGTAACCGAATCGGCGTAACGCACCAGCCTGCCGATGGAGCCGTTGATCCAGAGCACCATCACGATGCCGGTCAGGAGCGCGATGCCGAGCAGCGCAACGCCCGCCATCATGATCCGGTGTTCGCTGCGGCGGATCACCGGCGCAAGCGCGATATTTGGCTTGCCGACGCTTAGTACGCCGATGATGCGTCCCGCGTCGCGCACCGGCGCGGCGACGTACATCACCGTGCTGTCCGGATCATCCGGGTGCAGCGGCGAGCTGCGCGCTCCATAGTGTCCGCGCAGCGTCAGCCAGACATCGTTCCAGCGCGAATAATCTTGTCCGACCGCCTCGCCGCTGGAGTCGAACACTACCCGCCCCTGCGCGTCCGTCAGGTAAACACGGTACTCATTCCGCACCTTTTTGATGCCGCTGATATTGGCGTTCACCGGGTAGTGGTTAAGACGCTTAAACGCCTGCGCCAGTTGCCCGTCGCGCGGACGCCCCGCCAGCAAATCGTCGCGGGCAATTTCTGCAAGCAACGTGGCCGTGTCATTGAGCGAGCCCTCCGTCGCCCGCCGTACACCGGGTTTGATCTCCTGCACGAAAATGGCGAGCACAAACCAGGCCGCTACGGCGACAATCAGGAAATAGCCCAGCAGGAGCCGCATGCCGATGCGCATCAGCTGACCGTCAGGCTGTAACCCAGCCCCCGGTGCGTATTAATGGGTGAGGCGTCCGGGTTTACCGCGCGCAGCTTGGCGCGCAGGGTTTTAATATGGGTATCGACGGTGCGATCGAAGCTGTCGCTGGCGTCGCCCCACACTTTATCCATAAGTTGCTGGCGCGAGTAAACGCGCCCCGGCGCCAGCAGCAGCGTTTTTAACAGCAGGAATTCATAGCGGGTCAGCGGCAGCGGCTGGCCGCACCAGGCGATGTGCGCGGCGTCGTCGTTAAGCTCGAAATGCCCCGCGCGTACCACGTTTTGCGCGCCGCTCTGCTGCTTTTGCAGCCGCCGCAAAATGGTGCGCACGCGGGCGCACACTTCGCGCGGCGAAAACGGCTTGGCGACATAGTCATCGGCGCCGATCTCAAGGCCGATAAGCTTATCGACCTCCTCGCTGCGCGCAGTGAGAAACAGCACCGGCAGCGCCGGGTGCGCCGCCAGTAGCTGACGGCACAGCTCGAAACCGCTGATGTCTGGCAGGCCGACATCCAGCACCACCAGATCCGGCAAGGTATGGCGGAGCGCGTCCAGCGCGGGCAGCCCGCGTTCAAAAGTGCGTACCGTGAAGCCCTCAAGCTGCATCACATACGCCAGCGCTTCGCTGATGCTGGTTTCATCCTCCACCAGCCAGACGGTTGTCTGATTCATCCTGAATAATCCTGTGAATTACCGGGCCTGGCCCCACGGCATAATCGGTACCGCGCTTAGCGCGTTTTTCGGCGAACCTTCAACCACTTTGTCGGAATATGTCAGATAAGCCAGCGTGTTGCGTTTCGCGTCATAAAACCGCACTACCTGCAATTTTTTGAAAACCAGCGACGTGCGCTTCTGGAACACGACATCGCCCTGCGCCTTACCGGCCTTGATTTTATCGCTCAACTCGATAGGCCCGACCTGCTGGCAGGAGATAGCCGCGTCGGAGGTATCTTCCGCAAGGCCCAGGCCGCCTTTGATGCCGCCGGTTTTCGCACGGCTCAGGTAGCAGGTCACATTTTTGACATCCGGATCGTCAAACGCTTCGACGACAATTTTGTGATCCGGCCCCAGCCATTTGAATACCGTGTCTACTGAGCCTATCTCTTCAGCACGTAAACCACCGCTCAATGCCATAAACATTACTGGAACTAATAACGCCCGATATTTCATATTGTTACCATTCATTTAAGGTTACGTTTGGTGATTATTCACAGCTCGAACAAAAAACCTTACAGATCACATTGTTACTCAAAATCACATTTTGCAGCAGCAGATCCTGCCTAATCAGCAAAAGAAAACACTGAATGCCAGAAGAACAAAAAATGCTACTATTCGCTACCCACTTTTTCAGGCACTGCGTTTAAGGATGAGGATTATATATGGATCAGTCTGGGATCATTCGGGATCTGCTCACCTGGCTGGAAGGCCATCTTGATCACCCCTTGTCTCTGGACAATGTGGCGGCCAAAGCCGGGTATTCCAAGTGGCATTTACAACGGATGTTCAAAGAGGTGACGGGCCAGGCTATTGGCGCGTATATCCGCGCGCGCCGTTTGTCGAAATCCGCCGTCGCCCTGCGTCTGACCGCTCGTCCTATTCTTGATATCGCGCTGCAATACCGTTTCGACTCGCAACAAACGTTTACCCGCGCGTTTAAAAAACAGTTTTCGCTGACGCCAGCGCTCTATCGCCGTTCGCCGGACTGGAACGCAAAGGGAATGTGTCCGCCAATCCGTCTTGAGGCATTCACGCCGCCGCCGCATCAGTTTGTGACGCTCGCGCCACTGCATTTAACCGGACTCACACAGAGCTACACCTGCGCGCTGGAGCAAATCTCGGCGTTTCGCCAGGAGATGCGCGTTCAGTTCTGGCGCGAGTTCCTGGCGAACTGCCCTGTCCTGCCGCCGGTGTTTTACGGCCTCAACGAATCACGCCCGAGCGTGGAAAAAGACGATGAGCAGGAAGTTTTTTACACCACAGCGCTGCCGGAGCCGCTGGCCGACGGCTGTGTGGAGCACACGCATCCGGTGACGCTGGAAGGCGGCGACTACGTGCAGTTCACCTATGAAGGGCCAGGCACCGGCGTGCAGGAGTTTATCCTGACGGTCTACGGCACCTGCATGCCCGCGCTGGGTCTGACGCGCCGCCGCGGCCAGGATATTGAGCGCTATTTTCTGACGGAAGATACCCGCGCTCAGGATCGCAGCATCAGCCTGCGCTGCGAATACCTGATCCCCATCCGCCGTTAACGCTGTAACTCATCCAGCGCAGGCGCATCGAGATGCGACACATCGCCTGCGGTTTCCACAACCCAGCCGGACGCGAGCCACGGGCTCTGCTGATAATCCACGCGGGAAATCGAGCAGTTGCGCAGGCGCAGACGACGCTCCGCGTACGCAGGCAAACCGAGGATCGTGCTCACCAGGCAACCCAACGCCATGCCGTGGCTGACCAATAGCGGGCGGCTGCCCTGCGGCAAATCAAGGCAGGCGTTCAGCGCGCCGTGCATGCGATCGCTCACCTCCTGCATCGACTCGCCCTGCGGAATGCGTCCTTCAGGCGTGCCGTTGATAAGCTGTCGACGCCAGCCCTCTTCTTCCTCGGTGAGCGTGTCGAGATGACGGCGTTCAAGAACGCCCATATCCAGTTCGCGCAGGCGCGGATCCAGTATCACGTCGCAGCCGCATCCCTGGGCGATAATCTCCGCCGTACGCCGGGTACGCCCCAGATCGCTGCTGATGATATGCGTGATGCCAAGCGCTTTGGCGCGCTGCGCCACCTGCATGGCCTGGTGTTCCCCTTTTTCCGTCAATGGGCTGTCCGATTGCCCCTGGATGCGTCGCTCGGCGTTCCACTGCGTTTCACCGTGGCGAACCAGATATACCTGTAACATGCTTTTTATCCGTTATACTGCTGCGACTTAAACGTCTGTGAGTGTGAATTAATTATGTACCATGTTGTCTGCGCCACGACGAATCCAGCCAAAATTCAGGCGATTCTGCGTGCATTTAGCGAGATTTTCGGCGAAGCATCCTGCCATATTGACGCCGTCTCCGTCGATAGCGGCGTGCCGGAACAGCCGCTGGGGAGCGACGAGACGCGCACGGGCGCGCGCCAGCGCGTCATCAACGCCCGCGCGCTGCGTCCGCAAGCCGACTACTGGGTGGCGATTGAAGCCGGTATTGATGAAGGCAGCACCTTCAGTTGGGTGGTGATTGAAAGCGCGCAACAGCGCGGCGAAGCGCGTTCTGCGACGCTGCCGCTGCCGGCGTCGATACTCGAAGAAGTGCGAGCCGGAAAGGCGCTGGGGCCGGTTATGTCCGCCTGGACAGGCATTGACGAAATTGGACGTAAAGAAGGGGCTATCGGTATTTTCACCGCCGGCAAGCTGACGCGCAGCAGCGTCTACCATCAGGCGGTGATCCTGGCCTTAAGCCCCTTTCATAACGCGATTTACCGCTGAGCCTGCAACAGCTCCTGTTCAAGCCACTGGCGCAGCTCGGCGGGCGCCGCTTTCAGGCTATTAGAGCCGCGGGTGATTGTTGCGATCCCCGCGCCGAGTTCGCTTTTCAGCTCGCGCTGGCTCATCTCGCCGCGCAACAGCTCTTCGATAATGCGCACGCGCGTACCGAGCGCGGCGCGCTCGTCCGGCGTCAGCAGCAGCGTTAACAGGGGAAGATGAAGCTCGTCGTCAAAAGATTGCTTCAGGAGCGCCACAAAGCGCAGCCACTCCTGATGGCTCTGTTCGGCCTGGGCCGCGGAATAAGTTGAATGTTGAGTCATCGGATGCCGCCATACTCGTTCACTAGTACGCCAGCATAGCACAACACCGCCGATCAGTAACGGCGGCGCCACTCCGCATCGCTCATCAGCACCGGCTTATCCCCCATGAAATAGCGGTAATAGGCATCATAAGCCAGCACGTTTTTCACATAGCCGCGCGTCTCAGAGAACGGAATACTTTCAACAAACGCCACCGCATCGATGCGCCCGGCGCTGTTGCCAAGCCAGGTGCGCACGCGTCCCGGCCCGGCGTTATACGCGGCGGAGGCGAAGATGCGATTGTTGTCGAACATCTGATAGACATACTGCAGGTAGCTGGTGCCTATCTGGATATTGGTTTCCGGGTCAAGCAACTGCGCGCTGCTGCTGTAGCCTGGCAGATTAAACATCTTCACCGTATGGGTCGCGGTGCCGGGCATTATCTGCATCAGGCCCGACGCGCCGACCGGCGAGCGCACTTTCGGGTTCCAGGCGCTCTCCTGACGCGCGATCGCCATCGCATAGCTCTGCGGCACAGCTTTATCGCTCACGTAGCGGGCGAACAGATCTTTATATGCCAGCGGGAAGCGCTCTTCGAGCTGATCCCACAGCTTGCCGGCGATCGTCGCCTGTACGCTCAGATCCCACCAGTTACGGTCGAATGCATAACGCGCCAGCGCCGCCTGTTCCTGCTTGCTCCGACTGGTGACAAGATTCGCCCATTCACTGCGCGCAGTATTATCAAGCCCCCAGTACATCAGCTCGCGCACGCGCGCCATTTCCGCGCCTTCAAACAGCGCGGCGTTAACCGTTGGCGCTTTGTCCACGCGCAGCGGATAATCCTCGCCAAGCCGCTGCGCCGCCGCCATTGGGTAGAAGCCGCGCTGCTGCATCAGCGAATGCAGAATGGTTTTCGCCTCGTCGTCGCGTCCACGCTCCATCAGGAGATCCGCCTGCCAGTAGCGCCATTCGTCTTTCTCTTTCGCCTCCATCGGCAGACGCGCAAGCCAGGTATTCAGGCCGCTGCGGTCGCCTGTGCCGAGCGCCATACGCACCCGGCGCTCAATAAGCGACGTGGATTCGGAACGCATAATCGCGTCATCACGCCAGCGGGCCTGCTCGGCGATCACGTCGTTGCCCATCAGACGCCACGCCACGATATCGCGCAGCTCCTGCGCCTGCGCGTCGTTAAGCTGCTGCGCCTGGATGAGCGAGGGGATCATCAGCCGGGCGTTTTCAACATCCTGACGGGCGACGCTTGCGAACGCCACCGCAGCCATCTGGCGGGTGAAGTCGGTCGCGCCGACGCTGCGCACAAACGTCATCACGCTGTTGGGATCGTTCGCGAGGCTCACCAGCGCGCTGCTGATGGTCTGATAATCAGACGGTAGCTGGCTTGCCAGCGAGCTCACCAGCCGCGTATTGCCCTCTTTCATCGCAAGACGAATACGCTCAAGGTAGGCCAGCGGATCCTGCGCGCCGGAGGTGCGCCAGGCGTCAAAGAGACGCTCGCACGCCGCCGGCAGGTTTTTCCCGGTCTGCCAGAGATCTTTCGCGCCCTGCCACGCGCCCTGCGCGTCGCCGGTGTTAAATTTCGCGTAATAGTAATTGCACTGCGCCTCGGTGCTGCCCGGCGGTTGCGGGCTGAAGGCGAGCAGGCCGCGCCAGTCTTCGCGGCGCGCCAGTTCATTCACAAAGCGGGAGTTGAGCGAACGCGCCGGCGGCAGCGTCGGGTTCGCCTGAATAAACTGCTGCACCGTAAGGGTGGGCTGATTCATCAGGTCATCGGTGAGCTGGCGGTACTGCAAATAGGGATAAAGCGGATAGGTTTGCAGCGTGGGCATTAACTGCTCCACCACGTCCATCTGCCGGTTATCCCACGCTTGTTTGATCTGCGCATAGCGGCTGCGCTGCTCGTCGAGCGAATCGGCGCGTGCGGCCTGGCCGAGCGCCAGCAGGCAGACGCCTGCCGCCAGCCACCGCCAGACGGCCTGTCTGGATGTTCCCACAATCCTTCCTCATGTTAATTGACTGACCGGCAGCCTCATGCCGCCTGAAATTCTCAGATACTTCATGCTAACCAGGCGAAGGCCGTTGCGCCATGTCGTGAACATTTTTTTACCATTCGCGCTTTAATGTCTCGTCTGCCGCATTCGCGGCGTTGCTGGCTGGGATTAAGCGTTGAAAACAGCTAAACTTCGCAGCTGTTAAACCCTTAATCATGATAAGAGGCGAAGTCCAACGTGGCTCAATTCGTTTACACCATGCATCGCGTCGGCAAAGTCGTTCCGCCGAAGCGACACATTCTGAAGAATATCTCTCTGAGCTTTTTCCCTGGCGCCAAAATCGGTGTGCTGGGCCTGAACGGCGCCGGTAAATCCACCCTGCTGCGCATCATGGCGGGCATCGATAAAGATATCGAAGGTGAAGCCCGTCCGCAGCCCGGCATCAAAATCGGCTACCTGCCGCAGGAGCCTCAGCTCAACACTGAACACACCGTGCGTGAATCGGTCGAAGAGGCGGTATCTGAAGTGGTTAACGCGCTTAAGCGTCTGGACGAAGTCTATGCGCTCTACGCCGACCCGGACGCCGATTTCGATAAGCTCGCCGCCGAGCAGGGCAAACTGGAAGAAATCATCCAGGCCCATGACGGCCACAACCTGAACGTCCAGCTGGAGCGCGCGGCCGATGCCCTGCGTCTGCCGGACTGGGACGCGAAAATCGCGAACCTTTCCGGTGGTGAACGCCGCCGCGTGGCGCTCTGCCGCCTGCTGCTGGAAAAGCCGGACATGCTGCTGCTCGACGAACCGACCAACCACCTGGACGCCGAGTCCGTGGCGTGGCTGGAGCGCTTCCTGCATGATTTCGAAGGCACCGTGGTGGCGATCACCCACGACCGTTACTTTCTTGATAATGTTGCGGGCTGGATCCTCGAACTTGACCGCGGCGAAGGCATTCCGTGGGAAGGCAACTACTCTTCCTGGCTTGAGCAGAAAGATCAGCGTCTGGCCCAGGAGGCGTCTCAGGAAGCCGCGCGCCGTAAATCCATAGAGAAAGAGCTGGAGTGGGTGCGTCAGGGTGCCAAAGGCCGTCAGTCCAAGGGCAAAGCCCGTCTGGCGCGCTTTGAAGAGCTCAACAGCACCGAGTACCAGAAACGTAACGAAACCAACGAACTCTTTATTCCGCCGGGACCGCGTCTGGGCGATAAAGTGGTGGAAGTCAGCAATCTGCGTAAATCCTACGGCGATCGCGTGCTGATTGATGACCTGAGCTTCTCCGTGCCGAAAGGCGCGATTGTCGGCATCATCGGTCCGAACGGCGCGGGGAAATCCACGCTGTTCCGCATGATGTCCGGGCAGGAGCAGCCGGACAGCGGCACCATTACGCTTGGTGAAACCGTGAAGCTTGCGTCCGTCGACCAGTTCCGTGACGCCATGGACAACAGCAAAACCGTCTGGGAAGAAGTGTCCGGCGGGCTGGATATCATGAAAATCGGCAACACCGAGATGCCGAGCCGCGCGTACGTAGGCCGCTTTAACTTTAAAGGCGTTGACCAGGGCAAACGCGTCGGCGAGCTGTCCGGCGGTGAGCGTGGTCGTCTGCATCTGGCGAAGCTGCTGCAGGTTGGCGGCAACATGCTGCTGCTCGATGAACCGACTAACGACCTGGATATCGAAACCCTGCGCGCGCTGGAAAACGCCCTGCTGGAGTTCCCGGGCTGCGCGATGGTTATCTCGCACGACCGCTGGTTCCTTGACCGTATCGCCACGCATATCCTGGATTATCAGGATGAAGGCAAAGTGGAGTTCTTTGAAGGTAACTTCACCGAATACGAAGAGTATAAGAAACGCACGCTCGGCGCGGATGCGCTGGAGCCAAAGCGTATTAAATACAAACGTATCGCCAAGTAATGTCATTCACGGCCTTCTCAGGAAGGCCGTTTTTCATCTGCCTTATTCTTAAGATTTATACCCGCCCTTAACTCCGATTTATTGCCGATTTCTTGTTCATTCACCCCTATTATGGTAATTAATAAACCATATTTGGCTCTTTGGGTTTCATAAGGTTTTTGCGCCGTCCGTTAGCAGAAACTTTATTATTGGCGTTTATTATTTTCATGGATTGAAAATGTCACGGAATCGGTGTCAGGGTTAAACAGACCGCCATCTGCGCGTCGTTAACGTCATCTCTCCTCGCTTTTTATCATTTTCACCGTCAATACATAAAACCGACAGTCAGTTTTTAGATTTACTACCGGTTACCGCCAGGGCTTAAGGTTATGCTGGCCGTTTCCTGTTGGCAGACGGCAATATTTTACCGGGTGATGGCAATAAAAGCCGCCGCCCGTAGCAATAGCATTTTTTATAAAAATATATATCTATCATTTATTCACGAAATTAATGGTATTCACACAGTGCTCAATAAAATTAAGCTCCTTTTAGCATGGATACGGCGACGGGATATTTCCCGTAGCGTGGTCATCTTTCAGCGCCATAGCGCGAAAATCGTGATTGGCGCGCCGGTAATGTTGCTGGCCGTTTACCTGCTGATTTTCAGCCAGCCGCGCTATGTGAGCGAATCACAGGTTGCCATCAAGCGCGCCAGTGACATCGACAGCAGCAGCCTGAATATCGGCCTGCTGATGGGCGCCTCCAACCCAAGCTCCGCCGAAGACGCGCTCTACCTCAAAGAGTATCTGCACTCGCCGGATTTGCTAAAAATACTCGACCGCCAGCTCGATTTTAAAAAGGCGTTTGGCGCAAGCGGGCTGGATATTTTTTATCACCTTTCCGCTAACGCGACCGCCGAAGCGTTTCTCGATTACTACCGCCACCGCATCGCCATTCGTTACGACAACAAAAACGGTTTGCTGACCATCGAAACCCAGGGGTTCACGCCACAATTCGCCCTGCGCTTTAACCAGGCGGTGCTGAAAGAATCCGAACGCTTTATCAACGAGCTTTCGCACCACATCGCCCGCGATCAGCAGGCATTTGCCGAAGGCGAGCTGGAAAAAGCGCGTCAGCGGCTGGATGCCAGCAAAAGCGCCCTGCTCGCCTTTCAGAACCGTAACCAGATGCTGGATCCGCAGGCCTCTGCCGTCGCGGCGAGCTCGGCGGTCAACAATCTGACCGAGCAAAAGATCCGGCTGGAAACGGAATTGCGCACGCTGCTGACCTATCTGCGTGAAGACGCGCCGCCGGTCGTGACCACCAAAAACACGCTGGCCTCCATCAACGCGCAGATCGAAAAAGAGAAAAACAACATTACGGCCCCGGAAGGCGACCGGCTCAACCGTGTGGCGGCGGATTTCGACGAGCTTAAATCCCGGGTGACGTTCGATACCGATCTGTATCAGCTTGCCCTGACGGCCATCGAAAAAACGCGCGTGGAGGCGGCTCGCAAGCTGAAAAGCCTGTCAGTCATCAGCTCCCCCCAGCTGGCGGAAGAATCACGCTATCCCGAGACGCTCTACCTGTTAGCCAGTGGTTTACTGATCTGCTGCCTGCTGTTCGGCACGCTCAGACTACTGCTGGCGATCGTTGACGATCACCGAGCTTAACCCTGCCGCTTTAATTCCTGAGAGAGTTATGAAAAACGTTTCATCCGCCTCACTGATTTTTTTCTGTCTGACGGCCAGCGCCAGCGCGCTTGATTTAACTGCCGACCCGGCGCTGACTGGCGCAGCGCCAGTCCTCATGCCCACGTCATCCGCGCCGGCCAGCGCGGACGGTTTCGATAACACGCCGCTGCCCGCGCCTGCCGCCGTGATGAGCCGCATGTTCGGCGCGCAGCTCTTTACCTCGCCTGGCGCGCAGGGCGGCGCCAGCATCGCGTTTAACCCGAACTATGTGATTGGTCTCGGCGATACTATTCAGGTGCGCCTGTGGGGCGCGTTCACCTATGACGGCACGCTTACCGTCGATCCGAAAGGCAATATTTTTCTGCCAAACGTCGGTCCGCTGAAAGTGGCGGGCGTCACGAACAGCCAGCTCAACACGCTGGTTATCATGCGCGTCAAAGAGGTTTATCAGTCTAACGTCAATGTTTACGCTTCGCTGTTGCAGGCGCAGCCGGTGAAAGTGTTTGTCACCGGCTACGTGCGCACGCCCGGGCTTTACGGCGGCGTGGCGTCCGATTCGCTGCTCTCCTATCTCAGCAAAGCGGGCGGCGTCGACAGCGAGCGCGGCAGCTATGTCGATATCACCGTCAAGCGTGGCACGAAAACGCGCTCCCATGTAAACCTGTATGATTTTCTGCTCAACGGCAGCCTAAGCCTGTCGCAGTTCGCCGATGGTGACACCATTATCGTCGGCCCGCGCCAGCACACGTTCGGCGTCGAAGGTGACGTGTTCAACAGCTACGACTTTGAATTCACCGAGGAGCGCATGCCAGTCTCTGAGGCGCTGCGCTGGGCGCGCCCCAAACCGGGCGCGACGCACGTCACGCTGGTGCGCCAGCAGGGCGCGATGAAACAGAGTGAATATTTTCCGATTGGTGAGGCATCCAGCCGCACGCTTCAGGATGGCGACAGAATGGTGGTGAGCTCCGACCGCTATACCGGCACTATCCAGGTGCGCGTGGAAGGCGCGCACTCCGGCGAACATGCAATGGTGCTGCCTTACGGCGCCACGATGCGCCAGGTGCTGGCGAAGCTGCGTCCGAACAGCATGTCGCAGTTAAACGCCATTAAGCTGTACCGCCGTTCGGTCGCGCTGCGCCAGAAAGAGATGCTCGACCTGGCGCTGCAAAAACTGGAACAGGCGTCGCTGTCGGCGCAGTCCTCAACGCAGGAAGAGTCACGCCTGCGTATGCAGGAGGCGCAGCTGGTGAGCCGTTTTGTGGCGAAAGCCCGCACCGTCGTGCCGCAGGGCGAAGTGGTGCTGAGCGAAAATAACCTCGATTCGGTGCTGCTGGAAGATGGCGACGTTATCACCATTCCGGAGAAAACGTCACTGGTGATGGTGCATGGCGAAGTGCTGTTCCCCAACGCCGTCACCTGGGAGAAAGGGCTCGATCCTGAAGATTACATCGCCAAATGCGGCGGCATGACGCAGAAGGCCAGCGGCGCGAAAGTCATTGTCATTCGCCAGAACGGCGCAGCGCTGGACGCCGAAGAGGTCGATGAAATGCAGCCAGGCGACGAGCTGATGGTTCTGCCGAAGTATGAGTCGAAGAATATCGAAGTGACGCGCGGTATTTCGACCATCCTCTACCAGCTCGCCGTCGCGGCGAAAGTCATCCTGACGCTGTAATGATGAAACCCATCCTCATCGGCACCTTCTCGCCGGGCATCTGGCGCATTCCGGGCTTAGCGCACCTGCTGGCGATGCCCTGTCGTAAACTCGCGCGGCGACGGGCGATCCCACCTGAGATCACTGCCATCGCCGTCTGGGGCTGTCGACCCAGCGCGGCGACAGCCGTTGCCCGCGCGCGCCAGGCCGGGCTTAACGTCATTCGTCTTGAGGATGGTTTTATTCGCTCGCCCGGCCCGGCGGCGCAGGGATATCCGCCGCTCTCGCTGGTTATTGATGACGACGGCATTTACTACGATGCCAGCCGCCCGAGCGCGCTTGAAAAGCTTATTCAGGACTCGCCCGGCAACGCCGCGCTCAGCGCGCAGGCGCAGGAGGCGATGCGGCTTATCGTAGAGGGCGATCTTGCGAAATATAACCACGCGCCGCCCTTTGACGGCACGCCCGCTGCCCGAGCGGTATTGGTGGTCGATCAAACCCTGGGGGATGTTTCCGTCACGTTCGGTAACGCAAGTGCCGCGACATTCCGGCTAATGCTTGATATTGCCCGAGCGGAAAACCCGGATGCCGAAATCTGGGTTAAAACGCATCCGGACGTATTACACGGCAAGAAGCGCGGCTACCTGTGCGATCTGCCCCGGCACGCCGGCGTTCGGCTGATAACACAGGACGTCAGCCCGCAGTCGCTGCTGCGGTATGTGGAGCGCGTCTATACCGTGACGTCGCAGTATGGTTTCGAAGCGCTGATGGCGGGCAAACCGGTGGTCTGCTTTGGGCAGCCCTGGTATGCGGGATGGGGACTGACGGACGATCGCCATCCCGCGGCGCAGTCGCTCGCGGCACGCCGCGGCAATGCGACGCTTCTCGCGCTGGTGAGCGCAGCGTATTTACGCTACGCGCGCTACCTGAACCCGCAAACAAACCAGCCCGGCACGCTGTTTGATGTGCTGGAATATCTGGCGCTGCGCCGTCGGCACCAACTGGCGCTGCGAGGCACGCTGTGGGCGCCCGGGCTGACGCTCTGGAAACGCAGTATTCTGAAGCCCTTTCTCGCCACGGCAGGTAACCATCTGCGCTTTTCCCGCCGCGCCTTGCCCGCCGACGCCTGTGTGGTCTGGGGAACCGCTGGCGAAGCGCGCTGGCAGGCCGTTGCCCGTGCGCACGGGATGGATGTCTGGCGTATGGAAGACGGCTTTCTGCGCTCGGTAGGTCTTGGATCCGATCTCCATACGCCGCTGTCGCTGGTGCTGGATAAACGCGGCATCTATTACGACGCCACGCGCCAGAGCGATCTGGAAGTCGCGCTTAATGCCGTACGCCTGACCTCAGCGCAGGCCGCGCGCGCTGAGCGGCTGCGCCAGCGCATTGTCGAAAGCGGCGTGAGCAAATATAACGCCGGCGACGCCTGGCGGCTACCTGTCGCCGCCTGGGGGCGGCGGATCCTGCTGGTGCCGGGTCAGGTCAGCAATGACGCCTCGCTCAGGGGCGGCACGCAGCATATCCAGACCGTTACAGCGTTGTTGCGCGCCGTTCGCGCCAGAAATCCGCAGGCGTATATCGTGTTCAAACCGCATCCGGATGTCGTGGCGGGTAACCGTGCCGGAGAGCCCGACAGTAAAGACGCGTTGCGCTGGGCGGATTGCCTCGCGACCGGGGCGGATATCGCCGACGTGCTCGAACAGGTGGACGAAGTACATACTCTCACCTCCCTGACCGGTTTTGAGGCGCTGCTGCGCGGCAAAACGGTGTTTTGTTACGGCATGCCGTTTTATGCCGGATGGGGGCTGACGCAGGATGAATACGCCTGCCCGCGCCGCGCCCGGCAGCTCTCGCTTCATGAGCTTATCCACACCACGCTTATTGATTACCCCTTCTATTTGCATCCGGCGCGTAAAACGCCGATGAGCGTGGAAGAGGCGGTCGCTATTCTGAGCGCCTCACCGGCACGCCATCGCGCCCTCACCGCACGGCGCAATGTGCTCAGGCATCTGGTGAACAAAACCCGCAATCTCTTTCACGCCTTTTTTTGACCTCCGGTGATATCGCATGATGCGCAGCGCTCTTGATACTCTGCTTTCCGGCCAGAAATACCTGTTATTACAGGGGCCGATGGGGCCGTTTTTTCGTCATCTCGCCGACTGGTTAGAGAGTAAAGGACGCGAGGCGCGACAGGTGGCGTTTAACGGCGGCGATGAGTTCTACTGCCGCCAGGAAAAAAGCCAGGCCTACCGCGGCGAGCCGGACGCTTTCGGCGCCTGGCTTGGCGAGACGCGCAGCGACTGGCCGTTTGATACGCTGGTCTGCTTCGGCGATTGTCGGCCGCTGCATCAGGCCGCGCGCCGCTGGGCGCAAGCGAAGGGAATACGTTTTCTGGTCTTTGAAGAGGGCTATTTACGGCCGTGTTTTATCACGCTTGAAGAGAACGGGGTGAACGGGTTTTCCGGGCTGCCGCGCGAGGCGGCGTTTTATCGGGATTTGCCCGCGCTGCCCGTACCGGATGTCAGGCGTATCGCGCCTTCCGCCTTGCGGCGTATCGGCCACGCGGCCTGGTATTATCTGATGGGCTGCTACCGTCAGCGCGCGTTTGCGCACTATCAACACCACAAATGTTTTTCACCCTGGTATGAAGGCGCATGCTGGGCGCGCGCCGCAGTGCGTAAGCTCTGGTATGGCTGCACGCAGCGTAGTATTCGCCGCGCGCTGGCGACGGGCTACCGCGGGCGCTATTTTCTGGCTATCCTGCAGGTTTTTAACGACAGCCAGCTACAGCGCCACAGTCATTATCACGATATTCGGGCGTTTATTGAGGAGACGCTTGGCTCATTTGCGCGCCATGCCCCGCCCTCGCAGATACTGGTTATCAAACATCATCCGATGGACCGGGGACACCAGAATTACCGCGCGTTTATTAATGCACTGAGCAAACGTTATGGCGTGGGCGAACGGGTGATTTATATCCATGACCTGCCGCTGCCGGAACTGCTCAGCAATTCGGCAGGCGTGGTGACCATTAACAGCACGGTGGGGATCTCAGCGCTTATTCACAATAAGCCCCTGAAGGTGATGGGAAAGGCGCTGTATGATATCGAAGGACTTACGTTTCAGGGAAATCTGGATGCATTCTGGAAAACGCCTTTTCGCCCGGATCACCAACTGTTCACGGCGTTTCGTGCTTATCTGATGCGTCGCACGCAAATCAACGCCGTCTTTTACAGCCGTGAGAACCCTTTCGCCGGGTTATGAGTGCGCTTTACGGGTGAGGTACACGTTTGTACCTTCGCTGAACACCTCCAGCGCCTCGCTGGCCGCCAGCACGCGGTTAGCAAGGGCCGCGTCGGTTTCCAGCGCTTTGCGCGCCCCTGTCTGCTGACAGGTAATATCAAGCCACAGTTGATATGTCCCTGCAGGTAATGCCGCCAGCGAAAGCCCTTCGTAGCGCGCCGTACAGAACCAGCCTTTGTCGTAATTCACAAACCCCTCATCGTAAAGCTGGCGGGTGAGAATCGTGCGATGGGCTTTCGCGATGCGGAAAACTTCTTCACACCTTTCGTTTTTACACACCAGATCCACCTGGATATCCGGGTACTCCGCGCAACTCAGTCCTTTCAGTACCGCCACGCCTTCCGGGAACAGCCGTGCGCCGTTAACGGCTATCTTTTTCAGCACGGCGACCGGCTCGGGCTTAAGCGGACGCGGCAGCACGCGATTATCCGCCGCCAGGGCGCAGTCGCCAAAGCGTGGAACCGCGCCCTGAGAGAGAGAATAGAAAATCCCTAATAACAGCGGCACATGGTAAGACGTAACCTGATTATGCTCTCTGATAAGCATCGACTGCGCCATAAACAGATTAAAGTTTTGGTATTTCCGAAATACGGGAATATAGGGTTTTACTTCGCTTTCATACTGGCAGTCGGCTTCAGAGGTTAACAGGTAGATATTCTTATCAAACGCCGTGTCAGCGCTTAACTGGCAAGGCAAGAGCGTATCCAGCCTGTGGGCAGACGCTTCGCTTTTATCGCCAGTCATATGCGTAAATACCTCTGGCCAGTTGTTTTGCGCATAGCTGCCAATATGAAACTGCGGAACCGTCGCAACGATATTTTTAAACGCGTATTTCAGGCCATACCACAGCGCCGCGCTGCCACCTTTTGAAAACCCGGCCAGCGTACACTGCGTTTTATCAAGGCCATAACGTGCGAGCATGTTTTCAATAAAGGTGATAACCGCCTGCTCGACGCTAAAATCGTTGTTCTGACACAGGTAATAAGTACAGGCATCGTTAAAATCATCTTTGATCCACACCACATACGCCGGACAATCCTGCAGGGCGTTGGCGAAATCATACGTAAACATGCCAGCCCCGCCAAACCCGCTGAAAATAAAAAGCATATGCTGCGTGTCATATTTTCTTTTTTTAAAGCGGTATTTGATCTGCACGCCATTCACAATTTCAGTTTGCTCGGACATTTTTACTCCATAAAAAAACAGGCGCAGAAAGCCCGCGCCTGTTTTTAAATTATTAACGTTTATTGTTGAATATCTGACTTAACGGAAAACTCACGCAGGAGCCGCAGGTTTTGTAGTTTTTCCGCCGCATTGGCGGGCATCTGCTGCGGATAATGGCGCAACAGATTCAGCCAGCAGTCGTAAGCATCATCCCAGTCCTCGCAGAGCTGGGCCAGGTCGCACCGCAACATCCATGCCTTCTGGTTATAGCGGCCAATCTTATTGCGCACTACCAAGAGCGCCTGGCTAAAGCGCCCGGCCTCTTTTAAGGCCCCGGCATAGATAAGACTGAACTCATCATCCGGTTTATTCTGGCTTTCAAAGAGCGCGATCGCTTCGTTTGTTTTCTTCAGCGCCAGACACGCCTGCGCATAAATTTTCAGGAACCGAATGTCATTTTTCAGGGCGCTATTCAGCGTACCGTAAAGCACATACATTTCCGCATATTTACCGGTGCGCAGTAACGCCACGCAATAGTAATAAAGATGCTCATCCGGCAATCTGGCGACATCCGTGCAGGCTTTATTCAGCTGCGTAAGGATCTTCTCCCAGTTCTGGCGCAGAAAAGCCAGACGGGCAATTTTCAACCGGCACTGCGGATCGTTTTCAATATGTTTTTCATATTTCACCAGGCACTGATGCGCCTCATTGAGCTTGTTCAGTTGCTGATAGCACCAGGAAAGCGTAATCAGAAGCTTATTCTCCAGGCTTTCCGGGGACGCCACATCAACACCCTGCGCCTCGACATAGGCAATCCCTTCGGCCCATTTTTTCTTCGCCAGCAGTAAACAGAAGCGGGCGTAATGGAAACCTGTCACGGGACGGACTTTTTTACACAGGGTCTCCAGTACGGAAACCTGCTCGCTACGACAGAGTGAGTAGCAGTAACGGGCGTTATCCACGCTGGCCTCGCCAGCCGCCTGCCAGTGCGCCGCTGCCTGTTGCCAGTGATGCTCCGCCATGTCAAGAAGCGCGCTTGCGACGCAGAGCGCCTGATGGCGTTGATGAGGATAACGGGCATACCAGCCATCAATAATCTGACGCGCCGCGACTGTTTTGCCCTGCTTACGCAGCGCTTCGGCAAGCCCGGCGCAGCCCTGCGCGTCCTCATCCTGCGTGAGCGTCAGCGTCAGATACGCCTGCCAGCGTTTTTCGGCCAACGCCCAGCGGCGGGCCGCAGTAGCCTGTTGGGCGTACTGGCGGTGAATGTCCGCATCGGCAAATCCTTGCGGCAACGGCGCATCCAGCGACACGATAGCCTGATAAGTGCGCTCGCAGTTATGACCGTCGCGGTACGGGAACGTCTGGCTGATACGCTTGAGGATTTTCGCAGAGGGCACTGCATTATTTTTCAGCAGCGTGTTCAGCTCCTTAAACAGCTCTTTTTCCGTTTCGACAACCGGGCCAAAACCGTGTTCACGGTAGTCGAAGTAGCCTTTTGAATACACATGGCCTGCAAAGAATTCTTTAGCGTCAAACTGGTAATAGATTGTTTGTTTATTTTGAACAGCCATTTCAAAAGCCACAGATGAGTAGTCAGTAATCATCAGCGCGGCTCGATTAAATGTTTCCTGAATACTACCCGTAACATGAGTAATAACGTCAATAAACTCAGGAACGTCGAATTTCTCTAAATAAGGCAAAATATTAAAATGAGGAAAAAAAGCCACACGGTAACTATACTTTTTAGCATACTCAGCCAACAGTGGAGATTGTAAAAAACTTTTCCAGCGCAAAGCAAAATCACTTTCAAAAAAAGATGGATTTATTTCACGTTCATCACCATCTCCTAATACCTTACCGACTATGCTTTGTCGCCATGTAGGCATAATTACGATTAGTCTTTCTGGTTGAATGCGATTATCTATCAGTTTGTCGTGCCGTGGCAATCCGGTCAAAAAGACTTCTTTTTTAGAGCAAGAATATTTAGTAAAATCATTACTAATCGAATGATACTCCGCTGATGATGACGTGATAAAGCAATTGATTTCTTCTTTTGTGTTTAACCAACCAGAGAGATCGTCTTTAATGACGCCATGCTGTAAAAAGACAAAGTGTCTTCCTGTAAGCATTTTAGGGCCCAATAAATTAGTAATGTAGTAATTAGCATGGGAGCTGATCACTTTACTGCATGAGCCGAGCGCAAGCTTATGCTCCATAGAACCAAATTCAAGCAGGTTAAACCCTTCTTTTTCCAGACGAGCCCAGTCATGTGACTCTCGCTTTAAAGCAAAGAAAATTTTCTTTTCTGGATAGTTTTTTTGAACATAGCGATAAAGATGTTCGGCATTATCATCAGCCTGAGTGTCGCGGTCTATAAAAACCCAGGCATCCATGTAATCTTTTTTCTTTGCATACTTAGGCATCATACAAGAAAAAAAGTTAACAATTTCGCATGGGTTCAGGCCATCTTTATGCTGTTTTCCGCCAAGAGAAATACGCGTTGGCAATCCTGATACAGATACTGTTATGTGTTGAGCGTCTCCCAGCGCAACCCACAGACGTCGTTCCAGAATTAAGGTTTCATCCATAAAATCATGACGGATAGTTTTGGCATATGCCGGTATCACGTCCACGCCATCCAGCGTAATCTGCTCAAGGCCGACAAAGCTGGAAAAATAGCGAAGCTGCGCCATGTGTTTATGCGGATCGTATTTCTCCACATACACAATTTGCGCGTCGGGCTGGAGATCTTTGAAAAAAGACAGCATGGCCACTTTATGGTAAAACCATGCGCCTGCCAGCTCGAAATTCATAATGGTATTTTTATCGAGATAACCAAATAGTTCTTTGAGCTTATGAATAAACCGTTGCTTTTCATCTGCTGACAAAAAGGCGCTACGCGCGTCATGATTAGTTAACCATTTCAAATACCAGACAATCTCATAAATGACCGTCCTTTGTATATTTACCGGTACTGTACCCTCTTTTTCGGCGTAGGATTTTAAAACGTCCAGGTAACCATACACAGGAACATGCGTGAACCGCTCTTTTTTAGTCCAGGAGGTATCCAGCGTAGACGAGCCATCTTCACGTTTGCGGTAGAAATATTTTGAATGCGCTAAAAATGCGGCATGTCCGTTTTTTTCACCTTGTAAATAGTGAGCAACGAAATGTGCATCCTCAAAATTAGGCTTCACTCTGGCATCGAAAAAGACGTTTTTGGATGCGATCATTTCAGTACGGAAAAACGCCGTACTGGCTGAAAGCTGGATCTCTTTTTCCATTTCAGCAAGCGACACCAGCTGATTGCCCTTTTTAAACTTATAAGCCAAAGGGTGTGCATCTTTATATTGATTCTTAGCCTCATAAAACATAATGATATTACAACCTACCATTTTAACGTCTTTATCCTGATGCTGATAAAGAAAAGCGTCGAGGTTGTAAAAATAATCGACATCAACAAAATCATCCGGGTCGATAAATGTCACCCACTCCGTAGCCACATGCTGCAACCCGTTATTACGTGCAGAAGATTGCCCGGCATTCTCCTGATAAATATAAATAATATTATTCGGATATTTCTTTTGCCATTTTTTAATAATGTCGCCAGAATTATCTGTCGAGCCATCATCGACCAGGATCAGCTGAATATGCTTTTTAAACTTCAGCCGCTGATTGATAAAGCTTTTAAAATAGTCATCCAGAAAAGCACTGACATTATATACCGCCGAGACCACCGTATATTCGTAATGCCCGTCCTCTTTTTTAATATGCAGTTTGCTTAGTTTCCGCGCCTGATTGGCAGCCATGTCGCTGAAGAACAGTTTGGGGTCCCTTACCAGCTTGCGAAGTTTATTATTAAACATTTTTGTGTGTTCCATTTTCAAAATATGTTTCCAGCATGTCAATCAGTTGGTCCTGATAATGATGAATACTTGTGTTACGTGAAGAAAAATCATTGGCGCAGAAGGAGTGCGGCGCCCCATCATGCGGCCGTCTGTCAATCAGCGCCCGATAATGCATTTTCGCGGCGGGCGAGCGTACGTTGAAGTAATAACAAATATCCCTCGCGGGCGCGGCCATTCCCCTGATGTAGGCAAGCCAGGGCACCAGGAACGTCGGCAGGTTCAGGTCGTTATCGCTCCTGAATTTACAGGAGAGAAACGCATCAATTTGCTGGCGGTATCGCTGCCGGGCCTCGGTAAACATGCTTTTGCGTAAGGGCACATACGTGTGCGCCAACGGCGCATCCGGTGTAAACCCCGTATCGTCAGCCAGCAGCGTTCTGGCATTTAACGACGCAGATAAGGCCGGTGTCGTGCTTCCGCGCTGCGCCATCGCCGTCAGGCTTTTGCGGGAGATAAAAAGCGATGCCAGACCGTTACCTTTAAAAAAATGGCTGGCCGGGAGATCGCGTGCCACAAAAACATCGTCATTAAAATAGATAAAATGTTCCGCAAGCCCAGGAATATGGTGTAAATGCGCTTCGATAACGTGCGAGTTAAATGTAGGTAAATATTGCGACGGGATAATCTCTTCATGCGAAATAATTTTAACGTTGGCAATACGTTCTGCCCACGGCAACGAATGCCCGTCAACGACAATATAAATAAAACGTACCCAGGGCATAAAACGCAATACGCTCAGCACTGAGTAATAGATTTCATTGTGATTATCAAAGCGCGCCAGGTCGCAGTCGGCGTTGTCACCCTGCTGTAAATGAGTGCGCCGGTACTGCTGAAATTTACTGCCCCAGCGCGGGTCGTTGTTATCAACCCAGGTAAAAACCACATCGACCGGGAAGTTAACCTCAAACATGCGCTCCAGTGCGAGGTCATGCTTAAGCAACACGCCCTCCTCTGTTACCGGACAATGGATTTCATTAAAAATGAGCGGGTGCTTTTTAAGCAGGTAATCTCTCAGGAACATGCCGGGGGAAGAGAGAAGCTTTCTGGCTTTTCTGTATAGCATGGTTACAGATTTTCCTGCGCCTTATAGGCATCAATGGCGCCATCAACATTATCGTAATAATGAACCTGATTTTCCCGCCCGATAAACACTGCCGCATCGCAATATTGTTTCAGCGAATTAAGGTTATGCGACACCATTAAAAAGCAGGCGTCACGATGGCGCTCTTCAAAGACCTTTTCGCATTTTTTACGAAAGCTGGCATCGCCAACGGCCGTCACTTCGTCCACCAGATAGTAATCAAACGTAAACGCCATGCTCAGGCCAAAGCCGAGGCGCGCTTTCATACCGGACGAGTACGCTTTGACAGGCATATCAAAATATTTGCCGAGCTCGGCGAAATCTTCGACAAACGCCACTTTCTGCCGTAATTCCTCTTTCGTTGCATAAAGCCGCGCCACGAATTTCACGTTTTCCCGGCCGGTCAGGCTGCCCTGAAAACCGCCCGCCAGCCCGACTGGCCAGGAGATCGTCGCGCTGGAGATAATCCGCCCTTTATCCGGGTTATCCGTACCGCCAATCATGCGCAGCAGCGTCGATTTTCCCGCGCCGTTGCGCCCGATGAGCGCCACGCTCTTGCCGGACGGTAGCGTCAGGCTGAGATCCTTAAATACATAATGTCGCCCTGCGGGCGTGCGGTACGATTTGGTGAGATTTTCAATAGTAATCATGAGGTCAGCATCGCCTCTTCCTGGTGACGATAGAGTGCAAGGCCGGTGAAGAGCGCCACCAGCGTGCTGATGGCGAGATACGCAAGACTCGCGCCGTCGCTCTCATAGCTGGTTGCCAGCGACTCCCGCGTCAGCTCGACGACATGCACCAACGGGTTCCATGCCACCCAGCGTTGATATTCCTGCGGAATAGTATTGAGCGAATACATCACGCAGGAGATAAAATAGAGCGGGCGCGTCAGCAGTGGCAGGAACTTTTCAGCTTCCGGAAATGCGCTGCTGATGACCATAAAAATCAGCCCGATGGCGAAGGAGAAAATAATCAGGCAGCCCCAGACGCTAAATAACGTTAAGAGGTGTGAGCAGGTAAATACTTCGCCCATCATCGCCAGCATGGCGAGCAGCAGCAGATAAACCGCAATATAAATCCCCGCCTCCAGCAGCGTTCTGGCGATAATCGTATCGACAGGTTTTACCGGACGATAATTAAAAAGCCCCTGATTCGCATCGACGGCGTTAACAGAGCGCCCTGTAATATGACTAAAAATAAAATAGGGAATAATGCCGCTTAATAAAAACACCGGAAAAGAAATATCCGGCAGCGTTCGTTCCATGACGAAATCCAGAACAAACAATAAAATAGCGAGATGCAGTAAAGGCTCAAGCAACGCCCAGCCGTAACCGAGGCGGAACTTGCCGAAACGCGTTTTTATCTCCCTTAAAAACAACGCCAGAACGGTGGCGCGTTGAACAGCCAGTCCATGTCTTTTCATTAACCGATCCTGTAAGAATGCTGCGAACAGGCTACCGCCGTGGGGTATACCCATAGCCGTGGCGAGGCGCGCTTCCGCTGCCGTAAAAAAGCAGCGCACGCGTGCTGTTGCTCGCGTGTATATAAACCGAGTTAATCTAAGCTCATTTATTATTTGCCGTAGTTATCAATGATTCCGGCAGCAGAAGGGCGTTACAATAATTCAGGCGCGTAAAATATCACAACACATCATCCCCACAAATAAATTATGGCGGTTTTACTTTTTTGGATTTTATTTTTCCTGGCTTTTGTTTCTCTCTTTTTATTTACTTAACCGCCGAAAATATCCACCAGAAGCCTTACATCGTCATATTTTCGTAAAACTGAGTAACGCCTTCATAGCCGAGTGCGAAATTGATATAGCTCACCAGCGCTGGCGCGTTGAGTTTGCGCCCCGGATAGACCAGATAGAGATCGTTACCGGTGACGGCCCACTCTGGCAGGATATTGACCAGTGCGCCCTGGCGCAGTATGTCGTCCAGTAAGAAAGCGGGCAGTAACGTGATGCCCGCTCCGGCCAGCGCGCTTTCGCGGGCATAAAGCAAATTATCGGTCTGGTGCACAGGATTCAGATGACAGCGGTAGAGTTCACGGTCGCGCTGCAGCAGCCACTCCGTCCAGGCGCGGTGCACCACGACGCGGTGTTCCACCAGTTGTGACGGGTGAGTAAGGCGCGGGAAGCGAGAGAGATAGCCCGGCGAGGCGACCAGATAACGCGGACAGTGCCCAATTTTACGGCCAATCAGCGAGGAGTCCTGCGGTTTACCGGTGCGCAGCGCCACGTCAAACCCTTCCATCACCAGATCCCGCACGTCGTCAGAGATAAAAACCTCCAGCGTGATATCCGGGTATTTCGCGAGAAATTCCGCATTCATGCGCGCCAGCAGCGTCGCGCCGATACCCGCCGGGCTGGTAATACGTAACCGACCACTGGGGTTGTCGCGCAGGCGCTGAACGGCGAGATCCGCGCGCTCGCTGGCATCGAGCATTTCACGACAGTGAACCAGATAATGTTCGCCTGCAAAGGTCAGGCTCAGCTTGCGCGTGGTGCGGTTGAGCAACCGCAGCCCGACATGCGCCTCCAGCTGGCTGATACGCTGGCTGACGCTTGATTTCGGCAGGCCCGCTTTCTGCGCCGCCGCCGTAAAGCTGCCGGTTTCCGCCACCAGCGCGAAGAGTGCCATATCCTGCAGTTGCTTAAACATGATTGTTCATCTCTCACGAACACGCCGTTCTGGATTGTCCATCTTATCACCCTCTGTCAGCCCGCATAGACTACATTCAACACAACATTCTCTGAACAAACTCAGCAAAAGGAACACACCATGTCTGTTAAAGCGATTGCCGTTAATCCGGACGCGCCGGAAAACTTTATTGAAATCACCCAGCCGATGCCGCAGCCTGGCGATTACGATTTGCTGGTGGAAGTGAAAGCGGTCTCCATTAACCCGGTCGACACTAAAGTGCATGCCAGCCTGAAGAAAAACGGGTTGCAGGCGCCGCGCGTGCTGGGCTGGGATGCGAGCGGCATCGTGACGGCCGTGGGCGGCAAGGTCAGCGGGTTTAAGGCGGGCGATGAAGTCTATTATGCCGGGGATATTACCCGTTCTGGCAGCAACGCCAGCCATCAGTTGATCGACGCCCGCATCGTGGGCCATAAACCGCGCACGCTCTCCTGGGCTGCCGCAGCCGCCATCCCGCTGACGGCGCTGACCGCGTGGGAAGGGTTATTCGAACGCCTGAAGATTCAGGATGCGGGTGAAGAGAAAACGCTGCTGATTATCGGCGGCGCGGGCGGTGTGGGCTCGCTTGCGATCCCGTTTGCGCGCCTGCACAGCAAAGCGAAAATCATCGCCACCGCCTCGCGTGAAGATTCCGCGCAGTGGTGCCGGGATCGTGGCGCGGATCTGGTGGTGAACTATCAGGATCTGCCGGGCGAGCTGGCGAAGCACGACATTAAATTTGTCGATTACATTTTCATTCTGAATGATACCGACGGTCACTGGGCGGCGGTGAGCCAGCTTATCGCGCCGCAGGGGCATATTTGCAGCATCGTGGAAAACGCGCATCCACTGGATCAGGACGCGCTGAAGTCGAAATCCGCCGCGCTGCACTGGGAATTCATGTATACCCGCAGCATGTACCAGACCGCCGATATGGCGCGCCAGGGCGAGATCCTGAACGAGGTCGCGAAGCTGGTGGATGCCGGCGAAGTGGAGAGCGCGCTGAGCGAAACCTTCCACGGGCTGAGCGTTGAGAGTATTACCCACGCACACCGTAAAGTGCTGGAAGGCCATATGCGCGGCAAGGTAGTCGTGGCGTTTTAAGACACAGGGAGGGTAAGCGCGGCGCGTTTACCCTCTCGCATTGCGCGACGCGTGGTTTACCCGCCCTGTATGTATGCGCGCTTGCGAATAGCCGTAGGGCAGGTAGGCGCGGTACACCCGCCCTCCAGCCCCTTCTGCCCGCTACGCCTGCTCGCCCATCAGCTGTTTCACCAGCTCCACGCAGCGCAGGAAACGGGAGTCGTAATCCGGCTCCTCGACGTGCACATAGTCAATCTTGTTCTCTTCGAGCATCGACACCAGCAGCGACTGGAACTCTTTGCGATCCACCGAGCTTCCAAGGCTTCTCAGTCCATCCGCCACCCACGGCGTGTTGTTCTCCAGCAGGATAACCAGGTCGAAGCGGTATTCATCTACCAGCGCCTGTACGAACGGATGTTCACGCCCTTCATATTTTTTGCAGAACGCCTGGGTGGTTACGAAATCGGTGTCGATAAACGCCACTTTATTGGCATATTTCACCGCGAAATCAATATATTGCGCATGACCAAGCGCAATTTTGTCGTAGTCGGAATATTGCAGCGCCATCTCGTCGCCGCCCAGGTGCGAGAACACATAATCGCGGCCATATTCCCAGGCGCTGGTGGTGTTGAAGATATTGGCGAGCTTATTGACCAGCATCGATTTCCCGCTCGACTCGCCGCCGAGGATCGCCACCGTACGTACAAAGAACGGCTTCACCTCGGTCGGGATATACTCCCAGTAACGGAACGGGTTGGCGCGGATCTGCGCCCCGCTGATATTCATAAAGGTGCGTTTGGGGTCGATAATCACGGTCTCGATGCCGAGATGTTCGCGATACTGCGGCGCATCCGCCTCCTCGGAGGTATAGATGGTGTCGGGCTCAATACCCTTCTCCTCCATAAACGCTTTAATCCCCTCGCTCCAGACGTCCCAGCCGTGCGGGTACGGCTCCATGCCCTCTTCATTAAAGGCGTGAATACGGATGTTTTTCTGGTATTTGAAGGTTTGCAGCAGCCAGCGCAGGCGGTCGCTGATGGTGGGCTGCTGCGACATTGCGCTCTCTTCAAACAGCGTGCGGTCGCGCTTTTCGTCGTAGCCCATGATGATGTGCAACTCGTCGACCTGGCTACAGGCGCGCTGGATCAGATAAATATGGCCGGTATGCAGCGGATAAAACTTGCCGAACACGACGCCGACGCGCTTCTGGCGGCGCGGAAACTCAAGGCCCAGAAAGCGGTGCAGCGCTTCGAGCTTCTGCGCGCTGGGGCTTTTGATTTTGGCGTTGAGCAGCTGGCTTAAATAGCCCTTGGTCATGCCGCAGGCCGCCGCCACCTGTTGTAGCGTGCAGCCCTTTTGACGGATCGCGGTTTTAAGATAGTCGAATGACAAGATGCGCTGCCTCCTGCAATTACCCTTTATATGTCACGCTGCGGTGCGTTGGCTTCGCTTGCGTCCCCGGACGCTGACTTCAGTAAGCGCCCCGGGCTCACAAACGCGCCGCCTTCCCGCAACGCGAATGATTGTGGGTAATAACCCATTGAATAATTAATTATAAGTCGTCAAAGACAGTTAGCGCATCCGCGAGCTTTTTAACACCGAAAATCTGCATGCCTTCGGGCACTTTTTTCGGGACGTTGGCGGCAGGCACAATGGCGCGACGGAAACCGTGCTTCGCCGCTTCGGAGATACGCTCCTGGCCGCTTGGCACCGGGCGAATCTCGCCTGCGAGGCCCACCTCGCCAAACACGACGAGATCCTGCGGCAGTGGTCGATCGCGCAGGCTGGAAACCATCGCCAGCAGCAACGCCAGGTCAGCGCTGGTCTCGGTGACTTTCACCCCGCCGACCACGTTGACGAACACATCCTGATCGGCCATTTGCAGACCGCCGTGGCGGTGCAACACCGCAAGAAGGATCGCAAGGCGGTTCTGCTCAAGGCCCACGGCCACGCGTCTGGGGTTCGCCATCATTGACTGATCCACCAGCGCCTGGATCTCCACCAGCAGCGGGCGCGTGCCTTCCCAGACCACCATCACCGAGCTGCCGGAAGTGACTTCATCGCCACGGCTTAAGAAAATGGCCGACGGGTTGCTGACTTCGCGCAGACCCTGTTCCGTCATCGCGAACACGCCAAGCTCATTCACTGCGCCAAAGCGGTTTTTATGGCTGCGCAGCGTGCGAAAACGCGAATCGGCGTCGCCGTCCAGCAGCACCGAACAGTCGATACAGTGTTCGAGTACTTTCGGGCCCGCCAGCGAGCCGTCTTTGGTCACATGGCCGACCATAACAATCGCCACGCCGCGGGTTTTGGCGAAGCGCGTCAGATAGGCGGCGGTTTCACGCACCTGCGCGACGCTGCCCGGCGACGACTGCACGTCCGCCATGTGCATCACCTGAATGGAGTCGATCACCATCAGCTTCGGCTGCTCTTCTTCGGCGATAAGGCAGATCTGTTCGATGCTGGTTTCCGAGAGCATGTTGAGATTCGTCGTCGGCAGGCCCAGACGATGCGCGCGCATCGCCACCTGTTGCAGCGACTCCTCGCCGGTGACGTAGAGCGTTTTCATCTGCTCGCCAAGCTTGCAGAGCGTTTGCAGCAGCAGCGTCGATTTCCCGGCGCCCGGGTTGCCGCCAATCAGAATGGCGCTGCCCGGCACCACGCCGCCGCCAAGCACGCGGTCAAACTCTTTAAAACCGGTCGAGAAACGCGGCAGCGCCTCAAGGCTAATCTCAGAAAGCTTTTGTACTTTAGAGACGCCCGCGCTACCTGCGTAGCCGGCGAGCCGTTCATTGCGCGCCGCTTGCGGCGAGGCGGCGAGACGCACCTCGGTGATGGTATTCCAGGCATGACAGGCGCTGCACTGCCCCTGCCAGCGCGGATAATCCGCACCACACTCGTTACAGACAAATGCGCGTTTTGGAGCTTTCGCCACCTTTTACCTCTTTATTTCGGGTTCAGGCTGCCGGAGAGGATACAGAACACCCCCATCAGGTCAGCGTGACGGATAGTGATTTCCGTCTTTTCATTCACTTTCGGTTTGGCGTGGTAGGCAATGCCCAGCCCCGCCGTCTGGATCATCGGCAGGTCGTTAGCGCCGTCGCCAATCGCCACGGTCTGGCCTGTCGGGATCGCATATTTTTCAGCCAGGCGCTGTAAGGTTTGCGCCTTGAACTGGGCGTCGACGATCTGCCCGGTAACCTCGCCGGTCAGCCGGCCGTTTTCCACCGCCAGTTCATTGGCGACCACATCATCCAGGTGGAGTTTGTCCTGCAGATATTGCGCGAAATAGGTGAAACCGCCAGAGGCGATAGCCACTTTCCAGCCCAGCGCGTGCAGTTTCAGCACCAGCGAGGTCAGGCCCGGCATCAGCGGCAGCACGTCACGTACCTGGCGCAGAATGTCGGCATCCGCGCCTGAAAGCGTGCCGACGCGCGCTTTCAGGCTGGCCGTGAAATCCAGCTCGCCGCGCATGGCGCGCTCGGTCACTTCCGCCACTTCGTCGCCCGTACCGGCAAGCTTCGCGATTTCATCAATGCATTCGATCTGGATCGCGGTGGAATCCATATCCATCACCAGCAGGCCGGGCGTTTTCAGATGCGGGATTTTGCCGAGCGGCGCGACATCGAGGCCGGAATCATGCGCCAGACGCGTCGCGCGCGGCGTCAGCGAGCCCGCGAGGCGGATCACCTGATAATCTTCCACGCACCATGCATTGACGATAACCATCGCCGCGCCGAGCTTATGCTGATATTGGGTCAGGCTTTGCTTATTTAAACCCCGTCCGTACAGAAGCCAGCCGCTCTGACCGGCGTGATAATCCAGCGGCATCACTTCGTCACCGCTCAAAGAAAGGGGCAATCCAGGCCAGAGAGAAACCTCGTTCGGCAGGTCGCACCAGGTAAGACTGTTCGGCATTCAGGCTCCTGTAAATAGTATCGGGGCGGGACAAAACAACGCATGAGGCTACCTTGTCTGCGGCGCTTCTGGCAACATTAAGCTTCAAAATTTAAGCAGGTACTTTATGGCCCGGGCAAAACTCAAATTTCGGCTGCATCGCGCAGTGATTGTACTTATCTGTCTGGCGTTGCTGGTGGCGCTGATGCAGGGCGCGTCGTGGTTCAGCCAGAGCCATCAGCAGTCCCGCAATATTCAGATGGAAGATCTCGCCCGCACGCTGGCCCGCCAGGTGAGTTACAGTCTGGTGCCGCTGATTAAAGGTGAAAACCCGGATGAAAAGCGCGTAGGCGCCCTCCTGCGCCAGCTGACGGAAGAGAGCCGTATTCTGGACGCCAGCGTTTATGATCAACAGGGCGAGCTAATCGCGCGCGCCGGTGAAAGCGTCAACGTGCGCGACCGGCTGGCGCTCGACGGAAAAAAAGCGGGCAGCTACTTTAACGAGCAGATTGTCCAGCCGGTGCAGGATAAAAGCGGGCCCATCGGCTACCTGCGGCTCACGCTCGACACCCACAGTCTGCCCACCGAAGCGCGCCAGGTGGACAACACCACCAATATTCTGCGCCTGATGATGCTGTTGTCGCTCGCCATCGGCATTGTGCTGACGCGTACGCTTTTACAGGGCAAACGCACCCGCTGGCAGCAGTCGCCGTTCCTGCTGACCGCCAGCAAATCGGTGCCCGAAGAAGAGAGCGAGCCCGACGCGCCTGCGGACGACAAACGCGCCTGACATCGCGTGATATAATGGGCGTTCTTCATTGCTTAAGGGAAACGCCCGTGTCCTCTCTACGCCTGCTTATTTCCGATTCTTACGATCCCTGGTTTAACCTGGCAGTGGAAGAGTGCATCTTCCGCCAGATGCCCGCCACCCAGCGCGTTCTGTTCCTCTGGCGCAACGCCGATACCGTTGTCATTGGCCGGGCGCAGAACCCGTGGAAAGAGTGCAATACCCGCCGTATGGATGAAGATAACGTGCGTCTGGCCCGGCGCAGCAGCGGTGGCGGCGCGGTGTTCCACGATCTCGGCAATACCTGTTTTACCTTTATGGCGGGCAAGCCGGAGTATGACAAAAGCGTCTCCACGACGATTGTGATTAATGCGCTGGCGCAGCTTGGCATTCAGGCGTCGGCATCCGGGCGCAACGATTTAGTGGTAGAGACTGCCGAAGGGCCGCGCAAAATATCCGGCTCCGCCTACCGCGAGACGATGGATCGCGGCTTTCATCACGGCACGCTGCTGCTGAATGCCGATTTAAGCCGGCTGGCGAATTACCTTAACCCGGATAAGAAAAAGCTCCAGGCGAAAGGGATAACGTCGGTGCGCGGGCGCGTCGCGAATCTCAACGATCTGAAACCAGGCATTACGCATGCCCAGGTGTGCGAGGCGGTAATAGACGCGTTTTTCGCCTATTACGGCGAGCATGTCCCCGCCGAGGTGATTTCACCCGACGCGTTTCCGGATTTGCCGGGTTTTGCGGAAACCTTCGCCCGTCAGAGCAGCTGGGAGTGGAATTTCGGCCAGGCCCCCGCGTTTACACATCAGCTCGACGAGCGTTTTGTCTGGGGCGGCGTGGAGTTGCATTTCGACGTGGAAAAAGGACATATCACCCGCACACAGCTTTTTACGGACAGCCTCAACCCCGCGCCGCTTGAGGCGCTGGCGAGCCGGTTGCAGGGCTGCGTATATCAGGCCGACGCGCTACAGCAAACGTGCGAGGCGTTAGCCGCAGAATTCCCGGCGCAGGCGGCAGAGCTTCGCGAAGTGGGCGCGTGGATGGCGCAGGCGGTGCGTTAAATTTTTCTCCTCGCCCTGCCACCCTGTCAGAGTGAGGCTAAAAAACTCCGGCGGGCGCGCGTCGTTTACCCGCCCGCCGAAATCACAACACTTTTTACAGATAAGGCGGGTAAGCGCAACGCTATCCACCGTTTCGTTTGCCTTTTGACATAACTGACCAGGCCCAATAAAAAGGGCGCCGCAGCGCCCTTTTCTTTTCACTTTATATCAGTGAAAACTTACTCTTTATCGCCCAGCAGCACGGATTCCAGCGCGATTTTGATCATGTCGTTAAACGTGGTCTGACGCTCTGCCGCGGTGGTCTGCTCGTGGGTACGAATATGGTCGGACACGGTGCAGATGGTCAGCGCTTTCGCGCCAAATTCCGCTGCCACGCCGTAGATGCCCGCCGCTTCCATCTCCACGCCGAGAATGCCGTATTTTTCCATTACGTCGAACATCGACGGGTCTGGCGTATAGAACAGGTCAGCGGAGAAAATGTTGCCGACGCGCGCGTCAACGCCCAGCGCTTTGGCCGCGTCAACCGCGTTACGCACCATGTCGAAATCCGCGATGGCCGCAAAGTCGTGATCTTTAAAACGCAGACGGTTCACTTTGGAGTCGGTGCACGCGCCCATGCCGATAACCACATCACGCAGTTTCACATCTGCACGCACCGCGCCGCAGGAGCCTACGCGAATGATTTTCTTCACGCCGAAGTCGGTGATCAGCTCTTTAGTGTAGATGGAGCAGGACGGGATGCCCATGCCGTGGCCCATCACGGAAATTTTGCGGCCTTTGTAGGTGCCGGTGAAACCCAGCATGCCGCGCACGTTGTTTACTTCGCGCACGTCTTCCAGGAAAGTTTCTGCAATGTGTTTAGCGCGCAGCGGGTCGCCCGGCATCAGCACGACGTCTGCGAAATCACCCATCTCGGCGTTAATATGTGGGGTTGCCATCTTATTTTCCTTTTTAATCTTTTATCTCGCCGGGCGGCGGCTGCGCCTTGCCCGGCCTACAACTTGTTATAAAAATCCCGTATGGATCGCGCAGCCAACACGTGGCCACGCGAAAAAGAACAGGGATCAGAACATCGCTTTGCCATATTCCATGTCAGACAGGCCAAAATATTTGGCGACGGTCTGGCCGATATCGGCGAACGTCTCGCGATGACCGAGCGAACCCGGTTTCACTTTTGGGCCGTAAATCAACACCGGGATATGCTCACGGGTGTGGTCGGTGCCTTTCCAGGTCGGGTCGCAGCCGTGGTCAGCGGTAAAGATGATGATGTCATCTTCGCCCACCAGTTCCAGCAGCTCCGGCATGCGGCGGTCGAACAGCTCAAGGCCGCCCGCGTAGCCTGCGACATCGCGGCGATGCCCCCACGAGGAGTCGAAATCCACGAAGTTGGTGAACACAATCGTGTTGTCGCCCGCTTCTTTCATCTCTTTGATGGTGGCGTCGAACAGCGCATCCAGCCCGGTGGCCTTCACTTTTTTGGTGATGCCCATATTGGCGTAGATATCCGCGATTTTACCGACGGAAACGACATGGCCGCCCTTCTCATCCACCAGCTTTTTGAGCACGACCGGTGACGGCGGCTCGACCGCCAGGTCGTGACGGTTGCCGGTACGCTGGAAGTTGCCCGCTTTGTCGCCGATAAACGGACGCGCGATAACGCGGCCGATGTTGTAGCCGCCTTCGGTCAGCTCTTCACGCGCGATTTCGCACAGCTCATAGAGGCGGTCCAGGCCGAACGTCTCTTCGTGGCAGGCAATCTGGAACACAGAGTCAGCAGAGGTGTAGAAAATCGGCTTGCCGGTTTTCATATGCTCTTCGCCCAGTTCATCCAGAATCACCGTACCGGAAGAGTGGCAGTTGCCGAGATAGCCCGGCAGGTTTGCGCGCGCCACCAGCTTGTCGAGCAGCTCCTGCGGGAAGCTGTTTTTCTCGTCGGTGAAGTAGCCCCAGTCGAACAGAACCGGCACGCCAGCGATTTCCCAGTGACCTGACGGCGTATCTTTACCAGAAGAGAGCTCGTGCGCCCAGGCGTACGCTCCGGTGATTTCCGCATTGCCGTCCATGCCGGCAGGAATAAAGCCCGTGGCGCCTTCATGCGCTTTCGCAAGGCCCAGCTTCGTCAGATTCGGCAGATGCAGCGGGCCTTTACGACCGATATCCGCCTCACCTTTGGCGCAGGCCTCGGCGATGTGGCCGAGCGTGTCAGAACCCGCGTCGCCGAAGCGTTCCGCATCTTCCGTCGCGCCAATACCAAAGGAGTCCAGCACCATAATAAATGCACGTTTCATATTTTCTCCGTACCTTTTGCGCTGTAAAAAAGTGATCAGATCAGTATGCCACTTATTGGCTAATTCTGCGATAGACAACCGGTGACGCTTTCGCCGCCGTATCGTCAACCTTAATGGCCGCTTTGACTGCTGCCGCCGCTTCCTGCCAGCTTGCTTCGCTCTTCGCGTGGATGATGGCGAGTGGCCGTTCGCCATCCACCTGCTCGCCGAGACGCGCCATATCGGTTAAACCGACGCTGTAATCGATACTGTCGGACGCCTGGCGACGACCGCCGCCCATCGACACCACCGCCATGCCGAGCGCGCGGGTGTCCATCTCGGTGATAAAACCGGCACGGTCGGCATAAACGGCTTTGCTGAGCGTGGCGGCTGGCAGATAGCGATCGTAGTTTTCGACAAAGTCTGCGGGGCCGTTTTGCGCGGCCACCATACGGCCAAAAATCTCCGCCGCACGGCCGTTATCCAGCACGGTTTGCAGCTTCGCGCGGGCGTCGGCGTCATCTTTCGCAAGCCCGCCGGAGAGCAGCATCTCGACGCACAGCGCCATGGTTACTTCCAGCAGGCGCGGATTGCGATAATCGCCGGTCAGGAACCGCACCGCTTCGCGCACTTCCACCGCGTTGCCTGCGCTGGAGGCGAGCACTTCGTTCATATCCGTCAGCAGCGCCGTGGTGCGCACGCCCGCGCCGTTGGCCACGCCGACAATCGCCTGCGCCAGCGCTTCAGAAAGCGCGTAAGTCGGCATAAACGCCCCGCTGCCCACTTTCACGTCCATCACCAGCGCATCCAGCCCTTCGGCGAGCTTTTTCGCGAGGATCGAGGCGGTGATGAGCGGAATGGAATCCACCGTCGCGGTAATGTCGCGCGTGGCGTAAAAGCGTTTATCCGCCGGCGCCAGCGAGTTGGTCTGGCCGATAATGGCGACGCCGACGTTTTTAATAATGTCGCGAAAACGATGGTCGTCCGGAAAAATATCAAACCCTGGAATAGCTTCGAGTTTATCGAGCGTACCGCCGGTATGGCCCAGTCCGCGCCCGGAAATCATCGGGATGTAGCCGCCGCATGCCGCCACCATCGGGCCGAGCATCAGCGACGTGACGTCGCCCACGCCGCCGGTGGAGTGTTTGTCCACGACCGGGCCGTTCAGGTTGAGGCTTTTCCAGTCCAGCACGGTGCCGGAATCGCGCATCGCCATCGTCAGCGATACCCGCTCCGGCATGGTCATGTCGTGAAAGAAAATGGTCATCGCCAGCGCGGCGATCTGTCCTTCGGAAACGGTGTTATCGCGAATGCCGTTAATAAAAAAGCGGATCTCGTCGTCGCTAAGCGCGTGGCCGTCGCGTTTTTTACGAATAATTTCCTGAGCGAGGAACACGGTAACCCCCGTGAATTAGGGTGAATAATGGCGGGCAGCGTGAGGACCGCCCGCATTACAATCCTGAGTCCGGATAGCAAAGCACTATCAGGCACAAGGCGGATTAATAGCTGCTGGCGCTTTTGCCGTCGCCGTGGCCGAGCGCCTGTAAAAGGCTTGCCAGCAGGCTTGAAGCGCCGAAGCGGTAGTGACGCGCATCGGCCCAGTCAGCGCCCAGCAGTTCGTCGGCAACCGCCAGGTATTTCGCCGCGTCTTCCGCGGTGCGTACGCCGCCTGCCGGTTTAAAGCCAACGGTTTTCGCCACACCCATATCGCGGATCACTTCCAGCATAATGCGCGCGCTTTCAGGGGTCGCGTTAACCGGCACTTTACCGGTAGAGGTTTTGATAAAGTCTGCGCCGGCTTTGATAGAGATTTCAGAGGCTTTGCGAATCAGCGCTTCTTCTTTCAGTTCGCCGGTTTCGATGATGACTTTCAGCAGCACGTTAGCCGCCGCGCAGGCGTCTTTACAGGCTTTCACGAGATCAAAACCGACCTGCTCGTTGCCCGCCATCAGCGCGCGATACGGGAAAACGACGTCCACTTCATCTGCACCGTAGGCGATAGCCGCGCGGGTTTCCGCAAGCGCGATGTCAATATCATCATTGCCATGCGGGAAGTTGGTGACCGTGGCGATACGGATATCCGGCGTGCCCTGCGCGTTCAGCGTTTTGCGGGCAATCGGGATGAAGCGCGGATAAATACAGATTGCGGCGGTGTTGCCGACCGGGGTTTTCGCCTGATGACACAATGCGATGACTTTCTCATTGGTGTCGTCGTCATTCAGGGTGGTGAGGTCCATCAGTTGCAGCGCACGCAGGCTGCTTTTGGTTAAATCGGTCATAACTTTCTCCAACAAAAAAATGCATCTCGGATGAGAAACTCAACACGTTGGAGCGGTCGTGGTCCATGAAGAAGAGCGGCGTCGACCGCCGTCACGCTGAGATCCGTCTCACCGCACATCATTGCCATCAATGTTAAAATTCTAACACTCCCAGGCGGGATGATTTTGTGTCTTGTTTCACAAATTACAAAGTAATGGTTGCATACTTTCAGCCATTATATGTGATTAACACAACATTATGACAGCCTGATGCCCGCCCCGGAAACAAAAAAGGCTGGCGCACTGCCAGCCTGAAGGTCACAAAAAATGTGAAAATTATAACATTTTCACACCGGGTTACAGCGCCAGAAACACACCAGCGATGGTCGCGCTCATCAGATTCGAGAGCGTACCGGCGGCGACGGCCTTCAGCCCGAGCTGCGCGACGTCATGGCGACGACTCGGCGCCATGCTGCCCAGCCCGCCAATCAGGATGGCGATAGAAGAAAGGTTAGCAAATCCGCAGAGCGCGAAAGAGATAATCGCTTTGGTGTGCGCCGAGAGTACCTGAAGACCGGCAGCCGCCACGGTTGCATCCTCTTTCAGGTATTCGCCGAAGTTCATGTAGGCCACGAATTCGTTGATGATAAGCTTCTGGCCGATAAAGGACCCCGCCACCATCGCCTCGTCCCACGGCACGCCAATCAGCCACGCCACCGGCGAGAATACCCAGCCCAGGATAAGCTGCAACGACAGTTCCGGATGGTTAAACCAGCCGCCAATGCCGGAGAGCATACCGTTCAGTAGCGCAATCAGCGCCACAAACGCCAGCAGCATCGCGCCGACGTTCAGCGCCAGCTGCATCCCGGCGGATGCGCCAGACGCCGCGGCATCCAGCACGTTCGACGGACGATCCGGATCGTGTTGCGCGCTTTCCAGATGCGGCGCGTCGTTGGGCTTTTCGGTTTCCGGAATAATGATTTTCGCAAACAGCAGACCGCCGGGCGCCGCCATAAAGGAGGCGGCGATAAGGTATTCCAGCGGCACGCCCATCTGCGCGTAACCTGCCAGCACCGAGCCCGCCACTGACGCCAGCCCGCCGCACATCACCGCGAAAAGCTCAGAACGGGTCATGGTGGCGATATAAGGACGCACCACCAGCGGCGCTTCGGTCTGGCCGACGAAAATATTGGCAGTGGCCGAAAGCGATTCGGTACGGGAGGTTTTCAGCACTTTACGCAGCGCGCCGCCCAGCAGGCGGATCACCAGTTGCATAATGCCGAGATAGTAGAGCACCGCGATCAGCGAGGAGAAAAAGACAATGACCGGCAGCACGCGCAGCGCGAAGATAAACCCGCCGCCGCCGAACACCTCGAACATTTTGTCTGACACCAGGCCGCCAAATAAAAACGAGATGCCGTTATTGCCGTAAGCGATTACGTTCGCCACGCCTTCGGACATCGCCAGCAGTACCCGGCGGCCCGCCGGTACATAGAGCACCAGCGCACCGATGGCGACCTGAATCAGCCAGGCCCCCACCACGGTGCGCAGATTTATCGCTTTACGGTTACTGGAAAGCGCGACTGCTATCGCCAGCAGCGCCAGCATCCCCACCAGCCCCATCAGTATTTGCATACAGTATCCCTGTGTAATGAGTGAATTATGATTGTCCCGCGCGCGCAGGCGGGGCGATTTAACGACAGAGAATCCACGTAAATCCAGACGTTTTACGCTTTTTTAAACAACCGTGGACCGGCGGTCACATTTTGAGGCGCGGGAAGAGCGTGCGGGTGTTTTCAAGAATGGCATGGGCGATAACATCAGGTGGCTCGGGGCGCAGCTCGCACAGAACATCAAACACGCCGTTAACGCGCTCAGGCCGGTTTGGCTCTCCCTGCCAGCCGTTCAGCGGCATATCTGGCGCGTCAGTTTCCAGAAGGAGTGAGGAAAGCGGCAGTTTCGCCATGACGTCGCGGGTTTTCTGCGCGCGTGGATAGGTGATGGTGCCACCCACGCCGATGCGATAGCCGAGCTCGATAAAGCGCTGCGCCTGTTGCAGACTGCCCGCGAAGCCGTGTACCACGCCGGTACAGGGCAGCGCGTGGCGCTTTAAATGCATCGCGAGTTTATCGTGGGTGCGGCGTGAATGCAGGATAACCGGCAGTTCATAGCGCTTCGCGAGCCGTAACTGGGCGTCGAGGATCGCCTCCTGGCGTTCGAAAAGCGGGTTGTCCATATAGAGATCGAGCCCGATTTCGCCTATCGCCACCAGTTTATCCGCCTGCTGTTGCAGATGATGCTCAAGCAACGCCAGGCTCGCGTCGTTATGGTTGCTGATAACAATCGGATGCAGGCCGATCGCTGCCCACAGCGCCGGGTAGCGCGCAGCCAGCTCAAGCACGGTCGCAAAACGCGCGGCTTCAATCGCGGGCACGATGATCTGTTCGACACCCGCCCCGGCGGCCTGCGCGAGACTCGCCGCTTCTGCGCCGGTAAAGGGCGGGAAATCGAAATGGCAGTGGGTATCGATAAAGCGTCGCGTCATGCCAGATCCTCATCGTTAAACGTCGCGTCGTTGGCCTGTTCGGTTTTGACCAGCGGGGCGTCGAGCGCGTCATTCGCGACGGTCGCAGGCGGCACGACAATCGTTGCCTCCGGCGCGACAGGCACCAGGATTTCAGCAGGCGCAGCGGCCGTCGTCTCGTTCGGTACAGCGACCGGCACCACAGGCGGCGTGCGGTAGCGGCGCAGCGGCGGCTGACTCACCAGCAGCCTGCCGACGGTGGCCAGGAAATAGCGCCCGCACAGGCGGCCCAGCTTGTAATCCCCCATCAGCGCAGGCAGGCGGCTGCCGAGCGCCATACTGGTCAAGGCGCGAGGCGGAGAGATCTCAAAAATGCGCAGCTTGCCGGGCGGCTTTTCGATAAATTCCTGAATCGCGCGATAGGTCGTCTCATGATGCTGCACCAGGTTCAGCAGCGGCTGAAGACTGCTGTCGGTGAGCCAGCGCTCCATGCGTTTGAACCATTGTGGGGTGTAATACATCTGCGACGGCACGGTGCGGATAACCACCAGCGTCGTGGCGCCGAGGCGCGCCGCCTCCCGCACCGGGATGGCGTCGCTGACGCCGCCGTCAAAATAGTTGATGCCGTCGAGAGCTACGCCTGGGCGGTAAAAACCTGGTATAGCGCTGGACGCACGAATAATATCGAGCCAGTTATGTTCCTGCGGCGCGAAATAGCCCGGCGAGTAGTCATCGCGGCGGCAGGCGCACATATAGAATGCCTTGCCGGCGTCAAAGAGCCGCATCGCGTTGCCCATTTCAAGCGGCATGCGGGCAGAGGTGGCTTCGGTCAGCCAGTCGAGATCGATAAGGTTGCCGCCGCGCACGAAGCGCACCGGGTCGAAGAAATCACGTGAGGTAGTAAAGCGGGTGATGACGCGCCGGGCATAACCGGGCTGGTTACAGACATAAGCCGAGAGGTTCTGCGCCCCGGCTGACGTACCGAGGAAGAAATCGAACGGGTTGAACTGCGCACGCATGAATTCATCCAGCACGCCAGCTGTAAAGATCCCGCGCTGGCCGCCCCCTTCGCAGACAATTGCCAGCTTGCCGGGACGAAACGGTTTCACCGCCAGAGGCGCTATGTTGCCTGGCGTTACGGGAATACGTTGCCCCACCCTGCTTTCCTGTTTTAATTCGTCGCGCGCCGCGCGAACGTGTCCGATGCCCTAAACGAGCAAAGCCAGTCACAGGGACTGGCTTTGCCGTCTGTCAGTTATCTTTTTATCACACTACGGGCGTCGACGGCCCATAAAAAGGCTAACCAGGAACAGAATAATACCAACGACGAATACGATTTTCGCTGCGCCTGCTGCGGTACCTGCCAGGCCACCAAAGCCCAGAGCGGCCGCAATCAACGCGATAACCAGAAAGATAATGCCCCAACGAAACATAAGACTCTCCTTTACCATAGTTAATCTTTATACCGCTTCTTAATGAACGCAGCGTCCACTGGCGGTGTTATCCAGCTGTTGTTGCTTACCATTCCTCCCGGCCGTAGCCGGGAGAGCGGTTTGCCTGTTACGACTTCACTTTTAAATCGTTTTTGACGCTTTTCACGCCATCAACCGCTTTTGCGATGCTTTCGGCGCGCTGAGACTGTTTTTCAGACTCGACGGTACCGGAAAGCTGCACCACACCGTCGGTGGTTTCGACTTTCACGTTACGCGAAGGCACGATTTCATCCGCCAGCAGTTTCGCTTTGATTTCGCTGGTGGTGGCCGCGTCGCCCGCATAACCTTTCACCGACTGATCTTTACCGTCGCGTACGTGCAGCTTGTCGCTTACGGAAGCGACGCCCTCAATGCCTTTGGCGATTTTCACCGCTTCCTCGGCCTGGGCCTGGCTTTCAACAAAGCCGCTCAGCGTCACTACGCTTTTCTCGGTTTTCACAGAGATGTCGGTGCTCTTAATCTTTTCGTCATCTACCAGCGCGGCTTTCACTTTGGCGGTGATGGCGCTGTCGTCCATGAAGTTACCGACTTTATTCATAGAGCTATCGATTTTTTGCCCTGCACTATCCGCGGTGGATTTGGTGCTTTCAACGGCGGAGTTTTCTGCGAACGCAGAAGAGGACGCCATGACAGAACCCAACACAACAGCCAGCAGAGTTTTTGAAATCTTAGTCTTGTTCATCGATTCGTTCCTGTGGTTTGCTCAGAATTTGAGCCGCAAGCCGCCACATCAGCGGCTTTTCCTAACAGCAGGCTTTCGCGCTGCTGATGAGTTAGTCGCGCCGTACCGGCAAGGCATGTTCAGAGGGTTAGTCAGACACTCAGCCGTTACGTTGCGAAAACTCAGTTATTAATATGGCAATAATAACGTTTATGATGATGAATCACCGGGTTGGAAGCACTTAACGGCATTTCATCCCGACGACAGCGTCATCACATTGTTAAATATAGATCACGTTCGCAAAAACGCCTGGGCAGCGGCGGGAAAAAACGCCAAAACAGCAGGGAAAGCAGGAATTTAAGAACATTCCGCATCGCGGAGAAAGGGCGGTAACGCGAGGCAGGACGCGGCTTTGCCGCGTCCTGAAAGGGATTAGTGCTCGCGCGTTTTCCGGAAGGTCACATCCGGGTAACGCTCTTGCGTCAGATTGAGGTTGACCATGGTCGGCGCGATGTAGGTAAGGTTATCGCCGCCGTCCAGCGCCAGCTGGATCTCGTTCTTACGCTTGAACTCTTCGAATTTCTTCACGTCGTCGCACTCTACCCAGCGGGCCGTTGATACGTTAACCGATTCGTAAATCGCCTCAACGCTGTACTCGGTCTTCAGACGCGACATGACCACGTCAAACTGGAGCACACCCACCGCGCCCACGATCAGATCGTTGTTGGAGAGCGGGCGGAACACCTGCACCGCGCCCTCTTCCGAGAGCTGCACCAGCCCTTTGAGCAGTTGTTTCTGCTTGAGCGGGTCTTTCAGGCGGATGCGGCGGAACAGTTCCGGGGCAAAGTTCGGGATACCCGTAAACTTCATGGATTCACCCTGGGTAAAGGTGTCGCCAATCTGAATAGTGCCGTGGTTATGCAGGCCGATAATGTCGCCCGGATACGCCTCTTCGACATGCGAGCGGTCGCCCGCCATAAAGGTCAGCGCGTCGGAGATGACGACATCTTTCCCGGTACGCACCTGGCGCAGCTTCATGCCCTTTTCATATTTACCGGACACCACGCGCATAAACGCCACGCGGTCACGGTGTTTCGGGTCCATATTGGCCTGGATCTTAAACACGAAGCCGGAGAATTTCTCTTCGCTCGCCTCGACCACGCGGCCGTCGGTCTGACGCGGCATCGGCGCAGGCGCCCACTCCACCAGACCATCCAGCATATGATCGACGCCGAAGTTGCCGAGCGCGGTCCCGAAGAACACCGGCGTCAGTTCGCCGTTCAGGAACAGTTCTTTGTCGAATTCGTGCGACGCGCCTTTCACCAGCTCCAGCTCGTCACGCAGCTGCGCGGCCAGCTCCTCACCCACCGCCTGATCCAGCTCCGGGTTGTCCAGACCTTTAACAATGCGCACTTCCTGAATGGTGTGGCCCTGACCGGTCTGATAGAGGTAGGTTTCGTCGTTATAAAGGTGATAAACGCCTTTGAACAGTTTGCCGCAGCCAATCGGCCAGGTGATCGGCGCGCAGGCGATCCGCAGCTCGCTTTCCACTTCATCCAGCAACTCCATCGGATCACGGATGTCGCGGTCGAGTTTGTTCATAAAGGTCAGGATCGGCGTGTCGCGCAGACGGGTGACTTCCATCAGCTTACGCGTGCGATCCTCAACGCCTTTCGCGGCGTCGATAACCATCAGGCAGCAGTCCACCGCCGTCAGCGTACGGTAGGTATCTTCCGAGAAGTCTTCGTGGCCGGGGGTGTCCAGCAGGTTGACGAGACAATCATGGTAAGGGAACTGCATCACGGAGGTGGTAATAGAAATACCACGCTGCTTTTCCATCTCCATCCAGTCCGATTTCGCGTGCTGGCTGGAGCCGCGGCCTTTTACCGTCCCGGCGACCTGAATCGCCTGTCCGAACAGCAGTACCTTTTCGGTGATCGTCGTTTTACCGGCGTCCGGGTGCGAGATAATCGCGAAGGTGCGGCGCTTAGCCACCTCTTGCAAATAAGGAGACAACGTCATAATCAAAATCTTCTGTGTAAGCGCGCGGGCAGGCGCCACGCGGCGAGTGAGCGAAAAATGCGGCTATTTTACCCATCCGAAAGGGTCAGACAATCATTGTTTACACAGCAATTGCTCCAGTTCGCTTAACGAGGTGACCTGCCAGGTCGGGGCGATATCTTCTGGCAGCGTGCGGCCGTGGCTGTTCAGCCAACAGGTCGCCAGTCCCGCATTGATGCCGCCGAGAATATCGGATTCCGCGGTATCGCCTACCATCAACACGCGCGAGCGGTCGGGATTACCCATTTTCGCGAGGGCGTAGTCGAAGATTTCCGGCGCGGGTTTCGCGACGCCGACCTGCTCTGAGATAACCAGTAAGTCAAAATAGTCCCGAAATCCGGTGCGCTCAAGACGGATCTGCTGGAGCGCCGTAAAGCCATTGGTGATGATGCCAAGCTTCACTTTGCCTTTCAGGAATGCCAGCAAAGAGGCCGCCCCCGGCAGCGGCGCGCAGATCTCCGCCATCGCGTTTAAAAACGCGCTGTTCAGATCGCCTGCCGGCACGCTCAGACGTTCAGACCATCCCTGAAAACGCTGATGCTGGAGCTGCAGCGCGCTGATGGCGCCGTTCTGGTAGTCGACCCACAGCGGTTTATTGACCGCCTGGTAGTCGTGGTAATCCTGCTCGGTAAAGGTCACGCTGTAGTCCAGGAACATGCGCTGCAGGCCGCCAAAGGCGTCGAAAGTAAACAGCGTTTCGTCAGCGTCAAAAAGAATCCAGTCCCACTTCATTACGTCACCTTTATTGATAATTAACCCAGCGGCAACGCCATGATGATGGCGTCTTCGCGTCCGTCGGGCGTCGGATAATAGTTGCGGCGAATCGTCGCCTCGTTAAAGCCCAGGCTTTCATATAACGCGCGCGCCGCGTGGTTAGACGCGCGAACCTCCAGCCAGAGCGTCAGCACGTCGCGCGCTTCAAGCGCCTCGATAAGATGCTCCAGCAGCGCCCGGCCCAGACCACGACGCTGAAACGCCGGGTCGACCGCGATATTAAACAGCGTGGCTTCATCCAGCACGACCTGCGTTATCGCGAACGCCGCCATCGCGCCGTCCACGTCGAGCCGCAGGTTCAGATAGCGCTCGCCCTGATTGCTGGCGAACGTCTTCTCGTTCCACGGAAAGGCGTGAGCGCGCTGTTCAATGGCGAAAGCCGCCGCCAGATCAGCGGGCTGGAGTAAGGAAATCATCTTCATGCTCGCAAATTTGTTGCCAGAGATCGGCGCGCGCCGCGCCGCTGCGCTGTAGCGTTTCCAGGCCCGGCGTTACCAGCCGGACACCGGGCAGCTCAGGCGCCGCGTCCACGCCCAAACACCAGCTATTGCAGTGGGCATCGTGTAGCATCGCCACGCGGTCGGGGGTTAACTGCATCACCTGATCGGCATCGAGCGCCAGCGCGCGCAGCACATCCTGAATGAACGGCAGGCTGAGCGGCGGCGGCTCGGCGGCCACCATCACCAGGCGGATATGAGAAGGCAGCACGATAGCTATCTCACCCAGCAGCGCGGCGGGGCGACGCAATACCCACTGGGTAATGCCCAGTTGCTGTAATCGCCAGTCTCGTCGGGATGTCATAGGGATGCCTGAATCAGTGCCGAAGGGGCGCAAATATAGCAAATCCGTCGAACATGCGCCAACAAACCACTATAATCGCCCCTCAAGTTTCCGAAGGAGTGTTTCATGTCTGGTTTTTCCCCGGCAAGCGAAGTTCTGCTGCGCCACAGTGATGATTTTACCGAAAGCCGCGTTCTGTTTGCCGGCGATATGCAGGATGACCTGCCTGCGCGTTTTGACACCGCGCAAAGCCGCGCGCATACGCAGCAGTTCCACCACTGGCAGGTGCTGAGCAAGCCGATGGGCGATAACGCGCGCTACGGTCTGGTGGCCGACGCCGAGATCGTGGCGGACAGCGATACGCTTATCTACTACTGGCCCAAAAACAAACCCGAAGCGCAGTTCCAGCTGATGAACCTGCTGTCGCTGCTGCCAGTGGGCACCGATATTTTCGTGGTGGGCGAAAACCGCAGCGGCGTGCGCAGCGCCGAAGCGATGCTCGCAGAGTACTGCCCGCTGAACAAAATCGACAGCGCGCGCCGCTGCGGCCTCTATCATGGTCGTCTCGAAAAACAACCCGCGTTCAATCCTGACGGCTGGTGGAACGAATATGACGTTGACGGGCTGACTATCAAAACGCTGCCCGGCGTTTTCAGCCGCGACGGGCTGGATGTCGGCAGCGATCTGCTGCTCTCCACCCTCTCGCCGCATACCAAAGGCAAAGTGCTGGATGTCGGCTGCGGCGCAGGCGTGCTGGCGGCCGTGCTGGCGAGCCACTCGCCGAAAGTGCGTCTGACCCTGTGCGATGTGAGCGCGCCAGCGGTGGAAGCGAGCCGCGCGACGCTTGCCGCGAACGGCTTTGAAGGCGAAGTGGTCGCCAGTAACGTCTTCTCGGAAATCACAGGCCGCTTCGACATGATTATCTCTAACCCGCCGTTCCATGACGGGATGGAGACTAATTTTGAAGCCGCGCAGACGCTGATCCGCAGCGCCGTGCGCCACCTGAACATCGGCGGCGAGCTGCGGATCGTGGCGAACGCGTTCCTGCCGTATCCGAATGTACTGGATGAAACCTTTGGCAACCATGAAGTTCTGGCGCAGACCGGACGCTTCAAAGTCTACCGCGCCGTGATGGGCCGCAACGCGAAGCGTTAACGGTATTCATGCGCGAAATGCCGCTTTTTGCACCATTCAGAAAAGCGGCATGCAATTAAGTATTGACGAAGTCCAGAAAACATCTAGAATGCGCCTCCGTGGTTGCAATACTTCCCGGTATTGCTGGTATGCGAAGGTGGCGGAATTGGTAGACGCGCTAGCTTCAGGTGTTAGTGTCCTTCGGACGTGGGGGTTCAAGTCCCCCCCCTCGCACCAAAAACCACGCAAGAAAGTATCGCTCGCACTGCGCGAAGGTGGCGGAATTGGTAGACGCGCTAGCTTCAGGTGTTAGTGTCCTTCGGACGTGGGGGTTCAAGTCCCCCCCCTCGCACCAATGCGATGGCGATACGATAAAAGAGACAGTGCGAAGGTGGCGGAATTGGTAGACGCGCTAGCTTCAGGTGTTAGTGTCCTTCGGACGTGGGGGTTCAAGTCCCCCCCCTCGCACCACTTCTTTTATCGCTTCTTATTCTTCGGTGCTTCCTGTCTTATCTTTTATTCCCCTGTTTTCTGTATCCAGTGCCACCCTCTTGCGTTAATTCAGCGCCATGTGCAGATGCGATACGATCAGCATTAAACCGCTGGCGAAAGCGATGCATGACGGCAGCAGAACAAAATGCCGCAGACGGGGATGGTAAAGCATACCGACCGTCGTCAGCAGCGCCAGCACAATGATGACCCGCCACTGCGCCCAATTCAGCTCACTCCACGCCAGCATCGCTACCAGCGCGCCCGGCAAAAGGACGGCCCAACCACTTTCCAGTCGTCTGTACAACATCGTTTCGCCTCTTGTATCGATAATGATAACCAATATCATATGATAAAAATTCTTATTTGTCAGCGAAAATCAATTTAGCGGCGCTTTACTTTAGTTAAGAGGTAATGACATAACGGGGTGAAGGTGATAAATTGTCCGCCATGCTTAAGAAAATTCTCATTCTCAGTAACAAGGCACAATGAGCCCATCCTTTATCTGGCTTTTATAAAAACCTGATAGCGCTAAATAAGTCACCAACGGATATGACTGCAAATAACTGGCGAGCCCTGACGGAAGAAAAATATCAGCTCTCCCTGAAACTCTTTCTGTTTCTTAATCTGTTTTCCGCGCTGTTTAATCTCGTGGATCCGCTTTATGACTATCCGCATATTCCCTGGCCTGCGTTAAGCGTGATTGCGCTAAGCGGCGCGCTGCTGTTGCGCGCGCAGTTCCGCGCCTTCAGCCTGAAAGCCATCAACCTGACGGCGCTCCTGGCAGGCGCGCTCTGGTCGTGGAATATCGCGTTGAAAAGCCCGTGGTGCGTTTTTCACGACGGCACCTGTCTGCTTATTACTCTGCTCGGCGCGCTGTTTATCGCCACGCTTTCATTTATAAATATGCTTGCCGCATTCAGCCGTTTTTGTCTGCCCATTACCGCCACGATCCTGTTGCTGGATAAAGGCCAGCATCCGGCGCTATTTGGGTACACGCTGACGCTACCGTTAATTGGGCTGGTTATTCAGCATCTGATCGCCCGACGCAGCGATATTTTTGCGCGCCAGATGATGCAGCGGCTAATAGAAGAAAAAGCCACATTAACCGACCTGAGCATGATGGACCCGCTTACCGGTCTCTGTAACCGCCGCGGTTTTCAGAACCGCCTGGCTAACCTGCCGCCGGACGCGGGGCAGCAGTTTGTGCTGCTGATGGATATCGACCATTTTAAAGCTTATAACGATCACTACGGCCATATGATGGGCGATCAGGCGCTGACACGCGTGTCGGCGGCGATCCGTGATTGTGTACGTTCGCGGGATATAGTCACCCGCTACGGTGGCGAAGAGTTTATGGTGTTGTTGACCCACGCCGATGAACAAAGCGCGCGAATGACAGCCGAGCGTATTCGCCAGCGGGTTTTCGATCTGCGTATTCCACATATTTTCAATGAAAGCGTGGCGACTAACGTGACGCTTTCCATCGGCATCGCCCCGCTGGAAAGCGGTAATATTGACGACGCGCTACGCTGCGCCGATGAGGCGCTCTACGCCGCGAAAAACAAAGGCCGTAACCACATTCTGTATTATGAGGCCCGGCGCGCCGCCTGAGATTTATGCCGCCACGCCAGACGCGTCGTTTTTATGGTCAAACCGCTTGCTATCGTTTCCGCCTATAGTTAGGATTGGCAATCATTATCATTTAGATTTGCTATTCAGACTACGCTATGGCTTATCGCTCTCTTCATTCTGTTGATGAACTTATCTGGCGCGCTCCGCTGCATCGTCCGTCTTCGACGCTCGCGGTTCGCCTGCGTGAAGCGTTTACGACGCACCGCGCGCATTTTCACGACATCATGAAGCTGGACGACACCCCGCCCGCCACGGCGCTGACCTTCAGCGAATGGTCGCAGCCTGCTGCGCTCGCCTCGTTAATGGCGCTCTATTCCGATCACATCTATCGCAACGCTCCCCCTGTCGCGCGTGAAAATAAGCCGCTGAAATCGCTCTGGGCGCAGTGGTATCTCGGCCTGCTCGTGCCGCCGCTGATGCTGGCGCTGCTGACGCAACCACAGGCGCTGGATATCAGCGATGACAATATCGCAGTGGAATTTCATGAAACGGGCCGCGCGGCCTGCTTCTATGTGACGGTGGAAGAAGACTGCCGCGCCAGCGCCCTTTCAGCGCGCGAGCGGCTGGAGAAGCTGTTAGTGGACGTGATGACGCCGGTCGTCGAAGCGCTGGAAGCCTCTGGTGATATCAACGGCAAGCTTATCTGGAGCAACACCGGTTATTTAATTAACTGGTGCTTCGGCGAATGGCGCGACTGGCTCGGCGAAGAGACCGTGAGCGCGCTGCGCCAGAGCTGCTTTTTCGAAAAAACATTGCTGAACGGCCAGGAAAATCCGCTGTTCCGCACCGTTGTTCTGCGTGAAGGATTGCTGGTGCGTCGCACTTGCTGTCAGCGCTACAAGCTGCCCGACGTGCAGCAATGTGGCGACTGCACCCTGAAATAGTGAACGGCGGGTTTCCCCGCCGTTTTGTTATCAGGCGGCCTGTTCGCCAGCCCCCTGCCCCTCTTTCAGCGCCTCTTCCGCTTCCTGAGCCAGCAGTTGCTTCTCGTAGACTTTAAAGAACGGGAAGTAAATGATGGCCGAGACGACCGCCAGCACAATGACCAACAGCGCGGCCCGGAAATCCCAGCCCAGCGCCCAGGCGGCGCCAACCGGCGCCGGCGCAGTCCACGGCACAACGGAAATCACGCGTCCAATCAAATCGAACTTCATCGCCGCCCAGGCGAGCACCGCATTCACCATCGGGGCCATCAGGAACGGAATAAAGAACACCGGGTTCATTACGATAGGCGTGCCGAAAATCACCGGCTCGTTGATGTTAAAAAGGCTTGGCACTACGCTCAGGCGGCCTATCGAGCGCAGATGCGCAGAACGGCTACGCAGATAGCAGAACACCAGCCCCATCGTCGCGCCGGAGCCGCCGATAACAATAAAGAACGTCCAGAATGCTTCCATAAAGATGTGCGGCAGCGGCGCGCTTTGCGCCAGCGCGGTCTGGTTAAGCCCAAGATTCGTCAGCCAGAACATCTGCAGCATTCCTGAAACAATCGCCGCGCCATGAATGCCCGCAAACCAGAGCAGATGGCCAATCAGCACTGCCAGCAGAATCGCCGGTAGCGAATCCGCAGCGGACACCAGCGGCTTGAAAACTGACATAATCGCCTGCGGGATCAGCATGTCGAATTGCGACTGAATCAGCAGGCTCAGTGGGTAGAGAGTGAGTACCACTACCAGCACCGGGATTAACAGGTCGAACGAGTTTTTAATCATCGGCGGCACCTGGTCCGGTAAACGGATGCCGATGTTATGCGCCTTCAGAAAACGCATCATCTCCACGCAGTAAATCGCCACCAGAATCGCCGTGAAAATCCCGGTGCCCCCCAGGCTGTCTACCGGCAGCGTGCCTTTAGTTTTCGGCGCAGCCACCAGCAGAAACGCCATCAGCGACAGCATGGCGCACATGAACGGGTCCAGCTGATGCGACTTCACATAATGTTTGCCGAGGTTATAGGCGATGGCGGCGCAGATATAAATCGACATAATCCCCATCGTCATATCAAACGGGGTGAGGATCTGCCCTTCGAACTGTTTTGCCATATCCAGCCACGCGCGGGCAAAGCCGAGCGTGGTATCCGGCGAAAACGGCGGATAGGCGAACACCAGCAAAAAAGAGCCGACAATCATAAACGGCATGGCAGAGATAAAACCGTCGCGGATCGCCATCACGTGACGTTGCGCGGAAATGCGGGAAGCTATCGGGCTGACATAATTTTCAACAAAGCGAAAAATCACATTAAATGCAGCATGGTTGGCAGACATGGCGGTTCTCCTGTCAGGCAATCAACGTGAATACGCGGCGAGTGGCCGTCGCGCATCATCCCATAATCCATTGAACTGAAAACCGTAACCGGGTATGTCGCTCTGCTTCCTGCGCAGTGAAATCATCCGGGCTGCAACGGTGGCTTACCGCCTTGCCAGCGGCGTAACTGAGAAAATAAGGTTTCATAGACGGCTCTTATTATTGGTTACAGAGGGAGGTTACGTAACCAGTATTAATCCGCCTGAGAGGCTCTGCAACCGGTTACAGTAACCGGTTTCTTTGATTGTGAAGGAGATCCAGAAAACACCGGATAGCCGCCGGAAAGCCCTTTTCAGATAATTTACAAAACATGGCCCTGTATGCCAGATTAGGACAGCTATTTTCAGGAGAAATAAATGAGTCTGGAATCCGTGCGGCAATTTTTTGTCGAAAACGCCCCCGATATTGAAATCATCGAACTGAACCAAAGCACCGCTACCGTCGCTCTGGCTGCCGCCGCTCATCAGGTTGAGCCCGGTCAGATAGCCAAAACGCTTTCGCTAAAAGTGAAAGATCAGGTGATTCTGGTTGTCGCTAAGGGCGACGCGCGTCTTGATAACAAAAAGCTGAAAACCACGTTCGGCGCCAAAGCGCGCATGCTCAGCAGCGACGAAGTGGTGACCTGGACCGGTCATCCGGTCGGCGGCGTCTGCCCGTTTGGGCTGGAAAATGCGCTGGCGGTCTATTGTGACGTTTCGCTGCGCCAGTATGACGAAGTGCTCCCTGCCGCAGGCGCCATTCACAGCGCGGTACGTATTTCGCCGAGTCGTCTGGCGGAACTGACGCAGGCGCAATGGGTGGATGTCTGCCTGTAAGCCTTTAGCGTAACGGCCTGGCTCGCGTGCTACGTCGTTACGTTACCTCCCCAAACGCGCCGCCGCCGCAGGCTCAGAACAAGCCTGCCCGGTGTCTGAGAATATCCGCCGCGTTCAGCAAGCCGGCATCCGTATGCACCCCGAGCTTCAGCATCGCGTTAAACTTATGCGCACGAATGGTTTTAATGTTGCGCTCGAGATGGCAGGCAATTTGCGACACCGAATAACCGTCCGTCAGGTAACGCAGAATAATCCGCTCGGTCGGGCTCAGCAGCCGCGATCCCTGGCTTGCGTACCAGACTTTATTTGGCGACTCACTGACGCGGGCCGAATCATTCATCGCAGACATCAGCTCATCGGTAAAACGCGCCAGCGTTTCCGATTTATCGATAATTCCCTGCAACGGCGTCGGTGAGAGCTGGCTTATCAGTTTCGCCTCATTGACGTTATTCACCATCACGATGCGTTTCATACGCGGAAAGGCTTTCGCCATTTCGCTGACGAATTGCAGACAATCACGCCGGTGCTCACGCGTACCATCAAGTGAGAAGATAACGACAGAAAAATGCCGGTTTCCCAGCGTCTGAATAAAGGCATGGTGATCGACAAATATTTCCAGACGGCATGATATCGAATGATGGCCCTTCAACAGCGAACGTATTCCTTCACCGCTCATTACGCATTTTTCAATTAGCGCAATGCTTCGTTTTTCGACTCCGTGTTCCATTCGGCCTGTTCCTTATGTAATGAAATCAAATTTAATTCTTTTAATCCCTGCAGGCTGCTGATCCATGCATACATTTCTGCATTTCCGCGCAACGATAAGCGCCGCATGGCGCTGTTTTTCTGCGCACTGATCGTCTTATTGCTTTTTTTCAGCATCTGGGCGATTTGATTTATTCCCCAGCCTTTGCCGAGCAGGCGTAATACCTGTCTCTCTGACGAGGTCAGCATGACCGTTGAGGCAGGCTCGCTCTCCTGCGGCTGGCGCGGCGTGACTAACATCTGGCTGACGCGCTCGGCTTTTTCGCGGCCAAGCCGCACCGCGTTGACGACACCATTCACCGACTCCGCCGTAGACAGCAGCGTAGTTTCCGGGCGCATCAGTAACTGCACCGCCAGGCTGAACGTGGCAGCGGGAACGAGAAAAATCCAGTGCACGCCAGGTGCCTGTGCCACCAGCGAATAGTACGCCTCGCACTCGCGGCGCGCGTCATCGGGCGCGCAGGGCAGCTCCGCCAGCACCATATCGACCGGATTCAGCAGCGGCAGCGACATCTCGGCGCTGCTTTTATAATGGTACAGTTCCGTCTCCGGGAAATGGCGGCGCATAATGACCTCCAGCCCGGTATGCATGACAGGGATTTGGCTAATGATAATGCCTTGTTTGCAACGTCCTGGTAACATATTTCCTCCGGTTATATCCTTCCGGCCAAACATATTTTTTAAAACTCACTTATGGAATAATGTAAAAAACCATTAAAAAACTTAAAAAGAAAAAACAATAGCGCAGACAGCAAAAGCAGATGGTGTATATAAATAGACAGAAAGAATTTCCTGTCCGGGTAAACGTCGGCATTCTATGAACCCTTTATTTTACTGTCAACGACAAAAAAAGCTAAAAATACGCCGCGCAAAATTAAAGGATATTCTCATCGTAAAAAGATAAAAAATGTCTATTTATAGACATTACGGCTTTACATAATAAATAAGCTTTATCGCACCGCGCGACGTCTTTTTTATTTATCTATATATGGATAATTAATACGACGCCGCTGCGTCGCCGCGTGCAGCACGCGAAGGCGCACAGCGCTTAAGCGCAATGAAAAATGCAGCAAGCTTGATCTGTCCCCACGGCTGCGTTTCACGACGCATGTTAATAATGGACACTTCTGGCGCGTCGACGCCCTCTTTCACCAGGAATGTATATGGAAGCGGATGCTTTAGCGCAGCGGGACGTCACCCGTTTGTGTATTCAGTGCGGGCTTTACTTATTGCAGCACGGCGCGGAAAGCGCGCTGATAGATGAGCTGACGTCACGGCTTGGCGTCGCGCTGGGCATGGACAGCGTGGAAAGCTCGATTTCCGCCAACGCGATTGTGCTGACCACGATTAAAGATCACCACTGCCTTACCACCACGCGAAAAAACATCGATCGCGGCATCAATATGCATATGGTGACCGAAGTGCAGCATATCGTCATTATGGCCGAGCATAAGCTGCTCGGTCGCGACGATGTCGAAAAACGCTTCTCGCAACTCAAGCCCCTGCGTTATCCGCGCTGGCAGGTGGTGTTAATGGTGGGGCTCTCCTGCGCCTGTTTTTGCAAAATGAATAAAGGCGGCTGGGACGGCGCGCTGGTGACGTTTATCGCCAGCACGCTCGCGATGTATGTCCGCCAGACGCTGACGCAGCGCCATCTGCATCCACAAATTAACTTCTGCCTGACCGCATTTATGGCAACGACAGTCTCCGGTCTGCTGCTTGCATTGCCGCCGTTCGCCAGCACTTCCGCCGTGGCGATGGCCGCCAGCGTCCTGCTGTTGGTGCCGGGGTTTCCGCTTATCAATGCCGTGGCGGACATGTTTAAAGGCCATGTGAATACCGGCCTCGCCCGCTGGGCGATGGCGAGCCTGTTGACGCTCGCGACCTGCATCGGCGTGATTATGGCCATGGCGTTATGGGGGCTGCGGGGATGGATGTAATTCGTATTATTACGCTGGTTCTGGAAGATATGCTGCTCTCGGCGATTCCGGCGGCGGGCTTTGCGATGGTCTTTAACGTCCCGCGCCGCGCGCTGCTCTGGTGCGCGCTGCTGGGCGCGGTCGGTCACGGCTCGCGTACCGTAATGACAATGCTTGGGTTGAATATCGAGTGGGGAACATTTCTCGCCGCGATGCTGGTGGGCTGCATCGGTATCCAGTGGTCGCGCTGGTATCTCGCGCACCCGAAAGTCTTTACCGTCGCGGCGGTGATCCCCATGTTTCCCGGCATCTCCGCCTATTCGGCGATGATCTCGGCAGTGAAAATCAGCCATTTCGGCTACAGCGATCCGTTAATGGTCTCGCTGGTGACGCATTTTCTCAAGGCGGCGTCTACCGTCGGCGCGCTGTCGATTGGGCTGTCGCTGCCGGGACTGTGGCTTTATCGTAAACGGCCCCGGGTGTAAAGGGACAGCTATTGCAGCAACAGCCAGAAGTTCACTTGCAATTAAATCGTGCACTATTTATATTGAAAACATGAAAACAAAAGAACAACAAAGCACGGGCCTCTCGCTGAGTTTAGATAACCAGCTCTGCTTCGCGCTCTACTCGGCAAACCTGGCGCTGCATAAAATTTATCGCCAGTTGCTGACGCCGCTCGGCCTGACTTACCCGCAGTATCTGGTGATGATGGTGCTGTGGCAGCAAGACGACATAACCGTGTCTGAAATCGGCGAGCGGTTGTATCTCGATTCCGCCACGCTCACGCCGCTGTTAAAGCGGATGGAAACCGCAGGTCTGCTGATGCGTCAGCGCTCGCGTCAGGATGAGAGACAAGTGATCGTCACCCTCACCGACGCAGGCCGGGCGTTAAAGGCCGAGGCTCACGGCATTCCGGGGTCAGTGCTCTGCGCTACCGCGTGCGACAGAGAAACCCTGATGAGCCTTAAAGCGCAGCTGGAAAATTTACGCGATAACCTGCATCAGCCATAAGCGTCGCTCTTAAACGGTGTTTATGCAAAATATAAGTAGCGCACGATTAAATCGTCTAAAACTCAAAAAGGAATATTGCATGTCTTTAGAAAATGTTATCTACCGCGCCAAAGCAAAAGCCACCGGAGGCCGTGACGGCCGCGCCACCTCTTCTGACGGCGTGCTTGACGTGAAACTGGGCGTACCGAAAGAGATGGGCGGCATGGGCGGCGACGTCACTAACCCGGAACAGCTCTTTGCCGCAGGCTACTCCGCCTGCTTCCTGGGCGCGATGAAATTTGTCTCCGCTCGCGACAAAATCACCATGCCGAAAGACGCGTTTATCGAAGGCGAAGTAGGGATCGGCCCGCTGCCGACCGGTTTTGGCATCGAAGCGAAACTGAATATTCACCTGCCGGGGATGGACGCGGCAGAAGCGCAGAAACTGGTCGATGCGGCGCATATCGTCTGCCCGTACTCTAACGCGACTCGCGGCAACATCGACGTAACGCTGAACATTATTGCCTGACGCTATCCCCGCCAACGGGGAAGCTTAAAATAAAAAACGAAACTGCCCTCACCAGGGGACCCGGAGCGCGCCAGATGTCATGGCGCGCTCTTTTTTTACCCGTCCGTCCGCGCGCCAATAAGCTCAAACCTCGCCCCGGGTTATGCTACTATGAAGGAATTATCGCCTCTGCTGGCCATTTATTCGCCAGTGTCTGATAACGCTTTGATTGAGAACGTTTTATGTCTTCCAGAATCCTGACCCCTGATGTCGTTGATATTGACGCCTTCCGGCGCAATCCCGGCGGCGCGCTGGCGCATGCCGAACGTGGGGCCGTGGCGGTGTTTGATAACAATGCGCCCGCATTTTATGCCGTCACGCCGGCGCGCATGGCGGAACTGCTGGCCCTGGAAAAACAGCTGGCCGCGCCCCGCTCCGATGTCGCGCTGGAAGCGCAGTTATTTGACGAAGGGAACGATGTCGCCCAGCCCATACCGGTGCCGATGGGTAAATTCGCCATGTATCCGGGCTGGCAGCCCGATCCGGAGTTCCAGCGAATGGCCGCGCTGTGGGGCATTCCACTGTCGCAGCCGGTCACCAGCGAAGAGCTGGCCTCATTCGTCGCCTACTGGCAGGCGGAAGGAAAAGTCTTTCACCATATCCAGTGGCAGCAAAAGCTGGCGCGCAGCATTCAGATGAACCGCGCCACTTTTACGTCTTCCGCGCGGCGCGACGTGAACGCTATCCCGCAGCCGGACGACCAGATTCCTGACGGATTCCGGGGGTAACGATGAAAAACGTCACTGACCTGATGATGCGCCTGAAGCGGCTGATGCCGCCTGATGTAAAGCCCGCCTTTAAAACCGGCGAAGAGCTTCTCGCCTGGCAACAGGAGCAGGGGCGTCTTCGCTCGGAGGCTATCGAGCGCGAGAACCGGGCGATGAAAATGCAGCGCACGTTTAACCGCTCCGGCATTCGCCCGCTGCACCAGAACTGTTCTTTTGATAACTACCGCGTGGAAAACGACGGGCAGATGAACGCCGTTAACAAAGCGCGACAGTATGTCGAGGCATTCGACGGCAATATCGCGAGTTTTGTCTTCGCCGGCAAACCTGGCACCGGTAAAAACCACCTTGCCGCCGCCATCTGCAATGAACTGCTGCTGCGCGGAAAATCGGTGATGATCATTACCGTGGCCGATATCATGTCCGCCATGAAAGACACGTTCAGCAGCCGGGAAACCAGTGAAGAGCAGTTGCTAAAAGATCTCAGCAGCGTCGATCTGCTGGTGATCGATGAGATCGGCATGCAGAGCGAATCGCGCTACGAAAAAGTGATCATCAACCAGCTGGTGGATCGCCGCTCGTCATCGAAACGGCCGACCGGAATGCTGACCAACCAGAACATGGATGAAATGACCAAGCTGCTGGGCGAGCGCGTTATGGATCGCATGCGGCTTGGCAACAGCCTGTGGGTGAATTTCAACTGGGACAGCTACCGCAGCCGCGTCACCGGTAAAGAGTACTAAACGCGTCAACCGGGGCATATGCGCAGCGCCCCGGTCTCCCTCCTCCCGTCTCGCTTTTATTGCGCCCTTTTCTGGTTAAATCTGCTCTGTAATAAAATTTTCATAAAAGAAGCTGCTTTTCACCCCTTCCGCTAGCGGTCCATTAATAAACACCTCTTTTTACGCTGCGCGTTACGCCATGCCCCGCCACAGGGGATGAGACCGGGTTCAAAAAACCGCGTTTCTAAACCTTATCTGAACTGATCCACAGAAAGATGACGCTAAAATTGTAGGAATGTGACAGCAAAGTTATATTTCACCGTAAAAAAACCGGTTTAACCCCAACGGGCCTGGCGCCTTCGCTGCGAGGATGTGGTGTTGTCAGAGTGGCTTTCCGTACTGTTATTTATCGCCTCGGTGGCGATATACGCCTTCAAGGCTGGCCGTAACACCTGGTGGTTCATCGCGACGCTGGTGGTGTTAGGCCTGTTCGTTATTCTGAACCTGACGCTGCTCGCCAGTAACTATTTTACCGGCGACGGCATCAACGACGCGGTGCTTTATACGCTGACCAACAGCCTCACCGGCGCGGGCGTCAGTAAATACATTCTGCCGGGCCTCGGGCTTGCCGCGGCGCTGCTGGCGGTCTTCGGGCTGCTCACCTGGATCCTGCGCCGCCGTCGTCACTTGCCGTATCACTTCGGCTATAGCTTTGCGGCGCTGCTGCTGGCGCTTGCCTCGGTGGATGCCAGTCCGGCGTTTCGCCAGATAACCGAGCTGGTGAAATCCCAGACCGCCGAGGGCGATCCGGATTTCGCGGCGTACTATAAAGAGCCGCAAAAGCGTATCGATAATCCGCAGCTCAATCTGGTCTATATCTACGGCGAAAGCCTGGAGCGCACCTATTTTGACGACCAGGCGTTTGCGGACCTGACGCCGGAGCTTGGGGCGCTGAAAAACGAAGGTATTGATTTCAGCCATACCGCACAACTTCCCGGCACCGACTACACCATCGCGGGCATGGTCGCGTCCCAGTGCGGCATTCCGCTGTTCGCGCCGTTCGAGGGCAACGCCTCCGCGTCGATGTCGAGCTTCTTCCCGCAGAACCTCTGCCTGGGCGATATCCTGAAAAACTCCGGCTATGAAAACTACTTTATTCAGGGCGCCAATCTGCGCTTCGCCGGTAAAGACGTGTTTCTGAAATCTCACGGCTTCGATCATCTCTACGGGGCTGAAGAGCTGAAAAGCGTGGTGGCGGACCCGGCCTACCGCAACGACTGGGGCTTTTACGACGATACGGTGCTGGACGAGGTCTGGAAAAAGTACGAAGCGCTCTCGAAAGCGGGCAAACGCTTTTCGCTCTTTACGCTCACCGTGGATACGCACCACCCGGACGGTTTCGTGTCGCGCACCTGCAAGCGCAAGAGCTATTTGTTCGACGGCAAACCGAACCAGTCCTTTAGCGCGGTAAGTTGCAGCCAGGAGCACATCGCGGCGCTGATTAATAAAATCAAAGCCTCGCCTTATTTTAAAAATACCGTCATCGTGGTCTCGTCCGATCATCTGGCGATGAACAACACCGCGTATAAATATCTCAGCAAGCAGGACCGCAATAATCTGTTCTTTATTCTGCGTGGCGACCAGCCGCAGCAGGATCTGGTCGCGGTGAAGCGTAACACAATGGATAACGGCGCCACGGTGCTGGATATTCTTGGCGGCGATAACTATCTCGGACTCGGGCGCAGCAGCCTTTCCGGCCAGTCGCTCTCGACGGTCTTCCTGAACATGAAATCGAAAGTGCTCGCGTGGAAACCCGATATCATCAGCCTGTGGAAATTCCCGTCGGCGATAAACGATTTCACTGTCGATACGCAAAAACAGACTATCGCGTTCTCCGGTAGCCATTTCCGTCTGCCGCTGCTGCTGCGTGTGGCCGATAAGCGCATCGAGCCGCTACCGGAGAGCGAATATTCCGCCCCATTGCGCTTTCAGCTGGCGGACTTCGCCCCGCGCGATAACTTCCTGTGGGTGGATAACTGCTACAAAATGGCGCGACTGTGGGCACCGGAGCTGGCGCTCTCTACCGACTACTGCGTCTCGCAGGGCCAGCTTGGCGGCGAGCAGCGCGTACAGCGGGTCGATAAAGCGACATGGCAGGGTAAAGCGGCGTTTCGCGATACGGTCATCGACACTGCGCGCTACCAGCGCAACGTGGAGACGCTCAAAGTGATGGATAACGACATCCGCTATCAGGCCGACAGCTTTATCTTCAACGTGGCGGGCGCGCCGGAAGAGGTCAAACAGTTCTCCGGCATTTCACGCCCGGAGTCCTGGGGGCGCTGGTCCAACGCGCAGCTTGGCGAGGAGGTGAAAATCGAATATCGCAAGCCTCTGCCAGAGAAATTCGCTCTGGTCATCACCGCCAAAGCCTATGGCCCGAACGCGGGAAAACCGGTGCCGGTGAAAGTGGGCGACAGCCAGCAAACGCTGACGCTCGGCAACGAAGTATCGACGACCACGCTGCATTTCGACAATCCGACGCGCAGCAATACGCTGGTCATTGTGCCGCCGGATCCGCAGTCCACCAACGAAGGGAACATTCTCGGCCATTCGCCGCGCCGTCTCGGCATCGGCATGGTGTCGATTAAGGTGGTTAACGCGAGCGGGTGATCCCGCTCGTTACCCGAGCCGCTTTCTGCGTTTCTCGGAATACATCACGTTGTCGCTCTCTTTGATCATCTCCAGCAGCGACTCAAACCTGCCGTCATCCCGGTTGAGCATTCCATAGGAATAGTTGATGTTATAAGGCTTGCCGGCATGCTGGTTATGCGCGTCAAGGCTTGCGCGCAGCTTTTCAAGGAACGGCTGGACATCGCTCTTGCGGGTCAGCAACACGGCGAACTCATCGCCCCCCAACCGTCCGGCGATATCTTTCGGGCCCAGATGCTGGCGCAGCTGCGCTGAGAACACTTTCAGTACCTCATCGCCTTCGGCGTGGCCCCACAGATCGTTAATAGGCTTAAACTTATCGAGATCAAAATAGAGGATGCTGAACGGCTCGGGATTATCTTTCAGCAGGGTAAAGCGCTTTTCACCACTGCGGTAAAAGCCGCGGCGATTGGGAATGCCGGTCAGGCTGTCTGTCATCGCCATACTGATCACGTGAAACTCATCCTCTACGATAAACGCCAGATCTTTAAGGCTCGCGATATCGTCATCGCTAAAATCGCGCGGCGTGGCGTCGATAAGACAGAGCGTGCCGACCACCGCGCCATCCGGCAGACGCACCGGGTAGCCCGCGTAAAACCGGATAAACGGCTCGCCGGTCACCAGTGGGTTGTCGTGAAAGCGCTCGTCAAGACGGGCGTCGTTCACGATAAACGGCCCCTCCTGCAAAATCGCATGCCCGCAAAATGACACGTCACGCGTGGTCTCGCGCGTGTTCAGCCCCTGGCAGGCCAGCAGCCACTGACGGTCGCGATCCAGCAGGCTTATCAGCGCCACCGGCACATGAAAGAGTTTTTTCGCCACGCGCGTCAGGCGCTCGAAACGCTCGTCATCCCTGGTATCGAGCAGATCCATCATATACAGCGATTTCAGTCGCTCTTCTTCGTTCTCCGGAATACCAGGAAATTTCATCGTTTACCTCCGCTCAATGGCAGCGCCCTTCTGTTGTTGAAAAGCCAGTGTGCCAGAAAATATATGCTGCCAAAGCACGGAGTATAGGCGGAAAACCAGCGGGTTTACGAAACGGAAAACTCTGGTTTGCGCGCCGCCCCGAAGGAAAGCCCCGGGTGCGGCAACGGCTGCGTCGTCAGGCGTTCGGTTTCAGCCGGTTCGCCACCACGATACGCGAGCGGCCCATCTCTTTGGCGAGATAGAGCGCGATATCGGCGTTTTTCACCAGATTGTCACGGCGCGCGTGATCGGGCCAGGTGGCGAGACCAATGGATACCGACACCGTGCCAATCTCCGCGCCGTTATAACGCAGCGACAGCCCGCTGACCTGCGTCAGAATGCGCGTCGCCAGCGCGTGCGCCTGCGCTTCTCCCATGCCGGGCAGCAGCACCAGAAACTCTTCGCCGCCATAGCGAAACGCCTGCGCCGTGTCGCTAAGCGTGGCCCGAATAACACGGGCAACTTCTTTGAGCGCCGTATCGCCCGCGTCATGACCATACTGGTCGTTAAGCGTTTTAAAGTGGTCGATATCAATCATCAGACAGCTCACTGGCGAGCCGGACGCCTCCGCCTGGCTGATGCAGGCGTGCAGCGCATCTTCCAGGTGATAGCGGTTGCGCATGCCCGTCAGCGAGTCGTACATCGCTTTTTCGATCAGTTCATCGCGCAGCTTCTGGTTCGCCAGCGCCAGCGCCAGCGTCTCGGCCATCAGCTCCAGATAGACATACGGCGGTTCAATCTCTTCATTAATTTTCTCAAACGACAGCAGCCCGATGGTTTCATTCTGGGCGATCAGCGGCACGCAGATCGCCTTCGGTGCGGCGAATGTCGAGAGATGTTTACAGGGAATATCCACCAGGTCACGGCCAGGACTGTGCATCTGTCCGCGGCGCAGCGCCCAGCACTCGTCGGGCGTAAAAGCCGCGTCGCCGCCGGAGACGTCAAGCCAGCGGGCGACGCAGGTCATCAGGCTTTCGTGCGCGTCGAGCACATACAACCGGCCCGCCAGCCCCGGCGCGATTTGCGGCGCGAACAGCCGCGTCAGCTCGATAATATCGTTGCGCGTTTCGCTGCCCTGTAATCGCTGGGTCATGCGCGACAGCAGCCGCCGGATGGCCCAGTCCGCGTCGCGCTCCTGCTCAAGTCGCTGACGCGCAAGACCATTTTCCCGAAAGATATGCACCGCCTGCGCCATATCGCCGATTTCATCCACCTGCTGCAACAGCGGCGCTTCCACCGCGTAGTCCTGCGTCGCCAGCCGGTTCACGACATCGCTCAGCTTCACCACCGGTTGCAGAATGCGGCGCTTGAGCACAAACCCCAGCACAAACAGGAACAGCAATGCGGTCAGCGCCACCATGATTTCGGAGAGCGTTCGCAGCCGCATTGAGGCGTCGGTGGCTGCCTGGATTGTGGCGCGGGTGCGCTGGTCAAGAAGGCTTCGAAAATGCGCGAACTGAAAATCGACCTGATTGAGCTGATGTTCATAGTCTGCGCTGAAAAGCAGATGAATGCCGCGCTGACTGTCGCCACTGGCGATAGCCTGCATTGCCTCCTGCTGCTCATCTTCCAGCTCGCGCGCCTGAGCCAGGCCCTGGCGTAAATGCTCAATCTCTTCAAGCGTGGCCCCGACATCCTGCAATGACGCCAGCTGATTTTCATCGCGGGTCGCCGTCGCCAGCTTATCTTTCCATGCCTGTAGATCTTCCGCCTGGCGGGTCACCGCGTAGAGGCGGGCAATCTCAGTCAGGGAGTAGACTTCCTTTTCAATCTCTTCCGTCAGCCTGTCGAATACCGCGCTTTGCCGCACAGCCGCCCGCTCCTCCTTATCAGCGCCGGAAGCCATCATCAGCACCACGCCGGAGGCGAGAGTCAGCGCGACCGTCACGCCATAGGCAAAGTTGGTAATCGTTGCGATGCGCACAAAAGATCCTGTTGGTTGTAAAGCATGTCAGTCGTTACCGCGCGGCGGGCACTGCCAGGATCGCGTCGGTTTTATCCTCGGTCTGAACAGATAAATTATAGAGACTGTTAATCGATTCTTTATATAAATGAATCGAAAGGGCTACGCGCCTGACGCCGATAAAAATCGACGCCATAAAAAAAGCCCCCGCCGCGAGAGCGACGGGGGCCTGTTACCCGAAAACGCTTAGAACGTTTCCCAGTTATCGCTGCCCTGCGCGACCACCGGCTTACGCGGCGCGACCGGCGCGACGCTTGCCAGCACCGGGCTGACCTCACGCGGCTTTTCGCGCGCGTCCTGGCTGATGCGGAACACCGCGACAGACTGCGTCAGGCGGCTCGCCTGCTCTTCCAGTGCGGCGGCGGCGGCGGCCGACTGCTCTACCAGCGAGGCGTTCTGCTGGGTTACACGGTCCATCTCGGCGACGGCCAGGCCCACCTGGTCGATACCGCGGCTCTGCTCGTCAGAAGCAGAAGCGATTTCACCCATGATGTCGGTCACGCGGGTAACGGCGCTCACGATCTCGCCCATGGTCTCACCTGCGCTTTCCACCAGCGTCGAGCCCACGTCCACTTTGCTTACGGAGTCTTCGATAAGCCCCTTAATCTCTTTTGCCGCCTGCGCGCTGCGCTGCGCCAGGTTACGAACTTCACCGGCCACTACGGCGAAGCCGCGGCCCTGTTCACCGGCACGCGCCGCTTCTACCGCCGCGTTCAGCGCCAGGATGTTGGTCTGGAAGGCGATGCCGTCAATCACGCTCGTGATATCGGCAATCTTCTGGGAGCTGCCGGCGATATCGCGCATCGTCTGCACCACGTTGTCCACCACTTTGCCGCCTTTCTGGGCGGTTTCCGACGCGCTTAACGCCAGCTGGCTCGCCTGACGGGCGTTTTCGGCGTTCTGTTTCACGGTCGCGGTCAGCTCTTCCATGCTGGCGGCGGTCTCTTCCAGAGACGCCGCCTGCTCTTCGGTACGGGAAGAGAGATCGTTGTTACCGGCGGAGATTTCGCTGGCGCCGCTGTAAATCGCGTCCGCGCCGTTACGCACTTCACCCACGGTGCGCACCAGTTCGCCCTGCATATGTTTAATGCTGGCGGCCAGCTGGCCCATTTCGTTGGTGCCGTCCACTTCAATCTGGCGCGCCAGATCGCCGCTCGCGATATGGCGAATACTGTCAATCAGACGGTTAAGCGGCGTGATAAGCGTGTTCTGAATCCCGAACCAGACGCAGACAATCACGCCCAGCACTACGGCCAGCACGCCAACCAGGATCCAGATAGCCATGCTGTAGGAGCTGTTGCTGTCTTCCACTGCCAGCTCATACAGGCGGTCATTCTGCGCCATGTAGGTGGTATAGGCTTTCTCGAAACCGTCCTGGTATTTCTGGGTCGGCTGGTCGAAAAATTCGTTGATTTTCCCGGCGCCGAGCAGCTGGATAAGCTCCGCCAGTGCGCCGTGGTAGATGTCGTAGTTACGCTTAATTTCCTGCGCGTACTCTTCGCTCTGGCGCGGGTCGCGCGGCAGGGCCTGATAATCCGCCCAGTGCGTTTCCGCCTGCTTCAGCGAGGTGCTGGCTATCTGCATCAGATCCTGCACCGTCGCGCCGCTGCCCATGTTGCTGGCGTCCATCATGTAGCGGATGCCGGCGCGGTTTAAGGTATTACGGGTCTGAATCAGCGCAACCCAGCTGCCGTTCAGCGTGGACTGCTGCTGGCGAATGGTTTGCAGAACCGTAAAATTTTCCTTGTCACTTTTAATGGCGTTAAAGAACAGGCCACCCGAAGCCATTTGCAGCAGGCCAAACAGGGCCAGAACAAACAGCAAACTGGTTACAACTTTTATGCGGTTTAACATGGTTTCTCTTCCCGATACGACAGATGGAGAGAGTTTCGGCATTACCCCCAAAAACTTTATATAGATAAGCGCCCTAAAAGGCCGATTTTTGTACTAATTTTGGTGGGGAAAGCACCATAAATACGCAGTGTGTGACGCAGGTCATATTGTGACTTTGAGGAAAACAAATTAAGCACAGCTTAATTTCCGACTTCAGCATCACGAAATAGCGCTTAAGTGCAAAGCGTCAGCCGTTTGCTCGAAAGTGGAGCGAAAAGAGTGAAACAGGCAAATCGCCTGTTTCACAAAGCATTTATTTATTTTTTTATCGAACCGTTCGCGTCAAACAGCGTATCCCACCGGCGGATCTCGCCGGTTTCAAAGGTGAGGCAGCCTTTCATCATCTGGCGAAAATAGCGTACCGAGGCTTCATTATTGCCGGGCACGAAATTTGCGTAATCGCGCGCCGTCGCACGCGCGCGCAGCTTCACAATATAAACAGGGCAGATAAGCTCCACGCTGCCAGTCGAAAACAGGTTCACTCCGTGGATAAAGAAGGCTTTCTCATCACGGCCCGGCATCTCCTGTGTGTGCCAGACCGCTTCGGGAAACATCGCCGTTGAAAATCTCTCGTCATCGACCCGGTAGTAGTGCGGTTGTGGGTCCACCAGCCCAATGGAGACCAGCGAGCCATAAACCAATGTGCTCCAGACGGTAGGAAACAGCAGGACGATAAAGACCACCGCTGCACAAGCCGTCACTAAAAATTTTTTAATGGCCCCGCCGCTCTTGTGCTCGCCGCCTTTATGCGAGTAATGCACAATGGCCGGCAAAAACGCCAGAAAGGCGAACAGGCTGATAAATACCCAGGCGAAAACCATAGCCCAGGAGCCTTCGCCGCGGCTGGAGTGAATAAGAAAACCCGCAGGTATGGATACAGACAGAGCAGGTAACAGGATAAAAAGCGTATTGGCGATGATTAATCCCAGCCACATTAATATCAACCAGACTCTCTGCCATTTGCCAGGTTTCAGCGTGCGCAAAAGAAACCCGGTATTAAAATAAATCACCAGTAAGGTCGCGGTGATAACTGTAAGGATAAGCACTTTCTGAACGCTAAAGTCATATTGGCCGGTCAGTTTTTTCACAAGCGTGGTATGCGGCAGGAAAACCAGCGTCAGGTAAACAAACGAGACGGCAAAGCAGATCCAGGGCAGCTTTTTATTAAACGGCTGCTCAGGGTCGCCGGGGTTCACTTCGCGATGCGCCAGTAAAATCGCGCTGGGCAGAACCAGCGTAAGCGCTGTCGCCAGTGAAAACGCGGCGGCGGAGACCAGCAGCGAGATCAGGCCGATATTAAAGGAAAACGCGCCCATCAGAAGATCGAGACGTCCGATACTGACCAGATAACTCCAGATAATCGCGCCAGACAACAGGGTTGAATAAGGTAATAACGCGACGAAATATTTACTGACTTGCTTCACCAGCGCTTTTATCTTGTCACTCTCCGTGCTCATCTCTTTGTTCCTTTAACAACCGTATCGTTAGCGGCCAATATACCGGAAAACATTCCCGGAAATAATAACGGCGGCCAGTGCTGCCCGCCGTTAATAATAAAGGCGCCACGGAGGGCGCCTTTATTCATTACCGCAAAGATGCCGGTTTATCAGAAGTTCCAGCTAAAGCCCGCGTTGACGCTGTTGTCCTGATAGTTCTCTGAAATCAACCCGCTGTAGCCGAGCGACAGATGCGCGTTGCGGTTCAGCGCCACGTCGGCGCTCGCTTTCAGCACGGTGCCGTCGCGCGATGCCGACACGCTGTTGGTCACAAACGGCGTGCTGCTGCCCTGGAATTTCAGGCCGGTGGCGCGATCGAGCTCGCCATACTGGTGCTGCCAGCCCACTTCGCCGCGCAGCGCCACGGTCGTTTCGGCGGTGGCGTCCCACTCCAGGCCCGAACGCAGGCCGAGCGTGGAGAACGTCGCGTCGGTGTGCTGTTTGTCGGCACGCAGCGCCGTTGCCCCGCCCTGCTCGTTGATGCGGTTGTTTTCAAAGTTCACGTAAGAGACGTTAGCGAACGGCTCAACGCTAACCATCCCCGCCGCCAGTTGATAACCCGCTTCCGCGAAGAACTGCTCGGTACGGGCGTTATATTTCGCGTCGGCGTGATCCGACTGCGCGCCGTAGCGCACCGAGCGGCTGGTGTCGAAGCGGTGCCAGGTGTAGCCCGCTCCTGCGCGCAGGGCCAGTTCGCCAAGCTGTTTGCCGCCATAGACCGCCAGATGGTAGTTATCGCTGTCCGCGTTCGCGCCGTAGCCGCCGTCCAGCGACGTGCGGGTATAGCCGGTCGCGACGCCCATGCGCCAGTCGTCGGCGTAAGCGGAATCCAGCCCCAGCAGCACGCCGTACGTGGAAGCCTGATACCCGGTGGCGTTCTCATCGCCGGAGGCGTGATCCCACGCGCCCAGCAGCTTCGCCCACGCACCGCCGTCATCCGCCGCCACCGGCGAGACGCTGGTCAGCCCTTCCGCCTGACGCAGACGCTCGTTAAGCGTATCGCGCAGATAGCGGCTGTCATTAATTTGCGCCGAGGCGATATCCGCATGGATCTGCCCGCCGAGCTGGCGGAACGCCTGACGCGCCTGCGCGACCGAACCGGTGGCGAGAAGGCTCTCGTACACCGGATTGCCTGCGCCGAGCGTTTCCAGCGCGCCGGCGACAGCGCGGCCGTTGGCCGTATCTGCCACGCTGGCAAACGCGGTGTCGTTACGCGCCACATCCAGCGTCACCTGCCCGCCCGCGTAGCCCAGCGAGGTGCCGAGGAACAGATAATCCGGCGCCACGGTGTCGAACTGACCGGTCACGCCGTTGGTTGCCGACAAAATGTTGTACTGCTGGCCCAGCAGGCTGCGCACTTCCGCCTGGCTTAGCAGATTGCTGCTGTTCTCAAGCGAGACCGCCACTTCGCCGCCGTTCAGCGCAATAGCGCCAGTGGCGTTAATCACGTCGCTGCGCCCGTCCGGCGAGACTTCCACCGCGTAGCGCGAGCCCGGCTGGAAGGTTACATCGCCATTGACGTTCAGCGTGCCGATGGAGTTGCCCGGCGCGACAGTCCCGCCGCGCGCCGCCGTCAGCGAGCCGACCGTCCCGTTACCCGCCAGCACGCCCTGCTGCTGTACGGTCACGTCAGAGGTCAGGGAGCCATTGACCACCAGCAGGCCATCGTTCACCAGCGTCGGGCCGGTGTATGTGCTCGCGCCGGTCAGCCACAGCGCGCCCGCGCCCTGCTTGGTCAGGCCGCCGTGGCCGGAGATATCGTTCGACCACAGATCCATCGCGCACTGAATATCGTTACAGGTGCGCGCCAGGTTGGTGCCCGCTTCGACTTCTTCGCCGATGCCGGGGATATCGGCGATAAACTGCGACGAGCCGTAGGCGACGCCGTCCGGATCCGGCACGCGGAATTCTTCAGGAATATCTTCCACGGTATAAAACATGCCCGGCCCATGAATCGCCTTGCTGAGATCGATCATCCCCCAGCCGTACAGCGCGTCAATGCCCGGATCGCCCATATCCACCGTGGTGGTTTTCAGCACCTGGGCGATTTGCTCGCCGGTCATGTATGGGAAGCGCTCCATCAGCACCGCCACGCTGCCCGCCACATGCGGCGCGGCCATCGAGGTGCCGCTGTAGTTGGCGTAGTCGGTAGTCAGCGTCTCAGGGCTGGTGCCTTCAATCACCGAGCTGTAGATACGGCTGCCCGGCGCCGAGACGCAGAAACTCGCGGTGTAGCCGCAGCGCGAAGAGAACGTGCTGAGGGTGTAAGGAATGCTGTTGGCGGAAGCCGGATCTTTCATCACGCTCGCCACCGTCAGCCAGTTCGGCGCAATATCCGGCACGAAGTACGCCAGGCCTGCTATCGCATCGGGGTTGTTGAGGTTGTAGTCATTACCGGCGGCGAAAATGGTGACGATGCCGCTGCGGGCCGCGTCGATGGCGCCCTGATACGCGCCGCCTGGTTTGGTGCCGAGGATCTGTTTTATCTGATCGAACTGCGCCTGCGCGTCAGCGACGGTGAAGTGCGGATAGGCCGGATCTTTCCCGCCCTGATCGAATTTCTCGGTAATACCGATGCCCCAGCTGTTGTTGATGATGCGCGCGCCGCTGTCCATCAGCGCATGCCAGCCCGCCTCGTACACCGCGCCGTCATTGCCGAGAATAATGCCGTCTTCCGGGCCGGGGTCGCCGTTCTCGGCGCTGATTATCTGGGCGTTAAATGCCACGCCATGCATCGCTCCGCCGTCGCGGCTGCCTGCCGCGATGCCGCCGACGTGGGTGCCGTGCGCGCCCAGTTCGCCGTCGGAATCCACAGACGGCGTACCGTCATAGCGGAAGGCATCGCCCTTTTTCACCGGGATATAGGGGTCGGTATATTCACGAATACCTTCCGTCACCAGGTTAATGACTTTATTGGCGCCGGAGAATTCGGGGTGTAACGCGTATACCGGCTGATCGAAAATACCGAGCTTAATCCCTTTGCCGGTATATCCCGCCGCGTAAGCTTCATCAGCGTGGATCGCGCCGAGGCCCCATTCGGCATTATATTCGCTGCTGCGCCAGCTCGCGGCGTCGCCCGCTTTACCCTGCTCGATATAATTACTGGCCGCCGCCTGCCCGATACCGGCCAGGCCTAAGGCTATCGCCACCGCGCTCATGCGAATACGACGCCCGCCCCGTGCAGGCGAATATCCCGCCTGAACAGGTTCCACTGCTCTGCTTCTGTTGATCATCCCAGAGACCGTCCATTGTTAGTTTGCAAGGGGCCAGACGTGCCAGCCCTTATAGTCATAGGTATGACGCGCGGCCACCGGGGCCGTCGCGGATATAAAGGTTAAGCAGAATTTATTTATTTTCGCCAGCCCCGTAAAAAGCGCAGAAAATTTAAAAAAGTGACCTGCGTCATATTATTTTTCTATCGATTCTGTCGATTCATGGCGTTAAAACAGCGCGCAGATAATAACGTTGTCGCGTAAAAGGGAATTTACCGCTTCGCTTATTTCCGCGTCGCGAATAAAAACAGTGATATATTAATAGATTACCATTAGTAAACTATAAGCAATATAATAATACAGGATGGCAAACATAAAAACCGGAAAGTCCCTGACATAATATTTCCGACGTATTTCTCAATTATGTATAAATAAAAATTAAAAAAGCCTATGGCGCATTTTTTCGCTTTTAGGATGTTTCTCAAAAACGCACGAAAAATAATCAGCGTGTGTTTATTTCCCGCAGTATCGCCGGCCAGCTATAAAAAAAGCGCCCGCAGGCGCTGGTGAAATAACCGTCGTCACGCAGGGCGAGTCACGAATAGCGCAGCGTCTCCGGCTCGCGGCGCAGAATAACCTCGCCGTGACGCACCGAATAGCGCGCTTTGGCCTGGCGGCGCACCACTTCGTAATCATCCGGGGCATCCAGCACCACCAGATTCGCCGGACGGCCTTCGCCGATGCCATAGTTGTCGCCGAGGTTAAGCGCCCGCGCGCTGTTGTCAGTGACAAAATCCAGGCTGCGCTGCAAATCCTCATAGCCCATCATGTGGCAAATATGCAGCCCGGCGTCGAGCACGCGCAGGATGTTGCCGTTGCCGAGCGGATACCACGGATCTTTAATCGAATCCTGGCCGAAACAGACGTTCATGCCGGCGCGATCCAGCTCCGCCACGCGCGTCACGCCGCGCCGTTTCGGCCAGGTATCAAAACGCCCCTGCAAATGAATGCTTTCGGTCGGGCAGGAGACAAAGCTCAACCCTGCGCGCTTCAGCAGGCGAAAGAGTTTTGAGCAATACGCGTTGTCGTAAGAACCCATCGCCACCGTGTGGCTCGCCGTCACGCGCGCGCCCATGCCGCGCACCCGTGTTTCTTCGGCCAGCACTTCGAGAAAGCGCGACTGCGCATCGTCGGTTTCATCGCAATGCACATCCACCAGGCAACCGGTACGCTCGGCGAGATCCATCAGAAATTTCACCGAGCTGACGCCCTGCTCGCGGGTATTTTCAAAATGCGGAATGCCGCCTATTACGTCCGCGCCCATCTCCACGGCCTGTTCCATCAGCGCCCGGCCCTGCGGAAACGACTCGATGCCCTCCTGCGGGAACGCGACGATTTGCAGATCAATCAGCGCGCGCGCCTCTTCTTTTACCTCCAGCATCGCCTTCAGCGCGGCAAGCGTCGGGTCAGTCACATCCACATGGGTGCGTACATGCTGGATCCCGTGGTCGCGCAGCATACCGATGGTCGTATGCGCGCGGCGTTTGGTGTCTTCATGGGTGATGGTGGCCTTGCGCTGGCCCCAGCGCTCGATGCCTTCAAACAGCGTGCCGCTCATGTTCCATTCCGGCTCGCCCGCCGTCAGGGTGGCGTCCAGATGAATATGCGGTTCCACCAGGGGCGGAATAACAAGCCCGCCCTGCGCGTCGAGGTCGCCCTCACGGGGCGCCTGCATTGCCGTCTGCGGCGTGATGGCGTTGATGAGGCCGCCCTCCAGCACGAGCGTGAACCAGCCTTCGCGGCGGCGTAAACGGGCATTAACGATATTCATAACGGCTCCTGTAAATGAGACTGCGACATGCGCCAGATAACCAGCGCGGCCGAGGCGTTCAGCCGGAACTGGGGGTTATCGACCGGGTAGCCGGTCTGTTTCTCAATCCGTTGCAGGCGCTGGTGCAGCGTATTGCGATGAATATTCAGCCGTCGGGCGGCTTTAATAAGATTACTGTTTTCCTGAAGCACCGCATCGAGCGTTTCAAGCAGCAGCGACGGCGATTTGCGCCCCGGCTCCACCAGCGCGCCGAGCGTCTGCTGGAAAAAGTCATTAAGCAACCCGGGATCGTTAATGGCCGACAGCAGCCGGATAAACCCGAGCTGTTGATAGTCGCACAGACGCTGGCGGGGTTGCAGGCTTTCGGCGATATCCAGCGCCTTGCGCGCCTGGGACAGCGCCCGTGCGTACTGCTGCGGCGCGGATACCGGGCCGGAGATACCGCCCAGCAGCGCCAGCGGCGCGGGAAACCGGCGCGCGTCGAGCCACTCCTTCAGCCACGCCTGCTGCGCGCTGAAATCGTCGCCGTCCGGCAGCAGCAGGATCAGCCGCTCGCCCACTTCCAGCAGCGGCCAGGGATTGCGACGCTGGCTTAAGGCCGCCTCAAGCTGCTGGCGCGCCTGCCGTCTGGCCTGTTGCAGCGCGCCTTCGGCCTGGCCTGCGGGCAGTTTCTGAAACAGCGCGGGCGCGCCATGCAGCCGTAGCGCCACCACCCGCACGCTGGCCGCGATATCGAGCTGCTGGTGCTGGGCGCGCTGGCCGAGCAGCGCGAGATCCGGGTAATCGCCAGTCAGGAGCTGCTGGAGAATATCCCGTCGCGAGCGCAGCTCTGTTTCACGGCGCACCAGCGCGGTGCCGATAAGCTCGGTGACAATCACCATTTTCAGGTGGTAGGGCTGTTCGATAAGCGCAATGCCGAGCGTTTGCGCCAGCGCGATAACCGCAGGCGGAATGGTATGAATAAACGCCTCGCCGGTAAGGATAACCATGCCCGCGATGCCGCTCTGTTTTCCCTCTTCAAGCAGCCGCAGAAGGTTTGCTTCATCGCGCGGGTGGTTGATACCGGTGATAAACACCAGCTCGCCGCCCATCACCCATTCGGCGATGCCCTCATTCTCCGCCACGTAATACCAGCGCACCGGGCGATGCAGCCCCGCGTCGCCCGCCCGCAGGCGCAACGCGTTAAGCCCCTCCAGCGCCAGGATCTCGCGCACCGTCAGGCTCACGGCTGCGGCTCCGCCATCGCACGGCCTGCATTCGCCTTACGTGTGAGACGCGCCAGCACCAGATAACTCGCCGCCGAGACGGCGATGCCCACCAGCGGCGCTATCCACGGCGAAAAGTACGCCGTCAGCGCGCCAAGCGCATAGGCGGCAAGCCCGGCGTAGTTGAAACGCGGCAGGTGAGCCTCGCGCAGCGCCGGGTAGCGCCCGCGGCGGTGGAACCAGTAGTCAGCGATAATCACCCCGCCGACCGGCGGAATAATACTGCCAAGCAGCACCAGGAACGGGATGAGCATTTCATACATGCCGCCGATGGCGAGCAGAATGCCAATGCCCGCGCTGGCGACGGTCAGCGTGCGGCGGCGCTCGCTGCGCAGCAGATGGCAGGCGGCGGCGGAAACGTTATAAATCGTCGGCCCCTGGATGGTCCACAGGTTGAGGCACAGCATAATCACCGCCGCCACCGACAGCCCCTGTAATATCATCACCGCCACGATATCCGCCTGCTGATAAACCACCGCGCACCACGCGCCTGCCACCACCATCAGCCCATTGCCGAGCAGAAAGCTTATCAGGCTGCCGGTAATGGCGGTGCCACTGCTGCGCGCCAGGCGCGTCCAGTTGGTGGCCTGGGTCGCACCGCTTGCGAAGGTGCCGAAGACCATCGTGATCGCCGCCGACCAGCCCAGCGTCTGGGTCGGCGCGATGCTCTGCATCCCCTGCCAGCCGCCTGCGTGGCGGGTCGCCATCCACATTGAGACCACCAGCAGAATAAACATCAGCGGCACCGAGACGCGCGAAAGCAGATCCAGCCCGCGGTAGCCCACCAGCGCGGTTACGCAGAAGGCCAGGCCGAAAAACACCATCAGCGGCGTCGTGATCCACTCCGGCAGCGCGAGCAGTTTCACCAGCGTGATAGCGACCGTGGCGGTGCCCCAGGCATACCATCCCAGCTCCGCGAAGCCGAGCAGGAAATCAGAGAGTTTGCTGCCCATTTCGCCAAAGCAGAAGCGGCCCATCAGCACGGTGTTAAGCCCGCTGCGGGCGGCTATACAGCCGAGCGCTGCCGCGTAGAGCGCCAGCAGGAGGTTGCCGATAACGGCTATCCAGAGCATCTCGACGACAGGAAAGGCGACGCCCAGCTTGCCGCCTGCGAACATCGTGCCGGTGAAAAAGGTAAAGCTGAACAGCACCATTGAGATGGAAAGCAGGCCCTTGCGCCCGGCGGCGGGCGCCTCGCTTAACGGGAATTCGGTGTTCGCTGACATAACGTGTCCTCTGCGAAAAAGTAAAAACGCGATTGCGCAGGGATTGAGCAAGTTATGTGCCAGAAATTGTCGGGCAGAACGGCTACAAAACGGTGTGCAGCATGCACATATTGCGGCGGGAAACGGGAGCCATACGCCCCGTAATTGTGCAGAGTGTCGCGCCCTGCACCACGGGCGGGAGATAAAAAAACGCGCGCCGCCCCGAAAGACGCCGCGCGTGGCGATGATGCTTAAGATCAGTCGAGATCGGCGCCGTTGCTGGCGATCACTTTCTTGTACCACCAGAACGATTTCTTGCGTTTGCGCTCCAGCGTGCCGCGGCCCTGGTCGTCGCGATCCACCCAGACAAAACCGTAGCGCTTGCTCATTTCGCCCGTGGAGGCAGAAACCAGATCGATGCAGCCCCAGGTGGTGTAGCCCATCACCGGAATGCCGTCTTCGATGGCTTCGCGCATCGCCATGATATGCTCGCGCAGGTAGCTGATGCGATAGTCGTCTTCGATTTCACCGTGTTCGTTAAAGGCGTCTTTCGCGCCGAGGCCGTTTTCCACCAGGAAAAGCGGCTTCTGGTAGCGGTCGTACATCATGTTCATGGTGATGCGCAACCCCAGCGGATCGATGCCCCAGCCCCATTCGCTGGCTTCGATATAAGGGTTTTTCAGCGATTTAACGATATTCGCCGCGCTGGTGACCTGGCTGTTCATATCCGCCGAGGCGCAGCGTGAGGCGTAATAGCTAAAAGAGACGAAATCAACGGTATCTTTGAGGATCTCGTCATCTTCCGGCGCTTTTTCAATCACGATGCCTTTTTCGCGGAACAGACGTTGCGTGTACGCCGGGTATGCCCCGCGCGCCTGCACGTCGATGAAAAACAGGTTTTCCCTGTCTTTCTCCAGCGCCGCCCAGACATCTTCCGGCTTGCAGGAGTAAGGGTAGAAGTTACCGCCCGCCAGCATGCAGCCGACCTGGTTTTGCGGGTTCACCTCATGGGCGATGCGGGTAGCGATGGCGCTGGCGATAAGCTCATGGTGCGCAGCCTGATATTTTACCTGCTCCTGGTTTTCGCCCGGTTCAAACACCAGACCCGCGCCTGAGAACGGGCTGTGCAGCAGGATGTTAATCTCGTTAAAGGTGAGCCAGTACTTTACCAGCCCGTCAAAGGCTTCAAAGCAGGTGCGCGCGTAGCGGGTGAAAAACTCCACCATCTTGCGGCTGCGCCAGGAGCCATACTCTTTTACCAGATGCATCGGCACGTCGAAGTGGCAGAGCGTCACCAGCGGCTCAATGTTGTACTTTTTGCACTCGCTGAACAGCGCGCGGTAGAAGGCGATGCCCTCTTCGTTCGGCGTCTGTTCGTCGCCGTTCGGGAAGAGGCGGCTCCAGGCGATGGAAGTACGGAATACCGTAAAGCCCATCTCGGCCATCAGCGCGATATCTTCTTTATAGCGATGGTAAAAATCGATCGCCTCGTGGCCTGGATAAAACTCCTCGTCGCGCCACTCAAAGCGCTTATCCTGCCCGAGTTTCACCGCCAGACGATTCGGACCATGCGGCAGCATATCTACCGTCGTCGGCCCTTTGCCGCCCTCGCGCCAGGCGCCTTCGGCCTGGTTTGCCGCAATGGCGCCGCCCCATAAAAATCCATCGGGAAAAGTGTTGTTGTCCATACGCATCCTCTGTTTAATTCGTTTTTACTGCGGGCGCCTGCGGGGTGAATGCGGCAGGCTGCGCGTTGTCGCGGGCGGGCTGCGCCTCTTCGACAGGAATATCCTCAAAGCCCAGCATCAGCGTCAGGATGAACGACAGCACCACCGCCAGCGCCATCACGCCGAAGACCCAGACAATCGTCATCGGATTCGCCGGATCAAAGAACTGCACGCTGGTAAAAAGCCCCGGCGCCGCCATTGAATGGCTGGCGAGCCCCGCAAGACCGGCGACCGCGCCACAGATAAAGCCGCTGATAAGGCTCGCTACCAGCGGACGCTTCAGCCGCACCGCCACGCCATAAAGCGCAGGCTCGGAGATGCCCGCCACAATCGCGGAGGCCGCCGCGGCAAGCGCCGTCTGGCGCAGTTCCGGGTTGCGGGTGCGCCACGCCACCGCCAGCGATGAGCCGCCGAGCGACAGATTGGCCCCGATTTCCGACGGCATTACCATGCCCTCTTTGCCGGTTTCCGCGATGGTCTGGATGATGGTCGGCGTAAACACGCGGTGCATGCCGGTCATCACCAGAAGCGGCCAGAGTGCGCCCATGATCGCCACCGACAGCCAGCCCAGATAGTCATGGATGGTGTACACCACCGACGAAATGCCGCTGCCAATCCAGATCCCAATGGGGCCTATCAACATAATGGCGATGGGCGAGGCGATAAGCACGATCAGCATCGGCTTCAGGAAGTTCTTGGTCACCGCTGGCGTGATTTTGTCCACCCAACGTTCAATATAAGAGAGTATCCAGGTCATGCAGAGCGCCGGGATCACGGTATAGGTATATTTTACCGCCGTGACCGGAATGCCAATGAAATCGACGGGTTGGCCTTGCGCGGCTTTGGCCATCAGGTCGACGAAGTTTGGATGCACCAGCACGCCCGCGATGGCGATAGCGAGCGACATATTGGTTTTGAACTTCACGGCGGCGGAGGCGGCCACCATAATCGGCAGGAAGAAAAACGCGCCGTCGCCGATGACGTTAAGAATGGTCAGCGTCGGAGCGCCCTTCTCCACCACGCCCGACATCTCCAGCACCATCGCCAGCAGTTTCACCATTGAGCCGCCGATGATAGCCGGGATCAACGGCGACATGGTGCCTATCAGCGCGTCAAGAATGCCCGCGCCGATGCGCCGCAGCGTGATTTTGTCGTTGCGCGGCAGCGCGCGCTCGACCCGCGCGCCTTCCGGCAGCAGCTTCAGGACTTCTGCATACGCCTGGGAAACGGTATTGCCGACGATGACCTGACACTGGTTATCGTTACGTACCACGCCCAGCACGCCGGGGATCGTTTTCAGGCGCGCGGTATCGACCGCGTTGTCATCATTAAGCACAAAACGCAGGCGCGTCATGCAGTGCGTGACAGCCGCCACGTTACCGCCACCGCCAATCGCATCGACTATCGAGCGCGCCAGCGCCACATAATTCTTTGACATGATGGTGAAATCTCTTGTTATCACACGCCGTGGCGCAACACCCGCCCCTGCGCGTTTATTATTTTAAATTCAGGTACTTGCCAGCCAATATGGCGTTAAACGCCCCGTTGCGCTGGCAGGATGATGTAATAGGTAACCGGTTCCACATTAGAGTGATTGCATGAATAAAACAGATCAACTGAAATTTTATTGAGCTTTAAAATCTGTGATGCAGATCGCCATGAAACCGGCGCAAGCGTGCGCCATGTCCTGCCGCGTTGGCGGGAAATGTGTAGAATGTGCGGCACTTAAGCCGAGCCGGAGGGAGAAGATGTCGACAATGCAGGAAGTGGCCAAAAAAGCGGGCGTGTCAAAGGCCACCGTTTCTCGCGTGCTGTCTGGCAAAGGGTATGTGAGCGAAGAGACGCGCAAACAGGTGTTCGACGCCATTGAAGCGACCGGCTACCGCCCAAACCTGCTGGCGCGCAACCTTGCCACCAACAAATCCCAGTGCATCGGGATGGTCGTTACCAACACGCTGTACAGCGGCAGCTACTTTAGCGAAATCCTCTCCCGCGCGGCGAAAAAGCTCGAAGAAAATGGCCGTCAGCTGATTCTGGTGGATGGTAAGCACAGCGCCCGCGAAGAGCGCGACGCCATTGAGTTTCTGCTCGATCTGCGCTGCGACGCCATTATCCTCTACCCGCGCTTTCTCGGCGTCGATGAGATTGATGACATCATCAGCCAGACCCGCCAGCCGGTGATGGTGGTGAACCGCAAACTGCGTAAACACCAGAGTCACTGCGTCTGCTGCGACCACAAAGGCGCCAGCCTTAACGCCACCAGCGCGCTGATTGCGCGCGGACATCGCGATATCGCGTTTATTACTGGCTCACCGGATTCCCCTACTGCGCTGGAACGTCTGGCGGGTTACAAAGAGGCGCTGCGCCAGCACGGCATCACGCCTGCGCCGTCGCTGGTGTCAGAAGGGAAATGGACGCCCGCGAGCGGCGCTGCGGCAATAAAAAACCTGCTGGAGCGGGGCGTGGCCTTCAGCGCGGTTGTCGCCAGCAATGACGATATGGCCGTTGGCGCGCTGAAAGCGCTGACCGACGCGGGCCTTAACGTACCGCGACAGGTGTCGCTGATAGGTTTCGACAACAGCCCGACCGCGCCGTTTTTAAGCCCGGCGCTCGCAAGCGTGAAAGATCCGGTAACCGATATGGTTCACGAAACGATAAATCGGCTGATTTCTATGCTCGACGGTGGCTACCTCTCGCGCGACAACCTGTTTGTTTCTGAGCTTATCCTGCGTGATTCCGTAGGCAACGGGCCTTACTCTGACCACAAATAACCGGCACCGGCACCCCGCCGCCCGCGCGGCGGAATACCTGGTCGCCTTACGGCTCGCTTTTCACCACGTAACGGGTGGCGGCGAAGCGGTTTAAGATGAGGTGCACTAAAAACACCATCGTGAGGGTTATCAGCAGCGACACGGTGACGGAGCTGATGCGATAGAGATCGCTGAAGACCAGATCGGTGTCGGGATGCAGATTCTGACCGAACATAATGCCGAGCGTGGTGATGCTGGCGAAGCCGACGCCCGCGCCGACCTTTTCCATCACGTGCAGTCGGGCGCTGAACGCAAAACCGAGCGCGATAAGCGGCATCATCAGCACCATATGGCTGCTGTGATCGTAAAGCACCAGCTGGACCAGCAGCACGTAAAGACAGCCAATCACCACGCCCACCACGCGCCACAGCGAGCTTAACACCGCGCCGCGATAGTGCATGGGGAACAGGATCAGAATGCCCGCCATCAGCGCCGAGAGCGAATCGCTCAGGTCCGCCATCTGAAACACGACAAAATTCAGCGTCGCCACCGTGCCGGAGAGCAGATATTCATGGCGCACCCGCGCGGCGTCTTTTTCAATCAGCGGCGGCGGCTTACGCGGCTCCACGTCCGGCAGCAGATAATGCATCAGCGCGCTTAAGCCCACGGCCATCACGCTCGCTTCCATGTTGGAAAACAGCAGCGTGTGCCAGTCGCTGGTCGGGTAGCTCATAAAGTTGAGCATTACGCTCTGACAGACCACGCCCATTGAACCGAAAAGAAACAGCGGTCCTTTGCTCATAAAGCGAAAACGCATCACGTAAAGCAAAAAAACCACGGCCGTCATAATCACCGGCCATTGCGAAAGGTAGCCGACGATAATCACCATTTCGACGCAGTTCAGGGCCGCGCTGAAGATAAACTGTTTCGCGACGTGGCGGTTGAAAACGGGCACCAGCGACAGCAGCATGATTGGGTAGATAACGAAAAAAACGCCGTAACTGGTGTTGTAAAAGCTTGAAATACTGAGCGCCGTGACGCCCGCCGCCATGATGCGCAGCGTCTGGCGAAAATCATTCGCCGTGTAGACAATGTTGCCGTGCGGCGTAAAAACCCGCGCCAGCGTATTAATAGACATAATGCAGCAGGCTTATCAGGTGAATTTGCAGCCCGGAGAAGAAACGGGCGAACGGGCCTTCGCTGTTGTAGAGCTGTACCGTGGCGCGTGCGCCGGTCGGCAGCGGCTGCGGCAACGGCTCGTCGAGCGCCACGTGAATGCGCATACGGCGTGCGTCGCGCACCCAGCGGTTCGACTCCTCCGGCTGAGACAGTTGACCATTGACTGCCTCCTGCCCTGCCAGTATCCCGGCGTCATGGCTGGTCACATGAGCGTGAAACACCTGCCCCGGCAGCGCGTCGAACACCACGGCGGCATCCGTCCCGGCATGGGTATGGCGCAGGCTTTTTTCACGAAAGTCAGCGACGATGTCCGTCTGTTCGCTCACCAGCGCCAGCGCGGGCGTACCGGCGGCGGCGTACCAGCCGGGGCTTAACTGCAGGTTACTGACGGTGCCGTCGGCCTCGGCGCGGATCTGCGTCCAGCCGAGATTCAGCTGCGCGTCCTGCAGCGCGTTACGGTATTTTTGCAGCGTGACGTTGCGCTCATCATCGCGCTCGCCGCGCTCGATGGTCAGCTCGCTGATTTTCGCCTCAAGCTGCGCCACCGCCTGTTCGCTGGTCTGCCAGGTGGTGCGCACTTTATCAAGATCCTGCTGCGAGACGTTTTGCAGCGCGCTCAGGCGCTGATAGCGGTCAAAGGTGACTTTATCGTTGCGGGCCGTCAGACGGGCGGTATTGAGGTTCGCCCTGGCGGCGACGATTTGCGCATCAAGCTGACTGTTGGCGAGTTTCGCCTGACGCAGGGCGATTTCCGCCGCCTCGACGCGGTTGGCGAACGGCGAGGCGTCGAGTTCAAACAGCAGATCGCCTTTCTTCACGTGGCTGTTATTGGCGACATGCACTGCCGCCACATAGCCCGACACGCGCGAGGAGACCGGCGTCACGACGCGCATCACGGTGGAATCCGGCGTCAGCGGGATCCAGATATCGGCGAGGATAAAGTACACAAACATCGCCAGGAAAGTGGCAATACTTACCCTTACCCAGCGGGCAAATTTTTGTTCCGGAGTCATCATAATTATTGTGTGTTATCGAGGTCTTCTTCGCGGATCGTTCGCAGATTACGCGCGATGTGATTTAACGTTTCGCTGAAGATGTCCATATCCTGCGCGGGAATATTTTGCGACACGCGCGCCTGGTAACGCGCAATCACCGCGTTTAGCGTGGCGAGCACCGCCCTGCCTTCTTCGGTGAGCGACAACAGGCGAATGCGTTTGTCGTACGGCGACGTGCTACGCGCCAGATAGCCTTTACTTTCAAGGCATGCCAGCGTGCGCATCAACGGCGGCAGCTCAATGCCCTGCACCTGCGCCAGTTCGCTGACCGAAATGTTATCCCCCTGTTGATCAAGCTGCATCAGCACCGTCCAGCCCGATTGCGTCAGGCCGGTGTCGGTAATGGCATTGTCGATAATCGCGCGCCACTGGCGGACAATCATCGCCATGCGCATGCCCATCGGACGGCGGGCGAAGCGTTCATCTTCAGTCATCGGAGGCTCCCTTCAGTCAGCGGGAGGGCAAATTAATACTTATCAGGGTAAGTATCAAGAAACGGGCGGGGAAAAGGCATGGATTGCGAAACGCGCGGGCCGCCGTGCGGGGCAGGCGGCCCGAAAAACCGGCAGGGTTACTGGCTAAGACGGCTTGCGATAAGCCGCAGTTCATCGGCGATTTTACGCATATCCGGCGTGTCGTCCGCACGCGGGCCCGTCGAGTGGCGGATAACCAGCCGCGCGGGCAGGATCGATGAGAGCCTTGAGACGTCGCTTTCGCTCGCCTCCAGCAGACGGCGCACCGCCTCTTTGCCCTGCATATCGAGATCGAGCGATACGGTCGTCAGCGCCGGGTAGAAAAACGAGCTTTCATAAGTGTCATCGTAGCCAATCACCGATTTCTGGCCTGGAATAGAGAGCTGCTGCTGGTGAAAGGCGCTCAGCACGCCGAGCGCCATCTGATCGTTCGCCACCAGCACGGCGGTAAAATGCGGCGCCTCGCGCAGCATTTGCAGCGCGCCCGCGTAACCACTCCGGGCATCCCAGTTGCCGTGCAGCACCGTGACCGGTTTTAAGCCGTAGCTTTCCAGCGTTTCAAGCCAGCTTTTCAGACGCAGGCGCGCGGAGACCGAGTGCTCCGGGCCAGCCAGCAGCGCGATATCGCGATGCCCGAGTTCGTATAAATACTTCACGCTCGCGCGCGTGCCATCAGCCGGATTAAAAGAGACGTTAAACACAGAGCTGTACGGGTCCACATCCAGAAAAAGGCACAAAATGTCGTCGTTCTCAGCGGCGATTTTCTCGGCTTCCTCGGTCTCCAGCGGCACGTTAATGATAACCTTATCCACCAGCTGTGACTTGAGCTCGTTGATAGAATCCTGAATTCCCTGGCTGACGTTCTCATCAATCATTGAGATCAACACCTGGTAGCCATCCAGATTTGCGTAACGTTTCACCGCCGCAGCCACCTGCGAAGGCGCATGCAGCGCCAGCGACGTGGTTACCAGCCCGAGCGTCATACTCTGCTTGCCGACCAGTTGCTGCGCCAGCCGGTTTGGCACGTAACGCAAATGAGCGATCGCCTCTTCGACCTTGCGGCGCGTGGCTTCAGAGACATTCGCCGACTTATTCAGTACACGGGACACCGTCTGGTAGGAAACCCCCGCATGGCGGGCGACATCTTCCAGTGTGGCGCTTTTAGACTTCATCTTCCGGTTCCTTTTTCGTGGGCTGGGCTGATTGTAACAGGGGCCAGCCGGAAAAACCTTTTCTGCACAAATCCTCGTTATCCTTACGCTGCAATAAGTACTACGTTCACAATACATAAAACTCGTGAGAAACATCACCGTTCGTTACAAAATAGCCTGATTTCTTTGCACTGAGTCACAATTAATTAAGATCAAATTTGCCTGATATTTCGTAAAGGCGTTTTATGGCTGCGGTTATGTGAACGTAATACAAAACAATAAAAGAGGTTACTATGAACACTACGCTACGCACAGTGGCCGTTGCGTTAGCCGCCGCGCTGACTTCACCCTGCCTGATGGCAGCCTCATCCTCTGTACCTATTGATTTTCATGGCTATTTGCGTGGCGGCGTGGGCGTCTCGCAAGACGGCGGCCAGGAAGAGTGGCAGAAAAATAAGCTGGGGCGTCTCGGTAACGAAACCGACACCTACGGCGAAGTGGAGCTGGGCTCCGAAGTGTATAAAAAAGACGAAGTCAGTTTCTATGTCGACAGTATGGTCAGCATGGTGTCTGACGGCTCCAATGATAATGAAAGCACGCTGAATGACGATGCCGAGTTTGGCCTGCGTCAGTTAAACCTGCAAATCAAAGGGCTTGTCCCGGGCGATCCGAACGCCGTGATCTGGGGCGGTAAACGCTACTATCAGCGCCACGATCTGCACATCATCGATACCAAATACTGGAACATCTCCGGCTCCGGCGCGGGGATTGAAAACTACACCGTCGGGCCGGGTGCCGTCTCATTCGCCTGGATCCGCGGTGACGCTAACGATCTCGACTACCGCGTGGACGGCGATAACGACGTCAACATCAACTACCTCGATCTGCGTTATGCGGGCTGGAAGCCATGGGCGGGCGCCTGGACAGAGTTCGGTATTGATTACGCGATGCCCAACCCGACCGACAAACAGAAAGAGTACGGCGGTCTCTATGAAGCCGATAACGGCGTGATGCTGACCGGCGAAATCAGCCAGGACATGCTCGGCGGCTATAACAAACTGGTGTTGCAGTACGCCAACAAAGGGCTTGCGCAGAATATGGTGTCTCAGGGCGGCGGCTGGTATGACATGTGGAACTATGTCAATGACGCCAGCGGGTATCGCGTGATCAACACGGGCCTTATCCCGATCACCGACAAGTTCTCCTTTAACCATGTCCTGACCTGGGGCTCGGCGGACGACATCACCGCCACGACCGATAAATCCCGTCTCTTCTCGCTGGTGGGCCGCGGCCAGTATCAGTTTACCCAGTACGTGCGTCTCATCGGGGAAGTGGGCGGGTTCTGGCAGAAAGAGACCTACAACAACGGCACGGATTTCAAACAGAGCGGCGAAAAATACACGGTCGCGCTGGGTCTCGCCGACGGCCCGGATTTCATGTCGCGCCCGGAACTGCGCGTATTCGCCTCTTATCTGAACGATTCGCAGAACGGCAAATCGTTGCAGGACGGCACCGCTGACGATACCTGGAACTTCGGCGTTCAGGTGGAGGCCTGGTGGTAAGTCGTTGTCTCCTGACGCTAACCGCGCGTCAGGTAGCGCAGGCGGCAGCGGCCCGAAACCGCCGTCGCCAGGCGCTGTTTACTGCGGTAATGCAGGACAAGCGTTGTATCTCTGAGAAGTCTGGCACATCCATCAAGGCGTAAGCCGCTGATGCACCCTCGTTGCCTTTTGCGGGATAACCTTTTATGCAGGGTTATCCCGCTTTTTTTACCTGCCCGTAAAGCGCTCATCCAGCAGTTTTCGCAGCGCGTCAGACTGCTTGCCGAAAATCGCGTGCACCTCCTGACCGAGAATAATCACGCCCAGCGCCCCTTCGTCCTGTAAGGCCTGCGAATCGACGCGGGTTAAATCCTTTACCTTTACGCGCAGGCGCGTCATGCAGGCGTCAACGCTGTCGATATTGTCCTGCCCGCCGAAATCCGCCACCAGGCGCGCGATTTGCTTTCGCTCCTCGTCGCTTAAGGCAATCGTGCTGGCGGGCTGCGGGCGGGTAACGTGGTGAAGAAACGATTTCAGGCTAACCATAGCGGCTCCTTGTTCAGGCAGAGAATAAAAAAGCGCCCGTTCGGCTGAACGGGCGCGCAGGGAGAGGTTTCAGGCGAGGCGGCGGCGCAGAATGCGGCACCCCCACGGGGCGAGCGGCAGCTTGCCGCTGACGGCGTCGCCGGTCAGCATATCGGCGCAGCCCTCCGGCAGCGTCACCGACTGCGGCGCGCCGGTGTAGTTTTCAACGAAAATAAACGCCGATTCGCCATCCTGACGGGCGTGCGCCGTGACGCCTGGCGGGAAGTCCGCCTCCAGCGCGCGTGGCAGCGACAGCTCGTTAATAATGTTGGCGAAGAAATCGCGCTGGAAGGCGAGGTCGTTACGCGAGGCCACATACCAGGCCTTGCCCGCGCCAAACGCGTTAACGGTCACCGCCGCGCGTCCGGCGTAGAAATCATCGCGATACGTCGCAAGCGCCGTCGCGCCTTCGGTGTGGATCAGATCGCACAGATGGCGCACCTGATACGGCCCCTGTAGCCCCGCTTCATTGCCCGCCAGCCCCTGAATCAGATTGCGTTCGCCTTCGGCAAGGCAGTCTATCTCTTCGGCCCAGATGCCCAGCAGCTTACGCAGCGGGCCGGGGAACCCGCCCAGATGGCAGAGATCGGTGTCGTTAACGATGCCGCTCCAGTAGGTCGTCACAAAGTGGCCGCCCTGTTCGACAAATGCCTCAACGCGCTGCGCGAACCCGTCGCGCACCATATAGAGCATCGGGGCGATAACGAGTTTATAGCGGCTGAGATCGGCGTCGGCGTTGATGATATCGACCGCGATCCCCTGCTCCCAGAAAGGCCGGTAGTGTTCTGCGACCGTCTTTTCATACTCCAGCCCCAGGTTGCGCGGGCCCTGCGCGTCGTCCATCGCCCAGCGGCTTTCCCAGTCGAAAATCACCGCCATCTGCGCGTCCACCCGCGCGCCGACCACCGGATCGAGCTGGCTTAAGATATCGCCAAGCTGCGCCACTTCGCGCCCGATGCGGGTGTCGATATGGCCGACATGATCCACCACCGCGCCGTGGAATTTCTCTACCGAGCCGCGGCTTTTACGCCACTGGAAGTACTGCACAGAATCCGCGCCGTGCGCCACCGCCTGGAGTGAAGAGAGAATATGCATCCCCGGCTTTTTCAGTTTGCTGGTGGGCTGCCAGTTGGTGGTGCCCGGCGTCGACTCCATCAGCACAAACGGTTTGCCTTGTTTTAAGGTGCGCATCAGGTCGTGATACATGGCCGTGTAGCAGGCGAGCTCGGTTTCGTCTTTATCGCGGTGCCACATTGGGTAGCTGTCCCAGGAGATAAAATCGAGCGGTTCGGCAAGCTGCCAGTAGTCGTAATCGTAGAAATACTCCATGAAGTTAGTGGTCGCAGGTAATTCCGGGTTCACCGCCTTTAGCGGGGCCAGTTCGTGACGGCAGAAATCGGTCACCTGCGCGGTGTTAAAGCGCCGCCAGTCCAGATTCAGGCCGTGAATGGAGTTTTCGCCCTGCGGCGCCGGGGATTCAATCTGCGACCAGTCGGTAAAGGTGTGGCTCCAGAAGGTGCTCCACCAGGCCTCGTTGAGTTTGTCGAGCGTGCCGTAGCGCGCCTTCAGCCAGCCGCGGAAATTCTCCTGGCACAACCCGCAGTGGCATTCGCCGCCATATTCGTTAGAGATATGCCAGCCGAGCACCGCCGGATGGTGCGCGTAACGCTCCGCCAGCAGGCGGTTGATGGTCGCGGTTTTTTCCCGATAGACCGGCGAGCTCATGCAGTGGTTATGGCGACCGCCGTGCAGCGCCGGTACGCGGTCGCGCCCGACGCGCAGCACCTGCGGGTATTTCTGCGACATCCATGCAGGACGCGCGCCGCTCGGCGTGGCGAGGAAGACATGCACGCCGCCCTGATAGAGCTTGTCGATAATCTCATCGAGCCACTCGAAGCGGAACACGCCCTCTTCCGGCTCAAGCTTCGCCCAGCTGAAAATGCCGACCGACATGACGTTGCATTTCGCCTGCTGCATCATGGCGATATCGCTCTCAACGGTGCCGGGATAGTGTTCCCACTGCTCCGGGTTGTAGTCCGCGCCGTGCAAAAGGGCGCTGACCTTCGGACTTAAAGGCGCAAATTTGTTCATGTTAAGCTTCCTGATACCGCATACCCGTCCGGTTTCCCCCGGCAGGCGTCATGGCCTGCCGGGTCAATGCATCGGGGTATAAAGGGAATAATAAGGATTAGTTAAAGACGTTCACCGAGGGCAGAACCTGCCCGTGGCAGTCGAAAAACGCCTGGTTTTCGCGGGCGTTGCCGGTTTTCCATTCGTCGTGGATATACTTCATGCCCGCCGGCGTCGCCCAGGTGTTGCCGGGCACGGCAATCCAGGCCGGTTCCCAGTAGAAAATGCCTTTGCCGCGATGGTTCTCGACATTCGCCACGCTCTGCATCAGGTCATGCACGTAGTCGTACTGGCCCTGTACCGTCGCCGGGTAGCCGCCATCTTTTTCTTCTTTCTGCTGGAAGCTGTTTTCGGCGTTATCGCAGTTCTCCAGCGTGTACGCATAGGCAGCTTCCACCACGATCACGTCTTTGTCGTAGCGCTTGCTGATGTCGTCCATATTGGCTTTGAGCGCGCTGATGGGGCCGTTCCAGTAGGTGTACATCGACAGCCCGATGACATCGAACGGCACCTGACGTTTGGTGATTTCATCGAACCACCAGCGGAAGGTGTCGTTTTTGGTGCCTTCGGCCAGATGCAGCATGATTTTCACCTGCTCGCCCTGGGTGAGATTTTCACGCAGGCCGCTGATGGCCGCGTTTAGCAGGCCCGCGAGACGGTCAAACTCGCCGCCGCCCTGCCCCCAGCTTTTGCCTTCCGGCCACAGGATGCCGCCGTTGATTTCATTGCCGATCTGCACCATATCCGGCAGCACGCCCGCCTTTTTAAATGCAGCGATCGTGTCGCGGGTGTAGTCATGGATCGTGGTTTTGAGCTGGTCGTAATTCTGGTTTTCCCAGGCTTTCGGCTTGAACTGTTTGCCCGGATCGGTCCAGAAATCGCTGTAGTGGAAATCGAGCAGCAGCCGCATGCCCTGCGCTTTAACACGTTTGGCCAGCGCAAGCGTCGTAGCGAGATCGTTGGTGCCGCCGCCGTAAGGCGCGCCCGCGCTGTCTTTTGGGTCGACCCACAGGCGCAGACGCACGTAGTTGACGCCGTTCTCACGCAGAATAGTCAGCGCGTCCTGCGGTTTGTGGTTCGCATCGTAGAACGTCGCGCCCTGGCGCTCCAGCTCCGGCAGCGTGGAGATATCCGCGCCCTTAATAAAATCGGCCGGGAGAGAGAGCGGCTTCGGCGTTATCTGCGTCGTACTGGCGGCGAAAGCGGAAAAACAGCAGGCCAGCGAGGCGGCAAGCAGTGCGGGTTTACACAGTTTCATCAGATTATCCTTTGGTACTGCCGGAGGTCAGGCCGGAGACGAAGTATTTCTGTAAGGCCAGGTAGAGAATGGCGACGGGTACGGCAATCAGCACTGCGCCTGCGGCGTAGGTGGTGTAGCTCGCGCCCATCTTCTGCGCCACCAGGTTATAGAGCCCGATAGGCAGCGTGTATTTATCCGGCGTGCGCAGAATCGTGCTTGAGAGAATGAAATCGCCGAGCGGCCCGGTGAAGGAGAACAGCGCCACCACCGCCACGATGGGTTTCGAGAGCGGCATGATGATTTCGATGAAAATGCGGAAATTGCTGGCGCCGTCCATGCGCGCGGATTCGTCGAGATCTTTTGGGATCGCGTCGAGATAGCCCTTCATCAGATACGTATTCATCGGGATCATCCCGGCGACGTAGATCAGCACCAGCGCCAGATGACTGTTAATCAGCCCGAGCAGTTGTGAGAGCACGAAAATGGCAATCAGCGCCGAGAACTGCGGGATCATCTGCAACAGCAGGAACAGCATCAGCCCGTTCTGGCGTCCTTTAAAGCGAAAGCGCGAGAACGCGTAGGCGGTGAAGCTAACGCTGATAAGCGTCAGCACCATCGTCATAAAGCTTATCTTCATCGAGTTCCAGTACCAGGTGAGGTAATTCACCTGGCCGTTAAAGAGATCCGCATAATGCTGGAACGACAGGTTTTCCGGGATTATTGAACTGCTGAGCAGGCTGTTGCCCGCATTCAGCGACGCGCCGATGGTCCAGATCAGCGGATAAATAATAATCACGCTCACGGTCAGGATCAGTAGCCACGAGAGCGAGAGCCGCAGCCACTTTTCCTGTTTCATGCTTTGTCTTTTGGCCATGACGTCTCCTTATGCCGTCTCGTCATTTTTGAACGACTTCGTGGCGCGGAACTGCCACAGCGCCAGCCCTACCACAAAAATGGAGAGCAGAATGGTTATCGTCGCGGCGATGGCGTACTGGGACGAAGACATCGTCAGCTTGTAGATCCAGGAGACCAGAATATCGGTGCCGCCTGCGTTCGAGCCGGCCACCGCAGGGCCGCCGTTGTTAAACAGATAGATGATGTTGAAGTTGTTAAAGTTGAACGTGTATTGCGTGATGATGATGGGCGCAATCGCGTAGAGCACCAGCGGCAGCGTAATGGTGCGCAGACGCGTCCAGGTGCTGGCGCCGTCCATCTTCGCCGCTTCATACAAATCGTCCGGGATCGCCTGCAACACGCCGGTGGTCATCGCGAACACAAACGGGAAGCCGAGCCAGGTCTGCATCATAATGAGCGCGGTTTTGGTCCAGAACGGATCGGTCATCCAGGGTTTCGGCGCGATGTTAAAAAACGCCAGGATCGCGTTGTTAATCACCCCGAAGCTGTCGTTAAACATCCCGGCGAACACCAGAATGGTGACAAAGCCCGGCACCGCCCACGGCAGAATGAAAATGGTGCGGATAAGCGGCTTGAAGCGCAGATCTTTCTGGTTTACCAGAATCGCCAGCAGCACGCCTACGGTGCACTGGAACGTAGTGGCGAGCAGCGTCCAGACCACCGTCCATTGCAACACGTCAAAGAATGTCGAGCGCCAGATGGAGAGCGTGAAAATATTGACGAAATTCTTCAAGCCCACCCAGTCCACCAGCTTTGCAGGCGGCGTGTGGTAGAGGTTGTAGTTGGTGAAGGCTATCGCAAACCCAAACAGGATCGGGAATACCACCAGAAACACCAGCAGGATAAAGCCGGGCGCAATCATCAGATACGGAAAGCCGTCCGAGAGCAGCAGCTGATACTGTTTGCGCACGCTGCTGAGCGTCAGCCCCTCGTCGCGTCGCTTGCCGTTCACCCAGGCATCGCGCAGCGAGAAGTAATAGACCGTCACCCCAAAGCCCACGACAAGCAGGCTCAGAATGCCTTCCGCCAGCAGGAAGATGGAGTTATCGCGCGGCACCTCTTCACCCAGCGTGTAGAGCCCCCACAGCCCGACACGCAGGAAATCGTGAAACACCCCGAGAAAGCTTGCCAGCAGCACCAGGAAGGTGACGCCTTTTAGCCACTGACGGTTATAAAACTGGCCCACGCCCGGCAGCAGAGCGCAGAGCAGCGCGCACCAGGCGTGTCGGCCCGCCCCTCTGGCAACGGGCATCTTTTCGCTGGGACTGATAATCACACACGGCTCCTTCTGAAAACGGGAGGCGCCCCTCCCGCTTTTGACTGTTCATCCGGCGACGCCCGCAGGCGCCGCCAGGTACGGCTTACTGATTACTGGCCTGCATCGCTTCTATCTGCATGGTTATCTGTTTCACCGCGTTATCGAGCGCGGTTTTCGGCTCCTGCTTGCCGGTGACGCTCAGCTCCAGCGCGGCGTTGGCCGGCGCCCAGACTTCACCCATTTCAGGAATGCCCGGCATCGCGCTGGCGCGGGCCGCCTGTACCGCGACGGCGCTCGCTTTCTGATCGTCTTTAATCACAGGATCTTCCATCAGCGACACCAGCGGCGGGATCTCACGGGTCGCGATGTAGCGCGTTTTCACGTACTTCGGCTGGTTGATAAACTCGATAAACTGCTGCGCCAGCGCTTTGTCTTTGCTCCAGGTGGAGACGACATAACCTTTCACGCCGAGGAACGAGCTCATCGGCTTGCCGTCCGGCAGCGTCGGCAGCGGGGCCACGCCGTAGTTAATGCCAGCGGCTTCGTAAGGCTGGAACGCCCACGGGCCGTTAATCACCGCCGCCGCTTTTTTCTCGGTAAACAGCGAATCAATGGCGTTCAGGCCGTTATCACCGATGATGCCCGCCGGAAAGACTCCGTCGGCGTAGAATTTTTTCAGGAAGGTGACGGCTCCCACCGCGCCGGGTTTGTTCAGGCCCACATCGGTGGCATTGAACCCGCCTTTGTCGTTTTTACCGAAGATGTAGCCGCCCATCGGGCCGATAGCGCCCCAGCTGTAGTAGATCTGGTCAAACTTGGCGAGCAGGCCGTACTGGTTCTTCGCGCGCTGCGCTTTAGAGAAGTCATACCAGGCTTGCAGGCTGTCGAACGGTTTTTCGACCAAATCTTTGTTGTAGATAAGCACCAGCGTTTCGACGGCTTTCGGCACGCCGTACTGCGCGTTATCCATGCGGAACGCGGCGATGGAAGACGGCGTAAACGCGTCGGTCTGTTTTTTATCGATGCTGAGCGGCGTTAACAGCCCCTGCACCACCGCGCCGCCCAGCTGATCGTTTGGGATCACCAGCACATCCGGGCCGATCCCCGCCGGGCCATCGAGGCGCAGCTTTTCAAGCTGCTGGGCGAACGGCATCTCCTGCATATTCACTTTCACGTCGTACTGCTTTTCAAAATCCGCCACGGCATCCTTAATTCCGGCGGATTTTTTAATGTCTTCCCAGACGTTAAGCTGTCGGGCCGCCGCCTGGACGCTGGCGCTGGTCAGCGAGCCGGTCATCAGGGCGGAAAGCACCAGGGCGGTAAGTATGTTCTTTTTCATTATCAACCTCATGTGAAGGTATAACAAACAGGCGGTTTTTATTGAATGTGGTCGTTCTGTTTTAAAACCCGATCGCTGTCACCACGCAGCCTGAGAAGGACAGCTTAGCGAGAGTTCATTTTGTTATACGCTACGCTGCCAACCCTGATAACTCTACAAAAAACTGTGCGTTGTGTGATCGTCATTACAGAAATGAAAAGCGGCGATAGGGGGCGAAATCCGGGGAAGTTATAGTCATGGCACTGATTTAAAGCCGTTGCGCATCATTCCGCTGAATTGTTACACGTAATACAAAAAGAAGTTCAGCGCCCGTCTGTCACGCCAGCGGCCACCACGGCTTACACTTTCGAGGAACCCTGATGTCCAGCATAAGACTGAGGAATGTCACCAAACGGTTCGGGAAAACCGAAACCCTGCACAATATCAATCTCGATATTGCCGATGGCGAATTTGCGGTGTTCGTCGGGCCGTCCGGTTGCGGAAAGTCCACGCTGCTGCGCATGATCGCGGGCCTGGAAGAGGTGAGCGACGGCGAAGTGCTGATCGGCGATGAAGTCATGAACGACGTGGCGCCCGCGCACCGCGGCGTGGCGATGGTGTTTCAGTCCTACGCGCTCTACCCGCATATGACGGTGGCGGAGAACATGGGCTACGGGCTGAAGGTCAACAAAGTGCCGAAAGATCAGATTCGTCATCAGGTGGAGATGGTGGCGAAAACGCTGCAACTCTCGCACCTGCTGGATCGCAAACCGAAGCAGCTTTCCGGCGGTCAGCGTCAGCGCGTGGCGATTGGCCGCGCGATTGTGCGTAACCCGCAGGTGTTTATGTTCGACGAGCCGCTTTCAAACCTTGACGCCGAACTGCGCGTGGAGATGCGCCTGCATATCGCAAGGCTGCATCAGGAGATGAAAACCACGATGGTTTATGTCACCCACGATCAGGTCGAGGCGATGACGCTCGCCGATAAAATCGTGGTGATGAACTACGGCAAAGTGGAGCAAATGGGCTCGCCGATGGAGCTCTACTACAACCCGGTGAATAAATTCGTGGCCGGATTTATCGGCTCGCCGAAGATGAATTTTCTGCCCGCGACCGTCGCGCACTGGGAAAAAGGCGCGCTGGACGTGACGCTCTCGCAGGGTAAAACGCTGCGTCTGGCGCTCGATACCGCGCCGCTGAAGCCCGGCGATGCCGTCACGCTCGGTATTCGCCCGGAGCATCTCTCGACTAACGCGCAGGCAGACGTCACCCTCACCTTTAACTGCGAGGTGGTGGAACGGCTCGGCAACAACACCTATCTGTTCGGTCAGTGTTACGGGCATGACAATGTGAAGATTTTGCTGCCCGGCGACGTGCATTTTCGCCCGTGGCAGGCTGTCGAGGTGGGCTTCAGCCCGCGCGACTGTATGGTGTTTGACGCAGACGGCCTGCGCATCAGCGCGCAGACGGACGTGCCGCACGCGCATTAATCACGCTCCGCATCGGCCCGCAACGGGCCGGTGTTTTCCTGCCTTTACGCCCCGCTTTTCGGATTTCACAAAGATCCCCTCCCCTGATTACTGTATATAATACCAGTGATTTACGCGCTGACCTGTCATCCGTTTAAGGAGGAACCATGTCGACATTATCGTTATCCGTTACCAATCCCTTCACCAGTGCCCCCGCGCAACCCGCGCCTGCGCCCGTCGAGCTGCCAGAGCCGCGCCGCATTCGCGTGAGCTACGCCAGTCGTTTTCACGACGGGGTGAATCTGGCGGCGCTCACCCTGCGCGGTCGGTGGCTGGAAGAAGCAGGGTTCCCTACCGGCACCGACGCCGACGTAAGGGTGATGCCTGGCTGTATTGTTATTACGGCGCGCCCGCCGGAGCCAGAAGAGCCACCGGTGATGAAATCCCTGCGCCGCGTTTGCAAGTTGTCTGCCCGCAAGCAGCAGCAGGTGCAGGAGTTTATCGACGTCGTCGCCAGTAAGCGTAAAAAGGCAGAATGAACGCGCGCGCAGCCGCCGCGTCGCAGGTTTAGCGCATGTCATCACGTCGCAGCCCGACATCGCGCAGCTGCTCGTCGCTCATTCGGGTCAGTACCTGACGCGTGCGGGCGCGCAGCCGCCAGGCTTTCCAGGCGCGCCACAACAGCGTAAAGCCGATAAACGGCCGGCGGGGTCGGTTCTCATGAAATTCCATCGTCGCTCTCCTGTTTAACGCAGAGCCTTATGATGGTCGCGATCGCCGGTTGCAATACAGATTCAGAGAATATCTTTTTTGACCATACAGAATAGCGACACAGGCGGCTGAAAGGCGTATTCTGCCGTTATCTGTACTGGTTTAAGTATCTGTACTGTATTAATGGAGCATACAGCATGACGCGTTATCAGCATCTGGCCAGCCTGCTGGCGGAGCGTATCGAGCAGGGCCTTTATCGCCACGGAGAAAAACTGCCGTCGGTACGCAGCCTGAGCCAGGAGCATGGCGTGAGCATCAGCACGGTGCAGCAGGCATACCAGGTGCTGGAAAACCAGCAGCTCATCGTGCCGCGCCCGCGTTCGGGGTATTTTGTCGCGCCGCGCAAAATGCAGCCGCCGGTGCCCGCGATGACACGCCCGGTACAGCGACCGGTTGAAGTCACCCAGTGGGATGAAGTAATGATGCTGCTGGACGGACGCGGTGATAAAAGCCTGACGACGTTCGGCGGCGGCGCGCCGGATATCTCGCAGCCCACGCTCAAACCGCTGTGGCGGGAGATGAGCCGCGTGGTGCAGCATAATCTTCAGGAGGTGTTCAGCTATGACGATCTCGCGGGCAGGCTGGAGCTGCGCCAGCAGATAGCGCGCCTGATGCTGGATGGCGGCGCGAATATCACCGCCGATGAGCTTATCATCACCAGCGGTTGCCACAATGCGCTCTCCGTCGCCCTGCTGGCGGTCTGCAAGCCCGGCGACATCGTTGCCGTGGAATCGCCCTGTTATTACGGCACCATGCAACTGCTGCGAAGCTTTGATATCAAAGCGATTGAAATACCGACCGATTCGCAGACCGGCATCAGCGTCGAAGCGCTGGAACTGGCGCTGGAACAGTGGCCGATTAAAGGCGTGATCCTGGTGCCGAACTGCAATAACCCGCTCGGTTTTATCATGCCCGAGCCACGCAAACGCGCGGTGCTGGCGCTCGCTCAGCGCCACGACATTGTGATTTTTGAAGATGATATCTACGGCGAGCTCGCCATCGATTATCCACGGCCCCGCACCATAAAATCCTGGGATATCGACGGGCGCGTCATACTGTGCAGCTCATTTACGAAAACGCTCGCCCCCGGCCTGCGGGTCGGCTGGATAGCGCCAGGGCGCTATCGCGAACGCGTGCTGCAAATGAAATATGCCGCCAGCGGCACCAACGTGCCCGCGACACAACTTGCGGTGGCGGCGTTTATCCGCGAAGGTCACTATCACCGGCATCTGCGCCGTATGCGGCTGCACTATCAGCGGCAGATGGAGATCTACACCTGCTGGGTGCGCGAATACTTCCCGTGCGGAATTTACGTCACGCGGCCTAAAGGCGGGTTTATGCTCTGGATAGAGCTGCCGGAGAGCGTCGATATGGTCTGTGTCGCGCGCCAGCTCACGCGCCTGAAGATCCGCGTGGCCCCCGGCTCGCTCTTTTCCGCCTCGGGCAAATACCGCAACTGCCTGCGCATCAACTGCGCGCTACCGACAAGCGAGCGTCACCAGCAGGCGCTGAAGCAGGTCGGCGAGGCGCTGCATCATGCGATGGAAGAGAGCTAAGCTTTGGATAAATCTCCTGTCGCAACATCCTGACGGGTTATATGCTTAACGCATGGAAAAATTAGCTGAACTTAAGCGCGCCAAGCGTATTGCGCTCGCGCTGCTGCTGACGGCAGCGGCCACCTTTGTCACCACGCTGTTTCTGCCGCCCGGCTTCTGGGTCAGCGGCGTTAAGGCCATCGCAGAGGCGGCGATGGTCGGCGCGCTGGCGGACTGGTTCGCCGTAGTGGCGCTGTTTCGCCGGGTGCCTATCCCGTTTATCTCGCGCCACACCGCGATTATTCCGCGCAAGAAAGACCGCATCGGCGAAAACCTCGGGCAGTTTGTCCAGGAGAAATTCCTCGATACCGACTCGCTGGTGGCGCTTATCCGTCGCCATGAACCGGCGCAGCTGCTGGGCCAGTGGCTCAGCCAGCCCGCGAACGCGCAGCGCGTGGGCCAGAACCTGGTACAGGTGATGAGCGGCTTTCTGGAGCTGACCGACGACAGCCGCATTCAGGGCCTGTTAAAGCGGGCGGTACATAAGGCGATAGATAAGGTCGACCTCACCCAGACCAGCGCGCTGATGCTGGAGAGCATGACCAAAAACAACCGACATCAGGTGCTGCTGGACGCGCTCATCGGCAGGTTAATTCGTCTGGTACAAAAGCAGAGCACGCGCGACTTTATCGCCCGCCAGATTGTCCACTGGTTACAGACCGAGCATCCGCGCAAGGCGAAAATTCTGCCGACCGAGTGGCTTGGCGAACACAGCGCCGAACTGGTTTCCAGCGCCGTCAATTCGATGCTCGACGACATCAGCCACGATCAGGCGCACCAGCTACGCCTCGCCTTTGACCGCATCACCGTCGAGTTTATTGAAAAACTGAAAAGCGACCCGGAGATGGCCGCCCGCGCCGATGGCATCAAAGCGTACCTGAAAGAGGACGAGGCATTTAACCGCTACCTTGCAGAGCTGTGGGGCGACCTGCGCGGCTGGCTGAAGAACGACATGCAGGCCGAAGATTCCCGCACGCGCCAGCGTATCGCCGATGCAGGACAGTGGTTCGGCGAATCGCTGATGAACGACGACGCCCTGCGCGCCTCGTTCAATGAGCATCTCGAACAGGCCGCCACCAGCGTCGCGCCGGAGTTCGCGACATTCCTCACGCGCCATATCAGCGACACAGTGAAGAGCTGGGACGCGCGCGAGATGTCGCAGCAGATAGAGCTAAACATCGGCAAAGATTTACAGTTTATCCGCATCAACGGCACGCTGGTCGGCGGCACCATCGGGCTGGTGCTGTATTTGCTGTCGCAGATACCGCATCTGCTGTAAGCCTGCTTAGCGCACGAACACCTGACCGATGCGCGGCGATTTCAAAAAGTACGGGAGCCAGCACGTGACGCCGATGACCGCCGTCAGTACGCTGCGGATGCTGGCGTTATCCCAGGCCGCGCCGAACAGACTCACTGGCAGCACGGCGAACCACAGCGCGCTCACCACACCTGCCAGATAGTAGATGACCATCGCGCGGCGCGTCTGGCGTTTACGCTGAAAGAACTGCCAGCTTGCATACGCCGTGATGCCAATAAGCGCAAATAGCAACGCTACCGCGCCTGCGGCATACCACGTAATAATGCCCGAGCGGCTGAAATATTCACTTATCGCGCTGACCAGGTCAAACAGCTCTACCGGCAAAAAAATAAGGCTGAAAATAAGCCCGGCGGCTGGCAGATACAGCAACCCGTTAATTTTACAGGCTTCAGTTTCTTCGCATGCGTGGCATAACCCCGACGCTTTGTTTGGCTCATTTTCATTGCACTGGATACACTTCATTTTCTTTCCCTGTTAATTTCACTTAAATCAAAAAATCGCGACGTAATAATGAGAGACTACGGGTAGCATAACGCAAGCGAAGAGCGTGGCGAAGGGGATTAATGCGTGGATTGGTTAATGGATGGGCATCGTGCCATCATTATTTCTGCGCGTAAGTGATAAGGTAAGGGTTAAGGAAGCAGGATTCAGTAGACGTTCGGCTCTTACCTGTAGTCAATTTGGCTGCTTTTCTGGTGTGAATATTAAATTCAGAAAAAGGATTAGAAATTACTGTAATTGATTATGCGTAGCAATGTATCGCTTGAAATTAAAAGCGCGCAAATTTTAATTTATTCAATCAGTTAAGCCATCAACCATCTGTTCATTGAACGCTTTAACGAAACTCATAATATAACATCAGAATTCAAAGGAATGCATTTCAAACTGATGCCATCTCATCACTTTCTATTTTCAAGATAAGAAAATCAGGAGTATCTTTCTTCGAGACACCAGGACTTGCTCACCGCCATAATAAAACCTCTTTAATTACCCATTTAGAAATAAAAGGCGGCTATTCATACCAGATGAGTATTGAGCATCGAGAGGATCTCTTACATTTAGTTATTTTCATGGTCCGCTACGGTGGTGTTAAAGGAATATTATGCTTCATCGCTATCAGGCAAGATCAATTGACAATCTTCGTTACGAGGATATTCTCCATATTCTTCATCCGAATTCAGCAGCGCATGAGCTTGCCTTTACCGCGCAGCAAAACCGGCTCATCAGCGAGTGGGATCTGCCCTTAGGCTATAGCGAGTTCGTCAATCCCTGTCGACAAATCCATCATCAATATCCGTGGATGGCGTACAGGGATGTGCTTGCCGATATCAAATCCGGTAAGGTCGTTTTGCTGAGAAAAAGTCTCCTCGAAAATACGATTACCGGCGTTCTGACATCCTCCGGAAGCCTGCAACATGACCTTCCTTTGTTTCTTTACTCCCGGCTCAATTACCTGATATCGCATCAGTTAAAACCCGTGACGCCCGCAGCCCCCACAGAACATGCCGAGGTCACAAAAACGATCAATAGCGAAGGTGCAGGCAGGCTTCTGGCCGCAGGTGGTATTTATAACGGTAACAACGAAGGGTTCAGGAAAACCGCAGAGGATCTCGGCGGTCAGGCTCTCGACGGTTATAACCAGGTCATGAGTAACAAAGGGTTACTTATTGCTGCAGCGTCTGTTACCGTCGGGCTGACAATGGGGAAGATGAAATTTACTGAGGTAGAGGATCTTGAGTATTTTGGTGCCAAAGGCATTTCATCAGGCAGACAATTTGATCCTGAACTGGCCGGCGGGCCGATTGAAAATCTGACAACGGATGGCGTGGAAATCACTCATGAGGGGGTTCAAATAGTGGAAAAACATTTGTCACGATTCGCTCCCGATCCAGGTAACGATTTTATGTTGGCCAGATTGAAAAAAATTGCTGACGGTGAATTACCAGCAGAAAAGGTGGATCTGAATTACTATACTCATGAGTGTCGGGAATATCAGCGTTATTGCAATTTAGGTTGGGAAACTGGAAGACCAGCCGATGATGCGAAAGCCTATGATTTATGGAATAATACGCATACGGCTACACTGGAAGATTACAGAATAACTGGTGATGACCTTTATCACCCGGATGCACCATTATGGTAAACAATACTGAATTCAACATCCTGACGCTCTTAGCGTCAAGAGACGATGTGAAATGGACCTGGTATAGTCTTGATCGCGCCATGTCACAGCGAAAAATGGAGGGAGTAGGTAACGTCGCCAGGCTTGTAAGGAATTTACATGCAGCCGGATTAGTCGACATAACACCCTCAACGCCTGCTGGCATGGATTGCTACCATATTTCAGCGAAAGGCATACGCCTTCTAAAAGAAATCCAGAAGCAAAATATTTAACTGCAGTGGCATATGGTTCAGTCCGGACGCACTGAAATGAAATTAAGAAATACGGAAGTTAATGTCCTGAGAGTCATGGCTGAAAAAGACATCGCCTGGACATGGATGATGCTGGATCGCACTCTTGCCATCCGCGGCATTGCAGGGTTTGGCAATGTTGCGAATATAGTTACCCGCCTTGTAAATATGGAAATGGTTGATACGGTGTATGACGAGAGTACCTCAAAGCCTCGTTATCGTGTATCAGGACAAGGTCACCAGTTATTAAGAAAACCCCATGACAGTTGACAATGCCGAGTTAAATATTCTCAGGCTGTTAGCCTCTCAAAAATAAGTCAACTGGACCAGGTATAATCTCGATCGCGCCATGACCCGGCGGAAAATGGAAGGCGTGGGTAATGTCGCCAGTCTCTTAAATGATTTATACCAGGCACAATTTGTCGACATAATACCGGCGAACCCGGCGGGTATGGACTACTATTCTGTTTCAGAAAGCGGCATAAAATATCTTGCAGCGCTTCATCAACAAAACGCAGCGCCAAATAATTAAGTGATGATGGCAGTAACGTTTAATAAAAACGCTTTCTCGTTTTTAATCCCTGCCTGCAGGCCTGGCGCAATCGCATCTCCTTAGATGTAGCGCAACAAATGCGCACCCACCCGGCGGTAGAGTCAGGGACTGAGAAGTCTGAGCAGGACAAGGAAACACATCCGTTAACTCACTCTGAAGGAGAAATGGTATGGATCGTATTATTCAGTCACCCGGTAAATACATTCAGGGCGCAGGCGTGCTCACCCGCATCGGCGACTATTTAAAACCGCTGGCCGAACGCTGGCTGGTCGTCGGCGATAAATTCGTGCTCGGGTTTGCAGAAGAGACGCTGCGCCAGAGTTTTAAACAGGCCGAACTTAACGTCGAAATCGCGCCCTTTGGCGGCGAATGCTCACACAATGAAATCGACCGCCTGCGCAAGCTCGCCGACAACGCCCGCTGTGCCGCCGTGCTCGGCATCGGCGGCGGTAAAACGCTCGATACGGCAAAAGCGCTGGCGCACTTTATGGCGGTGCCGGTCGCTATCGCGCCAACCATCGCCTCTACCGACGCGCCCTGCAGCGCCCTTTCCGTTATCTACACCGACAACGGCGAGTTTGACCGCTACCTGATGCTGCCGCACAACCCCAATATCGTTATCGTCGACACGCAGGTCGTGGCGGGCGCCCCGGCGCGCCTGCTGGCGGCCGGGATTGGCGATGCGCTGGCCACCTGGTTTGAAGCGCGCGCCTGCTCGCGTAGCGGCGCGACCACCATGGCGGGCGGCAAATGCACCCAGGCCGCGCTGACGCTTGCAGAGCTGTGCTACAACACGCTGCTTGAACAGGGAGAAAAAGCGATGCTGGCGGCTGAGCAGCACGTCGTCACCCCGGCGCTCGAACGCATCATCGAGGCCAACACGTACCTCAGCGGCGTCGGCTTTGAAAGCGGTGGCCTCGCGGCGGCGCATGCCATCCACAACGGGCTTACCGCCATTCCGGACGCGCATCATTACTACCACGGCGAGAAAGTCGCCTTCGGCACGCTCACCCAGCTGGTACTGGAAAATGCGCCGTCAGAGGAAATTGAAACGGTTGCCGCGCTGTGCCACAGCGTCGGGCTGCCGATTACGCTCGCGCAGCTCGATATTAAAGAGGATGTGAAAACCAAAATGCGCCTGGTGGCGCAGGCGGCGTGCGCGAAGGGCGAAACCATTCACAATATGCCGGGTGAGGTCTCGCCCGATCAGGTCTATGCCGCGCTGCTGGTCGCCGACCAGTACGGCCAGCGCTTTTTGCAGGAGTGGGAGTAAGCGCGGCGAGTCGTGTTTTGAAGCGTGTTAACTGGAAAATCCCCGCCGCGGCGGGGATTTTTGTGAATTACTTGTGCTGGTTATTTTTATCGGTATTCACAGCACGGTTTTCAGGAAATACGAATGCAGCGTGAATAAGCTTCTGGAAGTCGTATTCTTTGTTATTCAGGCCATAATATACCGTGTAGTTTTTGTTCGCTTTGAAGTGATATCCAAAGACAGGCAAACACTGGTCATCCGCCGGATGAACCGGCTTATCGTTAAATACTTCATAGACGAAATCATTCTGTTCGCTACCAATCTGGACAGACGTAATATAGTCGCCTGGCGTCACCGGGTAGGTAATGCAGATGTTGTTGCCAGAAAGCGTCACCTGCGCAGGCACCTTATCCGGCAGGCGATCGCCTGGGCCAGGGCATCCCGTCAGCAGGAAAAGCGAAAATAACGTTACAGTTTTTCTTATCACTTAATCTCTTCCCGTTACGATTTTGCGATACAACCGCGGTATGTCACGCAGGTTGTCATTTCCGCTATACCGGCCCTGACAGTTTGGCGCATGAAAGCTTATCCATGTATTGATTCCGACAGGGGCATCTATGCCTGAAAGGCGCTGATAAATGGAATAAACATATTTAGCGTTTAATCATACAACCAGCGACCTGCTCTGGCAGAGGCGATTAACATCCCTATGGTGAAATCTGGCACTGGAATGGGTTCAGGTTTCTTAAAAATATTCCATGAGAAAGGTGAATCAGGAAAATAGGTTTTAATCGTAAACCCGGCGCGATCAACGTTAAATGTGGTAAAAAAGGCATCCATTAAATCTTCTATTTCCGCCTCGTCTATTTGCAGATCGGTATCTAAATCCGTTTCCGGCGTTAGCGGAACGTCCTTACCCGTGAAGAGATACGTACCGGCGTAAGGCCGAATAAGGTCGTAGATCTGCTTTTCGAGGTTGTCTACCATATTTTGTCATCTCCTCTGGCGATAGCGTTGTAATCGCGTATCGTACAGAAAACAATTAGTGATACATCTGCCGACAAAATAATAACACCGGGCAAAGGAATCGTCCGGCCAATGAAAGGGGCGATGTTACGAACCATCACCCGGCGCGCTGTCCACGGCGTATAAGTACATGGTCATGTTGTTAATCTGGCTGGCTGGCATGAAAATAGTCGTGGCGCGAAAAGAAAAACACCGCAGTCAGTGACTCTCAATAGTTAGTCAGCCATTGCGCCTATATGAGGTCAACCTGAAGCTACCATTCTCATTCTGCTCCAGTGAGAAGCTCACAGCATACGTCTTCCCCGGCTCAGTAGCGTTCTTTTCTGTTTGATAAAAAGCCGCATACCTGTTGCCAGGATTAAACTCAAAACCAAAGGTGGGAAGGCACTCCCCGTGAGCAACGACGGGCTGCTGCGCATAACGACTAAAAGTTTTATATATCTCCTGCCCGGCCCCGTTGCTTATATGTACAGAAAATATTTTTTCACCCGTACCGGCTGGCGTAGTAATACATACCCGATTGCCGAGCAGTCTGACCTGCGCAGGCTCCTCAACAGGGACAGGATCCATTGGGCCTGGGCAGCCACTTAACAGAAATGCCATTGCAACTAACGTATATTTAGTCATCTTATCCGCGTCCATAAATAATTTTCCTGTAAAGCATTGGCACATCTTTTAAAAGGTCTACTCCCCTGTAATTCCCTAATCGATTTGGCCCTTGATTATCCCGCCAAACTTTCATTCCGTAGGTTAATAAAAACCAGTAGTCTGCGATTATTGCTGCCTGCTGTTCGAGGGTATAGTCCGTAATTTTCTCTTTATCAAGCCTGTACGTATAATCATCAGCCCAGTTAAACGACCCGCGCAATCTAACCCATCTGCCGGTCTGGTGCTGCCAGACATGTCCCATCTCGTGAATAAATATGTGTCTAGAGCCTGGAGTAACCGATACGTCTGAGTAGTCGGCTGCATATTTCTCTTTTCTGAACCACAATTCACCGTTTGGCGTCATTGCAAACCTGGTACTTTGCAACCCAAAAGGTAAATAACTATCGCAATGAATCCATACCCGGCTATACACAATGCTATGCCCAAACACACGCTTCGCCATCGCAATTTCACCAGGCGTCATCAGCCGTAATGATCCTTCAACATCGTTTTGCATCGTCTTGTCCCTGAAACGCAAATATGATTTTGCTTTTATTATTTATCAGACAAGAGAGAGAAGTAACGGGGGGGATATTAATTCATTCAATAAAGAACCATCGCAAAAAGTCGTAATCCCTTATTAATCAAATGAAAAATTCATTCATTAGATAAAATCTGAAGTTTTCATTTTCGGATAATTAATTAAGGGTTGCTTTAATTCAGCTGAAAAACTTATTTAATATGACTCAGGATGGCATCTTTAACGTCTTGATCAAGCAGCTTCCAGCGAAGCAGCAATTCGGCAAGCTCATTATCTTCAGTGTAAAAGTAAGCCAGTGGAACCGCTAAAGCGTCCGCCAGCTTGCGGGCGATTTCGATACTTGCCTGATGAACGCCCTTTTCGTAGCGGTTGATACGTGCACTCGCGACGAACTCATCTATCCCGGCCAGGATGCCAAGCTTCTTCTGAGAAAGGCCCTTCGCTTCACGCGCCGTTTTCAGGCGTTTGCAAAAGACAGATGGGGTATTTGGTTGGTGTCTGGAAATTCAACATTTTGTTAAGCCCGAGTTTCAGACACAAAAAAAGCCGCCTCAGTGGGCAGCTTCTTTTTTCGCAACGCTTTATGGTGCCGAAGGCCGGACTCGAACCGGCACGTATTTCTACGGTTGATTTTGAATCAACTGCGTCTACCGATTTCGCCACTCCGGCACGGAAGGGATGCGGAAAACGTTGCGATTATACCTGTCAGGGCCCGCCATGCAAGCAGCGCTCTTGCGCCGTCCTGTTGAGTGCTGAAAATTTCATCATAGTGCATCGCCCGCTCTCCCGCCCTGCCGCCGCTCTCTCGCTCATAAATTCACCAAAACAATCATTTGCAGGTTTACATCACCTTTCATTTGGTATGTGATCCCGTTACGGGTTCCACTACTTGCGCGGCTCGCCCTCCTCGCTCCCTGACAGGACAAATTATGGATTTTTTCGAGAAAGATCCCACGCCGGAAAACTACTGGCGCGGCGTGATCCTTTTTGGAAACAACTTCGCCACGTACAAATTCGCGCTGGCGCAGGCACTCTGTGAGGTAAAGCGCGAGAACAGCCTCGTAAAGCTTGAAGATCTGGCGCTGCCGTTCAGCGCACATATCTGCGCTCACCTGAAAGAAGCGCCGAAGCAAATCCTCAACGTTAAGCGCCCCGGTCAGTTCATCATTGCCTGTCAGCAGTTTAACGAGCAGGCGATAACTCACGGGCAACTGATTGAAGCCACGGTCCGGCACGGCTTTAACGTGGTGCTCAGCGCCTTTCACAACGTGAGCGGCGGGCCTGTGGCGAAGCCGTTTTTCAGCAACGAACCGCGCGGCCATAAAGCCATCCGCCTGACCGATGACTTTTATCGCCTCACGGAAAGCGCGCAGTTCGCGAATCTCACGCAGGAAACGGACGCGCGCTGGCGGCTGGTCGAAAAAGCCTGGCAGATGAATCTGCCGCCGCAACTGCTGGATGTCCATTACGACGCGGAGCAGGAAACGCTCTTCACCCGCCTGAGCTCATCGCGCATCACGCTGACGAGCTGTCGCAACAGCCTGAACGGCTACCAGAAGGGCCACTGTTTTTACTGCAACGCGCCCATCAGCCTTGAGACGCATGACGCGACGCTTGCCGATGTCGACCACTTCCTGCCGCTCGCGGCACAGCTACCGGGCATTAACCTGAATGGCGTCTGGAATCTGGTGCTCGCCTGTCGCAGCTGTAACCGCGGCGAAAACGGCAAATCCGCCCGCGTCCCGACGCTTACGCTGCTCGCGCGGCTGCACGCCCGTAACGAATACTTTATCAACAGCCGTCTGCCGCTGCATGAGGCAATCATTAACCAGACGGGTAATAATGAACGCCTGCGTAAAACCTTCCTGCAGGACGCCTGGAACGCCGCCTTCGCGAACCGTCTGCAACAGTGGGAGCCCGCGCTGCAACAGGAGCTGATTTTCTGATGACGCAAAACTATTACCAGACGCACTCGCAGGCCTTTTTCGACGGCACCGTCGCGGTCGATATGTCCTCGCTGTATGCCGCCTTCACGCCGCACCTGCCTGCGGGCGCGCGCGTTCTGGACGCGGGCTGCGGCTCCGGGCGCGACGCGCTCGCGTTCCATCGCATGGGCTATGACGTCGACGCGTTCGATGCCTGCCGCGAGCTGGTCGTGCTGGCACGCGCCCACAGCGGCCTGCCGGTAAAGGAGATGACGTTTCACGACGTGGACGCCGTTGAACGCTACGACGGCATCTGGTGCTGCGCGTCGCTGCTGCATCTCTCGCATGATGAACTCCCCGGCGCCATGCAAAAGCTCTCCAATGCTCTCAGGCCCGGCGGCGTCTGGTATCTCTCGTTTAAATATGGCGAGGGCGAGCGCGAACAGCAGGGGCGTCGTTTTACCGATATGAACGAAACCCGCCTGACGGCGCTGCTGGCCGCGTTTCCGGCCCTGTCGCCGCTCGCGCTGTGGGTCACGCAGGATAAACGACCAGAGCGCCGCGAGCAGTGGCTGAATGGGTTGCTTGTAAAGCGTTGAACCCGGTTTCATGCGCAGGTTGTGACGCTATTCACACGTCGGGATCAATGTCTGCGCACGCTAAAAAATATTTCAGGCTTTAAACAGGTTCAGGCGGTTTGGTTAATAACCTGAAAACCGCTAAACGTCATTTTTATCTTTCTATAAAAATCAGCCACAAATAAACAGACATAAAATCATATCTCGCTATATATGATATTTTCTTTATTATTCTTACCCTTTTTAATTATGCCATTGATGCCATCGGCAAAAAGACCTATGGCAAATAGCCTCTTTTATTTTTTTCATCTCATTGAATACTCTTTCTGCTAATAGACTTCCCAACGAGCGCTACTGCATGGAGATTAACAATGAATGTGTTAATGATTGATAAGCAATCGATATTTATTGAAGGAATGGCATCGGTGTTGAAGCAGTTTATTCCAGAAATAACCGTCTGCGGATTAAATAATCCGAATGAGATAGATACGACACTGCGTTATTTTCCGGCCTCGTTGATTTTACTGGACGGTGACGCGGGGAAAAGCGTAAACATTGATCTGCTGGATGATTTAGCGCAGCGCCACCCGGCCATTCCGGTGGTGTTGCTGGTTAATCAGTGCCAGCCAGCGCTGCTGCGGCTGTTTCTGCGTCATCACGTGGCGGCATTCGTGCGGCGCGATTCGCCGCCAGAAGCGATTGTCCAGACGCTGCGCGCCGCCGCGATGGGGATGCTTTGCTTCCCGCAGGAGAGTATATCGCTGCTGGACAGCGGCCCGAGCGCGCTGGCGCGGCTGAGCGAACGCCAGCGTGAAATCCTTAAGCTGCTGGCGGCGGGAGAATCGAACAAGCAGATCAGCCGCCATCTGAATATCAGCGCCGGCACCGTGAAGGCCCATCTGGAATCGATATTCCGCCGCCTTAACGTCACGAATCGCACCCAGGCGGCAATGATGTATTCCGGGGATGAATAACGCTCTGTTGATGTGTTGACTGTCTACACACGATGAGTATTTACCAATGATTAAGGGGCATTATGCGCGGCATAACGCCCCTGTTTATTTACTGCGGATAGCTGGTTAATACGTGCCACTGACCGTTAACATTTTGCATGACGGTGATCGCGGTACGGTTATTGGCAATATTAAACGCGCCGTTATTATTAACCCCCAGGCCCACGTTGGCGGCGCCATTGCCGTTCATCTGAGTATTAATCACAAAGCGGTTCTGATTAAGCGCCTGTCGCGCGCAGAACGCCTGAATATCGGCTCCCACCTGCGCCCACATCGCCTGCGCCGAAAGCCACGCGGATGCGGTCGGTGTCTGCTGGCAGCCCGGTTGACCGCCGTTCACGCGCTGTGCAAGCCAGGCCTGGCCCTGTCCAATATGGCACTGCACCAGATGCCCGCCCGCGTTATCCTGCGCCGCTGCCCAGGCGGCTTCACCCCCCGGCTGCGGAACGTTACACGCGGGGCCATTCAACGCCCAGCTACTGAAAGAAAACGCCATTAACGTGGCGGCAACAGCGCCAGACATTACGCGGTTTTTGGTGATACCTGAAATAAACATATCTCTCTCCTGCACGTAAATAAAAGGGAATGCGAACTCGCAGGGATAAAATAAATTCAGGCGGGCATCAGGAATATTCGCCAGGTGGCAGGAAATTATCGCCGTTTAGCCTGGGCCATTTCCCGGAATAACGCATTGCGCTATTGCGGGAAAATTATGGCGTGGTCTTTTTACGTGGCGAACGTGTCGGAGATTTTTTACGGGCAGGGGTAATCGCTTTTTTAGGTTTTGGCAAAGGCGCTGCGCTTTTACGGCTTATCATTGCGCTCCAGAAATAATACATCGCCACCAGCCCCACCCCCATATCTTTTAAGATCCAGAAAGGCAGCGTCTGCGCCATAATATTTTTATCCAGCAGTAAATAAGGAAGATTTAGCCCGCTCTGGGCCGCAAAGCCAAACGCCGCCACTAATAACCCGAGCCGATACCAGAGCGGGATTAACAGCATTCGGGTGTTCAGCGCGCTGATAAAAATCACAATAGCGACAGTGATATCGATAAGCGTGACGGCCCAGAACAGTAATTTTATCAATGGCATTACGACTCTCCTGATTTCGGGCGTCGGGGCGAGCGCTTGCGCGCAGGCGCGCGTTTCGCCACGCCGCGAGCGACGCGCTTAAGCTCGCCCGCCACCTGCAAAATGTCGTGCCCTTCGCGACGGTTAAAAAAATTGGCAAGCCAGGCGATCATCCCGACGCTCAGCGCGCCGACGAAATACCCGATACCCATCGCGATATCGCTGTCCCGGAAGTTCATGCCGAGCCAGTGCGAAATAAATCCGCCCAGCGTAAACGTCGTGGTGACGCTGATCGCGCCAATAATGATCCCGGCGGCGAGCCGGCCATGCTGATGCAGTTTTTTAGGCTGCCAGAAAAAAGAGACGCTCAGCCCGCCGAACAATCCGGCGAGCGCCGCCAGGCACTGGCTTAACAGCTCATGAATGTTTTGATCCGCCATAGCGACACCTCAGTGAAGCAGCCCCGGAGCAGCGTGCCGGGGCTGCGGCGGTTACTGACAGGGAGGCAGCGCAACCACGCTGGCGTCATTATCGGTCGAGAGATAACGCGTCATATTCTGCGCGCTGTAGATAAGATGCCGACCGCTGCTGATGCCCCGCACGCTGTCGATATCGGCGGTGTACCACTCACCCGGCTCCGGCAGCGTTACGCCCGTGTAGCGATCCCCACCGAGCTGTTTTTTATTGAGCGACCAGACGTTCCACAGCGAATCCTGCGGATTGCCGCTCCAGCCCTGCTGCCGTGCCTGCTCGCGCGTCACATATTCACGGGGCAACACGTCGTCCTTATTCAGCGCGCGTAATAACCCGGTGAGTTTAGCGACATCCTTAACGGGCTTTTTATTTTGCTGCACCAGTTCCTGATTCGCGTTATTTACCACCAGATCGCATTGCGGCAAACTGGCATACCCCGGCAGGATAAATAAGCATGCAGCGAGCCCCATGCCGAGCGGCATGTATTTAAAACGTTTCATGAGTTATTCCTTAAATTAATGGGTCAGAGCGCGGTCCGAAATAAAAGGCGCTCGGCTTCACGGCGACGGCTTAAACCGGCGAGCACATTACCGCCCGCTTTATTCCAGCGTAAAAACTGATCCGCCGCCTCACGATAACTGCCCTGATTCAGCAACCGCAGCAGCGTACTGCTTTGCAGGTTGCCGAGCCCGACGTTAAACGCAAAGCTCACCAGCGCGTCAAATTGATTCTGGTTAAGATCAACCATCACCAGCTTACGAATGCCGCGCTCGGTCATGCCCAAATCCGCGCGCAGCAGATCTTCCGCCTCCTGAAGCGTTAATGCGCGGGTGAAGTTTTCATCCGGTAAAATAAGATGGCCGTAACCGATAGTCCATTTGCCGACCGCGTCCCGATATTTCTCCAGCCGCATTCCTTCAAAGGATTTAATTAATTCCACGCCGGGCACGCCGGTATTAACGGGAATATTAGCCATTGTCATTACTCCTGTCTGTCGGTTTAGGGAGAACCTGATTGGTATATTCTTCAATCAGGCGCATCACGCTTTCAGGCGGCTCCAGTACGGTGAACTGCATTTCAATGTCCACATGGTCGCTGTCGCGCCCGTTGTTATCCCGGCTTTGCGGCGACATGCTGACGTGAAAACGCCCTACCGCATCGTCGGACACGCCTGCCGGCGCGCTTTGCTGTTCAACCGCATCCGTGCGCACCGTCAGGAACACTTTCATCTTTTCGAGCATCAGCCCGCGCGGCGTGGCCAGCGCCACCAGCGGCAGTTTGAAGTGGTGGTTGTCATCAAGCTGCATTTCGATGACTTTCGGCACCAGCCGCCCGTCGTCGCTGTGCTCGAAGAACGGGTCCAGCGCCTGCATATACTGATGGGCGATGAGCTGGTTCGCCGAGGTCGCCGCGTGCTGCATCCCGCGGGTGATATCCGCGAGCGTAACGGGCATACCGCGCGGCGGCGGCCCTGACGGCGGCGGCGTCCCGCTGCCGGGGGGTGGCGAGCCTGACGGCGGCGAGCCCGGCGGCACAGGGTCGGGCGGTGTGATATCCGCGGCGGCACGGCGCTGTACGGGCTCGTCCGGCGGGTCCACCGCTGCCGTACCCTGGGTGGACGCCGTCGTTAACGGCGCCTGCCCGCCGCCCGCCCCCGTTTCCCGGTTGCCGCGTATCCAGTCTTTCAGTGACATAGTGCGCTCCGTGAGAAATGAGGCTGCCAGGCAGCCTCAGGGTTAAAGGTCAGCGAGGATTGGCCGCGCCCGTACCGCCAGCGTTGGCATTGGCGTTAGCAGGAGCGACCGGCGTGACGGGGTACGTGTCGAGCGTTTTGTCGTCCAGCTTTTTGGCCTCGGACGGCAGAATGGCCGGGCGCGTGGCCGCATCGGTCAGGAAGTCGATCACACGCATCAGCGCTTCCGGCGGCGGCTGGCGCTTCACCTGGGTGTGAATGCTGTATTTCGCGCGCGTGTCGGTGGAGCGGGTTTGCTGCGCTTTATGCGAAACGCGTCCGCTGATCTTCACGCTGAACGGCCCCCAGCCCACCGACGCCTCAAGTGAAGCTTCCGCCGCGGTTTCGCTGTTGCTGGATTCGCTCTGCGAGACTTCCAGCTCGAAGTCGATGGTCCCTTCTTCGATGCTGATGTTCGGGTGAGAAATCGCCGCCAGCAGCGGGATGCGCATGGTCTTTTTCACCACGCCCTGAATTACGCCTTTTTCATCCACCACGGTTTCGTCGTAGTCGAACTGCACCGCCTCCGCCTTGCCGTCTTTGATACAGACGGAAAGCAGGAAGTCGGCATACGCTTTGCTGGCCTGCACCTGCGCTTTGATCATCGCCTGCAGCGGCCCGCCAATCATGTGTTCCAGCGGCAGCGCATTAATGACCGATCCAATAAATTGAGAATCCATAATGCTTACTCCTGTGAGTGTGTAAGAACGTCGCGATGCGAATTCGCAGGAGTCACATTACCGGGCGGGAAATAGGCGAAATAGTCGCCTGATGACGGAGGACGACGAGGGAAAATGGCCCAGGACATTGGGAATAGTCCCGCTTAATCCTTCGAATGTTAACGATATGAGCGGTTGGCGCCGGAGGGTGCTGCGCCGCCATAGCGGAATGCTCTACACTCCTTGTCAGTGTCCACAACAAAGGAAACCGCGATGACCATCATCAAAAGTTACGCCGCGCACGAAGCTGGCGCAGAGCTTGAGCTCTATGAGTACGACGCAGGCGAGCTGAAGCCTGAGGATGTGGAGGTTGAGGTTGAGTACTGCGGCATCTGCCACTCCGATCTCTCGATGATCGACAACGAATGGGGCATTTCGGCGTATCCGCTGGTTGCGGGCCACGAGGTGATTGGCCGCGTGAGTTCACTGGGCGCCAGCGCGCAGAACAAGGGCCTGAAAGTGGGCCAGCGCGTCGGTATCGGCTGGACGGCGTCGAGCTGCGAGCACTGCGACGCGTGTATCAGCGGCAATCAGGTGAACTGCCAGCACGGCAGCGTGCCGACTATCCTGAACCGCGGCGGTTTCGCCGATAAAATTCGCGCGAACTGGCAGTGGGTGATCCCGATGCCGGAAAATATCGACGCCGCCTCCGCCGGCCCGCTGCTGTGCGGCGGCATTACGGTGTTCAAACCGCTGCTGATGCATCACATCACCGCCACCAGCCGTGTCGGCGTTATCGGCATTGGCGGCCTCGGCCATATCGCCATCAAGCTGCTGCGCGCGATGGGCTGCGAAGTGACAGCGTTCAGCTCGAACCCGTCAAAAGAGCAAGAGATCCTGGCGATGGGCGCGGATAAAGTGGTGAACAGCCGCGACCCGAAAGCGCTGGAAGCGCTGGCCGGCCAGTTCGATCTGATCATCAACACCGTGAACGTGTCGCTCGACTGGATGCCCTATTTCCAGGCGCTGGCCTGGGGCGGGAATTTCCACACGGTCGGCGCGGTGATGAAGCCGTTCGAAGTGCCGGCGTTCTCGCTCATTATGGGCGACCGCAGCGTGACCGGCTCCGCGACCGGCTCCCCGCACGAGCTGCGCTCGCTGATGAAGCTCGCGGCGCGCGCCAAAGTGGCCCCGCAAACCGAAGAGTTCCCGATGTCGCGCATCAACGAGGCGCTGCAACACGTGCGTGACGGCAAAGCCCGCTACCGCGTGGTGCTGAAAGCGGATTTCTGAAGTTAAGAGTAAAAGCAAAGGCGCCACGGGCGCCTTTTTTTATGGTTTGTCGCATGGGGTAACGGGTTTTAAATGGTGATGCCTGCGCTTACCGCCCCCAGCAACTGCAGGTGTGTTACTTTGCGCTTATCGACGCCAGTAGTTGATCAAACCACGGTACCGCCTGTTTAAGCGTCTCCAGCGCGCTACGCAACGGCGCAAAGACCTCATCGTCTGGCGCAAATTCGCCATACTTCTGCCAGGTTTGCGCCAGCAACTGCGCATCCAGCGTGACAGGCAGAAATAAAACGCCACGGCTATTTTTACGAAAACCGAGCTCATCCAGTGCGTTAAGCAACGCCTGCTGGGCAGTGCGTAGCTTTTCATTCACCGCTCTCTGGCCGCCAAAGCGTCGGTAATCAGGAACAAAACGAAACCCATAAGGGCTACGGCTCACGCCATCATCCGTTAATAAAGCGAGATAGTAATCGTTGCCACTATCCTCAACCGGCCCAACGTCAAACCAGGCACGAACGGGTTCCTCTTCCATAGCCCAGGTCATCCAGCAACTGCCCCGCTTCTGCAGATCAAACTCCCCCTGCCAACCCGTCGCTTCTGCAAAAGTTTCCAGACACTGCGAAAAACCTGTCCAGAAAGCCGGGTCGAGCTGCGTTTCAAACAGCGTTACTGCCTCGTTGAACATCGCGAGCCGGGAGAAAATCAGCGCGCCAGCGTCTCGTTGTGTATCCGGCATATCATGGGCCTCATTAACATTAAAACTGGCGGATATGATGAAGAAAGCGGCGTGCCGCCTGTTCAGCCATATGGCGTGTGGGCGGTTTCTCAACTGGCTCCCTGAAGTGCGGGCGCAGACCATGCTCCAGCACGCGAGCCAGGGTCTTCCAGCTGATACAGCGTGTATTGTCGCTGGAGGAACAGGTGCGAGGTGGCCTGCCGTCAGGCGTCAGAAACAAAATGGCTGAAGCCCGTTTACCCGCGCGGCGGGCCGCCGCAGCGGCGTAACGTGCCAGTTGATCCGGCTGTTCACCGGCATCGATTTTGGCTTCAATGAGCAGATAAAAGGTATCGGCATCAATCACGATATCCACCCGTTCGCTGCTGTTGCCATCGGGAAGCGCTTCGGCTTTTACACGACAGGTATGAAATTCTACCGGCAGGACATGGGCCAGTAACGCCTGAAGCGCCAGCGCGCCGAAACCATGGCTGCCTTTGGGATCCAGCAGCCAGGCCAGCACCCGCGTATTCGCGACTTCCTTGCGAGAAAGCCCCGCCACGGCCCATGGGTCGAAAAGCGGAGCGCTGGCCTTATGGGTGTCGAACGCCTGCGCCAGGCTATCCATAAATGAGATGAGCGCCGCGGAATCATACGGCGCAGCTTCCTTGCGAGCGCGGGGAGAAGGTTCAACCGTGCGAACCCGCGCAAACGCGTCAAAGAACTGCGAGAGCGTCTCGTGCAAGGTAGAAGGTGGCTCACTCATGGCGCGGTTCTCCTTTTCTCAGGTACGCCATTGCACCACTTTCTGAATCACCTCATGCACCGGCACCACGCCATAGAGCATCTCGTCCTGCGAAATCCAGACCGGGGCCGCCAGCAGCAGCGCGGTGGCGATAGCAATAGCCAGCAGCGAGCCGAGCAGCCAGCGGCTGCGCAGCCTTCCCTGCTGCTTGCTCCATGCGGTGAGCGGCTTGCCAAACTGGCGGCGGAGCCAGTTGCTTCGCCACAGATAACCCGCCAGCGTGCCGACCAGCGCAATACAGACCATCGGTATGCCATGCGCCAGGGCGATACCCTGTAGCCCCGCCTGCACATTCCACACGCCATCAATATGGCCAGGGGCTGTCAGGTATATACGCCCGGTATCGACGTTCATCATTCCCTGCCGTTGCCAGGTCGTTACCACCGGCAGCAACAGATACATCATCAGCGCCGTGAACAGGCTCCACTTCGCCATCGACCAGCGCTGCACCGCGCTGACGATATTGCCGAGGCTTGCGATCGCCTCGTTGAGATACGGCGTGGCGAACGCCCGGTTCAGCGCCTCGCGAAGCGCGTCGCCCCGCTTGCCGCGGCTATGTTCGATAAGCATCGCCTGGTGCGCTTCTGATTCCATAAACGTCTGCACCGTTTTACGGCTGGCGGCCCCTACCCACGGGTTGCGGCGTTTGCCCGGCGTCGCCTGGCGCACCAGCATATCGAGATCGTTTTTGAGCAGCGCCTGTAATACGTGCCCGGCATCGAGGATGTGCGGCGTCACGCCGTAGAGGATCCAGCGGATGGGCTCGTCGCCCGCTTCCGGGAGCGGGCTTTCCAGCCGGCCAAAAGGTACGTTCGCGTCATAAATGACATGCACGTCGCGACGCGCGTAATCCACATCATTATATGTCAGCGCAACCGGGCCGTAACTGCCGAGCGACGGCACGCCCGCCTTATATAGCCCCTCGCGGATATACTCCGGCACGTCGGCCTGCGGGTAGACCAGTTGATAGTCCGGCGTGGCGGTCGCTTTCAGTGAGGTAATGTGTGAAATCACCCCTGTGCCGCTACAGGGTACACACTGTTTTTTACCGGAGCCGCCGCAGCCGTTACAGGTCACCCTGCCGCCGTAACAGGTGGGGCAGCTCTCGTAGTAGTTTTCGATACGGTTTTGTTTGGTGTAATGATCGTAATAACTGCGCTGGCGCATCACCTGCCCGCTGCCGCCGCAGCCATAGCAGGAAATTTTCCCGGAGCCGTGACATTGGCCGCAGTTCACCGAGCCTCTGCCGTGGCAGTTATTACAGTTTTCCGTAAGGCAGACGCGCATCGGGTGAAAGTAGACCACCTCTTCACTTTGCCAGTCGCCATAAGGGCGCGAGAGCAGCGATGCCCGCGCGTCATCCAGCGTTTTGTCGCGTGCGAGTATGGCGCTGGTCTGCGCCTGTAAAGCACGCTCATACTCCGTGCGCGAGTGGCAGACATCGATATCCCGCCCTGCGGAAACCCGCCCGGCCTGGCTTGCCGTGTCGGTGCGGACGTTAAAAATCAGCCGCAGGCTTATCTGGTAGTGGAAATCGATATAGTCGACAGGCACGACGCTAAGCTCGCCCGGCTCAAGGCGCGTGGAGTCGCGAACGAAGTTCTGGATGGTGGTATCGCAGGCGGCAAGCCAGGCGTCTTTCATGATGTCTCCTCAGGCGAAATAGCCCGTCAAAATGCAGGCCGCCGTCAGAGTGGGCCGCTCATCGCGTTTTAAAGGGGGAAAAGGCGGAATGGTAGCATAGCGCGGGAGAAGGCTATGCTCCTGATTCTGGTGGGGATACGGCGAGGTACGTGGTGTAGTCATAGTGGCGTGGTGGACGCGCAAGGCTCACCTACACTACATCAGAGCATGAGGTGGCGCGGTGGGTTCAGGGCTTTACAGGGCGGGTAAGCGCAAGCGCCCCCGCCATCAGACGTGAATAATCATAAAGGTGGGTGCGCTTCCCCCCTGCAGCATCGCTATGTCATCGCCTTAAACACTTCGGCGATGGCGACCGCGCCCGGGTCTTCCACTCCTTCGAGGTTATCGCGCCCTATATAGGACGAGCGCCCGGCCCTGGCTTTGCCCATCTGCGCGGTGGCCTTTGCCCCCTGCTCTGCGGCCTGTGCGGCGGCGGCGAGATCGTGGCGCTGCAACGCCTCCAGCGCCGGTTGCAGGGCGTCGATAAGCGTGCGGTCGCCAGGCGCCGCGCCGCCGTAATGTTTCATCTGCGCAAGGCCCACCAGCAAGGCGTCGGGTAACGGCGCCCCCTCGGCCACCTTCTGCCCGGCGGCGGTGAAAAATATCGACATCAGCACGCCGCTGGAGCCGCCCATCACAGTGGCGAGCCGCTCACCGATAAGCTGTAACAGCGCGGCGGTGTCGTTCAGCGGCAACTGGTTTTGCGCCAGCTTCTGCGCAATATCGCGCGCGCCTGCGGCAAAAGTGGAGCCGGTATCGCCGTCGCCCACCTTTGCGTCGAGCGCATTCAGCCGCGCCTCCAGCGCAATAAGCGTCGAAGTGGCGTTGTCCACCAGCGCCCGGGCATGCGAATTATCAGACGCCACGGCCTCCACGCTGTCTCGCACCCGCGGATGCGGCTCGGTATGCACTTCGCCAGACGGCACCGGCGGCAGCCAGCCTGCGGTCTCTACCGGCGCGGTGAGCGCCTGTTCAAAGGTGTCGTTAAGCGGCAGCAACGAGAGCGAAAAGCCTTTCATATCCAGCGCGCTCACCAGCGGCGCCGGGCCAATAAGCCAGTCGATGCGGTCTTTCAGCGCCGAGCGCGATAGCTCACGGGTCAGCAGCGACATTTCAAGCGTTGAGGTGCCGCCGAGGTTATTGATCAGCACCGCGAGGCGCGCGTCGGCGGGCACATGCGGCGCGAGGCGTTCCACCAGCATATCGACGATTTCCCGGCTGTTCTGAGTGCTAATGGTGCTCGCTCCCGGTTCGCCATGAATGCCAAGCCCCAGCTCCGCCTCACCGGGTTTGATGCGCCCGTCCTCGTCTCTGCTGCCCGGCAGATTGCAGGTTTGCAGCGCCACGCCGAGGCTTTTTACCGCGTCGCTCGCCTGCTGCGCCAGCGCGCGCACGTCACTCAGCGATTTCCCCTGTTCGGCGGCGAAACCGGCGATTTTATGCACCAGCGCCGTCCCGGCGATGCCGCGCGGCTGCTTGTTATCCGCGAGCGCCACGTCATCCGCGACAATCACCATCTCCACGTTCAGCCCGTGGCGTTTGGCTTTTTCCGCCGCCAGCCCGAAGTTCAGCCGGTCGCCGGTGTAATTTTTAACAATCAGCAGGCAGCCGCGATCGCCGGTAACCGCCACGATGGCGTTCAGCACCGCCTCCACGCTCGGCGAGGCAAAGAGGTCGCCGCATACCGCCGCAGTGAGCATTCCCTTACCGACAAATCCGGCATGGGCAGGCTCATGGCCGGAGCCGCCGCCGGAGATAACCGCCACGTTGCTTTTATCCCAGTCGCGGCGAGCCACAACGCGGATGGCGGGGTCGATATCAAGGCGGGTAAGGTTTTGATGGCGAGCGGAGAGGATCAGGCCGTCAACGGCGTCATTAATGAGGTGTTTACGGTCGTCAAAGAAGAATCTGGACATGATTTCCTGCGAGTCAGTGAACGGTATGCAAAGCATAGTCGTTTCACAGGCAGGCGGCACTCAGCGCCCGTATTCGCCGTAGCCGCGCCGCTGTTGCAGGCGGTCCAGCCAGCGCCCAGCGAAGTGAACGCCCACTAACACCACAGCCAGGCACGCCGTGTGCAGCCAGAAGGCGACGCGCCCGTCAAAAATAAAGAAGCTGATAATGAAATACGGCAGCGTGGCGACCGCTGTCGCCAGCAGCAGATGCTCGCCGAGGGTAAACAGGCGCAGCACGTCATCGGCATCCGCCTCCTGGGCGGAACCTGCCGTCACGACGCCCACCGCCAGGCTGCGGCTATCGACATGCCGTGCGAGCAGCACGAAGAACAGCGCCAGCAGGGCAAACAACCCGGCTTCGCACAGGAGCCATGACAGCGCATCGCGAAAATAAAAGTAAGTACCCGCTATCACCGCCAGCACAAGCACTTCCGGGATGAAGACAAGATAAGAGACAAACAGCAGTAACAGCGAGGCGAGTCTTTTCATGGCATCCCTGCAAACGTGAAAAGCGAGCAAAACGCACTCCCCCAGGCGTGAGGGAGTGCGGCAGGCGTCAGGCGCGTTTCATCAGCAGCCAGAGGCTTATCAGGAAGAAACTGGCGCTCGGCAGCAGCGCGCCGATAATCGGCGGAATGCCGTACACCAGGCTCAGCGGGCCGAAGATCTGATCCAGTACGTAGAAGATAAAACCGAAGCTGATGCCGGTAACTACGCGCACGCCCATCGGTACGCTGCGCAGCGGCCCGAAGATAAACGACAGCGCCATCAGCATCATCACCGCCACCGAGAGCGGCTGGAAGATTTTGCTCCACATATTGAGCTGGTAGCGGCTGGCGTCCTGACCGCTCGCCTTCAGATACGTGACGTAGTTGCGCAGGCCGCTAATCGACAGCGCATCCGGATCGAGCGCCACAACGCCAAGTTTGTCCGGCGTCAGGTTGGTTTTCCAGGTGCCGGTCAGCGTCTGGGAGCCGGTAATTTGCTGCGGATCTTTCAGGTTCGATTCATCCACCTGCGACAGGCGCCACAACTTGTGTTCAGCATCGAACTTCGCGCTGGCGGCGTAGCGCACCGACTGCAAGCGTCGCTTATCATTAAACGAATAGATGCTGATGCCGCCAAGCTCGTTCTCGCCTTTTACGCGTTCGATATAGACGAAGTTGCTGCCGTCTTTCGCCCACATGCCCTGCTGGGTCGAAAGCAGCGAGCCGCCATACATCTGCTGCGCGCGCAGGTTACGGGCCATCTGCTCGCCCTGCGGCGCCACCCATTCGCCGATGGCCATCGTGAAGATCACCAGCGGAATGGCGGTTTTCATCACGGCCGCCGCCACCTGCATACGCGTAAAGCCGGACGCCTGCATGACCACCAGCTCGCTGCGCTGCGCCAGCATCCCGAGGCCCAGCAGCGCGCCGAGCAGCGCGGCCATCGGGAAGAAGATCTGAATATCTTTCGGCACGCTCAGCAGCGTATAGGTCCCGGCGCCAAGCGCGGTATAGCTGCCTTCGCCAGTCTTTTTCAGCTGATCCACGAACTTGATGATGCCCGACAGCGACACCAGCATGAACAGCGTCATCATTATGGTGTTAAAAATTGTTCTGCCGATGTACCGGTCGAGAACGCTAAATCCCAGCATCGATCACTCCCCGACGCGCAAAACGGGCGCGAATGCGGCGCACCGGCACGGTGTCCCACAGGTTCAGCGCTACGGCCAGCGCCAGATAAAGCAGGTTGACGGCCCACATCCAGATCATCGGATCAAGCTTGCCTTTCGCGCCGTTAGAGCGCAGCGAGGTCTGGAGCAGGAAGAAGATAAGGTAGAGCAGCATCGCGGGCAGCATTGAGAGCACGCGGCCCTGACGCGGGTTGACCACCGAGAGCGGCACAACCATCAGCGCCATCACAATGACCGCGAACACCAGCGTCAGGCGCCAGTGAAACTCGGCGCGGGCCGATTTGGAATCGGACTGCCAGAGCGTTTTCATGTCCATCTGCTCGGCATCGTCCGGATCCAGCGCCACGGCCTGATGCCCGATAATCGCCTGGTAATCTTTAAAATCGGTGATGCGGAAATCGCGCAGCAGCGCGGTGCCCTCAAAGCGGGTGCCCTGATTGAGCGTCACCACCTGCGAGCCGTCCTTACGCTGGGAGAGCTCGCCGGAATCCGCGACAACCACGGAAGGACGCGCGTTGCCTTTCGGGCGCAACTGCGCCAGGAACACGTCTTTGAATTTGCTGCCGTCCACGCTTTCGATGAACAGCACCGCGTTGCCGTCGGTCGCCTGCTGGAACTGGCCCTGCGCGAGCGCCGCCATGCCAGGGTTGGCTTTCGCCTCCGCCAGCACTTCGTCCTGATGACGCGACGACCAGGGGCCGGCCCACATCACATTCACCGCAGCGACAATGCCAGTCAGCAGCGCCAGCACCATCGCGGCCTTCACCAGCACCGCTTTGCTCAGCCCGCAGGCATGCATCACGGTGATTTCGCTTTCGGTATAGAGCCTGCCGAGCGTCATCAAGAGCGCGAGGAACAGGCTTAACGGCAGGATGAGCTGCGCCATTTCCGGCACGCCCAGGCCAAGCAGAGAGAGCACGAGGTTAGTCGGGATATCGCCGTCCACCGCCGCGCCAAGAATTCTCACCAGCTTCTGGCAGAAGAAGATCAGCAGCAGGATGAACAAAATCGCCAGTTGGCTTTTGAGCGTCTCCCGAACCAGATATCTTATGATTATCACATTAAATACGCCTGTGAATACGAGTCTTTTTGCAGGAAAATCGCTTGTTTCATGGCTTAAACGTCATTTATTCTCTTGAGTCGTCGAAAAGATCGCTAAGATTACATATCTTAACGGCTTCGCGCTTCAAGCGTTGCTGACGAGCCGAAACCAAAACAACATTCGTTAAGATTAACACGAAGTCATCGCAACAGCGGAGCAAGAGTTACGAAGTGGTCAATTCTATCTGTAGCCGCCGCCGTTGTCTTTAAGATTCAGGAGCGTAGTGCATGGAGTTCAGTGTAAAAAGCGGGAGCCCGGAAAAACAGCGCAGTGCCTGCATTGTGGTAGGCGTTTTCGAACCGCGCCGTCTCTCTCCCATCGCCGAACAACTCGATAAAATCAGCGACGGCTATATCAGCGCCCTGCTGCGTCGCGGCGAGCTGGAGGGCAAACCGGGCCAGACCTTGTTGCTTCATCACGTTCCGAATGTGTTGTCAGAACGTATCCTTCTGATCGGCTGCGGCAAAGAACGCGAGCTGGATGAGCGCCAGTACAAACAGGTGATTCAGAAAACCATTAACACCCTGAATGATACCGGGTCGATGGAAGCGGTCTGCTTTCTGACCGAGCTGCACGTCAAGGGCCGCAATACCTACTGGAAAGTGCGCCAGGCGGTTGAAACCGCGAAAGAGACGCTATACAGCTTCGATCAGCTCAAGACCAACAAGAGCGAGCCGCGTCGCCCGCTGCGTAAAATGGTATTCAACGTGCCGACGCGCCGTGAACTCACCAGCGGCGAACGCGCTATCCAGCATGGCCTGGCGATTGCCTCCGGCATTAAAGCGGCCAAAGATCTGGGCAACATGCCGCCGAATATCTGCAACGCCGCTTACCTCGCCTCCCAGGCCCGCCAGCTGGCGGACGCGTTCAGTAAAAACGTCGTCACTCGCGTCATCGGCGAGCAGCAGATGAAAGAGCTGGGCATGCATTCGTACCTCGCGGTCGGGGCAGGCTCTCAGAACGAATCTCTGATGTCGGTTATTGAATATAAAGGCAGCAGCGAGCCAGACGCCCGTCCGATTGTCCTGGTGGGCAAAGGGCTGACCTTTGACTCCGGCGGCATCTCGATCAAACCCTCCGAAGGGATGGACGAGATGAAATATGACATGTGCGGCGCGGCGGCGGTTTACGGCGTGATGCGCATGGTAGCCGAGCTGAACCTGCCGGTGAACGTCATCGGGGTGCTGGCGGGCTGCGAGAATATGCCTGGCGGACGCGCATATCGTCCAGGCGACGTGCTGACCACCATGTCTGGCCAGACCGTTGAAGTGCTGAACACCGACGCTGAAGGCCGCCTGGTGCTGTGCGACGTGCTGACGTACGTCGAGCGCTTCGAGCCGGAAGTGGTGATTGACGTCGCGACGCTGACCGGCGCGTGCGTTATCGCGCTTGGTCATCACATCACCGGGCTGATGTCGAACCACAATCCGCTGGCGCATGAGCTTATCGGCGCTTCGGAACAGGCGGGCGACCGCGCGTGGCGTCTGCCGCTGGCGGATGAGTTCCAGGAACAGCTGGAGTCCAATTTCGCGGATATGGCGAACATCGGCGGCCGTCCTGGCGGGGCGATAACGGCGGGTTGCTTCCTGGCGCGCTTTACCCGCAAATATAACTGGGCGCACCTGGATATCGCCGGTACCGCGTGGCGCTCTGGCAAAGCCAAAGGCGCGACTGGCCGCCCGGTAGCGATGCTGTCGCAGTTCCTGCTGAACCGCGCCGGGTTTAACGGCGAAGAGTGATGTTAAAGGCCGGGGCTTACCCGGCCGTAACAACTGTCCGCAGGGCGAGTCAGCGCGGCGCGCCCGCCGCAAATATTAACGGTGGATGCGCGTCGCTTATCCACCCTGCCAACACCCTACATGCACGACGGCGGCGAGGCACTTCCCCGCCGGGCGGGTCAGCGCAGCGCCACCCGCCATTCCCAGGCAGCCAACAACGAGGCAACGTGAAAGATCACGGGTTTAGCTTATGAAAAACGCAACGTTCTACCTGCTTGACAACGACACGCCCGTCGACGGGCTGAGCGCACAAGAAGCGCTGGTGTGCGACGTTGCCGCAGAACGCTGGCGCGCGGGGAAACGTATCCTGATAGCCTGCGTCGATGAAGCCCAGGCGACCCGCATCGACGAGGCGCTCTGGAAGCGCGATCCGGACAGCTTCGTGCCGCATAACCTGGCGGGCGAAGGGCCGCGAGGCGGCGCGCCGGTAGAGATAGCCTGGCCGCAAAAACGCGGCAGCAGCCCGCGCGAGCTGCTGATAAGCCTGCTGCCGGATTTCGCAGCTTTTGCCACTGCTTTCTATGAAGTGGTAGACTTCGTACCTTACGACGAATCCCAGAAACAACTGGCGCGCGAACGCTACAAAGCCTATCGCGCCGCCGGTTTCCACTTGACCACGGCCACCTTCACGGCGCCCGGAACGACACAGTAGAAATGGAAAAGACATATAACCCCCAAGATATCGAACAGCCGCTTTACGAGCACTGGGAGCAGCAGGGCTATTTCAAACCCAACGGCGACGAGAGCCAGGAAAGCTTCTGCATCATGATCCCGCCGCCAAACGTCACCGGCAGTTTGCATATGGGTCACGCCTTCCAGCAAACCATCATGGACACCATGATCCGCTACCAGCGCATGCAGGGAAAAAACACCCTGTGGCAGGTCGGTACTGACCACGCCGGTATCGCCACCCAGATGGTGGTTGAGCGTAAAATCGCCGCTGAAGAGGGCAAAACCCGCCACGATTACGGTCGCGACGCGTTCATCGACAAAATCTGGGAGTGGAAAGCGGAATCCGGCGGCACCATCACCCGCCAGATGCGTCGTCTGGGTAACTCGGTCGACTGGGAGCGCGAACGCTTCACTATGGATGAAGGTCTTTCCAACGCGGTGAAAGAGGTCTTCGTCCGTCTTTATAAAGAAGATCTGATCTATCGCGGCAAGCGTCTCGTGAACTGGGACCCGAAACTGCGTACCGCCATCTCTGACCTCGAAGTGGAAAACCGCGAGTCGAAAGGCTCCATGTGGCACATCCGCTACCCGCTGGCGGACGGCGCGAAAACCGCTGACGGCAAAGATTACCTGGTGGTCGCCACCACGCGTCCGGAAACCCTGCTGGGCGATACCGGCGTTGCCGTTAACCCGGAAGATCCTCGTTATAAAGATCTGATTGGTAAATTTGTCGTGCTGCCGCTGGTGAACCGCCGCATTCCGATCGTCGGCGATGAACACGCCGATATGGAAAAAGGCACCGGCTGCGTGAAGATAACGCCAGCGCACGATTTCAACGACTACGAAGTGGGTCGTCGTCATCAGTTGCCGATGATCAACATCCTGACCTTTGACGGCGATATTCGCGAAAGCGCGGAAGTCTACGACACCAAAGGCAACGAATCTGACGTTTACTCAAACGAGATCCCGGCGCAGTTCCAGAAAATGGAGCGTTTCGCCGCGCGTAAAGCAATCGTGGCGGCCGTTGATGAACTCGGCCTGCTCGAAGAGATCAAACCGCATGACCTGACCGTGCCTTATGGCGATCGCGGCGGCGTGGTTATCGAACCGATGCTGACCGACCAGTGGTATGTGCGCGCCGATGTGCTGGCGAAGCCGGCGGTGGAAGCGGTTGAGAACGGCGATATCCAGTTTGTGCCGAAGCAGTACGAGAACATGTACTTCTCCTGGATGCGCGATATTCAGGACTGGTGTATCTCCCGTCAGCTCTGGTGGGGTCATCGCATCCCGGCGTGGTACGACGAGCAGGGCAACGTCTACGTTGGCCGCAGCGTTGACGAAGTGCGCCAGGAAAACAATCTCGGCGCGGATGTGGCGCTGCGCCAGGACGACGACGTGCTCGACACCTGGTTCTCCTCCGCGCTCTGGACATTCTCCACCCTCGGCTGGCCGGACAACACCGACGCGCTGCGTCAGTTCCACCCGACCAGCGTGATGGTCTCCGGCTTCGACATCATTTTCTTCTGGATTGCCCGCATGATCATGATGACCATGCACTTCATCAAAGATGAAAACGGCAAGCCGCAGGTGCCGTTCCACACCGTCTACATGACCGGGCTTATCCGCGATGACGAAGGCCAGAAGATGTCCAAATCCAAGGGCAACGTGATTGACCCGCTGGATATGGTTGACGGCATTTCCCTGCCGGACCTGCTTGCCAAGCGCACCGGCAACATGATGCAGCCGCAGCTGGCGGAGAAAATCCGCAAGCGCACCGAGAAGCAGTTCCCGGACGGCATCGAGCCGCACGGCACCGACGCCCTGCGCTTCACTCTGGCGGCGCTGGCCTCGACCGGTCGCGATATCAACTGGGATATGAAGCGTCTCGAAGGCTACCGCAACTTCTGTAACAAACTGTGGAACGCCAGCCGCTTCGTGCTGATGAATACCGAAGAGCAGGACTGCGGCTTCAACGGCGGCGAGAAAGTGCTGTCGCTGGCGGACCGCTGGATCCTGGCGGAATTCAACCAGACCGTGAAAGCGTACCGTGAGGCGCTGGATAACTTCCGCTTCGATATCGCGGCGGGCATCCTGTACGAATTCACCTGGAACCAGTTCTGCGACTGGTATCTGGAGCTCACCAAGCCGGTCATGAACGGCGGCTCTGAAGCCGAGCTGCGCGGCACCCGCAACACGCTGGTCACCGTGCTGGAAGGCCTGCTGCGTCTCGCGCACCCGATCATTCCGTTTATCACGGAAACCATCTGGCAGCGTGTGAAAGTGATTGCGGGCATCAATGCCGACACCATCATGCTGCAGCCGTTCCCGGCGTTTGACGCCTCACGCGTGGACGACGCGGCGCTGGCCGATACCGAGTGGCTGAAGCAGGCCATCATCGCCGTGCGCAACATCCGCGCCGAGATGAACATCGCGCCGGGCAAACCGCTGGAACTGCTGCTGCGTGGTTGCAGCGCTGACGCTGCGCGTCGTGTGAACGACAACCGCGGCTTCCTGCAGACGCTGGCGCGCCTCGAAAGCATCACCGTGCTGCCTGCCGATGACAAAGGTCCGGTATCCGTGACCAAAATTATCGACGGCGCCGAACTGCTGATCCCAATGGCGGGGCTTATTGATAAAGACGCCGAGCTAGCGCGTCTGGCTAAAGAAGTCGCCAAAATTGAAGGTGAAATCGGGCGCATCGAAAGCAAACTCGGTAATGAAGGCTTTGTGGCTCGCGCGCCGGAAGCCGTGATCGCGAAAGAACGTGAAAAACTCGCGGGCTATCACGAAGCGAAAGCGAAACTGATTGAACAGCAGGGCGTGATTAGCGCGCTTTAATTGCTGTGTTTAATGAAAAAGCCGGGGCGACCCGGCTTTTTTTATTACTGCACGCGGCGATTAATTTCCCTTAATACCAACGGGCGACATTATCCCCTGCCCGTTTATTCTGGCGGACGTAAAATATAAAAAAACGGCGCTCCTGAGAGCGCCGTTTTTATTTACCCGGACGCGAGGCCCGGAGACGTATTTTTCAGAGTGCGAAAGGCAGAACGGAGAAACCGCGGCCCAGCACGCTTGCCGGATCGTTACGCGGCTGCTCGTCGTGATCGACCAGCGCCAGGTTATCCAGCTCGCCATCCACATGGGTATTTTCCAGCAGGTAGCGGGTCAGGCGCACTTTCGCCCACGGCCACGCCAGGCCAGCGGTAATACCGCAGACGATGAAATTGCTCAGGATCAGCCACACAAAGGTGCCGACGCTCGCGGTGGAGCGGAATTTGATACCGCCTTCGAGGGACATCTGCTGATAAGCGTAGTTACGCACTTTAACGAACGCGAAGCTAAAGCAGACCAGGATGCCGACAAGATAAACCATATAGGCCATGAACATAGTGGAGAACATCGACAAGCCCGCGCTCAGCATGGCTTCTTCGCTTGCTCCACCGTACAGGCTTAGCTGTAAAACCTGGGTCATCATCGGAACGACCATCACCATCACGATAACGATAAACGGCACAAACAGCAGCATCGCTTTCAGGTAGATGAAGGTGCAGGTTTTGATGTTCAGGTTAATGGCGAAACGGTGTTTACCGTATTGCAGGTTATTGACCAGCAGCCCGTACCACTGGGCGGCGTAAATCCCCTGCATCAGCGCGGTACCGCCAAGGCCAACAACGGTGGAGAGCACAATGCCGACGATAATGCCGGTCAGGCTGGCGCTGGAGCCCGCGAGGGTAAACACCAGAGAGATAACTACAAAGATAAGCACGGCAATCAGCAGCGGGCAGCCGAGCATCACCCACCAGGCGCGCAGCGGGCTCGCTTTAAAGCTAAAACGCATCCCGTTAAGCTGGGTCATCAGCAGCTGGTAGCGCAGGCCCTGCATAATCAGGAACGGCGCGAAGGCGATAAACAGCACCACCATGCACAGCGTTAAAAAGGTATTCTCATGCACCGCGTTAATCAGGAACACGACGTAGAGGATAGCGAGGCACAGCCAGCCGACGAAAATCGCGCGGCCCGTGGCGTGGTAAGAAAAACGCGCGCCAGCAAGCTCCGTATTTTCATAGAAATAACGGCGCGCACGCACCATTGCCCAGGGTAAAAACAGCCCGGCGGTGAATACCGTTAACAGTATGTTGACCAGCCAGACGGGGAAATAACCACCGCCGCTGCCCTGAAACGAGAATGCGTGTGTCTTATTCCCTGCCAGGAATTTATTATCGTCTGACATAACAATCCTTATTCTGTAAAAAAGAAAAAAAGCGCCGTTATAACCTTTAACTTCTTAGGGTTAATTCAGTGCGTACTTTAGTGTAATAAAGGCCAAAGAAGAATAATAGCAACCAATATTCCTGGGCTTGCGTGTCTCTTCTGGTAATGGTATTAAGCACAACATTATGTTGAATATATGACATCAGAGCAGAAAATGAATGTTGAGGCGCCGGTTGACATTATCATGCGCCGGATGACGGCCGCGGATAACGCGACTGTCGCCCGGGTGATCCGCCAGGTTTCCGCAGAATATGGCCTGACCGCCGACAAAGGCTACACCGTCGCGGACCCGAATCTCGACGTGCTTTACACGCAATACAGCAAGCCGGGCCACGCGTATTGGGTCGTGGAACTCGATGGCGACGTGGTGGGCGGCGGCGGTATCGCGCCGCTGGCGTGTAGCCAGACGGATATCTGCGAGCTGCAAAAAATGTATTTTCTGCCCGTCGCGCGCGGCAGAGGGCTTGCCAAAAAGCTGGCGCTGCAGGCGCTGGAATTCGCCCGCGCTCAGGGGTATCGCCGCTGCTACCTGGAAACCACCGCGTTTTTAAAAGAGGCGATCGCGCTGTATGAACGTCTCGGTTTTACGCATATTTCCGAGCCGCTGGGCTGTACGGGGCATGTAGATTGCGAAGTCCGTATGTTAAAAACGCTCTGAAAGAATGAAATAAAAAAGCCGGGCTAACCCGGCTTTTTTTTATTGTTGCATGGAGATACGAATAGCCGGCCCCGCTTTTTCCGGCGGCAGTGCCAGCACGTCGCGCCAGAGTTCCTGCACCATGTTGCAGACCTGTTTTTCCTGGCCAACGCCTTTTTGCGGATCGGTAAAGACGTCAATCGTGTCGCCATATTTTGCCGCCAGCGCCTGGCCAATCGGGGCCAGCGTCTCTTCAGCCAGTTTCTGCTCTTCGCTCGTCACCTTATGCTGGTTCGGGCCGTAGCTTGCTGACAGCAGCTTCATCTCTACGTCCATCCGCTTCGCGATAACCTCTTTCGACAGCATCTGTACCGGGTTTACACCGCCTTTCACCTGCGGCATCAGGAAACGGAAACAGGCGTCGTCGCTGTGCTGCTGCATTTCGCGGGTCTGCTCCATATTGACGCGCATATACGCCATCACGTCCCTGTCCGGCGCGAACTGAATGCGCTGCATCTCCAGTTCCGCCATCTGCGCCTGCATCGTGTCGATAATATCCTGCTGCGTTTTGCCCTGCTTCGCCATTTCCACGGCCTGGTTACGCATGCGCGCATAAAACGCCGGATCGTTTTCTTTAATCAGCTTATAGAGCGGCATGCTGTTGAACGCTTCATCAAAGCCCTGCTCCGGCGAGGTTGCCTTGCTGCCTTTAAGCCAGGCGATATCTGCGACATTCCACAGCGCAATGCCGACGACAAATATCGCAATTGCGGCGAGTTTGTTGACTTTGCCTTTTTTATAGAGCGTCGAGGCGACGCCCGCGAGCGCAACGCCAACCACAGCGGAAAGCCAGACATGATGCCAGTTCATTTTTTATCCCTTTGGTATTGATAGTTTTTATATATCCCGCGCGCTTACGCTTGCGCCGGTATGCCGCTGTGAAAACGAAATTCGGCGTCGGGCTGGTTAATCAGCCGTGCTTCCGCTTCGCCCAGCGCCTGTACGCGCGGCGCGATATCTTCCGGTGAAATTCGTTGCGCCAGATCCAGGTAATCCTGATAGTGGCGCGCTTCCGAACGCAGCAACGACAGGTAAAACTTTTGCAAATCGTCATCCAGATACGGCGCCAGCGCGGCGAAGCGCTCACAGGAGCGCGCTTCGATATACGCGCCGCAAATCAGCTTATCGACAAGCGTCGCAGGCTCGTACGTGCGCATTTCGCGCCGCAGCCCGCGCGCGTAGCGGCTGGCGGTAATTTTCACGTAGGGGATGTTACGCGCCTGCATCACTTCGCGCACCTGCCAGAAGTGGTGTAGCTCTTCTTTGATAAGCAGCACCATGCTGTCGATAAGCGTCTGACCCCACGGGTCGTCAGTCTGCGGCATCACGCTTTTACCGATGCGCTTATGCAACGCCAGAAAATCCGGCTCCGGCCCTTCGCGGTAGGTAAAATCTTCATACGGCTTCAGCCAGCCGAGGAGTTCGTCAGAACCGCTCTTATCCGCGACATAGCGGCGAATCAGCAGCATCGCGGTTTGCGCGGCTTTCAGCTCGCAGATCATGTGGTCGGTCAGCAGCAGCGGCAGGTTTTCTGGCGCTCTGGCTTCATCTATCCAGGCTTGCGGGGTGGCGCAGTGAAGGAAATTTTTAACGGGGAGAAGGAGTGCGTCGTAATTCATGCGGGGTTCCTGAAATGCGGCAGCGCAGCGCTGCCGCATAATGCGACTTAGTGACGAACGCCGTCGTCGTCTTCATCCATGCCTTCGTCGTCTTCGTCTTCGCCGTCCGGGTCTTCGAAATAGGTGCCCCAGCCGTCATATTCGACATTGAATTTTTCCGCGAGGTTCATCAGCTGTTCAACCTGCGCGTCGATAAGCTCCGGGTTCAGCGCGCATTCGCTCAGCGCGTCGCAGCAGATCACCGTTTCGCCGCCCTCTTCCAGCTCCAGCTCTTCCGGGTCTGTCACTTCATAGCCAAGCTTAAAGACTTCAACCGCCAGTTTCTCCAGCGTATCGAAATCGTCTGCCGAGAAGTGGTGTTCAATGGTGTACAGTGCGTCAGGATCGCTGCCATCTTCAAGCAGCTCTTCAATAATCAGACGCGTCTCTTCGCGCTGCTCTTCCAGTAATTCCGGGTTTGCCATGGCTCGTTCCTCAGTGTGTCGGCAGATACCTTCTATTTTCACACACCATCGGGAATGCCTCCACCTTTCCCCGCAAAGTTTTAACCCGAGGGGTTGCAAATGCATATTCATACATATATGTTGAATTTTAATTCAATAAGTGGCGTCAGCCAGCGAGGGAAACATGACCGCCTTGTATCAAAAATCATTTTTAAAACTGCTCGATTTTACGCCCGCTCAGATCCATTCATTGCTGGCGCTTTCTGCAAAGCTAAAAAACGATAAGAAAAACGGCATTGAAGTTCAAAAACTTACCGGAAAAAATATTGCGCTCATCTTCGAAAAAGACTCGACCCGCACGCGATGCTCTTTCGAAGTTGCCGCATATGACCAGGGCGCGCGCGTGACTTATCTTGGCCCGAGCGGCAGCCAGATTGGGCATAAAGAATCAATTAAGGATACCGCCCGCGTGCTGGGCCGGATGTATGACGGCATTCAGTATCGCGGTTTTGGTCAGGAAATCGTCGAAACGCTGGCGCAATATGCTGGGGTGCCGGTGTGGAACGGCCTGACCGACGAGTTTCACCCGACGCAACTGCTGGCGGATCTGCTCACCATGCAGGAGCATCTGCCGGGGAAAACGCTCAATGAGATGACGCTGGTTTACGCAGGCGACGCGCGCAACAACATGGGCAATTCAATGCTGGAAGCCGCTGCGCTGATGGGCCTGGATTTACGTCTTGTCGCCCCGGAAAGCTGCTGGCCTGCGCCGGAGCTGGTGACCGAGTGCCAGGCGCTGGCGAAAGAGACTGGCGGGCGTATTACGCTCACCGAAGATATCGCCGCAGGTGTGAAAGGCGCGGATTTCATCTATACCGATGTCTGGGTGTCGATGGGCGAGGCAAAGGAAAAATGGGCGGAGCGTATCGCGCTGCTGCGCGCATATCAGGTTAACAGCCAGATGCTGGCGCTTACCGGCAACCCGAACGTCAAATTCCTGCACTGTTTGCCGGCGTTTCATGACGATCAGACGACGCTCGGTAAGCAGATGGCACAGGAATATGGCCTCAAAGGCGGCATGGAAGTGACCGACGAGGTGTTTGAGTCGCCCCACAGTATCGTGTTCGATCAGGCCGAAAACCGGATGCATACGATCAAAGCGGTGATGGTCGCGACGCTTTCGCAGTAAACGCACCCGCGATAGCCCAATGGTGGATGCGACGCGCTTACCCTTCTGCAAAACGACACACCGGAACGCACTATAATGACGGCGGGTAAGCGCACGCGCCCCCGCCTGGTTGACTTCTGGCGCTTACCCTCTGGAAACCCCTTACTCCATTAACATTTTCACCACGACTTTGCGTACCGGCGCTGGATCGCCAACCGCGCACAGCGGCTTGTGTACTTCGCCCGGCCAGAAAATCACGAAATCGCCCTCTTCCAGCACCACCGTCTTCTCCTGCGCGCCTGCGGGCAGGAAGGCGATATCTTTATCCGCAAGCCAGTCGGTCTCGGGTACGCCCGGCGGCAGGGTACTGAAAGTCATCCCCTCGCGGCCCGCCAGCACAATCTGGATATCCAGATAACGCGCGTGATACTCGGCGCGGCGGTCCACCAGCGGCTCTGTCGTATCTTCCGAAAGCAGGAAGAACAGCCGGTTGCCATCAAGATCGTATTTACCCGGCGCGGTCTGCGTCGTGACCTGTTGCTTCACCCGCTCAATAGCCTCGCGGAACGGCGCAGGCAGCCAGGCGCCCAGCGCGTGAATATTACCGATAATCATCGCCAACTCCTTATGTAAAACAGCGTTTCATTTTTACGTGTTATACGAGGAATCGCGTCGGTTCGCCACCGCTTTATCGAGGAAACCTGCTCTGACGCATAGTTATCGCACCAGCCGTTACGGGCTTGTTAATGCGCGCCCGACATTTATGCAGCATTTATGCATAACCCTGACGAATATAATTTGCAGCTTCATTACAGGCCCTTGTTTTAACAGCGTTTATGATAAAAAAGGCGATGCCGTCACGTTTTGCTTACCGTGCAGGCAGGCGCGATGGCGCCATAATTATTTGTCCTATTTTTCATAGCCACAAATAAACTTGCGCCGTTATCGCATAATAATATTCAGCGTTAATAAAAATCATTATTTATCAAAAATTTAAATTATTGAATGCGAATTAATCACAAACAATTTATTAACACGCCTGCATAAGACCTGCATTTTCTGCGTAGCGATTCATATCACCCGATGAATTAATTAAAGTTTCCATGAAATAAATCATCATTACGGCGGAATAATGGCCAAACCTTAATTGACGTGACTTTCATCACAAAGTTAAACCTGTGCTCTATTACTATTTATTCCGAATTCAATCTGCACGGTAACCGGTTATGCGAACACCTGTCGCATAACGCCACCTTTTTTATTCTGAAATCAGCAAGGGATAAATATGGAAAAGCATTACGTGGGATCGGAAATTGGCCAGTTACGCAGCGTGATGTTGCACCGACCTAATTTGAGTCTGAAACGACTGACGCCATCTAATTGTCAGGAATTACTTTTTGATGATGTATTATCGGTAGAGCGTGCGGGCGAAGAACATGACATTTTCGCCCGCACATTGCGTGACCAGGGCGTCGAAGTATTATTACTGACGGATCTTCTTACCCACACGCTGGATATCCCTGAGGCCAAAGCCTGGCTGCTGGAGACCCAGGTTTCCGAGTACCGCCTCGGCCCTTCTTTCGCCTCGGACGTGCGCGGCTGGCTTGCCGATTTACCCCACCGGGAGCTGGCGCGGCGCTTAAGCGGCGGTCTGACATTCAGCGAAATCCCCGCCTCTATTCATAATATGGTGGTGGATACCCACGGCGCCCATGATTTTATTATGGAGCCGCTGCCTAATCATTTATTCACTCGCGACACCTCCTGCTGGATATATAACGGCGTGTCGATTAACCCAATGGCCAAACAGGCACGCCAGCGCGAGACCAATAATCTTCGTGCGATTTATCGCTGGCATCCGGCTTTCGCTGACGGCGAATTTATAAAATATTTTGGCGACCAGAACATTAATTACGACCACGCCACGCTGGAAGGCGGCGATGTATTAGTGATTGGTCGCGGCGCGGTGTTAATCGGCATGTCTGAGCGCACTACGCCGCAGGGTGTGGAATTCCTGGCCAGCGCCCTGTTTAACCACCAGCAGGCGACGCGCGTGATTGCCGTGGAGTTACCAAAACACCGCTCCTGTATGCATCTCGATACCGTGATGACGCATATCGATGTCGATACCTTCTCCGTTTACCCCGAAGTGGTACGTCCCGACGTGAAATGCTGGACCTTAACGCCGGACGGGCGCGGCGGTCTCGCGCGCCGGGAGGAGAAAAGTCTGGTGCATGCCCTGGAGCAGGCGCTCGGGGTCGATCGCATCACGCTTATCACCACTGGCGGCGACGCCTTTGAAGCCGAGCGCGAGCAGTGGAACGACGCCAATAACGTGCTGACCGTGCGCCCCGGCGTCGTGATTGGCTATGAGCGCAACATCTGGACCAACGAGAAATATGACAAGGCCGGCATCACCGTGCTGCCCATTCCCGGCGACGAGCTGGGCCGTGGACGCGGCGGCGCCCGCTGCATGAGCTGCCCGCTGGAACGCGATGGCATTTAAGGAGAACACCATGGAAATGAAACCCACGCTGGTCGTGGCGCTTGGCGGCAACGCGCTGCTGAAACGCGGCGAACCGCTGGAAGCCGATATTCAGCGCCATAACGTCGAGCTTGCGGCGCGCACCATCGCGCAGCTCACCCGTCAGTGGCGCGTGGTGCTGGTGCACGGCAACGGGCCGCAGGTCGGACTGCTGGCGCTGCAAAACAGCGCCTACCTTAACGTCACGCCCTATCCGCTCGATATTCTGGGCGCCGAAAGCCAGGGGATGATCGGCTATCTGCTCCAGCAGTCGCTGAAAAATGCGCTGCCGGAACGCGAGGTGAGCGTGCTGCTGACTCAGGTGGAGGTAGACGACGCCGACCCGGCGTTTGCAAACCCGACCAAATACATCGGCCCGGTGTATGACAAAGCCCAGGCGGACCGGCTTGCCGCGGAAAAAGGCTGGACGATGAAAGCCGACGGCGCGTATTTCCGCCGCGTGGTGCCCTCGCCGCAGCCGCAACGGATTGTCGAGAGCGACGCCATTGAGGCGCTTATCGCCCGCGATCATCTGGTTATTTGCAATGGCGGCGGCGGCGTGCCGGTGGTGGAGAAAGCCGACGGTTACCACGGCGTCGAAGCCGTTATCGATAAAGACCTCTCAAGCGCCCTGCTGGCGCGCCAGCTTCACGCCGACGCGCTGCTGATCCTGACCGACGCTGACGCGGTGTATCACGACTGGGGCAAACCGACCCAGCGGCCGCTGACGCACGTCACGCCCGCGCAGCTTGCTGAGCTGCGCTTCGATGCAGGCTCGATGGGGCCGAAAGTGGCGGCGTGCTGCGCCTTTGTCCGGCAGTGCGGCGGTATCGCCGGGATCGGCGCGCTGGCTGACGGCCCGGCGATACTCGCGGGCGATAAAGGCACGCTGATCCGCCAGTAAATGGCGCCTCTCTCTTTGACACAAAAAGGATTTCCTCATGACTATCAACCTGAAAAACCGTAATTTCCTGAAGCTGCTTGATTACACCCCGGCGGAGATCCAGTACCTCATCGATCTCGCTATGCAACTCAAAGCCGACAAAAAAGCCGGACGCGAAAAGAAAACGCTGGTCGGCAAAAATATCGCGCTGATTTTCGAAAAAACCTCCACCCGCACCCGCTGCGCGTTTGAAGTCGGCGCGTTCGACCAGGGCGCGCAGGTGACCTACATCGGGCCGAGCGGCTCGCAGATAGGCCATAAAGAGTCGATGAAAGATACCGCGCGCGTCCTGGGCCGCATGTATGACGGTATCGAATATCGCGGCTACGGTCAGACGATTGTCGAGGAGCTGGGCGAATTCGCGGGCGTGCCGGTGTGGAATGGCCTTACCAACGAATTTCACCCGACGCAAATTCTGGCGGATCTAATGACCATGCTGGAACATTCGCCAGGCAAAACGCTCCCGCAGATCCGCTTCGCCTATCTCGGCGACGCGCGCAACAACATGGGCAACTCGCTGATGGTGGGCGCCGCGAAAATGGGCATGGAGATCCGCCTCGTGGCCCCAAAAGCCTTCTGGCCGGAAGAGGAGTTAGTCGAACAGTGCCGCGCCATCGCCGCGCAAACCGGCGCGCGCATCATCCTCACGGAACATGTCGATGAAGGCGTGGACGGCGTCGATTTTCTTTATACCGACGTCTGGGTATCGATGGGCGAGCCGAAAGAGGCCTGGGCCGAGCGTGTCGCGCTGATGAAGCCCTACCAGATCAATCAGGCGGTCATAAAAGCGACCGGCAACCCGAACGTCAAATTTATGCACTGCCTGCCGGCGTTTCATAACGAGCACACCACCGTGGGCCGCGAGATTGAAGCCGCCTACGGCCTGAAAGGGCTGGAGGTGACGGAAGAGGTGTTCGAGTCGCCCTGCTCCATCGTGTTTGACGAGGCGGAAAACCGCATGCACACCATCAAAGCCGTGATGGTGGCGACGCTTGGCGAATAACCCCTGCGGGCGCGCCGCCCGCGCGCCCGTTGCTTCGGAGAGATCTCATGCACAGGTTTAAATTCCCTTCCGCTTATACGATTTTATTTGTGCTTATCGCGCTGGTGGCGGCGCTGACCTGGGTAGTGCCCGCCGGAAAATATCAGATGGCAATGAACGACACGCTCGGCAAAGAGGTGCCGGTCGCGGGCACGTACGCCCCTGTCGAGGCGCATCCGCAGGGCATTACCGCCGTTCTGCTGGCGCCAGTGGATGGCCTTTACAACCACGTCACCTACGCCGCAGGCGCCATCGACGTGGCGCTGTTTGTGCTGATCATCGGCGGCTTTCTGGGCGTGGTGAATAAAACCGGCGCCATTGATGCCGGGATCGAGCGCGTCACCGAGCGCCTGCACGGCAAAGAAGAGTGGATGATCCCCATTCTGATGGCGCTGTTCGCCGCAGGCGGCACCATCTATGGTATGGCGGAGGAGTCGCTGCCGTTTTATACGCTGCTGGTGCCGGTAATGATGGCCGCGCGTTTTGATCCGCTGGTCGCCGCCGCCACCGTGCTGCTTGGCGCAGGCATCGGCACGCTCGGCTCCACCATTAACCCCTTCGCGACGGTGATCGCCGCCAACGCCGCAGGCATTCCGTTCACCAGCGGAATCGGGCTGCGCGTGGCGCTGCTGGTTATCGGCTGGGTTATCTGCGTGGTGTGGGTGATGCGCTACGCGCGGCGCGTGCGCCAGGAGCCATCTTCGTCTGTCGTGGCGGATCTGATTGAGAGCAACCGCGCGCATTTTCTGGGTAACCAATCCGGCGACAGGATCCCGTTCACCGCCACACGCAAAGTTATTCTGGTGATCTTCGCCGCCTCGTTTGCCGTGATGATTTACGGCGTAGCGGTGCGCGGCTGGTGGATGGGCGAAATTTCCGGCGTGTTCCTCGCCGCGGCCATTATTACCGGCGTCGTGGCGCGCATGAGCGAAGAGGCTTTTACCAGCACCTTTATCGATGGCGCGCGGGACTTGCTCGGCGTGGCGCTGATTATCGGGATTGCGCGCGGCATCGTGGTGGTGATGGATAACGGCATGATCACGCACACCATTCTGCACAGCGCCGAAAACCTGGTGACCGGGCTCTCCACCACGGTTTTTATCAATGTCACGTACTGGCTCGAAGTGCTGCTCTCGTTCCTGGTGCCGTCGTCATCGGGCCTCGCGGTGCTGACGATGCCCATCATGGCCCCGCTCGCCGATTTCGCCCACGTGGGCCGCGACTTGGTGGTTACAGCCTATCAGTCGGCCTCCGGCATCGTCAATCTCATTACGCCGACGTCAGCGGTCGTGATGGGCGGCCTCGCTATCGCCCGCGTGCCGTATGTGCGTTATCTGAAATGGGTCGCCCCGCTCATTCTCATCCTGACGGTGTTGAACATGGCCGCGCTCAGCCTCGGCGCGCTGTTTTAGCGATTCATGGCGTCGCGGCGGTGTCAATCGCGGGCGTCGCGCCGCATGAAACGCCTCCCATTTTTGTAAAAGCCCGTTGTTTATCCGTCTGTTATGGTTCCCCCGGCGACGGGCCGGGAAAACAATATCGTTTTTCTTCAGCTTTCAACAAGGTAAGGAGTGATGGTCCATGAAGGATTACGGTGATTATTCCGGGAAAGAGCAGCAGCAGATGGCGGTGTGCCAGCGGCTTATCAGCAATAAAACCTACTGCTCTCAGGAGGAGATCCGGCGCGATATGCAGCGCCAGGGGTTTAACAATATCAGCCAGTCCTCGGTCTCACGCCTGCTGAAACTGCTGGGTGTGATTAAAATCCGCAACGCCAAAGGACAAAAAATTTATTCCCTGAACCCCCTGTTGCAGCCCGCGCCTGACGCGGCGCGCGCTATCTCGGAAATGGTGGTGAGCGTGGAACATAACAGCGAGTTTATCCTTGTCCATACGGTGGCGGGCTACGGTCGCGCGGTAGCGAAAGTGCTGGATTATCATGCGCTGCCGGAGATCCTGGGCGTGGTGGCGGGCAGCAGTATCGTCTGGATAGCGCCGCGCGACGTGAAGCGCACGGCGCTGATACACAAGCGCATTAATTACTTACTTGGAATGCATTAATATTCACAGCAATCGATTCCTGGCGACAAAGCGTGCATTTCCTGCTTGTCAGCCAATCGCACTTGCGTATAATGCCGGGCAATTTGCCGGAGGGAAGCATGGTCCAGTGTGTTCGACAATTTGTCTTACCGCGTCGTCAGAAAGCTGACGGCCAGGCCGTTGCTCTTTCCGTTCCAGAATTGCTGATAAAAGCCCCTCAATGAGGGGCTTTTTTTTGTCCAGCGTTTGTCCGCCGGCCTGAAGAGGAGACAGAAATGGCTAATCCGCTTTATCAAAAACACATTATTTCCATCAACGATCTCAGCCGCGCCGAGCTTGAGCTGGTGCTGGAGACGGCGGCGAAGCTCAAGGCGAACCCGCAGCCGGAGCTTTTGAAGCATAAAGTGATCGCCAGCTGCTTCTTCGAAGCCTCCACCCGCACCCGCCTGTCGTTTGAAACCTCCATGCACCGCCTGGGCGCGGCGGTGGTCGGTTTCTCCGACAGCAGCAACACGTCGCTTGGCAAAAAGGGCGAAACCCTGGCGGACACGATTTCGGTTATCAGCACCTATGTGGATGCCATCGTGATGCGTCACCCGCAGGAGGGCGCGGCGCGTCTCGCCACTGAGTTTTCCGGCGGCGTGCCGGTGCTGAACGCGGGCGACGGCGCCAATCAGCACCCGACGCAGACGCTGCTTGATCTCTTTACCATTCAGGAGACTCAGGGGCGGCTGGAAAACCTTACCATCGCGATGGTCGGCGATCTGAAATATGGCCGCACGGTCCATTCACTGGCCCAGGCGCTGGCGAAATTCAACGGCAACCGCTTCTGCTTTATCGCGCCGGACGCGCTGGCGATGCCGCAATATATCCTCGATATGCTGGATGAAAAAGGCATCGCCTGGAGCCAGCACGGCGCCATTGAGGATGTGGTGCAGGAGGTAGATATCCTCTACATGACTCGCGTACAGAAAGAGCGCCTCGACCCGTCCGAATACGCCAACGTGAAGGCGCAGTTTGTGCTGCGCGCCGCCGATCTTCAGGGGGCGCGCGCCAACATGAAAGTGCTGCACCCGCTGCCGCGCATCGATGAAATTACGACCGACGTGGATAAAACGCCGCACGCCTGGTATTTCCAGCAGGCGGGCAACGGCATTTTCGCCCGTCAGGCGCTGCTGGCGCTGGTACTGAATCGCGATTTAGATCTGTAAGGAGAAGCCCATGACCCATGACAACAAACTTCAGGTAGAAGCCATTCGCCGCGGTACGGTGATTGACCATATCCCGGCGCAGGTTGGCTTCAAGCTGCTTTCCCTGTTTAAGCTTACCGAAACGGATCAGCGCATCACCATCGGTCTGAACCTGCCCTCCGGCGAGATGGGGCGTAAAGATCTGATTAAGATTGAAAACACCTTCCTGACCGAGGAGCAGGTCAACCAGCTCGCGCTCTACGCGCCGCAGGCGACGGTGAACCGCATCGACGATTACGAGGTGGTGGGCAAGAGCAAACCGAGCCTGCCGGATCGCATCGAAAATGTGCTGGTCTGCCCGAACGGCAACTGCATCAGCCGCATCGAGCCGGTGTCGTCGAGCTTCGCGGTAAAAACCCGCGGCGAGGCGGTGCAGCTGAAGTGCAAATATTGCGAGAAAGAGTTCGCCCGCCACGTCGTGCTGGCGGATTAATTGTGGCTGGCAAAGGCCTTACGGCTCCCTATAATGAGCGGGAGCCTTACCGCTGTTAACTTCAGGAGAAATTATGTCCCGCACTATCGCCACGGAAAATGCACCCGCCGCTATCGGCCCTTACGTTCAGGCTGTCGATTTGGGCAACATGGTTATCACCTCCGGGCAGATCCCGGTTGATCCGAAATCCGGCAGCGTGCCGGACGACATCGCCGCTCAGGCGCGCCAGTCGCTCGATAACGTGAAAGCGATTATCGAAGCCGCGGGCCTGAAGGTGGGCGATATCGTGAAAACCACGGTATTCGTGAAAGATCTGAACGATTTCGCCACGGTTAACGCGACTTATGAAGCGTTTTTCACCGAGCATAACGCCACCTTCCCGGCGCGTTCCTGCGTGGAAGTGGCCCGTCTGCCGAAAGATGTGAAAATCGAAATCGAAGCGATCGCCGTTCGTCGCTAAGCGCCGCTGCCGTGAAAAGAAAAAGCACCGCGAGCGGTGCTTTTTTTATGGCCTTAGCGCGCCGCTTTTTTCGTTTTCGCCAGCGCCTGACGCTGATGGCTGACCGGCGTGTGTGTGGTTAATGCCGGCTGGGTTTTGCGGTACTGACGCTTCGCCGCGCGCATCTCCTCTATCGTCGGCGCAGGCACCAGACAGTCGCGACGCCCGCCTATCAGATGCTTTTTGCCCATCGCTTCCAGCGCCTCGCGGATAAGCGGCCAGTTGGCCGGATCGTGATAGCGCAACAGCGCTTTATGCAGGCGGCGCTGGCGGTCGCCTTTCGGTACTACCACCTCTTCGCTCTTGTAGCCGATTTTCCCGAGCGGGTTTTTACCGGTGTAATACATGGTGGTCGAGTTGGCGAGCGGCGACGGATAAAAGTTCTGCACCTGATCGAGCCGGAAGCGGCGCTGTTTGAGCCACAGCGCCAGATTCACCATGTCTTCGTCGCGCGTGCCGGGGTGCGCTGAGATAAAGTACGGGATCAGATACTGCTCTTTTCCCGCCTGTTTCGAGTAGGTATCGAAGAGTTGTTTAAAGCGATCATAGCTCCCCATACCCGGCTTCATCATTTTCGACAGCGGCCCCGCTTCGGTGTGCTCCGGCGCTATCTTCAGATAACCGCCGACGTGGTGCGTCGCCAGCTCTTTGATATAGCGCGGATCCTCCACCGCCAGATCGTAACGCACGCCGGAGGCGATCAGGATCTTCTTAATACCTTTCAGATCGCGCGCGCGGCGGTACAGATTGATCGTCGGCGTATGATCGGTATCCATATGCGGGCAAATATCCGGGTAGACGCACGACAGGCGGCGGCAGGTCTGCTCAGCGCGCGGCGAGGTGCAGCGCAGCATATACATGTTGGCCGTCGGCCCGCCGAGATCGGAAATCACGCCGGTAAAGCCGGGCACCGCATCGCGGATCGCCTCGATCTCATTAATGATGGAGTCTTCCGAGCGACTCTGGATGATGCGCCCTTCATGCTCGGTGATGGAGCAGAACGAACAGCCGCCGAAGCAGCCGCGCATGATATTCACCGAAAAACGGATCATCTCATACGCCGGAATGCGCTTTTTGCCGTAGGCCGGGTGCGGCACACGCTGGTACGGCAGCGCGAACACGCTGTCCATCTCTTCGGTCGAGAGCGGAATGGCGGGCGGGTTGATCCAGATATAGCGGTCGCCGTGCTTTTGCATCAGCGCACGCGCGCAGCCGGGGTTGGTTTCGTGGTGCAGAATGCGTGAGGCGTGCGCGTACAGCACTTTGTCGCCCTTCACTTTTTCATAAGACGGCAGCAGCACGTAGGTTTTCTCCCACGGCTTCGGGCGCGGCGGCTGTACGGTGACGCTTTTCGCCGTCGGTTTCTCTGGTTTGTTGCCGTCGGCGCAGGGCAGATCGTCGCCGTAAGGATGCGGGATCGGATCGATTCGCCCCGGCGTGTCGAGGCGGGTTGAGTCCACTCCTGCCCAGCCCGGCAGCGCTTCTTTGAGCATAATCGCCGTATTGCGCACCTCGCGGATCGCGCTGATCGGCTCGCCCATCGCCAGACGGTGCGCCACTTCCACCAGCGGGCGCTCGCCGTTGCCGAAAATCAGCATGTCGGCTTTGGAATCCACCAGCACCGAGCGGCGCACCGTATCAGACCAGTAATCGTAATGCGCGGTGCGGCGCAGGCTCGCTTCAATACCGCCCAGGATAACCGGCACATCGCGCCAGGCCTCTTTGCAGCGCTGGGTATAGACCAGCGTGGCGCGATCCGGGCGCTTCCCCGCCTCGTTATCCGGCGTGTAAGCGTCGTCGTGGCGCAGTTTGCGATCCGCTGTGTAACGATTGATCATCGAATCCATATTCCCGGCGGTCACGCCGAAAAACAGGTTCGGTTTGCCAAGCCGCATGAAGTCGTCTTTGGTGTTCCAGTCCGGCTGCGCGATGATCCCGACGCGAAAGCCCTGCGCCTCCAGCATACGGCCGCAAATGGCCATGCCGAAACTGGGGTGGTCAACATAGGCGTCGCCGGTGACAAGAATAATGTCGCAACTGTCCCAGCCGAGCAGATCCATCTCCTCGCGCGACATCGGTAAAAAGGGCGCAGGCCCAAAGCAGGCCGCCCAATACTGGGGCCAGGAGAACAGATCGCGATCCGGCTGGATCAGGCTCAGGGAACTCATAGTGCTTCCGGAAAATGGCAAAAAATCGACAAAGGGCGGCGATTATACGTCCGAAAGCAACAAGAAAAGAAGGGTTATTCTGCGGAAAAAAGCATCGCGCCCGTTCCCGCAGTGAGGCTCGCTTATTTACTGTGCCAGTAGGCTGCCGCGCGCATCAGCTGGGCGTTGACGCGCCCTTCAAACGGCTCGCTTAACTGCTTAACGGCTCTGCCTTCGCCGGTTATCCACAGGTAATAATCCTCCTGCGGCACGGTCAGCGCGGCGAGTTTTGTTGCGACCGCCTGGGTGTCATGGCCGATAACCCACTGAATATTAAATTCGTCGAGGTGCGCCAGGTAGCCCTTCAGCGATTCGTCAGACACTGTCACCATCGCTTCGACATGTACCGGTTTGGGCTGCGCGCGGAGCGCTTCCAGACGACGGCGCAGCGCCGGCATGCCGGATTCATCGCACACATAAAGCTGCCAGGCGTAATCTTCCGGCACCACCAGCGAGCCGCGCGGCCCGCCGATGAACAGCGTGTCGCCAGGCTTTGCGGCCACGGCCCAGTCGCTCGCCACGCCGGATTCGTGCACATAAAAATCGAGCGTCAGCTGCTGGCGCGCCTCGTCAAAGAGCGGCGTGTAGTCGCGTGACGGCGGACGCACGTCGCCTGCCCAGACGATGCCCTCATCCGTCACCTCTGGCGGCACAAACGGCACGCCGTCCTGCGGGAAGAACACTTTGACATGATCGTCGAAACCGCGAGAGCTGAAGCCCGCGAGCGATTCGCCGCCGAACACGACACGCTGAAAACCACTGACGCGTTCGCTCTCAAGCACGGTAAGTTCACGAAAACGCAGCTCGTTACGGACGCGCTGCGGAAATTGAGTTCTCTGATTCATCATCAACCTGCCAACGTAAACGGTAAATTCGATATATCTAAATTTTCGTAAATGATAATGATTGCCAACAACGGAAATGGCAAGTGATTTTTAGATACTCCGTGCAAAAAGCGCACAGCGCGCCAAAAAAACCTTTTTAACCATTAATAATCAAATAATTAAAAAATCATATTTTCTTTTTGAGACTCCTGTCGCTAAAAAAGATATAGTTAAGATATATCTGTTATTACCGGAGAACCTGCCATGCGCTCAGACGATCGCCCCGCTTCACACGCCCGCCGCGAAGGCCGGCACGGCTCGGATGGTCACCGCCGCCCCCGTTTTTTTGGCAATGGCGAGCTGCGCCTGGTGATGCTGGATATCCTGTGCGGCGGCGCAAGCCACGGCTATGAGCTGATCAAAGCCATCGAAACGCTCACCGCCGGTCACTACGCGCCAAGCCCTGGCGTGGTCTACCCGACGCTCGATGCGCTGGAGGCGCAGGGGTTTATCGTGCTGCATGAAGAGGAAAATGGCCGCAAGAAGATAGCGATCACCGATGCGGGCCGCGCGTGGCTTGCAGAAAACCGCGAGGCGCTTACCCATATTCAGACGCGCATACGGGCGCGCGCCATTGGTCATCAGTTGCGTAAAGATCCGCAGATGAAACGGGCGCTCGACAATATGAAAGCGGTGCTGGATTTAAAAGTGAACCAGGCGCAAATCAGCCCGGAGACGTTAAAGCAGATTATCGGGATTATCGACCGCGCGGCGCTGGAGATTTCGCAGCTCGATTAAGGAAAACGGCGGTGGCAGGCCACCGCCGTCGGGTCATCAGGCGCTGAGACGGAACACTTTAACCATCTCTTTTAAGTTATGCGCCTGGTCATTCAGGGAGGATGCCGCCGCTACGGATTCTTCCACCAGCGCGGAGTTCTGCTGCGTGGTGGTGTCAATCATGCCGATGGCGCTGTTGATCTGCGAAATGCCGTCGGTCTGTTCGCGGCTCGCCTGAGCGATTTCGCGCAGGATGGCGTCCATTTCGTCAACGTTTGTCACCATGCCGTTTAGCAAGCCGCTCGCCTTCTCGACCAGTTCCATCCCCTCACGCGTCTGGCCGGTAGAGTCTTCAATCAGCGCGCGAATTTCGCTCGCCGATGACGCGCTCTTCTGCGCAAGCTGGCGCACTTCCCCCGCCACCACGGCAAAACCGCGCCCGTGTTCGCCTGCTCGCGCCGCTTCCACCGCAGCGTTCAGCGCCAGAATGTTGGTCTGGAACGCAATGGCATCAATCAGATTGATAATGTCAGACATCCGATCCGATGTGCCGCGAATGACGCGCATTTTATCCGTCACCTGCTGCATCATTTCGCCGTTGCGTTTCACCACGCTCGCCGCGTCGGATGAGAGCCGCGTCGCTTCGCTGGTGTTATCAGCGGTGTTTTTAACGGTCGAGGTGATCTGCTCCATCGAGGCGGCGGTCTGCTCTACGGAGCTTGCCTGCTCTTCGGTACGCGCCGCCAGATCCTGGTTGCCCGCGACAATCTGCGACGCGGCGCTGGAGATGCTTTCAGCGCTGTACTGCACCTCCTGCACAATCGCCTGCAGACGCTGCTTCATGTCCATCAGCGCGTGCAGCAGCACGCCCGTTTCGTCGCGACTCTTCACCTCAACCGAATGGGTCAGATCGCCTTCGGCAATCGCGCCGGCAAAGCGCACCGCCTGGCCGAGCGGGCGCGTAATCGCGCGCACGATAAGCCAGCCCATCAGCGAGCCCAGCACGACGCACAGCAGCGTCAGCCCAACCAGCATGGCGCGGTTGCTGCGGAAATCTTTCGCGACCGTCACGCCCGCCTCACGCATATGGCTGTCCTGAATCTTAATCAGCGCCTGCACCCGCGATTTGTACTCTTCCTGGAGTTGCAGCGTGGTGGACATCATCTCCTCCATCGCCGCATTGCGGTCGTTACGCTTCACCGCATCGAGAATGCGAAAGCGCGAGGCCAGATATTGCTTACGCACATCGGCAATCTGCGCCAGCGCCTGACGCGAGGCGTCATCGGTCAGCGTGTTATTCAGATCCGTCAGCAGCGCGCTGATACGACCGCTAATCGCGCTCAGTTGCGCCTGCGACTGCTGCGTCCAGCGCTGATTCTCGTCCATCAGCATTAATTGCTGCGTGCTGACGAAGCTCTGGAAATTCTCAATAAGCTGATTGGCTTTGACGGTAGTGGGATAATCCTTAACCACAATCTGCTGAATATTATTATTCGCCTGGCTAAGACTACCGAGCGATAAACTGGCGCTGATGAGTAGAAGAACAATAAAGAAAGCAAAAGCGAAAATAAGCTTGGTGCGGATTTTTATATCGCGGATGGACATATTCACTCCGTTGAACGGGTTATTTAACGCTGGCGAAACGGAAATCGCAGCAATGGATAACGTGACCCACCGAACCTCCGTGGATCGACAAAAGTCGTTATCGTCCGCCCGTTTTGTAACTTTATGAGTTTGATCGTTTTTCTCTTTGATAAACCCAATAAACAATAGCCATTAACTATTAATAAGCGGGGATTGATCGGCCAAATGTGCGCCAGATCACTTAATCGCGCAATTAATTACAGGGTGCCTGCCGCGGTTTTTTGAAGGGGTTCAGGAAGATGGGAAAAGTTATTGAAAAATAAGGGTTAATTTAAAAACATTTACTTAATTAATTATTAACAATAAATCAACATTATTGCCAGCAGCCAAAAGCGCACAAAAAGACAAATTTAAAGTGAGGGACATGCAAAAAAAGGCGGCTCTGCGCCGCCTTTTACCGCGACATTAATGCAATACCGTCACCGCGTCCTGCAAACGGCCGGCGCGATGTTTCACCATCGACGACACCTGCGCGCTCTCTTCCACCAGCGCCGCGTTTTTGCGGGTAATGGCATCCAGCTCCGCGACGGCGCGGGTGAGATCGGAAAGCCCGTCGGCCTGTTCAGTGGTCGCCTGGCTTATCTGGCCGATTAAGCGCGTGACGTTCTCCACCTGGTTGACGATATCCTGCATCGTGCGGCCCGCCTCATGCACCTGCACCGTACCGGATTCCACCTTGCTGGCGCTGGCATCGATAAGCTTGCGGATATCATTGGCGGCATTGGCGCTGCGGTTCGCCAGATGACGCACCTCGCCTGCCACCACGGCAAAGCCCTTGCCCTGCTCGCCCGCGCGCGCCGCTTCCACGGCGGCATTGAGCGCCAGGATATTGGTCTGAAACGCGATATCGTTAATCAGCGCGGTGATGGAGCCGATGCGCTGAGTACTGTCGGCAATCTCATCCATCGTGTTAACCACGGTTTCCATCGTCTGTCCGCCGAGACGCGCCGCGTCGCTCGCCTCGCTGGAGAGCTTATCCGCCGCCGCCGCGGTGGCGGAGTTGTTCTGCACCGACGCCGCCATCTGGTTCATGGTGGTGACGGTCTGCTGCACATTGACCACCGTCTGACGGGTGCGCTCGTTAAGATCGTCATTGCCGCGCGCCAGCGTTTCACTGCCGCTGCGTACGTTGTTGACCTGGCCTGACACGTCATTCATCAGCCAGCGGCACATTAATCCAAGCTGACCGATAGCGCGCAGCGTCACGCCAACTTCATCGATGCGGTGACGATGCTCAATGCTTTGCGACTCCCCGGTGGCGATGCGCAGCGCCTGTCGCGCAACGTCCTCCACCGGGCGGACAATCTGCCACTCCAGCGCCGCGCCGCCGATAAGCAGCATCACCGCCGCCGTCAGTACCGGCGCCAGCAGCGGCGTGCCGGTGCACGCCATCACCGCCATCCAGGCGATAAACAGCGCGGCCATCACGCCGCGAAGACGCCAGCGCAGCGGCAGCGCGGGCAGTTTGCCCCACCAGCCGTTACGCAGCACCAGTCCTTTAAACAGGCGGCGCGGCTTGCGGCCTTCACGCAGGGCTTTATAAAGCGGCTCCACTGCCGCTATCTCCTGCGCGCTGGCTTTGGTGCGAATCGACATATAGCCCGTCGTTTTGCCGCCGCGCACCATCGGGGCGACGTTGGCGCGCACCCAGTAGTGATCGCCGTTTTTGCAGCGGTTTTTCACGATCCCGGTCCAGGGCTCGCCCTGTTTCAGCGTGAACCACATATCGGCGAACGCGGCTTTCGGCATATCCGGGTGGCGCACCATATTGTGTGGGCTGCCGGTGAGCTCCTGAATCGTATAGCCGCTGACGTCAACGAAATCGTCGTTAGCGTGCGTGATATAGCTTTGCAGATCGGTGGTGGACATGAGCGTGGTGTCGTTAGCGAGCGCAACATCGCGCTGCGTAACGAACGGCTGAGAAGACATAACGGCGTCCTTAGGCAGGTTATCCAATTGTTACTCTTTTTTCTGCTTTGTTATGTCGGCGATATATAAATTATCTTTAGCTGTTAAATTCGATTCAGCTCGCAATTTGCGCGTTTGCCCGTTATTTTTTATGTCCCCCGTCGATAATTTACCATCGCGATAATTTACTTAAGTGAATAGTGCGTTTTTATTATTCCAGCGTTTCCAGCGCAATATCGTTATGCGCCAGGATACAGCGGTTGCGACCACTATTTTTTCCGAAATACATGGCTTTATCTGCACGACCTATCGCCTCATGCAATGTCTCTTGCGCCAGGACGCGGGTAAGGCCGCCGGTCGCCGTAACGCATAGCGTGTCGCCGTTAACAGCGAGCGGCTGGCAACGCAGGCTGTCGCAAAAACGGACACCCGCACGGGCTGCAGCGTGCGGGGTTTCGGCCTCCAGCAGTGCGATAAACTCTTCGCCGCCGAAGCGATACACCCGCTCGCCAGGGCGCGCGGCGCTTTTCAGGCGCTGGGCTACCTGGCGCAACACATCGTCACCGGCGTTATGCCCGAGTGTGTCATTCACCTTTTTGAAGCGGTCGATATCAATAATCAGCAGCCACAGCGTCTCTTCACGCGCGCGGACATGGAGAAACGCGAAATCGTCATACAACAGGTGGCGCAACGGAAGGCCGGTCAGCGCGTCATGCAGGTTACGCAGCGAGATCAGCTGCTGGCGGTAGTCATCCACGCTCGCCACGAACTGCTGCTGCGCCGCGTGATAAGCATACAGAGAAGCGGAATCGACCTGTTTATCGGCGATAGCCTGTATTAACACGCGCGCTTTGCCGTGCATGTTTTTATGCGTGTCGTTAATGGTATCGATAAATCGGGTGTGCCGGGCCGCAATATTATCCCGTGAGGTTAACCACTGACAAAAGCGACAATAGTGATGAGACTGCGGATGAATAAAAGCATCATCCGGCTCGCTGCCTAATAATGCCAGCTCCAGGAATTTACCCGTCCACGCATAATGTAATTTAACGGCCTGGTTTAATTCTTTTAATGATAAATCGATCTGTTCTAAATCCATGCTGACCTCGTCAATCCAAAATCGCCGGCGTTATCCGAAAGCGTCAGAGCATAATAAATGACGCTAAAAGCCGCCTGGCGATAAATCAGTAAATAGCGCGATAGTTCCGGGGCGACCTGATTTCAAGGAATTATATAAAGAAACGCATCGGGTGAAATATCCGCCCCGCGGATGCGCGATGACAGCGCGCCGTCGCCCCATTCTGGTGCAATGCGGCTCGAACCCGCCTGCGACGCCTGCGTCAGCGGCAGCATGAAGCGCCGCAAGGCATTTTTAAGAATGATTTCATGCCGCGCCCCCTGAGGCTTCACAGCGGTTTATCCCGATTTTCGCGCTTTATGCCGGGGTGGCGCAAAGGCTGCAATACTTATCATCGGTATCATGTGATACGCGATCCAAAGGGGCTCATTTTGAACAGGTTACCTAACAGCGCCTCGGCTCTTGCCTGTACCGCGCACGCACTGAATCTCATCGAAAAGCGCACGCTGACGCATGAGGAGATGAAAGCACTTAACCGGGAGGTGCACGACTACTTCCAGCAGCATGTGAATCCAGGGTTCTTAGAGTATCGAAAATCAGTCACCGCTGGCGGGGATTACGGAGCCGTAGAGTGGCAGGCGGGAGGTCTTAATACGCTTGTCGACACCCAGGGACAGGAGTTCCTCGATTGTCTGGGTGGGTTTGGCATTTTTAACGTGGGGCACCGTAATCCAGTTGTCGTATCCGCCGTAGAGAATCAGCTCGCCAAGCAGCCTCTGCACAGCCAGGAACTGCTCGATCCGCTAAGAGCCATGCTCGCCAAAACCCTCGCCGCGCTGACGCCCGGCAAACTCAAATACAGTTTCTTCTGCAACAGCGGTACGGAATCGGTCGAGGCGGCGATCAAACTCGCCAAAGCGTATCAGTCGCCGCGCGGTAAATTCACCTTTGTAGCGGCCAGCGGTGCCTTTCACGGTAAATCGCTCGGCGCGCTCTCCGCCACCGCGAAAGCGGCATTTCGCAAACCGTTTATGCCGCTGCTGCCAGGCTTTCGCCATGTGCCCTTCGGCAATATCGACGCGCTGCGCGAGCTGCTGAGTGAATGCAAAAAAACCGGCGATGACGTGGCGGCCGTGATCCTGGAGCCGATTCAGGGCGAAGGCGGGGTGATCCTGCCGCCGCCGGGCTACCTGCCTGCGGTGCGTAAACTGTGCGATGAGTATGGCGCGCTGCTGATCCTTGATGAAGTGCAGACCGGTATGGGCCGCACCGGCAAGATGTTCGCCTGCGAGCATGAAAATGTGCAGCCGGACATTCTGTGTCTCGCCAAAGCGCTGGGCGGCGGCGTGATGCCGATTGGCGCGACGGTCGCGACGGAAGAGGTGTTCTCGGTACTGTTCGATAACCCGTTTCTGCACACCACCACGTTTGGCGGCAACCCGCTCGCCTGCGCGGCGGCGCTCGCCACTATCCATGTGCTGCTGGAAGAGAACCTGCCCGCCCAGGCGGAGCAGAAAGGCGACATGCTGCTGGACGGCTTCCGCCAGCTCGGACGTGAATACCCGCAGCTGGTACAGGAAGCGCGCGGTAAAGGCATGCTGATGGCGATTGAATTTGTCGATAACGAAACCGGCTACCGTTTCGCGAGCGAGATGTTCCGCCAGCGCGTGCTGGTGGCAGGCACGCTCAATAATGCCAAAACCATTCGCATTGAGCCGCCGCTGACGCTCACTATCGAGCAGTGCGAACAGGTGCTCGCCGCCGCCCGCACGGCGCTGAAAACCCTCAGCACCACGCCAAGCGACGCGGCCATCGCTGTCGAAAGCTAACCCGCAGGCAGCGCGTCGTCGCCCACAAGGGCCGACGACGCGACGCCTTTCCCGCGCCCCGGAAATTTGATTGCCATCACAATCAGCAGATTGTCTTTTTCCCTTTTGCCCGGCGATCGCTTAATCATTAACTCATCCGACCACATAACAATTATTTTACACTGGATGAGTGCAATTATGAGCTACCCGTCGCTGTTCGCCCCGCTCGATCTGGGCTTCACCACGCTTAAAAACCGCGTCCTGATGGGCTCCATGCATACGGGGCTTGAGGAGCATCCGGACGGCGCACAGCGGCTGGCGGCGTTCTATGCCGAGCGCGCCCGTCACGGCGTGGCGCTGATTGTCACCGGCGGCGTGGCGCCCTCGCCTTCCGGTGTGGCGATACAGGGCGGCGCGGTGCTTAACGACGCAAGCCTTCTCCCTCATCACCGTATCATTACCGACGCGGTGCACCGCGAGGGCGGCAAGATCGCGCTGCAAATCCTGCACACCGGGCGTTACAGCTATCAGCCGCATCCCGTCGCCCCCTCGCCCCTTCAGGCGCCGATTAACCGTTTTACGCCCCATGAACTCTCTCATGACGGGATCCTCGGCTTAATCGAGGATTTCGCGCAGTGTGCGTCTCTGGCCCGTGAGGCCGGTTACGACGGCGTGGAGATCATGGGCTCGGAAGGCTACCTGATAAACCAGTTTCTTGCGGCGCGCACCAATCAGCGCGAGGATGAATGGGGCGGCGATTACGCGCGCCGGATGCGTTTTGCCGTCGAGGTCGTGCGCGCGGTGCGCGAGCGCGTGGGCCAGGATTTCATCATCATTTACCGCCTGTCGATGCTGGACCTGGTCGAAGGCGGGTCGACGTTCGCCGAAACCGTGCAGCTTGCAAAAGCCGTCGAGGCGGCAGGCGCGACGCTGCTCAATACCGGTATCGGCTGGCACGAGGCGCGTATTCCAACCATCGCCACGCCGGTGCCGCGCGGCGCCTTCACGTGGGTGACGCGTAAACTGCGCGGGCAGACTGGTCTGCCGCTGGTGACAACCAACCGCATTAACGATCCGCACGTCGCCGAGGCGATCCTCGCGGCGGGCGATGCCGATATGGTGTCGATGGCGCGTCCGTTTCTCGCCGATGCCGAACTGCTCTCCAAAGCCGCCAGCGGGCGCGAGGCGGAGATCAACACGTGCATCGGCTGCAACCAGGCGTGCCTCGACCAGATTTTCGCCGGCAAAGTGACCTCGTGCCTGGTGAATCCGCGCGCTTGCCATGAGACGCAAATGATAGCCGCTCCTGCCCGCGCCCCGAAACGGCTGGCGGTGGTGGGTGCCGGCCCCGCCGGGCTCGCGTTCACGGTGAATGCCGCGCAGCGCGGCCATCAGGTGACGCTGTTTGACGCGAGTGCGGAGGTAGGCGGGCAGTTTAATATCGCGAAGCAGATCCCCGGCAAAGAGGAGTTTTACGAGACGCTGCGCTATTTTCGGCGGATGCTGGAGGTGACCGGCGTGACGCTGCGCCTGAATGAATGGGCCACGCCTGAGACGCTGGCGGGGTTTGATGAAATCGTGCTGGCGACGGGCATTGTGCCGCGCGTGCCGCAGATAGAGGGCATTGCTCACCCGAAGGTGCTGACGTATCTCGATGTGCTGCGCGATAAAACCCCGGTAGGCCAGCGGGTGGCGATTATCGGCTGCGGCGGTATCGGCTTTGATACCGCGATGTACCTGAGCCAGCCGGGGGAAGCCACCAGCCAGAATATCACCGAGTTTTGCGTGGAATGGGGCATCGACACCAGCCTGAACGCGCCTGGCGGCCTGCGCCCGGAAGGGCCGGTATTGCCGAAAAGCCCACGACAGATAGTGATGTTGCAGCGCCGGGCGGGCAAACCCGGTGACGGCCTCGGTAAAACCACCGGCTGGATCCATCGCGCGACGCTGCTGGCGCGCGGCGTGAAGATGGTCGCGGCGGTGAGCTATGAGCGTATCGACGAGCGCGGGTTGCATATTCTGGTCAACGGCGAGCCGCAGTTGCTGGAAGTGGATAACGTCATTATCTGCGCCGGTCAGGAGCCGCAGCAGGCGCTGGCGGCGCCGCTACGCGCGGCAGGGAAACCGGTGCATCTGATTGGCGGTTGCGATGTGGCGCTGGAGCTTGACGCCCGCCGCGCCATCGCCCAGGGCACCGAGCTGGCGCTGGAGATTTAAGGGAAAACCTGACGGCGGGTGCGCTGCGCTTATCCGCCCTACGATTGAGGCTCCCTCATAGGATGTAGGGTGGGTAAGCGTAGCGCACCCACCTTTTATTTGCGCAGGCGAAGCAGACATTACGTTGTAGGGTGGGTAAGCGAATGCGCACCCACCATTTTTAGCTCTGGCGAAGCTGACTTTAAACCGATGGTTTTACTCCGGCTAAAAAAAATCGGCCCATGAGGGCCGATTTCCGCCGGGAGCCGGGATTGCAAAGGGGGCGGCGGCGAGCCCCCTTTGCACGTTCGCGTGAGAGAAGCGCGCATAGAAACGCGGCGTGATGGCGAACGGAACGTGTTCACGACCCTCATATATTTACCCTGCCTCGCCGGTCCTCTTACGTTCTGTGACGGCGGGTGCGCTGCGCTTATCCGCCCTACGATTGAGGCTCCCTCATAGGATGTAGGGTGGGTAAGCGAAGCGCACCCACCTTTTATTTGCGCAGGCGAAGCAGACATTACGTTGTAGGGTGGGTAAGCGAATGCGCACCCACCATTTTTAGCTCTGGCGAAGCTGACTTTAAACCGATGGTTTTACTCCGGCTAAAAAAATCGGCCCATGAGGGCCGATTTCCGCCGGGAGCCGGGATTGCAAAGGGGGCGGCGGCGAGCCCCCTTTGCACGTTCGCGTGAGAGAAGCGCACATAGAAACGCGGCGTGATGGCGAACGGAACGTGTTCACCGCGCGCACATATTTCCTTCACTCCGACACGGCGGATGCGCCTTCGCTTACCCGCCTACAGAGCCACAACGGCGGGCGTGCCCTTACCGGCTCTTACGCAGCTTCACCGCTTTCAAGACCACAAACTTATTGTTGGTCGCGATGGTCGTGCAATTGCCGAAAATCTTCTTCAGCTTGCGGAAATAATCGAGATGGCGGTTGCCGACGATGCGCAGCTCGCCGCCCCATTTCAGGCAGCGGCGGGCATCCTGAAACATCTGCCAGGCGATATGATCGGTAATGGCGTGCTGCTGATGAAACGGCGGGTTGCAGAGCACCGCGTGAAAGCTTTCCGGCTCAACGCCCGTCAGCGCGTTATTGACCTGGAAATCGCAGCGCGCGAGCGCGTCCGGCTGGTTGCTTTCAACATTCAGTCGGCTTGAGGCCACGGCCATATACGACTCGTCGACAAACCGCACCCGCGCCTGCGGGTTCTGCGCCAGGAGCGTCATACCGATAACGCCGTTGCCGCAGCCGAGATCCACCATCTCCCCTTCCACCGCTTCCGGCAGATGCTGCATAAAGAAGCGCGCGCCAATATCCAGGGATGCGCGGGAAAACACGCTGGCGTGGTTATGAATCGTCCACGGGGTGCCGTCGAGTTTCCAGCTTAAAGTCTCGGGCGCGTCGTCAAGCGCCGGGGCATTGAACGCGCAATGGATCAGACGCGCCTTTTTCCAGGCGAGCGTCGTGGTCGTCGGCCCTAAAATGCTCTCAAACAGCGCAAGCGTAGAGTTATGAATATCGCGCGCTTTGGCGCCCGCGATAATGCGCGTTTGCGGCGTCGCAACCTTACGCAGCGCACGCAACTGTTGCTCCAGCAGCGCGAGCTGTTTGGGGATTTTTATTAACACCAGCGCCGGCGCGGCGGGCAGCGGGCTCAGGCTGTCCTGCATCGTCACCCGTGATTCGTCGATATCATTCAGGCGCAGGTTATGGCGCGTGGCCTGATGCGCGATAAAGGAGTCGTTGATGCTGACCGGGCGGGTGTGCGCAAGCGCGCAGGCGAGCGCGCCGAAGCTGTCGTTGAAAATCAGCACCGGGCCGCCAGGCTGTTCAACCTGTTGCAGCAGGTATTCATCCGCCGCTTCCCAGGCCTGCAGCGGCGTCTCTTCCGGCATTGGCGGAAAACGCTGCAGCGTCAGTGTTTGATTAAGTAACTCCACCTGGCTCATCGGCCCTCCCGAATGGTAAAATCCGCGCGTTTTATCCCTTAATTACACCCCTGAGTAAACCTTTTTTTCACCCGCTGAGGCCGTGATGACCACACTGACGTATCTCCAGGGCTACCCGGAATCGCTGCTTGCCCAGGTGCGCACGCTGATAGACCAGAATCGCCTCGGCGAGGTGCTGGAAAAGCGTTATCCGCACAAGCATCTGATTACCACCGATAAAGCGCTGTACGACTACGCGCAGGGGCTGAAAAACCGCTATCTGCGCAGCGCTCCGCCGCTGAATAAAGTGGCCTATGACAACAAAATCCACGTGATGAAACACGCGCTCGGGCTGCATACCGCCATCTCACGCGTGCAGGGCGGGAAGCTGAAAGCGAAGGCGGAAATTCGCGTCGCTACGGTGTTTCGCCAGGCGCCGGAGGATTTTCTGCGGATGATCGTGGTGCATGAGCTGGCGCATATTAAAGAGAAAGCGCATAACAAAGCCTTTTATCAGCTTTGCTGCCATATGGAGCCGCAGTATCATCAGCTCGAATTCGACACCCGCCTGTGGCTGACTCAACTGACGCTTGCGCAAAGCGGCGGCCAGACGCCGTAGCGCGAACTTTTTTGCAAGGATGCATCATGACAATCCCTTCCCGCTGGAAACGCTTTTTCGCCGTGACCGCCCTGCTGGCGTTCACCGGCGCGCTGCTGTCGGTTATCGCGATTATCGCCGCCGACCGCACGGTCACACGCGCCGCTGACGGCAGGCTGTATGAAGCGGTCGCGAACACGCCGGCCCGCAAGGTCGGGCTGGTGCTGGGCGCCCGCCCCGACAACCGTTTTTTCAACCGACGCATCGAGGCTGCGGCGGCGCTCTACCACGCGGGGAAAGTCTCCTGGCTGCTGGTAAGCGGCGATAACAGCCGCGCCGATTACGACGAACCGACGGCGATGGCCGAAGCGCTGAACCGTCGCGGCGTGCCTGCCACGGCGATTTTCTGCGACTACGCCGGTTTTTCGACGCTCGACTCGGTGGTGCGCGCCCGCGAAGTGTTTCAGGAGACCCGCATCACGATTATCTCGCAGGCGTTTCATAACGCGCGCGCGGTTTACCTGGCGCAACATTACGGCATCGACGCCATCGGCTTTAACGCCGAAGATCCGGCACTCCGGCATACTCAGTACACGCTGCTGCGCGAACGGTTCGCCCGCGTGCGTGCGGTGCTGGATGCGCGCTGGCTTCGCCGCGAGCCGCATTTTCTCGGCCCGAAGGTGGCGATAGGCCCCAACGACGCGCCGCGCGGGTGCAATATTTACGCCGCCACGCCGTAGCGTTCTGCGCTCGCGCGCACTGGTTTTGTCATTTACGCGTGTTACTCTGAAAAGATATTCACTGCCGGAGAAGACACGCCTTTATGATACGTTTCGCCGTTGTTGGAACGAACTGGATCACCCGCCAGTTTGTCGATGCCGCCCACGAGACGGGCAAATTCACGCTGACCGCCGTCTACTCCCGAAGCCTCGAACAGGCGCAGGCGTTCGCCAGCGATTACCCGGTGGAGCATCTCTTCACCTCGCTTGAGGCCCTGGCGCAGAGCGACGCCGTCGACGCGGTCTACCTCGCCAGCCCCAACGCGCTGCACTTTTCGCAGTCGTGCCTGTTTCTGAACCATAAAAAGCATGTGATTTGCGAAAAGCCGCTGGCCTCTAACCTGCGGGAAGTGGAAGCGGCTATCGCCTGCGCGCGTGAAAATCAGGTGGTGCTGTTCGAGGCGTTCAAAACCGCCAGCCTGCCGAATTTTATCGCGCTGCAACAGGCGCTGCCGAAAGTGGGCAAACTGCGCAAGGCGCTGTTTAACTACTGCCAGTATTCCTCGCGCTACCAGCGCTATCTTGATGGCGAAAACCCGAATACCTTTAACCCGGCGTTTTCAAATGGCTCTGTCATGGATATCGGTTTTTATACGCTCGCCAGCGCCGTCGCGCTGTGGGGTGAACCGCATGACGTGAAAGCCACCGCCAGCCTGCTGGAGAGCGGCGTAGACGCGCACGGCACCGTCCAGATGAACTACGGCGATTTCGGCGTCACGCTGCTGCACTCCAAAGTGAGCGACTCGACGCTGCCGAGCGAAATTCAGGGCGAAGCGGGCGCGCTGGTCATTGAAAAACTCTCAGAATGCCAGCGCATTACCTTTATTCCGCGCGGCGGAAAACCGCAGGAACTGACCCTGCCGCAGCATATTAATACTATGCTGTATGAAGCAGAAACGTTCGCCCGCCTGGTGGAAGAGCACGAAGTCAATCATCCGGGCCTTGCGGTCAGCCGTACGACAGCCAAACTGCTCACGGAAATTCGCGCCCAGACCGGCGTAAGATTCCCGGCCGATGACGTCAGCGCGCCGCTCCCGGCGTAAAGCTTTGTAAAAGCGCCCCGGCAAGACATTGACCGCATAAATGTCCTGTAATATTTTGTTACTTGCAAAGGGGAGTAACTTCATTGTCGACGGTCGTCATTACGATGCCATGCATCCGGTCGTCGGGCAGCGAGTCCGTTATCAGCACGTTGGCAGCAATGCTTGCGACGCGCGGATAACGCGGCGGCTGTAAGTGAGACCTTGCCGGAAGGCGAGGTCTGTGCGGTGCTCTTAAGCAAAGCGGCTGACGTCTTCTGACGTTAGCCTTTTTTGTTTTTGAGGATTTAGCTTATGAATACTGTCGGCACTCCCTTGCTGTGGGGCGGTTTCGCCGTCGTCGTGGTGATTATGCTGGCTATCGACCTTCTGCTTCAGGGGCGTCGCGGCGCGCACGCTATGACCATGAAGCAGGCGGCCGCCTGGTCTATCGTCTGGGTATCGCTTTCTCTGCTGTTTAACGCCGCGTTCTGGTGGTATCTCACCGGCACCGCCGGACGTGAGGTTGCGGATACGCAGGCCCTTGCCTTCCTGACCGGTTATCTCATCGAAAAAGCCCTCGCGGTGGATAACGTCTTTGTCTGGCTGATGCTGTTCAGCTATTTCGCCGTGCCGCCTGCATTGCAGCGCCGGGTGCTGATTTACGGCGTACTGGGCGCTATCGTGCTGCGTACCATTATGATTTTCGCCGGCAGCTGGCTTATCACGCAGTTTGAATGGCTGCTCTACGTCTTCGGCGCGTTCCTGCTCTTTACCGGCGTGAAAATGGCGCTGGCGAAAGAAGATGAAGGCGGAATCGGCGATAAGCCGCTGGTGCGCTGGCTGCGCGGGCATCTGCGCATGACGGACAGCATCGAAAGCGAGCACTTTTTTGTGCGTAAAAACGGCCTGCTCTACGCCACGCCGCTGCTGCTGGTGCTGATAATGGTCGAACTGAGCGACGTGATTTTCGCGGTGGACAGCATCCCGGCTATCTTTGCTGTCACGACCGACCCGTTTATCGTGCTGACCTCTAACCTGTTCGCCATCCTCGGTCTGCGCGCCATGTACTTCCTGCTGGCGGGCGTGGCGGAGCGCTTCTCAATGCTGAAATATGGTTTGTCGGTCATCCTGGTGTTTATCGGTATCAAGATGCTGATTGTCGACTTCTACCACATCCCGATCGCGATTTCGCTTAGCGTGGTGGGCGGCATTCTGGTCGTGACGCTGCTGATTAACGCCTGGGTGAACCATCGCAATGACAGGAAAAAACTGGCGGAGTAATTCGCTGCGCTGAGGCTAACGACGCCGCCCGTGATGACGCGGGCGGCGTTTTTTTATCAGTGAGTACTGCCCGCGCTTTTGCAATGCGCGCCATGATGGAATTGTTGATTTTGTCACAATACCGTTAATAGATAGTTAAAAAACGGGAGCACTTCAGAAAATCCAGCACTATCCCCTTCCTCCGGGCCGACAAATCCCTATACTCGTCCGTGCAAACTTTTGTTACATCCTGAATAAACGTGGCTTAAGAACACGACGTGGATGCAACCACATCACTTCTGAAGGAAATAGGTATGACGACGCAATCTCAGGGCGGCGGTCTGCTGCGCCGCCTGGCGCAGGGCAGTCTGGTAAAACAGATCCTGGTGGGCCTGGTGCTCGGTATTCTGCTCGCCTGGGTTTCTAAACCCGCCGCCGTCGCCGTCGGGCTGCTCGGCACGCTGTTTGTCGGCGCGCTGAAGGCCGTGGCTCCGGTGCTGGTGCTGATGCTGGTGATGGCGTCCATCGCCAACCACAAGCACGGGCAGAAAACCAATATCCGCCCGATCCTCTGGCTCTATCTGCTGGGCACATTCTCCGCGGCCCTGACCGCCGTGCTGTTCAGCTTCCTCTTCCCCTCGACGCTGCATCTGGTGGCGGGCGCGACGGAAATCACGCCGCCGACAGGCATCGTGGGCGTGTTGCGTGACTTGCTGCTCAGCATGGTGGCAAACCCGGTAGACGCGCTGCTGAAGGGCAATTACATCGGCATTCTGGTCTGGGCTGTGGGTCTCGGCTTCGCGCTGCGCCACGGCAATGAGACGACCAAAAACCTGGTCAACGATATGTCCGACGCGGTCACCTTTATGGTGAAGCTGGTGATCCGCTTCGCTCCCATCGGTATTTTCGGCCTGGTCGCGTCCACGCTCGCCACCACCGGTTTCGACACGCTGTGGGGCTATGCGCAGCTGCTGGTGGTGCTGGTCGGCTGTATGCTGCTGGTGGCGCTGGTGATAAACCCGCTGATCGTGTTTGCGAAAATTCGCCGCAACCCGTATCCGCTGGTGTTCGCCTGCCTGCGTGAAAGCGGCGTGACGGCGTTCTTCACCCGCAGCTCGGCGGCGAATATTCCGGTTAATATGGCGCTGTGCGAGAAGCTCAATCTGGATCGCGATACGTACTCGGTGTCGATCCCGCTTGGCGCGACCATCAATATGGCAGGCGCGGCGATCACCATTACGGTGCTGACGCTCGCGGCGGTGCATACGCTCGGTATTGCAGTGGATGTACCGACCGCGCTGCTGCTGAGCGTGGTGGCGTCGCTGTGCGCCTGTGGCGCGTCGGGCGTGGCGGGCGGTTCGCTGCTGCTGATCCCGCTGGCGTGCAATATGTTCGGCATCCCGAACGACGTCGCCATGCAGGTAGTGGCGGTGGGCTTTATCATCGGCGTATTGCAGGATTCCTGCGAAACCGCGCTGAACTCCTCCACCGACGTCATCTTCACCGCGGCCGCGTGCCAGGCGGAAGATGCGCGTCTCGCAAGCAACGCGCTGCGTAACTGACGCCTCGCCGGCGGTCTGCGGGCCGCCGGTGTTTTACCCCTTCTCCACTACCTCTTTTTCGACCTTAAACGGATCGATGCCGCGTTTTTTCATCCGCCAGAAACGAATGATGTTCAGGCCGTTAATGATAAGAAAACTGCCTTCAATCAGCGTGCCGCCGATGGAGCCAATCCAGAAGTTGTGCGTGACCCAGCAGGCGGTGGAGCACCACATCACGCAGCGGGTGGTCAGCCCCGTACAGCGAAACAGCGCCCAGGTGCTGGCGACGGTGCCGATGACAGGCAGCAGTTCGATGACATGATGCAGCTTTACGAGGCCGAGCGTCAGGGTGAGGACGATAAACAGCGTCATCACCCACAGGCTGCGGGTACGCAGCGAAATCACCGTTCGCAGCGCGTTCAGCTCCGCGCTCATTCCGGCAGGCGTTGCGCCCATCAGAAAAAAGTGACCGCCGATAACGGCGCTATAGAGCGCCAGTTGCAGCTTGAAGCGCCGCTCGTCGCGGTTGAAAAAGGTGGTGATGCCGATAAGAAAGGCGATGACCCCAACGCCCTGGGCAAGCCAATACGCGGTCATGAAGGATCCTTGTCGAAAAAAGAAACGGCGCTTCAAATAATGAAACGCCGTTTTATCTTAGCAGAGCGAAGGCATGCTACAAAGTGACGCCGCTTTTAAAAATAGCCAGCTCGCGGAAGTCATTTTTCTCGTTACAGGTCGGCTTGCCGGAGGCAATCTCCACAATGCTGTCGACAAATTTCTCCAGCAGTTGCGGCATCGCGGTGCCGTGCAGCAACTGACCCGCGTCGAAGTCTATCCAGTGCGGTTTTTTCGCCGCCAGCTCGCTGTTGGTAGCAATTTTCACCGTCGGCACAAAGCCGCCATAAGGCGTGCCGCGTCCGGTGCTGAACAGCACCATATGGCAGCCTGCGCCCGCCAGCGCGCTGGTGGCGACGGCGTCATTACCCGGCGCGCTCAGCAGATTAAGCCCCGGGGTATGCAGACGCTCGCCGTAGCGCAGCACGTCCACCACCTGGCTTGCCCCGGCCTTCTGGGTACAGCCGAGCGATTTCTCTTCAAGCGTGGTGATGCCCCCGGCTTTGTTGCCCGGCGACGGGTTTTCGTAAATCGGCTGGTTGTGGGCAATAAAGTACTGTTTGAAGTCGTTCACCATGGTGACGGTTTTCTCAAACGTCGCTTCATCGCGGCAGTGGCTCATCAGAATACGCTCCGCGCCGAACATCTCCGGTACTTCGGTCAGCACCGTGGTGCCGCCGTTGGCAATCACGTAGTCGGAGAAACGCCCCAGCATCGGGTTGGCAGTGATGCCGGACAGGCCGTCCGAGCCGCCGCACTCCAGCCCAAACTTCAGCTCGCTGAGTTTACCCGGCTCGCGTCGGTCATGACGCATCGCCTCATACAGCGCGTGGAGATGCTCAAGGCCCACCTCCACTTCATCGTCCTGGTGCTGGCAAACCATAAAATGCACGCGCGCCGGGTCGAAAGCGCCCAGCGTGTCGCGAAACGCGTCCACCTGATTGTTCTCACAGCCCAGACCAATCACCAGCACCGCCCCGGCGTTCGGGTGACGCACCATGTTTTGCAGCATGGTGCGGGTATTAATGTGGTCGTCGCCAAGCTGCGAACAGCCATAGGTATGGCTGAAGAGAAATACGCCGTCGATGTCTTCGGCGTCGTTTGTTTCTTTAAGGAAACGGTTCTGGATCTGCCGCGCGATGCCGTTGACGCAGCCCACGGTCGGCAGGATCCAGAGTTCGTTGCGAATGCCCACTTCGCCGCTTGCGCGGCGGTAGATTTGCACCTCGCGGTCGCCCATTTGCTGGCTGGTGTGGGGCGCTTCGGGTTGATAGCTATACTCGTCCAGATCGCTGAGATTGGTGCGGGTATTATGGGAGTGAATATGTTCGCCTGGCGCGATATCCGCCAGCGCATGGCCTATCGGCAGGCCATATTTAATGACGTTCTCTCCCTGCGCGATGGGCAGCAGCGCAAACTTATGCCCGCGCGTCACTGGCTGAAGCAGCATGACGGAGATCCCGTCAATGACGATGACCGTGCCTTCGGCCAGATCCGCCAGCGCTACCGCAACGTTATCCTGCGAATGGATCCTGATGTATTGCATATCAACCTCAAAGGGCCTTAGTTGAGTTCAATGGCGAAGTAGTCGCGGGCGTTGTTGAAGCAGATGTTTTTCACCATCTCGCCCAACAGGTCGATATCCGCGGGCGCTTCGCCGGCTTCCACCCAACGGCCGATCATCTGGCACAGAATGCGGCGGAAGTATTCATGACGGGTATAGGACAGGAAGCTGCGGCTGTCGGTCAGCATGCCGACGAAGCGGCTCAGCAGGCCAAGCTGCGCGAGCTGGGTCATCTGACGCTCCATGCCGTCTTTCTGATCGTTAAACCACCAGCCGGAGCCGAACTGCATCTTGCCTGGCATCCCTTCGCCCTGGAAGTTGCCGATCATGGTGCCGAGCACTTCGTTATCGCGCGGGTTCAGGCAGTAAAGAATGGTTTTCGGCAGCAGGTTGTCTTCGTTCTGTTTGCTCAGCAGTTTTGACAGCGCTTCCGCCAGCGGACGGTCGTTAATGGAGTCAAAACCGACGTCCGGCCCCAGCAGTTGGAACTGGCGCTGGTTGTTATTGCGCAGCGCGCCGATGTGGTACTGCTGCACCCAGCCGCGACGGGCATATTCCGCCCCCAGCCAGACCAGCACGGCAGTTTTAAACTGCGCCACTTCATGCTCGCTTAACGTCTCGCCCGCCAGACGGCGCGCCAGAATGCTGTCGAGTTCAGCTTCGTTCGCCTCGGCAAACAGCACCACATCCAGCGCGTGGTCCGACACTTTACAGCCGTGGGCGGCGAAGTGATCGAGACGCTTCGTCAGCGCGGTTTGCAGGTCGGTGAAGCGCCGAATCTCGGTATCGGAGACTTCAGCGAGCTTCGCCATGTAATCGTTAAAGGTCGGCTGCTCAATGTTGAACGCTTTATCCGGACGCCAGCTCGGCAGCACTTTGACGCTGAAGCTGCTGTCCTGCGCGATGGTCGCGTGATGCGCCAGCGAATCCACCGGATCGTCGGTGGTGCCGACCATTTTCACCTTCATCTGCTGCATGATGCCGCGCGCGCTGAACGCGTCCTGCGCCAGCAGGTCATTGCACTGCTCCCAGATTTCATCCGCGGTTTTCGGCGACAACAGTTTGCCGGTGATACCAAACGGACGGCGCAGCTCCAGATGGGTCCAGTGATAGAGCGGGTTGCCGATGGTATGCGGCACGGTGGCGGCCCACGCGTCGAACTTCTCGCGGTCGCTCGCATCGCCGGTACACAGACGCTCCGGCACGCCGTTGGTGCGCATCGCGCGCCATTTGTAGTGGTCGCCTTTCAGCCAGATGTCATACAGGTTTTTAAAACGGTAATTTTCGGCAATCTGCTGCGGCGGCAGGTGGCAGTGATAGTCGAAAATTGGCTGGTCTTTAGCGTAGTCGTGGTACAGGCGGCGGGCAAATTCAGTATCGAGCAGGAAATCTTCGGTCATAAACGGGGTCATTTTATGCTTCCTCTGAGCCAGTATTTCAGATGCGTTAGCATGATGCTGACAAAGTTATCACACCAATTTCCAGTGACCGAAGCTATTTTCGTGAGTCAGATCAATAAAAGCACACAAATAAAGTACCCTTTTCGGAGTAAACACCGCCCCAGCCCGCGCCACCTCTGGCTTCGCGCCGCCCCTGACGTAACCCTACAAAGAAAGATGCTTTTGTGATGGCTCTCAACTTTTAAAGCTGTATGACAAGTTATCTTTCTGCCGTCGCAACATATAAACCCACGGAATGTATTGAGGGATGAGCATTCATCCCATTAGCCGGAACGGATACCGGATTGATCCCATGAATACTGAATGGCAAGGCGTGGGCGGCACCGATAACACCTCCGGCGCGCCTCCCGTTACTGAATGAGTAGCCCGTAAACCTGGCGACACGCTGGCCTGCGGGGCGAACGATTAAACGATGAGGTTTCCAATGCGTAAAATTAAAGGGTTACGATGGTACATGATTGCACTGGTGACGCTGGGCACCGTGCTGGGCTACCTGACCCGTAACACCGTGGCGGCCGCAGCGCCAACCCTGATGGAAGAGCTGCACATCTCCACGCAACAATACTCTTATATCATTGCGGCCTATTCCGCAGCGTACACCGTCATGCAACCGGTGGCAGGTTACGTGCTGGATATCCTCGGCACCAAAATCGGCTACGCCTTCTTCGCTGTCACCTGGGCGGTGTTCTGCGGCGCAACCGCGCTGGCAGGCAGCTGGGGCGGCCTGGCGCTGGCGCGCGGCGCAGTGGGCGCGGCCGAAGCGGCGATGATCCCGGCGGGCCTGAAAGCCAGTTCTGAGTGGTTCCCGGCGAAAGAGCGCTCCATCGCGGTGGGTTATTTCAACGTGGGTTCTTCTATTGGCGCCATGATCGCGCCGCCGCTGGTGGTGTGGGCCATCGTCATGCACAGCTGGGAAATGGCCTTTATTATCTCCGGCGTGCTGAGCTTCGCCTGGGCGATGGCCTGGCTGATTTTCTACAAACATCCGCGCGATCAGAAAAAACTGACGGAAGAAGAGCGCGAATACATCATTGGCGGTCAGGAAGCGCAGCATCAGACCAACAATTCCAAAAAAATGTCGCCGTGGCAGATAGTCCGCACCCGGCAGTTCTGGGGCATCGCGCTGCCGCGCTTCCTGGCGGAACCGGCCTGGGGCACATTCAACGCCTGGATCCCGCTGTTTATGTTTAAAGTGTACGGCTTCAACCTGAAAGAGATCGCCATGTTCGCCTGGATGCCAATGCTGTTCGCGGATCTCGGCTGTATCGTCGGCGGCTACCTGCCTCCGCTGTTCCAGCGCTGGTTTGGCGTGAACCTGATTGTCTCCCGTAAACTGGTCGTCACCATGGGCGCGGTGCTGATGATTGGCCCTGGCATGATTGGCCTGTTTACGAGCCCGTATGTCGCGATTGCGCTGCTGTGCGTCGGCGGTTTCGCGCACCAGTCGCTCTCCGGCGCGCTGATTACGCTCTCTTCCGACGTATTTGGCCGTAACGAAGTAGCGACCGCCAACGGCCTGACCGGCATGGCCGCCTGGACGGCAAGCACCCTGTTCGCTCTGGTGGTCGGCGCGCTTGCCGATACGCTTGGCTTCAGCCCGCTGTTCGCCGTTCTGGCGGTGTTCGACCTGCTGGGCGCGCTGGTTATCTGGACGGTACTGAAAAACAAACCCGCCAGCGAGCTTGAACAAGAAGCGCGAAGTGGCACCCCCGTCACACAACACTGATTAATCTTTCTGAAAGCCGCCTGCGGGCGGCTTTTTCATGGGCGTCGAGTGGAGGGTACACCGGAAAAGTGGTATAACAAATCTAAGCAGTATTGTGTTCACTGGAGTCGCACATGGAAATCGCAGAACCGCGTCGTCTGTATCAACAACTCGCCGCCGAGCTTAAGCAACGCATTGAAAACGGCGTTTATCAGGTGGGTGAAAAACTGCCTGCCGAGCGCGTTATCGCCGATGAGAAAAACGTCAGCCGCACCGTGGTGCGTGAAGCCATCATCATGCTGGAAGTCGAAGGCTACGTTGAGGTGCGTAAAGGCTCCGGTATTCATGTGATTGCAAACCAGGCCAAACACCATGCGTCCGCCCCCGAGCAGGAGTTTGAATTCGCAAGCTATGGCCCGTTTGAACTGTTACAGGCCCGCCAGCTTATCGAGAGCAATATCGCCGAATTCGCCGCCACGCAGGTCACCAAGCAGGACATTATCAAACTGATGGAGATCCAGGAGAAAGCGCGTAATGAGAAATTCTTCCGCGACTCCGAATGGGATTTGCAGTTTCACGTTCAGGTGGCGCTCGCGACGCAGAACAGCGCGCTCGCAGCGATTGTCGAAAAAATGTGGACGCAGCGCGTTCATAACCCGTACTGGAAAAAACTGCACGAACATATCGATTTGCGCACCGTCGATAACTGGTGCGACGATCACGATAACATCCTTAAGGCGCTGATTCGTAAAGACCCGCACGGCGCCAAACTCGCCATGTGGCAACATCTTGAGAACACCAAACAGATGCTGTTTAACGAAACCAGCGACGACTTTGAATTCAACGCCGACCGCTACCTTTTTGCGGAAAATCCGGTGGTTCACCTCGACGCGGCGGCAAACAGCGAAAAGTAATCCCTTCCTGGCGCGAGGGTAAGCAAACCATATATAGTGTCAGCGTGTGTAAATACCCTCGCCAGCGTTACTGTCGGAAAGCAAAATCATTCTTCAACAAAGCATGATTTCTGTGACGCATCAGGCAGAGCTTTGTTACAATTAGACGCATTTCCTGGTTAAAAAGTTAGCACTTGCTAACTTCTCTCATCGCACATGGAGCCGTGCTGGTACCAGGAATGCACAGAGCGCTGTTGACGTCCTTCATACCTCAGAAATGTCGCAATGCTATCTGTTCTACCCCATTGGCTTTAACCGATGTGCCAGGATCACTGAATGGAACTTTTGACACAATTACTCACCGCGCTCTGGAGCCAGGACTTCGAAACGCTGGCCAACCCTGGCATGATCGGCATGCTCTACTTTGTGCTGTTTATGATCCTGTTCCTGGAAAACGGTCTGCTGCCCGCCGCCTTTCTGCCGGGCGACAGCCTGCTTGTGCTGGTGGGCGTGCTTATCGCCAAAGGCGCGCTGGGGTATCCGCAAACGGTGCTGCTGTTGACGGCCGCCGCAAGCCTCGGCTGCTGGGTGAGCTACATCCAGGGGCGCTGGCTTGGCAACACGCGCATTGTACAGAACTGGCTGTCGCATCTGCCCGCGCATTATCACCAGCGGGCACATCATCTGTTCCATAAACACGGGCTGTCGGCGCTGCTGATTGGCCGCTTTATCGCGTTTGTGCGCACGCTGTTGCCCACCATCGCGGGTCTCTCCGGCCTCAATAACGCCCGTTTCCAGTTCTTCAACTGGATGAGCGGCCTGCTGTGGGTGCTGATTCTTACCACGCTCGGTTATCTGCTCGGCAAAACGCCGGTATTCCTGAAATATGAAGACGCCCTGATGTCCTGCCTGATGCTGCTGCCGGTAGTATTGCTGGTGATTGGCCTGGTCGGCTCGCTTGTTGTGCTATGGAAGAAAAAACACGGAAACCGGAGCTAAAGGATGGCGTTCACCCCCCCACTTTCCCGTCGTCTTACGCTGACGCTTGCGGCAGGTACGCTGCTGGCGGCAGCGCTGCTTTGCTGGGCTGCGCTGCAAAAGCATGAAACCACGCTTGAGATCCGCGCGGTGTCGCAGGGCGCCATGATCCCGGACGGCTTTTCCGTCTGGCACCATCTCGACGCCAATGGCATTCGTTTTAAAAGCATTACGCCCCAGGATAACATCCTGCTGATTAAGTTTGACTCCAGCGATCAGAGCGAAGCCGCGCGCAAAGTGCTCTACCGCTCGCTGCCGCGCGGCTTTGTTATCGCCCAGCAGGAAGAAAAAAGCCTCACCCCCGCCTGGCTCTCACGCCTGCGCCACGATTTTCAGCGCCTGGGATAACCCTTCCAGGAATCTGAATCTTTTCACAGACTTTGGGGTTTGCGTCATTACTTACTATGCTTGAGTAAGCGCAACCCATTGTCTTGTCCGCGCTATTAACACCGGAACCGCGTCTGGCCTGCGTCTGACGCAACACAATGGAAGGTATGACCATGAATTACCGCACAGTACTGGCCTTAGCCCTTTTTTCCTGGAACGCCGCGGCACTGGCCGCCTCTCCCTGCGAAGAAAAAGCGCAGGAGATTGAAAAAGAGATCCGCTACGCGGAGCAGCATCAGAACCAGGGCCGCATTGACGGGCTGAAAAAAGCGCTAAGTCAGGTACGCAACAACTGCCGCGACGGCGACGTTATCGCCGCGCATCGACAGAAAGTGGCAGAGAAGGAAGCGGAAGTGGCCGAGCGCCGCGCCGAATTGCATGAGGCAACGCAAAAAGGCGATGCCGATAAAATTGCCAAACGTCGCCACAAGCTTGCGGAAGCTGAGCAAGAGCTTAAGGCGCTGAAAGCTCAAGATTACTGAGCTTATGGATAACCCTCACTTATCAGGAGAGCATTATGTCAAAAGAAAATTCCGATCACCTGCGCGCTGAGTTGAAATCGCTTGCCGATACGCTGGAAGAAGTGCTGACCGCCTCCGGGGATAAATCGAAGGAAGAGATGAGCAAACTGCGCAATAAAGCAGAGCGCGCGCTGAAAGACACTCGCTATCACTTAACCGAAACCGGCGATGTGATTGCCAAACAGACCCGTGAAGCCGCGGCGCGTGCGGAAGATTACGTGCGTGAAAACCCGTGGACCGGCGTAGGTATCGGTGCGGCCATCGGCGTCGTGCTGGGCGTACTGCTGACGCGGCGCTGATTATGACGGAGCCTCGTCACGCGCAAGGGCCGGGTAAAAGCGTTCTCGGCATCGGACAACGTATCGTCACCGTGCTTGTTGAGATGGTGGAAACCCGTTTACGGCTCGCCGTGGTGGAGCTGGAAGAGGAGAAAGCGAATCTCTTTCAGTTGCTGCTGATGACTGGCCTGACGATGCTGTTTGCCGCCTTTGGACTGATGAGTCTGATGGTGCTGCTCATCTGGGCAGTGGATCCGCAGTATCGCCTTAACGTCATGATAGGCACCACCGTCACGCTGTTCGTACTGGCGCTGATTGGCGGTATCTGGACGCTTAAGAAATCGCGTCAGTCGACGCTTCTGCGCCATACGCGACATGAGCTCTCTAACGACCGCCAGTTGCTGGAGGATGACAAGTCATGAGCATGAGCAAAGCCGAGCGCGAAAGGCGCAAAGCGCTGCTGCTCAGTCAAATCCAGCAGCAGCGGCTGGATATGGCCGCCAGTCGTCGCGACTGGCTGGCTGTCACCGGCTCCTACGACCGCAGCTGGAATACGTTAATTAGCCTGCGTTCATGGGCCGTGGTCGGCAGTAGCATCATGGCCATCTGGACCGTTCGTAACCCGAACTTCCTGATGCGCTGGGGCAAGCGCGCCTTCGCCGCCTGGAGCGCCTGGCGCCTGGTGAAGACCACAATGCGACAACAGCTTCCCTGACGCTCACGCCTCTCCCCGGAGAGGCGTTTTTTTATCCCTTCCATATCCTTCATTATTTTTGAATAAGTTTGCCAGTTTTCCTTGCTTACATTCCCATCACAGTCGCCCTATGATTCTCTCCATCAACAGCGGAACGCGGATAACCCCGCGCAAAGCAACCCTTTAAACACTGATAGCGTTTCGTCATGAAGCGGGTTTTCCTGGAGAGTAAAATGAAAAAATTCGAAGATGCTGGCGTACTGGTGGCACGTATTCTGATGCCGATTCTGTTTATCGTGGCGGGCTTTGGCAAAATTACCAGCTATGCGGGCACGCAGCAGTATATGGAAGCAATGGGTGTACCGGGCTTTATGCTGCCGCTGGTTATCCTGCTTGAGTTCGGCGGCGGCCTGGCGATTATCTTCGGCTTCCTGACCCGCACTACGGCGCTCATCACTGCGGTCTTTACCCTGCTGACGGCGTTCCTGTTCCACAGCAACTTCGCGGAAGGCGCTAACTCCATTATGTTCATGAAGAACTTCTCCATCGCAGGCGGTTATCTGCTGCTGGCGCTGATGGGGCCTGGCGCATACAGCCTGGATCGCCTTCTGAAAAAGAACTGGTAATTGATGACCCGGCAGGCGGCCTTCACCGCCTGCTTTTTGCCATACTCAGGGAAGTTATTTAACAGGAGAACATCATGGGACAACTGATCGACGGCGTCTGGCACGACACCTGGTATGACACCAAATCTACCGGCGGGCGCTTTAAGCGCACCTCAGCGGCCTACCGTAACTGGGTAACCGCTGACGGCGAGCCGGGCCCGACGGGCGAAGGCGGCTTTGCCGCGCAAAAAGATCGCTACCATCTCTATGTATCACTCGCCTGCCCCTGGGCGCACCGCACGCTCATTATGCGCAAGCTCAAAGGTCTTGAGCCGTTTATCTCCGTTTCGGTCGTGCATCCGCTGATGCTGGAAAATGGCTGGACGTTTGGCGACGATTTCCCGGCGGCGACCGGCGACACGCTGTATCAGCACGATTTTCTCTATCAGCTCTACCTCCAGGCCGATCCGCACTACTCCGGGCGCGTGACCGTGCCGGTGCTCTGGGATAAAGAGCGCCAGACCATCGTGAGCAATGAATCCGCAGATATCATCCGCATGTTTAACACCGCGTTTGACGCCCTGGGCGCGCGTGCCGGCGATTACTACCCGCAGGCGCTGCGCGCGGAGATCGACGAGCTGAACGGCTGGATTTATGACACCGTCAATAACGGCGTCTATAAGGCGGGCTTCGCCACCAGCCAGCAGGCGTATGATGAAGCGGTGGAACAGGTGTTCGCCTCGCTGTCACGGCTGGAGCAGATCCTCGGCCAGCAGCGCTATCTGGCTGGCGATAAGCTTACTGAAGCCGATATTCGTCTCTGGACGACGCTGGTGCGTTTCGATCCGGTCTATGTCACGCACTTTAAGTGCGATAAGCACCGCATCAGCGATTACCTGAACCTGCATGGCTTTATGCGCGAGATCTACCAGATGCCGGGCATCGCGGAGACGGTCGATTTCGGGCACATCCGCCACCACTATTATTGCAGCCACAAAACTATCAACCCCACCGGGATAATCTCTATCGGCCCGTGGCAGGATCTTGATGAGCCGCACGGGCGCGACGAGCGCTTCCGCTAATCCGCTTCGCCCTAAGCCTCTTCTGAAAAATGCGCCGTTCCGACGGCGCTCACATTTTCTGTTTTCCCCCAGGTCGTTTCGCCCGCCGACAGCTAGCATTTACACAAGCAGATCGCTTTAAAAACAAGTGATTGATGGCAAGGGAGGCGAACACGTATGTACTGGTACATCAAAGCGTTCAAAAATTACCTCGGTTTCACTGGCCGGGCGCGTCGTAAAGAGTACTGGATGTTCGCGCTGGTGAATTTCATCCTGGCGGGCGTGATGGTGGCGCTTGATAAAATGCTCGGGCTGCGCATCACCGATGAACGCGGCCTCCTTAGTGCGCTTTATGGGCTGATAGTGCTGCTGCCCACCTGGGCGGTGCAGTTTCGCCGTCTGCATGACACCGATCGTACCGCCTGGTGGCTGCTGTTGCTCCTGGTGCCGGTTATCGGCTGGCTGGTCATTCTGATTTTCAACTGCCAGGAAGGCACCCACGGCGAAAACCGCTTCGGCCCGGATTCAAAGCACCACCACTGATCTTTCGCCGCGCTCCGGCGCGGCGTCGCCCTTTCCTTTTCCCGTCGCAAACACCATAAGCGCACAAAGTCTGTTGATTAGCTAAACCGGTTTAATTATTGTTTAGCGCAGGATGAATCGAAGGAGATATGCATGTCAGCAAAAGTATGGGCTCTGGGGGACGCGGTCGTCGATCTGCTGCCCGACGGCCAGGGCCGGTTATTGCAATGCCCAGGCGGCGCGCCGGCCAACGTGGCGGTGGGCGTGGCGCGGCTCGGCGGCGTGAGCGGGTTTATTGGCCGCGTCGGGCGCGATCCGTTCGGGGAATTTATGACCCAGACGCTACGCCAGGAAGGCGTGGATACGGGCGCGATGCATCAGGATCCCGCGCATCGCACTTCGACGGTGGTCGTCGCGCTCGACGATCGCGGCGAACGCTCGTTTACCTTTATGGTGCGCCCGTCGGCAGATCTTTTTCTCACCGAGGACGATCTCCCGGCATTCTCTGCGGGAGAATGGCTGCACGTCTGCTCGATTGCGCTCTGCGCCCAGCCGTCGCGCGATACCGCGTTTGAAGCGATGGCACGGATAAAACGCGCGGGCGGCTTTGTCAGCTTCGATCCGAACATCCGTGAAGATCTCTGGCCGGACGCCGCGCTGCTGCGTGAATGCGTGGCGCGCGCGCTGGCGCAGGCCGATGTGGTGAAGCTCTCGCTGGAAGAGCTGGCGTTTATGACCGGCGGCGATGATAAAGAAGATGCCCTGGCGCTGGCGCGCCGCCACGGGATCCCGCTGCTGCTGATCACCCGCGGCGCAGAAGGCGTCGACGCCTGCTTTAACGGGGAGCTGCATCATTACCCGGCGGTGCCGGTTGAATGCGTCGACACGACCGGCGCGGGCGACGCCTTTGTCGCCGGGCTGCTGTGGGGCCTTGCCGCGCATGGCCTGCCGGATAACGCCGCCGCGCTCGCGCCGCGGCTGGCGGACGCCCAGACCTGCGGCGCGCTCGCCACAACCGCCAAAGGCGCCATGACAGCCCTGCCTCGCCTGAACGATCTTCAGCAACGCCTCGCCTGATCCTGCGGGCCGCGCCCGCGGCCCGTTTTGCGAACCTCATCACAATCACTAAACCGGTTTAGCTAATTTTATTGCGAGTAAAAATGGGCCGTGATTATGATTGCGCACTAAACCGGTTTAGCAAGTTAGCAAAATGATGATAACGCCTTCTCAGGGATGCCATACCATGATTAGAAAAAGCACTCTTGCCCTCACCATTGGCTTACTGGCCGGTGCGCCCGCCGCCTTTGCCGACAGCAATATGACCAGCATCGAAGCGCGTCTGGCGGCGCTTGAACAGCGTCTGCAAGCCGCAGAGCAGCGCGCCAGCGCCGCTGAGACGCGCGCAGAAGCCGCCGAGCGTCAGGCCCGCGACCTGGCCGCCTCACAGCAAAAAATGCAGGCGGCGGCGCAGCCGGTCGCAGCAAGCGCCGCAAAGCCCGCCCCGCAGGCAGCGAGCACCGACGGGTTTGAATTCCACGGCTACGCCCGTTCCGGCCTGCTGATGAGCGACTCCGCCGCCAAAACCCAGGGTGGCCCGTCCTTTACGCCTGCCGGTGAAACCGGCGGCCATGTGGGCCGTCTTGGCAATGAGCCGGACACCTACCTTGAGATGAACCTGGAGCACAAACAGACGCTGGCCAACGGCGCCACTACGCGCTTTAAAGTGATGGTGGCCGACGGGCAGCGCAGCTATAACGACTGGACTGCCGACACCAGCGATCTCAACGTGCGCCAGGCGTTTACTGAGCTTGGTCACCTGCCGACCTTCACCGGCGCGTTTAAAGATGCCACCGTCTGGGCCGGTAAACGCTTCGATCGTGATAACTTCGATATCCACTGGATAGACTCCGACGTCGTATTCCTGGCGGGCACCGGCGCGGGGATTTATGACATGCGCTGGAGCGATAACGCGCGCAGCAACTTCTCGCTCTATGGCCGCACGTTCGGCGATATCGAAAACAGCGAAAACACGGCGCAGAACTATGTGCTGACCCTGAACAACTATGTCGGGCCGGTGCAGCTGATGGTGAGCGGGATGCGCGCCAAAGATAACGAAGACCGCGTGGATATCGAGGGCAACCGCGTGAAGAAAGATGCGGCGGAAGATGGCGTGCACGCGCTGCTCGGCCTGCATAACGACAGCTTCTACGGCCTGCGCGAAGGCTCGTCGAAAACCGCGCTGCTGTATGGTCACGGTCTTGGCGCGGAAGTGAAATCTATCGGCTCCGACGGCGCGCTGTTGTCGCAGGCGGACACCTGGCGTTTTGCGAGCTACGGCATGACCCCGCTTGGCGGCGGCTGGCATATCGCGCCGGCGCTGCTGGCCCAAAGCAGTAAGGATCGCTACGTGAAAGGCGACAGCTACCAGTGGGCGACCGCTAACCTGCGCCTTATCCAGGAGATTAACCAGAACTTCGAATTGCAGTATGAAGGCAGTTATCAGTACATGGACCTGCGCCCGGAAGGCTATAACAACCGCAACGCGGTCAGCGGTAACTTCTATAAGCTGACCTTCGCGCCCACGCTGAAAGCGGGCGACGTCGGCGAATTCCTCAAGCGTCCTGAGCTGCGTCTGTTCGCTACCTGGATGGACTGGGATCACCGTCTGGATAACTACGCCAGCAGCGATTCCTTCGGCAGCAGCGGTTTCACCGCTGGCGGCGAGTGGAACTTCGGCGTCCAGATGGAAACCTGGTTCTGATGATAACGGCCCCCGCCGCGCGGGGGACTGCGCTTTGCTGACAATACAAAAACCACAAGACTGAGGTTGTTATGGATTTTGAACAGATTGCCCGCTCGCTCCTGCCGCTGCTTGGCGGCAAAGAGAATATCGCCAGCGCCGCCCACTGCGCCACGCGTCTGCGGCTGGTGCTGGTGGAGGACGCCAAAGCCGACACCGCCGCCATCGGCAATGTCGAAGGCGTCAAAGGCTGCTTTCGCAACGCCGGACAGCTACAGATAATTTTCGGCACCGGCGTGGTCAACAAAGTGTATGCCGCGTTTATCGCGGTCGCCGGGATCAGCGAATCCAGCAAATCGGAAGCGGCGAGCGTCGCCGCCCGCAAGCTGAACCCGTTCCAGCGCATCGCCCGCCTGCTCTCCAACATTTTCGTGCCGATTATTCCGGCGATTGTGGCGTCCGGCCTGCTGATGGGCTTGCTCGGCATGGTGAAGACCTACGGCTGGGTAAGCCCGGATAACGCGCTCTATATCATGCTGGATATGTGCAGCTCGGCGGCGTTTATCATTCTGCCTATCCTGATAGGCTTTACCGCCGCGCGTGAGTTCGGCGGTAACCCGTACCTGGGCGCGACGCTTGGCGGCATCCTCACCCACCCGGCGCTGACCAACGCCTGGGGCGTGGCGGCAGGCTTCCACACGATGAATTTCTTCGGGATCGAAGTCGCAATGATTGGCTATCAGGGCACCGTATTCCCGGTGCTGCTGGCGGTGTGGTTCATGAGCCTTCTTGAAAAACAGCTGCGCCGGATTATCCCGGACGCGCTGGATCTGATCCTGACGCCGTTCTTTACCGTGATCATTTCTGGTTTCGTGGCGCTGCTGGTGATTGGCCCGGCGGGCCGCGCGCTCGGTGACGGCATTTCACTGGTGTTAAGCACGCTTATCGCGCACGCCGGCTGGCTGGCGGGGCTGCTGTTCGGCGGGCTTTACTCGGTGATTGTGATTACCGGCGTGCACCACAGTTTCCATGCGATTGAAGCCGGGCTGCTCGGCAACCCGTCTATCGGCGTGAATTTCCTGCTGCCCATCTGGGCGATGGCGAACGTAGCGCAGGGCGGCGCATGCCTCGCGGTGTGGTTTAAAACCAAAGATCCGAAAGTGAAAGCGATTACGCTGCCATCAGGCTTTTCGGCGCTGCTCGGCATTACCGAGGCGGCGATTTTCGGGGTAAACCTGCGCTTCGTGAAGCCGTTTATCTCCGGGCTTATTGGCGGCGCGGCAGGCGGCGCATGGGTTGTCTCCACGCATGTGGGCATGACCGCGGTCGGCCTGACCGGCATTCCTGGCATGGCGATTGTTCAGGCCAGCTCTCTGTTGAACTACGCCATCGGCATGGCTATCGCTTTCTGCATCGCTTTTGCGGTCTCTTACCTGTGGAAATACAAAACGGACGCTGAATAATGACTACCCGTACGCTGCTGCCCGCCATTTTACAGGCCGTGATGAAAGGCCAGCCGGTCGCGCTTAGCGATCGCCACTACCCGCGCTGGCATCTGGCGCCCGTTACGGGCCTGATGAACGACCCGAACGGTTTTATCCATTTTCAGGGGCGTTATCACCTGTTTTATCAGTGGAATGCGCTGGGCTGTCAGCATCAGCATAAGTGCTGGGGGCACTGGAGCTCGGCGGATCTGACGCACTGGCGTCACGAGCCGCTGGCCCTGATGCCGGATGAAGAGTATGACCGCAGCGGCTGCTATTCCGGCAGCGCGGTGGATGATGCCGGCAAACTGACGCTCTGCTACACCGGCAACGTGAAGTTTGACGACGGCACGCGCACCGCGTGGCAGTGTCTGGCGGTACAGAACGCCGATGGCGGCTTTGACAAGCTCGGCCCGGTGATGCCGCTGCCCGGCGGCTACACCGGCCACGTGCGCGACCCGAAAGTCTGGCGTCACGCAGAACACTGGTACATGGTGCTGGGCGCGCAGGACCTGGAGCTGCAAGGCAAAGTGTTGCTGCTACGCTCCGTAAACCTGTGGAACTGGGAAAATCTCGGCGAGATAGCGGGCAGCACGCTCGGCGGACTCGGCGATGCGGGTTACATGTGGGAGTGCCCGGATCTCTTTATGCTGGACGGCAAAGCCATTCTGCTCTGCTGCCCGCAGGGCGTGGCGCGCGAAGAGAAACGCTTTCTTAATACGTACCCGAGCGCGTATCTGTGCGGCGAACTCGATTACGAACAGCCGGAATACCGCCACGGCCCGCTGGTGGAGCTGGACGCGGGTTTTGAGTTTTACGCGCCGCAAACGACGCTTGCAGAAGATGGCCGCCGGTTGCTTATCGGCTGGATGGGCGTGCCGGACGGCGAGGAGATGCTGCAACCGACCGTGGCGCAGGGCTGGATCCATCAGATGACCTGCCCGCGCGAACTCTCACTTCGCGACGGCTTGCTCTGCCAGCAGCCAGCGCGCGAACTGGCCGCGCTGCGCGGCGATGAACAGCGCGTCGAGGGCGCGGCATCGGCGCTTGCGCCCATTGCGGCGCAAAGCCTGGAGCTGATGCTGGAGGCCCAGGGCGACGTCACGCTTGATTTCGCCGGAACCCTGCGCCTTGAATGGACACGGGACGGCCTGCGCCTTTCGCGCCGCAGCCTGAAAAGCGGCGAGTGGCTCTACCGCTACTGGCAGGGCGAGGCGAAACGCCTGCACATTCTGTGCGACAGCTCCAGCGTCGAGATCTTCATCAACGACGGCGAAGGCGTCATGAGCAGCCGCTATTTCCCGGCGGCCAGCGCGATGCTCGCCTTTGACGGCGGCGCGCAACTCCGGCTGCGCTACTGGTCGTTGCGCCCTTGCATGGTAGAATGAGGGTTTGACCACTAACCGAACCGAAGCCGTGCGAAAAACCAAACGCGTTACCATCAGTGATATCGCCGCCCTGGCGGGGGTCTCGAAGGCCACCGCCAGTCTGGTGCTTAATGGACGAGGCAAAGAGCTGCGCGTGGCGCAGGAGACGCGCGAGCGCGTTCTGGCTATCGCGTCGCAGCATCATTATCAGCCGAGCATTCACGCCCGCCTGCTGCGCGATAACCGCAGCCATACGCTGGGGCTGGTGGTGCCGGAGATTACCAACTACGGTTTCGCCGTGTTTTCATATGAGCTGGAGACGCTGTGCCGCGAGGCGGGGCTTCAACTGCTTATCTCCTGTACCGATGAAAACCCCGGCCAGGAGACCGTCGTGGTCAATAACCTGGTATCACGCCAGGTGGACGGGCTTATTGTCGCCTCCAGCATGCTGAGCGACAGCGACTATGTGAAGCTCAGCGAACAGCTCCCGGTGGTGCTGTTCGACCGTCATATGAACGACACCGCGCTGCCGCTGGTGATCACCGATTCCATCACGCCGACGGCGGAACTGGTCGAGCGCATCGCGCGCCAGCACCCGGACGAATTCTATTTTCTCGGCGGGCAGCCACGCCTCTCTCCCACACGCGACCGGCTGGAAGGCTTTAAACAAGGGCTGGCGCAGGCGGGCGTTGCGCTGCGCCCCGAGTGGATCATTCACGGGAATTATCATCCGAGCAGCGGCTATGAGATGTTCGCCGCGCTCTGCGCCCGTCTGGGCCGTCCGCCGAAGGCGTTATTTACCGCCGCCTGCGGCCTGCTGGAAGGGGTGTTGCGCTATATGAGCCAGCATCGCCTGCTGGAAAGCGACATCCATCTGGCGAGCTTTGACGATCACTATCTGTATGATTCGCTGTCGGTACGCATCGATACCGTGCAGCAGGATTGCCGCCAGCTGGCGCTCGACTGCTTTGAGATGATCACTCAACTGGTGGATGACAATGAACCGACGCCGCTGCAGCGCTACCTCCCGGCCACGCTGCAATGGCGTCATCCGGCGGATTAACGCTTCACGTTAAAGAGTTTCGGTATTTCGCGCAGGCACCAGGCTTTCGCCTCGCCCATGCTGTCGCGCCGCCAGGCCATGATGATGTCCACCTCGCTGGTGGACTCCGGGCTCACCACGCGCAGACGCCCTTCGGCAATATCTTTTTCCACCAGCGGATACGGCATCGTCGCCACGCCAAGCCCGGCGAGCAACGCCTGGCGCTTGTCTTCAATGGACGTCACCGTCAGCCTCGGCTGTTTATCGAGCAACTGCACCGTCAGCACCGGCCGCTCACGCGCGGTATCCGCCACCGCCACGCCGCGATATTTCACGCGCGTCACCTCGGAAAGCGGTTCCGGCTCGTCATGGATGGGGTGATCCGGCGCCGCGACATAGACGTTCATCAGCGTATAGAGCTTGCGGGAGTTTATCTCTGAGGACGAGCGAAAATGCATATCCGGCGCGATGACGATATCGGCGCGCCCTTGCTCAAGCCGCTCCCAGGCGCCCGCCAGCACTTCGGTGATGAACGAGAGCTGCGTGTTGGCTTTCGCGGCAAGTTTATCCACCAGCGGGAACAGGCACGGCGTGGGCACCAGCGCCTCAGCGACAATCGTCAGGTGCGTTTCCCAGCCGCGCGCCAGCGCCTCGGCGTCCGTCGTGAGTTTATCCGCCGCCTCCAGCAGCACGCGCCCGCGCTCCAGCAGCATTCGGCCCACATTGGTGAATTTGGTGCGGTGGCCGGAGCGGTCGAACAGCACTACATCCAGCTCCTCTTCCAGCTTCTGCATGGTGTAGCTCAGCGCCGACGGCACGCGGCCGAGTTCGTCAGCGGCGGCGGCGAAACTGCCGCGCCGGTCGATAGCGTCCATGACGCGCAACGCCTCCAGCGTCAATGCCCTTTCTTTAGCCATCAGGTTCTCGTTCAGTAAATTTGAATATACCAAGCAGATTAACTGGCTAACAATGCAGCGTCCACACCCTTAACATAAAAGCCTGTCAAGAGAGGTAAAATTATGATTATTACGAGAACAGCCAAACAGTGTGGGCAAGCTGACTATGGATGGCTGCAGGCTCGCTATACCTTTTCCTTTGGACACTACTTCGACCCGAAACTGTTGGGCTACGCCTCGCTGCGCGTGCTGAACCAGGAAGTGCTGGCGCCCGGCGCCGCGTTCCAGCCGCGTACCTATCCCAAAGTGGATATCCTCAATCTGATCCTCGATGGCGAAGCGGAATACCGCGACAGCGAGGGCAACCACCTGCGCGCGAAAGCGGGCGAGGCGCTGCTGCTGTCCACTCAGCCGGGCGTGAGCTACAGCGAACACAACCTGAGCAAAGACCATTCGCTGACGCGGATGCAGCTCTGGCTCGACGCCTGCCCTGAGCGCGAAAACCCGGCGGTGCAGAAAATCGCGGTCGGCCCGCAGGCGCGCCAGCTCCTCGCCTCCCCGGACGGCGCCGAGGGCAGCCTGCAGTTGCGTCAGCAGGTCTGGTTATGGCATATAGCCCTCAACGAAGGAGAATCCGTGAGCATGTCGCTGAACGGGCCGCGCGCGTATCTGCAGTCGATCCACGGCACGGTGCACGCGAAGACCGAAACGGAAGGCAAAGAGGCATTAACCTGCGGAGACGGCGCTTTTATTCGTGACGAGGCTAACATAACCCTCATCGCCGATTCGCCGCTGCGCGCTTTACTGGTAGATTTGCCGGTGTAACAAGAAGGTGCGGATCGCTGCACCAGGAGTCATAAAATGAGTACTATCACACAGCAAAATAAAGTCACGAAGTTGACTGTTTCACCCGCCCCGCAGGAAGCGTCTACACGCGCCGGAGCGCATTCAGAGTTTACCTACGATTGTATGCTCAGCGAGCTGGAAGCCATTATCGCTGAAGCCGAAGTCCGTCTGGCCGAGGAAGAAGCCGCCTGACGTACGCTCTCCGGGCGGGCCTTATGGCTCGCCTGCTCCTGCCCCCCCTTATTTGCCGCAGCGTAATTCTCCCGGTCTGACGAAAATTATCCTGCCGTCTGCTAACATACCGGGCGCCATCCACGCCAGCAGATTCGCGTCCACAAAAATATCTTTACCCTGTCAGTTTCCGATTTTCCCCTCGTTTACCGGCTCTTCGCATCAAAAGCATAACGTCCTTTGCGCCGCGCATGAAAATAGCCTCTCATGCCGGACACGATCTGGATTATGGAAAAGATGATGAGGATTATCAGAGGTAAAATATGAAAAAAATCGTACTCCTGGGGTTAACGCTGTTGAGCACAACCTGCCTCGCAGCGGAGGATAAAGCGGCTACCCTGTCTGTCAACGGATTAGTGCATCGGTCCTTAAGTTGTACCGTTTCCCTGAGCCGCCCTGCGGTCGATTTAAAGACCCAGGCAATTGGAAGAATACCTAAAGTCGCAACCAGCCCAATAAACACGACGTCGTCCGTCCTGGTGGTAGCCTCCATTACTGGCGCAGGCTGTAAAGATTACACCAATATCAAGAATTACTACGCGCGTACGGCGATCCAGTTTAGCGGCGTTGCAGACAGCAATGACAGCACCGTTCTTGCCAATACAGCCAGTGATGACACCGCCGCAAAAGGTATCGCCGTTGGTCTGTATACGATCGAGGGCGTTCGGTTTAAAATCAACAGAAATATCCCTTTAAGTGATGGCCAGTTCCCCTTCTTTATCGGAATGGTCAAAGTCAATGATACCCCCACTACCGGTAAGGTGCAGTCGTCCCTGACCGTTTCCGTAGAGCACCTTTAAGCAATCGATCTTCTGCTCTCAAAGCAAAAACCCCGCATAAAGCGGAGTTCTTACTTAACGATGTTGAAGATGACCGATAAGCCGCGTGCTTTTCACAGAGAGCGTCGTGGTAAGTCATACATTTGGGCTTTGCCCAAAAAGCAAAACCCCGCCGGAGCGGCGTTTTTTAAAGTGTGAAGATGACCGATAAGCCGCGTGCTTTTCACAGAGAGCGTCGTGGACAGTCATTCATCTTCGCCCTGCCCCAAAAGCAAAACCCCGCCGGAGCGGGGTTTTTTAATGTGTGAAGCTGACCGGTAAGCCGGGTGCTTTTCACAGAGAGCGTCGTGGACAGTCATTCATCTTCGCCCTGCCCAAAAAGCAAAACCCCGCCGGAGCGGGGTTTTCTAAAGTGTGAAGCTGACCGGTAAGCCGCGTGCTTTTCACAGAAAGCGTCGTGGTAAGTCATACATTTGGGCTATGCCCAAAAAGCAAAAACCCCGCCGGAGCGGGGTTTTCTAATGTGTGAAGCTGACCGGTAAGCCGGGTTCTGTCGTGGACAGTCATTCATCTAGGCCAGCAATCGCTCACTGGCTCAAGCAGCCTACCCGGGTTCAGTACGGGCCGTACCTTGTGAACCCCTATTTGGCCTTGCTCCGGGTGGAGTTTACCGTGCCGCGAACTGTTGCCAGACGCGCGGTGCGCTCTTACCGCACCCTTTCACCCTTACCTGATCCCGCTTGCGCGGGCCATCGGCGGTTTGCTCTCTGTTGCACTGGTCGTAGGCTTGCGCCCCCCAGGCGTTACCTGGCACCCTGCCCTATGGAGCCCGGACTTTCCTCCCCTCCGTCCGTCTCCCCGAAAGGACGACGACGAAGCGGCGACTGTCTGGTCAGCTTCGGCGCGGAGTATAGAGGGTTTATGCTCGCCTGTCACGCGTAGCCCGCATTCTTAGAACCTTCCTCGCAATCTTTCCTTCGATTCCTTTCGATAGCCTTCGAAATATCCCTTTTGCGATCGAAATCACAACCGAAACTTTCGATAATATATACATTCCTTTCAAACAAAACATTCCGAAAGAAAGGCGTAAAAGATGTTTATTATTTCCAGTAAAAACCAGCTTCTTAAGGCGCAGCGGGAAGGCTATGCGGTGCCGGCTTTTAACATTCATAACCTCGAAACCCTGCAAGTAGTGGTGGAAACCGCCTGCGACATGCGCGCTCCCCTGATTGTCGCAGGTACGCCGGGCACATTCTCCAGTGCCGGAACGGGTAATCTGCTCGCGCTCGCCGCCGCGATGGCGCGGCACTATAACCATCCGCTGGCGGTGCATCTCGACCACCACGAAACGCTGCCGGATATCGAGAATAAGGTAGTAGCAGGCGCGCGCTCCGTCATGATTGACGGTTCACATCTCCCCTTCAAAGAAAACGTCGGGCTGGTGAAAAGCGTTACCGCGTTTTGTCACCGCTATGACGCCAGCGTCGAGGCAGAGTTGGGGCGGCTCGGCGGCCAGGAGGACGATCTGGTCGTCGGCGATAACGACGCGCTGTACACCGATCCGGCGCAGGCCCGCGATTTCGTTGAGCAGACCGGTATCGACTCCCTTGCCGTCGCCATAGGCACCGCGCACGGTTTCTATCACGCGGAGCCCCGGCTCGATTTCGCAAGGCTCGCTGATATCCGCGCTGTGGTTGACATCCCGCTGGTGCTGCATGGCGCCTCCGGGTTACCCGCAGGCGATATTCAAAAAGCGATCTCTCTGGGCGTTTGCAAAGTCAATGTTGCGACGGAGCTTAAGGCAGCCTTCTCCGCCGGGCTTAAGCGCTATTTTCACGACAACCCCGACGCGAGCGATCCCCGCCATTACATGCAACCCGCTAAAGCCGCAATGAAAGAGGTCGTGCGTCAGGTGATTCATCGTTGCGGCTGCGAAGGGAAGCTTTGACAACACGCGCAGGCGTTTCGGGCTACGTCCGGCGCGCCCTGCCATAAGCGCTTTTTGACAATTTTCGAAATATTCACGAGGCAGCTCGCGAAAGCGAAGCATGGCCTTTGTCACGCAAACAACACTTTATGAAATTAAATGAAAATGGAGGGAATATGCAGGATCTGATAGCCCGACACAAAGCTGGCGAACATTATGGGATATGTTCCGTCTGCTCCGCCCATCCGCTGGTAATAGAAGCGGCGCTGCGTTTCGATCTTCACACTGACAGAAAGGTGCTGATCGAAGCCACCTCAAACCAGGTGAATCAAACTGGCGGCTACACCGGTATGCAGCCTCACCAGTTTCGCGATTTTGTCCATGAGATAGCGGATCGGCTTGGCTTTCCCCACCAGCGCCTCATTCTGGGCGGCGATCACCTGGGGCCTAACTGCTGGCAAAACGAAAGCGCAGAAGCGGCAATGGAAAAAGCTGTCGTGCTGGTCGCCGCGTATGTGAAGGCGGGTTTCAGCAAAATTCATCTCGACGCATCGATGTCCTGCGAAGGCGATCCTGTGCCGCTTGCGCCGCATACGGTGGCCGAGCGTGCAGCCCGGCTGTGTGAGGCGGCGGAGCGCGCTGCCACCGCAGAGCAACGGCAACGGTTAACGTATGTCATCGGTACGGAAGTGCCCGTGCCGGGCGGCGAGGCCACGACTATCGGCAGTGTTCACGTCACGCGCGTGGAAGACGCCTCGCTGACGCTTGAAACCCACCGCGAGGCGTTTTACCGGCTGGGGCTGGAGGAAGCATTCGCCAGAGTCATCGCCATGGTGGTGCAGCCCGGCGTGGAGTTTGACCATACCCAGATCGTTCACTATCAGCCGCAACAAGCACAGTCGCTTTCGGCATGGATTAACCAGACGCCGCTGGTGTATGAGGCCCACTCAACTGACTACCAGTCCCGCCAGGCATACCGGGCGCTGGTTCATGACCATTTTGCCATTCTTAAAGTAGGCCCTGCGCTCACCTTCGCGCTGCGCGAAGCCCTTTTCGGGCTGGCCTATATGGAAGACGCGCTGATGCCGCCGGAACGTCGCAGCCACGTGCGGGACGTCATTGACGAAGTGATGCTGAACGAGCCGGAGTACTGGAAAAAGTATTACCGCCCCACCTGGAGCCAGGCGATGGTCGATATTCATTTCAGCCTCTCCGATCGCATCCGTTACTACTGGCCGCACCCGCGCATCAGCCAGAGCGTCGGCAAACTTATCGCCAATCTGGAAGAGACACCGCTTCCGCCCGGTCTTATCAGCCAGTTTCTGCCGGGGCAGTTTGAGCGGGTCAACACCGGGACGCTGGCAGCCACGCCGTACAACCTGATTATCGACAAAATTCAGGATGTGCTGCGCGCCTACCGTTACGGCTGCTCCCCCTGCGCCGAATAACACAGAGGAACCCATGAGCCAATTATTCGTACGTACCGGCATCGCCTTTTCCGACTGTCAGCATGCGCTGGCGCATATTGGCGAAACCATGCTGGCTAAAGGGGTGGTGCGTGACACCTATCCCGCCGCGCTACTGGCGCGAGAGGCGGCATTCCCGACAGGCATTGCGCTTGAGCGTCATGCGGTCGCCATCCCGCACTGCGAGGCGATACATGCCGTGTCGCCAGCGATTTACCTTATCCGTCCTGACTCTCCGGTACGGTTCCAGCGCGCAGACGACGAGGGAGAAATAGCGGTCTCCCTCATTATCGCGCTGATTGTCGACAACCCGACGGCGCAACTGACTCTGCTGCGCCGTCTCTTTGGCAAGTTGCAAGACCCTGACGTGCTGGACGAGCTGTTGCAGGCCTCCGAAGCGGAGCTGGCCACGCGGTTTCAGCAGACCATCCTTGAGCCTGAACACTGCGACCAGGCTTCATGATCCACTGATAATAAAAGGAATACCTTATGAAACGAAAAATCATCGTGGCCTGCGGCGGCGCGGTCGCCACGTCGACAATGGCGGCAGAAGAGATCAAAGAGCTGTGCGAAGCTCACCACATTGAGCTGGATCTGGTGCAGTGCAGGGTCAACGAGATTGAAACCTATATGGATGGCGCCGATCTTATCTGCACCACGGCAAAAGTCGAACGCGCGTTTGGCGATATTCCTGTGGTGCACGGCATGCCCTTCGTTTCCGGCGTCGGCATTGAGGCGCTCCAGCAGAAAATCCTGACTGTACTGATGGGGTGACGCCATGTTTAGCGAAATCATGCGTTACATTCTCGATCTCGGCCCAACGGTCATGCTGCCGGTGGTCATTATCATCTTCTCAAAGCTGCTGGGAATGAAGGCAGGCGAATGCTTCCGGTCTGGCCTGCATATTGGCATCGGGTTCGTGGGTATCGGGCTCGTCATTGGCCTGATGCTGGATTCGATTGGGCCGGCGGCCAAGGCAATGGCGGAGCAGTTTGAAATTAATCTTCATGTAGTGGATGTCGGCTGGCCGGGCTCTTCGCCTATGACCTGGGCGTCGCAAATCGCGCTGGTGGCGATCCCTGTCGCTATTGTCGTCAATATCGCCATGCTGTTGACGCGTATGACGCGCGTGGTGAATGTCGATATCTGGAATATTTGGCATATGACATTTACCGGCGCCCTGTTGCATCTCGCCACGGGTTCCTACTGGATTGGCATTCTGGGCGTGGTAGCCCATGCCGCCTTTGTCTACAAACTTGGCGACTGGTTTGCCAAAGATACCCGCGACTATTTTGGCCTGGAAGGGATGGCTATCCCTCACGGCACGTCCGCTTATCTTGGTCCCATCGCGGTACTGGTGGATACCGTTATTGATAAAATTCCGGGGCTTAACCGCATTCATTTCAGCGCCGACGATGTGCAGAAGCGGTTCGGGCCTTTTGGCGAGCCGGTCACCGTGGGGTTTGTCATGGGGCTCGCCATCGGGCTGCTGGCCGGTTATGACGTCAAAGGTGTACTGCAACTGGCGGTTAAAACCGCAGCGGTGATGCTCCTGATGCCGCGTGTCATTAAACCTATCATGGATGGCCTGACGCCCATCGCGAAGCAGGCGCGTAAACGGCTACAGGCGAAATTCGGCAGCCAGGAGTTTCTGATTGGCCTCGATCCGGCCCTGCTGTTGGGTCATACCTCGGTCGTTTCCGCGAGCCTGATCTTTATTCCTTTAACGATCCTTATTGCGGTTGTCGTACCGGGGAATCAGGTATTGCCGTTTGGCGATCTGGCCACCATCGGGTTCTTTGTGGCGATGGCCGTCGCGGTGCACCAGGGGAACCTGTTCCGCACACTGATTTCCGGCGTCATCATCATGAGCATTACGCTCTGGATAGCGACACAAACCATCGGCCTGCACACGCAGCTTGCCGCCAACGCGGGCGCGCTTAAAGCTGGCGGTCAGGTGGCCTCAATGGATCAGGGCGGCTCGCCGGTGACGTGGCTGCTCATTCAGCTCTGCACCTGGCAGAACGTGGCGGGGTTTGCCGTTATCGGCGTCATTTATTTTACCGGCGTGTTACTCACCTGGCGTCGGGCGCGGGCGTTTGTCGCGGTGGAAAAAGCCGCTGTCAGCGAGGCAGGCCCGACCATTTCATGACAACGGGAGAGCGTGGCTCTCCCTTCATTTTCTGGAGGAATAATGAAATCAGTGGTAATTGATGCTGAGGGCAGCGTGCGCGTTGAAGAACGCCCTGTGCCCACTGTCAATGCGGACGACGAGGTGCTGGTAAAAGTCGTTAGCTCAGGTTTATGCGGCTCGGACATTCCCCGCATTTTCGCCCGCGGCGCGCACTACTATCCCATCACGCTGGGCCATGAGTTTAGCGGCTATGTGGAGCGCTGCGGCAAGGGCGTGAGCGATCTGTCGCCTGGCGATGCGGTGGCCTGCGTTCCGCTACAGCCCTGCTTTGAATGTGAAGCCTGCGCCCGCGGTTACTATTCACTGTGTCGGCACTATCAGTTTGTAGGCTCCCGCAGCGAGGGCGGCCACGCCGAATATATTGTGGTCAGGCGCGCCAGCCTGTTTCTTCTGCCGCCAGAGATGCCGGTTGAAGACGGCGCGTTTATCGAACCTGTCACCGTCGGGCTACACGCCTTTCATCAGGCCCAGGGATGTGAAGGCAAAAACGTTGTGATCGTTGGCGCCGGCACGATTGGTCTGCTGGCGATGCAGTGCGCGCAGGCGCTGGGCGCGAACAGCGTGACGGCCATTGATATCAACCCGGAAAAGCTCCGCCTGGCGCACGCGCTCGGGGCGGATCGGGTATTGAACAGCCGGGAGCTGTCTTCGCAGGCCATCTCCGCTGCGCTGGAGACGCAGCGCTTCGATCAACTGGTGCTGGAAACCGCGGGTACTCCGCAGACGGTATCACTGGCGATAGAAATCGCCGGGCCACGCGCGCAGGTCGCTCTGGTCGGCACGCTGCATCATGACCTTGCACTCTCCGCCACGGTTTTTGGCAAAATTTTGCGCAATGAACTGACGTTACTCGGTAGCTGGATGAACTATTCTGCGCCCTGGCCAGGTGAAGAATGGGAAACCGCCGCGCGGCTGCTTACCGAAAAGCGGCTGTCGCTCAAGCCGCTGATTGCGCATCAGGGAGATGCTGAAAGCTTCGTCGGCGCAGTCCAGGCGCTGAACGGCGCACCGATGCAGGGCAAAATCCTGCTGCGATTCGCCTGAAACAATGAGCCAGCAACCTGAGCTGGCTCACATTTGCTTTCGAAATCCGACGTTCATCTTTCACATTCCTTCGTTTACACTGACGGCAGTTAATTATCAGGCAAATCGATATGAACTCTTTTGAGCGAAGGAACAGAATTCTCGATCTGGTTAATACGCAAGGTAGCGTGATGGTACTGGATCTTTCGAATACTTTTGGCATTTCTGAAGTCACCATCCGCGCCGATCTGCGCTTTCTGGAAGAAAAAGGGCTGGTGACGCGCTTTCACGGCGGGGCCGGCAAGCCGGGCAGCAATCTTGCAGAAAACGACAATCAGGAGGTCAGGCTGGAGGAACGCTACCAACTGGCGAGCGATCCTAAAAAACGCATCGCACAGGCCGCCGCCGCGATGATCAACGAAGGGATGACCATCATTCTTGATAGCGGCAGCACTACCCTGCTCATCGCGCACGAACTGGTGAAGATGGCGAACATTACGGTCATCACTAACAGCCTGCCGGCAGCTTCCGCCCTTGCGAATAATAAAGATATTACGCTGGTGGTCTGCGGCGGCACGGTGCGACATAAGACGCTCTCCATGCATGGCGTGATTGCGCAGCATTCACTGCAGGGCATCAGCGCGGATCTGATGTTTGTTGGCGCTGACGGCATTGACGCCACTAACGGCATAACCACCTTTAACGAAGGCTATTCAGTCAGCGGTGCGATGGCAGCGGCGGCCCATAAGGTGATCGCCGTTCTGGACGCGACGAAATTTAACCGTCGCGGGTTTAACCAGGTCCTGCCGATGTCCGAAATAGACTGTGTCATCACCGATGAAGGTATCGGCGAAAAAGACAAAGCCTCACTGAGGAAAACCGGCGTGGAACTAAAGATCGTGTGATGTCGGGCAGGTAACGCCGTCGCGCTGACGGGCGCGACGGCAAGCGAGTCCGTTACGGCCTCACCCCTGCTGCTCCAGCGCATATTTATACAGCGCGTTCTTTTTCACGCCGTGGATTTCCGCCGCCAGCGCTGCGGCTTTTTTCAGCGGCAACTCGGCCTGCAACAGCGCGAGCGTGCGCAGCGCGTCCGGCGGCAACGCGTCTTCCTGCGCTTTATGCCCTTCGACGATCAGCACCATCTCGCCCTTGCGGCGGTTTTCATCGTCCTTCACCCAGGCGAGCAATTCGCCTACCGGCGCGCCGTAGATAGTCTCCCAGGTCTTGGTAAGTTCGCGCGCCAGCACTACATAACGGGACTCGCCCCAGACCGCGACCATATCTTCCAGGCTTTCCAGCAGGCGATGAGTAGACTCATAGAAAATCAGCGTGCGCGGCTCTTGCTCGAGGGCTTTCAGCGCGTCGCGGCGGCCTTTGGATTTCGCAGGCAGAAAGCCTTCATAACAGAAGCGGTCGGAAGGCAGACCGGCGGCCGACAGCGCGGCGATAGCGGCGCATGGCCCCGGCAGCGGCACCACGCGCAGCCCGGCTTCGCGGCAGGCGCGCACCAGATGGTAGCCAGGATCATTAATCAGCGGCGTGCCGGCGTCAGAGACCAGCGCGATATTTTGCCCTTCGCGCAGTTTGGCTATCAGGGTTTCCGCTTTTTGCTGTTCATTATGGTCGTGCAGCGCAAAAAGCCGGGCGCTGATAGCAAAATGTTGCAGCAGCAGACCGGTATGACGGGTATCCTCAGCGGCGATAAGATCGACGGACTGCAATACTGTCAGGGCGCGTTGCGTAATGTCGCCGAGATTGCCGATAGGCGTCGGGACGATATAGAGCTGGCCCTGAGAATTCTGCGCCGAATCGTTATGTTTCATTGTTTCGTCCGTATTGCCGATTTAAAATTGAACATTCACCAGAAAAAACCACTGGATACAGCATGGTACCTTCTAAATTTTCCGGCTCTAAAGCCGCGCGTTGTCTGCCTGTCCTGCTGGCAGCCTTGTTTTTCGCAGGCTGCGGCACGCAGACGCATGACCAGAGCACTGCGCATATGCAGGGCGAAGCCAAAGCGGATTCCGGCTTTTATCTGCACCAGATGGAACAAAGCAGTGATGATAGCAAGACCAACTGGCAATTACTCGCCATACGTGCACTGCTCGGCGAAGGCAAACGCGAGCGCGCTATTACGCTCTACGGCGAGCTGCCGCAAAACCTGACGGATGCGCAGCGCCGTGAAGCGTCGCTGCTTGAAGCGCAGATCAAACTGGCGCAGCAGGATTATCAGGGGGCAGCGGGGCTGCTTGAGAAAATCAACGCGGCGGATCTCAATGACGAGCAGAAAGCCCGATACTGGCAGGCGAAAATCGACGCCAGCCAGGGCCGCCCGTCGCTGGAACTGCTACGCGCGCTGATAGCCCAGGAGCCGCTGCTGCAGGGGCCGTCGAAGCAGAAAAACATCGACGCCACCTGGCAGGCGCTGTCGCAGATGTCGCAGGATCAGGCGAAGGCGCTGGTTATCAACGCCGATGAAAATACGCTGCAAGGCTGGCTTGATCTCCAGCGAGTCTGGTTCGATAACCGCAACGATCCGAAAATGCTCCAGGCCGGCGTGAAAGACTGGCAGACCCGCTACCCGCAAAACCCGGGCGCGAAAATGCTGCCAACCCAGCTCGCCAACCTGCAAAACTACAAGCCTGCCTCCGCCGATAAAATCGCGCTGCTGCTGCCGCTGAACGGCCAGGCGGCCGTTTTCAGCCGCGCCATTCAGCAGGGGTTCGAAGCGGCGAAAAACGCGGGCACCAGCCCGGTTGCAATGCAGACGCCGGCCCAGACACCGGCAGGTAACGCCGCGCAGAACAGTGAGGCCGCACCGGAAACGCAGACCACCGCCGCCGATGGCGTCGCAAGCCCGGCAGCCGCGCCGGTCGACGATCTGGCCGCACAGCCTGCCGCCCAGGAAACTGCGCCCCCGGCGCAGCCGCCTGTCGACGCGACGCCTGTGGCTGCCGCGCCTGCGAATCCGTCCGCCGAAATTAAGGTCTATGACACCAGCGAGCAGCCCATTACGCAGATCCTCGCGCAGGCCCAGCAGGACGGCGCAAGCCTGGTGGTCGGCCCGCTGTTGAAAGAGAGCGTCGACGGTCTGCTTAAGAGCGGCACGCCGCTGAACGTGCTGGCGCTTAACCAGCCGGAAACCGTGCAAAACCGCCCGAACGTCTGTTATTTCGCCCTGTCGCCGGAAGATGAAGCCGCCGACGCCGCGGCGCACATCTGGCAGGAAGGCAAACGCGCGCCGCTGCTGCTGGTGCCGTACAGCGCGCTCGGCGAGCGCGTCACTAAAGCCTTCGCCGACCGCTGGGCGCAGCTTGGCGGCGGTACAGTGTTGCAGCAGAAATTCGGCTCGGTTAATGAGCTGAAAATGAACATCAACGGCGGCACCGGCATCGCGCTGACCGGCACGCCTGTCGCCGCCAGCCTGCCTCAGCAGCAGCCGGTGACGATTGGCGGTCTCACTATTCCGGCCCCGCCGACCGACGCACAGATAACCTCAGGAACGAGCGGCAACGTGGACGCGGTCTACATCGTCGCCACGCCATCGGAAATCGCGCTGATCAAGCCGATGATCGCCATGCGTGCGGGCAGCCATAGCGGCGCGGCGCTGTACGCCAGCTCCCGCAGCGCCCAGGGCGGCGCGGGCCCGGATTTCCGTCTCGAGATGGAAGGCCTGGAGTTCAGTGATATCCCGATGCTCGCGGGCAGCAACCCGGCGCTGATGCAGCAGGCGCTTTCGGCAGTGAATAATGACTACTCGCTGGCGCGCCTGTATGCGATGGGCGTGGATGCCTGGTCGCTGGCGAATCATTTCTCCCAGATGCGTCAGGTGCCCGGCTTCCAGCTCAGCGGCAACACCGGCGCGCTCAGCGCGACGCAGGACTGCGTGATTAACAGGAAGTTAACGTGGCTCAAATACCAGCAGGGACAGTTGGTTCCGGCCAACTGAGTCGCAGACAGACCGGCGCCGCCTTTGAAGCACAGGCGCGCGCCTTTCTGGAGCGCAAGGGATTGCGTTTTATCGCCGCCAACGCGCATGAGCGCGGCGGCGAAATCGATCTCATTATGGATGACCGCGGCGTGACGGTTTTCGTCGAGGTCCGCTACCGGCGCGCCAGCCTCTACGGCGGCGCGGCCGCCAGCGTTACCCGCAGCAAACAGCAGAAATTATTACATGCCGCCCGGTTGTGGCTCGCGCGCCATAATGGGAGCTTTGATACTGTGGATTGCCGGTTCGATGTGTTAGCCTTCACCGGCAATGAAATCGAGTGGATTGCGAACGCCTTTTCGCTCCACGCCTGAACTGACGCAACGCTCAAAGGATAATCGTGCTAGAAAGAATCAAAGTCTGCTTTACGGAAAGCATTCAAACCCAGATTGCGGCGGCGGAAGCACTCCCGGATGCGATTTCTCGTGCGGCCATGACCCTGGTTCAGTCTCTCCTTAACGGCAACAAAATCCTCTGCTGCGGCAACGGCACGTCCGGCGCCAACGCGCAGCATTTCGCGGCCAGCATGATTAATCGTTTTGAAACCGAGCGGCCCAGTTTACCTGCCATTGCACTTAATACCGATAATGTGGTCTTAACGGCGATAAGCAACGACAGGCTGCATGACGAAGTGTATGCCAAACAGGTGCGTGCGCTGGGCCATGCCGGCGATGTGCTGCTGGCGATTTCCACTCGCGGCAACAGCCGGGATATCGTCAAAGCCGTGGAAGCCGCGGTGACTCGCGATATGACTATCGTGGCCCTGACGGGTTACGACGGCGGCGAGCTGGCCGGGCTTCTGGGCCCGCAGGATGTGGAGATCCGTATACCTTCCCATCGCAGCGCGCGCATTCAGGAAATGCATATGCTGACGGTAAACTGCCTGTGCGATTTAATCGATAACACATTGTTTCCACACCAGGATGACTAAGGAGTGCTCATGAAGGCCATTAAACCCCTCGCGGTGGTGATGACCGCGCTTGTGCTACAGGGCTGCGTCGCGGCGGCGGTCGTCGGAACGGCGGCGGTCGGCACCAAAGCCGCAACCGATCCGCGCAGCGTGGGTACTCAGGTTGATGACGGTACGCTGGAGCTGCGCGTAAATACCGCGCTTGGCAAAGATGAGCAGCTGAAGAAAGAGGCGCGCATCAATGTGACCGCGTATCAGGGCAAAGTGCTGCTGACCGGCCAGTCGCCGAACCCGGAGCTGGCATCCCGCGCGAAACAGATAGCGATGGGCGTGGAAGGCGCGACGGAAGTGTTTAACGAGATCCGCAACGGCCAGCCGATTGGGCTTGGCACCGCGTCGTCGGATACCTGGATAACCACCAAGGTGCGCTCGCAGCTGCTCGGCAGCGATCAGGTGAAATCGTCTAACGTGAAGGTGACGACCGAGAACGGCGAAGTGTTCCTGCTCGGTCTGGTCACGGAGCGTGAAGGCCGCGCGGCGGCAGATACCGCGAGCCGCGTGAGCGGGGTGAAGCACGTCACCACCGCGTTTACCTACATCAAGTAATTCCTCACACTGACCCTCTCCCCACGGGGAGAGGGTTTCTGCCACACCTTCACACTTTTCTCAGGGCGACTGGCGCGGCGTTTACGCACCCTGCGTATACGTGCGTCGAGGCAAAACAGACCGTGTCGGGCGGATCAGCGCACCGCACCCGCCCCGTCACATTCGGGCCAAAAATTACAACAGCGTCAGCGCGCCCGTCACGGTACCTGCGAGCATCACCATGCCGCCGGTCATCCATAACGCTTTGGCCGGAAACGCTTTACGCAACATGATAAGCGACGGCAGGCTCACCGCAGGGAGCGTCACCAGCAGCGCCAGCCCCGGGGCAAGGCCCATGCCCGCCAGCATCATGGTCTGCACAATCGGAATTTCCGCGGCGGTCGGGATAACGAACAGGCAACCGGCAATCGCCATCGCCAGCACCCAGAACAGTGTATTGCCCACCGCGCCGTCGGCATGCGGGAACAGCCAGACGCGCGCGGCACCCAGCGCCAGCACCGCCAGCAGATAGACCGGGATCGTGCTCCAGAACAGCGCCCAGAGCGCCTGTCCCCAGCGCGCCATAAAGCCGCCCTGCGGGGCTTCGGCAGGCTGTGCGGCCTCCGGGAGCGCAGGCGCTGGCGTATCGGCCACAAAGCGCTGCACCAGCGACGCGATACCGACCACCGTCACCAGCCCCGCCGCGACGCGGATAAGCGTAAACTCCCAGCCCAGCACAAAGCCCATAAACATAAGCGTCGCCGGGTTCAGCAACGGATTGCCGAGCCAGAACGCCAGCGCGCCGCCCATCGACACCGACTGACGACGCATGCCCGCGGCCACCGGCGCGGCACAGCAGGTACACATCATGCCGGGGAGCGAAAACAGCGTGCCCAGGAGCGTGCCGCGAAAGCGCGGCTGACCCAGCGTGCGCAGCAGCCAGTCGCGCGGGATCAGCACCTGGATCAGCGAGCCCAGCAGCACGCCGAGCACGGCGGCTTTCCAGACGGCAAGAAAATAGACGGCGGCGTAATCAAGCGCCGCGCGCAGCGGGTTATCCTGGGCGTTAGCGAGAATCGAATTGCCGATGCTGTGTGTTTGCGCGGCGCTAAAGGCTTTGCCGTAATAAGGCTGCCATTTGACATACCATAAGCCGATAAACAGAACGAGAAAGAACAGCGCGGGCTTCCACCATGCGGGGGATTTCGGCGCCAGAGATGAAGACTGACCAGTCATAACATTCCTCTGGGAAACAAGGGGTAAATTTTTGCCGGTCAATACTACGCCCGCGATACGTTTTTTGAAACGGCGTTCAGCGCACCCTTTGTGCGGCTATTTCACGTAATTGCGCGGAGTCGAGCACCGCGATGTCCTCTTTCGCGGGCGACAGCGCCGCATTCACCAGCGCCTGCGCCACGGTCTGCGCCTCAATGGCCTTCCATTTACCCGGCAGCAGGCGAAAGAGCGGCGCCATGAAAGATTCCCCGGCGCGGCGCTTTTCACGCTCGCCGGTCAGCAGCGACGGGCGAGCGATGGTAAGCCGCGGCCAACCCTGCGCCTTTAACGCCGCCTCCATTTCGCCTTTCACCCGGTTGTAGAAAAAGGGCGAATTGGGGTTTGCCCCGAGGGCGCTGACCACCAGCATATGCTTTGCGCCGAGCCGCAGCCCGGCAAGCGAGGTATCCACCACCAGCGTGTAATCGGCCAGGATAAACGCCTCTTTGGTGCCCGCCTCGCGCCGCGTAGTGCCCAGACAGCAAAACACCAGGTCCAGCGGCGTATTGAGCTGCGTCAGCACATCGGACAGCTGCGGATCGTGAGGGTTTTCCACTTTGCGCAGCGGCACCTGTAACGGGCGGCGGGTCGCCGCAATAATCGACGAGACGCGCGGCTCGTCAACCAGCATACGCAGCAGATGGCTGCCTACCAGCCCGCTGGCGCCGGTTATCAGTACTCGACTCATGATCGCTCCTTTGCAGAATCTTCTGCCTTGCAATGTCAGCGCCCTGAACCAAGCTTAATAGTCTGTGTGGTTTAAGTATTTACCATTTCTGGCAAAAGCCATTACTGCACATCACCGTTCTGCAAAGACACCAAGGGAGGCGTAATGAGCAAGAAGATCGCAGTCTTAATTACTGATGAATTTGAGGATTCAGAATTCACATCCCCCGCAGCCGAGTACCGCAAGGCCGGTCATGAAGTGATAACCATCGAGAAAGAGGCCGGTAAAACCGTCACCGGCAAACAGGGCGAGGCGAAAGTCACCATAGATAAGGCAATCGATGAGGTGAGCCCGGCAGACTTTGATGCCCTGCTGCTGCCTGGCGGCCATTCGCCGGACAGCCTGCGCGGCGACGATCGTTTCGTCACCTTCACCCGTGATTTTGTTAACAGCGGTAAACCGGTATTCGCCATCTGCCACGGGCCGCAACTGCTGATCAGCGCTGATGTGATCCGCGGGCGTAAGCTCACCGCCGTGAAGCCGATTGTTATCGACGTGAAAAACGCCGGGGCGGAGTTCCACGATCAGGAAGTGGTAGTGGATAAAGATCAGCTGGTGACCAGCCGCACGCCGGAAGACCTGCCTGCGTTTAACCGTGAGGCGTTACGCCTGCTCGGCGCGTAGCCAGACGAGCTTTTTACCGAAGCCCAGAGTGTTGTCAGTGAACTTGATTTCATCAAGACGGATCTCCCACAGCGGGGAGGACATCACCCTGGCGACCGGAAAGCGGCGGTTGTAGCGCTCGCGCAAAGCCTCGCTTTCCGGCTCTTCCACCAGCCGTAACTCACCTGCAAATTGCACGCCGCGTATCAGCGCCACGGTTTTGGTTTGTCCGTTGACCGTGCCCGCCACGCGCGCCAGCCGCCCGGCCATTTCACCATGTCGGCTTTTGGTATCGCTTAACAGATAAAAGGCTACCCGCTCGCGATCGTAGATATAAAACGCGTTCGCGCACCAGAGCGCGTCTTCACGGCCAACACAGTAGGTGACGACATGTTGCTTAGCCAGCCATTTGCTGATGGCGTCGAGAGCGTCCATTGGTTCTCCTGTCAGGAATAATCGTGCTAAGGTGCGCCCAGTTGTGACTGTCGCTGATATTCATTATGGAAGAATGGTTTCTTTATCTGATCCGCAGCCCCGATAACCGGCTCTATACCGGCATTACCACCGATGTGGCGCGCCGCTTCGCCCAGCATCAACGCGGTAAGGGGGCTAAAGCGTTGCGCGGCAAAGGCGAGCTGACGCTGGTGTTCAGCGCGCCTGCGGGCACTCGCTCCGCGGCGTTGCGCGCCGAATACCGCATCAAGCAGCTGACAAAACGGCAGAAAGAGCAACTGGTCGCGGGGGAGCTGGCGTTTGAAGCGATGACTGACGCGCCGCAAACGCCGTGAAATCAGAAGCGGTTAAAGTGGTCGTGGTATTCCACGCGGCCATGCACGCCGTCGAGCGCGTCATCCGCGAGACGATGCACCTGGAATGCCGCTTCGGCGCCCGGCCAGCGGCAATGGAGATCGTAGCGTGCGGCGGGCTCAAAGCCCAGACGGTTGTAAAACTCCGGCGAGCCCAGCGTCACCACTGCCGCGTAGCCGAATTCATTCAGCGAATCGAGCCCTTCGTAAACTAACTGTCGGCCAATCCCCTGCCCGCGCCAGCCGTCGTCGACCGCCAGCGGCGCAAGGCCCAGCCATTGACGCTCTTCGCCCGCCACGGTGACGGGGCTGAAGGCGACGTAACCGACGACCTGACCTTCATCGTCTGTCGCGACTAACCCCAGAGTCAGCAGCCCGTCTTCACGCAGCGCGTGCACCAGCTCCGCCTCGCCGTCGCGGCCGAACGCGCGGCGAAGTAAAGCGTCGATGCCCGGCGCATCAATGGGGATTTCTACACGAATCAGCATGGTTCACCTATGGAAGTTGCTTTGGTTAGCGGCGAGACATTAAGCCCGGCTTCAACGAAGTCCGCCAGTTGCAGCAGCAGCACGCGCAGCGGTTTTGGCATGGCGTCGAGCTCAATGGCGTCCATCAGATTCTTCACATATAACCCTAATTCAGTATCGCCTTCAATCACCAGACGACGCTGGAAGAAAAGCGTGTCGGGATCCTGCTTACGCGCGGCTATCATCAGCAGATCGGCGGCGTCGGCGCGGAACATGACATCTGCTTCGGCCTGTTCGCGCACGATAAGCGCGTCGTTTTCCACTGACGTGAACCAGCGCAGGCCGATGTCGCGCACTTCAATGCCGAGCCAGCGGCCTTCGAGAAATGCCAGCTCGTCGTCCGCCAGCGCCTGACGGAATTGCCAGCCGAGCAGTTGCTCCAGCGCCTGACGCTTGAGCGCGAACGGCGTCAGCGCAACCGGCGCTCTGAGAAGCGAAGGGCCAAGATGTACCAGACAGGAACGCAGATTCTTCAACACGGGCTTTTCTCCTTGCCAAATCACAGTGGCCGTTATTGTGCCATATCAACCAGATGAGATAGCGGCTCAAATCAAGCTTTGCGCCTTCGCAGGTACCCCTTTATAGATGCCATCAATACGACATTAGCTGCCTTAAATCAAAAATTGTCGCGGACGGGTTAACTAAAATCGCCGTTCGTTAACAATTCCGCTGCCTTTGCGCAGCGTGCAGGCCAGACATGGCCTGCTTTATTTTCAGGACACGCTATGGAGTTGCTTTGCCCCGCCGGTAACCTTCCGGCTCTGAAGGCGGCCATCGATAATGGCGCGGATGCGGTCTATATCGGTCTGAAAGACGATACCAACGCCCGCCACTTCGCCGGCCTGAATTTTACCGAGAAAAAACTACAGGATGCGGTGAGCTATGTGCATCAGCATGGCCGCAAACTGCATATCGCCATCAATACCTTCGCCCACCCGGACGGTTATGACCGCTGGGAGCGCGCGGTGGATATGGCCGCGCAGCTCGGCGCCGATGCGCTGATCCTCGCCGATATCGCGATGCTGGAATACGCCGCGACGCGCTACCCCCATGTGGAGCGCCATGTGTCGGTGCAGGCATCCGCCACTAACGAAGCCGCCATCCGTTTTTATCAGCGTCATTTCGACGTGGCCCGCGTGGTGCTGCCCCGGGTGTTATCCATTCATCAGGTGAAACAGTTAGCGCGCGTCACGCCGGTGCCGCTGGAAGTATTCGCCTTCGGCAGCCTGTGCATTATGGCGGAGGGCCGCTGCTATCTCTCGTCTTACCTGACCGGCGAATCGCCCAATACCGTGGGCGCCTGTTCGCCTGCCCGCTTCGTGCGCTGGCAGCAGACGAACAACGGGCTGGAATCGCGCCTTAACGACGTGTTGATCGACCGTTATCAGGAAGGCGAAAACGCCGGTTATCCGACGCTGTGCAAAGGCCGGTATGTGGTGGACGGGCAGCGCTATCACGCGCTTGAAGAGCCCACCAGCCTGAATACGCTGGAACTGCTGCCGGAGCTGCTGGCGGCCAATATCGCCTCGGTGAAAATCGAAGGGCGCCAGCGCAGCCCGGCTTATGTAAGCCAGGTGGCGAAGGTCTGGCGTCAGGCCATCGACCGCTGCAAAGACGACCCGCAACATTTTGCGCCGCAACCGGCCTGGATGGATGCGCTCGGCGCGATGGCCGAAGGCACGCAGACGACGCTTGGCGCGTATCACCGCAAATGGCAGTAAGGAGAGCAGAGTGAAATATTCGTTAGGACCAGTGTTGTACTACTGGCCGAAAGCCACGCTGGAGAGCTTTTATGAAGCGGCGGCGAAGAGCAGCGCCGATGTGATTTATCTCGGCGAAGCGGTGTGCAGCAAACGACGCGAAACCAAAGCCGCCGACTGGCTGGCGCTCGCCAGAACGCTCGCCGCCAGCGGCAAACAGGTGGTGCTCTCAACGCTGGCGCTGGTACAGGCGCCGTCTGAACTGAACGAACTGAAGCGGTATATCGACAATGGCGAGTTTCTGATTGAAGCTAATGATTTTGGCGCCGTCGGGCTGGCGGCGGAGCGTGGGTTGCCGTTCGTGGCCGGCCATGCGCTGAACTGCTACAACGCCGTCACGCTGCGCCTGCTGCTAAAAGAGGGCATGACGCGCTGGTGTATGCCGGTGGAGCTGTCGCGCGACTGGCTGGTAAACCTGCTCGATCAGTGCGATACGCTGGGTATCCGCAATGCGTTTGAAGTGGAAGTGCTGAGCTATGGCCATCTGCCGCTCGCTTACTCCGCGCGCTGTTTTACCGCACGTTCGGAAGACCGCCCGAAAGACGAGTGCGAAACCTGCTGCATTAAATACCCCACCGGACGCAGCATGCGCTCGCAGGAGAATAGCCAGGTGTTTGTGCTAAACGGCATCCAGACCATGAGCGGCTATGTCTATAACCTCGGCAATGAACTCGCCTCAATGGCGGGGCTGGTGGATATGGTGCGCCTCTCGCCGATGGGCATGGAGACGCTCACGATGCTCGACACGTTCCGGGCCAATGAAAACGGCACCGCCCCGCTGCCGCTGGCCGCGCACAGCGACTGCAACGGCTACTGGCGCAGGCTCGCCGGGATGGCGCTTCAGGCGTAAGAAAAGGCTCACTTTGTTAACAGCATTTCGCGCGGGTTCATGCAGTATGAATGGACAGCTTTCCGGCTGGCCCGCGGGCAAAATTCCCCAAATGCGCCAGGCTGGAAGAAGACCTTCAATCTGATAGCTATGCTGTAATTAAGTGAGCCGTTATGTCTGATAAATCTGTTGTGCCTTTCTCGGTGCTCGATCTCGCGCCGATCCCGCAAGGCGCCTCCGCCCGTGAGGCGTTCCATCACTCGCTCGATTTAGCGCGCCTCGCAGAAAAGCGCGGCTATGATCGCTACTGGCTGGCGGAGCACCACAATATGACCGGCATCGCCAGCGCGGCGACGTCGGTGTTGATTGGTTATCTGGCCGCTAACACCACGACGCTGCGCCTGGGCTCTGGCGGCGTGATGCTGCCGAACCATGCCCCGCTGGTGATAGCCGAGCAGTTCGGCACGCTTGACGCGCTCTATCCGGGCCGTATCGAACTGGGCCTGGGCCGCGCGCCGGGCAGCGATCAGCGCACCATGATGGCGCTGCGCCGCCATATGAATAATGACATCGACAACTTCCCGCGCGATGTGAAAGAGCTGACAGACTGGTTCGACGCCCGCGATCCGCACCCGGCGGTGCGCCCGGTGCCAGGCTACGGCGCGAAACTGCCGGTATGGCTGCTGGGCTCCAGCCTCTACAGCGCGCAACTCGCCGCGCAGATGGGGCTGCCGTTCGCATTCGCCTCGCATTTCGCGCCGGATATGCTGTTCCAGGCGCTGCATCTCTACCGTACGCATTTTCAGCCTTCTGAACGGCTGGAGAAACCGTACGCGATGGTATGCATCAATATCGTCGCCGCCGACAGCAACCGCGACGCGGAGTTTCTCTTTACCTCGATGCAACAGGCGTTTGTGAAGCTGCGCCGTGGCGAAACCGGTCAACTGCCGCCGCCGATTGACTCGATGGAGAGCTTCTGGAGCCCGGCGGAGCAGTACGGGGTTCAGCAGGCGCTCAGCATGTCGCTGGTAGGCGATAAAGCGAAAATCCGCCACGGGTTGATGTCGGTGCTGCGTGAAACCGATGCGGACGAAATCATGGTTAACGGTCAGATTTTCGACCACGACGCGCGTCTGCATTCGTTCGATCTCGCCATGCAGGTGAGAGAGGATTTACTAAACTCATAGCCTTACCCCGCCCTCTCCCGCAGGAGAGGGCGAAAAACGCGAGTTACTGATAGACCGGCAGCAGGTCGAAGCTTGAAAGCAAATGCACCAGCGCGTTGCCCAGCCCGAAGAGCAGGATCAGCGCAATCATGCCGTTGCCGCCCCAGACGCGAAAACGCGGGCTGCCGAAGCGCTGACGTGACGCGCGCGCCAGCAACGCCGGTACGATGGCCGCCCAGATCGTCGCGGCGAGCCCCGCATAACCAATCGCATACAGAAACCCGTTTGGCCAAAGCAGGCCGCCCGCCATCGGCGGCAAAAAGGTCAGCAGCGCCGTCTTCAGCCGTCCGCGCGGTGAATCGTCAAACCCGAAAAGATCGGCCAGATAGTCAAACAACCCCAGCGTCACGCCAAGAAACGAGCTCGCCACTGCAAAGTTAGAAAACACGATCAGCAGTACGTCGAGCGTCCGGCTGTTCAGCACGTCGCTCAGCGCGCTCACCAGCACGTCAATATTGCCGCCCGCTTTCGCGATGCCGATAAATTCCGGACGCGGAATATTGCCCATGGTGGCCAGTAGCCAGACGGCGTACAGCGCCAGCGCGATCAGCGTTCCCCAGACCAGACAGCGAATAATTGTGCCGGGTTCTTTGCCGTAGTATTTCATCAGGCTCGGCACGTTGCCGTGGTAGCCGAACGACGCCAGACAAAATGGCAGCGTCATCAGGACGTACGGCGTGTAGCTCGGGCTCGCCTCCAGCGTGTTCATTAGCGTAGCGGGTTCGACATGGCCCAGCAGGCCGCCGAACGTCAGGAAAAAGGTAATGACCTTGCCGCCAAGCACAATCGCCGTCATCCGGCTGACCGCGTGGGTAGAGAGCCAGACGATAAACGCGACGACGAGCGCGAAGCCAAACCCTGCCAGACGCGCCGGTACGTCGAGTGCCATGCCGGCAAGCGTGTGGTGGATCACCGAGCCGCTCGCCGAGATATAGGCGTACGTCAGGATATAGAGCACAAAAGCGACCGCCGCGCCGTTAACCACGTTCCAGCCTTTGCCGAGCAGGTCGCGAGTCATGGTGTCGAAGCTGGCGCCGATGTGGTAGTTGAGATTGGCTTCCAGCAGCATGAGCCCGGAATGGAGCATGCAAAACCAGGTAAACAGCAATGCGAGCAACGACCAGAAAAACCACGCACCGGACATCACCACGGGCAGGGAGAACATTCCCGCGCCGATGATTGTACCGGCGATAATCACAACGCCGCTGACCAGAGAAGGCGAGGCGCTGCGGGCAATAAGTGTGGCCATAATGTTTTCCTGTGAAAAATGTTACCCGAACGATTCATTGTACCAGTACAATAGTACGCAGAGGAGAAAAAATTACGCCTCACACGAATCGTGATGTATTTCGCTGGGTTGTCGCAGTACAACAGCGTATTAATCAGCCAGTATTTCCTGGCGCAGCACGTTGATTGTCGCGACGGTACAGAGGGCGCGCGACGCGCGCCCGGTGAGAGTCAGGCGACCGGTTTGAGCCGCGCGACGAAGTGGCGCAACACGGGCGGCTCATAAGTGAAGGTCAGTCCTTTGATTTTGCTCGCCCGTTGCTTCACGCTTATCAACGCATCAGCGATGTAGTCCATGTGATCATTGGTGTAAACGCGGCGGGGAATGGTCAGGCGCAGCAATTCCATCGGCGATGGCTTCTGAAGACCGGTTTGCGGGTCGCGCCCCAGCAGTAGCGAGCCGATTTCCACGCTGCGTATTCCCGCTTCCAGATAGAGTTCGTTATTAAGCGCGTGCGCCGGAAATTGCTCGGGTGGAATGTGCGGCAGCAGGAGCTTCGCGTCGACGAACACCGCGTGTCCACCGGTGGGGTACTGGATCGGAATATCGCCCGCGCGCAGCCGCTCGCCGAGATACTCCACCTGATTAATGCGGTAGGCGAGGAAATCTTCGTTGGTGCCCTCTTCCAGCCCAATCGCCAGCGCTTCCATATCACGGCCGGCCAGCCCGCCGTAGGTGACAAAGCCCTCCATCGGCACGCAGCGAATACGCACATCGTTAAACAGCGCTTCATCTTCCCGGAAGCAGCACAGGCCGCCGATATTCACCATCGGATCTTTTTTGGCGGACATCGTCAGCATGTCGCCATACTGGTACATCTCGCGAATAATTTCCTTCACGCTTTTATTTTCATAGCCCGGCTCGCGCTGCTTAATAAACCAGGCATTTTCACAAAACCGCGCCGAATCGATGACCACCGGAATATTATGCTTGCGCGCAATCTCATAGACTTCGCGCATATTCTGCATCGAGACCGGCTGCCCGCCGCTACTATTACAGGTAACCGTGGTAATAATGGCCGCCACGTTTTCCGCGCCGTGCTCCTGTATGGTGGCTTTAAGCTGGTCGATATCGAAATTGCCTTTCCAGTCGTACCAGGAGACGGTATCAAAGGCTTTCGGTGTCACGACGTTAATAGCGCGTGCGCCGTTTAATTCCACATGCGCGGCGGTAGTATCAAAATGGAAATTAGAAATAAATACCGGGCGGCGGGACTGCGTTCTGGCTATCAGGCTCGGGAAAAGGATCTGCTCTGCGCCGCGCCCCTGGTGGGTGGGGATAGTGTATGGATAACCGATGATTTCTTTTACTTTTTCGCACAGATGCTGATAGTTTCGCGACCCGGCGTAGGCTTCGTCGCCCATCATCAACCCGGCCCACTGGCGGTCGCTCATGGCGCCGGTGCCGGAATCAGTCAGCAGATCAATATAGACATCCTGGCTGTTTAATAAAAAGGGATTGTAACCCGCCTCTTCCAGCGCGTTTACGCGATCCTGCCAGGTGGTCATGCGGATGGTTTCGACCATTTTAATACGAAAAGGCTCAGGAATACGTTTCATGTTAATTCTCCGGCATACGTCGCCCGCAGGTGGTCCGAATAACAGCGTCAGAAAGACCTTACCCGCAAGGGCAATAATTTTAAAAAAGAGAGGTATAAAAAATGCGGAGAAGAATTAACGCGGGAAGTCGTCAGAAATGCGGTGATCGAGATTATACCAGGCGTTCAAACCGCCTCGCTGAATGAGGCGATACGACAGAGACAACACATTCATTACATCGTCCTCTGCGGGTTACAGGTCTGTTAAAAATATCCGTTAATGGATATTTATCCGTGACTGATTCCACAAAAGAACAATGTCAGCTTAAAATCGTTCAGTAAAATGCATTTTATAAAATAGCACCCATAAAAAAAGCCCCGAACGTGTCGGGGCTTTTTATCAGATTAACGGTGCTTATGCATCGCTGAAGCGACGACGGCCGGTTGCGTCATCACGACGCGGGCCACGGCCACCTTCACGACGCTCGCCGCCGAAGCTACGACCGCCTTCGCGACGTTCGCCGCTGAAACGACGACCTTCGCCACGACCACCTTCACGACGCTCGCCGCCTTCACGACGTTCACCGCCGAAACCACGGCCGCCGCCAGCAGGACGACGATCGCCACGCGGCTGTGCATCGCCCATCAGCTGCATATTCATCGGCTTGTTCAGAATACGCGTGCGGGTGAAGTGCTGCAGCACTTCGGTCGGCATGCCTTTCGGCAGTTCGATCGTAGAGTGCGACGCAAACAGCTTGATGTTACCAATGTAACGGCTGCTGATATCACCTTCGTTGGCGATTGCGCCCACGATGTGACGTACTTCAACGCCATCATCACGGCCCACTTCGATGCGGTACAGTTCCATATCGCCTGCGTCACGACGCTCGCGACGCGGACGGTCTTCACCGTTACGATCGCTGCGCGGGCCACGGTCGTTGCGGTCGCCACGGCGCTCGAAACGATCGTCGCGATCGCGGAATTCGCGCTTCGGACGCATCGGCGCATCCGGCGGCAGGATCAGCGGACGTTCGCCCTGCGCCATTTTCAGCAGCGCGGCAGCCAGCGTTTCCACATCCAGCTCGCCTTCCGGCTGAAGCTTGGTCAGCAGCGCGCGGTACTGATCCAGATCACTGCTTTCCAGCTGCTGCTGTACTTTCGCGGCGAATTTTTCCAGACGGCGTTTGCCCAGCAGCTCTGCGTTCGGCAGCTCAACTTCCGGAATGGTGAGCTTCATGGTGCGCTCGATGTTGCGCAGCAGACGACGCTCGCGGTTCTCAACGAACAGCAGCGCGCGGCCAGCACGACCTGCACGGCCGGTACGGCCGATACGGTGAACGTAAGACTCGGAATCCATCGGGATGTCGTAGTTCACCACGAGGCTGATACGCTCAACGTCCAGACCACGTGCCGCAACGTCGGTTGCAATCAGGATATCCAGACGACCGTCTTTCAGACGCTCCAGCGTCTGCTCACGCAGCGCCTGGTTCATGTCACCGTTCAGCGCGGCGCTGTTGTAACCGCTGCGCTCCAGCGCTTCAGCCACTTCCAGGGTCGCGTTTTTGGTGCGCACGAAAATGATCGCCGCATCAAAATCTTCCGCTTCGAGGAAACGCACCAGCGCTTCGTTTTTACGCATACCGTATACAGACCAGTAGCTCTGGCTGATGTCCGGGCGCGTGGTAACGCTGGACTGGATGCGCACTTCCTGCGGCTCTTTCATAAAGCGGCGGGTGATGCGACGAATCGCTTCCGGCATGGTCGCGGAGAACAGCGCGGTCTGATGTTCAGCCGGGATCTGCGCCATGATAGTTTCGACATCTTCGATGAAGCCCATACGCAGCATTTCATCGGCTTCGTCCAGTACCAGACCTTTCAGGTTAGAAAGATCCAGCGTACCGCGCTTGAGGTGATCCAGCAGACGGCCCGGCGTACCGACCACAATCTGCGGGCCCTGGCGCAGTGCGCGCAGCTGCACGTCATAACGCTGGCCGCCATACAGGGCCACGACGTTTACGCCATGCATATGTTTAGAAAAATCCGTCATCGCTTCGGCAACCTGAACCGCCAGTTCGCGGGTCGGTGCCAGCACGAGGATCTGCGGCGCGCGCAGAGTTTCGTCAATGTTGTTAAGCAGCGGCAGAGAGAACGCCGCGGTTTTGCCGCTACCGGTCTGGGCCATACCCAGAACGTCGCGACCACCCAGCAGATGCGGAATACATTCTGCCTGGATTGGAGATGGTTTTTCGTAACCCAGATCGTTAAGGGCTTCAAGGATAGGAGCCTTCAGGCCCAGATCAGTAAAAGTGGTTTCGAATTCAGCCATGTAGTACGAGTGCCTCAGAATTAATGGCGGCCAGTCTACATAACTCATCGTGAAAATTTTCTGCAATTTTCATTAAAAGTGTGAACCGGCTCAAAGTAGGTGTATTAACGAACAAACAAGCCCTCACCTGCTAAGGTGATGACTTTTTAGTAAAAAATCCGTGGGCTGAAATGTTCGTCAGCTATTGCTGGTCCGATTCTGCCAGGTCATCTTGCTCCTGGCCCAAGAGCGCTAATTCCAACAATGCATAACGGTGCTCAACGAAGTTGTGTACGTTGTTAGCAACCGCTAATTTGAACAGTGCCGTGGCGCTGTCCTTATCCCCCAGACTTAGGTAGTACTTACCTAAATAGAAGTTGGTTTCACTGAGATGCTCAGCGAGCGAGGTGTTATCCGTTGCGTCTGCCTTCAGGCGTTCCATTAACGTTTTTTCGCTAATGTCGCCGAGCCAGAATTCGACAATGTTCCATCCCCACTGTTCTTTGTCCGATTTCTCAAAGCGTTCTTGCAAGGCCGCTTTGGCCTGTTTCTCATCCAGTTTGCTTTCAGCAAGGAAGAGCCACAGACTACGGAAAGGATCATTGGGATCGTCGTGATAAAACGCCAGCAGATCATCTTGCGCTAATCGGTAACGTCCGCCGTAGTAGAGGGCGATACCGCGATTTAAATGCGCGTAGTTGTAAGTTGGATCAAGCTCTAGTACAGAATCAAACGCTTCATAGGCAGCATCAAAATTGCCTGCCTGCGTTAAATAAATGCCTAAGTAGTTGAATACTTCAGGCATATCGGGGCGGATAGCCAGCGCTTGTGAAAAATCATTCCGCGCCAGTGCCCGCAAACCAAGACTATCATACAACACTCCGCGCTCATATAAAAGCTGCGCGCGTTCATCATCGGTTAAAGCCCGACTTGCGAGGATCTGCTCCATGCGTGCGAGGATCACTTCTTGCTGCAAGGCCGGTTGCAATGGCACCGCCAGGACTTCACTCTTACGCCAGGCAGAGTTGCTGCATCCTGCCAGCGTGAGTGCTGTCGCAACGAAACACCAGCGCAATAAAGGCTTCATTTCCCACTCCCGAAGACAACAATTGGATGAACGTCCTGTCCCCCGGCTGCAAACGGGACATCCTGCCCCGTATCAAATGGCTCTCCGTGTCGCCACGGAGAGCTAAATGGCAAACCTTACTCGGCTTCCGGCGCAGCAGGGGTTGCTGCTTCCTGAGTCTGCTCGGTCGCTTCTTTGATGCTCAGGCGGACGCGACCCTGGCGGTCAACTTCCAGTACCTTAACCGGTACTTCCTGACCCATCTGCAGATAGTCGGTCACTTTCTCAACGCGTTTGTCAGCGATCTGAGAGATGTGCACCAGACCTTCTTTACCGCCGCCGATAGCGACGAAGGCGCCGAAGTCAACGATGCGGGTCACTTTACCGTTGTAGATACGGCCCACTTCGATTTCTGCGGTGATCTCTTCGATACGACGAATAGCATGTTTCGCTTTCTCGCCGTCGGTCGCTGCGATTTTCACGGTACCGTCATCTTCGATTTCGATGGTGGTGCCGGTTTCTTCGGTCAGCGCACGAATCACAGAACCGCCTTTACCGATCACGTCTTTGATCTTGTCCGGGCTGATCTTGATGGTGTGGATACGCGGTGCGAACTGGGAGATATCGCCACGCGGCGCGTTGATAGCCTGTTCCATTACGCCAAGGATGTGCAGACGCGCACCTTTAGCCTGGTTCAGTGCAACCTGCATGATCTCTTTGGTGATGCCTTCGATTTTGATATCCATCTGCAGCGCAGTGATACCTTCACGAGAGCCTGCCACTTTGAAGTCCATGTCGCCCAGGTGGTCTTCGTCACCCAGAATGTCGGACAGTACGACAAAGTTTTCGCCTTCTTTCACCAGACCCATCGCGATGCCGGCGACTGCGGCTTTAATCGGCACGCCTGCGTCCATCAGCGCCAGAGAAGCGCCACACACGGAAGCCATGGAAGAAGAACCATTGGATTCGGTGATTTCAGACACGACACGTACGGTGTACGGGAAGCGATCGGCTGCCGGCATAACTGCCAGTACGCCACGCTTCGCCAGACGACCGTGACCGATTTCACGACGCTTCGGAGAACCGACCATGCCGGTTTCGCCGACAGAGTACGGAGGGAAGTTGTAGTGGAACAGGAAGCGGTCAGTACGCTCGCCCATCAGCTCGTCGATGTTCTGCGCGTCGCGCTCGGTGCCGAGGGTCGCGGTAACCAGCGCCTGGGTTTCACCACGGGTGAACAGCGCGGAGCCGTGAGTACGCGGCAGTACGCCAGTGCGCACGTCCAGACCACGAATCATGTCTTTTTCACGACCGTCGATACGCGGTTCGCCCGCCAGCACGCGAGAACGTACAACGTTTTTCTCGATAGCGTGCAGGATGTCGCCCAGCTCATTTTCGTCAAGCTGATCGCCTTCTGCCTGCTCAGCCTGCAGTGCCGCGATAACGTCCGCTTTGATAGCGTCGATCTGGCTGTAACGTTCTTGTTTGTCAGTGATGCGATAAGCGTCGCTCAGGCGAGACTCTGCCAGCGCTTTAACGCGCGCATTCAGCGCTTCGTTAGCGGCTTCTGGCTGCCAGTCCCAGCGCGGTTTGCCCGCTTCTTTCACGAGGTCGTTGATATTCTGGATAACAACCTGCTGCTGCTCGTGGCCGAACACTACGGCGCCCAGCATCTGATCTTCGCTCAGCAGTTCAGCTTCGGATTCCACCATCAACACGGCGCTTTCGGTACCGGCAACGACCAGATCCAGTTTGCTGGATTTCAGTTCATCCTGAGTCGGGTTCAGTACGTACTGATCGTTGATGTAACCCACACGCGCGGCGCCAATCGGGCCGTTGAACGGGATACCAGACAGAGACAGCGCAGCGGAAGCGCCAATCATCGCCACGATATCCGGGTTAACCTGCGGGTTAACGGAAACGACGGTCGCAATAACCTGAACTTCGTTAACGAAGCCTTCCGGGAACAGCGGACGCAGCGGGCGGTCAATCAGACGCGCGATCAGCGTTTCGCCTTCGCTCGGACGACCTTCACGACGGAAGAAACCGCCAGGGATACGGCCAGCAGCGTAGGTACGCTCCTGATAGTTAATGGTCAGCGGGAAAAAGTCCTGACCCGGTTTCGCTTTTTTAGCGCCTACCACGGTCACGAATACGGCGGTGTCATCCATGCTTACCATAACGGCAGCCGTGGCCTGACGAGCCATCATACCGGTTTCAAGAGTGACAGTATGTTGACCATACTGAAATTTGCGGACGATCGGATTAAGCAAAATTATACCCTTTCTAAATGAAGAACAGCACGCCCAAAGCCGTGCTGACAGTACCCGATCCTCTTTGCATCCTCGCGACTAATGACAACCCTGACCCGCTTATGCGGATAAAGCCTCTCATTAGCCGCGCGAACCTCTGCAACGAAGATCATACCCAGCAACAATACATGAGTTTACTCGCAATTGCTGCCGTCTGGTCGAAAAAAGGGGCCGTAAAGGCCCCCTTTTCTGAAACTCGCAATGATTAGCGACGCAGACCCAGGCGCTCGATCAGCGCAGTGTAGCGTGCTACATCTTTACGTTTCAGGTAGTCGAGCAGTTTACGACGCTGAGAAACCATACGCAGCAGACCACGACGGCTGTGGTGATCTTTTTTGTGCTCTGCGAAGTGGCCCTGCAGGTGGTTAATCTGCGCAGTCAGCAGAGCAACCTGAACTTCGGTAGAACCGCTGTCGTTCTCACCACGACCAAACTCAGAAACGATTTTAGCTTTAGCTTCAACGCTTAGAGACATTTTCAACTCCAGTTTATAAAAAATAAGGGTGCCGATCTCTAATTCAGCCACCCGGGGCTACGCCTGCATAGAGATGACGGGCGTAGTGTTAAGCCGCAATATTCTACCTGTCACGGCCTGTTATCGCAAGGTAGCGACGAGGGTTAAGCCGGATATTCCACCACCAGGCGGCGGGGCGCTACGCGGCCTTCGCTGTCGATTTCCCCCATGCCGAGAAACTTCTGCGCTTCGCCTTCCGTCACTCGCACCAGGCCTTCCGAAGGGGCGTCGCTGGTACGCACCGGGTTGCCGTTTTTAAAGTAAACGGATGACGTAAGCGGAAGATTCACGACCGGATAGTCCGAAGCGGGACTGTCCATCGGCATCAACAGCGGATCAAGCAGCTCAGAGGGCGCGATATCCTGCTGCTGCGCCTCTTCAAGCAGCGCGTTAAGCTGCTCCAGCGTTACCATGCGCTCAACCGGATACTTGCTGACCGTCAGACGGCGCAGATAGGTTACATGCGCGCCGCAGCCGAGCTTTTCGCCCAAATCGTCAATAATGGTGCGAATGTACGTGCCCTTTGAGCAGTGCACCTCAAGCTCCAGCTCATTGCCCTCATGGCGAATAAACAGCAGTTCATAGACGGTTATCGGGCGCGCTTCACGCGGCACCTCGATGCCCTGACGCGCATATTCGTAGAGCGGTTTACCCTGATACTTCAACGCCGAGAACATGGTCGGCACCTGCAGGGTGTCGCCGCGAAAGCTTTCCAGCGCATCCTGCAGCGCCTGCTCGCTAAACGTGACCGGACGCTCTTCCACTACGGTGCCGTCAGCATCAGAGGTGTCGGTGCGCTGCCCAAGCCGCGCAACCACCCGGTAACGCTTATCTGAATCAAGCAGGTATTGGGAAAATTTGGTCGCTTCGCCGAGGCAGACAGGCAGCATGCCGGTCGCCAGCGGATCCAGCGCGCCAGTATGTCCGGCGCGATTGGCGTTATAGAGACGTTTTACTTTTTGCAGCGCGTCGTTGGAGGAGAGCCCCTGCGGCTTATCCAACAGCAATACGCCATGCACATCGCGACCGCGACGACGAGGACGACTCATTATTCCTCCTTGTTGTCGTCCGGATTCACGCGACGCTCTTCGTCGTGTTTTACTACGCTGCTGACCAGGTTGGACATGCGCATCCCTTCCACCAGCGAGTTATCGTAGAAGAAGGTCAATTCCGGCACGATGCGCAGGCGCATCGCTTTGCCCAGCAGAGAGCGGATGAAGCCTGACGCGTCCTGAAGCGCTTTGATGCCCGCTTTTACAGCCGCTTCGTCTTTATCGTTCAGGAACGTTACGAACACTTTGGCATACGCCAGATCGCGGGAGACTTCTACGCCCGATACGGTGGTCATCAGACCTACGCGCGGATCTTTGATTTCGCGCTGCAGGATGATGGCAATCTCTTTTTGCATCTCCTGCGCGACACGCTGAGGGCGACCAAATTCTTTCGCCATAATAAATTCTCCAGACAAAAAAGGGGCTATTAGCCCCTTTTGAATATTCATACCGGGTGGCGCTTCGCTAACCCGGCCTACAAATGTGCGCCTGCCCCCAGCCCTGCGACGCCATGCGCAGGGCGTGAGAGGATTAGTCGATGCTGCGCTGGATCTCGATGATTTCGAACACTTCGATCATATCGCCAACGCGAACGTCGTTGTAGTTCTTCACGCCGATACCACATTCCATGCCGTTACGGACTTCGTTAACGTCATCTTTGAAGCGGCGCAGGGATTCCAGCTCGCCTTCATAGATAACCACGTTGTCGCGCAGAACGCGGATCGGGTTGTGACGCTTAATTGTACCTTCGGTAACCATACAGCCCGCGATAGCGCCGAATTTCGGCGATTTGAACACGTCACGAACTTCGGCCAGACCGATAATCTGCTGTTTCAGCTCAGGCGACAGCATGCCGCTCATAGCCGCTTTTACTTCGTCGATCAGATTATAGATGACGGAGTAGTAACGCAGATCCAGACTTTCCGCTTCGATCACGCGGCGCGCAGAGGCGTCGGCACGAACGTTGAAGCCAACCAGAATCGCGTTGGATGCGGCAGCCAGCGTCGCGTCGGTTTCGGTGATGCCACCCACGCCCGAACCCACAATCTTCACCTTCACTTCGTCGGTGGAGAGCTTCAGCAGGGAGTCGGAGATCGCTTCTACGGAGCCCTGAACGTCGGCTTTCAGCACGATGTTGACTTCGTGAACTTCGCCCTCGGTCATGTTCGCAAACATGTTCTCGAGTTTGGATTTCTGCTGACGCGCCAGTTTTACTTCGCGGAACTTGCCCTGACGATAGAGAGCAACTTCACGCGCTTTCTTCTCATCACGGACGACAGTCACTTCATCACCCGCGGCAGGTACACCGGAGAGACCCAGAATCTCGACAGGAATGGACGGACCCGCTTCCTGGACTTCCTGGTTCAGTTCGTTACGCATCGCACGTACACGGCCATATTCAAAGCCACACAGCACGATGTCGCCTTTGTTCAGCGTACCTTCGCGAACCAGAACGGTAGCGACCGGCCCACGACCTTTATCCAGGAAGGATTCGATGACCACGCCGCTCGCCATACCTTTACGCACAGCGTTCAGTTCCAGTACTTCGGATTGCAGCAGGATGGCGTCCAGCAGCTCATCGATACCGGTGCCCGCTTTCGCCGAAACGTGGACGAACTGGCAATCGCCGCCCCACTCTTCCGGGATGATGCCATGCTGAGACAGTTCGTTTTTAACACGATCCGGATCGGCGTCTGGCTTATCGATTTTGTTCACTGCCACAACAACCGGCACTTTCGCCGCTTTGGCGTGCTGGATTGCTTCGATGGTCTGCGGCATCACGCCGTCGTCCGCCGCGACAACCAGAACCACGATATCCGTAGCCTGCGCACCACGAGCACGCATTGCGGTAAACGCGGCGTGGCCCGGGGTATCCAGGAAGGTGATCATGCCGTTATCGGTCTGTACGTGGTACGCGCCGATGTGCTGGGTAATGCCACCCGCTTCGCCCGAAGCCACTTTCGTAGAACGGATGTAGTCGAGCAGTGAGGTTTTACCGTGGTCAACGTGACCCATGATGGTCACGACCGGCGCGCGCGGCTCAGCCTGAGCGCCCATATCACGGTCGCTCATTACCGCTTCTTCCAGCTCGTTTTCACGACGCAGGATAACCTTGTGGCCCATCTCTTCAGCAACCAGCTGCGCAGTTTCCTGATCGATAACCTGGTTTATAGTCGCCATCGCGCCCAGCTTCATCATCGCCTTGATAACCTGAGAGCCTTTTACGGCCATCTTGTTAGCCAGCTCAGCGACGGTGATGGTTTCGCCGATAACGACATCGCGGTTAACTGCCTGAGCCGGCTTGTTGAAGCCCTGCTGCAGGGAGCTGCCTTTGCGCTGTTTGCCGCCTTTGCCGCCGCGAACAGCAGCACGGGCTTCTTCACGATCCGCTTTGGATTCGGAATGCTTGTTGCTCTTCTTCTGGCGTGCGACTTTCGCCGGACGCGCGCGACCACGGCCGCCTTCTACTTCGCGATCGCTGTCATCTTCTGCCTGACGCGCGTGCTGAGAAGTAGTGACGTGATAGTCGCTGCTGTCTTCAGATTCTTCTTCACTGCCGCTTTCCCATTTTGTCGCGTTCTCTTCAGCCATACGACGGGCTTCTTCCGCTACGCGACGGGCATTTTCTTCCAGCTTGCGACGCGCTTCTTCTTCGGCCTTGCGCTTAAGTTCAAGGGCTTCGGCTTCGCGGCGGGCTTTTTCCGCCTGAGCAGCTTTGCTCACTTCGTCAGTTTGTTGATTGCTCACTTTGCTCGTTTCCGCAGCTTCACGTTTCGCTTTATCAGCGGCATCGCGTTTAGCCTGTTCTTCAGCTTCACGTTTAGCCTTATCGCCAGCTTCACGTTTGGCTTTTTCCTCTGCCTCGCGTTTGGCAGCTTCCTCTGCTTCACGACGGGCCTGCTCTTCCGCCTCACGCTTCGCCTGTTCTTCCGCGGCGAGACGCTCTGCCTCTTGCGGATCACGTTTTACAAAGGTGCGTTTTTTGCGGACTTCGATCTGTACCGACTTACTTTTCCCGCCGGTACCCTGAATATTTAAAGTACTGCGCGTTTTGCGCTGTAAAGTCAACTTATCCGGCCCTGAACCATGTTCGCGGTTCAGGTGCGCCAGTAAGGCTTGTTTCTCTTGTGCCGTCACAGAGTCTTCAGCGGACTTCGGGATCCCTGCATCAGCGAATTGCTGTACCAGGCGGTCCACGGAGGTCTGAATCTCTGCGGCCAGCGCTTTTACGGTTACATCAGTCATGCTGTTCCTTCCTGCTACAGTTTATTACGCTTCGTCGCTAAACCAGCGGATGTTACGAGCGGCCATGATAAGCTCACCGGCTTTCTCATCGGTCAACTCTTCGATATCCGCGAGGTCGTCCACGCCTTGATCGGCGAGGTCATCAAGCGTACACACACCGCGAGCAGCGAGTTTGTAAGCCAGCGAGCGATCCATACCTTCGAGGTTAAGCAGATCGTCAGCCGGCTTGTTATCGCCGAGGCTCTCTTCCTGAGCCAGCGCCAGGGTGGTGAGCGCGTTTTTAGCGCGTTCGCGTAATGCTTCCACGGTCGGCTCATCCAGGCCGTCGATTTCCAGCAGCTCTTTCATCGGCACATAGGCCAGTTCTTCGAGCGTGGAGAAGCCTTCTTCCACCAGAACCGTGGCGAACTCTTCATCAATGTCGAGATACTTCGTGAAAGTATCAATGGCGGCATGCGCTTCAGCCTGATGCTTGGCCTGGAGGTCTTCAACGGTCATCACGTTGAGTTCCCAGCCGCTCAGCTGTGAAGCAAGGCGCACGTTCTGTCCGTTACGGCCGATAGCCTGCGCCAGATTACCCGCCTCGACGGCGATATCCATGGTGTGCTTATCTTCATCCACCACGATAGACGCGACGTCTGCCGGCGCCATAGCGTTGATAACGAACTGTGCCGGATTGTCATCCCACAGCACGATATCAATACGCTCGCCACCAAGCTCGGTCGATACCGCCTGAACACGTGCGCCGCGCATACCTACGCAGGCGCCGACCGGGTCGATACGCTTGTCGTTGGTTTTCACCGCGATTTTAGCGCGTGAACCCGGATCGCGAGCCGCCGCTTTAATTTCAATCACTTCTTCGCCGATTTCCGGTACTTCGATGCGGAACAGCTCGATCAGCATCTCCGGCTTGGCGCGAGTGACGAACAACTGAGCGCCGCGCGCCTCAGGGCGGACAGCGTACAGCACGCCGCGAATGCGGTCGCCCGGACGGAAGTTTTCACGCGGCAGCATGTCTTCACGCAGGATGACAGCTTCGGCGTTGCTACCGAGGTCCAGCGTGATGTTTTCGCGGTTAACTTTCTTCACCACGCCAGTGATGATTTCACCTTCATGCTCGCGGAACTGGTCAACGACCATCGCGCGTTCAGCTTCACGGACTTTCTGTACGATGACCTGTTTGGCGGTCTGCGTCGTGATGCGGTCAAACGTTACGGATTCGATCTGATCTTCCACGTATTCGCCGACATTCAGGCTCGGATCTTCATAACGCGCCGCTTCCAGCGTGATTTCGCGAGTAGGCTGGGTGACTTCTTCAACAATTACCCAGCGGCGGAACGTATCGAAATCACCGCTTTTACGGTCGATGCTCACGCGAACATCGATCTCTTGTTCATATTTTTTCTTGGTTGCCGTAGCCAGGGCGCTTTCCAGCGCTTCAAAGATTTTCTCGCGCGGAACCGCTTTTTCGTTGGAAACTGCTTCGACAACAGCCAAAATTTCTTTATTCATCAGGGGCCTTCGCCTCAATCCAGACTGTTAAAATTGGGGTACCAGGTTCGCTTTCTGGATGTTGCTCAGCGCGAACACTTCATCTTTGCCGTCAACTGCAACGGTAATCATTTCACCATCAACGGCTTTAATGATCCCCTGCCACTTACGACGATTCTGTACCGCCATACGCAGTACCAGCGTCACCTCTTCGCCAGTGTAACGGGCGTAATGTTCGGCAGTGAAGAGAGGACGGTCGAGGCCAGGCGAGGAGACTTCCAGGTTATAAGCCACCGTAACCGGGTCTTCGACATCAAGAACGGCGCTAACCTGGTGGCTGACATCAGCACAATCGTCAACAGTGATGCCATCTTCACTATCAATATAGATGCGCAGCGTCGATGTGCGACCGCGAATGAATTCGATGCCGACGAGTTCGTAGCCCAGCGCTTCCACCGGTGCCGTAATCATCTCTGTTAATTTTTGCTCTAATGTGGACAAGCCCACCCCCAGGACATAAAAAAAGGGCATAAAGCCCAGTTATTCTTTAGCCAGATAACAAAAAACCCCGATAAATCGGGGCTTTTAATAACTGAACCCTGTAAACCGCGATGCGCGGTCCGGAACACCTTCCAGGGAATTTTCTTTCAAAACGGAGAGGAAGGCATTCACTGCACTTCACAGTATATTTGAAAAACAACTCTCAGGGAAAGTGGTTGCGGGGGCCGGATTTGAACCGACGACCTTCGGGTTATGAGCCCGACGAGCTACCAGGCTGCTCCACCCCGCGTCCGAAAACGTGGCAAATACTACGCCTTAAACGTCTAAATTGCAAGTTCTGCTGGGATTTGGTACCGAGGACGGGACTTGAACCCGTAAGCCCAATCGGGCACTACCACCTCAAGGTAGCGTGTCTACCAATTCCACCACCTCGGCACTATAGTGCGCAGTTTCTGTTTACTGCGCGAAGCTGACAAATTAACGCGGGATATCGCTGGTCGGCTTAGCCGGCGCTGCGGGCTGAGTCTGCTCAGTTTTTGCTGGCGCAGTCAGATTTTCCCACTCGCTTCCTTTATTGGTTTTGTTGCTGTTAATGTTACCCAGCACCAGGCTGATAATGAAGAACAGGGTTGCCAGCACAGCTGTCATACGGGTCATGAAGTTACCAGAACCACTTGAACCGAACAGCGTGGCAGAAGCGCCTGCGCCAAAAGAGGCTCCCATATCAGCGCCTTTACCTTGCTGCAGCATAATAAGACCAACAAGGCCCAGCGCTACAATAAGGAAAACTACTAAAAGAGCTTCGTACATAATCAACCTGTTCCTTGCGGGGCTACCGCAGCCAATTGCTTCAAACCAATAAAGCAGGGCATTTGTCATTCCCTACTGAAGCGGGTGTGAATACTAACGAAAGTGTTCTGGGTGCGCAAGCGCAATTTTAACGCCGAATGCTGACTGCGGAAAAAAACGGCAAATTGCGCTAAAATGGCGATTTTAAAGGCGACTTTCGTCGCCTTTTTAAGCACCAGAGTCATTAAACCGCTTTCACCGCATCTGCGATGCGATGCGCAAAATCCGTCACCTGCGCTTCGTCTTCGCCTTCTACCATCACGCGAATCAGCGGCTCAGTGCCCGATTTACGCAACAGCACGCGTCCGCGTTTACCCAGCGCCTGCTCGACTTCTTCGGTAACAGCTTTGACAGACGCATGCTCCAGCGGATCGCCGCTGCCCGGCGTAAAGCGTACGTTGACCAGAATCTGCGGGAACAGCTTCATTCCGCTACAGAGGTCGTGCAGGCTCATGTGATTACGGGCAATCGCCGTTAACACCTGCAATGCAGCCACGATGCCGTCGCCGGTTGTCGTTTTATCAAGCAGAATGACGTGGCCAGAGTTTTCAGCCCCGATGCGCCAGCCTTTTTCCTGCATTTTTTCGAGCACGTAGCGGTCGCCCACTTTCGCACGCGCAAATGGGATACCAAGCTGTTTCAGCGCGACCTCAAGGCCCATATTGCTCATCAGCGTACCGACAGCGCCGCCGCGCAGCTGGCCCTGACGCAGCCCTTCACGTGCGATGATATACAGGATCTGGTCGCCGTCGACTTTGTTGCCTTCATGGTCAACCATAATGACGCGGTCGCCGTCGCCGTCAAACGCGATGCCCAGATCGGCTTTCTCGGCCACCACGCGCTCCTGCAACAGGCGCACATCGGTTGCTCCGCATTTCTCGTTGATGTTAAGCCCGTCAGGCTCGCAACCGATGGTAATAACCCGCGCGCCCAGCTCACGCAGCACATTAGGCGCAATGTGATACGTCGCGCCATTCGCGCAGTCCACCACAATTTTCAGGCCGTTCAGGCTCAGTTCGTTAGGAAACGTGCCTTTACAGAATTCGATATAGCGCCCGGCGGCGTCAACGATACGGCTCGCTTTACCGAGCTCGGCGGAATCGACGCAGCTGATCTCTTTTTCCAGCTCCGCCTCGACAGCCTCTTCCACGTCGTCCGGCAGTTTGGTGCCGTCGATGGAAAAGAATTTAATGCCATTATCATAAAACGGGTTATGGGACGCAGAGATAACAATCCCGGCCTCAGCACGGAAAGTACGCGTCAGATACGCCACTGCAGGAGTCGGCATTGGCCCGGTAAAGAGCGCGGAAAGCCCGGCGGCGGCGAGGCCCGCCTCCAGCGCGGATTCCAGCATATAACCGGAAATACGGGTGTCCTTACCAATGATGACCTTACGCGAACCGTGGCGCGCCAGCACTTTGCCTGCCGCCCAGCCTAACTTCAGGACGAAATCAGGGGTAATTGGCGCATCGCCTACGCGGCCGCGAATGCCATCTGTCCCAAAATATTTACGGTTACTCATAGTATTTTTTATCCTTCGCTGAAAGAGTTGCTTCCACCACACGCATCGCTTCGACGGTTTCTTTCACATCATGAACCCGCACGATCTGCGCGCCCTGCATGGCTGCCATCACCGCACAGGCAAGACTACCGGGCAGTCGTTGGTCGGGTCCGACGTTAAGAAGTTGTCCAATCATCGATTTACGCGACATTCCCACCAGCAAAGGCATTCCGAAGCGGTGAAACGCTGAAAGCCGGGCGAGAAGCTGATAATTGTGGGTCAGATTTTTACCGAAACCGAATCCCGGGTCGAGTATGATTTTTTCTTTTGCAATCCCGGCCGCCTCGCAGCGCGCGATCTGCTGTTCAAAAAACTGCGCGACGTCGTTGAACACATCGTCATAATGCGGCGCCTGCTGCATCGTTTTCGGCTCGCCCTGCATATGCATAAGACAAACAGGTAAGCCGGTCTGTGCCGCCGCCTCCAGCGCGCCGGGCTCTGTCAGGGAGCGGATATCGTTAATGATGTGCGCACCTGCCCGCGCCGCCTCGCGGATAACTTCCGGTTTGGACGTGTCTACCGATACCCAGACTTCAAACCGCTGCGCCAGCGCTTCCACAACCGGTACCACGCGGGAAAGCTCTTCTTCCACGCTCACTTCCGCCGCACCCGGACGAGTCGATTCGCCGCCCACATCGATGATTGTCGCGCCAGCGTTAATCATCGCATTCGCGTGTTTCACCGCCTCAACCAGCGTATTGTGCTGGCCGCCATCGGAGAAGGAATCAGGCGTGACATTCAGGATCCCCATCACATGCGGGTGAGAAAGTTCGAGCGTTGAGCCCTGAGCGAAAAGTTTCATTGCCATTCCCTTATAAACTTGAATGAACGAAAACAGAAAACCCCGGACAGGCCGGGGTTTTAATTAATGCAGCGATACTACAGCAGGCAATTATTTATCGCCAAACTGCTCAGACATGGTGTTGCCCGGGTTCGGCGTACGTGGTTCATCAACCGGACGCGGCGCGCGCGGCGTACCGTTGCTGTCAGAGTTATTGTTAGCACCCGGATCTTCCCAGCCCGCAGGCGGGCGAACATCACGGCGAGCCATCAGATCATCGATTTGCGGCGCGTCGATAGTTTCATACTTCATCAGCGCATCTTTCATGGCATGCAGGATGTCCATGTTATCGTTCAGGATCTGACGAGCACGATTGTAATTACGCTCAATCAGGGACTTCACTTCCTGATCGATAATACGCGCCGTTTCATCTGACATATGCTTGGCTTTTGCCACGCTACGGCCCAGGAATACTTCGCCCTCTTCTTCCGCATACAGCAGCGGACCGAGTTTGTCGGAGAAGCCCCACTGGGTCACCATGTTACGAGCCAGGTTAGTCGCAACTTTAATGTCGTTGGACGCCCCGGTGGAGACATGCTCCGGCCCGTAGATAATTTCTTCCGCCAGACGACCGCCGTACAGTGTCGAAATCTGGCTTTCCAGCTTCTGACGGCTGGCGCTGATTGCGTCGCCTTCAGGCAGGAAGAAGGTCACACCCAGCGCACGACCACGTGGGATAATCGTTACTTTATGGACCGGATCGTGCTCAGGCACCAGACGACCGATAATCGCATGGCCCGCTTCGTGATATGCGGTGGATTCTTTCTGCGCTTCGGTCATTACCATGGAGCGACGTTCCGCGCCCATCATGATTTTATCTTTCGCTTTCTCGAACTCCACCATCGAAACGACACGTTTGTTGCCGCGCGCGGCAAACAGCGCCGCTTCGTTGACGAGGTTCGCCAGATCCGCACCAGAGAAGCCTGGCGTACCGCGCGCGATGATTGCCGCGTCGATATCCGGCGCCAGCGGTACGCGACGCATATGCACTTTCAGGATCTGCTCACGGCCACGCACATCCGGCAGCCCAACCACGACCTGGCGGTCAAAACGGCCAGGACGCAGCAACGCTGGGTCAAGTACGTCAGGACGGTTAGTCGCCGCGATAACGATAATGCCTTCATTACCTTCGAAGCCATCCATCTCAACCAGCATCTGGTTCAGCGTCTGCTCACGTTCATCGTGACCACCGCCAAGACCGGCGCCACGCTGACGGCCCACGGCATCAATCTCATCAATAAAGATAATGCACGGCGCCGCTTTTTTAGCTTGTTCAAACATGTCGCGAACACGGGACGCGCCCACACCCACGAACATTTCAACGAAGTCAGAACCGGAAATCGTAAAGAACGGCACTTTCGCCTCGCCCGCGATGGCTTTCGCCAGCAGGGTTTTACCGGTCCCCGGAGGGCCAACCATCAGGACGCCCTTCGGAATTTTACCGCCCAGTTTCTGGAAACGGCTCGGCTCACGCAGGTATTCCACCAGCTCGCCGACTTCCTCTTTCGCTTCGTCGCAACCGGCTACGTCAGCGAAAGTGGTTTTAATCTGATCTTCGGTCAGCATGCGCGCTTTGCTTTTACCGAACGACATGGCGCCTTTGCCACCGCCGCCCTGCATCTGGCGCATAAAGAAGATCCAGACCCCAATTAACAGCAGCATCGGGAACCAGGAGATGAAGATAGTGGCCAGCAGGCTCTGCTCTTCAGGTGGTTCACCAACCACTTTTACGTTTTTGGTCAGCAGGTTATCAAGGAGTTTGGGATCGTTTACGGGAATGTAAGTCGTGTATCGGTTACTATCTTTCTTGGTAACGTTGATTTCACGTCCGTTGATACGCGCTTCGCGAACCTGGTCCTGGTTAACTTCTTGCAGGAAGGTAGAGTAATCCACCCTACGGCCACTCGACTCGCTGGGCCCAAAGCTCTGGAATACTGACATCAGCACAACCGCGATGACCAGCCAGAGTATTAGGTTTTTCGCCATGTCACTCAAGGGATTAACCTCATATTACAACTGTGTTAACAAACAGCGTCAGGGTACTATAGTTTGCGCCCGGTCGCTACAATGTACACTTCACGTGAACGGGCACGAGAAGAGTCCGGTTTACGAACTTTCACCTTCGTAAACAGGGAGCGAATTTCCCGCAGGTACTCATCGAAACCTTCGCCCTGAAACACCTTAACTACAAAACTACCGCCCGGTGCCAGCACGTCTCGACACATCTCGAGCGCCAGTTCCACCAGATACATGGCGCGGGGAATATCTACAGCCGGAGTCCCGCTCATGTTCGGTGCCATATCTGACATGACAACCTGTACTTTACTGTCGCCCACGCGTTCCAGTAACGCTTTCATAACTAATTCATCACGAAAGTCGCCCTGAAGGAAGTCCACACCAACGATAGGATCCATTGGTAAAAGATCGCAAGCGATAATACGGCCTGCTCCTCCGATTTGCGTGACCACATACTGTGACCAACCACCGGGTGCCGCGCCAAGATCGACGACAGTCATTCCCGGTTTAAAAATTTTGTCACTTTGCTGTATTTCATCAAGTTTAAACCAGGCACGGGAACGTAACCCTTTTTTCTGCGCCTGTTGAACATATTTATCGCTAAAGTGTTCCTGTAGCCAGCGACTGGAGCTGGCAGAACGCTTTTTACCTGTCATTTCACATTCCATCCGGGTTCATCGTGAGCCGCAGGCTCAAAAACCCACGTATTGCCATTTGGCGATAATTGGGAGATGGCGGTAGAATGACCCGTTTTCAATCCCAACGTAAGCAAAAAATACGATGAATCTGAGTACTAAACAAAAACAGCACCTGAAAGGTCTCGCCCATCCGCTCAAGCCGGTGGTTATGCTTGGCAACAATGGTTTGACCGAAGGGGTACTGGCCGAGATTGAACAAGCGCTTGAGCACCATGAGTTAATCAAGGTGAAGATCGCCACTGAAGACCGCGAAACCAAGACCCTGATTGTGGATGCCATCGTGCGTGAAACCGGCGCCTGTAACGTACAGGTCATCGGGAAAACGCTGGTGCTCTACCGCCCGTCAAAGGAACGTAAAATTTCGCTGCCCCGCTAAGCTGTGGGTTCTGCGAACCATCGCAGAAGTCGCAAACTACAGGCAAGGGAGCAAAATGCCACGCTCCGTTTGTTGATAAAAGGCCGCTTAGCGGCCTTTTTCCTTTCTTTACAAACTGAACGACATGGCTGTCATGCGGATTGAGGCTTAACGCGTTGCAGAGCGGATCTGTCTGTCAGACGCGCCTCATAACGCAAAAACGGCCGTTCTTACAGATAATCGACTTTGATAATTTCAAACTCGACCTGACCGCCCGGGGTGTTTATGGTCACCACGTCGTCCAGCTCTTTACCTACCAGACCGCGCGCGATAGGCGAATTCACAGAAATAAGATTCTGTTTGAAATCCGCTTCGTCGTCGCCAACGATACGGTACGTCAGCTCTTCCTCGGTATCCAGATTCAACACCGTCACGGTGGAGCCAAAGATCACGCGACCATTGTTGGGCATTTTGGTGATATCAATCACCTGGGCATTCGAAAGCTTAGCTTCAATATCCTTAATACGCCCTTCGCAGAACCCCTGCTGCTCGCGAGCGGCATGGTATTCCGCATTCTCTTTCAAATCGCCGTGCTCGCGGGCTTCGGCGATAGCGGCAATGATCTCCGGGCGACGAACGGATTTAAGGAACTCCAGTTCTTCGCGAAGTTTATCAGCGCCACGTAAGGTCATCGGAATAGGTTGCATTTGTTATACCTCTCACTGTCCTGTTAAGAACGGTTCACAGCCCGCTCCGGCTGCACGCCAGTCCGGAAAACCTTCCAGCCCCGGACGGCAAACAAAAGAAAACTGACCCGGAGACGAAGCCCCAGGTCAGGAACGATTTTGCAATTTGATACGTATTTTACCCTGAAGTTCCCGAAGGGTCATCGTTTACTTTGCAGGGTGATGCGCCTTAGTATGACGGCACGTTTCCAGCTGTTACCGCGAGATTATGCGATTTTCCAGATTTGCTGTCGGATTGACCACCAGTGTAGCCCTGAATGCCAGTGCCGCCAATGTCGAAGAGTATATCAATCAGTTACCCGCCGGCGCGAATCTCGCCCTGATGGTGCAAAAAGTCGGAGCCAGCTCCCCTGAGATTGATTTTCACAGCCAGCAGATGGCGTTGCCCGCCAGTACGCAAAAAGTGATCACGGCACTGGCTGCGCTGTTGCAGCTTGGCCCGGACTATCGCTTCACCACGACGCTGGAAAGCCGCGGCGAGGTGCGGAATGGCGTGCTTGATGGCGATCTGATCGCGCGTTTCACGGGCGACCCCACCTTTAAGCGCCAGGATATGCGCAATATGGTGACGACGCTAAAAAAAGCAGGCGTTCAGCAAATAAAAGGAAACGTGCTGATCGACACCTCTGCGTTCGCCAGCCACGACAAAGCGCCGGGCTGGCCGTGGAATGATATGACCCAGTGCTTCAGCGCGCCGCCCTCCGCCGCTATCGTCGACCGCAACTGTTTTTCCGTGTCGCTCTATAGCGCTCAGCAGGCGGGCGAACCGGCATTTGTGCGCATTGCGTCTTATTACCCTGTTAACGTCTACAGCCAGGTAAAAACCCTGCCGCGCGGCTCCTCGGAAGCCCAGTATTGCGAGCTTGACGTCGTGACGGGCGATCTTAACCGCTATACGCTCACGGGCTGTATGACGCAGCGCGCCGATCCTTTACCGCTGGCTTTCGCAATCCAGGATGGCGCGGGCTATGCTGGCGCGATACTCAAAGCGGAGCTTAAACAAGCGGGCATCGCTTATACCGGCACGCTGCTGCGCCAGACGCAAACCAACGACCCGGGTACAGTCATCGCCAGCCGACAGTCGCCGCCGCTGCACGATCTTTTGCGCGTCATGTTAAAAAAATCCGACAATATGATCGCCGACACGGTGTTTCGTACCATTGGACGTAACTTTTACGGCGTGCCGGGCACCTGGCGCGCGGGTGCCGATGCGGTCCGTCAGATCCTTCGCCAGAAAGCGGGCGTGGAGTTAGGCAATACTATCGTGGTGGATGGTTCCGGCCTGTCGCGCCATAATCTGATAGCGCCCGCGACAATGATGCAGGTGCTGCAGTACATCGCTCGCAACGACAGTCAGCTGAATTTTATCTCCATGCTGCCGCTGGCAGGGCACGACGGTTCGCTCCTTTATCGCGCAGGCCTGCACGAGGCGGGTGTCGATGGCAAAGTATCCGCAAAAACCGGCTCGCTGCAGGGGGTCTATAACCTGGCAGGCTTTATTACCACGGCCAGCGGACAACGGATGGCGTTCGTTCAGTATCTTTCCGGCTACGCCGTGGAGCCTGCCGACCAGCGCAACCGCCGTATTCCGCTGGTGCGTTTCGAAAGCCGGCTCTACCGCGATCTATACCAGAATAACTAACGATGAAGCTGCTGATAGTCGAAGATGATCTGCTGTTACAGGAAGGGCTGGCGATGGCGCTCGGCAACGAGGGCTATGCGCTGGATTGCGCCGGTAGCGCGGCGCAGGGCGATGCGCTGCTACAAAGTGGCGAATACAGCCTGATTATCCTCGACTTAGGCCTGCCAGATAAAGACGGCGCGACGCTGTTACGCCAGTGGCGCCGCAGCGGCATCAGCACGCCGGTGCTTATCCTCACGGCGCGCGACGCGCTTGAGGATCGCGTGAGCGGCCTTGATGCGGGCGCCGACGACTATCTGGTTAAACCCTTCGCGCTGGCGGAACTTCACGCCCGCGTACGGGCGCTGATCCGCCGCTATCAGGGTCATAGCGATAACCTGCTGCAGCACGACGACATTACGCTTAATCTGCAAACCCAGCAGGTACTGCTGCGGGGTCAGCCTGTGGAAGTGACGCCGAAAGAGTTCGCACTGTTAGCGCGTCTGATGATGCGTATCGACCAGACGGTGCACCGCGAAACCTTACAACAGGATATTTATAGCTGGCAGGACGACCCCAGTTCCAACACGCTCGAAGTGCATATCCATAATTTGCGCCGCAAGCTCGGCAAAACCCGCATCCGCACCGTTCGCGGCGTAGGCTACCGGCTGGAGCGTCAGTTATGAACAGTATGCGCCGTCGGCTGATGCTGATGCTGGCGCTAATCCTTCTCTTCTGTCAGTTAGTGAGCGTTATCTGGCTCTGGCATGAAAGCCGCGAGCAAATCAGTTTTCTGGTAAATGAGACGCTGTCGGCAAAATCCCGTACCGTTCATGTCGAAAAAGAAATCCGCGAGGCTATCGCCTCTTTGCTGGTGCCTTCGCTGGTGATGGTCGGGTTTACGCTCTTCTTCTCTTTCTGGGCGGTAACGTGGATCACACGTCCGCTCAGCCAGCTCAGCCGCACGCTTGCTAACCGTTCAGCGGATAATCTCTCCCCTGTCCCGGTCGATTCTGCCATGGAAGAGATAAGCGCGGTCACGCTGTCGCTTAATCAGCTCTTTTCACGCCTCGACCACACCATTCAGCAGGAACGCCTGTTCACCGCCGATGCCGCGCACGAGTTGCGCACACCGCTGGCGGGTATCCGGCTACATCTGGAGCTAATGGAACAGTCAGGTATCGCGCAGGCGACGCCGCTGCTCGCCCGCATCGATCGGCTGATGCATACCGTTGAGCAGCTGCTGATGCTGTCGCGCGCAGGCCAGGCGCTCGCCAGTGGGCATTATGAAACGCTACGCTGGTGCAAGGATATTCTTGCCCCGCTGCGCAGCGAGCTGGACGAACTGGCGGAACAACGCGGGCAGAATATCATTTGGCCCGCTGATGAGATGGCGCTGGATGTTCAGGGAGATGCAGTGCTGCTGCGCCTCATGCTGCGCAACCTGCTGGAAAACGCCTCGCGTTACAGCCCGGAGAACAGCCGCATCGTAGTGGAGCTTGTGCCTGATTCCAGTGGTAGTCGCCTGAACGTGATTGATGAAGGGCCAGGCATTCCGCAGGCGCAGCGTCAGGCCATCACCGAACCATTCCGGCGGCTGGATCAGCGATACGGTGGCAGTGGTCTGGGGCTCAGTATCGTGCAGCGTATCGTGCATTTGCACCGCGGCAGGTTAATGCTGGAAGATGCCCCTGACGGAGGACTGGCGGCGTCATGCTGGCTGCCAGAGGTAATGAATCAGTAATAAATACATCTCAAACATTCAGAACAGAAATAAAAAAGGCCGGTTTCCCGGCCCTTTTTGTTAACGCTGATACACGATTTCGACGCCTTCGTCGTCATCTTCGTCCCAGTCGTCATCCCACTCTTCTTCCGCTTCCGCTTCCATCTCTTCGAGTTGCTGGCGATGATAGTCATCCCACATGAACTCGACTTTTTCAGGCTGCTTCGCTTCGTCTTCGTGAACCACCGGGTTTTCAATGATGAAGTGCATCACGTCCCAGCAGAGATCTTTCACGCCCATCTGGCTTGCGGCAGAGATAAGATAATATTTATCGTCCCAGCCCAGCGCTTCAGCGATGGCTTTCGCTTTCTCTTCAGCGACATCGCGATCAAGCAGGTCGATTTTATTGAAGACCAGCCAGCGCGGCTTAGAGGCCAGCTTCTCGCTGTATTTCTCCAGTTCGCCCACGATGATACGGGCGTTTTCTGCCGGATCGGAGCCATCGATCGGATCAAGATCGATCAGGTGCAGCAGTACGCGGCAACGCTCAAGATGCTTCAGGAAGCGAATACCGAGGCCCGCGCCTTCCGCTGCGCCTTCAATAAGACCCGGAATGTCCGCGACCACAAAGCTTTTTTCGTTATCCATACGCACAACGCCAAGGCTTGGCACCAGCGTGGTAAACGGATAATCCGCCACTTTCGGCTTCGCAGCGGAGACTGCGCGAATGAAGGTGGATTTACCGGCGTTCGGCATACCGAGCATGCCGACATCCGCCAGCAGCATTAGCTCCAGCTGCAGATCGCGTTTCTCGCCCGGCGTGCCCATAGTTTTCTGGCGTGGAGTGCGGTTAACAGAAGATTTGAAGCGGGTATTGCCGAGGCCATGCCAGCCGCCTTTGGCGACCATCAGGCGCTGACCGTGTTTGGTCATGTCGCCCATCGTCTCGCCCGTACCCTGATCGATAACGCGCGTTCCGACCGGCACTTTGACTGTCACATCTTTGCCGCGTTTACCGGTGCAGTCGCGGCTCTGGCCGTTCTGACCACGCTCGGCGCGGAAGGATTTCTCAAAACGGTAATCGATAAGGGTGTTGAGGTTTTCATCGGCCTCAAGCCAGACGTCGCCGCCGTCGCCGCCGTCACCGCCGTCCGGGCCGCCTTTCGGAATATATTTTTCACGACGGAAGCTTACGCAGCCGTTACCGCCATCACCTGCCACGACAAGGATCGTAGCTTCATCAACAAACTTCATTTTACTTCTCCGTAATTCATTCGCCCGAGCGGGGGAGTACTCCTGCCGCTTCGCTTTTGCGCCACCGTCCCCAAAGACGGTGACCAATGGCGGAATACATCGCACCCGCAACCACGACAAACGCACCGAGATAAGCCAACAGGTTCAGCATCGGTCTGGCGAAGAAATCGGGCCAGGCAACAGATAACAAATCTGAAAACAGTAACGTAAACAGTGGGGTAAGCGTAATAATGGCGCTAACCTGCGCCGCCTGCCATCTCGCCATCGCTTCTGCCAGCGCACCATACCCCACCAGGGTATTCAGGCCGCAGAAAATAAGGCAGGCGAGTTGCCATGAGCTGAGCTGGAACAGCACGCCCGGCTTCGCCAGCGGCAACAACGCGATAGTACATAAAGTGTACAGCAAAAAGAGGATCTGTTGCGAGGCCAGACGGCGCAGCAGCACCTTCTGCGCGACGCCATAACTGACCCAGACCGTCGCCGCGCCCACCCCGAAAATCACACCCCAGGTGTAATCGGTCAGACGTGTAAAGATCTCTATCAGGCTGGTGTTGAAAAACATCACCAGCCCGCAAAGCAGCATCAATGCCCCGATGATCTGCGTACCGCGCATCTTTTCTTTAAGGATCAGAACGCTCGCCACCATCATGCCGACCGGCGAGAGCTGCCCTATCACCTGGGAAGCCGTCGGACTGAGATATTGCAGGGAAGAACTGAACAGGATGAAGTTGCCGAACAGGCCCCCCGTCGCTATCGCCAGTAACACCAGCCAGCGCGGTTTACGAAATAAGCCCATCGGCGGCAGCCGGCCTTTGATAGCAAGGATCAGCCCAAGCCCAATGCCTGCCATCAGGAAACGATAAAACACCACTGTAGGCGGCTCCATCACTTCCAGTACCTGCTTCATTGCAATTGGCAGCGCACCCCAGCACATTGCGGTCGTGAGCGCCAAAAGAATACCAATGCCGGCCTGCTGCTTCATGCCCGTTTCCCTACAGAAAAATTACCGGGTTTCCAATGTAAAAAGCCCCGCAACAGGTTGCGGGGCTTTAATCCGTTACCGGACCGAGAAAACCTTACTCAGCAACGATGCTGATGTATTTACGGTTGTTCGGGCCTTTAACTTCAAATTTCACTTTACCGTCTGCTTTAGCAAACAGAGTGTGGTCACGACCGCAACCTACGTTGTTGCCAGCGTGGAATTTGGTACCACGTTGACGAACAATGATGCTACCCGCCAGAACGGATTCGCCACCGAAACGCTTAACGCCCAGGCGTTTAGCTTCTGAATCGCGACCGTTACGTGTGGAGCCGCCAGCCTTTTTATGTGCCATTTAAATCTCTCCTCAGGTCTTAGGCGCTGATGCCAGTAATTTTCACATCAGTGAACCACTGACGGTGGCCCTGCTGCTTACGGTAGTGTTTACGGCGACGAAACTTAACGATTTTAACTTTCTCGCCACGACCGTGAGCAACAACTTCAGCTTTGATTACGCCGCCATCAACGAAAGGAACGCCGATTTTGACATCTTCACCGTTTGCGATCATCAGAACTTCAGCGAACTCAACAGTTTCGCCAGTTGCGATGTCCAGCTTTTCCAGGCGAACGGTCTGACCTTCGCTTACTCGGTGTTGTTTACCACCACTTTGGAAAACCGCGTACATATAGAACTCCGCTTCCGCGCACGCCTTTTGCATGATCAGAGTGCGCTATAAATATTCACAATAGGGCGCGAATATTACGCAAATTGCGAGCCTTTGACAAGCCCGTTTGTTGTTCAGTGCGGAAAAAAAACACAACCGTGACGGCGGCGTTTATCTGCCGCGTTTTTCCGGTACAATCTGTACTACATTTAGAATCCACTATCCTTACCTTCTCCCTTACAGACTGTGGTAAACAGGACGATAGCCAGACTTTTGCGATGAATTTAGAAAAAATTAATGAGTTAACCGCGCAAGATATGGCCGGTGTCAACGCGACCATCCTTGAACAGCTCAATTCCGACGTGCAGCTTATCAATCAGCTGGGCTATTACATTGTCAGCGGCGGCGGTAAACGCATTCGCCCGATGATTGCGGTGCTCGCTGCGCGCGCGCTCGGTTACGAGGGAAAAGCGCATATCACTATCGCCGCGCTTATTGAGTTCATTCACACCGCCACGCTGCTGCATGACGATGTTGTGGATGAATCCGATATGCGTCGTGGCAAAGCGACGGCGAATGCCGCATTTGGCAACGCCGCCAGCGTTCTGGTGGGAGATTTTATTTACACCCGTGCGTTTCAGATGATGACAAGCCTGGGGTCGCTTAAGGTGCTTGAAGTGATGTCCGAAGCCGTTAACGTCATCGCGGAAGGCGAAGTCCTTCAGCTGATGAACGTCAACGATCCCGATATCACCGAAGAGAGCTACATGCGCGTGATTTACAGCAAAACCGCGCGGCTTTTCGAAGCGGCGGCGCAGTGTTCCGGCATCCTGGCAGGCGCCAGCGAGGCGCAGGAACGCGCATTGCAGGACTATGGGCGCTATCTCGGCACCGCTTTCCAGTTGATCGACGATCTCCTGGACTACAGCGCTGACGGCGAACGTCTGGGCAAAAATGTGGGCGACGATCTCAACGAAGGCAAACCGACGCTCCCGCTGCTGCATGCGATGCATAACGGTACGCCTGCGCAGGCGCAGATGATCCGCGAAGCGATCGAACAGGGCAACGGGCGACATCTGCTGGATCCCGTGCTCGAAACGATGGCAGCCTGCGGCTCGCTCGCGTGGACACGCACCCGTGCTGAAGAAGAGGCCGATAAAGCTATCGCCGCGCTTGAAATTATTCCCCCTTCCCCCTGGCGCGACGCGCTGATCGCGCTTGCGCATATGTCGGTCCAGCGCGACCATTAATCCTTCTCCGCGCCCGTCGGCGCGGAAAGTTTCTGCGCTTATTCGCGCGTTTTGCATGTCTGTAGCCCGTTTGCTTTCCAGATAACCTTATTCTTTCTGGCCTTCTTTTAATGCCTCGATCCCTGCGTCACGACACGATCGGTCAGGGATCGCCTCTGACGCAGGCAGTTACAGCACTTACATTCGCTTTGTGGTTACTGCCACACTTCTGGATACAACCAAAAGTAACTGGAACGTTTTAGAAAATTTTGTGCTATAAATGATCAATCAGCTCCTGCAGGAGCTGTTCAGGGGGTCTCAATGCCGTAACAGGGAGGAAGCATGGAACGTAAGTTTATCGACTGGCACCCCGCCGATATCGTCGCCGCGCTACGCAAAAAGGGGTCATCGCTGGCAGCGGAATCCCGCAAAGCGGGTCTTAGCTCTTCAACGCTCGCCAATGCGCTAACGCGCCCCTGGCCGAGAGGCGAGAAGATCATTGCCGAAGCGCTCGGTACCGAACCCTGGATCATCTGGCCGTCGCGCTATCACGATCCGGTCACGCATGAATTTATCGATCGCTCACGTCTGATCCGTCATCGCTGACAGCGCCGGGGTCTCGCCCCGGTTGTTCTGCGCTCGTCACAGTATGACGTTCATGTGCCAGCCAATAAAAAAGCCTGCAGGAAGCCGCTGATTCTCAGCGATTTCCGGCAGGCTTAACGCTCTGCTCCGCGATGCGGAGAAAAGATTATTCGCCTTTTACACGCTCAATGTTGGCGCCCAGCGCACGCAGCTTATCTTCGATGCCTTCATAACCGCGATCGATATGATAAATACGATCCACGACCGTAGTGCCTTCCGCGATGCAGCCCGCCAGCACCAGGCTTGCGGAAGCGCGCAGATCGGTCGCCATCACCTGAGCGCCGGAGAGTTTCTCAACGCCGTGGCAGATAACGGTATTGCTTTCGATTTCCGCATGCGCGCCCATACGGATAAGCTCCGGCACGTGCATGAAACGGTTTTCAAAAATGGTCTCGGTGATAACGCCGGTTCCTTCAGCCACCAGGTTCAGCAGCGTGAACTGCGCCTGCATATCCGTCGGGAACGCCGGGTGCGGCGCGGTACGCACGTTAACGCCTTTCGGGCGTTTGCCATGCATATCAAGGCTTATCCAGTCTTCGCCGGTTTCGATATCAGCGCCCGCTTCGCGTAGTTTCGCCAGCACGGCGTCCAGCGTATCAGGACGGGTATTGCGGCACATCACTTTACCGCCGGAAATCGCTGCGGCCACCAGGAAAGTCCCGGTCTCGATGCGGTCAGGCAGCACGCGATAAACGCCGCCGCCGAGGCGCTCAACGCCTTCGATGGTGATTTTGTCTGTACCCTGACCGGTAATTTTCGCACCGAGGGTATTCAGGAAGTTCGCGGTATCGACGATTTCCGGCTCGCGCGCGGCGTTTTCGATAACGGTGGTGCCTTCAGCAAGCGTCGCGGCGGACATAATCGTCACGGTCGCGCCAACGCTCACTTTATCCATCACGATATGCGCGCCTTTCAGACGGCCCTGGACGGATGCTTTGACATAGCCCTCTTCCAGTTTGATTTCCGCGCCCAGTTGCTCAAGACCGGTAATGTGTAAATCGACCGGACGCGCGCCGATGGCACAGCCGCCCGGCAGGGACACCTGGCCCTGGCCGAAACGCGCCACCAGCGGGCCCAGCGCCCAGATAGAGGCGCGCATGGTTTTCACCAGCTCATATGGCGCACAGAAGATATTCACCTGGCTTGCATCGATCCAGACGGAGCCGTTACGCTCCACTTTCATCCCGAGCTGGCTCAGCAGCTTCATGGTGGTATCGATATCTTTCAGCTTCGGTACGTTTTGAATTTCTACAGGCTCTTCAGCCAACAGGGCGGCAAAAAGGATCGGCAGGGCGGCGTTTTTCGCCCCTGAGATCGTTACTTCGCCAGAAAGGCGGCTCGGCCCCTGCACACGAAATTTATCCATCAGAACTGTTCTCTGTTATTCAATCACTTGCTGCCGGCGTAGCGCCCACAGCTCAAAAACCGTTGAGTTTGCGCTCGCGTTCCCATTCCTGGGGCGTAAACGTCTTGATGGAGACCGCGTGAATGCGGTTATCGGCGATGAACTCCATCAGCGGGCCATAGACCGCCTGCTGTTTTTTCACGCGGCTCATCTCGGCAAACAGCTCACCCACAGCAATGACCTGAAAGTGGCTGCCATCGCCGGAGGAGACGTGGACTTCCTGGAGAGGCAGTGCGTTCATCAGCACCGTCTGAATTTCATGATTTTCCATGGGCTTTATTCATTATTCAGTGAAAACAGCCCAACATCTTAGAGCAAAGTGGCGCTGTCTTAAACAAGCAAAAAAGCCCCGCCGTGTAGCCGGACGGGGCTTTGTCAGTAACGTGCTGAAAATATTAGTTTGTCGGGGTCGGCAGCAGGCTTTCCGGCAGGTTGTAAAGTTTCGCAAGCGTCGTCAGATTATCGCTCATGCCTTCAAGCGTCACACGACGCCCGCAGGTCTGCGCCAGCGCGACCAGTTGCACCAGCAGCGCCAGCCCGGCGGTATCGACGCGCATAAGACCGCTAAGATCGATGCATTGCAGCCCATCGGTCGCGTGATGCCGTTGCTCCCACAGGGGCGTCAGCGTTTCGCGATCCAGCGTACCGCGTAAGCGCAACTGCGCCTCATGACGTTCCCAGTGCAGTTCCGCAGACATTACTGCTTCTGATCCAGCGTTATCGGCTGACGAGAGATAGATTTCAGCTGCTCGGTCAGGCCATCAATGCCTTTCTGGCGCAGGAGATCGCTCCACTCGTTCTGTTTGGTCGTAATCATGCTCACGCCTTCGGCGATCATGTCATACGCCTGCCAGTTGCCGGTCTGGCTGTTTTTACGCCACTGGAAATCCAGACGCACAGGCGGGCGGCCGTTCGGGTCGACGATGGTCACGCGAATCGGCAGAATATTCGCATCGCCGAGCGGCTGCTCCGGTGCTATCTGGTATGTCTGGCCGTGATACATCGCCAGCGCCTGGCCGTAAGCCTGTTTCAGGTATTCACGAAACGCGGCGAAGTAGGCTTCGCGCTGCGCCGGCGTCGCTTCTTTATAGTAGCGGCCCAGCACCAGCGCACCGGCGTATTTCACCTGCACATACGGCAACAGTTCCTGATCGACGATATCGCGCAGGTAGTTAGGGTTCTGGCGGATTTTCGGCTGTTCGTTTTTCAGGCGATCAAACGTTTTTTTCGCCGCCTCATTCATCAGTTTATACGGGTTAGACTGATCCGCCGCCGTAGCGAGCGGCGCAATCACCAGCATGGCGACCATTAAAAGACGTTTAAACATATCCGTTTCTCCTGATTAGTTCGTCGCGCCGGCAGGCGGCGTCGCGTTATCCGGTTCGGCGGCAGAGCCCTGCTCACCACCCTCTTTCTGGTTGTCGCCGCTGTTGCTCTTATAGAGGAACTGGCCAATCAGATCTTCAAGCACCATGGCGGATTTCGTGTCCTGAATCGTGCCGCCATCCTTAAGGATAGTGGTTCCCAGCTCAGGATCTTCAAAACCGACGTTCAGCGCCAGATATTGCTCCCCCAGCAGACCAGACGTGCGAATCGCCAGCGAGCTGGTATCCGGGATATGATCGTAGCGCTGTTCGATATCCATCGCGACACGCGGCAGGTAAGTTTTCGGATCGAGCGTAATGTCGGAAACCCGGCCAATCACCACGCCGCCGATGCGCACCGGCGAATGCGGTTTCAGGCCGCCGATATTATCAAAGGTGGCATACAGCCGGTATGTCGGTTCGGCCCGCAGCGAGGTGACATCCGCCACTTTCAGACAGATGAACAGCGCGGCCAGCAGCGCCACCAGCATAAAAGCGCCAACCCAAATCTCAAATTTCTTCGTTTGCATGCGTTAGTTCCCAAACATCAATGCGGTAAGCACAAAATCAAGGCCGAGCACGGCCAGCGAAGCGTGCACAACGGTACGTGTAGTTGCCCGGCTAATTCCCGCCGATGTCGGGATCGCGTCGTAACCGTTAAACAACGCAATCCAGGTCACCGTAATGGCAAACACCACGCTTTTTATCAAACAGTTAATCAGATCCATACGCCAGTCGACGGCGTCCTGCATGGCGGACCAGAAGAAGCCAGCATCGATGCCTTTCCAGTTGACGCCCACCAGCGAACCGCCCCAGACGCCCACCGCCACGAAAATAATGGTCAGCAGCGGCAGCGATATCACGCCCGCCCAGAAGCGCGGCGAAATCACACGGCGCAGCGGGTCGACCGCCATCATCTCCATACTGGAGAGCTGTTCGGTCGCTTTCATCAGCCCGATTTCCGCGGTCAGGGCCGATCCGGCGCGGCCTGCGAACAGCAGTGCGGCCACTACCGGCCCGAGTTCGCGCAGCAGCGACAGCGCCACCAGCATCCCGAGGCTCGTTTCGGCGCTGTAGGTGGTTAACACCAGATAGCCCTGCAGCCCTAACACCATGCCGATAAACAGCCCCGAGACGATGATAATAATCATCGACAGAACGCCCACATGATAGAGCTGGCGCATCAGCAGCGGGCCGTGTTTGCGAAACTCCGGCTTGCCGACGATGGCATTGAATAACATCAGCCCGGCGCGACCGAAGGAGGCGCTGAATTTCAGTCCGCGTTGCCCCATCGACGCCAGTAAATTTAACAGCATGAGCAGACTAACTCCCTGTTGGCGAAATCAGATCGTGGTGATAATCCCCGGCGGGATAGCGGAAAGGCACCGGCCCGTCGGCGATACCGTCGAGGAACTGACGCACGCGCGGATCGGTATTCTCTTGCAGCGCCTGCGCGCTGCCCTGCGCGACAATCCGTTTGTCGGCGACGATGTAAGCATAATCCGCAATGCTCAGGACTTCCGGCACGTCATGCGACACCACCACGCAGGTGACGCCAAGCGCGCTGTTCAGCTCGGAAATCAGCTTCACCAGCACGCCCATGGTAATCGGGTCCTGACCGACGAACGGCTCGTCAAACATAATCAGCTCCGGCTCCAGCGCAATCGCGCGCGCCAGCGCCGCGCGGCGGGCCATACCGCCAGAGAGTTCAGACGGCATGAGTTTTGCCGCCCCGCGCAACCCCACCGCTTCGAGCTTCATCATCACGGTACTGTGCAGCAGCGGTTCCGGCAGACGGGTATGTTCACGCAGCGGATAGGCGACGTTCTCGAATACGTTCAGATCGGTAAACAGCGCACCGGACTGAAACAGCATGCTCATGCGTTTGCGCACTTCATAGAGGCGCGAGCGAGACATGGCGGGAATGTTTTCACCATCGAAGAGGATTTCGCCGCAGTCCGGCGCGATTTGCCCGCCAATCAGGCGCAGCAGCGTGGTTTTACCAATCCCCGACGGCCCCATAATGGCGGTCACTTTACCGCGCGGAACGGTAAGCGAGATATTGTCAAAAATAGATCGGTTGCCGCGCGTAAAGCTCACGCCACGCACGTCAATCAATGTGTCACCGATCTGGCTCATCAACGCATCCTTTATCGTTCGCAGAGTTGTTCATAATGGCGCCAGTCGACACCGCAAAGGGGCTATTTTTACAGAATATCCCCGGATGAGGTTAGCGAAAGCTGGCATTTGTTTTACTTTTGGCGCGCATCTGGTCAAAATTAAGAGTTTACTTCGTTCTTTAACGATCTGTATGCGCGGCCAGCGACTCAGGCACAGTGGACCGGCGATTATACCTGAAGAAAGGACTTTGCATGCTTTTAGCTACGGCGCTGTTGATTATTGGTTTGCTTTTGGTGGTATACAGCGCCGATCGTCTGGTTTTCGCCGCCTCGCTTCTCTGCCGTAGCCTTGGCGTGCCGCCGCTGTTGATTGGCATTACCGTGGTCGGTATCGGCACCTCCCTGCCCGAAATCATCGTCTCCGTCGCCGCCGCGCTGCATGGCGAAACCAGTCTCGCTGTCGGCACGGCGATAGGCTCGAATATTACCAATATTCTGCTGATAGCCGGATTAACGGCGCTGCTCCGCCCGCTCGCGGCGCACTCGTCCATGCTGCGCCGCGAGTTGTCCGCCATGTTGCTGGTCAGCGCGCTGGCCGCGCTGGTGCTGTGGGATGGCGTGCTCGCGCGCGCTGAAGGCCTCTTTCTGTTGCTCATCGCCGCCGCGTATTTATGGTTTATCATCCGCATGGCGCGCCAGGCGGAACGTCAGGGCAACGACAGCCTGACACGCGAGCAGCTCGCCGAACTGCCGCGAGAAGGCGGTCGCTCGGTGGCGTTTCTCTGGTTAGGCGTTGCGCTAATCATTATGCCGATGGCGACGCGCATGGTGGTCGATAACGCCACGGTGCTCGCTCACGGTTTTGCCATCAGCGAACTGACCGTCGGCCTGACCGCCATCGCTATCGGCACCAGTCTGCCGGAGCTGGCTACCGCCATTGCCGGGGCGCGCAAGGGCGAAGACGATATCGCCATCGGCAATATTATCGGCTCGAATGTTTACAATCTGGCGATCGTGCCTGGCTTGCCCGCGCTGCTGGCACCCGGACGTTTCGATTCGCTGGCGTTTACACGCGATTATGGCGTGATGCTGCTGGTCAGCGTCATTTTCGTGGTGCTGTGCTGGCGTCCTGAGCAGTATCTCGGTAAAAAAACCGGCGCCGGATTATTATGTGGGTTTATCGTTTGGATGGTGATGCTGTTCTGGGCGTCGCCGCGTCTCGTTGGATGAATCGGAAGCGCATTTATGTCACAACTAGATTTACCGCCGGGTTTTGACTTTGAACAGGCAGGGAAGGATGTCCTGACCATTGAACGCGAAGGTCTGGCCCAGTTGGATCAGTACATCAACGCCGATTTTGCACGCGCCTGCGAAAGCATGTTCTACTGCCGCGGCAAAGTCGTGGTCATGGGAATGGGCAAATCGGGCCATATCGGTAAAAAAATGGCGGCGACGTTCGCCAGCACCGGCACGCCCTCGTTCTTTGTGCACCCGGCGGAGGCGAGCCACGGCGATTTAGGCATGGTGAGCGGGCAGGATATCGTCATTGCGATTTCCAACTCGGGCGAATCCAACGAAATTCTGGCGCTGATCCCGGTGCTTAAGCGTCTCCAGGTGCAGCTTATCTGCATTACTGGTCGTCCGGAGAGCGCGATGGCGAAAGCGGCGGATATCCACCTGTGTGTGAAAGTGCCACAGGAGGCCTGCCCGCTCGGCCTCGCGCCGACCACCAGCACCACAGCGACGCTGGTGATGGGCGATGCGCTCGCGGTCGCGCTGCTGAAAGCGCGCGGCTTTACGCCTGAAGATTTTGCGCTCTCCCATCCGGGCGGCGCGCTTGGACGTAAGCTGCTGCTGCGCGTCAATGACATCATGCACACCGGCGATGAAATCCCGCACGTCAGCAAAGAGGCGTCGCTGCGTGATGCGCTGCTGGAAATCACCCGCAAGAATCTCGGCATGACGGTGATTTGCGACGACCTGATGAAAATTGAGGGTGTTTTTACCGACGGCGACCTGCGCCGCGTCTTCGATATGGGCGGCGATCTGCATCAGATGAAGATTGTCGACGTGATGACGCCGGGCGGAATTCGCGTGCGTCCGGGCACGCTCGCAGTCGATGCGCTTAACCTGATGCAGACGCGTCACATTACTTCCGTCATGGTGGCTGATGGCGACCAGTTGCGCGGTGTGATACATATGCATGATTTGCTGCGCGCAGGCGTGGTGTAACAAAGGAAAGGTTTAATGAGTAACCCTGATGGCGCCATCTCTACCTGCTATGGGCCGGTGAGCGCGCAGATCATTGAGCGGGCGGCGCAAATCCGCCTGCTGATCCTGGATGTCGACGGCGTAATGTCCGACGGCCTCATTTACATGGGCAACAGCGGCGAAGAGCTGAAAGCCTTTAACGTGCGCGACGGTTACGGCGTACGCTGCGCGCTGACGTCCGGCATTGAGGTCGCGATTATCACCGGGCGCAAAGCGAAATTGCTTGAAGACCGCTGTGAAACGCTTGGCATTACGCATCTTTACCAGGGCCAGTCCGATAAGCTCATCGCTTACCGCCAACTGCTGGAAAAACTGGCGCTTGCTCCGGAAAATGTCGCTTATGTCGGCGATGATTTAATTGACTGGCCTGTGATGGCGCAAGTCGGGCTGAGCGTGGCGGTAGCGGATGCGCATCCGCTGCTGACGCCGAAGGCCGATTACGTCACCCATATCCCGGGCGGCCGCGGCGCGGTGCGCGAAGTCTGCGATCTTCTGCTGCTGGCGCAGGGAAAATTAGATGAGGCCATAGGGCAATCCATATGAGTAAGACCAGACGCTGGATAATCATCCTGCTGGCGCTGGCCGCGCTGGTGCTGATTGGCATTAACCTCGCCGATCAGGATGAAGGCGGCCCGCTGACAGTAAACAGCAATGAGCCGACATACCAGAGCGAGCAGTCAAACACGGTGGTTTACAGCCCGGAAGGCGCGCTGAACTATCGCTTAGTCGCACAGCACGTCGAGTATTTCTCAGAAGACGGCGTCTCCTGGTTTACACAGCCGGTGATGACCACCTTTGATACCAACAAAGTGCCGACCTGGTCGGTCAAAGCGGATCGTGCCAAACTGACCAATGACAGAATGCTCTACCTGACCGGTCATGTGGAAGTGAACGCGCTGACGCCGGATTCGCAGTTGCGCAAAATTACGACCGACAAGGCAGAGATCAACCTGGTCACCCAGGATGTTACCTCTGATACGCTTGTCACTCTTTACGGCACCAGCTTTAATTCCAGCGGCCTGAAAATGCGCGGGAACCTTCGCAGCAAAAATGCCGAGCTGATTGAAAAGGTTAGAACCTCCTATGAAATCCAGAATAAACAAACTCAGCCTTAATGTCGTACTGACCAGTACGCTGCTGGCGGCAGGCTTCCCGGCGTTCGCGCTGACGGGCGATACCGAACAGCCTATCCATATAGAATCTGACCAGCAGTCGCTGGACATGCAGGGCAACGTGGTGACGTTTACCGGCAATGTCGTGGTGACGCAGGGCACGATTAAAATCAACGCTGACAAAGTCGTCGTCACGCGCCCTGGCGGTGAGAAAGGCAAAGAGGTGATTGACGGTTACGGTAATCCTGCCACTTTCTACCAGATGCAGGACAACGGCAAACCGGTTAAAGGCCATGCCTCAACGATGCACTACGAGCTGCAAAACGATTTCGTCGTGCTGACCGGCAACGCCTACCTTGAGCAGCTCGACAGCAATATCAAAGGCGACAAAATCACCTATCTCGTGAAAGAGCAGAAAATGCAGGCGTTCAGCGAGAAAGGCAAACGCGTGACCACCGTACTGGTGCCGTCGCAGCTGCAGAATAAAGACAACGCCGCTCAGGCGCCGAATCAGAACAAGAGCAACTAAACCCTTATGGCAACACTCATTGCGAAACACCTGGCGAAAGCCTACAAGGGCCGCCGCGTAGTGGAAGATGTCAGCCTGACGGTGAACTCAGGCGAGATTGTCGGCCTGCTTGGCCCGAACGGCGCGGGTAAAACCACCACGTTCTACATGGTCGTGGGCATTGTGCCGCGCGACGCCGGCAACATCATTATTGATGACGAAGATATCAGCTTGCTGCCGCTGCACGCCCGCGCGCGTCGCGGCATCGGTTATCTGCCGCAGGAGGCGTCCATTTTCCGCCGTCTGAGCGTCTACGACAACCTGATGGCCGTTCTGCAAATTCGCGACGATCTCAGCGCCGAGCAGCGCGAAGATCGTGCCAAAGAGCTGATGGAAGAGTTCCATATCGACCATCTGCGCGACAGCCTCGGCCAGTCGCTCTCCGGCGGCGAACGCCGTCGCGTGGAGATTGCCCGCGCGCTGGCGGCGAACCCGAAATTCATCCTGCTTGACGAACCCTTTGCGGGCGTCGACCCGATTTCGGTTATCGATATCAAACGTATCATTGAGCATCTGCGCGACAGCGGCCTTGGCGTGCTTATCACCGACCATAACGTGCGTGAAACGCTGGCGGTGTGCGAGCGCGCCTATATCGTCAGCCAGGGGCACCTTATCGCCCACGGCACGCCCGACGATATTCTGCAGGATGAACAGGTTAAACGCGTATATCTTGGGGAAGAGTTCAGACTCTGATAGGGTAGAGCAACAGGCAGAAACGGCGCGCCACCCAGCGCGCCCCGCCGCGACAGGTCTTATTTGACGTTTACACCTGAGGATTTTTGCTCTGAATATGAAGCAAGGTTTGCAACTAAGGCTTAGCCAACAGCTCGCCATGACGCCGCAGTTGCAGCAGGCCATTCGCTTGTTGCAGTTGTCCACGCTGGAACTCCAGCAGGAGTTGCAACAGGCGCTGGAAATTAATCCCCTGCTTGAGCAAACCGACATTCACGACGAAATTGCCACTCAGGAAACGCAGGACAACGAAGGGCTGGATACCGCCGAAGCGCTGGAGCAAAAAGAGATGCCGGACGAGCTGCCGCTTGACGCCAGCTGGGACGAAATCTACACCGCCGGCACGCCGTCAGGCACGGGCACCGACTATATCGACGACGAACTGCCGGTCTATCAGGGCGAAACGACCCAGAGCCTTCAGGATTACCTGATGTGGCAGGTGCAACTGACGCCCTTTTCCGATACCGACCGCGCGATCGCCACAGCGATCGTCGACGCGGTGGACGACACCGGCTACCTCACCGTCACGGTGCAGGATATTCTCGACGGCATGGGCGACAACGATGACGATATCGGCCCCGAAGAGATTGAGGCTGTGCTCAAGCGCGTGCAGCGTTTCGATCCGGTCGGCGTCGCCGCCCGCGATCTGCGCGACTGCCTGTTGATACAACTTTCGCAGTTCAGCGCCGACACGCCCTTTCTGGCGCAGGCGCGGCAGATAGTCAGCGATCACCTCGACCTGTTAGCCAATCATGACTTTCGCAGCCTGATGCGCGTCACGCGCCTGAAAGAGGATGTGCTGAAAGAAGCGGTGAACCTGATCCAGTCGCTCGATCCGCGTCCCGGCCAGTCTATCCAGACTGGCGAGCCGGAATATGTCATCCCGGACGTGCTGGTGCGCAAGCATAATGGCCGTTGGGTAGTGGAACTCAATTCCGACAGCATTCCCCGGCTCAAAATCAATCAGCAGTACGCCGCGATGTCTAATAGCGGGCGTAATGAATCTGACAACCAGTTCATCCGCAGCAACCTGCAAGAGGCGAAATGGCTGATTAAAAGCCTGGAAAGCCGTAACGACACGCTGCTGCGCGTCAGCCGCTGCATCGTTGAACAGCAGCAGGCGTTCTTCGAACAGGGCGAAGAGTATATGAAGCCGATGGTGCTGGCGGATATCGCCCAGGCGGTGGAGATGCATGAGTCCACTATCTCCCGCGTTACTACCCAAAAATATCTGCACAGCCCGCGCGGCATTTTCGAATTGAAGTATTTCTTCTCAAGTCACGTGAACACCGAGGGCGGCGGCGAAGCCTCGTCCACGGCTATTCGCGCGCTGGTGAAGAAGTTGATTGCAGCGGAAAACCCCGCGAAACCCTTAAGCGACAGCAAACTGACGTCTATGCTGTCAGAGCAGGGGATCATGGTGGCCCGCCGTACCGTTGCGAAGTATCGAGAGTCTTTATCCATACCGCCGTCAAACCAGCGCAAACAGCTGGTCTGACTCAACCGATAAGGAAGACACTATGCAGCTCAACATCACAGGACATAACGTCGAAATCACCGAAGCGCTGCGCGAGTTTGTCACCACCAAATTCGCCAAGCTGGAGCAGTATTTCGAAAGGATTAATCAGGTCTATATTGTGCTGAAGGTGGAAAAGGTGACGCAAATCGCCGACGCCACCCTGCATGTGAACGGCGGGGAGCTGCATGCCAGTTCGGAAGGCCAGGATATGTACGCCGCCATCGACGGTTTGATTGATAAACTGGCGCGGCAGCTCACTAAACACAAAGATAAACTGAAACAACATTAATTGTCCGGGCGTTTCGCTGGGACATCGACGGCCCGGCCCGTCTGGCGGGTCGTCGCACCAGAGAACGCTTAGGTGAAATTATGATGAATAATGATTCCGCTCTGCCATTGAGCAATGTTTTAAACCAGGAATGCACCCGCAGCGGCGTACACTGCCAGAGTAAAAAACGCGCCCTGGAGATTATCAGCGAGCTGGCGGCAAAGCAGCTTAGCCTGCCGCCGCAGGTAGTGTTTGAAGCGATCCTTACCCGTGAGCGGATGGGAAGTACCGGGATCGGCAACGGCATCGCCATTCCGCACGGCAAGCTTGAAGAAGATACGCTGCGCGCCGTAGGCGTTTTCGTCCAGCTCGAAACGCCGATTGCTTTTGACGCCATCGATAACCAGCCTGTCGATCTCCTCTTCGCGCTGCTGGTGCCGGCGGATCAAACCAAAACGCATCTGCATACGCTGTCGCTGGTGGCTAAAAGACTGGCGGACAAAACGATTTGCCGTCGTCTGCGTGCCGCGCAAAGCGATGAAGAGCTCTACCAGATAATCACTGAAACCAGTGAAGAGAGTGAATGACCGTGCTGAAAGGCACAATCCAGGAGGCGCCGGTTAACCGGTCTGAAGTGTGGAGAAACAGCAGATGGTTCTGATGATCGTCAGTGGACGTTCAGGGTCAGGGAAATCGGTCGCCCTGCGTGCACTGGAAGATATGGGGTTCTACTGCGTCGATAACCTGCCTGTCGTGCTGCTGCCTGAACTGGCGCGCACGCTTTCAGAAAGGCAGATATCCGCCGCGGTGAGCATCGACGTTCGTAATATGCCGGAATCCCCGGAGGTGTTTGAGCAGGCGATGAATAACCTGCCGGACGCGTTCTCTCCGCAACTGCTGTTCCTCGACGCCGATCGCAACACGCTGATTCGCCGCTACAGCGACACGCGCCGCCTGCATCCGCTCTCCAGCAAAAACCTGTCGCTCGAAAGCGCCATTGATGAAGAAAACGATCTGCTGGAGCCGCTGCGATCGCGCGCGGATCTGATTGTCGACACCTCGGAAATGTCGGTGCATGAACTGGCGGAAATGCTGCGCACCCGCTTGCTTGGCAAGCGCGAGCGTGAACTCACGATGGTGTTTGAATCCTTCGGCTTCAAGCACGGCATTCCGATCGATGCCGATTACGTCTTTGACGTGCGTTTTCTGCCAAACCCGCACTGGGATCCGAAACTGCGCCCGATGACCGGTCTCGATAAGCCCGTCGCGGCGTTTCTCGACCGCCACACCGAAGTGCACAATTTCATCTACCAGACGCGCAGCTATCTGGAACTCTGGTTGCCGATGCTGGAAACCAACAACCGCAGTTATCTGACTGTCGCCATCGGCTGTACCGGTGGTAAACACCGCTCCGTCTACATCGCCGAACAGCTGGCGGATTACTTCCGCTCGCGCGGCAAAAACGTTCAGTCCCGCCATCGCACGCTGGAAAAACGCAAATCATGACCGTAAAACAGACTGTCGAAATCACCAATAAGCTCGGGATGCATGCCCGCCCGGCGATGAAGCTGTTTGAACTGGTGCAGAGCTTTGACGCGGAAGTGCTGTTGCGTAATGAAGCGGGCACCGAAGCGGAAGCCAGCAGCGTGATAGCCCTGCTGATGCTCGATTCCGCCCAGGGCGGCCATATTGAGATAGAAGCCACCGGCCCGCAGGAAAAAGAAGCGCTGGCGGCCGTCATCGCGCTGTTTAACGCCGGCTTTGACGAAGACTGACCGCCCTACTCTCAGCGCAGCGCGTGCTGCGCTATTGCGCCGCGCTCTGTTAAGCCCGAGCTATATGACCAGCTGACAGCAGCTATGGAAGGTGCAGTGCCGGTAATTCTCGCGTGCGAGAATACCGTCCATGTCAGTGATTGTTGAGTGCGTACGCGTGAATTGACACTTCATAATGTCGTTGAGAAAGTCAGCGTCGCTGACAGCATCTGCACGGTCGCGCTCAAGGACACTGGTCAATGCATCGCGCAACCCAAAGCTGGTGTCAGGGTTGACCAACGTCTCCTGAATTTCTGCGTTAATTGCCTCGGGCGCTGTGTCTTCGTTCTGTTGAACGCCTGTCCAGCAGGCATCATGCCAGGTCTGCTCGGGGTAGCCTCCCATGAACGCGGGGTGAAATGGTGCATGTTCACGCTGCCCTACACGGTCACAGAGGGCATCATTCAAGCCCTGGCGGTGGCCTTCTTGCTCGCAGAACTGCAGTAGTTCCACGACTTCATTTCCTGAAAATTCCGAGACGTGTCGGCCGCTCTACGGCATGCAGCCGCAATAGTTGTAAGAGACTGTCGGGGCGTACTCAGTGGGGGTTTCGTGAGCAATGATCAGGGCCATAAATTACGTCCTTCCGGTGATAGTGTTCATGGTCGTTTTCCAGTGACAGGCAGCTCACCCAAACCGCCCTCAAAATTCGTACAAAACCCATATCAAAGGCAGAACAAGCAGCCAGCCTTCACAATCCTTCTCGGCAACCCACTTCAAGCGTTCCATTTTCGACGCCCTCATGCCTGGCCAGGGTCAGGTGGGCTGATCGTGTGTGCGTAACTGGGCGAACAGCGCGCTAATCTGCTTGCCGTATTGCTGGGCCCTGGGGATGCGCAGCTGCTTGAGGTAGGCGGCAATCTCATGGCCCTGCCCAAGCAGGGCAAACTCGATCAAGTGCCCGAGCGGGAGCGTCAACGGCAGAGGCTCGTTGACGATGTTGTCCTTGCCGCCTTCGGGCTCGGCGAACATCTCGAGCTTAGCGCCAATGTAGCGCAGGCTCGCCTCGCGCTGCTGCTCGGTGATGGCCAGCAGTGCGCTGGCGTCGAATCCGGCCAGTTCCAGGCAGTGGTCGTAGAAGTCGCTCAGACCTTCTTCCAACGGCACCCTGCCGACCGGCTGGCCCAGTTGCTGCTCCAGCCTGTCGAGAAAGCTGCGGTAATGCGCCAGGGTAATCAGTTCATCGATGTGCATGGTCATTTCCTCGTACAATCGCCGGTTCACGGATTGCCCATCACGCGCTCGAGCGAGAAGTCGAAGTCTTCGTCTGGCAGGGCTGGGGGCAATTGCTGCACCGCCTCCAATCGCAAGCCGTAGCCGAATGGATTCAGGGGCGCTGCCAGTGCGCTGTATCCGCTGATGGCAACCAGATACCGGCCCGGAGCCACCTCCAGGTAGTCGTTGTTCTTCAGCCGTAGCGGGTAGTTCTCCAGGTAGTTGCAGAAGAACGCTGCGTCCCAGTCCATCAGCGCGCCGAGGTCCGCCGCAACGAGCACACCCGAGGTCATATGCAGTGGCGCGCCCTGGTAGGTGAAATGCCGCTGTGCGCCGGCGGGCGGCAGGGCGCCTTGCTCAAGAAATACCGCGTAGTCGTCGTCGGGTATCTGGTAGATGGGGAAGACTACCCCTTCGCCGATGGCCTGAGCCCCTATCGCCTGATCGTCGATGAACAGGTCGAACACATCGCTGCCCTGGTAACCGACACGTTGCAGGAAAGCCTGCAGCGTCAGAGGGTCGAACAGCACGATGCCGGAGACGTGCAAGGTGATATTGGCGATGTTCTTCATAGGTCGCATCCTGGTGTTGCTGGAGTCGGTAATTTTAGGTAGCCAGCGCCTCTTGATGGGCGCGGGCATTGTCAATAAGTGTTTGCTCCAGCCTGGTGATAGCCATGGCCGTTCCCTCATTCCGCCCGGCTTATCCGGCGTCTCTACTGGCGGTTCATGAGGATCGGACTAAAGGACTCCCCGCCAAGCTGGCGCATCTGGCGCAAAATCCACTGCTGACGCGTACGCACGTAGCCTGACGGCGCGCTCACTTTAAAACGTATCGGGTTAGGCAAAACGGCCGCGAGCAATGCTGCTTCCGATGCGCTAAGGCGGCGGGCTGGCTTGTTGAAATAGCGCTGCGACGCCTCTTCCACGCCAAACACGCCTTCGCCGAACTCTGCGATATTCAGATAGACCGTCAGGATGCGGCGCTTGCTCCAGACAATTTCGATGCCGAGCGTTAAACCCGCCTCCAGCCCTTTGCGCAACCAGCTGCGCCCGTCCCATAAAAACAGGTTTTTTGCCGTTTGCTGCGACAGTGTGGAAGCCCCGCGAATGCGGCTGCTGCGCTCGTTATGAGAGACGGCTTTCTGGATAGCGGCCATATCAAAACCCCAGTGCGTCGGGAATTTCTGATCTTCCGCGGCGATCACCGCAAGCCCCATCCACGGCGAAATCTCATCCATGCCCACCCAGTCGGAGTGCGCCACATAGCTGAAGTCGCCGCTAAACCAGGCGGAGAGCTGCCGCTCGACCATCACCGCGGAAAACGGCACCGGTATAACGCTAAACAGCAAAATACCGGCAAGCCAGACGCCCGCCACGATAAGAAACGCCCGCAGCAGCAGAGGCCGCAGGCGAGCAAACAGCGAGCCACGCGCTTTACTCATGGGCACATCGCCACCAGACGCGCCACCAGCTTCTCAATCCCTGCCGCCGCCTCGTCGATGCTTTCGGCCAGCATATAGGCGGGCGTGGTCAGAACCTTGTTCTCTTCATCGACCACAATATCGTCCACCGGGCACGGCACATGCTCGCCGCCCATCTCTTCCACCAACTCGGCCGTGTCGATATCAGTGCCGATGGTCAGGCGCAGCGGCGCAGCGAGAATTTTCGGCAGCATGGCGGGCGCGATGCAGATAAAGCCGAGCGGCTTGCCCGCGGCATGCATGGCCGTCGCCAGCGCGTGCAGCGCCGGATCGACCGCGCATTCACTGCCACGCGTTGCGAAGTCGCACAGGTTTTTCGCGGCGCCGAATCCGCCAGGCACGACCAGCGCGTCGAGGTCTTCCGCGCGCGCGTGCTCAAGCGGCGCTATTTTGCCGCGTGCGATACGAGCCGCTTCCGCCAGCACGTTGCGCGTCTCGCCCGTCGGTTCGCCCGTTAAGTGATTAATCACATCTGCTTGTGGTTTATCGGGCGCAAAACAGACTGCCTGCGCGCCATTGCGGGCCAGCGCAAGCAGGGTAATTACCGCCTCATGAATTTCCGATCCGTCATAAACGCCGCACCCACTTAACACCACGCCGATTTTTTTCATGATTTACCCTTAAGTTAAACCGTTGAAAATGTGACTAAAACGTTATTTAAACGCTATGCTTCACACATTTTACTGATTCATATAACAAATCATTTAAGATTTGCTATCTTATTGTACGAGCGCATTGATTACTCAGGCCGCGCCACGTAGTTAAAAAGATCAACATCACTAATCAATGGCGAGGCCACGATTTCCCTGGTGTTGGCGCAGTATTCGCGCACCCCGGTATAGCCGGGGTCATTTTTTTCCGGCACTGGCAACCCACGCTTTCAGCGCTTCTACGTCGTGCGGCCACTCCTGCTTCAGCTCTTCGATCCATTCACCAACGTTATCCCACCATGCCGGCAGATCGGGCGACTGGATTTTCTGCGCCAGCTGCTGCAAATGACGCAACCCTACCGCGCCGGCAGCGCCTTTGATTTTATGCCCCTCTTCCACAATGCCCTTTTGATCGCGCGCGGTGAAGTTAGATTCCAGCACGCTCAGGTAACCCGGCATCATTTTTTCGAACATCGCCAGACCATCGGTGATGAGTTTCGGGCCAACCAGCTGCAGATATTGCTCCAGCATCGGGAGATCCAGCAGCGCCTCCTGCTTGCCGTCATCGCTTGTCGTCACGTCATGCTCCTCATCGTCAGGTTGCGTATCCCAGAACTTTTTAATCGTCGCCGTGAGCGCCGGCACCGCCAGCGGTTTGCTCAGCACGTCGTCCATGCCGGCCTCCAGATACTCTTTTTTATCTTTCAGCACGTTGGCCGTCAGCGCCACCAGCGGCGGCAGCGCCTCGCGGGCGTAGCGGCGATGCAGCTCGCGCGAGATATCAAGGCCAGTCATGTCCGGCAGCTGAATATCCAGCAGCACCAGGTCGAACTCGCCGGGGCTGAACATCTCCAGCGCCGCTTTGCCGGTCATCGCCACCTCGACGCTACAGCCGAGTTTTTCCAGCACCGAACTTGCGACGATCACATTAAGTTCGATGTCTTCCACCAGCAGCACATGCAGCGCCGGCAGCGGCATTTCGTCATCGGTCAGCGTGTCTTCCACTTCTTCCGCCACGCGCGGCGCCTGCACTGTCAGGATAAATGTCGACCCCAGACCTGGCTTGCTGGATACGGTGATATCGCCGCCCATGCTTTTCGCAAGGCGACGCGATACCGCAAGACCAATCCCGGTTCCGGTGGCCGGTTTGCCGCCCTGACTGTCTTTCACCTGATAATACATGGCGAAGATCTTGTCCTGCTCCTCCTGCGGAATACCGATGCCGGAATCTTCCACCTCAAAGCGTAGCTGTTCGTTTTCGTTATAGCTGACGCGCACTGTCACCTGGCCCTGCTGGGTGAATTTCACCGCGTTGCTGATGAGGTTCCAGAGGATCTGACGCAGACGCGTGCCGTCAGTCAGTACCTTATGCGGCACTGGCCGAACGGGTTCCATCACAAAGCGCAACCCTTTCTGCTGCGCCTGCAGGCCAGAGAGGTTTTCCAGATCCGCCAGGAAGCTGGTGAAATCGACAGGCTGGTTGTCGAGCTGCACTTTACGCCGTTCGATTTTATCCATATCGATAATATCGTTGAAAATATTGCCGAGCGTCACCGCGGAGACGTGGATTGTTTTCAGGTATTTTTCCTGCTCGGCGCTGAGGTCGGTATCCAGCAGAATGCGGCTTAAGCCCACTATGCCGTTGAGCGGCGTGCGCAGTTCATGGCTGATGGTGGAGATAAACGTGGTTTTATCCCGGCTGGCGCGCTCCAGCGCGTCCTGGTAGCGCTTACGCTCGGTAATGTCGCGCCCGAAGCCCATCAGCCCGTGACGCTTGCCCACGCGGTCGTAATACGGCACTTTGCGGATCTCAAAGCAGGCTTTGCGCCCGTCCGGGTAATCGAGCCACTGCTCGTAGGTCAGCGAGACGTTATGGCGGAAGACTTTTTCGTCGGTCTCCAGCACTTTTTCCGCCGCTTCCTGCGCATAGACCTCATGCGGCTTCAGGCCAATGAGCTGTTTCTCGCTCTTACCGGTAAGCAACTCCATCGCGCGGTTGCAGCCGGAAAACTCTTTATCTTCGTTGCGGTAGAACACCAGATCCGGCGAGGCGTCGAGAAACGAACGCAGGAAGGAAGATTGCTGCTCCAGCTGAATTTGCGTTACTTCGCGCTCTTTCATCTCCACTTTTAACTGCTCCAGCATATGCTGACGCTCGGCTTCCGCTTTTTCGCGATCGGCAATCTCCTGATTGAGCTGGGCGATATTGTCCTTGAGCTGCACATTAAGCTTCAGGTCGCGTTCGCGCATCTCTTCAAGCTTATCGACCAGTTTCGCGAGCCGCTGACGCGACTCCTCCAGCTGTTCCACGACCACCGACAGGAAATAGACCGCCCAGGGCGTAATCAACAGACCGAAGAAAATTGAGCGGATAACATCGATGCTCTCAACCTGACCATGCAGCACCATCGTCACGGCCATTTGCACCGCCATCGCCAGCACCACCAGCGCGAGAGCCAGCAGCAGCGAAAAGCGCACCAGGCCAAGCTTTACCAGCAAATCAACGTAATACTGCGCCAGCATGCGGATCTGTTTCATAAAGGATTCCTGTACTGATATTCCGTTCAATAATACCTAAATCCGCCCCTGAGGCGGCAATTCAGGCAAAAAAGTGCGGGGTAAAATGGCGAGTGGCGGAAAAAGCAGCGCTTAAGGCGCGTCAGGCGCGCCGCGCCAGGGTCGTCCGAGCGCCGAGCCCTGAACGCCATGCTGATTAAGGTAACGATCGATTTCCACCATACCGGTCCAGCGGTTCTCGCACCACAGCGGCGCCAGCAATGTCGGACGGCGAGCGCTGGCCGAGATACGATGGTAGATGATTTCAGGCGGCGTGTGGCGAATCATCTCCCCGGCCGTGACGGCGTACTCCTCCAGCGCGATCCCGGCCAGTCGCCCGGCCCGCCAGGCTTTCGCCATGATGCTGCTTTCGACGATATGCAGCGGATGCAATTTAATGCCGTCCACGCCGGTCTCCACGACGCGTTCAAGCGACGCCAGCGCGTCGGCGCCGGTTTCGCCCGGCAGGCCAACAATCAGATGCGTGCAAACTTTCAGCCCCCGCGCCCGCGCCCGGCGCGCGGTATGCTGATAACAGGCGAAGTCATGCCCGCGGTTGATTCGGTGCAGAGTTTTATCCTGTGCGCTTTGCAGCCCCAGCTCCAGCCAGACTTCATACCCCTGCTCACAATAGCCCGCCAGCAGATCCAGCACGCTTTCCGGCACGCAGTCGGGACGGGTGCCGACGCACAGCCCGACGATATCCGCCTGGCTTATCGCCTGCTGATACATCTCCCGCAGTACGTTAACCTCGGCGAACGTGCTGGTATAGGCCTGAAAATAAGCGAGATAGCGGCGCGCGCGATCCACCCGCACGGCCTGCTGAGCCAGCTGTTGGGCAATAGAGAGATGCTGCTGGGTTTCATCGGCGAACGAGGCGACATTGCAGAAGGTGCAGCCGCCGCGCCCGAGCGTACCGTCGCGGTTAGGACAACTGAAGCCGCCATGCAAAGAGAGTTTATGAACTTTTTGGCCGTAACGACGCGTCAGGTTGCCGCCAAACATATTGACTAATTTTTGTAACTGCATAATCTGAAAAGCCGCCCAGCGAAAGGGCGTCAGCCTGCCATTTTTATATCTTTCCGGCGATGACATGGATCAAGCGCCTCGCCCTGCCTTTATCTGTTGAATAACCATTCAACATAACCGACGATTTAGTCACCTAAATGCTAATTACTTTTCCTTATGATCGCGGCGATTATTTAAGGATTATGACGGACCGTAAAAAACAGAGCGTTTATGCGGCTCGCGGGCATTCAGCAACAGATCGTGCTGCTTTAAAACGCAATAACAGCGTGCTATCCACATATAGCCGCTTTCTTATAGTGAGTCAGATCACACATCAACGCCGCTTATCACCCGGAAAAGGCAATGTAAAAAAGGTTAAATGTATTTGTTTTTCAAAGCGATAAGTTCGCTTTAGCACAGTTTTGAATAAATAAGAATGACATTTGACCTGTGTGCGGATTCCCGATAAGTTGGAAATTCGCTGGAAGCTTTCTCGATGAGCGTTCTGCTCATCATATTTATGCAGTAAATGAGATTCCCTCTTAAGTAAGTCCTCAACGACGATGTACCGATGAAAAAGGATATCTGGAGGGCGACACGCAAGGTATGCGAATGACGCGCAATACCCTGTCGCCACACCCTTTTTGCGCCCGCGCGCCATCGGTACAGGAGGGAGTCCCGCAGAGCCTGGGGAGGTTCACTGATATGTTGTACGATAAATCCCTTGAGAGGGATAACTGTGGTTTCGGCCTGATCGCCCACATAGAAGGCGAACCTAGCCACAAGGTAGTGCGTACCGCGATCCATGCGCTGGCGCGCATGCAACACCGCGGCGCTATTCTCGCCGATGGTAAAACCGGCGACGGTTGCGGCCTGCTGCTGCAAAAACCGGATCGCTTTTTCCGCATGGTCGCCGAGGAGCTCGGCTGGCGTTTAGCCAAGAATTATGCCGTTGGTATGCTGTTCCTGAATCAGGATCCTGAGAAAGCCAGCGCCGCGCGCCGTATCGTGGAAGAAGAGTTACAGCGGGAAACCCTCTCTATTGTGGGCTGGCGCGTCGTGCCGACCAACGAAGGCGTGCTGGGTGAAATTGCGCTTTCTTCCATGCCGCGCATTGAACAGATTTTTGTGAACGCCCCGGCAGGCTGGCGTCCACGCGATATGGAGCGCCGCCTTTTTATCGCTCGCCGTCGCATTGAAAAACGTCTGGTTGATGATAAAGAGTTCTACGTCTGTAGCCTCTCGAATCTGGTGAACATCTATAAAGGTCTCTGTATGCCGGCGGATCTGCCGCGCTTCTACCTGGACCTGGCGGATCTGCGTCTGGAGTCGGCCATCTGCCTGTTCCACCAGCGCTTCTCCACCAACACCGTGCCGCGCTGGCCGCTGGCGCAACCGTTCCGCTATCTGGCGCATAACGGTGAAATCAACACCATCACGGGCAACCGCCAGTGGGCGCGCGCGCGTACTTATAAATTCCAGACCCCGCTTATTCCTGATTTGCACGACGCCGCGCCGTTTGTTAACGAAACCGGCTCCGACTCCAGCTCCATGGATAACATGCTTGAACTGCTGCTGGCGGGCGGGATGGATATCGTGCGCGCCATGCGTCTGCTGGTGCCGCCGGCCTGGCAAAACAACCCGGATATGGACCCGGAGCTGCGTGCGTTCTTCGACTTTAACTCTATGCACATGGAGCCGTGGGATGGCCCGGCGGGCATCGTGATGTCCGATGGCCGTTTCGCCGCCTGTAACCTCGACCGCAACGGCCTGCGCCCGGCGCGCTATGTGATCACCAAAGACAAGCTCATCACCTGCGCCTCTGAAGTGGGCATCTGGGATTACCAGCCTGACGAAGTGGTGGAAAAAGGCCGCGTCGGGCCGGGCGAGCTGATGGTTATCGACACCCGCGGCGGGCGCATTCTGCACTCGGCGGAAACGGACAACGATTTGAAAAGCCGCCATCCGTATAAAGAATGGATGGAGAAAAACGTCCGCCGTCTGGTGCCGTTTGAAGATCTGCCTGACGATCAGGTGGGTCAGCGTGAGATGGACGACGCGCTGCTGGAAAGCTATCAGAAACAGTTCTTCTACAGTAATGAAGAGCTGGACGCCGTCATCCGCGTGCTGGGCGAAAACGGCCAGGAAGCCGTAGGCTCGATGGGCGACGATACGCCGTTCGCCGTGCTCTCCAGCCAGCCGCGCATTATCTATGACTACTTCCGCCAGCAGTTCGCGCAGGTGACTAACCCGCCTATCGATCCGCTGCGCGAAGCGCACGTGATGTCGCTTGCCACCAGCATTGGCCGCGAGATGAATGTCTTCTGCGAAGCCGAAGGTCAGGCGCATCGTCTGAGCTTTAAATCACCGATCCTGCTTTACTCTGACTTTAAACAGCTCACCACGCTTGAAGAAGAGCACTATCGCGCGGATACGCTCGATATCACCTTCGAACCGGCGCAGACGACGCTCGAAGAGACCGTCAAAGCGCTGTGCGATAAAGCGGAACAGATGGTACGCAATGGCACTGTGCTGCTGGTGCTGTCGGATCGTAATATCGCCAAAGACCGTCTGCCGGTTCCGGCGCCGATGGCCGTCGGCGCTATCCAGACGCGTCTGGTGGAACAGAGCCTGCGTTGCGACGCCAACATCATTGTGGAAACCGCCAGCGCCCGCGACCCGCACCACTTCGCCGTACTGCTCGGCTTCGGCGCGACCGCCATCTATCCGTACCTCGCCTACGAAACGCTGGCGAAACTGGTCGATACCGGCGCTATCGAAAAAGATTACCGCAGCGTGATGCTGAACTACCGCAACGGCATCAACAAAGGGCTGTACAAGATCATGTCCAAAATGGGCATTTCGACCATTGCCTCGTACCGCTGCTCCAAACTGTTTGAAGCCGTCGGTCTGCATCGTGATGTCTCTGAGCTCTGCTTCCAGGGCGTGGTCAGCCGCATCGGCGGCGCGGGCTTTGCGGATTTCGAGCAGGATCTGCAAAACCTGTCAAAACGCGCCTGGCTTGCGCGTAAGCCGCTTACCCAGGGCGGGCTGCTGAAATATGTGCACGGCGGCGAATACCACGCCTATAACCCGGACGTGGTGCGCACGCTGCAACAGGCGGTGCAGAGCGGCGAGTACAGTGATTATCAGCAATATGCCGCGCTGGTGAACGAACGCCCGGCGGCAACGCTGCGCGATCTGCTGGCGCTGAACCCGCAGGGCGAAGCCGTTCGCGTGGAGGATGTCGAACCGGCAAGCGAGCTGTTTAAACGTTTTGACACCGCAGCGATGTCTATCGGCGCGCTGAGCCCCGAAGCGCATGAGTCGCTGGCGGAGGCGATGAACAGCCTCGGCGGCTTCTCTAACTCCGGCGAAGGCGGCGAAGACCCGGCACGCTACGGCACCAACAAAGTGTCGCGCATCAAACAGGTGGCTTCCGGGCGCTTCGGCGTGACGCCAGCGTATCTGGTCAACGCCGATGTGATTCAGATTAAAGTGGCGCAGGGCGCAAAACCTGGCGAAGGCGGTCAGTTGCCTGGCGATAAAGTGACGCCGTACATCGCTAAACTGCGTTACTCGGTGCCGGGCGTGACGCTTATCTCCCCACCGCCGCACCATGACATCTACTCGATTGAAGATCTGGCGCAGCTGATTTTCGACTTAAAACAGGTCAACCCGAAGGCGATGATCTCCGTGAAGCTGGTCTCCGAGCCGGGCGTTGGCACCATCGCGACCGGCGTGGCGAAGGCCTATGCGGATCTCATTACCATTGCCGGTTATGACGGCGGCACGGGCGCCAGCCCGCTCTCTTCCGTGAAATATGCGGGTTGTCCGTGGGAGCTCGGCCTGGTGGAAACCCAGCAGGCGCTGGTGGCGAACGGTCTGCGTCATAAGATTCGTCTCCAGGTGGACGGTGGTCTCAAAACCGGCCTCGATATCATTAAAGCAGCCATCCTCGGCGCGGAAAGCTTCGGTTTCGGCACCGGCCCGATGGTGGCGCTCGGCTGTAAATACCTGCGTATTTGCCACCTGAACAACTGCGCCACCGGCGTCGCGACCCAGGATGACAAACTGCGTAAAAACCACTATCACGGCCTGCCGTTCAAAGTGACCAACTACTTTGAATTTATTGCCCGTGAAACGCGCGAACTCATGGCGCAGCTTGGCGTGACGCGCCTCGTGGATCTGATTGGCCGCACCGACCTGCTGAAAGAGCTGGAAGGCTTTACGGCGAAGCAGCAGAAGCTGGATCTGGCGAAACTGCTGGAAACCGCCGAGCCGCATCCAGGCAAAGCGGTCTACTGCACCGAGAGTAATCCGCCGTTTGATAAAGGCGACCTGAACGCGCAACTGCTGGCGCAGGCGAAACCGTATGTGGAAAGTCGCCAGAGCAAAACGTTCTGGTTTGATATTCGCAATACTGACCGCTCTGTAGGCGCGCTGCTGTCGGGGTATATCGCGCAGTCGCACGGCGATCAGGGCCTCGCGTCCGACCCGATTAAAGCGTATTTCACCGGCACCGCAGGTCAGAGCTTCGGCGTCTGGAACGCAGGCGGCGTGGAGCTGCACCTGACCGGCGATGCCAACGACTACGTCGGTAAAGGCATGGCGGGCGGTCTGCTCGCGATTCGTCCGCCGGTAGGGTCGTCGTTCAAAAGCTATGAAGCGAGCATAATTGGCAATACCTGCCTGTATGGCGCGACGGGTGGCCGTCTTTACGCCGCAGGCCGCGCGGGCGAGCGCTTCGCGGTGCGTAACTCCGGCGCTATTACGGTCGTGGAAGGCATCGGCGATAACGGTTGTGAATACATGACCGGCGGCATTGTCTGCATTCTTGGCAAAACCGGCGTCAACTTTGGCGCGGGCATGACGGGCGGTTTCGCCTATGTCCTGGATGAAGATGGTGAATTCCGCAAGCGCGTGAACCCGGAGCTGGTAGAAGTGCTGAATGTAGACGATCTCGCGATTCACGAAGAACATCTGCGCGGGCTTATCACCGAGCATGTTCAGCAGACCGGTTCGCATCGCGGCGAAGAGATTCTGGCAAACTGGCCGGCGTTCTCCTCGAAGTTCGCGCTCGTTAAACCGAAGTCCAGTGATGTCAAAGCATTGTTGGGTCACCGTAGTCGTTCCGCAGCCGAGCTGCGGGTGCAGGCGCAGTAAGAGGTCACGATTGATGAGTCAGAACGTTTACCAATTTATCGACTTACAGCGCGTTGATCCGCCAAAAAAGCCGCTTAAGATCCGTAAAATTGAGTTTGTGGAAATTTATGAGCCCTTCTCAGAAGGCCAGGCCAAAGCACAGGCAGACCGCTGCCTGTCGTGCGGCAACCCTTACTGTGAATGGAAATGTCCGGTCCATAACTATATCCCCAACTGGCTGAAGCTTGCCAACGAGGGGCGCATTTTCGAAGCCGCCGAGCTTTCTCACCAGACCAACACGCTGCCGGAAGTCTGCGGTCGCGTCTGCCCGCAGGACAGGCTGTGCGAAGGCTCCTGCACGCTGAATGATGAATTCGGCGCAGTGACCATCGGCAATATTGAGCGCTATATCAACGATAAGGCGTTCGAAATGGGCTGGCGGCCCGATCTCTCCGGCGTGAAACCGACCGGCAAACGCGTTGCGATCATCGGCGCGGGCCCGGCGGGCCTCGCGTGCGCCGATGTGCTGACGCGCAACGGCGTGAAAGCCGTCGTATTCGATCGCAACCCGGAAATCGGCGGCCTGCTGACCTTCGGCATTCCCGCGTTCAAGCTGGAAAAAGAGGTGATGACCCGCCGCCGCGAAATTTTTACCGGCATGGGCATTGAGTTCCAGCTCAACACTGAAGTGGGCCGCGACATTCAGATGGACGCGCTGCTACAGGAGTATGACGCGGTGTTCCTCGGCGTCGGCACCTATCAGTCGATGCGCGGCGGGCTTGAGAACGAAGACGCGCCGGGCGTGTATGAAGCGCTGCCGTTCCTCATCGCCAACACCCGTCAGATTATGGGCTTTGAGGAAGACGCGCAGCAGCCTTTCATCAGCATGGAAGGCAAGCGCGTAGTGGTACTGGGCGGTGGCGATACCGCGATGGACTGCGTGCGTACCTCGGTGCGCCAGGGCGCGACCCACGTTATCTGCGCGTACCGTCGTGATGAAGAGAACATGCCGGGCTCGCGTCGTGAAGTGAAAAACGCGCGTGAAGAAGGCGTGGAGTTCCAGTTCAACGTGCAGCCGCTCGGCGTTGAGATCAACGCTAATGGCAAAGTATGCGGCGTGAAGATGGCGCGCACGCAGATGGGCGAACCGGATGAGAAAGGCCGTCGTCGCGCGGAAATCGTGCCGGGCTCTGAACATGTACTGCCCGCTGATGCCGTGGTCATGGCGTTCGGTTTCCGTCCGCATAGCATGGAGTGGCTGGCGCAGCACAGCGTTGAGCTTGATTCACAGGGCCGGGTGATTGCGCCGGAAGGCAACGACAATGCCTTCCAGACCAGCAACCCGAAAATCTTTGCTGGCGGCGATATCGTGCGCGGCTCGGATCTGGTGGTGACGGCTATCGCTGAGGGACGTAAAGCGGCGGACGGCATCATGAACTATCTCGAGGTCTGAGCCTCGCCGTTCACACGCTCTCAAAGGGAAGCCTCGCGCTTCCCTTTTTTATTTCCACTATTAATAAATCAATCTTTTTTTGTTTCCGAAAAGAGACTATTCACCAGACAAAATATTTCTCTCATCGTACTATTTTTCACTCTTTACCGGATAACCTTTATTTTAGCCGCTTTGCCGCTCCCCTGACCTGACGCCGTTCATTTACAGAATCAATAAATAAACGGCCTGCCTGAAATCAGACTGCTAAATACATTCATATTTTATATTTATAAATTCTGCATCTTTTCGGAAGGCATGTTATTTACGTGAGCAATGAAATAATCTGCGGCGACGCCGACTCTTATTCAACACATTATTATATTGGACGTAATTATGAATAAAGATAAAACATTCAGAATGAACATTGTCACCAGGCTGATGTACAATGTTTTTCCTGTTGTCTTTCTATCCTCACCAATGATGGTGAATGCAGAAACTATTATTTCCAAAGATACCAACAGCAGCTATATCGTTAGCGGTGATACTGATTACATCGTTAACGCGGATGTAACGATGTCCTCGTCAAAATCCAAACCTGCCGTCTCTGTTCAGGGCGAAGATATCGTCACCTTTACCAATAATGGCACTATTAAAAATGATTTTGGCAATGCCATGCAGGTGGAAATAGACGGGCAAAGCTCTTCTATGTTCACGTTACAAAATAATGGCACGATCAGTAGCGTCAATACGGGAATTAGTGTCATTGATGCCAAAACCCTCAACATCGTCAATACCGGTACAATCTCCGGCAGTGATTATGCGATCTCTTTTGAAAACGACGGCAATAATGCGCTAATCCTGAAAGAAGGCTCGGTGCTGCAAGGCGATGTGATCACGACAGGCTCAGCGAACAGTACAATTACCCTCAACGACAGCGGCAACGAAGACAGCAATTTTACTGGCGCAAATACCGGTGAAGGATTTACATCGCTGACGATGGACGGCAGCGACTGGACGCTGACCGGTGATATCGATCTGACTGGCGACGGCGACAGCCTTATCGTAAAAACCGGCAAGCTGACGCTTGGCGGCGAGGTAAAAAATACCGGCGCGTCGCTTATCGACGCTGACGCCACGCTGCAAATCGGTACCGGCAGCGGCGATAACGCGGCGCTCCAGGGCAACGTCACCAATAACGGGACGCTGATTTTCGACCAGGCGGCGGACTATACTTTCGCGGGCGATATCTCCGGAACCGGTAATCTGGTGAAAGAAAATGCCAGCACCCTGACGCTGAGCGGCAATAACATTTATAGCGGCGATACCACGCTCAACGGCGGCACGACGCTGCTTGCCGAAAACGGCACGATAGGGCCGAACGGCGGCACAGGGAATATCAATATCAACGATGGCGCCACATTTGCTTCTGCGGGCACGGTAAACAGTAACGTGGTTATCGCCGCAGGCGGCGTGCTGGCGTCCTGGAATGCGGTAAGCGGCAATGAAAACGCCACGACGCCTGCGTCCGGCAACACAATCACCGGCGATGTCACCAACCAGGGCACGCTGCAAATTGCGGGCGAGGACAGCGTTGGTAACGCGTTTACTATTGATGGCAATTACACTGGCGACACCGGCAGCCTTATCGTGATGAACACCGAGGCGGGAGCAGACGACTCCCCGACCGATCATCTGGCTATTACCGGCAACAGCGCGGGCAGTTCTTCGCTGGAAGTCACTAATATCGGCGGTCAGGGCGCGCAGACCATCAACGGCATTGAGCTTATTAGCGTCGGCGGCGCTTCTGATGCGTCCTTCACGCTGGATAAACCGGTTGTCGCAGGGATGTGGGAATATGACCTCTATCAGCACGATGACGGCAACTGGTATCTGGAATCAAAAGCCAGCGATACCCCGGAACCAACGCCCGATCCGACACCTGATCCGGACGATAATGGCGGCAACGATAACGGCGGGGACGATGGCGGCAATACGCCTCCGGCGCCGGAAGTCTACCGTCCGGAAGCTGGTGTCTACATGGCCAACTACCTGGCGGCGCAGCAGATGTTTATGCATAAACGCGATGACCGCGATCAGCTGATGCTGCGCGACGCCGACGATCTGAACACCTGGATGTATGTCAAAGGCGAGTATAACGACGGCCACTTCGCCGACAGCAACCTCAAATACAAAATTCGCTCCGCCGTGGTGCAACTGGGTAGCGACGTGCTGAGCAAAAATCTCTCAACCGGTACACTGCACACCGGCTTCATGCTCGGCGCAGGCTATAGCGACACAACGGCCGATGCGCGCCACAACACGCGCTCGGCTGATGGCCGCGTTAACGGCTACAACCTTGGTCTCTATGCCACCTGGCAGGAAGACGAAAAACTGCGCCTCGGCAGCTATATCGACAGCTGGGCATCTTACAGCTGGTATAACAGCCAGGTGAACGGCGATGACATGCCGGGCGAGAAGTATGACAGCCAGGGCTATGCCGCCTCGCTGGAGCTGGGCCACGCCTGGCTGGTACCGTCCGAAAAGGCGCGCACCATGAAATTTGAACCGCAGGGTCAGGTGATTTACAGCCATCTGGATCAGGATTATCACGTCGAATATAACGGCACCCGCGTCGGTACGCCGGATGATGATGCTGTGCTGGGCCGTGTCGGTCTTAAAGCGAGCTATGTCGATCAGAAATCGGTGGAAGCCTGGCAGCCTTACGGCGCGGTGAACTGGCTTATCGGTAACGGCATGAGCGATCTGAACTTTAATGACGAGACGCTCGATTCAAACGTGCCGTCTAATCGCTTCCAGCTGGAAACCGGCGTGAGCGGCAAAATGAACGACGCAACAACCGTATCCTTCCGCGTTAGCAGCGAATGGGGCGACAACTCCTACAATGCGTACTCCGGCCATATGCTGGTGAACTACCGCTGGTAATCGGGCGCGCATAAAAGCACAACCGCCTCTCGGGGCGGTTTACAATAAAAAAGCCGGTATGCGCAAACATACCGGCTTTTCATTATGTGGAGACGTGATTACTTCACAACGCGCAACGCAGGACGTCCGCCACGCGGCGGCGGCTCGTCATCCGGATCGTTACCATCCGCGTCATCAGGCTTGTCGCCATCAATCACGGACATCACCGTTTCCGGCTCTTCAGCGCTGTTCTCGTCATTCAGGCTCGCCATCTCTTCATCATAAGCGGCTTCTGGCTCGAACATCGTACCGGCGCCGTTTTCGCGGGCGTAGATAGCCAGCACAGCAGCCAGCGGTACGGTGACCTGACGCGGTACGCCGCCGAAACGGGCATTAAAGCGCACTTCGTCATTCGCCAGTTCGAGATTGCCCACCGCACGCGGCGCGATGTTCAGAACGATTTGCCCATCACGCGCATACTCCAGCGGCACCAGCACGCCCGGCAGCGTCACATCCACGACCAGGTGCGGCGTCAGCTGGTTATCCAGCAGCCATTCATAAAAGGCACGCAGCAGATAAGGACGACGTGGAGAGAGCTGAGACATATCCATAAGGTTTAACCCCGGGTTTGCAAACGGATTTCGCGCTCGGCTTCGGTCAGCGACGCCAGGAACGAATCACGTTCAAACACGCGAGTCATGTAGCCTTTAAGCTCTTTAGCGCCCGCGCCGCTGAACTCAACGCCCAGCAGAGGCAAACGCCACAGCAACGGCGCCAGGTAGCAGTCTACCAGGCTGAATTCGTCGCTCAGGAAGTACGGCTTCTGACCAAATACCGGCGCGATAGCCAGCAGCTCTTCGCGCAGCTGTTTACGTGCCGCATCGGCTTCCTGTGCGGAACCACTGACGATCACGTTCATCAGTGAGTACCAGTCTTTCTCGATACGGTGCATATACAGGCGGCTTTCACCGCGAGCGACCGGATAAACCGGCATTAACGGCGGGTGCGGGAAACGCTCATCGAGATATTCCATAATGATGCGCGACTCCCACAGAGTCAGTTCACGGTCTACCAGCGTCGGCACGCTTTGATTTGGGTTGAGGTCAATCAGATCCTGCGGCAGGTTATCCGTTTCCACATGCTCAATTTCAAAGCTGACACCCTTTTCAGCCAGCACAATGCGGACCTGATGGCTGTAGATATCAGTAGGACCAGAAAACAGCGTCATTACCGAACGTTTGTTGGCAGCGACAGCCATGAAAACCTCCAGGTATATTCAGAAAGTTACTGCTACCAGCCGCAAACACGACTGGCCTTATCGATTACCCTTCCGTGCCGAACTTACTTCCGTCTGCAAAACGAACAAAACGTGAACAGTTACCAGCATTTGGGCACAAAATTGGATGATAGTTTACCAGATTTTGCGCAGCTTGTGGTGAGAGGTTTTATCCGATTGCCGTAAATGGACGGGATTTCAGTAGATTAGGGACAGATAAAAATTCCGGGCATAAAAAAACCCGGCTGTATGCCGGGTTTTCGCCAATACGATTCTGCAAGAGCAGAAAAATATTAACGTTTGGAGAACTGCGGACGACGACGTGCTTTACGCAGACCGACTTTCTTACGTTCAACCTGACGAGCGTCACGAGTAACGAAGCCAGCTTTACGCAGTTCAGAACGCAGAGACTCATCGTACTCCATCAGAGCGCGGGTGATACCGTGACGGATCGCACCAGCCTGACCAGAGATACCACCACCTTTAACAGTGATGTACAGATCCAGTTTCTCAACCATGTCGACCAGTTCCAGCGGCTGGCGAACTACCATGCGGGCAGTTTCGCGACCGAAGTACTGTTCCAGAGAACGCTGGTTGATAACGATTTTACCGTTGCCCGGTTTGATAAACACACGAGCGGCGGAGCTTTTGCGGCGACCAGTGCCGTAGTATTGATTTTCAGCCATTGCCATAATCCCGATTAGATGTCCAGAACTTGCGGTTGCTGCGCCGCGTGGTTGTGCTCGTTGCCCGCGTAAACTTTCAGTTTACGGTACATAGCACGGCCCAGAGGGCCTTTCGGCAGCATGCCTTTAACCGCGATTTCAATTACGCGCTCAGGACGGCGGGCAATCATCTCTTCAAAGGTCGCTTCTTTGATACCACCGATGTGGCCAGTGTGGTGGTAGTACATTTTGTCAGAACGCTTGTTGCCGGTTACAGCAACTTTTTCTGCGTTCAGAACGATGATGTAATCACCGGTATCAACGTGCGGAGTGTATTCCGCTTTGTGCTTACCGCGCAGGCGACGAGCCAGTTCGGTAGCCAGACGGCCCAGAGTTTTACCGGTCGCGTCAACAACATACCAGTCGCGTTTTACGGTTTCTGGTTTAGCTGTAAAAGTTTTCATTAAAAGCTTACCCAAATATAGAGTTACACGTTGGCGAACACCCAAACGCTTAAATTGAGTTGAGGTTCACACGACAAAGTCCGCAAACCTACCCCCTCGGATATGTTTTCGGCACACAAAAGTTTCGGGAAAAAAACTTTCTTGTAACGTGGGGTCGCAAGATTATAGAGAAGTCGAGTACAAAGATCGACCCCTTTTATGCGTAAAGTCACAGGATTTGCTCCCCTGCGTGCAGAGGAGCGGCCAGGCCTCAGGCCAGGTGGGGACGCTTGAGGTATTCCTCGCTCTGCATCTCCTGCAAACGCGACAGGCAACGCTGAAATTCAAACGCCAGCTGTTCGCCCTGATAGATGCGCTCTGGCGGCGCATCCGCCGATACCACCAGCTTCACCTGGCGTTCATAAAACTCATCCACCAGCGCGATAAAACGCCGCGCCGCGTTCTCGGTGGATGTGGTCATCACCGGCACATCAAACAGCAATACCGTGTGGAACTGGCGCGACAGCGCGATGTAATCGTGCTGGCTACGAGCATCCACGCACAGGGTAGCGAACGATGCCGCGAGCGTCTGGTTTTCCACGCCAAGCGTAGGCAGCGGGCGATGGTTAATCTCAAGCGACGGTGCCTCACGACGCGGCGCGCCAGCCAACGCCTGCCAGAGTTTATCCATCTGGCGCGCCGTCGCTTCATCGCGAGGCGACAGCCACAGGTGCGCCTGCGTTAGCGTGCGCAGACGGTAATCAATTCCCGCATCGACGTTCATGACGTCGCAATGCGTCTTAATCGCGTCAATAGCAGGCAGAAAGCGCGTACGTTGCAAGCCGTTACGGTAAAGCTCATCCGGCGGAATGTTGGAGGTCGCTACCAGCGTAATGCCGCGCGCGAACAGCGCCTGCATCAGGCCGCCCAGCAGCATGGCGTCGGTAATGTCGGAAACAAAAAACTCATCGAAGCAGATAACGTCGGCCTGCGCTTTAAAGCCGTCGGCGACGATCTCCAGCGGATCGGTTTGCCCCTGCAGCGCGGCGAGTTCTTCATGCACGCGTAACATAAAGCGGTGAAAGTGCAGCCTGAGCTTACGCTCGCCCGGCAGGCTGTGAAAAAAAAGGTCCATCAGCCAGGTTTTGCCGCGCCCGACGCCGCCCCACATATATAAGCCGCGTACCGGCGCTTCCTGGGGGCTTTCGTCGCGTTTACCGAACAGCTTGCCGACTTTGGTCAGCAGACCGCCGCGGGCAGGCGCAGGTTCGGCGGATTTCTGTGAAAGCGCCTGCCAGATAAGATTCAGACGATTTACCGCTTCTTGCTGGACGTCGTCCGGCTGATGGGTGCCCTCGTTCAGGGCCTGTTGGTAGCGCGATGTCGGAGAGATGCTCTGCATATATTATTCTTACTTCCTGAAAACGGTTCGCCGCAGCGTGATTTGGCCAAAAAAAGGCCGCTCTACACTACGCCATGCCGCTCCAGGATTCCACTTCTCCTGAATTAGCGGTTATAGTGGGTTTACCGGTCGACGGCACGCAGACGAGAAACCAAGCCTCGCCGTTACCACCCTACGGAATCACAAGACAACGGGAGATGTTCATGACCTGGGAATATGCGCTTATTGGGTTAGTCGTCGGCATCATTATCGGCGCCGTCGCTATGCGTTTCGGTAACCGCAAATTACGTCAACAGCAGGCTCTGCAATATGAGCTTGAGAAAAACAAGGCGGAGCTTGACGACTACCGCGAAGAACTGGTCAGCCACTTCGCCCGCAGCGCCGAACTGCTGGATAACATGGCGCATGACTATCGTCAGCTTTATCAGCACATGGCGAAAAGCTCAAGCAGCCTGCTGCCGGAAATGTCCGCTGAGACCAATCCGTTCCGCAATCGCCTTGCGGAATCGGAAGCCAGCAACGATCAGGCGCCGGTACAGATGCCGCGCGACTACTCTGACGGCGCGTCCGGCCTGCTTCGCACCGGCGCGAAGCGCAACTGATTCAGCTGACTATCCTTACCGTCGGGCGCATATTGCGCCCGCTTTTCTTTGGGCGCTGACTATGCTTATTCTGAGCGCTGCCGTCCCGATGACAGCATTGTTACGACATTGAGAATTCAATAATATCCGTCTTTTCAGGTTACGGTTTATAACCAGGTTGCGAGAGCTGCGTTCATGAAAAAACAAACCCTGCTGTTGAGTGCATTAGCGTTAAGTCTCGGTCTCTCTTTCGCGGCACCCGCTCCGGTGTTCGCCGCCCTGCCCTCGCAGGTGCCGGGCCAGCCTGTGACCCCAAGCCTTGCGCCGATGCTGGAAAAAGTGCTGCCTGCCGTGGTCAGCGTCCAGGTAGAAGGCACCGCCGTGCAGGAGCAGCGCGTACCGGAAGAGCTGAAAAAGTTTTTCGGCGAATCCATGCCTGACCAGCAGGCACAGCCGTTTGAGGGGCTCGGCTCCGGCGTCATTATCGACGCCGCGAAAGGCTATGTGCTCACCAACAACCATGTGATTAACCACGCCGAGAAAATCAGCGTACAGCTTAATGATGGACGCGAGTTCGACGCCAGACTCATCGGCGGTGACGACCAGAGCGATATCGCACTACTCCAGTTGCAAAACGCCAGCAACCTGACGCAAATCCAGGTAGCGGATTCCGACAAACTGCGCGTCGGTGATTTCGTGGTCGCCGTCGGTAATCCGTTCGGGCTCGGCCAGACTGCCACCTCTGGCATTGTGTCGGCGCTCGGGCGCAGCGGACTGAATCTTGAGGGCTTTGAAAACTTCATCCAGACCGACGCCTCCATCAACCGCGGCAACTCCGGCGGCGCGCTGTTAAACCTCAACGGCGAACTTATCGGCATTAACACCGCCATTCTCGCGCCGGGCGGCGGCAGCGTGGGTATCGGCTTCGCGATCCCCGCGAATATGGCTCAGACGCTTGCGAAACAGCTGATGCAGTCCGGCGAAGTGAAACGCGGCCTCCTCGGCATTAAAGGCACCGAGATGAGCGCCGATATCGCCAAAGCGTTCAATCTGAACACGCAGCGCGGCGCGTTTGTCAGTGAAGTGCTGCCAAACTCCGGCTCCGCCAAAGCAGGCATTAAAGCCGGCGATGTCATTGTCAGCCTGAATGGCCGTCCACTGAACAGCTTCGCGGAGTTGCGCTCGCGCATCGCCACCACCGAGCCGGGCACCAAAGTGAAGCTTGGCCTGCTGCGTAATGGCAAAGCGCAGGAAGTCGAAGTGACGCTTGATAAGAGCACGTCGTCTTCCGCCAGCGCCGATATCATCGCCCCGGCCCTGCAAGGCGCGACGCTGAGCGACGGTCAGCTTAAAGACGGCACCAAAGGCATCACGATTGATAACGTCGAAAAAGGCAGCGCGGCCGCGCAGGCGGGCCTGCATAAAGATGACGTGATTGTCGGCGTCAACCGCGAGCGCGTTAGTACGATTGCGGAAATGCGCAAGCTGCTGGCTAGCAAGCCTGCGATCATCGCCCTGCACATCGTGCGCGGCAACGACAGCCTCTATTTACTGCTGCGTTAATAAACTGAGGTAACGGACATCACGCCGCGTGTGATGTCCGTTTAACTCATGATATGCTGCGCCCGTCCCCTGACTACTTATCTCATACACATGTTTCTGAAGCTTTTACGCTCGGTGATTGCGGGGTTGATCGTAGCAGCGCTGCTGCTGACGCTCGTGCCTTCCCTGCGTCCGTACAATCCGCTGTTGCAGCCGCGGCTCGACAGTAACGATGAGACCCCCGTGAGCTATAACCGGGCGGTGCGTCGCGCTGCGCCTGCGGTAGTGAATGTCTATAATCGCAGCCTTGGCGGCAGCAATCGCAGCCAGCTCGAAATCCGCACGCTCGGCTCCGGCGTTATCATGGACCAACGCGGCTATATTCTGACCAACAAACATGTGATCAACGACGCCGACCAGATAATCGTGGCGTTGCAGGATGGCCGCGTGTTCGAGGCGCTGCTGGTCGGCTCCGACAGCCTGACCGATCTCGCGGTGCTGAAAATCAACGCCACCGCCCTGCCGGTTATCCCTATCAATCCGCAGCGTATGCCGCACATCGGCGATGTGGTGATGGCAATAGGCAACCCCTATAACCTCGGGCAGACCATCACGCAGGGGATTATCAGCGCCACCGGGCGCATTGGTCTCAACCCCTCGGGGCGTCAGAACTTCCTGCAAACCGACGCCTCTATCAATCACGGCAACTCCGGCGGCGCGCTGGTGAATTCGCTGGGCGAACTGATGGGCATTAACACGCTCTCTTTTGATAAGAGCAACGACGGCGAAACGCCGGAAGGCATCGGATTCGCCATCCCGACCCAACTCGCCACGCGCATTATGGAAAAATTGATCCGCGACGGGCGCGTCATTCGCGGCTACATCGGCATCAGCGGCCGTGAAATCACGCCTATGCACACGCCTGCGGCGGGTATCGATCAGATTCAGGGAATTGTGGTCAATGATGTGGCGCAGGATGGTCCGGCCGCGCGCGCAGGCATTCAGGTGAACGATGTCATTGTGTCGGTAAACAAAAAGCCGGCTATCTCTGCGCTGGAAACCATGGACCAGGTGGCGGAAATCCGTCCAGGGTCGGTGATCCCGGTAGAAGTGATGCGTAACGATCGCAAGCTCACCATCCAGGTGACGATTCAGGAATATCCGGCGACGCCGGAATAGCGCAAGCGCAGGCATAAAAAAACCGGAACCTAAGTTCCGGTTTTTTTTGTTCGTCAGCGCTTACTTGTTAACGAACTCTTCGCCCAGGGCGATATCTTTTTTCAGCGTATCCAGCATGCCTTCCAGCGACTGCTGTTCATAAGCGCTCAGGGTGCCAATAGATTTACGCTCTTCGATACCGTTTTTACCCAGCAGCAGCGGCTGTGAGAAGAAACGCGCGTATTCGCCGTCGCCTTCCACATAGGCGCATTCCACCACGCCCTGCTCGCCCTGCAACGCACGCACCAGCGAGAGACCGAAACGCGCGGCCGCCTGGCCCATAGACAGGGTCGCAGAGCCTCCGCCCGCTTTCGCTTCCACCACTTCGGTGCCCGCGTTCTGGATGCGTTTGGTCAGATCGGCCACTTCCTGCTCGGTAAAGCTCACGCCCGGGATCTGGGAGAGCAGCGGCAGAATAGTCACGCCAGAGTGGCCGCCGATAACCGGCACGTCCAGCTCAGCTGGTTTTTTACCTTTCAGTTCCGCCACAAAGGTGTTGGAGCGGATGATATCCAGCGTGGTCACGCCGAACAGTTTGTTCTTATCGTACACGCCCGCTTTTTTCAGCACTTCCGCCGCGATAGCCACGGTGGTGTTGACCGGGTTAGTGATGATGCCGATGCACGCTTTCGGGCAGGTCGTGGCGACCTGCTGGATCAGGTTTTTCACGATCCCGGCGTTCACGTTGAACAGATCGGAACGGTCCATACCCGGTTTACGGGCAACGCCTGCGGAGATCAGCACCACGTCTGCGCCTTCCAGCGCCGGGGTGGCGTCTTCGCCGGAGAAACCTTTGATTTTCACGTCGGTCGGGATATGACTTAAATCTACCGCTACCCCTGGGGTCACCGGTGCGATGTCATACAGAGAGAGTTCTGAACCTGAAGGCAGTTGGGTCTTGAGTAGAAGGGCAAGCGCCTGGCCGATACCGCCCGCCGCGCCGAGGACTGCAACTTTCATCCTAAACTCCTTATTATGGTTAGCAATTGTGTGCCGTTACTCCATGAGGTGGCGACCATAATCATCCTGGGAGGAAGTTATAGCACTGTTTTCGCCCGCAGTTTGCGATCGTAGCGCGTTTAACTGAAAGCGATGCGGCCTTCTCGCCGGGTGCAGACGACGCGGTTGCCGCCGGGTCACTACCGAAGCAACATCTCAACAGGCGGTTACATTACACCCTCTTTAAGCATCAAAACAACATCATTTTGATAACATTTGATTTACTTAAAGGCTTATTTACGAGTCGTGACGCAGGCATGTTCCTTGATAACGTAATTTGATAAAATTCGTCTCTTTCATAACATTATTTCAGCCCGCCGCAAGGCAGACCATTTGCATAACAATTCATCACAATGCATAATAATGTTGTTTATTGGCCTGTATACGGGTGATATATGCGTAGCTCCGCAAAACAAGAAGAATTAGTCAAAGCCTTCAAAGCGTTACTAAAAGAAGAGAAGTTCAGCTCCCAGGGCGAAATCGTCCAGGCGCTCCAGGATCAGGGTTTCGAAAACATCAACCAGTCCAAAGTCTCCCGCATGTTAACGAAGTTTGGCGCCGTGCGTACGCGCAACGCCAAAATGGAAATGGTGTATTGCCTGCCGGTTGAGCTTGGCGTACCGACTACCTCCAGCCCGCTGAAAAACCTGGTGCTCGATATCGACTACAACGACGCCGTCGTGGTCATTCATACCAGCCCCGGCGCCGCGCAGCTCATCGCGCGTCTGCTGGATTCTCTCGGTAAAGCTGAAGGGATCCTCGGCACTATCGCCGGTGATGACACTATTTTTACCACGCCCGCGCGCGGCTTTACGGTGAAAGATCTTTACGAAGCCATTCTGGTGCTGTTCGAGCAGGAACTGTAACGCCTGAGATACCGCCGGTTCTCCCGGCGGTTGCTTGTTTGACCCCGCTTTTCTTCTTCCTTTTATTACGCCTGCAGCGTAATCCGCCGGTTTTTTTACGATGCCCCTTGTAGTTCGGCTTAAAAACCGCACAAATTATCAAATTCAATTAACCGAATGATTTCTAAACAAATTAATCGAAAACTGGTCTTTTAATGACTATTTTTATAATGATCGGTAATAAAAAAACGCCGTGAACGCACAAAGTTTCATAGGAAATCATTAGGATCGTATTAATTTTTTGGGTGATTAGTGTATACTTGTTTTTGTGATGAGGGTCACACAATAAGACCCCACCGATAACAATTACGACGAGGAAAAGAACATGAAAACCAAATCTACTGTAACAGCCCTGACACTTCTCTCGATGCTCTCCTTCGGTGCTTTCGCAGCCGACTCCATCAACGCAGAGCAAGCGCAGAACCGCCAGTCTATCGGTACCGTCTCCGTTGACGCTATTAGCGGCGCGCCGATGGATCTGCGTCAGATGCTGAATGAAAAAGCAGAAGCGAAAGGCGCGACGGCTTACCGCGTTATCGAAGCCCGTACCGGCGATCACTGGCACGCGACTGCCGAGCTTTATAAATAAGCGTTATTACCGTCAGACGCGCTAACGCGCCGAATCCCGTAATACCTCTCAGCGGCCCGATAAAAACCGTACGCTAACCATTAAGGCCGCTGAACACACCTGCATGAGGAATAAATAATGAAAACGACTTTTACCATCGCTGCTCTGGGCCTTGCATCCGTACTCTCTTTCGGCGCGAGTGCCGCAGTACAACAAGTTAACGCGCAGCAGGCGCAAAATCTCCAGCCGATGGGCTCCGTCTCTGTGACGCAGCTGACCGGCTCGCCGATGGATGTTCGCCAGCAGCTGGCTGAGAAAGCCGAAAAAGAAGGCGCCAGCAGCTATCGCATCACTGAACTGACTCAGGGCGATCACTGGCACGCCACGGCAGAACTGTACAAATAAACCCTCGTCGTCTTCTCCGACGACTTTTGCCCCTGCTTCGCGGGGGCCTTTTTAAGGGTTTAAAGTATGGTTATTGCCGGATATTGAAGAGGAGCTGACCTTCCAGCTCCTCTTCTGCTTCATCAAACAGCAAAATCAGCGCGCCGAAGCGCCGCTTGATCTCCGCCGTCACGTGCAGGAAGACGATCTCCAGCGGCAACGGCAACTCACCTTCCGTCACGACCTTCCAGAGACTATCCAGATCCCCGACACGCTCTGGCGTAACGCCAAACGTCGCGGCAAACGCCTGACAGAAATCATTCTGATCGGCAATGGTACTGAAATCGAAACTATAGCTTTTCATTGTCGCCACCACGTTCATCGGGCGGCCATGGCGCCGCCCTCACGCTTATAACCCGCCAAGATGCAGCGTTTTCACTTCCATAAACTCCTCCAGCCCCAGCACAGAACCCTCGCGCCCAAGGCCAGACTCTTTCACGCCGCCAAACGGCGCAAGCTCGGTCGAGACCGCACATTCGTTAACGCCTATCATGCCGCTTTCCAGCGCCTGCGAGACGCGGAATACGCGCTGTAAATTCTGCGTATAGAAGTACGCTGCCAGCCCGTAAGGCGTATTGTTCGCACGCGCGATAACTTCTTCTTCCGTTTTGAAGCTGAAACAGGCAGCGAGCGGGCCGAACGTCTCTTCCTGAGCGAGCTTCATGTCGTCGTTCGCGTCAATCAGCACCGTTGGTTGCCAGAAATTGCCGCCAGCCGCGTGCGGTTTACCGCCTGTCAGCACTTTCGCGCCCTTCGCCACCGCGTCTTCGACATGCTCGCGCACTTTCGCGACTGCTGATTGTTCAATCAGCGGCCCGACAACCACGCCCTCTTCCATGCCGTTACCCACTTTCAGCGCTTTTACCGCCTCCGCCAGCTGGTTAACGAAACGGTCATAGACGCCTTCCTGGATGTAGAAGCGGTTAACGCTGACGCACACCTGGCCTGCGTTACGGAATTTATTGGCGATGGCGCCTTTCACCGCCGCGTCAATGTCAGCGTCGTCAAAGACGATATACGGCGCGTTACCGCCAAGCTCCATCGAGACTTTTTTCATCGTTTCGGCGGCATTGCGCATCAGCGTCTTACCTACAGCCGTGGAGCCGGTAAACGAAATTTTACGCACTTCAGAACTTGCCATAATGGCATCGCTTATCTCTGACGTATTGCCCGCGACCGCATTAAGCACGCCGTCTGGCACGCCGGCTTCCTGCGCCAGCGCCAGCAGCGCGAAGGCGCTGAGCGGCGTGTTGTTCGCCGGTTTAATGACGCCGGTGCAGCCCGCGGCGAGCGCCGGGCCGAGTTTGCGGGTCAGCATCGCCATCGGGAAGTTCCAGGGGGTGATCGCCGCCACCACGCCGACCGGTTCGCGGGTCGCCAGAATGCGTGCGCCAGGCTTCGCGGGCGGAATGATTTCACCGTTGGCGCGTTTGGCCTGTTCAGCGAACCACTGAATAAAACTCGCCGCGTATTCGACTTCGCCTTCGGCTTCTTTCAGCGGTTTGCCTTGTTCGCTCGTCATCAGCTCGCCAAGCCAGCGCTTGTTTTCGATCATCAGCTGATACCAGCGATAGAGGATTTCAGAACGTTCTTTCGCAGTTTTTGCGCGCCAGGCAGGGAAGGCACGGCTGGCCGCGGCGATGGCGGCCTCGGTCTCTTTTTTTCCGGCTTTCGCCACCTGGGCTATCACCTCGCCCGTTGCCGGATTCAGTACATCAAAGGTTTCCTGCGCGTTATGCCATTTCCCGTCAACAAAGTAGCCGGTCTTAAAAAACGCATGTCCTGCAAATGGTTGTGCGGTCATTGTCCCCTCCTGCACGTGAAATTCCGTGGATGGAGGTAAGTATAGTCAGAAAAAAACCGACGCTTTGGGCGTCGGTTTGAGGCTTAACTGTTGGTCAGGGCATGCTGATATTTATGCAGCATATCGGTCAGCCGCTTCACGGAATCGATAACCGATTGCGGCGCCGCCCAGACATGCAGCTTCTCCTGATAAATCGCCAGCTCATCCAGCAGCTGGCGGAATGTGGCGCGCCGCTTTTCGTCGCTGGACGCGGAAATTACCCGATCCGCCGTACGCCGCAGCTGGCGATGAAACGCCGAAAGATCGTCATTCACCGGTACCGGCGCTTCGCGCAGCCGCTGATGCGCAATAATCAGGTTCAGCGCCAGGCGGAACTTCGCCACGTCGCCTGGGAATTTGCTCAGCAACAGAAAGAGTTGTTGATAGAGCGCGGGCAGATGGTTCTCTTTGCGCCGCGCCTTGTTCGTGGTGAGCGATGACACCGCCGCCGAAACAAACTGATTCAGCAGCATGCGTCCGGTCTGCGCCTGCGAATTATCGCGAATGACGACAATCACCATCGTCGCCAGCACACAGCCCACCAGCTGCCCCAGCGCGCTGTCGAGAAACTGGCTGAAATGAAACGTCATCGGGTTATCCAGCACCAGAATATTAATGGTGCCCGCCAGCGCGCCCATCGAGCCAAGCCGCCGCTTCTGTACCTCGATACCGATAAAAAAGCCGAGCAGCGCCAGGCTGATACAGAGCAACAACATACTCTGCTGGGTCGATGGCAACACGACCAGGAAATAGAACGCCCCGAGTGGCAGCGCCGTCAGCATGCCGTAGAGGAAATCGAGCGATACCATGCGCGGGTTCGGCAGACGCATCGCGAGCGCCGTCACCACGGCTATCATGATCATCGCCCCGCTGCCGGAGGTCCAGCCGGTCCAGAGCCAGAACAGCGTGCCCAGCAGGCAGGAGACGGTGGTGCGCCAGAAGTTAATCATCGCGTGATGGCGCTCCGCCGAGGGGGCTTTGACCACCACCTCATCGGTCAATACGTCTTCTTCCACCGCGCTGATTTTCGCGTTAGTGATCACGCCGCGTTTCAGCAGCAGATAGCGCGTGGCGGCGCCGACCCACGTGTAAATCGTCACCGGGGTGTCGTGCTCGCCGGTCCAGGAGAGGACGCGACGGATAAACTTCAGGCGGCGATGTACATCAGCGGCGGTTTCCACCGGCTCGACAAACAGTTCGCGATATTCCGGGGCAATCGACTCCGGCCGGGTATTCTGGATGAGATACGTTTCGCAGGCCTGGGTAATCAGCGTTAGCGAAAGCGTATTCAGCGCTTTCAGTCGCCGGTTTGCGCGTCCCCAGCGCGACGATTCCATATTAAGGTTCACGCGCATGCCGTCGAGCGCCGCGGTGCGCCGCACCAGCGCGCCCCAGGCTTTATCCATCTCTTCGCTGTCGCCGTGAGCCATGCAGAGCTGCATCAGGCGAAACTGCTCCACCAGCAGCGCGTCGAGCTCGCGGTCGATCTCTTTTTTAATCGAGCGCGGCGAAAATAACAGGTCGGCGATAATGGCGCAGAAAATCCCGAGCACGATTTCACTGCAGCGCTCCAGCGCGAACTGCGGCGCCAGCAGCGGCTCGGTCTGAATGGTGATGACGATAATCAGCGCCGTGTAACCCGCGAGTCCCCAGGCGTAGGAGTTCTCCACTTTCACCAGCGAGGAGACCCAGGTGCAGAAACCGGCCCAGATGCAGCAGACGGTCAGCATCACTACCGGCGCGCGTATCGTGCCGATGATAATCACCAGCGCAGCGAGACAGCCGATAAAGGTGCCGATAATGCGCAGCATACCGCGATAACGGATAGCGCCGGACCAGGGCTCGCCGCCCGCCGCGAACGCCGGACCCGCCGCCACGATAGCGGCGGTCAGCACCGCCCAGCGCGGCGTTTCAAGCTGAAAGTGAAACCCGACAAACAGCGCCAGCACAATCGCGGTGGCGAGTTTTATCGCAAAGCGCAGATGCCGGGGATCGATAGACAGGAATCCCATAGCGTTTAACCGAATTCGCGCAGGCGGTGCATCAGCTTGTTAAAGGCCGATTCGTGGCTACGGTCGCGGTCGCGCTCGCCGGTCACCACCACGGTCGCCGTAGTGCCGGACGGGTACAGGTTGCCAGGCTGTTTATCGAGGCGAATGCGCACCGGCACGCGCTGGGCCAGGCGCACCCATTCGAGGTTGGAGTCGACCGTCGCCATGCCTTTATCATCACGGGTGCTGCTGGCGTTGGTGACGCCCGCCGAGACGCTATCCACGGTGCCGTGCAGCACATTATTGCTGCCAAGCGGCGTTATCTCGACGCGAAAGCCAGGGCGAACGCCTTCAAGCTTGGTCTCTTCCATATAAGCCTGAACGTAGAAACTGTTCTGTTTCACCAGCGCCACAGCGGTAGAGCCGCGCGTAATAAATTCGCCGGCATATACGTTAAGGTTGGTGACCCAGCCATCCGCGGGCGCGCGGATAACGGTGCGCTGGAGATCGAGTTTCGCCAGGTCGCGCGTCGCCTCGGCTTTCGCCAGCTGGTGCAGCACGGTTTGCAGGACGTTATTCGCCTGGTCAATCTCTTCACGCGACATCGCCTGAATGCCGAGCTTATTGCGGCGTCCCGCCTCGCGGCGTTTCTCGTTCGCCAGCGCCTGATAGTAAGCGACATCAGCTTCCGCTTCTTCCAGCGCCTTCTGGTAACGCGGCTGGTCTATAGTGAAGAGCACCTGATCTTTCTTCACCAGTTGGTTGTCATGCACGTCGACTGACGTGATAAGCCCGGCGACGTCGGGCGCGATGGCGACGACATCGGCGCTAAAGCGCGCGTCACGCGTCCAGGGCGACTCAGTATAAAAACTCCAGGCGCGAAAAATGGCGATGAAGGCAAGCACGACCAGCACCACGGTGATGGCTGTGCGGGTTATTTTTGTTGTTAGTAATTTCACATCAACCTCAGACAAACAAGCGCGACAGCAGATAGAACAGACAGCAATAGAGCGCCGTATTAAATAACGCCGGATGCCAGACAAAATCGTAGATCCCGGTCGGGATCAGCGCACGGCGCACCAGCCAGAAAATCGCCAGCGACAGCAGAAGCTCAAAAAAGATCGGCGGAAACGAAAGACCGAATATCACTATGACCGGAAAAAGACTCATGTTGACCTTGATTTGCGTGCAGGCTATTGATTTTTAAACTATATTCCGCAACGAGTGGCCTGGAATGGCCGGGCGAGAGTGCGGTGTTAGTTATGTTGGAAATAATATATTAGCGTAACTGATAGTAAGTTATCTATGATATGTGATCTAAATCACTTTTAAGCCAGAGTGAATAATGGAACGACTAAAAAGAATGTCGGTGTTTGCCAAAGTGGTAGAGCTGGGCTCATTTACCAGCGCCGCAAGGCAGCTTGAGATGAGCGTCTCCTCTATCAGTCAGACGGTCTCGAAACTGGAAGACGAGTTACAGGTCAAGCTGTTAAACCGCAGTACCCGCAGTATTGGCTTAACCGAAGCTGGCCGGATCTACTATCAGGGCTGCCGACGCATGCTGCATGAGGTGCAGGAAGTCCATGAGCAATTGTACGCTTTTAACAACAGTCCCATCGGTACGCTGCGTATCGGCTGTTCTTCAACTATGGCGCAAAATGTACTGGCCAGCCTGACGGCAAACATGCTGCGCGATTATCCAGGCCTGTCGGTCAACCTTGTCACCGGCATTCCCGCGCCGGATCTGATTGCCGACGGGCTGGATGTCGTTATCCGGGTCGGCGCGCTCCAGGATTCCAGCCTGTTCTCAAAACGCCTCGGCTCTATGCCGATGGTGGTCTGCGCGGCGAAGAGCTATCTCGCCCAGGCGGGCACGCCGGAAAAACCAGCCGATCTCGCCAACCATTCATGGCTTGAATATAGCGTGCGCCCTGACAACGAATTCGAGCTTATCGCCCCGGAAGGCATTTCGACGCGCCTGCTGCCGCAGGGCCGCTTTGTCACCAATGATCCAATGACGCTCTCCCGCTGGTTAAAAGCGGGCGCGGGCATCGCCTATGTGCCGCTGATGTGGGTGATCGACGAGATCAACAGCGGCGAGCTGGAGATCCTCTTTCCGCGCTATCAGTCCGACCCGCGGCCAGTCTATGCACTCTATACCGAAAAGGACAAGCTGCCGCTCAAGGTGCAGGTCTGCATTAACGCGCTGACTGATTATTTCGTGAAGGTGGCGCAGGTCTATCAGGAGATGCGGGGGAGAAATGTGAAAGGGAAAGAGAGCCGCGCATAATGTCGCCCCTCGCAGCGGAGGGGCGACACAGACGATTATGCGGTGCCGCCGACCGTCAGGTTATCCACTTTCAGCGTCGGCTGACCGACGCCCACCGGCAGGCTCTGGCCCTCTTTGCCGCAGACGCCGACGCCGTTATCCAGCTTCACGTCGTTGCCGACCATTGAGATCTGCTGCATCGCCTCAATACCGGAGCCGATAAGCGTCGCGCCTTTCACCGGCTTCGTCACTTTCCCTTTTTCAATCAGGTAGGCTTCAGAGGTCGAAAAAACGAACTTGCCGGAGGTGATATCCACCTGGCCGCCGCCGAAATTCGGCGCGAAAATTCCGTAGTCTACCGACTCGATAATTTCCTGCGGCGTCGATTTCCCGGCGAGCATATAGGTGTTGGTCATACGCGGCATCGGCAGGTGCGCGTAAGATTCGCGGCGGCCATTACCGGTCGGCGCGACGCCCATCAGGCGCGCGTTGAGTTTATCCTGCATGTAGCCTTTCAGGATGCCGTTCTCGATAAGCACGTTGTACTGGCCCGGAACGCCTTCGTCATCAATCGCCAGCGAGCCGCGACGGTTGGCAAGCGTGCCGTCATCCACGACGGTGCAGAGCTCGGAAGCGACCAGCTTGCCCATCTGGCCGCTGAACACCGACGTACCGCGGCGATTAAAATCGCCCTCCAGACCGTGACCGACCGCCTCGTGCAGCAGCACGCCAGGCCAGCCTGCGCCCAGCACCACCGGCAGCGTACCGGCGGGCGCCGCGATGGCGCTCAGGTTCACCAGCGCCATCCGCACCGCCTCACGCGCCCAGGCCTCGGCACGCACCTCGCCATCGGTATTTTCCATAAACCACTCGTAGCCGAAACGTCCGCCGCCGCCGCTGGATCCGCGCTCGCGCTTGCCGTCTTCTTCCACCTGCACGCTCACGGAGAGGCGCACCAGCGGACGGACATCCGCCGCCAGCGTCCCGTCGGTCGCGGCGACCAGGATCAGTTCATAGACGCCGGTCAGGCTCGCGCTCACTTCCTGCACGCGCTTATCCGCCGCGCGCGCGGCGTTATCGACGCGGCGTAAAATATCGAGCTTTTCTTCGCGGCTCAGGCTTTGCAGCGGATCGAGCGTGGTGTAGAGCGGAGAATATTCCACCGCGCTCAGGGTCTTGACGCGCCCTTCGCCCTGCTCACGCACGATGCTGCGCGCGGCCTGCGCGCTTTGCGTCAGCGAGGCAAGGCTAATCTGGTCGGCATAAGCGAAGCCGGTTTTCTCGCCGCTGACGGCGCGCACGCCCACACCCTGGTCAATATTGTAAGAACCGTCTTTAATAATGCGGTCTTCTAAAACCCAGGATTCGTGATAACTGGACTGAAAATAGAGATCGCCGTAATCCAGGCGACGCTCATAAAGCTGGCCCAGAATGGAGAAGAGATCCTGATGGCTCAGGCCATTTGCAGACAGTAGCTGCTCACTTACCAGGTTCAGACTCATTGTTTGCTACTCTCATGGTCCTGCCCGCACGGGCAATGAAATAGGTTATCAGGCGAGCTTGCGGTAATTCAGCCGCGGCGTCAAATCATTGCGCCACTTCCGCGCGCGGCTGGCGCATCACTTCGTTGATTTGCGGCTTATCGACAGGCCCGGTGAGGTGATAGCGCAGCACCGAGATTTTATTCCACAGCGGGCCGAGTACTTTACTGGCCGCGAATACCGCCGCGCCGACGATAGGGTTCACGGCGAAGGCCGCCGCCACCCCGACCGTCGCCGAAATTTCCGGCGCGACGACCGCTTCCATATCCAGCGTCCGCGCCGGCAGGTTAACGGAGCCTTTCATGGCGATATCGGCTTCAAGGCCATCCACCAGCGTGTCGTCAGTATGCAACACGCCGTCTTTGATCCACGCGGTGCTGCGAATCGAATCGTAATAAAAACCTTCGCCGAAGGTATCGCTGAAGTCAAAGCGCAGCTTGCGCAGCAGCGCGTCGAAGCTCAGCAGACGCAGAAGCTGCCCGGCATGACCGGTGCCGAGGTCGGCGATTTGCCCTTTACCGAGCCGGGTATGCAGCACGCCGTTGAGCGAGGCGTCGTCCGGTTTCCACGGCGCGTCGCGCCAGTGAAGATCGTAATCGACATTAAAGGACGACCCCTGCAGCGGCGTTTTCACGCCAAAGAAACTGGTCGCCGCATCGAGCTGTTTGCCCTTGAGCACGCCTTTAAGCGACGTGCGCATCGCATCGGCGCGGTTAACCCATTCGCCCTGCATGGTGAGACGCGCAAAGCCGGTATCCAGCAGACCGTTCGCGAGCGACAGCGTATCGCCATTAATCGTGAAATCGCCGTTGATGCGGCCATATTTCTGTCCCCACAGCCAGCACTCCGCGCAGCGCAGCGCCAGGTTCGGCCAGCCGCTGAAATCAACGGCCTGCGTTTTTTGCCCGGCCCCGCCGCTAAACACCGAGGCCGCTTCGTTTTCATGCGCCGGGTTGTAATAGAGATAATCGATAATCGCCTGCCACGGCGCGCCGTCGCGCATCACCAGACGTCCGTTGATTTCACGCCCCTGCGCGGAAACTTCCGTGCCGCCAGCTTGCGGTTTCGCCATCACGCTTAAATTATTCCAGCGCTGGCCGCCAAAGGTGAGCGCGGGGGTGCGCAGCGTCACTTCTTCCGGGAACAGTGTCGTACTGCTTACTTTCTGCGCCGCGCCCTGGTTAAAGAGCGCCAGCCACTGCGCGCCGTCCATTGCGGGCAGGTTCAGCTCTACTCCGCGGTTTTCCGGCAGCGGCGGCGTGGTGCGGCTGTCGGTCGCCCAGATGGCGCGATCGAGCGTCAGTTTGCGGCCCAGCAGCCAGCGGCTGTTGAAATGGTTTTCAGACCCGGCGTTGCCGGTCACATCGAAGCTTTTCACATCGCCTTTAGCGCGCACCCTGAACGGCAACGCTTTACCCGCCGCTTTGTCTACCGGCTCCGGTAAGTGACTGCTTACATTCTTCAGATCGCCGGTGATATCGACCTGATAATTAACACCAGCGTGGTACGGCAGCGAAATCGCCACTTTGCCGTTCCAGGGAATCGAGCCGCTGAGCGCGTCATTAAGCGGTTTCGGCAGCAGCCCGGTTCGGGTGGGCTGCCAGTCGCCGTTCATATTCACCTCGACCTGGTAGGCTTTTTCTTCCTCTCGGGTGGAGAAGTCGATATTCAGCGGCTGATTAAACCAGGTGGCCTGTAAGGGTTCGCTTTTGAGATTGCCATTCACGAAGCTGAATTTGCCGTTCAGATTATGCAGCGTACTGTTCAGCGGTTTCACGTACAGCGCGTTGTTACGCAGCCACACGTCGCCCTCGGCGGTCGTCATAGTGCCGTCGAGTGGAATATCGAGATGTAAGCGAGCATTCACATCGCCGTCGAGCTGGAGTTCTTCGAGGGTCGTTCCCAGCGAATCCGCAAGCGGCGTATCGTTGAAGTATGGCCCGACCGCCTTGCCGGGCCCTGCGATATCCGCATCGATAAACAGCTTTTCCTGGGAGTAATCAGGGATAACAGCCGTCAGGTTTTTCCCGGTGACGCCGCCAAGCTGCACCTGCGGCGCCGCCATCCACAGGCCGTCGTTGCGGAAATCGAGATCGATAGCGACATCTTTCAGCGCAGGCCAGTCCGGCTGAAACGCGTAGGTGGCGTTACGCAGCGGCACATAAACCTCAAACTGCCCGTCGTTTTGCTTATAGGGAAAATGTTGCGGATTGCCGACATACACCAGCGTGGCGTTGTCCACCTGTCCGCCCTGAATGGCACCGCTCAGGTAATCCACCAGATCCTTGCCCATCAGATTCTCCGGGAAATAGCGCCAGGCCTGCTTCGCGTCACTCGTCTGAATACCCGCCAGGATCTCAAGCCAGGGCTGCCCGTGCTTCGGCTGCTGATAGCGGAAATCGCCCCGCGCCCACAGCGCGTTGGCCTGCACGTCCAGGTTTTTACCGTCCAGCGTGAAACCATCAACATTTTTACGCCAGTCGAAGGTCGCCGCGCCTCGGGCTATCTCAAGCGGCGCGCGGAAAACACTCTTATACGGCATCCGGGCGTCGTTCATGCTGATCGTTGAACGGCCATGCTCAAGGCTACCGACGACCGTGCCGGAAAAATGCTCGGCCCCCGGCAGAAGTTTCCACTGCTGCCAGGAGAGGTCGTGCCATTTGGCCATGAAGCGGGTTTTGTCAGTGGCCTGTAGCGGAATATCGAGCGCCAGCGCGTCGATTTTCCCCTGCGGGCGCGTGCTGCCCCAGACGTCGCCAAGCGAAGGCGCCAGCCGGGTCGCCAGCGGCAGAAAACCTTCCAGCCCGCTCAGCTCAAGATTGCTGGCGCGCACGCGCAGTTCGCTGCTGCGCCGCACTTTGTCGCCCGCTACCGGCTGGTTGGCAAGCCAGGCCAGATTCAGCGAGCCTGCGGGCCAGGGCTTATCGTCGACGGTGATCCGCGTTTGCGGAATAGCGACCTGCCAGGCATCGTCGGCGCGGCTGATATGCGCGGTGAGATTATCCACAGAGAGCCGGTGGCTGCGCTCGTCGCCGCGCCATGTCGTACCGCCCTGTTTCAGCCAGATATCCCCGCCTGCGATTTCGCCGTCGCGCAGCGTCATCCAGGCTTCAAGGCTGAACTGCGCGCTGGTGAGGTCAACATTGTCTTTCATCCACTGGCCCAGCCAGGGTTTGACGTCCACATCGTCGGCCTGCATCCAGACCGTACCGCGATTCAGCAGGCCGTTGTCGTCACGCAGATCCATGCGCACCTGCATCACGCCGTGCTGACCCGTCAGACTGGAAAGGCTCACCTGGCCCTCGGCGCGGTGACGGTTTTTCCCGTTAAGCCAGGTTAATTGAGGAACGGCGAGTTCGGCGCGCTGGCCGGAGAGGGTAATAAAGCTGAGCGTACTGTCGCGCAGATCGAAGTGATCGAACTGGCGGAAGAACAGATCGCTAAGTTTGTTGCCTTCGAGCGGATTGCCGCCTTCGCTCTGCCTGATAGGCGTGTTGGTACGCACCTGAAGCTGATAAAAGGTGAGATCGCGAAACTGCCAGCGCGCATGCAGCAGGCTCTGCCAGACGTCCAGCGCGACGGTGACGCGCCTGACCGAGAAGTGGCCGCCGTCGCTGAGCTGCGCATGGATATCGCGTACGTCGAGCGTCGGCCCGAACGTTTGCCAGGAGGCTTCGACACGGCTCGCCTGTACCGGCACGCCGGTGGCTGATGAGATTTTTTCCAGCAGAGCCGGGCGCCAGGTGTTGAGATGAGGCAGCACGAGCCGCAATCCACTCACCATCAGTGCGACGATAACAATCAGCGTTGCGCCTGTGAGTAGCAAAATGCCCGGCAGTCGCCTCACCCTTCTCTCCTTGTCAGCCGCCGCGGCGGTACCTTCACTCACACAGTTGACCGCTGTGCGCTACATCATGACCACGTCGAACTGCTCCTGGTTATAGAGCGGTTCGATTTGCACCTTAACCTGCTTACCGACAAAAATCTCTACTTCGGCCAGCGCATGGGATTCATCGCTTTTCAGCGCTTCCGCTACGGCAGGCGAGGCATAGACCAGGAATCGGTCAGAGTCATAAGCATGATGCACGCGTACGATCTCGCGCATGATTTCATAGCAGACGGTTTCGACCGTTTTCACGGTGCCGCGGCCATGACAGGTGGGACAGTCGTTACACAGCACATGTTCAATGCTTTCGCGGGTCCGCTTACGGGTCATCTCCACCAGGCCGAGCTGCGAAAAACCGTTGATGCTGGTCTTCACGCGATCTTTACTCAGCGCCTGTTCCAGCGAGTGCAGCACGCGGCGGCGGTGATCTTCATTACTCATATCGATAAAGTCGATGATGATAATGCCGCCGAGGTTACGCAGCCGTAGCTGGCGGGCGATTGCCTGCGTCGCTTCGATATTGGTGTTGAAGATGGTGTCGTCGAGATTGCGATGGCCGACAAACGCGCCGGTGTTAATGTCGATAGTCGTCATCGCCTCGGTCTGATCGATAATCAGATACCCGCCGGATTTCAGCTCGACTTTACGCTCCAGCGCCCGCTGGATTTCATTTTCGACGTCATAGAGATCGAAAATCGGCTGACGACCGCTGTAATGCTCCAGCTTGCTGTTCATCTCCGGCATATACTCCGCCGTGAACTCCAGCAGCATTTCATAAGTGAGACGGGAATCGACGCGGATGCGATCAAGCTGGGCGACGGCGAAATCGCGCAGCACGCGCTGGGCCAGCGCCAGCTCGCCGTAGAGTTGATAGCGCGTCTGATGGCGCTTTTTACGCTCCATCACTTTGGTCCAGACGCGTTTAAGGTAGGCGGCGTCGGACGATAAATCCGCCTCGCATACGCCTTCAGCGGCGGTACGGATGATAAATCCGCCCTGCTCGTCGCAGTAATCCGCCACAATACGTTTCAGGCGCTCGCGCTCGGTTTCGCTCTCAATGCGCTGAGAAACGCCCACGTGCGACGCGCCCGGCATAAACACCAGATAGCGCGACGGCAGCGTGATGTCGGTCGTAAGACGCGCGCCTTTAGTGCCGAGCGGATCTTTTACCACCTGCACCATGAGGTCTTGCCCCTGACGCACCAGTTCGGAGATATCGCGGACGGTGAAATTCTTTTGTTCATCGCCCGCCACGCATTCAGTGTGCGGCATGATGTCGGAGGCGTGAAGAAACGCGGCTTTATCGAGGCCAATATCTACAAATGCCGCCTGCATCCCAGGAAGGACGCGACTGACCCGACCTTTGTAGATATTGCCTACTATCCCGCGGCGGGCTTCGCGCTCAATATGGATTTCCTGCAAAATACCGCCATCTATATACGCCACCCGGGTTTCCGACGGGGTAACGTTAACCAACAATTCAGCCGTCATGTTGTTTATCCCTCACGCAGTGAGTTGAATTCGCTCAGCAATTCCCAGGTTTCTACCAGCGGAAGGCCCACCACCGCGTGGTAGCTTCCTTCAATGCTTCTGACAAAACAGCCGCCCAGCCCCTGTATGCCGTAGGCGCCCGCTTTATCCATCGGCTCGCCGCTGCCAACATACGCCGCGATATCCTGCGCCGTCAGCGTCCTGAACGTCACGCGGGTAATAACCAGCCGCTCGCGCACGCGCTGTCTGTCCGCAAGCGCCACGGCGGTCATCACCTGATGCGTTTGCCCGGAAAGCCTGCCCAGCATCTCTGCGGCATGGGCGGCATCGCGCGGTTTTTCCAGCACGTCGCCGTCCAGCACCACAATGGTGTCCGCGCCGAGCACAGGGAGATCGCGCGCGGCCAGCGCCACGCCAGCGCGGGCTTTGTCGCGGGCCAGACGGGTGACATAATCCTGCGGCGCTTCCTCTTCGGCGCGCTGCTCTTCCACACCCGGCACCAGACGTTCAAAGGTGACGCCCAGCATGCCCAGCAGCTCCAGACGTCGCGGCGAGCCCGAGGCGAGATAAAGATCTGTCATAACTGTCCTTTATTGTACAGCAAACTGCTGACGCACTTTGCGCATCAGCAGGAATATCCACGGCCAGAGCACACCGTTCACCACGCTGCTCCAGAACACTTCCGGCCGGAAAGCGACGTCGATAACCAGGAATTCCGCCCAGAAGACGATAATATCCGCAGCCAGCGACAACAGCATCACGACCAACGCCTGTTGCCAGAGCGCCAGGTTGCGGAATAGCTGAAATTTCAGCGCGACCAGATAGGCGATGATACTCAGTGAAAGGGCGCGAACCCCCAGCGTGGAGCCGCTGATAAGATCCAGTATGGCACCCATCACAAAACCCGTGCCGACATTTACGCGATGCGGCAGGGCGAGGATCCAGTACAGCAAAATCAGCAGTACCCAGTTAGGCCGGAACACAATAATCGCATCCGGCCAGGGCATGATCTGCAACAGCAGCGCGATTAAAAAGGAGAGCCAGATAACCCAGCGCCCCTGACTACGATAGCTCGCCACTACTGCCCTCCCTGTGCGGGAGGCGTGCCGCCAGACGGCGGCGCGGTCGTTGACGCGGCGTTCGGCGCGGCGTTAGTTGGCGCAGGCGGCCCCATGGCATCCGGCGAAGGCAGAACCTGCGGCATCATCTGCATCAGTCGCTCATTCGCCACGCGATGCACTTCTTCCGGCGTCATCGGGTTGGCGCCTTCGCGATCGGCGCCCCAGAGCAGCAGCAGATAGCGCAGACGTTGCAGGCCCGCCGTCGGGCGCGCCTGGATAACGGTATACGCGCGCTGGGTGTCGAGCTTCACGGACGAGACTACGCCCACCGGATACCCTTCCGGGAAGCGGCCGCCGAGGCCGGAGGTGACCAGCACGTCGCCTACGCGAATATCGGTGTTGGCGGGCAGATGCTCCAGCTGCAGATCGTCGGTGCAGCCGCTACCGGCCGCAATCACGCGGATATCGTTACGCAGCACCTGGATGGGCAGCGCATGGGTGGCGTCGCAAATCAGCAGCACGCGGCTGGTGAGTTTCGCCACGGCGACGACCTGACCGACCACGCCTTTATCGCTGATCACCGGCTGGCCTTCATAAACGCCGTTAACGCTGCCTTTATCAATCACGACCTGATCGCTATAGGGATCGTTTACCGTCGAGATCACCTGCGTGACCATTTTCTGTTCATCCTGACGCAGCGGCGAGCCGAGCAGTTCGCGCAGACGCGCGTTTTCCTGCTTGTATTGGCCAAGCATCAGAATTTCGCTGTTCTTCAGCAGCAGCTCCTGGCGCAGCGCCCGGTTTTCCAGCTCAAGCTGATCGCGGGACGCCAGCGTTTGCGAGACGCTGTCGAGTAATTCACGTGGACCGTTGGAGATAAAGTAGAAAGGACTGACGGCGGTATCCATGTACGTTCGGATCTGACTGAACGTACCGAGGCGGCTGTCGGCGATGATGACACCAAGCGCCACCAGCACCGCCAGAATAAGGCGAATCTGTAACGACGGGCCACGGCTAAAAATTGGCTTCATAGGCTATGCGTATTCCCAAACCAACAAGAAGGGCAACCTGAGTTGCCCTTTCCTGCGGCTGTTACTCTTCGCTGAACAGGTCGCCGCCGTGCATGTCGATCATTTCCAGCGCCTTGCCGCCGCCTCGGGCTACGCAAGTGAGCGGATCTTCCGCCACCACGACCGGAATGCCGGTCTCTTCCATCAGCAAACGGTCAAGGTTACGCAGCAGCGCGCCGCCGCCGGTCAGTACCATACCGCGCTCGGAGATGTCGGAAGCCAGTTCCGGCGGGCACTGTTCCAGTGCGACCATGACCGCGCTCACGATGCCGGTCAGCGGTTCCTGCAGCGCTTCGAGAATTTCGTTGGAGTTCAGGGTGAAACCGCGTGGTACGCCCTCTGCCAGGTTGCGGCCGCGTACTTCGATTTCGCGGACTTCGTCGCCTGGGTAGGCGGAGCCGATTTCATGTTTGATGCGCTCAGCGGTGGCTTCACCGATAAGCGAGCCGTAGTTACGGCGCACATAATTAATGATGGCTTCGTCAAAGCGGTCGCCGCCGATACGCACGAAGGAGGAGTACACTACGCCGTTCAGGGAGATAACCGCCACTTCGGTAGTACCGCCACCGATATCCACCACCATGGAGCCGGTCGCTTCAGACACCGGCAGACCCGCGCCAATCGCGGCCGCCATCGGCTCTTCAATCAGGAAAACTTCGCGGGCGCCTGCGCCCTGTGCGGATTCGCGAATCGCGCGGCGTTCAACCTGGGTCGCGCCGACCGGCACGCACACCAGCACTCGCGGGCTCGGACGCATGAAGCTGTTGCTGTGCACTTGCTTGATGAAGTGCTGGAGCATTTTTTCCGTGACAAAGAAGTCGGCGATCACGCCATCTTTCATCGGGCGGATAGCAGCGATATTGCCCGGCGTACGGCCCAGCATCTGCTTCGCTTCATGACCTACGGCCGCAACGCTCTTTGGCGAGCCGGCACGATCCTGGCGAATGGCGACCACGGAAGGCTCATTCAGTACGATGCCTTGCCCTTTTACATAGATAAGGGTATTCGCGGTACCCAAGTCAATGGACAGGTCATTGGAAAACATGCCACGAAATTTTTTAAACATACTAAGGGATAATCCTGAAAGCTGGGGCGGAAAACAAAATCCGCTTACTTTACCAACCACACGAAGCAGCGACAAGGCGCAAAAAATGTTCTGCATCGGTGAAAAATAGTGCGGCTTTTTCTCCTGCTAAACCGTCGTCGCCCCGGCCTTTCCGGCTGGCGATGTCGCGAGCGTTGCTGACCCGACGACGCCTTATGCGCTAAGAGTAAAAGCCTGCTTCAATATGCTGCGACACTCTGGCCGGCAGGCGTGCGCCCCCTTAAGATGCAGCGCGCGTTATTCTACGTGAAAACAAGTTAAACGGCAGGTCAAACCGAATATCTTTGCGAATATTTTTTCACATTAGTATCGAGAGGTTGCGAGGCGGCAAAAAAATCGCCCTGACCTCCCGTCACGCCACGCTCGACCAGCGTCTGCCATTCACTTTTGGTCCTGACGCCGGCGGCAAAAACCCGCGTCTGCCCTCCGTTGCACGCCTCCACCAGACTCTGTACAAAAAGCTGGTTTTCGGTGCGCTTGTTGATATCCCGCACCAGTCCCGGATGCAGCTTGATGATTTCGACATCCAGCGCTTTTATCCAGGCTGTGCTGACCACCGTTAATCCCGCCTGAACTACCGCGATGCGAAGCCCAAGCGCCCTGATTAAACGCACAACCGGTTGTAAACGGCTGAGATGTTGACAAACATCTGCCTCGGCAAGTTCAAAAAGAATGCGTTTTCGATGCGATTTTTCGCATTGCATCAGCGTATCGCGCAGCCAGCGCTGAAACGGCGGGCGGATCAGCGACTCCACCGTGACTGGCAGCGCCAGGGTTTCGTCAGGCCAGAAGCGCAGAAAAGGCAGGACCCGGCCAATTAACTGGCGATCGTATTGTTCGGCGAGGCCAAACTGCTGCACCATCGGCATATACTCCGCCGCCAGCACTTCTTCATCGCCGTCAAAGATACGGCACATCAGTTCACGATGATGGACATAGCCGTCGCGCAGTACCGCCGGTTTCTGGTAGAAACGCGGGCCGCCGCGCTGTAGCGCATTTTCAATCAGCGTGCGCCAGCGCACGTTGCCGCGCCCTTTATCCGGCAGCGAACTGTCGTAAACCGCCCAGCCGTTGCCGCCCTGCAACACCGCGTTGCGCGCCGCCACTTCGGCATGTTCCATCACCTGCTCGGTGGTCTGCCCGCTGCGCCAGGCGCAAATACCGATATGCAGCATATCGCTGCTGTCGAGCATCCGGGTGGGTGGCAGAGCGCCCACGGCTTTCAGTAACTGGCTGGCGATGCTGTCAGCTTCTTTGAGCGTACGGTGCGGCAACAGGACGGCGAAATCGCTGCGAAAATAGCGGGCCAGCAGCGCGCCGGGATAACGCATGATAAAAGTAGAAAGCATGTTGATAAGCGTGAAAAGGTACTCTTCAACGGTGGTTTTTCCCCAGCTGTCGCGCAGCATGTCGAAATCCGGCAGGCGGATCATCATCACCACGCCGTGAGTGCCCACTTTCTCCTGGTCTTCAAGCAGCGTCGCCAGCTGGTTGTCAAAGAAAATGCGGTTGCTGAGCCCGGTTTTGGCGTCCTGAGCGGCATAGGCGCGAATGAGCGTATCCATCCGGCTGCGCTGTTCGCCGGCAAGCTGAAGTTCAGAGAGCAACACATCCAGCGCGCTGCTGGCATGGGTTGGCCATTCATGAATATTGCCGCGCGCGTTGGCGCCGCGTTCGCCATTAAGAATGCGCACCGCCCGGCCTTCCAGCAGCTCCTGCCCCGCCAACTGGCGCTTGATCCAGCGCACCGAGAGATAAATCATCACGACCATCAGCCCGAAAGCCAGCGTGAGCGGCGCCGTAGTCAGCAGAGAGCGATAATAGGTCACCAGCGGATCCTGCCACGTTAAACGCAGCGTCATGCCGGGGTGTTTGATAAGCGGTACGGCGAGTTTGCGATCGCGGGTCTGAATCGTCGATTCCCGGTAGCTCTCGGGTCTCGCGTGGCTGAACACCACTTTGCCGCCCAGTTCGAACTCAACCAGCACGATATCCAGCGGCACCATGATCTCATCAAGCCGGTGCTGCATCGCTTGCGGTGACTGAAAAACCAGTTCGTTATCCACCACGGCGGCGACCGACGCGACGCGCTGCGTCACTTTATGCTGAATAGCGTTGAAGAAGCTTAGCGAACAGCCCAGTAATGTCACCAGCATCGCCAGACCGACCAGCAGCGTGACAAAGGCGGAGAATTTCGTCGTTAAGCGCATCCTTGTGTTAACTCCGTAGTTGGGCGTCACGCGGGGGAACCGCCTTTCGGTTCTTCACGCTAATGAACGGGTGGAAGTGAGTGCTAACTTTAAATATCGAACCGCGCATACTACCAGAAATGGGGGCGCGGCTATGCAGTTTTATTGCGGCAAATCGGCATAACGTTTCACTATGCGAGTATAGTCCTCAGAAGTGATTTTCCAACTTAAGTCGTTTTTAAGGAGCATTAACATGCAGGCTTTACTTCTCGAACAGCAGGACGGCAAAACCCTGGCCTCGGTAAAACCGGTTGAGGAGACGCTGCTGCCGCAGGCGGAGGTGACGGTCGATATCGACTGGTCGAGCCTTAACTACAAAGACGCGCTGGCGATCACCGGCAAAGGCAAAATCATTCGCGAGTTTCCGATGGTGCCGGGCATTGATTTCGCGGGCGTGGTGCGTGAAAGCGCTGACGCGCGCTTTCAGCCGGGCCAACCGGTACTACTGACCGGCTGGGGCGTCGGCGAAAACCACTGGGGCGGGCTTGCCGAAACGGCACGCGTGAAAGGCGACTGGCTGGTGCCGCTGCCGCAAGGGTTGGACGGGCGTCAGGCGATGATCATCGGCACGGCGGGTTTTACCGCGATGCTGTGCGTGATGGCGCTGGAAGAGGCGGGCGTGCGCCCTGAGAGCGGCGAAGTGCTGGTGACCGGCGCAAGCGGCGGCGTGGGCAGCACGGCGGTGGCGCTGCTGCATCATCTGGGTTACCAGGTCGCGGCGGTGAGCGGTCGTGAAAGCACGCATGAATACCTGAAAAGCCTCGGCGCGAGCCGTATTCTCAGCCGTGACGAGTTCGCCGAAAGCCGCCCGCTGGAAAAACAGCTGTGGGCGGGCGCCGTGGACACCGTCGGCAATAACGTGCTGGCCAAAGTGCTGGCGCAGATCAACTACGGCGGCTGCGTGGCGGCCTGCGGTCTGGCGGGCGGTTTCGCACTGTCAACCACGGTCATGCCTTTTATTCTGCGCAACGTACGTTTACAGGGCGTGGATTCGGTGATGACGCCTGCGCCGCGTCGTCTTGAAGCCTGGCAGCGTCTGGTGCGTGACCTGCCCGCGTCGTTTTATCAGCAGAGCGCGACTGAGATAACGCTGGCTCAGGCCCCCGCTTTCGCCGAGGCCATCATCAGCAACCGAGCGCAGGGGCGTACGCTGGTAAAAATTCGCTAATGCTTAAATTTATTTACAGATAATTAACCTCTTCACTCGCAGGCTGACTTGTGCCCTGTCATGATTAAGGCGTAGCGTTACGTATCGTTATTCCGGAGCGGGTCATGAAAAAAGTCAGTCGTTTAACCGAAGCCGATGTCACTGCCGAGTCGGCTTTCTTCATGAAGCGTCGCCAGGTGCTCAAAGCCCTGGGCATTACCACGGCGGCGTTCTCCCTGTCAGGCGTCGCGCAGGCCGATGTGCTCTCCTGGTTCAAAGGCCACGATCGGCCTAAAGCGCCGGCCGGTGCGCCGCTTGATTTTACGCGACCTGCGCAATATCAGGCGAAGCTTGATCTGACGCCGGAAGATAAAGTCACCGGTTATAACAATTTCTATGAGTTTGGTCTGGATAAGGCCGATCCTGCCGCTAACGCCGGCATTCTGAAAACATCACCGTGGACGTTGAAAATCAGCGGCGAAGTGGCAAAGCCGCTGACGCTCGATCACGATGACCTCACCAAAAAATTTCCGCTGGAAGAGCGCATTTATCGGATGCGCTGCGTCGAAGCGTGGTCGATGGTAGTGCCGTGGATAGGGTTCCCGCTTCATAAGCTGCTCGCTCTGGTGGAGCCCACCAGCAACGCGAAATATGTCGCCTTCGAAACGCTGTATGCGCCCGATATCATGCCTGGCCAGAAAGACCGCTTTATCGGCGGCGGGCTGGAGTATCCGTATGTTGAAGCGTTGCGTCTTGATGAGGCGATGCATCCGCTCACCATGCTGACAACCGGCGTCTACGGCAAAGCGCTGCCGCCGCAAAATGGCGCGCCGGTGCGCCTGACGGTACCGTGGAAATATGGCTTTAAAGGCATTAAATCGATCGTCAGCATCAAATTGACCCGCGAGCGTCCGCCGACGACGTGGAACCAGGCCGCACCGGATGAATACGGTTTTTACGCCAATGTGAATCCGCATGTCGACCACCCCCGCTGGTCGCAGGCCAGCGAGCGCGTGATTGGCTCAGGCGGCGTGCTGGATGTTAAGCGCCAGCCGACGCTGCTGTTTAATGGCTACGCCGATGAAGTGGCGTCGCTCTATAAAGGGCTCGATCTGCGGGAGAATTTCTGAGTGCGTTTAACGGCAAAACAGATTGTCTGGCTGAAAGTGGCGCTGCATCTCGCCGCTTTTTTGCCGCTGCTGTGGCTTTTCTATGCCGCCAGTCAGGGTTTGTTCAGCGCCGATCCGGCGAAAGATATCCAGCATTTTACCGGCAGAATGGCGCTTAAATTGCTGCTCGCTACTCTGCTCGTCACGCCGCTGACCCGGTTGCTGAAACAGCCCTTGTTGATTCGCACCCGCCGCTTGCTGGGACTGTGGTGTTTTGCGTGGGCGACGCTGCATCTGGTGAGCTATTCCCTCCTGGAACTCGGGCTGAGCAACCTGTCGCTGCTTGGCAGTGAACTGGTGTCGCGTCCTTATCTGACGCTCGGGGTGATAAGCTGGCTTATTCTGCTGGCGCTGGCGCTCACCTCTTTCCAGGCGGCGCAGCGTAAACTGGGGCGTCGCTGGCAAACGTTACATAACTTCGTCTATCTTGTCGCGATACTCGCACCGATACACTATCTCTGGTCGGTGAAGATCCTGTCGCCGCAACCGCTCTTTTACGCGCTGGGCGCAATTGTCCTGCTGGCATGGCGTTATAAAAAGCTACGCCAATGGTGGCGAACATGATGCGTTTATGTGCGTTTATGTGCGTTTTCCCGCACTTCTGTTATTCCCCGATAACGTTTTCCTGAGGGTGGTTGATAATCTTCCCTGATAAGACCAGTATTTAGCTGCCAAATGCTACGAAATCGTTATAATGTGCGACTTTGGTTTTTCAGCCGCCGCTTTTTACACGTCGGCGGGTGACAACCAGACGATGAAGGTATATTTTGACATTTACCGGAAAATGGCAGGAGATAGCGCCAGGATGACCGAGAAATTTCACATTTTGCTTTTGAACGGCCCGAACCTTAACATGCTCGGCACCCGCGAGCCGGAGAAATACGGCACGCAAACGCTGGAACAAATCGTTAACGAACTTGCCGCCGAAGCGCAACGGCTGAATGTGTCGCTCGATCACCTGCAATCTAACGCCGAGTATGCGCTTATCGACCGAATTCATCAGGCTAAAGACCAGATTGACTATATCCTGATCAATCCGGCCGCGTTTACGCATACCAGCGTGGCGCTGCGCGACGCGCTGCTGTCGGTGAGCATCCCGTTTATCGAGATCCACCTGAGCAACGTGCATGCCCGCGAGCCCTTCCGGCATCATTCATACCTTTCTGATATCGCAGCCGGCGTCATCTGCGGTTTAGGCGCCGACGGCTATACCTATGCTTTACAGACGGCGGTCAAACGCCTGTCACAATCACACTAAACAAAGAGTACGGAACCCACTCATGGATATTCGTAAGATTAAAAAACTGATCGAGCTGGTTGAAGAATCAGGCATCGCTGAACTGGAAATTTCTGAAGGCGAAGAGTCTGTACGTATCAGCCGCGCACCGGCTAATTCGGGCTTCCCGATGATGCAGCAGGCCTATGCCGCGCCGATGATGCAGCCGCAGCCGGCCCTGTCTAACGCTGTTGCTCCGGCTGCCGCTCCGGCAATGGAAGCTCCGGCCGCCGCAGAAGTCAGTGGTCACATCGTACGTTCCCCGATGGTTGGTACCTTCTATCGTACCCCGAGCCCGGACGCGAAAGCGTTTGTGGAAGTGGGCCAGAAAGTCAACGTGGGCGACACCCTGTGCATCGTTGAAGCGATGAAAATGATGAACCAGATCGAAGCCGATAAAGCCGGCGTTGTGAAAGCGATCCTGGTCGAAAGCGGTCAGCCAGTAGAATTTGACGAGCCGCTGGTTGTCATCGAATAACGAGGCGAACATGCTGGATAAAATTGTCATCGCTAACCGTGGCGAAATCGCACTGCGTATTCTTCGTGCCTGTAAAGAGCTGGGCATCAAGACCGTCGCGGTGCATTCGACCGCGGACCGCGATCTGAAACACGTACTGCTGGCAGACGAGACCGTGTGCATCGGTCCGGCGCCGTCAGTCAAAAGCTATCTGAACATCCCGGCGATTATCGCCGCCGCTGAAATTACTGGCGCGGTCGCCATCCACCCGGGTTACGGCTTCCTGTCCGAGAACGCCAACTTTGCCGAGCAGGTTGAGCGCTCCGGCTTTATCTTCATCGGCCCGAAAGCCGACACCATTCGTCTGATGGGCGATAAAGTCTCGGCGATCACTGCGATGAAGAAAGCTGGCGTACCGACCGTACCAGGCTCCGACGGCCCGCTGGGCGACGATATGGATAAGAACCGCGCCCATGCAAAACGCATCGGCTATCCGGTCATTATCAAAGCGTCCGGCGGCGGCGGCGGTCGCGGTATGCGCGTTGTGCGTAGCGACGCCGATCTCGCGCAGTCCATCTCCATGACCCGTGCGGAAGCGAAAGCCGCTTTCAACAACGACATGGTCTACATGGAGAAATACCTGGAAAACCCACGCCACATCGAAATTCAGGTGCTGGCGGACGGTCAGGGCAACGCTATCTATCTGGCAGAGCGCGACTGTTCTATGCAGCGTCGTCACCAGAAAGTCGTCGAAGAAGCGCCAGCGCCGGGCATTACTCCGGAACTGCGCCGCTATATCGGCGAGCGCTGCGCGAAAGCCTGTGTAGACATCGGCTATCGCGGCGCAGGTACGTTTGAGTTCCTGTTTGAAAACGGCGAGTTCTACTTCATCGAAATGAACACCCGTATTCAGGTAGAGCATCCGGTTACCGAGATGATTACCGGCGTTGACCTGATTAAAGAGCAGCTGCGTATCGCTGCCGGTCAGCCGCTCTCCATCAAACAGGAAGAAGTCGTGGTCAAAGGCCATGCGGTGGAATGCCGTATCAACGCCGAAGACCCGAATACGTTCCTGCCAAGCCCGGGTAAAATCACGCGCTTCCACGCGCCGGGCGGCTTTGGCGTTCGCTGGGAATCGCATATTTACGCCGGTTATACCGTACCGCCGTATTACGATTCCATGATAGGCAAGCTCATCTGCTACGGTGAAAACCGCGATGTAGCGCTGGCCCGTATGCGTAACGCCCTGCAGGAGCTTATCATCGACGGCATCAAGACCAACGTTGATCTGCAGACCCGCATCATGAACGACGAAAACTTCCAGCATGGTGGAACGAACATCCACTACCTGGAGAAGAAACTGGGCCTGCAAGAGAAATAAGCCCCGTTTCCCTGCTCAAGGCCAGCGTCGCTGGCCTTTATTTTTTGTGGCTCCCCTGAAAGGCCAGGGTACAATCGCCGCTTTCTTCACTGACAGGGTATGACAATGGACAAACGTTTTGTTCAGGCCCATAAAGAAGCGCGATGGGCGCTGTGGCTGACCCTCCTCTATCTCGCAGCCTGGTTAGTCGCTGCTTACTTACCTGATTCGCAGCAAGGCATCACCGGCCTTCCGCACTGGTTTGAAATGGCCTGTCTGCTGGTGCCGCTGCTGTTTATCCTGCTTTGCTGGCTCATGGTGCGCGTGATTTTCCGCGACATTCCTCTGGAGGATAACGATGCAGCGTGATGTCATTTTGCCGCTCGTAGCCTATCTGCTGGTGGTGTTCGGCCTGTCGCTGTACGCGATGCGGCGGCGCGGCAGCGGTAATTTCCTGAATGAATATTTCCTCGGCAGCCGCTCGATGGGCGGTGTGGTGCTGGCGATGACGTTAACCGCCACCTATATCAGCGCCAGTTCATTTATCGGCGGACCGGGGGCGGCATATAAATATGGTCTCGGCTGGGTGCTGCTGGCGATGATTCAGCTTCCTGCCGTCTGGCTGTCGCTCGGCGTGCTCGGCAAGAAGTTCGCCATCCTGGCGCGACGTTATAACGCCGTCACGCTCAACGATATGCTCTACGCGCGCTTTCAAAGCCGCCTGCTGGTCTGGCTCGCGAGCCTGAGCCTGCTGGTGGCGTTTATCGGCGCCATGACGGTGCAGTTTATCGGCGGCGCGCGTCTGCTGGAAACCGCAGCGGGCATCCCTTATGAGACCGGCCTGCTGATTTTCGGCGTCAGCATTGCGCTTTACACGGCATTCGGCGGCTTTCGGGCCAGCGTGCTTAATGACACGCTGCAAGGCCTGGTGATGCTGATCGGCACGATTGTGCTGCTGGTCGGCGTGGTGCACGCCGCGGGCGGGCTGCACAGCGCGGTGGATAAACTTCAGCATATCGATCCGCAACTGGTCGCGCCGCAGGGCGCGGAAGATATTTTGTCGCCATCTTTTATGACCTCGTTCTGGGTGCTGGTCTGTTTTGGCGTGATCGGCCTGCCGCATACGGCGGTGCGCTGCATCTCTTATAAAGACAGCAAAGCGGTGCATCGCGGGATTATTCTCGGCACAGTTGTGGTGGCCATCCTGATGCTCGGCATGCATCTTGCCGGCGCCCTGGGCCGCGCGGTGCTGCCAGATTTACACGTGCCGGATCTGGTTATCCCGACGTTAATGGTGACCGTACTGCCGCCTTTCGCCGCCGGAATTTTTCTCGCCGCGCCAATGGCGGCCATTATGTCGACCATTAACGCGCAACTGTTACAGTCTTCCGCGACGATCGTCAAAGATCTGTGGTTGAACCTGCGTCCGGCGGAGATCCACAACGAAAAACGTCTGAAGCGGATGTCGTCGCTGATTACGTTAATCTTAAGCGTACTGCTGCTGCTCGCCGCCTGGCGGCCGCCTGAGATGATTATCTGGCTCAACCTGCTGGCGTTCGGCGGGCTGGAAGCCGTATTCCTCTGGCCGCTGGTGCTGGGGCTGTACTGGGAGCGCGCCAACGCCGCAGGCGCGCTTTCTTCGATGATTGTCGGCGGCGTGCTTTACGCGCTGCTGGCCACGTTTAAAATACAGCTGTTCGGCTTTCATCCGATTGTGCCGTCCCTGCTGTTAAGTTTGCTGGCTTTTGTAGTGGGTAACTGTTTCGGTCGCCCGGCTGCGCAGGCCGCGCCTGTTTCTTCTGTTAATGAATGAGTAATGCCATGCCCTGGATACAACTGAAAATCAACACCACCGGCGCTCACGCCGAAGAGATTAGCGATGCGCTGATGGAAAGCGGCGCGGTCTCCGTCACCTTCCAGGACACCCACGACACGCCGGTGTTCGAGCCGCTGCCAGGCGAAACCCGCCTGTGGGGCGATACCGACGTTATCGGCCTGTTCGATGCGGAAACTGATATGCAGGACGTGGTCGCCATGCTGGAAAACGCCCCGCGGCTCGGCGTGGGCTTCGCCCATAAAATCGAACAGCTGGAAGACAAAGACTGGGAGCGCGAATGGATGGATAATTTCCACCCGATGCGCTTTGGCGAGCGTCTGTGGATCTGTCCGAGCTGGCGCGACGTGCCGGATGAAAATGCCGTTAACGTGATGCTCGATCCGGGCCTCGCCTTCGGTACCGGCACGCACCCGACGACTTCGCTTTGCCTGCAGTGGCTGGATGGCCTGGATCTGGCGGGTAAAACCGTAATCGACTTCGGTTGCGGCTCCGGCATCCTCGCCATCGCCGCGCTGAAACTGGGCGCGGCTAAAGCGATTGGTATTGATATCGACCCGCAGGCGATTCAGGCGAGCCGTGATAACGCGCAGCGTAACGGCGTCTCCGACCGACTGGAGCTGTATCTGCCGGAAAACCAGCCGTCGGATATGCAGGCAGATGTGGTCGTCGCTAATATTCTCGCGGGCCCGCTGCGTGAGCTGGCGCCGCTGATTAGCGTTCTGCCGGTACAGGGTGGCCTGCTGGGGCTGTCGGGCATTCTGGCAAGCCAGGCGCAAAGCGTGTGCGAAGCGTATGACCCGCTATTTACGCTCGACCCGGTAGTGGAAAAAGAAGAGTGGTGCCGTATCACCGGCGTTAAGCGTTAAGGCTTCGTCTTCTCCTTTGGGAGCGCCAGCATGATAAAAAAGCGCGGAATTGACCGCGCTTTTTATTTTTTTATACAGCCTTTTAATTTCTGGACTCGCCGCCATAACCGTATAATAACTGTTTGAAATAATTCATTTCACGAATGAGAATACCGTTAATTATTCACACAGAGAATTTGTTTATGGCTACGAAAATTGCTCGTTCGGTTTTGCTCACGCTGAGCCTGCTCCCTGCTCTGGCGATGGCCTCGCAGTGGAGCTATGAAGGCGAAGGTTCGCCCGAGCACTGGGGGGAGCTGGATCCGGATTTCAGCCTGTGTCAGAAAGGCATGAATCAGTCACCTATTGATATCGACAATACTTTAAAAGCCCATGTCGTTCCGCTGAAAACCCACTATGTGGATGGCCCGTCCTCTCTCCTGAATAATGGTCACACCGTACAAGCGACACTGCCTGAAAACACGCAGGATAGCGTCACGATCGACGGCGTTGCGTATCGTCTGCAACAGTTCCACTTTCACGCGCCAAGCGAAAACACCCTGCACGGCAAGCACTACGATCTGGAAATGCATCTGGTTCATAAAAATGCCGCGGGCGACATCGCGGTGGTGGCGGTAATGTTTAAGACCGGCGCGGCGAACGCCGAGCTTGAGAAGCTCTGGCAGGCGCTTCCGGATCACGCCGATGCCAGCCAGCCGCTCAATACCGCGATTGATATCAATAAGCTGTTGCCGCAGGACAAAACCTATTACCGCTTCAGTGGTTCGCTGACCACGCCGCCGTGCAGCGAAGGGATCGCCTGGCTTGTCATTAAGCAGCCTCTGACGCTCTCCGCCGGGCAGCTCAACAAATTCAAACAACTTATGCATCACGATAACAACCGGCCCGTACAGCCTCTCCACGGGCGCGTAGTCGTAGAATAATCCACTACGGGCGGAAAACTCCGCCCGTCTTTTCTCCAGCGTTTACGCCATTCAGCCGGAGATTCCCCGGCCGCATAACGAGAGCCAGATCGCATTTTATCGCTAATTTTGCCTGTTTTATCGCCGTTTATCCCGCTTGCCGCCCGGTCGTTTCGTTAAAAAAAGAACGATTTCCGGGATTTTTTTAATGCGCGATTTTTCATCGCTTTCATTTAACGTAATGATTGTTAAGCCTAATTTATTAGGGGAATCCGTACAGGCGCCGATTCATTGATCTGTCGCATCGGATTGTTCAAAGTTTGGCCTTTCATCTCGTGCAAAAAATGCGTAATATACGCCGCCTTGCAGGCACAGTATGGTCATTTCTTCACTCATGCGTATCGGACACTACCAGCTCAGAAATCGCCTGATCGCAGCACCGATGGCTGGCATTACAGACAGACCTTTTCGGACGCTGTGCTACGAGATGGGAGCAGGATTAACCGTTTCTGAGATGATGTCCTCTAACCCGGAAGTCTGGGCGAGCGACAAATCCCGGTTGCGGATGGTGCATGTGGATGAGCCCGGTATTCGCACCGTGCAAATCGCCGGCAGCGTGCCCGAAGAGATGGCGGAAGCCGCACGTATTAATGTGGAAAACGGCGCCCAGATTATTGATATCAATATGGGGTGCCCGGCTAAAAAAGTGAATCGCAAGCTGGCAGGTTCAGCCCTTCTGCAATACCCGGAACTGGTGAAGTCTATCCTGACCGCGGTTGTTAACGCAGTGGACGTTCCCGTTACGTTGAAGATTCGCACCGGCTGGGATCCGGCTAACCGTAACTGTGTAGAAATTGCCCAATTGGCTGAAGAATGTGGTATTCAGGCGCTGACGATTCATGGCCGCACCCGCGCCTGTTTGTTTCAGGGCAACGCAGAATACGACAGCATTCGGACAGTTAAGCAGAAGGTCTCCATTCCGGTTATTGCGAATGGCGACATTACTTCCCCGCATAAAGCCAGAGCTGTGCTCGACTATACAGGGGCGGATGCTCTGATGATAGGTCGCGCGGCTCAGGGAAGACCCTGGATCTTCCGGGAAATCCAGCACTATCTGGACACTGGGGAGCTGCTGCCTCCTCTGCCTCTGGCAGAGGTTAAGCGCTTGCTATGCGCGCACGTTCGGGAATTGCATGACTTTTACGGCCAGGCAAAGGGGTACCGAATCGCGCGCAAACATGTGGCCTGGTATCTCCAGGAACATGCTCCAGATGACCAGTTTCGGCGCACATTCAACGCCATTGAGGATGCCAGCGAACAGCTGGAGGCGTTGGAGGCATACTTCGAAAATTTTGCGTAAACAGAAATAAAGAGCTGACAGAACTATGTTCGAACAACGCGTAAATTCTGACGTACTGACCGTTTCTACCGTTAACTCTCAGGATCAGGTGACTCAAAAGCCCCTGCGTGACTCGGTGAAACAGGCACTGAAGAACTATTTTGCTCAACTGAACGGTCAGGATGTGAATGACCTGTATGAGCTGGTACTGGCTGAAGTAGAACAGCCCCTGTTGGACATGGTGATGCAATACACCCGCGGCAACCAGACCCGCGCTGCGCTGATGATGGGTATCAACCGCGGTACGCTGCGTAAGAAACTGAAAAAATACGGCATGAACTAAATTCGCTTAGTTAATTTGCTGATTAAAAAGGCGCGAACCGGCATGGGGAAGCGCCTTTTTTGTTTTTAGCCTTCAGCCCGCCGTTGTTCTCCCGCCTGGCCTGACAAATAGCGCCCTCGCGCTACACTAATGACAGTATCGTGCCAGAAATATCGGCGCCGTAGCGACATTGCTGAACACGGTTATACCTGTCAAATCCATTGTCATTCAGGGGTCTTAAATCACTTTCGCCTGGTTTTCGGCGGTGATAATGTTCAGCTCCCTTTTTCCCCACAGGCCCGCCAGGCAAGGCCTGCGGATGCAGCGACCTTTTTTGGATGAGACGCCATGCTGGTTAGTCATTACGACAATATCCTTGTTGTGACCTCGTTTATTGTGGCCATTCTGGCTTCAAGCACCGCGCTGAATATGGCCGGTCGCGTAACCACCAGCAGCGGCTATGTGGCGCGCGTCTGGCTGGTTGGCGGCAGCGTCGCAATGGGGATTGGCATCTGGGCCATGCATTTTATCGGCATGCTGGCGATGAGCCTGCCGGTGACGCTGAGCTATGATCCTCTCATCACAGCGGTATCGCTGTTAATCGCCATCGGCTCGTCGCTGTTTGCTCTGCAACTGGTCTGCGGCGCGGATTTAAACATCTCGCGCCTTATTCCCGGCTCGCTGGTGCTGGGCTGCGGGATTGCAGCTATGCACTACACCGGTATGGCCGCACTGCTGGTAGAGCCCGGTATCGTCTGGTCCTGGGGATGGGTGGCGCTGTCGGTCATTATTGCCCTGCTGGCCTCCGCCGCTGCGCTGTGGCTTACCTTTCGGCTGCGCCAGGATGTCGGGCGCGTGGCGTTGATGCGCGCCGGCGCCGCCATCATTATGGGGATAGCCATCGCAGGTATGCACTATACCGGCATGCTGGCGGCGAATTTTCCGGGGCATACGCACGCCACACACATGGGTGTGAATACCCGCTGGCTGGCGCTGGTCGTGACGCTGGTGACGCTCGCCATTCTTGGCATTACGCTGCTGGTCTCGATGTTTGACGCACGCCTGCAGGCGCGCACCTCGCTGCTTGCCTCCTCACTTGCCGAAGCGAACAAAGAGCTGGCCCAGCTGGCGCTACAGGATACCCTGACCCGCCTGCCAAACCGCATTTTGCTGGAAGATCGTCTCGATCAGGCGATTCACAAAGCCGATCGCGAAGGGAGCCGTTTCGCACTGATGTTTATGGATCTTGACGGCTTCAAAGCGGTGAATGACGCCTACGGGCATAACACTGGCGACCGGCTGCTGGTTGCCGTCACCGAGCGCCTCAAAGAACTACTGAAAGGGCAGTTTACGCTGGCGCGCATCGGTGGGGATGAGTTCGTGCTGCTGGCAGAAACCGACCAGCCTAACGACGCGGCGGCGCTTGCTAACGCGCTGGTGCGCGCGATCGACAGCCCGTTTGCTATTGAGCCTTATGAACTGGTGGTGACGCTCAGCGTCGGGATCGCCTTCTATCCTCACGACGGCAAAAACGGTCGCGAGCTGATGTTCAATGCTGATGCCGCGATGTACCACACCAAGCATATTGGCCGTAACGGCTACAGCTTTTTCCAGCCGTCGATGAATACCCAGGCGCAGACCCAGCTTCAGCTGATGAACGATCTATGGATGGCGCGCGAGCGCAAAGAACTCCGCCTGATGTATCAGCCAAAATTCCAGGCGCCTTCCGGGCCGGTGGTCGGTTTCGAGGCGCTACTGCGCTGGCAGCACCCGCAGTACGGGCTGCTTTCCCCTGACGCCTTCCTGCCGCTCGCGGAAAAAACCGGGATGATTATCAGCATCGGCGAATGGGTGCTGGACGAAGCCTGCCGCCAGTTAAACGAATGGCACCAGGCGGGCCATCGCCACTGGTCGGTCGCGGTGAATCTTTCCACCATGCAATTCGAACAGCCGGATCTGGTGGAAATGGTGATGGGCTGTCTCGAACGCCACCAGATAGCGCCTGATAAGCTGATTCTGGAAGTGACTGAAACCACGGCCATGAGCAACCCGGATGAGAGCGTGCGCCTGCTTACCCGCCTCACTGAGCTGGGGGTGAAGGCCTCGATTGATGATTTCGGCACCGGTTATTCGAGCCTGCTTTACCTGAAGCGGTTGCCCGCCAGCGAGCTGAAAATCGACCGCGCGTTTGTGAATGAACTACGTGCCGAGGGCGAAGACGCGACCATCGTATCAGCTATCGTCGCGCTGGCGAAAACCCTTAATCTGCGCGTCGTCGCCGAAGGCGTGGAAACGGTAGAACAGCAGCAGTTCCTGACCGAACTGGGCTGCAATACGCTACAGGGTTATCTGCTTGGCAGACCGCTGGCACCGGACGTTATCACCCGCGAAGGCAATAATCTGGAACACCCGCAGACGACGCCCGTAGCGGAAAAACGCGAGCCGGTCTGACCGTTACGCCAGCAGCGCTCCCACGCCGCTGGCGACACTCACGTTTATTGCGCCAGTAATACCGACTGGTTGTTATTATCCGGGCGTGGCAGCATCCGAAGCATATTGTCCACCAGCACAGGCGCTAATCTGAAAAGATCGCACGCCTCCGGCTGAAATAACCAGTTTTTAAGAATACCACTCAGGCAGCCGTGTAAAATCGTTAACATAATATCGACATCAAGCGATCCCGAAATCGCATTTTCCGCGATGCCCTGTCGCAGTAACCCCCCCACATAATGCCGGCTAAATCCAATTCGCTCACGAATCTCAGCCTCTGACATCATCTCCTCATCAAATTCGCATTTACGATACAGAATCTGTAATAGCGCCCGCTGGCGCGGCGTGCTGGCGATATATTGCAGCACGGCGATAAACGTTTCCCGTAATAAAAGTAACGGGTCGCCCCACGCCTGCGCCGGCAGTTGCGGGCGAATGATATCTCTCACCGGTAATTGCTGCTGCCAGATTTCATTAAACAGCTCCGCTTTACTAGTGAAATGCCAGTAGACAGCGCCACGAGTCACTTGCGCGGCGCGCGCGATATCAGAGAGCGTGGTATGCGCCACGCCACGCTCGGCAAATGTATAGATAGCGGCGTCGATTAACTGCTGGCGCGTTTTCAGCGCCTCCTGTTTGGTTTTCCGGGCCATAATTCACCTTGCCTTTTCCTGGCGGGATTCAATTAATATTATTCTCCGGCGTTTTTATCACAGCTTATTTTTGTTGGCCTGTGATTTTTATATATAGATTCAAGGAATGATTTAATAAATAAAATAGATTCGGGAAATGTATTTCCTTAACGAAAAGTTTTTACGCAACCAGAAACAATTTAATTTCAGAAATCATAAATTTAAAAACAAAAGAAGACCTTCCTTTGCTTTCTGGTGCTTTTACGATGTCCGAATAAATAAGGTTTGCTGACACAGGCGCTCAATTATTTGTACGATAGCGCTCTGTTATTTTCATCTCATCCTTATTCCTGCTACCGGCCTGACGGTGGATATCGTATTACTGCTAATAAAGGAACAGCAATGACCAATTATGCCAGGCTTCTGCTTATGCCCCTTGGCCTGTACCTCTGTGCGTCAGGGATGACAGGTTGTGATAATCAAACCGCTAATGTCCCTGCTGCCTCAGCGCCGCAGGTGACGGTACATGTCGTGCAGCCTACGTCTGTTGAGGTGGTCACCGAACTGCCGGGCCGCACCCGCGCTTTTCGCATCGCCCAGGTGCGCCCGCAAGTCAGCGGCATCATCCTTAAGCGAAACTTCACCGAGGGCGCAGACGTGCAGGCTGGCGAGTCGCTCTACCAGATAGATCCGGCGATGTACCAGGCTGCGTGGCAGAACGCCCAGGGCAGCCTCGCCAAAGCGCAGGCCGCAGCCGAGATGGCGCGGCTGACGGTGCGTCGCTACGCGGCGCTTACAGGAACGCAGTACATCAGTAAGCAAGAATATGACGAAGCGGTAGCGAATGCCCATCAGGCCGACGCGAGCGTCGCGGCGGCAAAGGCCGCACTGGAGAGCGCCCGCATTAACCTCGCATGGACGAAAGTCACTTCGCCGATTAGCGGACGCATCGGAAAATCCAGCGTTACCGAAGGCGCGCTGGTCACCAGCAGCCAGGCGAATGAACTGGCGACAGTGCAGCAGCTCGATCCTATCTATGTGGATGTTACCCAGTCCAGCACCGATTTTCTGCATCTGAAACACGCGATGGCGCAAGGGCAGGTTGAAAAAGAGAGCGGCGCCGGCAACGTCGAACTGGTGATGGAGAACGGCGACACCTATCCGCTGAAAGGCAAACTGCAATTCTCCGATGTCACCGTGGATGAGAGCACCGGCTCAATCACGCTGCGCGCGATTTTCCCTAATCCGCAACATTTCCTGCTGCCAGGAATGTTTGTTCGCGCCCGCATTCATGAAGGTATGCAGCCTGACGCGATCCTCGTGCCGCAGCAGGGCGTCACGCGTACGCCGCGCGGCGAGGCAATGGTGATGGTGGTGAATGAGAAAAACCAGGTGGAAAACCGCAGCGTCACTACCGGCCAGGCCATCAAAACGAACTGGCTGGTCACTCAGGGGCTGAAAACCGGCGAGAAAGTTATCGTCAGCGGATTGCAGAAAGCGCATCCGGGCGCCGTCGTCACGCCCGTTACCGCGCCTGCGAAATAAGGTGACGCCATGGCTAACTTTTTTATTCAACGTCCTATTTTCGCCTGGGTTCTGGCGATAATCATGATGATGGCGGGCGCGCTGGCGATCCTGCAGCTTCCCATCGCGCAGTATCCGACTATCGCGCCGCCCGCTATCGCGGTCTCGGCGACCTATCCAGGCGCTGACGCTCAGACGGTGCAGGACACCGTGACGCAGGTTATCGAGCAGAATATGAACGGTATCGATAACCTGATGTATATGTCCTCCACCAGCGATTCAGCGGGCGGCGTGACCGTCACGCTGACGTTTACCTCCGGTACCGATCCAGATATCGCACAGGTGCAAGTGCAGAATAAACTGCAGCTGGCGATGCCGCTGCTGCCGCAAGAGGTACAGCAACAGGGTGTGAGCGTTGAGAAAGCCAGTAGCAGTTTCCTGCTGGTCGCCGGTTTTATCAGCGATAATCCGTTGCTGACGCAGGAGGATATCGCCGACTACGTCTCTTCTGATGTGAAAGATACCATCAGCCGCACCAACGGCGTGGGCGACGTGCAGCTGTTTGGCGCGCAATACGCTATGCGTATCTGGCTCGATTCGCACGCGATGAATAACTACCAGCTCACGCCGCTGGACGTTATCAATCAGCTAAAAGCGCAGAATAACCAGATAGCCGCGGGCCAGCTTGGCGGCACGCCCGCCCTGCCTGGACAGCAGTTGAACGCCTCGATCATTGCCCAGACGCGCCTTAAAGATCCTCAGGAGTTTGGCCGTGTGATGCTGAAGGTGAATCCGGACGGCTCGCAGGTGCGCCTGCGCGATGTGGCGCGCATTGAGCTTGGCGGTGAAAACTACAATATGCTGACCAAAATCAACGGTCAGCCCGCCACGGGGCTTGGGATCAAGCTCGCCACTGGCGCGAATGCGCTGGATACCGCCAATGCTATCAAAACCACGCTCGCCGATTTGCAGCGCTATTTCCCGCAGGGCATGAAGGTGGTTTACCCCTACGACACCACACCGTTTGTGAAAATTTCCATTCACGAGGTGGTAAAAACCCTGTTTGAGGCCATCATTCTGGTTTTCCTGGTGATGTACCTGTTCCTCCAGAACCTGCGCGCGACGCTGATTCCGACCATCGCCGTGCCGGTAGTGCTGTTAGGCACCTTCGCGGTTCTGGCGGCGTTCGGCTATTCCATCAATACCCTGACGATGTTCGGGATGGTGCTGGCGATAGGGCTGCTGGTGGACGACGCGATCGTGGTGGTGGAAAACGTCGAGCGCGTCATGGTGGAAGAGAAGCTGCCGCCCAAAGAGGCAACGCAGCTCTCCATGTCGCAGATCCAGGGCGCGCTGGTGGGGATTGCGATGGTACTTTCCGCGGTCTTCGTACCGATGGCATTCTTTGGCGGCTCGACAGGCGCTATCTACCGGCAGTTTTCCGTGACTATCGTCTCCTCAATGGCGCTGTCCGTGCTGGTGGCGCTGATCCTCACCCCTGCCCTGTGCGCTACGCTACTGAAGCCGGTAAGCGACGATCACCATGCCCAAAAAGCGAAATTTTTTGTCTGGTTTAATGCGCGTTTCGATCTGAGTGTTAACCACTACACACAGAGCGTGGGCGGCATTCTGCACAAAACCGGGCGCTATCTTCTGCTGTATCTGCTGATTGTTGCCGGAATGACGGTGCTGTTTGTCCGCCTGCCGACCTCGTTCCTGCCGGAAGAAGACCAGGGCGTGTTTATGACGATGGTGCAGTTGCCGTCCGGCGCGACGCAGGCGCGCACGCAGCAGGTGCTTGACCAGGTGAGTCATTATTATCTCAATGACGAGAAAGCGAATGTCGACTCGGTATTTACCGTCAGTGGCTTTAGCTTCAGCGGCCAGGGTCAGAACGCCGGGATTGCGTTTATCAGCCTGAAACCGTGGGAGGCCCGTCCCGGACACGAAAACAGCGTCGGCGCGATTGTCGCCCGCTCCGGTAAGGCGTTCAGTAAGATTCAGGACGGGCTGGTGTTCCCGTTTAACCTGCCCGCCATTCTTGAGCTGGGCACCGCGACGGGTTTTGACTTTGAGCTTAAAGATCAGGCGAACCTCGGGCACAACGCGCTGACGCAGGCGCGTAATCAGCTGCTGGGCATGGTCCGCGAGCATCCGGAACTGCTGACGCGCGTGCGCCCGAATGGCCTTGAGGATACGCCGCAGTTCAAACTCGATGTCGATCAGGAGAAAGCGCAGGCATTGGGCGTCGCTATCCCCGATATTAACCAGACGATCATGACGGCGCTGGGCGGCACGTACGTGAACGATTTTATCGACCGGGGCCGCGTGAAGAAGGTCTACGTTCAGGCCGACGCGCCATTCCGTATGCTGCCGTCGGATATTAATACTCTGTATGTGCGCGGCAGCGGCGGCGATATGGTGCCGCTCTCGGCGTTCACGACATCGCACTGGATTTACGGCTCGCCGCGTCTGGAGCGCTATAACGGGATGCCATCAATGGAGATCCTGGGCGAGGCGGCGCCAGGCCGAAGCACCGGTGAAGCGATGGCGCTGATGGAGAGCCTGGCCAGTAAGCTGCCTGCGGGCATCGGCTACGACTGGACGGGGCTCTCTTATCAGGAGCGGCTTTCCGGAAACCAGGCGCCCGCCCTGTATGCCATTTCGCTGATTGTGGTGTTCCTGTGCCTCGCGGCGCTTTATGAAAGCTGGTCAATTCCATTTTCAGTCATGCTGGTGGTGCCGCTGGGGATTATCGGCGCGCTGCTGGCGGCGTCGCTGCGCGGACTGAACAATGACGTCTATTTCCAGGTAGGTCTGCTGACGACGATTGGCCTGTCGGCGAAAAACGCCATTCTGATTGTGGAGTTTGCGAAGGACCTGATGGAAAAAGAAGGACGGGGCCTGACGGAAGCGACGCTTGAGGCGGTGCGCTTACGCCTGCGCCCTATCCTGATGACGTCGCTGGCGTTTATTCTCGGCGTGCTGCCACTGGTGCTGAATAACGGCGCGGGTAGCGGCGCGCAGAACGCGGTTGGCACCGGCGTTATGGGAGGAATGCTGAGTGCCACGCTGCTCGCCATTTTCTTCGTGCCGGTCTTTTTCGTGGTGATCCGGCGACGCTTTATAAAGCCAGACGGCAATGCGTAAATCCTGATAAAAAAGGCGCCTTTATGGCGCCTTTATTTTACAGCATTTATCTCATTCGCCATGCGTCGTAATCATAACAATTCACGTAACCCATTACGGACATTAGATTCTTATTCCGCATCGTTTGATCCTGTCATGATGTAGATAATCTTCATTCTCCATAATTCCTTCACATTACCCCTGAATTACAGCGTGCGCTTCCATCATTTTTACATTCCACATGAATTGCAATTATTGCCCAGTCAACGCCTGCCTTTACACGTGATAACCTTCTTTTATTGTCCGCGCCCGATAACTTATATAACAGTTCATATCGTTTCGGGAAGGTGATTTATTCTGTAGAGGTGAACGATGAAAAAATTAATTCCCGCCGCGCTGTTGTGTACCTTACTGGCTGGTTGCGCGCATGATTCTCCCTGCGTTCCGGTGTATGACGATCAGGGCCGCCTGGTGCATACCAATACCTGTATGAAAGGTACGACGCAGGATAACTGGGAAACCGCAGGTGCCGTCGCCGGAGGGGCCGCTGCGCTTGCCGGGTTGACGATGGGGATTATCGCGCTGAGCAAATAATGCATTGCCTGGCGGGCCGTGTCTGCGCCCGCCTCGCTGCACTACTCTGCATTAAACTAAAGCTGCATTAAAATAGTGCAGCTTTTCATCATAAGGTAAAATTTTGGCATTGCTTTAGCGCATAATAAAAAAGTCATCTGGACCGCCTCCCTTTCTATAACGCCTGCGCCATTCTGTTTTATTTCTCCTTGTGAGTTATCTCACAGGGCTTACCGTTGCTTGTCGCTGAAATATTAACGCAGGAAATCACTCGCCTGCTTTGTGAATAAAACCCGGCTTATTTTGCTCCAAAATGTGGCGCGCATTGTCTTTTTGCACTTTTTCAGTGCGCTTATTTTTTTCTTTTATGTATACACTTCGCTTAATACATCCGCGCACTGCGTTTTGCGCCTGTTGTAAACCTGGCACTCCCTTTGCTTTACCCCCTATGGCTTATGCCACAGACAGCAAACTGGCGCCTCCCGGTCGCCTTATATCTATAACGATAATTCTCGCCACACAGGATGCATTATGAAGAAGATGATGATCGCCACTCTGGCCGCCGCTGGCGCGCTGTTCGCCGTTGCTAATCAGGCCCATGCCGGCGCCACGCTGGACAGTGTGAAAAAGAAGGGTTTTATACAGTGCGGCATCAGTGACGGTTTGCCGGGCTTTTCCTATGCGGAGGCCAGCGGCAAATTTACCGGTATTGACGTTGATGTCTGTCGCGGCGTAGCCGCCGCCGTTTTTGGCGATGCGTCTAAAGTGAAATATACCCCGCTGACTGCGAAAGAACGTTTCACCGCGCTTCAATCCGGGGAGGTGGATGTTCTTTCCCGTAATACCACCTGGACCTCATCACGCGATGCGGGCATGGGCATGTCTTTCACCGGCGTAACCTATTACGACGGTATCGGTTTCCTGACCCATAACAAAGCGGGCCTGAAAAGCGCTAAAGAACTGGACGGCGCGACGGTGTGCATCCAGGCGGGCACAGATACCGAGCTGAACGTGGCGGATTACTTCAAAGCTAACAACATGAAATATACGCCAGTGACCTTTGACCGCTCTGATGAATCGGCAAAAGCCCTGGAATCGGGCCGCTGCGATACCCTCGCTTCCGACCAGTCCCAGCTTTACGCGCTGCGCATTAAGCTCAGCAATCCGGCAGAGTGGATTGTCCTGCCTGAAGTGATTTCCAAAGAGCCGCTCGGCCCGGTCGTTCGCCGCGGCGATGACGAATGGTTCTCCATCGTGCGCTGGACGCTGTTCGCCATGCTGAACGCCGAAGAGATGGGCGTCGATTCCAAAAATGTGGATGCCAAAGCCGCTAACCCCTCTACACCGGATATGGCGCACCTGTTAGGTAAAGAAGGCGACTACGGCAAGGATCTGAAGCTCGACAACAAATGGGCTTATAACATCATCAAGCAGGTTGGCAACTATGCCGAGATCTTCGAGCGTAACGTCGGCCAGGAGAGCCCGTTGAAGATCAAACGCGGCCAGAACAATCTCTGGAATAAAGGCGGGATCCAGTACGCGCCGCCGGTGCGTTAAGCATTATGCCGTTACGGGCGTCGCTTCGGCGGCGCCCAGCCCAGAGTTATGGTTGCCTGAGGTTTACTTATGTTCCATCGACGCCCTGGCGTGAAAGGACCTCTCTCCCTTTCCAGCCCTGCGGTTCGCGCATGGCTGTACCAGATTGTGGCGATTGTGGTCGTTCTTGGTATCGCCGCCTATTTAATTCACAACACCATTACCAATCTGAATAACCGGGGTATCACATCGGGGTTTGCGTTTCTCGAGCGCAGCGCCGGGTTTGGTATCGTTCAGCATCTGATCGATTATCAGGAAGGCGACACCTATGGCCGCGTTTTCCTGGTCGGCCTGATGAATACGCTGCTGGTTTCCGCGCTCTGTATCGTTTTCGCCTCATTTCTCGGCTTTTTTGTCGGGCTCGCACGCCTGTCCGACAACTGGCTACTGCGTAAGCTTTCCACGATTTATATCGAAACGTTCCGCAATATTCCGCCACTGTTGCAGATCTTCTTCTGGTATTTCGCGGTGCTGCGCAATTTGCCAGGCCCACGGCAGGCCGTCAGCGCATTCGAACTGGCGTTTCTGAGCAACCGCGGGCTCTATCTACCCTCGCCGCAGGCGGGTGAAGGTGCGCTGGCCTTTGTCGGCGCAGTGATCATCGCGCTGGCGCTTTCCACCGGGCTTTATCGCTTTAATAAAAAGCACCAGATGAAGACCGGACAGCTACGGCGTACCTGGCCGACACTGCTGTTGCTTATCGTCGTGCTGCCGTTGCTGGCGCATCTGGTATTTGGCCCGGCGCTGCACTGGGATGTGCCTGCGCTGCGCGGATTTAACTTCCGCGGCGGGCTGGCGCTTATCCCGGAGCTGGCAGCCCTGACGCTGGCGCTTTCCGTTTACACCTCGGCCTTTATCGCCGAGATTATTCGCGCCGGGATTTTATCGGTCCCACATGGACAGCATGAGGCGGCACGTTCCCTGGGCCTGCCGAACCCGGTGACGCTGCGCCAGGTGATTATTCCGCAGGCGATGCGCGTCATCATTCCACCGCTGACCAGCCAGTACCTGAATATCGTGAAAAACTCGTCGCTTGCCGCCGCCATAGGTTACCCGGATATGGTGTCGCTGTTTGCGGGCACCGTACTGAACCAGACCGGCCAGGCTATTGAAACGATCGCGATCACCATGTCCGTTTACCTCATTATCAGTCTGACGATCTCGCTGCTGATGAACCTGTATAACCGGCGTATAGCCCTGGTGGAGCGCTAAACCATGACGACAAAAGCGATATCGCCAGCAATAGCGCGCCCGGTCAATCGCGGCGCGCTGGGATGGATGCGTAAAAACCTGTTCTCCAGTTGGGGAAACAGCCTGCTGACGCTGTTCTGTCTCTGGATGATATGGGAGCTGATTCCGCCGCTGCTTAACTGGGCGCTTTTTCAGGCTAACTGGGTGGGAAGCACGCGCGCGGACTGCACGAAAGACGGTGCCTGTTGGGTGTTCATCCACGCCCGCTTCGGCCAGTTTATGTATGGGCTGTATCCGCATGACGAGCGCTGGCGCATTAATCTCGCGCTGGTTATCGGTTTGCTTTCCATCGTGCCGATGTTCTGGAATGCGCTGCCGCGACGCGCTCGTTATATCGCCTGCTGGGCGGTGGCGTATCCCATAGTGGTGTGGTGGTTGATGTATGGCGGTTTTCTTGGGCTTGAGCGTGTGGAAACCCGCCAGTGGGGCGGCCTGACGCTGACGCTGATTATCGCCTCTGTGGGGATCGCCGGTGCGCTGCCGCTCGGCATTTTGCTGGCGCTGGGGCGGCGTTCCCGGATGCCGGTCGTGCGGGTGCTGTCGGTTATCTTTATTGAGTTCTGGCGCGGCGTGCCGCTTATCACGGTGCTATTTATGTCATCGGTAATGCTGCCGCTGTTTATGGCGGAAGGAACCAGCATCGACAAACTCATCCGCGCCCTGGTCGGGGTAATTTTGTTCCAGTCCGCCTATGTGGCGGAAGTGGTACGCGGCGGGTTACAGGCGCTGCCTAAAGGGCAATACGAAGCGGCGGAATCACTGGCGCTGGGTTACTGGAAAACGCAGGGGCTGGTTATTCTGCCACAGGCGTTAAAACTGGTGATCCCGGGCCTCGTGAATACGATCATTGCCCTTTTTAAGGACACCAGTCTGGTCATTATTATCGGCCTTTTCGATCTGTTCAGCAGCGTGCAGCAGGCAACGGTCGATCCCGCCTGGCTCGGGATGTCGACGGAAGGCTACGTTTTCGCCGCGCTGATCTACTGGATCTTCTGCTTTAGCATGTCGCGCTACAGCCAGCATCTGGAAAAGCGCTTTCACACCGGGCGTACACCGCACTGAGGATAACCATGAGTCAAATAACACTGCAGCCTGCCGACGCGATGATTACGCTGGAAAACGTCAATAAATGGTACGGCCAGTTTCATGTGCTGAAAGATATCAATCTGAAGGTAAAACAGGGGGAGCGCATTGTACTTTGCGGACCATCGGGCTCCGGGAAATCAACGACGATCCGCTGTATTAACCATCTGGAAGAGCATCAGCAGGGCCGCATCGTCGTGGATGGCATTGAGCTTAATGACGATCTGCGCAATATTGAGAAAGTACGTACTGAAGTGGGCATGGTATTTCAACATTTCAATTTGTTCCCGCATTTGACTGTGTTGCAAAACTGTACGCTGGCACCAATCTGGGTACGTAAGCTGCCTAAAAAAGAGGCCGAAGCGCTGGCGATGCATTATCTGGAAAGGGTGCGCATTGCGGAACATGCGCATAAATTTCCGGGGCAGATCTCGGGGGGGCAGCAGCAGCGCGTAGCCATAGCCCGCTCTCTGTGTATGAAGCCTAAAATCATGCTGTTTGATGAGCCGACTTCAGCGCTTGATCCTGAGATGGTAAAGGAAGTGCTGGATACGATGATTGGCCTGGCAGAATCCGGCATGACTATGCTGTGCGTGACGCACGAAATGGGGTTTGCGCGAACGGTTGCCGACCGGGTTATCTTTATGGATCGCGGTGAGATTGTGGAAGAGGCGCCGCCGCAGGAGTTCTTTTCCAGCCCGCGTTCAGAACGTACCCGTGCGTTTCTCTCTCAGGTTATTCACTGAGATAACCCTTTCACTGATTCACCCCGCTCGTCTGAGCGGGGTTTTTTAATAATCAGCTAAGTACGAAAAGCAGGGCGCGGCAGCATGAAAGAAAGCGCCGGTGAGGGAAGTGATGCGGAGTGCTGGCGGGAGAAAACAAAAAAGCCCCATGCTTTCGCATGAGGCTTTTCCGTTTGTTTGATGCCTGGCAGTTCCCTACTCTCGCATGGGGAGGCCCCACACTACCATCGGCGCTACGGCGTTTCACTTCTGAGTTCGGCATGGGGTCAGGTGGGACCACCGCGCTACAGCCGCCAGGCAAATTCATTTTAAATGCCGAACTTTAACCGAAAAACTGGTGCTGATACCCAGAGTCGAACTGGGGACCTCACCCTTACCAAGGGTGCGCTCTACCAACTGAGCCATATCAGCACACTAAATTTGATGCCTGGCAGTTCCCTACTCTCGCATGGGGAGGCCCCACACTACCATCGGCGCTACGGCGTTTCACTTCTGAGTTCGGCATGGGGTCAGGTGGGACCACCGCGCTACAGCCGCCAGGCAAATTCTGTCCGTCCACCGCGTACCGCCATGAACGTTTATCCGTCACAAGCTGAATATCTCTCTCAACACGCCAGACTTCTTTGGCGTTGTAAGGTTAAGCCTCACGGTTCATTAGTACCGGTTAGCTCAACGCATCGCTGCGCTTACACACCCGGCCTATCAACGTCGTCGTCTTCAACGTTCCTTCAGGAGACTTAAAGTCTCAGGGAGAACTCATCTCGGGGCAAGTTTCGTGCTTAGATGCTTTCAGCACTTATCTCTTCCGCATTTAGCTACCGGGCAGTGCCATTGGCATGACAACCCGAACACCAGTGATGCGTCCACTCCGGTCCTCTCGTACTGGGAGCAGCCCCCCTCAATTCTCCAGCGCCCACGGCAGATAGGGACCGAACTGTCTCACGACGTTCTAAACCCAGCTCGCGTACCACTTTAAATGGCGAACAGCCATACCCTTGGGACCTACTTCAGCCCCAGGATGTGATGAGCCGACATCGAGGTGCCAAACACCGCCGTCGATATGAACTCTTGGGCGGTATCAGCCTGTTATCCCCGGAGTACCTTTTATCCGTTGAGCGATGGCCCTTCCATACAGAACCACCGGATCACTATGACCTGCTTTCGCACCTGCTCGAGCCGTCACTCTCGCAGTCAAGCCAGCTTATGCCATTGCACTAACCTCCTGATGTCCGACCAGGATTAGCTGACCTTCGTGCTCCTCCGTTACACTTTGGGAGGAGACCGCCCCAGTCAAACTACCCACCAGACACTGTCCCCACGCCAGATTATGGCGCCAGGTTAGAACATCAAACATTAAAGGGTGGTATTTCAAGGTTGGCTCCACGCAGACTGGCGTCCACGCTTCAAAGCCTCCCACCTATCCTACACATCAAGGCTCAATGTTCAGTGTCAAGCTGTAGTAAAGGTTCACGGGGTCTTTCCGTCTTGCCGCGGGTACACTGCATCTTCACAGCGAGTTCAATTTCACTGAGTCTCGGGTGGAGACAGCCTGGCCATCATTACGCCATTCGTGCAGGTCGGAACTTACCCGACAAGGAATTTCGCTACCTTAGGACCGTTATAGTTACGGCCGCCGTTTACCGGGGCTTCGATCAGGAGCTTCTCTTGCGATAACCCCATCAATTAACCTTCCGGCACCGGGCAGGCGTCACACCGTATACGTCCACTTTCGTGTTTGCACAGTGCTGTGTTTTTAATAAACAGTTGCAGCCAGCTGGTATCTTCGACTGACTTCAGCTCCGCCCGCAGGGGCTTCACCTACATGTCAGCGTGCCTTCTCCCGAAGTTACGGCACCATTTTGCCTAGTTCCTTCACCCGAGTTCTCTCAAGCGCCTTGGTATTCTCTACCTGACCACCTGTGTCGGTTTGGGGTACGATTTCGTGTTACCTGATGCTTAGAGGCTTTTCCTGGAAGCAGGGCATTTATTGCTTCAGCACCGTAGTGCCTCGTCATCACGCCTCAGTGTTAAAGACAACCGGATTTGCCTGGTCATCACACCTACACGCTTAAACCGGGACAACCGTCGCCCGGCCAACATAGCCTTCTCCGTCCCCCCTTCGCAGTAACACCAAGTACAGGAATATTAACCTGTTTCCCATCGACTACGCCTTTCGGCCTCGCCTTAGGGGTCGACTCACCCTGCCCCGATTAACGTTGGACAGGAACCCTTGGTCTTCCGGCGAGCGGGCTTTTCACCCGCTTTATCGTTACTTATGTCAGCATTCGCACTTCTGATACCTCCAGCATGCCTCACAGCACACCTTCGCAGGCTTACAGAACGCTCCCCTACCCAACAACACATAAGTGTCGCTGCCGCAGCTTCGGTGCATGGTTTAGCCCCGTTACATCTTCCGCGCAGGCCGACTCGACCAGTGAGCTATTACGCTTTCTTTAAATGATGGCTGCTTCTAAGCCAACATCCTGGCTGTCTGGGCCTTCCCACATCGTTTCCCACTTAACCATGACTTTGGGACCTTAGCTGGCGGTCTGGGTTGTTTCCCTCTTCACGACGGACGTTAGCACCCGCCGTGTGTCTCCCGTGATAACATTCTTCGGTATTCGCAGTTTGCATCGGGTTGGTAAGCCGGGATGGCCCCCTAGCCGAAACAGTGCTCTACCCCCGAAGATGAGTTCACGAGGCGCTACCTAAATAGCTTTCGGGGAGAACCAGCTATCTCCCGGTTTGATTGGCCTTTCACCCCCAGCCACAGGTCATCCGCTAATTTTTCAACATTAGTCGGTTCGGTCCTCCAGTTAGTGTTACCCAACCTTCAACCTGCCCATGGCTAGATCACCGGGTTTCGGGTCTATACCCTGCAACTTAACGCCCGGTTAAGACTCGGTTTCCCTTCGGCTCCCCTATACGGTTAACCTTGCTACAGAATATAAGTCGCTGACCCATTATACAAAAGGTACGCAGTCACCCTCTTACGAAGGCTCCCACTGCTTGTACGTACACGGTTTCAGGTTCTGTTTCACTCCCCTCGCCGGGGTTCTTTTCGCCTTTCCCTCACGGTACTGGTTCACTATCGGTCAGTCAGGAGTATTTAGCCTTGGAGGATGGTCCCCCCATCTTCAGACAGGATATCACGTGTCCCGCCCTACTCATCGAGCTCACAACCTGTGTGCCTTCGTGTACGGGGCTGTCACCCTGTATCGCCGGCCTTTCCAGACCGTTCCACTGACACACAAGCTGATTCAGGCTCTGGGCTGTTCCCCGTTCGCTCGCCGCTACTGGGGGAATCTCGGTTGATTTCTTTTCCTCGGGGTACTTAGATGTTTCAGTTCCCCCGGTTCGCCTCACAGCACTATGTATTCATGCTGAGATAGTGTGACGAATCACACTGGGTTTCCCCATTCGGACATCGCCGGTTATAACGGTTCATATCACCTTACCGGCGCTTTTCGCAGATTAGCACGTCCTTCATCGCCTCTGACTGCCAGGGCATCCACCGTGTACGCTTGTTCGCTTAACCTCACAACCCGAAGAAGTCTTCGTGCTGCGAGTTTGAGAGACTCTGACACACCGCGCATTCCCTGTTTACGGAAGAATGCAGCAGCATGTCTGTTTCAATTTTCAGCTTGTTCCGGATTGTTAAAGAGCAAATATCTCAAACGTGACTTAACAGTCAGTTTTGAGATATCGGTTGGTTGTGTCTTTCACCCACACCCAGCAAGTGGCGTCCCCTAGGGGATTCGAACCCCTGTTGCCGCCGTGAAAGGGCGGAGTCCTAACCGCTAGACGAAGGGGACACAGCGTGTCACGACTTCGCAGCCGTCTTGCTTCTTTACTTTCTATCAGACAATCTGTGTGAGCACGCGAGGTTGTATCTTGCAGGTAAGGAGGTGATCCAACCGCAGGTTCCCCTACGGTTACCTTGTTACGACTTCACCCCAGTCATGAATCACAAAGTGGTAAGCGCCCTCCCGAAGGTTAAGCTACCTACTTCTTTTGCAACCCACTCCCATGGTGTGACGGGCGGTGTGTACAAGGCCCGGGAACGTATTCACCGTGGCATTCTGATCCACGATTACTAGCGATTCCGACTTCATGGAGTCGAGTTGCAGACTCCAATCCGGACTACGACGCACTTTATGAGGTCCGCTTGCTCTCGCGAGGTCGCTTCTCTTTGTATGCGCCATTGTAGCACGTGTGTAGCCCTGGTCGTAAGGGCCATGATGACTTGACGTCATCCCCACCTTCCTCCGGTTTATCACCGGCAGTCTCCTTTGAGTTCCCACCATGATGTGCTGGCAACAAAGGATAAGGGTTGCGCTCGTTGCGGGACTTAACCCAACATTTCACAACACGAGCTGACGACAGCCATGCAGCACCTGTCTCAGAGTTCCCGAAGGCACTCCCGCATCTCTGCAGGATTCTCTGGATGTCAAGACCAGGTAAGGTTCTTCGCGTTGCATCGAATTAAACCACATGCTCCACCGCTTGTGCGGGCCCCCGTCAATTCATTTGAGTTTTAACCTTGCGGCCGTACTCCCCAGGCGGTCGACTTAACGCGTTAGCTCCGGAAGCCACGCCTCAAGGGCACAACCTCCAAGTCGACATCGTTTACGGCGTGGACTACCAGGGTATCTAATCCTGTTTGCTCCCCACGCTTTCGCACCTGAGCGTCAGTCTTCGTCCAGGGGGCCGCCTTCGCCACCGGTATTCCTCCAGATCTCTACGCATTTCACCGCTACACCTGGAATTCTACCCCCCTCTACGAGACTCAAGCCTGCCAGTTTCGGATGCAGTTCCCAGGTTGAGCCCGGGGATTTCACATCCGACTTGACAGACCGCCTGCGTGCGCTTTACGCCCAGTAATTCCGATTAACGCTTGCACCCTCCGTATTACCGCGGCTGCTGGCACGGAGTTAGCCGGTGCTTCTTCTGCGAGTAACGTCAATGGCCAAGGTTATTAACCTTAACCCCTTCCTCCTCGCTGAAAGTACTTTACAACCCGAAGGCCTTCTTCATACACGCGGCATGGCTGCATCAGGCTTGCGCCCATTGTGCAATATTCCCCACTGCTGCCTCCCGTAGGAGTCTGGACCGTGTCTCAGTTCCAGTGTGGCTGGTCATCCTCTCAGACCAGCTAGGGATCGTCGCCTAGGTGAGCCGTTACCCCACCTACTAGCTAATCCCATCTGGGCACATCTGATGGCATGAGGCCCGAAGGTCCCCCACTTTGGTCTTGCGACGTTATGCGGTATTAGCTACCGTTTCCAGTAGTTATCCCCCTCCATCAGGCAGTTTCCCAGACATTACTCACCCGTCCGCCACTCGTCAGCAAAGCAGCAAGCTGCTTCCTGTTACCGTTCGACTTGCATGTGTTAGGCCTGCCGCCAGCGTTCAATCTGAGCCATGATCAAACTCTTCAATTAAAGTTTGATGCTCAAAGAATTAAACTGTTAGTTCGTAATGAATTAACTGTTGTTCACTTGAGACTTGATATTCATTTATCGTCCGAAGACGTTAAGATATCAGTGCCCCGAGTGCCCACACAGATTGTCTGATAAATTGTTAAAGAGCAGTGCGACGCGGCCTTCAGCCTGCTGTCGCGAGGTGGCGTATATTACGCTTTCCTCTTTCAGAGTCAACCCTTAATTTCAGGATTTTTCTCTTTCCGACTCACCGTCGCTGTGTGATGTTCTTCATCAGCGCCGTGTCGATGGAGGCGCATTATAGGGAGTTCTCTTTTCGCCGCAACAGGAAAATGACATAAAAATGACTGACTGCTGCATTCCCCAGCAAAACCCCGGTTTATACGCATTTGCACACAGAGTTATCCACAAAGCACTCCACTACCTAAATTTTGCGAGCGCCACGCAAACGTTTTCGCTACAATGCAGCCCTGCTACTGAAGCGCTATTTTTTTAAGGAGCGTCAGCTGAATTTCAGTAAAGAAGCTGAGATTCAGCTAACGCTCTTCTGTAATGATCAAATCCAGGGGATTTATACATGCAACAACCTCGTCCTGTACGCCGCGCTCTGCTCAGCGTTTCTGACAAAGCCGGTATCGTCGACTTCGCCCGCGCGCTCTCTGACCGCGGCGTTGAACTCCTCTCTACTGGCGGTACGGCAGGCCTCCTGGCGCAGGCTGGCCTGCCGGTGACGGAAGTCTCCGACTACACCGGTTTTCCGGAGATGATGGACGGTCGCGTCAAAACGCTGCACCCGAAAGTGCATGGCGGTATTCTGGGACGCCGCGGCCAGGATGACGATATCATGGCGCAGCACGCTATCTCCCCGATTGATATGGTCGTAGTCAACCTTTACCCGTTCGCACAGACCGTCGCGCGTGACGGCTGCACGCTGGAAGATGCGGTTGAGAATATCGACATCGGCGGCCCGACCATGGTCCGCTCCGCCGCCAAGAACCATAAAGATGTGGCTATCGTAGTGAAGAGCAGCGACTACAGCGCCATTATTGAAGAGCTGGACGCCAATAACGGCTCGCTGACCTTCGACACCCGCTTCGATCTCGCCATCAAAGCTTTCGAACACACCGCCGCCTATGACAGCATGATAGCCAACTACTTCGGCAGCCTGGTTCCGGCTTATCACGGTGAAACATCAGCGCCTTCCGGCCGCTTCCCGCGTACGCTTAATCTGAACTTCATTAAAAAGCAGGATATGCGCTACGGCGAAAATAGCCATCAGCACGCTGCCTTCTATATAGAAGAAGAAATTAAGGAAGCCTCCGTCGCGACCGCACAGCAGGTTCAGGGCAAAGCGCTCTCTTATAACAACATCGCCGACACCGACGCGGCGCTGGAGTGCGTAAAAGCCTTCAGCGAACCGGCCTGCGTTATTGTCAAGCACGCTAACCCGTGCGGCGTTGCCGTTAGTGACTCGATTCTTGAAGCTTATAATCGCGCGTATAAAACGGATCCAACCTCCGCCTTTGGCGGCATTATTGCGTTTAACCGCGAGCTGGACGCCGAAACCGCGCAGGCGATCATCTCTCGCCAGTTCGTTGAAGTCATCATCGCGCCCTCCGCCAGCGAAGAAGCGCTGAAGATAACCGCAGCGAAGCAAAACGTGCGCGTGCTGGTTTGCGGTGAATGGCAGGCTCGCGCAGCGGGCCTGGATTTCAAACGCGTCAACGGCGGCCTGCTGGTTCAGGACCGCGATCTTGGCATGGTGACGGAAAGCGATCTGCGCGTTGTGACTAAACGCCAGCCGACCGAACAGGAGCTGCGCGACGCGCTCTTCTGCTGGAAAGTGGCGAAGTTTGTAAAATCGAATGCGATTGTTTACGCCCGCAATAACATGACCATCGGTATTGGCGCCGGCCAGATGAGCCGCGTCTATTCCGCTAAAATCGCAGGCATTAAAGCTGGCGACGAAGGCCTGGAAGTCAAAGGCTCGGCGATGGCCTCCGACGCGTTCTTCCCCTTCCGTGACGGTATCGACGCCGCAGCCGCCGTGGGTATCACCTGCGTGATCCAGCCGGGGGGTTCGATTCGTGACGATGAAGTTATCGCCGCCGCCGATGAGCACGGCATCGCTATGATCTTCACCGACATGCGCCACTTCCGCCATTAATAACGGAGCAACGATGAAAGTATTAGTCATTGGCAACGGCGGGCGCGAACATGCGCTGGCCTGGAAAGCCGTCCAGTCGCCGCTGGTTGAAACCGTCTATGTCGCGCCAGGTAACGCAGGCACCGCGCTGGAGCCTGCACTGCAAAACGTCGCTATCAACCCGACGGATATTCCAGCGCTGCTCCGTTTTGCGCAGCGTGAAAATATCGATCTGACCATCGTCGGGCCGGAAGCGCCGCTGGTTATCGGCGTGGTGGATGCATTCCGCGCCGCCGGTCTGAAAATATTCGGGCCGACCAAAGGCGCCGCACAGCTGGAAGGCTCCAAAGCGTTTACCAAAGATTTCCTGGCGCGCCATCGTATTCCGACGGCGGAATACCAGAACTTTACCGAGACGGAACCTGCGCTCGCGTATATCCGAGAAAAAGGCGCGCCAATTGTTATCAAAGCTGACGGTCTGGCGGCGGGCAAAGGCGTTATCGTCGCGATGACGCTGGATGAAGCCGAAGCGGCCGTTAACGATATGCTGGCGGGCAACGCGTTTGGCGATGCCGGTCACCGCATCGTGGTTGAAGAGTTTCTTGATGGCGAAGAAGCCAGTTTTATCGTGATGGTGGATGGCGAGCATGTTGAACCGATGGCCACCAGCCAGGATCACAAGCGCGTCGGCGACGGCGATACCGGTCTGAATACGGGCGGGATGGGCGCTTACTCTCCGGCGCCGGTCGTGACCGATGAAGTCTTCCAGCGCACCATGGAGCGCATCATATGGCCGACCGTGCGAGGCATGGCAGCGGAAGGCAACACCTATACCGGTTTTCTTTATGCGGGCCTGATGATCGACAAACAGGGCAACCCGAAAGTCATTGAGTTTAACTGCCGCTTCGGCGACCCGGAAACCCAGCCGATTATGATGCGCCTGCAGTCCGATCTGGTGGCGCTCTGTCTCGCTGCCTGCGACGGCAAACTCGACACCGTAAAATCGCAGTGGGACTCGCGCCCGTCGCTTGGCGTGGTGATGGCCGCCGGCGGCTATCCGGGCGATTATCGCACCGGCGATGTGATCCACGGCCTGCCGATTGAAGAGATTGCCAGTGGCGACGGCAAAGTCTTCCACGCCGGTACCACACTGCGTGACGATGAGCGCGTTGTAACCAGCGGCGGTCGTGTACTGTGCGTGACGGCACTCGGCGATACTGTTGCCGATGCGCAGGCGCGGGCGTATCGCTTAGCGGAAGATATTCACTGGGATGACTGCTTCTGTCGTAAAGATATCGGCTATCGCGCTATCGCGCGTGAACAGGCGGAATAACCCGCCACGCCGCTGACAGGCTCCCGCAAAAGCGACGGCTCAACCCGTCGCTTTTTTATTGCCTCAGAAGCCGTCAGGCTTCGGTTGCCATGCGCAAAAGTCTTCGTTCGCCACCAGCAACAACTGGGTGCCTTCCGGCGCCTCCAGCCAGGCGGCGCTAACGCGCGCGGTAGCGTGACGCTGGCGTTCGGCAAGCCGCGCCTGCGCCCTTCTGTCCAGTTCAGGGAGCACGGTTTGCCCTTCGCAGGTCGTCATCGTGCCGTCAGGGTTCCAGCGTCCCTGGCGCAGCACCACGCGGCCTGCGCGCAGCGCGTCGCTGGTATTGCGCATACGGGTGGCGCGGTACTGCCACAAGGCAATCTGATCGCTTGAGAGCTGCTGCTTCTGCCCGTTCACTTCGCGCTGCATAAAGCTTAAGCCGCCGCGATCGTCAAAGCGCACTTTTACCTGTTCCGGCTGTTTGCCTTGCAGGCGGTAATCCACCGAAGCGAGCGTGTCGTTTTGCCAGCGATAATCGCTGATCGAGGTGTTATCGCCCGACCAGGGGCTGAACGCCGCCAGCAGGTGCACGGAACCGTCGTTATTGTCTTTACGCCACAGGCGCACGACGCCGTCATCGGCGAGATAGCCGCTGGCGGTAAAGGAGGGAATTTCCGGAGTGGAACGACAGGCCGAAAGGAACAGCGCGCCTGTCAGCGCCAGCAAACGCCAGCTAAACAAAAGGGGCGATGTCGCCCCTTCGTTAAAACCTTTCACTGCCACGCGGTTTACTTAACAGCGTCTTTCAGTGCTTTGCCAGAAACGAATGCCGGCACGTTAGCTGCAGCGATTTTGATTTCTTTACCGGTCTGCGGGTTGCGGCCAGTACGCTCAGCGCGGTGGTTCACTTTGAAGGTACCGAAACCAACCAGCTGTACAGCATCGCCTTCTTTCAGAGACTCAGTAATCGCAGCCAGAGTGGATTCCAGAGCAGCTTTCGCTTGCGCTTTAGACAGGTCAGCCTTGTCTGCAATTACATCAATCAGTTGAGTCTTGTTCATAAGTTATCCTTACAATGTGTTTATCGCTTGCTAAGCATCGAGTGCGACGGAAATGCCTTGAAAGCACTCTCCTGCATACACGCACCGATAGCCACTTTTTTTCGCCTCCCAAATGTAGACCAGACGGGGGGCTAATTGGAAGCCTTCAGGTGAGACAAAACAGGCTGTAAATCACGTTTTATTGTCTCATTGCTGCAAATTTATACCGATATTACTGGTTCCATCCTCGCGCAGGTCTGCGCGTAAGCCTTTTATCAGCTCAATATCGCGTTCTTCGCAGGCGGCCAGCAAACGGAAAATTTCCCACTGGATGTCCCATTCCTGCTCGACGGCCGGGTTCGCTTTCAGCTCTTCATCAGTCATTTCGCGGCCCGCCTGCGTCATCTCCAGCATGGCCACGGTCGTGATAGATGTCTCGCTGACTTCAATCGCGTGCTCCAGCGTCTCGCCACTCAGGCGCGAGTGGATCAGTTCGCTCAATGCCACGCAGGCGTCAATGGCCGGATAGACGCCGTACAGGTCATAATCCTCTGCCGCCGGAATCGCCTCTTCAAGCTTTTCGAGCTGGTTGTCGAAATTGACTTTAGCGTCTTTAACCGTCAGCGTTTCCCAGACCAGATCGAGAATACGGCGGTAGAGCTGCGCATCGCCGAAGCCGGTCTGCTGGCAGAACATGGCGTAATTCGGGTACATCCGCTCGCACAGCGAGGCCATAAAGGTCTCGTGCTGCCAGGCTTCGAGCTTTTCCAGCCGCAGGTGAATAGGGTTTTGTAACATAGTGGCGTCTCACAAACCGAAAATTAGCGGCAGTGTACCTGAATCACCCCTGAATTTCCTGCCATCGTAGAAAGGCGGGGCGGCCCGATGCGACGGCGTCTGCCCAGCGCGTCGGCTCCGGCAGCCGGTAGCCTTTGGTACAGCGCTGCACCCAGCCAAGCGCCGTATCGATGCTGACGCGATGCCCCGTCGAGACAAACAGCGGATTGCAGCGCGCTTTGCTGCGCCACACCCACGCCAGCTGCTCGCCTTTGTCCATCAGCGGCGCGACCGCGCCCGGCTCGTCGGAGAGCGGTTCAAATTTGCCGCAGAGCCGCTTTTTCGCAACGCCTATCGTCGGCACATCCACCAGCATGCCGAAGTGGCTGGCGACGCCGAGACGGCGCGGATGCGAAATCCCGTGGCCATCGACAAACAATAAATCCGGCTTTCTGGAGAGCATCTCCCAGGCGGCAAGCAGCGCCGGGTATTCGCGAAACGACAGAAAGCCGGGAATATAAGGCATCGTGGTTGGGATACGCGCCACCTGATACTCCACCAGCTCCAGCGAGGGGTATTTCAACAGCACCATCGCCGCCCGCGTCACTTCGCCGCCCTGCTCAAACCCGACATCCGCCCCGCCGATAAACGTCGGCGGATCAACATTTAACCGGTCCTCACGGACCACATTGGATGCCAGTTCGATTTGTTGTGCGCGAAGCGTCGCGAGATCCATAGTTTCTCCTTACAGGTGATAAGGCGCCGATAAGCGGTGAACCGCCTCGACGAAGGCCCCCGCATGTTCCGGAGGCACATCCTGATGAATGCCATGTCCCAGGTTGAACACATGACCTTCACCCTTGCCGAAACCAGCAAGTATAGACGCCACTTCCTCTTCGATGCGGGCGGGCGCCGCGTAAAGCATGGAAGGATCCATGTTGCCCTGCAGCGCGACCTTATGCCCGACGCGACGGCGCGCATCAGCGATATCGGTCGTCCAGTCCAGTCCCAGCGCGTCGCAGCCGGTGTCTGCAATCGCCTCCAGCCACTGACCGCCGCCTTTGGTAAACAGCGTCACCGGCACGCGGCGGCCTTCGTTTTCCCGCAGCAGCCCGTCGACGATTTTATGCATGTAGTAAAGTGAGAACTGCTGATAGTCGCGCCCGGTCAGCACACCGCCCCAGGTATCGAAAATCATCACCGACTGCGCGCCCGCGCGGATTTGGGCGTTCAGGTAGAGCGTGACGCTTTTCGCGAGCTTATCGAGCAGCAAATGCAGGGTTTGCGGCTCGGCGTACATCATCTTCTTGATAACGGTAAACGCTTTGCTGCTACCGCCTTCCACCATGTAGGTAGCGAGCGTCCAGGGGCTGCCGGAGAAGCCAATCAGCGGCACTTCGCCTTTCAGTTCGCGGCGAATGGTGCGTACCGCATTCATCACATAGCCGAGCTCCTGTTCCGGGTCCGGCACCAGCAGCTTTTCGACATCCGCTTTGCCTGTGATCGGCGAGGCAAAGCGTGGGCCTTCGCCCGCTTCAAAATAGAGCCCCAGCCCCATCGCATCCGGGATCGTCAGAATGTCCGAAAAGAGGATCGCAGCATCAAGCGGATAGCGGCGCAGCGGCTGTAGCGTCACTTCGCACGCCAGCTCGGCGTTTTTGCAAAGCGACATAAAATCGCCCGCCTGCGCGCGGGTGGCCTTATATTCCGGCAGATAACGTCCCGCCTGACGCATCATCCACACCGGGGTGACGTCGACAGGCTGGCGTTGCAGGGCGCGCAGGTAACGATCGTTTTTCAGTTCGGTCATTTTTCTTATTCCTCAAGCGACAGGGCGCCATTGTACCACGTCATTCGTAGTCTGCCCGGCAGCGCGCCACGGTATCTTCTATCAGGCGGCGCGCGACGGTGCCCGGCGCTGGCAACAACGGCAACTGGTCGTAGCGATACCAGCCTGCGTCGATGAGTTCTTTAGGATCGATTTTGATTTCGCCGCTGTCGTAGTCCGCAGTAAAGGCGGTCATCAGCGATTGCGGGAACGGCCAGGGCTGGGACGTCACGTAGCGCAGGTTTTTTACACGGATACTGCTCTCTTCCATCACCTCGCGCGCCACCGCCTGCTCAAGCGTTTCGCCCACTTCGACAAACCCGGCCAGCACGGTATAGACGCCATTGCGGTGACGGGTGTGCTGCGCCAGCAGAATCTTATCTTCACGGCGAATCGCCACGATGATGCACGGCGCGATCTGGGGGTAGTAGCGCTCGCGGCAGTGTCCGCAAAGCATCGCCCATTCGGTTTTACTCGGGTGCATCTCATGACCGCAGTAGCCGCAATATTTATGCGAGCGGTAAAACTCGGCGAGTTGCACACCGCGCCCCGCCAGTTGAAACAGCCCGGCGTCCTGATCGATAAGCTGGCGCACCGAGGCCATCTCGTCATCGCGCTTCTGAAGCACCAGCCATACCGGCGCGTCTTCCCAGGTGCCGATTTGCAGCGCCTTTTCGCCCGTAAGACCAAAATCCGCGGCCCGACCGTAAGGTAATTCTGCTTTTGGCAGCCATAATTTCTGTTCATGGCTGACTATCCACCAGCCATGGTCTAAATTTTCTAATGTACGTTCCATAATTGATTGCGCTACCTCTGCTTCACTGGCACGTTATTAACATTGTTTTTACATATTTTGGGTCATTTGCGTTTTTACATCTTATATCTCATGGAGTCGATCATGCTAAACCAGCTAAAAAGTCTGACGGAACGCGTTGGTGGGAGTAATGAGTTAGTTGATCGTTGGCTTGGCGCCCGCAACCATCTGTTAGTCACCTATTACAAAATGGTCGGCATCAAGCCCGGCAAGGAGCCGCTCACCGCGCTGGATGAAAAGGCGCTGGACGATTTTTGTCACTGTCTGGTGGATTATCTCTCCGCCGGTCACTTCAATATCTACGAACGTGTCATCAGCGAAATGGAAGGCACCAGCCCGCTGGTCGCCGCCACGCAGATCTACCCGCAGCTGGAGGCCAACACCCAGCACCTCATGGATTTCTACGACACCCATCTGGAAAGCGCTATCGATCACGATAATTGCCTGGAGTTCCAGGAGGCGCTTTCCGGCATCGGCGAGGCGCTCGCCGCCCGCTTCGCGCTGGAAGACCAGCTCATCCTGCTGGCCTTTGACAACAACCTGAGCGAAAGCGCCAATGATGAAGCCGGTCTTGCCCGTCCGGCTTGAGTTTGCAATGATTCGCGAGTAGTTTAATCACGTCCCCGCACCTGTTGCGGGGTTTATCTTGTCGGAGTGCCCAGTGCGCAAGCACGGGCTGAGACCGTTAATTCGGGATCCGCGGAACCTGATCAGGTTAATACCTGCGAAGGGAACAAGAGTAATTCCATTATGCCCCGCTCAGGGAGCCGTCTGCCGCTCCTGAAGATCGGTAAACGCGGCGCGGGCGCATCGCCATTACTCCTCCGTTGTTCTGACAAGCCACTTCCTGACCGTTAACTGGAATGCGCTATGTCTGTATCAAACAAACCTGGCCGCCGCGAACAGCGCGCCGCCGCACAACACTTTATCGACACGCTGGAAGGCACCGCCTTTCCCAATTCCCACCGTATCTACCTCACTGGCTCACGCGACGATATTCGCGTGCCGATGCGCGAAATCCGCCTGAGCCCGACGCTTGCGGGCGGCACGAAAGAAAACCCGCGCATTGAACCCAACGAGCCGGTGCCGGTTTATGACACCTCCGGCCCGTATGGCGATCCGGCCGTGCGCATCGACGTGCGCGAAGGGCTGGAAAAGCTGCGCAGCCGCTGGATAGACGCACGTAACGACACGGAAACCCTGAACGCGCGCAGCTCCGCCTACACCCGCGAGCGTCTCGCCGACGACGGGCTCGACGACCTGCGCTTTCGCGGCCTGCTGACACCGAAGCGCGCGCAGGCCGGGAAGCGCGTGACGCAGCTGCACTACGCCCGTCAGGGCATCGTGACGCCGGAAATGGAGTTCATCGCCATTCGCGAAAACATGGGGCGCGAGCGCATTCGCGGCGCGGTGCTACGTCAGCAGCATCCGGGCGAAGGCTTCGGCGCGCGTCTGCCAGACAACATCACGCCGGAATTTGTGCGTGATGAAGTGGCCGCCGGGCGCGCCATTATCCCCGCCAATATCAACCACCCCGAATCGGAGCCGATGATCATTGGGCGCAACTTTCTGGTGAAGGTGAACGCCAATATCGGCAACTCGGCGGTGACGTCATCGATTGAAGAAGAAGTGGAAAAGCTGGTCTGGGCCACCCGCTGGGGCGCCGATACGGTCATGGACCTCTCTACCGGACGCTATATTCACGAAACCCGCGAATGGATCCTGCGCAACAGCCCGGTGCCGATCGGCACGGTGCCGATCTACCAGGCGCTGGAGAAGGCCAATGGGATCGCCGAAGATCTCAGCTGGGAGATGTTTCGCGACACGCTGCTGGAGCAGGCCGAACAGGGCGTGGATTACTTCACCATCCACGCAGGCGTGCTGCTGCGCTACGTGCCGATGACCGCAAAACGCCTGACGGGCATCGTCTCGCGCGGCGGCTCTATCATGGCTAAATGGTGCCTTTCGCATCATAAAGAGAACTTCCTCTATGAACATTTCCGTGAAATCTGCGAAATCTGCGCCGCATATGATGTCTCGCTCTCGCTCGGCGACGGTTTGCGCCCAGGCTCCATCCAGGACGCCAACGACGAGGCGCAGTTCGCGGAACTGCGCACGCTTGGCGAGCTGACGAAAATCGCCTGGGAATATGACGTACAGGTGATGATTGAAGGCCCAGGCCACGTACCGATGCAGATGATCCGCCGCAACATGACCGAAGAGCTGGAGCACTGCCATGAAGCGCCCTTTTACACGCTCGGGCCGCTCACCACCGACATCGCGCCGGGCTACGATCACTTCACGTCTGGCATTGGCGCGGCGATGATTGGCTGGTTCGGCTGCGCCATGCTCTGTTATGTGACGCCCAAAGAGCATCTTGGTCTGCCCAATAAAGAGGATGTGAAGCAGGGGCTTATCACCTACAAAATCGCCGCCCACGCCGCCGATCTTGCCAAAGGGCATCCGGGCGCGCAGATCCGCGACAACGCGATGTCCAAAGCACGCTTCGAATTCCGCTGGGAAGATCAGTTCAATCTGGCGCTCGATCCGTTCACCGCCCGCGCCTACCACGACGAAACACTGCCGCAGGAATCCGGCAAAGTGGCGCACTTCTGCTCCATGTGCGGTCCGAAATTCTGTTCGATGAAAATCACCCAGGAGGTGCGCGATTACGCCGCGAAACAGGCCATCGACGCCGGTATGGCGGATATGTCCAGCAGCTTTCGCGCCCGCGGCGGCGACATCTATCTGCGTCAGGAGGAGGTGGAATGATGGCGCCGCTTTTCGCCCCCGTACCGCGCCGCCTGGGGCTTTACCCGGTGGTAGACAGCGTTGAGTGGATAGCGCGTCTGCTGGAGGCGGGCGTGCGCACGCTACAGCTGCGTATCAAGGATAAAACCGATGCCGACGTCGAAGCGGATGTCCGGGCCGCCATTGCGCTGGGGGAACGCTATCACGCGCGGCTGTTTATTAACGATTACTGGCGACTGGCCATTAAACATCAGGCGTACGGCGTCCATCTTGGCCAGGAAGATCTGGAAACCGCCGATCTCAACGCCATCCGCGCCGCCGGACTGCGGCTTGGCGTTTCTACTCACGACGATATGGAAATCGACGTGGCGCTGGCGGCGCACCCGTCTTATATCGCGCTCGGCCACGTTTTTCCCACCCAGACCAAACAGATGCCTTCTGCCCCGCAGGGGCTGGCGCAGCTGGCCGCGCATGTGAAACGGCTCGGTGACTACCCGACCGTGGCCATCGGCGGCATCAGTCTTGCGCGCGCCCCTGGGGTACTGGAAACCGGCGTCGGCAGCATCGCGGTGGTAAGCGCCATTACGCAGGCGGCGGACTGGCGCGCCGCGACGCAACAGTTGCTCGAACTCGCGGGGGTGGGCGATGAATGACGCGGATTTTATGCGCTACAGCCGCCAGCTGCTGCTGGAAGATATCGCGATTGACGGCCAGCAAAAGCTGCTGGAAAGCCGCGTGCTGATCGTCGGTCTCGGTGGGCTGGGCTCGCCAGCCGCGCTTTATCTCGCAGGCGCGGGCGTCGGCACGCTCTGGCTCGCGGATGACGACGCGGTGCACCTTAGCAATCTTCAGCGCCAGATCCTGTTTGGCGTCGGGGATATCGAACAGCCGAAATCACTTGCCGCGCTACGACGCCTGAAGGCGCTTAACCCGGCAATCGAGACCGTGGCACTGAACCAGCGACTTGAGGGCGACGCGCTGCATGCGGCGGTTTCCAAGGCCGATCTGGTGCTCGACTGCAGCGACAACATGTCGACGCGGCAGGCCATTAACGCGGCCTGTGTGGCGCACGGTACGCCGCTTATCACCGCCAGCGCGGTCGGTATGGGCGGGCAAATCGCCACATTCGCGCCGCCTTTCGAATACGGTTGCTACCGATGCCTGTGGCCTGATGACAGCGAACCGGAGCGAAACTGCCGCACCGCGGGCGTGCTCGGGCCGGTGGTCGGGCTGATGGGCACGCTGCAGGCGCTGGAAGCCATCAAGCTGCTGTGCGACGTGACGCCAGACCGCGGCGAGTTGCGCCTCTTCGACGCGCGCGCCAGCCACTGGCGTACCCTGACACTACAGCGCGCCGCAGACTGTCCGGTGTGCGGAGGCAAGCATGCGCATTGAACTGAACGATGAGGCGATGCAGTGCGTCGAGGGGCTTAGCGCAGCGCAACTGCTGGAACAGCTAAAACTCGACAGGCCCGGTACGGCGCTCGCCATCAACCAGACCATTCTGCCGCGCAGTCAGTGGCCCGATTATGCATTGCAGGAAGGCGACAGCCTGACATTGTTTCAGGTTATCGCAGGAGGCTGAGATGTTACGTATTGCGGATAAAACCTTTCAATCGCGCCTGTTTACCGGCACCGGTAAATTCGCCTCGCCCGCGCTCATGCTGGCGGCGCTGCGCGAAAGCGGCAGCGAACTGGCGACGCTCGCCATGAAGCGCGTGGATCTGACGCGTCGTGATGATGCCCTGTTGGCGCCGTTACAGGCAGCGGGCGTGACGCTGCTGCCCAATACCTCCGGCGCCAAAACCGCCGAAGAAGCGATTTTCGCCGCGCAGCTCGCCCGCGAAGCGCTGGGCACACGCTGGGTCAAACTGGAGATCCATCCTGACGCCCGCTGGCTACTGCCGGACCCGATAGAGACGCTGCGGGCGGCGGAGAAGCTGGTGGCGCAGGGATTTGTCGTACTGCCCTACTGCGGCGCCGATCCGGTGCTCTGCAAGCGGCTTGAGGAGGCGGGCTGCGCGGCGGTAATGCCGCTGGGCGCGCCAATCGGCTCCAATCAGGGTCTCCAGACGCGCGCGCTGCTCGAAATTATCATCGCGCAGGCGACGGTGCCGGTCGTGGTGGATGCGGGCATCGGCGCGCCAAGCCACGCCGCCGAGGCGCTGGAGATGGGCGCCGACGCGGTGCTGGTTAACACGGCGATCGCGGTGGCGCGCGATCCGGTAGCCATGGCGCGGGCGTTCCGTCAGGCGGTCGGGGCGGGACGTACAGGATATGAAGCCGGGCTCGGCGCGCGCACCACGCAGGCGCAGGCCACCAGCCCGTTGACCGGCTTTCTGGAGGCGCAGGCATGAAGACATTTACCGAACGCTGGCGCACGCTCCACTGGGATGACATCCGGCTGCGCATTCACAGCAAAACCGGGCGCGATGTGGAGCGCGCCCTCGCTGCCACGCGCCCCGACAGGGACGATATGATGGCGTTGCTCTCCCCCGCCGCGCTGGAATATCTCGAACCGCTGGCACAGCGCGCGCAACAGCTCACCCGCCAGCGCTTTGGCAACACCGTGAGCTTTTATCTCCCGCTCTATCTCTCTAATCTCTGCGCCAATGAGTGCACTTATTGCGGCTTTTCAATGAGCAACCGCATTAAGCGCAAGACGCTCGATGAAGAAGAGATCGCGCGCGAGTGCGCGGCTATTAAAGCGATGGGATTTGAACATCTGTTGCTGGTCACAGGAGAACACCAAACGAAAGTGGGAATGGACTATTTTCGCCGCCACTTTCCGGCCATTCGCCGCCAGTTCGCCTCGCTGCAAATGGAAGTGCAGCCGCTGTCAGAGGCGGAGTATGCCGAGCTGAAATCACTCGGGCTTGACGGCGTGCTGGTCTACCAGGAGACATACCACGAGGCGGTCTATGCAAGGCATCATCTGCGTGGCAATAAACAGGATTTCTTCTGGCGACTGGAGACGCCGGACCGGCTCGGGCGCGCCGGTATCGATCGCATTGGCCTTGGCGCGCTGACGGGGCTCTCCGACTGCTGGCGCACCGATAACTATATGGTGGCGGAGCACCTGCTCTGGCTGCAACAGCGCTACTGGCAGAGCCGCTACTCGGTATCGTTTCCGCGCCTGCGGCCCTGCGCGGGCGGCATTCAGCCTGCGTCACTTATGGACGAACGGCAGCTGGTGCAGCTTATTTGCGCGTTTCGGCTGCTGGCGCCGGAGGCGGAACTGTCGCTTTCCACCCGTGAATCGCCACATTTTCGCGATAACGTCATCCCGATTGCCATAAACACCGTGAGCGCGTTCTCGCGCACGCAGCCTGGCGGCTATGCTGACGGCCACGCCGAGCTTGAACAGTTCACGCCACATGACGGGCGACGCCCGGAAGAGGTGGCGACGAGTTTGACGCAGCGCGGTCTGCAGCCCGTCTGGAAAGACTGGGACGGTTTTCTGGGAAGACATGCGCAAAATCCCTGAAACCAAACGCAAACTGCGCGATATCTTTCGGCATGTCACGCAAAGTGCGCGTTTGCCGTTTGAGTGAAAACTGCCGCCGTTTTACTCTGCGTCCGCCGGTCGGGGATGACCGGCCGGGGCGGCTCCTGATGCTCTCTCTCTGCCGCCCCGCCTCTTTCCCTGTACCAAATGGCAAAAGGAAACGGCTTTGGTAACCGGTTTCCGTTTTTGCGCCTTTCTTTGTGATGGGTAACACACAATCACATCAAAGCGGTTGTTGGGACAGGAGGTGGGGGATAAATATCAACTAAACAACAGTCACAGAGAGCGGATTATGAAAAATATCGTTTTATGCTGTGCCGCAGGTATGTCCACCAGCATGCTGGTTCAACGGATGAAAGACGCCGCCCAGAAAAAAGGCGTCGAGGTGGAGATCAAGGCCGTTCCGGTCGCGGAGTTTAAAGATATTATCGGCACCGCCGACATCGTTCTGCTTGGCCCGCAGGTCAAATACGAGCAGCCGAAGTTCCAGGAAATCGCCGATCCGCTGGGTAAAAAAGTCGCCGTTATCGACATGATGGATTACGGCATGATGAAAGGCGATGTGGTGCTGGATAAAGCCCTGAAAATGCTGGAGCAATAAATGGAAGATTTAGAGTCAATTATCATGGAGCTGCTGGTGAATGCCGGTAGCGCGCGCAGCCAGGCGCTGACGGCTCTTCAACTGGCCCGCAAAGGCGACTTCGAGGCCGCCGAAAAAGCGATGGAAGAATCCCATGAGTTTGTTAAGCATGCGCATAAAATCCAGACGGAGCTTATCGGGCTTGACGAAGGCAGCGGTAAGCTGCCGGTAAACCTGATTACCGTGCACTCCCAGGATCATCTGATGAACGCGATGGTGATTCAGGATCTGGCAGGCGATCTGATTGAACTTTATCGCCGCCTGCCGCTGATAAAATAACGTGCAGTCACCCCATCGCCCTTGCCCGGTTTCGCCGGGCATTTTTATCTCTACAGCCCAGCCCGGTTTGCAAGCCGCTAAAGCAGGCGGTGTCTTTTGCGCTCACTTTATGGCACAACGGTATTCTTAAGCGCCCTTAATGCGCCTTACCGATGATGCAGGTTACGCATGCCTTCCGTTCCCGTTCCATTTTTTACGCTTGCTGTGCTGGTGATGCTACTGGCGAAAGTTTCTCTGGTTGACGCCAGCCGCTATCGTCGGGTGATTGGTTTTCTCGCAGGCTGCGCGCTGCTGGTATTTCTTTCCGCGTTGCGCTGGTCGTTCGATCTGCCTTTGCTGCGTCAGTTGCAATCCCTGATGGCCATCGCGCTGCCGCCGCTGGCCTGGCGTTGCTTTAGCGAATTGACGTCATCTCAGCCATCTCGTCGCAACGCGTTTATGCTTGCGCCGCCGCTTGCCGCGCTGATGATTAATCTTACGTTGCCCGTCGCCACAGATGTGATGCTGGTGGCGCTCTACCTCGGCTATGGCGCTGCCCTGCTGCGTACCGCCCGTCAGGGCTCGGATGCCTTTTTACTGAGTCGTCTGAGCGATGCGCCGACAGCGGCGAAACTCGCGTTTATCGCCGGTGCGTTTCTCTGTTTTTGCGGGATGACCGATATCGCCATCGCCGTTGATTTTGGCTTTTTTCACGGGCGCCAGGCACCGCTGCTGGTGGCCGCCTCGCAGGCGATATTATTACCGTTCCTGGGGCTCGCTATTCTGCTGCCCGCTAAAAAACCGGCGGTGCCTGTGCCTGTCGCCGTGCCGGTGCCGCCCACGAACCATCACGAAAGTGAAGCTGAAGAAGAGACAGAACGCTGCGTGCAACTGGAAAAAACCTTACGAACACAGGCGCTGCACCTCAACCCTGACCTCACGCTGGATCTGCTGGCGAGAAAAACCGGCACGCCCGCGCGCCATATTTCCCGGGCGGTCAACGCAACGCGCGGCTGTAATGTCTCACAGTGGATTAACAGCTTTCGCATTGCTCACGCGCAACAGCTGTTACGCGAGACTGACCTGCCCGTTACCACCGTGATGCTTGAGTCAGGCTTTAATACCAAATCAAATTTCAATCGTGAGTTTGCGCGACTTGTGGGGATGAGCCCTGTGGCGTATCGGCGCGCGGCGGCGAATAATGCAGCGTCTGACTCAGAAACTCGCTTATCTGTGCCGCCAGTTGCTGGTGGATCGCCGCCCGACTGAAGCCTGCGCCATCGCGGCACACGATCCCTTCGCCCGGCTCTTCCGCTTCGATAATGGCTGCCGCGCCTGGTTTGCACCGCTGCATAAAACTGAAATGGGTTGCACCCGGTACGCTCACCGTACGAGTGAGCGAGGCAGGCAGCCCGTGGGCCAGATAGCCCGACTCCAGCGCAGCGGGTACGTCATCGCTGTCAACGCCCGCACTCATCACCAGCACCGGGATGGCAACCTGCGACAGGCTTTCCGCCGTAAAGCCGCGCGCCAGGCCCAAATCCAGCGACACCACGGCTTTTATTCGTGTATCACGCACGCTTTTTACCAGCTGGTTTTCCGTCCCGGGTAAGCCGATGCCAAGCGTACGTGCCACCTTACAGCCGCCAAGCTGCGGGTGATTTTCACAGTCGGCCACAAAACGCGGCGCAGAAAACCTCGCACCTGCCAGCGCCATGACCGTCCACCCGCCTAAGGAATGCCCTGCGGCGGCGATGCGCTGTTCATCTATTTTTCCGGCTGTTTTCGGGTTGCCGATAAGCGCCTCCAGCACGCGCGTCACGTCGTGCGGACGCTCCCCAAGCGCCTGCGCCTGCGCGGGCTGTTTATTACGGGTCGTGGTGCCCGGGTGATCCATTGCCGCAACAATATACCCCTGCTCCGCCATATGTTGCGCGAGCCAGTCCAGGTTGCGCCAGTTGCCGCCAAAGCCATGCGAGAGCAATAGCAGCGGGTGCGCGCCCGGCGCGGGTGCCGCATCACGCTGGACCTTAACCCCCGAAAAGACAACGTTCTCGCCCACCGTCTCCAGAGCGCGGTTATCAAACGTCGGATACCAGACCGCAACGTCCAGCGAACGAGTGGCTGGTTCATTGAGTGTGAACTGATGAAAACCGATCCCCGCCGATGCGGCAGCGCTAAACAATGCAAAAGTGATAAAGGTGATGAGTCGATACATGGGAATGCCCTCCGTTTACAGTGGCGGATTTGTAACATCGGGGCGGAGAGTGGGCGTCCTGAAACGCGATCGAGGTCGTTTTGGTCTCTTCCAGACATGAAAAAACCCGCCGAAGCGGGTTTTTAATCAGGCGAAGAACGATTACTCGTTGTCGTTGCCACCCAGACCTGCGTTCAGCAGTTCTGCCAGGCTTGCAGACGCATCTTCCGCAGTCACCTGCGGGGCTGCCGGGAGTTCACCCGCAGCGCGACGGCGCATACGATCCTGGTGGTACGCGTAACCGGTACCGGCCGGGATCAGTCGACCGACGATAACGTTCTCTTTCAGACCGCGCAGTTCGTCGCGTTTACCCGCAACGGCTGCTTCGGTAAGCACGCGAGTGGTCTCCTGGAACGATGCCGCGGAGATGAAGGACTCGGTCGCCAGAGACGCTTTGGTGATACCCAGCAAGTCGCGCATGTAAGTCGCGCTAACTTTGCCGTTCGCTTCCAGATCGCGGTTAGCAATCTTGACGCGAGAGTATTCAACCTGCTCACCTTCGAGGAACTCGGAGCTGCCCGCGTTCATGATGGTGGCTTTACGCAGCATCTGACGAACGATAACTTCGATGTGCTTATCGTTAATCTTAACGCCCTGCAGACGGTAAACGTCCTGCACTTCGTTAACGATGTAACGGGTCACTGCCTGAACGCCACGCAGACGCAGAATGTCATGCGGCGCTTCCGGGCCATCGGAGATAACGTCACCACGCTCCACACGTTCGCCTTCGAACACGTTGAGCTGACGCCATTTCGGGATCATCTCTTCGTATGCATCACCGCCATCAACCGGGGTGATTACCAGACGACGCTTGCCTTTGGTCTCTTTACCGAAGGAGACGATACCCGCCACTTCAGCAAGGATTGCCGGCTCTTTCGGACGACGTGCTTCGAACAGGTCTGCAACGCGCGGCAGACCACCGGTGATATCCTTGGTACCGCCAGATTCCTGCGGAATACGCGCCAGGGTGTCACCAGAGCTGATCTGAACGCCATCTTCCAGCTGAACAATCGCTTTACCCGGCAGGAAGTACTGAGCCGGCATGTCGGTGCCTGGGATCAGAACGTCGTTGCCGTTAGCATCAACGATTTTCAGCGCCGGACGCAGATCTTTACCGCCCGCGGTACGTTCTGAAGAATCCAGAACCACCAGCGAAGACAGACCGGTCAGCTCGTCAGTCTGACGAGTAATGGTCTGGCCGTCGATCATGTCGGTGAAACGAATGTAACCCGCCACTTCGGTGATAACCGGCATGGTATGCGGATCCCAGTTCGCGACGGTTTCGCCGCCTGCGACCTGTTCGCCGTCACCTTTCGCCATAACAGCACCGTAAGGCACTTTATAGCTTTCTTTGGTTCGGCCGAATTCGTCGATCAGTTTCAGCTCAGTGTTACGCGAAGTAACAACCAGCTTACCGCTGGAGTTCACAACCGACTTGGCGTTGCTCAGACGGATGCTACCTTTGTTTTTCACCTGGATGCTGGATTCAGCAGCCGCACGAGATGCCGCACCACCGATGTGGAACGTACGCATCGTCAGCTGAGTACCCGGCTCACCGATGGACTGTGCTGCGATAACGCCGATGGCCTCACCTTTGTTGATGATGTGACCACGTGCGAGATCTCGACCATAGCAGTGCGCACAAACGCCGAAGTCAGTGTCACAGGTTACTACGGAGCGAACTTTAACGCTGTCAACCGAGTTGGCTTCCAGGATGTCACACCACTGCTCGTTGAGGAGCGTGTTGCGCGCCACCAGGATATCCGCGGTGCCAGGCTTCAGCACATCTTCCGCCGTTACACGGCCCAGAACGCGATCGCGCAGCGGTTCTTTAACATCGCCACCCTCGATAACCGGCGTCATGGTGATGCCTTCCAGCGTGCCACAATCGTCTTCGGTGACAACCAGATCCTGCGCCACGTCAACCAGACGACGGGTCAGGTAACCGGAGTTCGCCGTTTTCAGTGCGGTATCCGCCAGACCTTTACGAGCACCGTGGGTTGAGATGAAGTACTGGAGTACGTTCAGACCTTCACGGAAGTTCGCGGTGATCGGGGTTTCGATGATGGAGCCATCCGGCTTCGCCATCAGACCACGCATACCTGCCAGCTGACGAATCTGTGCCGCAGAACCACGCGCACCGGAGTCGGCCATCATGTAGATGCTGTTAAAGGAAACCTGCTGCTCTTCTTCGCCGTTACGGTTGATAACGGTTTCGGTCTGCAGGTTGTCCATCATCGCTTTGGATACGCGATCGTTCGCCGCGGCCCAGATATCGATGACTTTGTTATAACGTTCACCAGCGGTAACCAGACCAGACTGGAATTGCTCCTGGATTTCGGCCACTTCCGCTTCGGCTTCGGCGATGATCTCGGCTTTTTTCGCCGGGATAACCATATCGTCGATACCAACGGACGCACCAGAACGCGCTGCATATGCAAAACCGGTATACATGGTCTGGTCAGCGAAGATAACGGTCGGCTTCAGACCCAGAATGCGGTAACAGGTGTTCAGCATTTTGGAGATCGCTTTCTTACCGAGCGGCTGGTTCACGATAGAGAACGGCAGACCTTTCGGTACGATCATCCACAGGATGGCACGGCCAACCGTGGTGTCGATCAGGCTGGTTTTGGAAACGAACTCGCCGTTCGCGTCTTTTTCGTATTCAGTGATACGAACTTTTACGCGAGCATGCAGTTCAGCCTGGCCAGAGCGGTACAGACGTTCCGCTTCTTTCGGGCCAGTCAGCACCATGCCTTCGCCTTTGGCGTTAATCTTGTCGCGGGTCATGTAGTACAGACCCAGTACAACGTCCTGAGACGGAACGATGATTGGCTCGCCGTTCGCCGGAGACAGGATGTTGTTGGTAGACATCATCAGCGCACGCGCTTCAAGCTGGGCTTCCAGCGTCAGCGGTACGTGAACAGCCATCTGGTCACCATCGAAGTCGGCGTTGTATGCCGCACATACCAGCGGGTGCAGCTGAATAGCTTTACCTTCGATCAGTACCGGTTCGAACGCCTGAATACCCAGACGGTGCAGGGTCGGCGCACGGTTCAGCAGTACCGGGTGCTCACGGATAACTTCGTCCAGGATATCCCAAACGACCGCTTCTTCACGCTCAACCATTTTCTTGGCGGCTTTGATGGTGGTCGCGAGGCCACGCAGTTCCAGCTTGCCGTAGATGAACGGTTTAAACAGTTCCAGCGCCATTTTCTTCGGCAGGCCGCACTGGTGCAGACGCAGGTACGGGCCTACGGTAATTACGGAACGACCGGAGTAGTCCACGCGTTTACCGAGCAGGTTCTGACGGAAACGACCCTGCTTACCTTTGATCATATCGGCCAAAGATTTCAGCGGACGCTTGTTAGAACCGGTGATCGCACGACCGCGACGGCCGTTATCCAGCAGGGCGTCTACCGCTTCCTGCAGCATACGTTTTTCGTTGCGTACGATGATGTCCGGCGCCGCCAGATCCAGCAGACGTTTCAGACGGTTGTTACGGTTGATCACGCGACGATACAGATCGTTCAGATCCGAGGTAGCGAAACGACCACCATCCAGCGGAACCAGCGGACGCAGATCCGGCGGCAGTACCGGCAGCACGGTCAGGATCATCCACTCTGGCTTGTTGCCAGACTGTACGAACGCTTCCAGCAGCTTGATACGCTTGGTCAGCTTCTTACGCTTGGTTTCGGAGTTGGTTTCGTTCAGCTCTTCGCGCAACTGCTCGCACTCCGCTTCCAGATCCATGCTCTTCAGCAGGGCCTGAATAGCTTCGGCGCCCATTTTCGCGTCGAATTCATCACCGAACTCTTCCAGCGCGTCCAGGTACTGCTCTTCAGTCAGGATCTGGCTGCGCTCGAGGTTGGTCATGCCGCCCTCGATAACAACATAAGATTCGAAATACAGAACACGTTCGATATCGCGCAGCGGCATATCCAGCAGCAGACCGATACGGGACGGCAGAGATTTCAGGAACCAGATGTGCGCGGTCGGGGAAGCCAGTTCAATGTGGCCCATGCGCTCACGACGCACTTTAGTCTGGGTCACTTCAACGCCGCACTTCTCACAAATCACACCGCGGTGTTTCAGGCGCTTGTACTTACCGCACAGGCACTCGTAGTCTTTTACCGGCCCAAAGATACGCGCGCAGAACAGACCGTCGCGCTCCGGCTTGAAGGTACGGTAGTTAATGGTTTCCGGCTTTTTAACTTCACCGAAAGACCAGGAACGGATCATGTCTGGCGAGGCCAGAGCAATTTTGATCGCATCAAACTCTTCGGTTTTAGTTTGCGCTTTCAGAAACTTTAATAAGTCTTTCACGGATTGGCTCCCGTCGGAGTTAGCACATTCCGGCGCCGGGTGTTACCCCGACGCCAGTGACCTGTTTGAGCGAGAATTACTCGTCTTCCAGTTCGATGTTGATGCCCAGCGAGCGAATCTCTTTCAACAGTACGTTGAAGGATTCCGGCATGCCCGGTTCCATCTGATGGTTGCCATCCACGATGTTCTTATACATCTTGGTACGGCCGTTTACGTCATCAGACTTAACGGTCAGCATTTCCTGCAGGGTATAGGCGGCGCCGTATGCTTCAAGCGCCCACACTTCCATCTCACCGAAGCGCTGGCCACCGAACTGCGCCTTACCACCCAGCGGCTGTTGAGTAACCAGGCTGTAAGAACCGGTGGAACGAGCGTGCATCTTGTCGTCAACCAGGTGGTTCAGTTTCAGCATGTACATGTAACCTACGGTTACCGGACGCTCGAACTGTTCACCCGTACGGCCATCGAACAGGGTGATCTGACCGGATGTCGGCAGGTCGCCCAGCTGCAGCAGCTCTTTAATTTCAGCTTCTTTCGCGCCGTCGAATACCGGCGTGGCGAGCGGCATACCTTTACGCAGGTTTTCAGCCAGACGCAGAACTTCATCATCGCTGAAGGTGTTCAGGTCGACTTTCTGACGCACGTCCTGGCCGAGGTCGTAGGCTTTCTGGATGAATTCACGCAGTTTCGCGACTTCTTCCTGACGCTTCAGCATGGCGTTGATCTTATCGCCGATACCTTTCGCCGCCATACCCAGGTGGGTTTCCAGGATCTGACCGATGTTCATACGAGACGGTACGCCCAGCGGGTTCAGTACGATGTCTACCGGCGTGCCGTTTTCATCGTAAGGCATATCTTCGATCGGGTTGATCTTGGAGATAACACCTTTGTTACCGTGGCGGCCTGCCATCTTATCACCCGGCTGGATCTGACGTTTAACGGCCAGATAGACCTTAACGATTTTCAGTACGCCCGGCGCCAGATCGTCGCCCTGGGTGATCTTGCGGCGTTTCGCTTCGAGTTTCTTCTCAAACTCGTGCTTCAGCTCGTCGTACTGTTCAGCCAGCTGTTCCAGCTGGTTCTGTTTCTCTTCATCGGTCAGGCCGAGTTCCAGCCAGCGGTCACGCGGCAGTTTGTCGAGCTTCTCAGCTTCAACGCCGCCTGCGATCAGTACAGCACGAATACGGCTGAACAGGCCCGCTTCGAGGATCTGCAGTTCTTCAGACAGGTCTTTTTTGGCCTGCTTGAGCTGCATTTCTTCGATTTCCAGCGCACGTTTGTCTTTTTCCACGCCATCGCGGGTAAAGACCTGAACGTCGATAACCGTACCGGAAACGCCGTTCGGCACACGCAGAGAAGAGTCTTTAACGTCAGACGCTTTCTCACCGAAGATGGCGCGCAGCAGTTTCTCTTCCGGCGTCAGCTGGGTTTCACCTTTCGGCGTTACTTTACCTACCAGGATATCGCCACCGGTGACTTCCGCACCGATATAAACGATACCGGATTCATCCAGTTTGGAGAGCGCAGCTTCACCCACGTTCGGGATGTCGGCAGTGATCTCTTCCGGCCCCAGCTTGGTATCACGAGATACGCACGCCAGTTCCTGAATGTGAATCGTGGTGAAACGATCTTCCTGAACCACACGCTCGGAAACGAGAATGGAGTCTTCGAAGTTGTAGCCGTTCCACGGCATGAACGCTACGCGCATGTTCTGACCGAGCGCCAGTTCACCGAGGTCGGTGGAAGGGCCGTCTGCCAGCACGTCGCCGCGTTCAACCGGCTCATTCAGAGACACGCACGGCATCTGATTAATACAGGTGTTCTGGTTAGAACGGGTGTATTTAGTCAGGTTATAGATGTCGATACCTGCTTCGCCCGGGTACATCTCGTCTTCGTTAACTTTAATAACGATACGGGACGCATCCACGTATTGAACAGTACCGCCACGTTTGGCAACGGCTGTTACGCCGGAGTCAACGGCAACAGCACGTTCCATACCGGTACCTACCAGCGGCTTATCAGCGCGCAGGGTCGGAACCGCCTGACGTTGCATGTTCGCACCCATCAATGCGCGGTTGGCGTCATCGTGTTCCAGGAACGGGATCAGGGACGCACCGACGGAAACCACCTGCTGGGTGGAAACGTCCATATAGTCAACCTGGTCTGCGCTGAAGAGGCTGGATTCGCCTTTGCTGCGGCAGGTGACCAGATCGTCGGCGAAGCGGCCTTCTTCGGTCAGGTTGGTGTTCGCCTGAGCGATGACGTAGTTACCTTCTTCAATAGCGGAGAGGTAATGAATTTCATCGGTCACAACACCGTCGGTGACTTTACGGTACGGGGTCTCAAGGAAGCCATATTCGTTGGTCTGCGCATACACGGACAGGGAGTTGATCAGACCGATGTTCGGACCTTCAGGCGTTTCGATAGGGCATACGCGACCGTAGTGGGTCGGATGTACGTCTCGAACTTCAAAGCCTGCGCGTTCACGGGTCAGACCGCCCGGGCCGAGTGCTGAGATACGACGCTTGTGCGTGATCTCGGACAGCGGGTTGTTCTGGTCCATAAACTGAGACAGCTGGCTGGAACCAAAGAACTCTTTAACCGCGGCAGAAATCGGCTTGGCGTTGATCATATCCTGAGGCATCAGGGTATCCAGATCGCCCAGAGACAGACGCTCCTTCACTGCACGCTCTACACGCACCAGGCCAACGCGGAACTGGTTTTCCGCCATTTCGCCCACGGAACGGATACGACGGTTGCCGAGGTGGTCGATATCGTCCACTTCGCCTTTACCATTACGAATATCGATGAGCTTCTTCATCACGTCGATGATGTCAGCTTTGCTCAGGATACCGGAACCTTCGATCTCGTCACGCAGCAGAGAACGGTTGAACTTCATGCGGCCGACCGCAGAAAGATCGTAACGATCTTCGGAGAAGAACAGGTTCTCAAACAGGCTTTCCGCCGCTTCACGCGTCGGCGGCTCGCCAGGACGCATCATGCGGTAGATTTCAACCAGTGCGCTCAGGCGATCGGTAGTTGGATCGACGCGTACTGTCTCAGACATGTACGGGCCGTGGTCGAGGTCGTTAGTAAACAGCGTCTCGATACGTTTGTGACCGGACTGGCTCAGTTTTGCCAGCAGATCCAGGGACAGCTCCATGTTGGCCGGGCAAATCAGCTCGCCAGTGGAAGCGTCGACATAATCTTTCGCTGCAACTTTACCGGCGATGTATTCAACCGGAACTTCGATGTGTTTGATTTCGTCTTTTTCGAGCTGGCGAATGTGACGCGCAGTGATACGACGGCCTTTTTCTACGTAGATTTTGCCGTTTGCTTCGATATCAAAGGACGCGGTTTCGCCACGCAGACGCTCCGGAATCAACTCCATCTGCAGCTTGTTGTCGCGGATTTCAAAGACCACTTTTTCGAAGAACAGGTCAAGGATCTGCTCAGTGGTGTAATCCAGCGCGCGCAGGATAATGGTTGCCGGCAGTTTACGACGACGGTCGATACGGACAAACAGGTTGTCTTTCGGATCGAATTCGAAGTCCAGCCATGAACCACGGTAAGGAATGATGCGTGCGTTATACAGCACCTTACCAGAGGAGTGGGTTTTACCCTTGTCGCTGTCAAAGAAGACGCCCGGGCTGCGGTGCAGCTGAGAAACGATAACACGCTCAGTACCGTTGATGACAAAGGTACCGTTATCGGTCATGAGCGGGATTTCGCCCATGTAAACTTCTTGCTCTTTGATGTCTTTAACGGTGCCTTCCGGCGCTTCGCGCTCGTAGATCACCAGACGCAGCTTAACGCGCAGCGGTGCCGAATAGGTCACGCCACGGATTTGGCATTCTTTAACATCAAACACCGGTTCGCCAAGACGGTAGCTGACGTATTGCAGTTCCGAATTGCCGCTGTAGCTCTGAATCGGGAATACGGAGCGGAAAGCTGCTTCCAGACCGTACTGACCCTCAGGATCTTGCTCGATAAATTTCTGGAACGAGTCAAGCTGGATAGAAAGGAGATAGGGAACATCCAGAACTTGTGGACGTTTACCAAAATCCTTACGAATACGTTTTTTCTCGGTATAGGAGTAAACCATAGGGTTCCTCAGCTCGCTGACAAGTCGACCCACTCTGTCCATCGAAGGGACAGTTTATGCAACACCATTTTGTTGACCGAAAAGTGGAACACTTTTCGCAATACCTGTTGCTATCACGCTTAAACCATTTCATTGCGATTTACACAGTGCCGAAACGCTGTCGCAGTATATTAAGTCGTCGATAGAAACAAGCATTGACGGGTAACCAGCAGTAAAACAGTGTGAAACGCTACTGGTCCCCTAGCGCAAAAAGGCTGGTGACCAAAAAGTCACCAGCCATCAGCCTGATTTCTCAGGCTGCCACCAGAAGGGTTGGCTTATTTAACTTCAACTTCAGCGCCAGCTTCTTCCAGAGATTTTTTCAGAGCTTCAGCGTCATCTTTGCTCACGCCTTCTTTCAGAGCGGCCGGAGCAGATTCTACCAGGTCTTTAGCTTCTTTCAGACCCAGGCCAGTTGCGCCACGTACTGCTTTGATAACAGCAACTTTGTTAGCGCCAGCGGCTTTCAGAATAACGTCGAATTCAGTTTTCTCTTCAGCAGCTTCAGCAGCCGGGCCAGCAGCAACAGCTACAGCAGCAGCAGCGGAAACACCGAATTTTTCTTCCATTGCAGAGATCAGCTCAACAACGTCCATTACGGACATAGCGGATACTGCTTCAATGATTTGATCTTTAGTGATAGACATTTAATTGTTCCTGAATATCAGAATAAGTTTTATACGTAAGCAAATGCGTTGCGAGAGTAAGCGCTATTAAGCAGCTTCTTTTGCGTCGCGAACAGCGGCCAGAGTGCGAACCAGTTTGCCTGCAGAGGCTTCTTTCATGGTTGCCATCAGGCGTGCAATTGCTTCTTCGTAAGTCGGCAGAGTTGCCAGGCGATCGATCTGGGACGCCGGGATCAGCTCACCTTCAAAGGCAGCGGCTTTGACCTCAAATTTTGCATTCGCTTTCGCGAACTCTTTGAACAGACGAGCAGCAGCGCCCGGGTGTTCCATAGAGTATGCAATCAGGGTCGGACCAACAAACGCGTCTTTCAGGCACTCAAAAGCAGTACCTTCAACAGCACGGCGCAGCAGGGTGTTACGAACAACACGCATGTATACGCCAGCTTCGCGACCTGCTTTACGCAGTTCGGTCATTTTATCTACGGTAACGCCACGGGAATCCGCAACAACCGCAGACAGCGCGCCTTTGGCTACTTCGCTGACTTCAGCAACAATCGCTTGTTTGTCTTGAAGATTTAAAGCCATTAGCTTTTGCTCCTGGATTTTAGCCGGGACAAGTCCCGGAACTCACTTCACTCAATCATACGAAAGAGCGTCGAAATACGGTGAGCAGAAACAAGCCAAAGACTACTTAAAAAATATTCTTCAGGTTCTGTCACCGTCTACGCAGGGAATTAAGCCTCTTTCGAGACACCTGCGGTCTTGGACGGAGGCCTGGATAAGGCCAGGCTCCAACCGAAAATCTTTATGCTCTGCTTAGCAGAACAATGGGCGTAAGATTGTAGACAAATCCGACGCCCACGTAAAGAGGCGAATTAGTTCGCCGCTGCGCTCAGACCAGACTGGTCTACCGCAACACCTGCACCCATGGTGGTGGAGAGGCTAACTTTCTTGATGTACACGCCTTTAGCAGAAGACGGTTTTGCTTTTTTCAGAGCAACCAGCAGCGCTTCCAGGTTTTCTTTCAGTTTGTCAGCGTCGAAATCCACTTTACCGATGGTGGTGTGGATGATGCCGTTTTTGTCGTTACGATAACGAACCTGACCGGCTTTAGCGTTTTTAACCGCTTCAGCAACGTTCGGCGTTACAGTACCAACTTTCGGGTTCGGCATCAGGCCACGCGGGCCCAGAACCTGGCCCAGCTGGCCAACAACGCGCATTGCATCCGGAGAAGCAATAACAACGTCAAAGTTCATTTCGCCTTTTTTGATCTGCTCAGCCAGATCTTCCATACCTACCAGCTCTGCGCCAGCTGCTTTAGCTGCTTCAGCGTTCGGGCCCTGGGTAAATACGGCTACGCGAACAGAACGGCCAGTACCGTGCGGCAGTACAGTTGCACCACGTACGTTCTGGTCAGATTTACGAGCGTCGATGCCGAGATTCACAGCAACGTCAACGCTTTCTACGAACTTAGCGGTAGCCAGTTCTTTCAGCAGAGTGATGGCTTCGTTGATGTCGTACTGTTTGGTAGCATCAACCTTGTCACGGATCACACGCATGCGCTTGGTCAGTTTAGCCATTTCTTAGTCCTCCACTACCAGGCCCATGGAACGTGCGGTACCTTCGATGGAGCGAGTCATCGCTTCAATGTCGGCGCCAGTCATGTCAGCAGCTTTGGTCTGTGCGATTTCTTGCAGCTGAGCGCGGGTAATGGTACCCACTTTGTCTTTGTTCGGCTTACCGGAACCAGACTTGATACCAGCCGCTTTTTTCAGCAGTACAGCTGCCGGCGGGGTTTTGGTAACGAAGGTGAAAGAGCGGTCAGCGTAAACGGTGATAACAACCGGAATCGGAAGACCTTTTTCCATGGAATCCGTTTTGGCGTTGAACGCTTTACAGAATTCCATGATGTTAACACCCTGCTGACCCAGAGCCGGACCGACCGGCGGGCTCGGGTTAGCCATACCAGCTGCAACCTGCAGCTTAACGTAGGCTTGTACTTTCTTGGCCATGAAAATTTCCTCAGTTGGGTCTAGCGCCTCAGAGAGGCTCCCCGTGATTAAAACGTTTTATGGGCTGGGCCCATAAAAACAAAAGGCGCGAAATTGTATTCCAATCTCGCGCCTTGTGCAACGGTTAACCGGTGCTTTTTCGAGCTCGACTTACGCCTTTTCGACCTGACTGAAATCAAGCTCAACCGGCGTAGCACGACCAAAAATAGATACAGATACTTTCAGGCGGCTCTTCTCGTAGTCAACTTCTTCAACCACGCCGTTGAAGTCAGCAAACGGACCATCGTTAACGCGAACCATTTCACCCGGTTCAAACAGCGTTTTCGGACGCGGTTTGTCACCCACCTGCTGCAGGCGGTTCATAATCGCATCGACTTCTTTGTCGCTGATCGGTGCCGGACGGTCAGAAGTACCGCCGATAAAGCCCATCACACGCGGCACGCTACGTACCAGGTGCCAGCTTGCATCGTTCATGACCATCTGAACTAACACATAACCGGGGAAGAATTTGCGCTCGCTCTTGCGACGCTGGCCGCCACGGATCTCCACAACCTCTTCGGTAGGAACCATGACTTCGCCAAACAACTCTTCCATGTTGTGTAATTTGATATGCTCACGCAGCGACGTCGCTACGCGGCCTTCAAAACCGGAAAACGCCTGAACGACGTACCAGCGCTTTTTAGGTGCTTCAGACATCTCAGAACCTCAGGCCAGTGATAAAGGATACCAGGCGGACCAGAATACCATCCAGCCCCCACAGGATCAGTGACATTACAGCAGTCACTGCAGCCACGATTAATGTGGTGTGCAACGTTTCCTGGCGAGTCGGCCAAATAACCTTACGGACTTCGGTTCTCGCTTCACGGGCAAAGGCGACGGTAGCTTTACCTTTTGTCGTTAACAGCGCGACACCACCCGCTGCAGCAATCAGAATAACTACCGCAAGAGCACGCAGCGGCAGGGTAATCTCACGGTAAAGAAAGTTGCCTACGATAGCTACAATCAGCAGCGCAGCGACAACCAGCCACTTCATCACTTCCAGGCCGCGCCCGCTTCCTTGAGCTTCGGTATTCGCACTCATAAACCAACCTGTCATAGTAAATCAGACAAACATTTTTGCCCCGCACGTGCGAGGCAAGCCAGACCGAATTGCTCTTTTTACATTGCGCTTCGGAGTTACGCTATCTGCAGAGCCTGTCTCAGCAATGATTATGTGGAATAAATCACTGATGAGCCAGGTTCTGGTTCGAGAGCGTGCAAAAAGGGCATCAAATGATGCCCTTTTATTGCGCATTGCGTCAAATGTTATCAGCGATTAGCCGAGAACTTTAGCAACCACGCCAGCGCCTACGGTACGGCCGCCTTCGCGGATTGCGAAACGCAGACCGTCGTCCATTGCGATCGGGTGGATCAGGGTGACAACCATTTTGATGTTGTCGCCCGGCATTACCATCTCAACGCCTTCCGGCAGTTCGATGGTACCGGTCACGTCAGTGGTACGGAAGTAGAACTGCGGACGGTAGCCTTTGAAGAACGGAGTGTGACGGCCGCCTTCGTCTTTGGACAGAATGTACACTTCAGATTCGAACTTGGTGTGCGGCTTGATGGAGCCCGGCTTAGCCAGTACCTGACCACGTTCGATTTCTTCACGTTTGATACCACGCAGCAGAACACCTACGTTCTCGCCCGCGCGGCCTTCGTCCAGCAGTTTGCGGAACATTTCAACGCCGGTACAGGTAGATTTCGCGGTGTCTTTGATACCAACGATTTCCACTTCTTCGCCAACTTTGATGATACCGCGCTCTACACGACCGGTAACAACGGTACCACGACCGGAGATGGAGAATACGTCTTCGATCGGCAGCAGGAACGGCTTGTCAATCGCGCGCTCCGGTTCCGGGATGTAAGAATCCAGATGACCTGCCAGCTCGATGATTTTCTCTTCCCACTCAGCTTCGCCTTCCAGCGCTTTCAGCGCGGAACCGCGAACGATCGGGGTGTCATCGCCCGGGAAGTCGTACTGAGACAGCAGCTCACGCACTTCCATCTCAACCAGTTCCAGCAGCTCTTCGTCATCAACCATGTCGCATTTGTTCAGGAACACGATGATGTACGGAACGCCTACCTGACGACCCAGCAGGATGTGCTCACGGGTCTGCGGCATCGGGCCGTCAGTCGCAGCAACAACCAGGATAGCGCCGTCCATCTGAGCAGCACCGGTGATCATGTTTTTCACGTAGTCGGCGTGGCCCGGGCAGTCAACGTGCGCGTAGTGGCGAGTCGGGGTGTCATATTCAACGTGAGAGGTGTTGATGGTGATACCACGAGCTTTTTCTTCCGGCGCGTTATCGATCTGATCGAATGCACGAGCAGAACCACCGTAGGTTTTAGCCAGAACGGTAGTGATGGCAGCGGTCAGCGTTGTTTTACCATGGTCAACGTGGCCGATAGTACCGACGTTAACGTGCGGTTTTGTACGTTCAAACTTTTCTTTAGACATCGATTGTCCCTCTAAGACACGGATAAATCGGTGGTATCACCACATCAACCAGGCAACAGCCTGAATTTGTTGAATAGATCTACAGAAGAGAAACAGGGAGGAGATTGAGAAGTGGTGCTGATAGGCAGATTCGAACTGCCGACCTCACCCTTACCAAGGGTGCGCTCTACCAACTGAGCTATATCAGCACATCCTGGAGCGGGCAGCGGGAATCGAACCCGCATCATCAGCTTGGAAGGCTGAGGTAATAGCCATTATACGATGCCCGCATCCTGAAACTCGGCTACCCAGTTCTTTCTGTACAAAAAAGAAAACCTTTTTTGCTTGAGCTGGCAGGCTTACCGACCAACTCTGGCAACGCAATTGCGAAGCCGAAAGTGGTGGTGGGGGAAGGATTCGAACCTTCGAAGTCTGTGACGGCAGATTTACAGTCTGCTCCCTTTGGCCGCTCGGGAACCCCACCTGAACTTGATGGTGCCGGCTACCGGAATCGAACTGGTGACCTACTGATTACAAGTCAGTTGCTCTACCTACTGAGCTAAGCCGGCATCAAGTAGCGCGCATTCTAGGAATAGCGGGGCGCGCATGCAACAAAAAAATTGCTTATTCCGCTTTATCGCTCACATTTTGCGCACCACTGCGCATTTCTGATGCCTTTTCAGCCACTCATGCTGAAATATTCCACAGTTTGGCGTTGCGATTTATCGCCATTGAAGAAAAAGGATGCGGGGGATGCGGTTAAAATTCACCCGCGATACGCTTCACCTCTTTCCTCTACCCGCGATTTTGAGAGAGAACGTTAAGATGCGGATAAGGTTTATACAATCATGAGAAAGAACCGTGACGCTTTCCGGAGAAAGGAAAGTACGGAAGATTTTTTCTTATTATTCCTTTTAATCTGATGTTACCCTCCTGCCCATTGTGAAATTCTCGCTTACCCGGCGTGCCATTAAGCGGTCTAAGATGAAAGCATCACAGCGCTGAGCAAAGGGTTTTCATTTTGTCCTGAATGACAGGCAGAAGCATGCTTATGAGTAATAAAGATCAAACATTAACGTCCCCTTATCTCCAGTTTAACCGGAGCCAGTGGGCAGCCCTGCGCGACTCTGTGCCAATGACGCTTACCGAAGGCGAAATAGCGCGTTTAAAGGGTATTAACGAAGACCTTTCTCTGGAAGAAGTGGCCGAAATTTATCTGCCGCTGTCGCGCTTGCTCAATTTTTATATCAGTTCTAACTTACGTCGCCAGGCAGTACTTGAGCAGTTCCTGGGAACGAATGGCCAGCGTATCCCTTATATCATCAGTATTGCCGGCAGCGTGGCGGTGGGTAAAAGCACCACGGCGCGTGTATTACAGGCACTGTTAAGCCGATGGCCTGAGCACCGTCGCGTTGAACTGATAACCACTGATGGATTTCTTCATCCCAATGCGGTGCTGAAAGAACGTAATCTGATGAAGAAAAAAGGCTTTCCGCAGTCATATGATATGCATCGGCTGGTTAAGTTTGTTTCTGATATTAAATCAGGTGTACCGGACGTCACCGCGCCGGTCTACTCGCATTTAATTTATGATGTGATACCCGATGGAGATAAGGTCGTCCACCAACCCGATATCCTTATTCTCGAAGGGTTAAATGTCCTGCAAAGCGGTATGGATTATCCGCATGACCCACATCATGTATTCGTTTCTGACTTTGTGGATTTCTCGATTTATGTGGATGCGCCTGAAGACTTACTTCAGCGCTGGTATATTAATCGCTTCCTGAAATTCCGTGAAGGCGCGTTTACCGATCCGGACTCTTATTTCCATCATTATGCGCAGCTTTCCGAAGACGAAGCGGTCAACATAGCTACGCAACTGTGGGAAGAAATTAACTGGTTGAATCTAAAAGAGAATATATTGCCAACGCGTGAACGCGCCAGCCTGATTATGACGAAGAGTGCTAATCATGCTGTCGAGTGTGTACGGTTGCGAAAATGATTGAGATATTAAAAAAGGGAGCTAAGCTCCCTTTTTTATTCTGCGCCACGTAATGAGATTTCACCGCCAACCCAGGGCTTAATTATGCCATTTTGCTCCAGCAATAAAGCGCCTTGATTATCGATACCGCGAGAAATACCGTATATTTCACGCTCACCGATAATAAGCTTAACCTGACGGTGAATAAAATTATCCAGTTTTTCCCAACGGGCGAGGAACGGAGCCAGACCTTCCTGCTCAAATTCACGCAGTGAAGAACGTAACTTTTCGATCAACCTTACTGCAAGTTCATTTCGGTCGACCTTAATGCCCGCTTCCTGCAGATTGATCCAGCCCTGATTGACGATCTCGCTCTCAACCTGCCGCATCGCCAGGTTAATACCGGCGCCAATCACGATTTGCGCCGCGTCGCCTGTTTTGCCCGTCAGCTCGACGAGAATGCCCGCCAGCTTACGGTCGTTCAAATAGAGATCGTTCGGCCATTTTACCCGAACCTGCTCGGCACCCAGCTCATGGAGCACTTCCGCCATTACAATACCGATAACCAGACTCAGGCCAATCGCCGCTGCAGGCCCTTGTTCAAGCCGCCAGTACATTGACAAATAAAGGTTCGCGCCAAATGGCGAGAACCATTTACGCCCGCGACGCCCGCGACCTGCCTGCTGATACTCCGCAATACACGCATCGCCAGACTCAAGCTCTGATAGTCGATCCAGTAAATACTGGTTTGTCGAGTCGATAACTGGCAATACCGTTACCGAGCCGGATTTAATGTGGGAATGAATAAAAGACTCATCAAGCAACTGTATTGGTCCAGGTAAGCTGTAACCCTTACCCGGCACCGTAAATACGTCAATGCCCCAGTCGCGCAGCGTCTGAATATGCTTATTAATAGCCGCCCGACTCATACCGAGCTTTTCACCCAGCTGTTCGCCGGAGTGGAAGTCGCCATCGGCAAGAAGGGAAATCAACGTTAAAGGAATAGTATTGTCTTTCAAGCGATTGTCTCCACGGCATCCACTTCACCCATAGCGCCAATAAAACGAACTTCCGGCTCAAGCCAGACATTAAATTTTTCACCAACGCGCTGGCGGACTTCATGCGCAAGTTTCACCACGTCCTGACTGGTCGCGCTCTGTTCATTAATCAGCACCAAAGCCTGTTGACGATGAACGGCTGCGCCGCCGATACGATGGCCTTTCATTTCGCAGCGATCGATAAGCCAGCCTGCCGCCAGTTTTACCTGACCGTCATTTTGCGGGTAGCGCGGCGCATCGGGATAATGAACAAAGAGCGCGCTGGCTTCTTCTGCCGATATGACCGGGTTTTTAAAGAAACTGCCGGCATTACCATATTCTTTTGGATCAGGAAGCTTCGTGCGCCGCATATTGCACACCGTCTCAAACACCTGACGGGGCGTAACGGTTTCAGATGACAGACGAGTCAAATCACCATAAGTAAGGACGGGCGTCCACTGCTTCGGAAGGCGAAGACCAATACCTGTAATCGCATATTGATGCTGGTAATCATGTTTAAATACGCTGTCGCGATAACCAAACCGGCAATCGGCGTTTCCGAGCCGGACATGTTCACCAGAGACCAGATCGATACAATCGACATACAGACAAAATTGTTTGAACTCTACGCCATACGCACCGATATTCTGAATGGGCGATGATCCTGCACAGCCGGGAATCAGCGCCAGATTCTCCAGCCCGGCCATATTATGATCAAGGGTAAATTCTACGAGATGGTGCCAGTTCTCACCCGCGCCCGCATGCACTAACCAGGCATCGTGTTGTTCTTCAACCTGGATGCCCATAATACGATTCAGAATAACGGTACCATTGAAATTATCCAGAAACAGTACGTTACTCCCTTCGCCCAGAATCAATACAGGCAAAGAAGCGGCTTGAGCCTGCTGCCATGCTTCAGCCAGCTCTTTGTCAGAGTGCGCCGTGACGATATTCTGCGCGCGTTTATCAATCCCGAAGGTATTGTAGGGTTTAAGGGAGTTATTCATGCCAGTAATCCTGATATCAAAACAGGGACAGTTTAACCGATTAGTCAGGTGATAGCTTGTCTGCCGCATAAGCAGACAGACAAAAGAGAAGAGAAGTGGTAGGTCATTGATAAGAGCGGTGATGCGTATGAAAGCAAAAGCGCCGGATAATAAAATCCGGGCTACAAAAAGCAAAAACCCCTCAGCACGGCTGAGGGGTTCTTTATTTGATGCCTGGCAGTTCCCTACTCTCGCATGGGGAGGCCCCACACTACCATCGGCGCTACGGCGTTTCACTTCTGAGTTCGGCATGGGGTCAGGTGGGACCACCGCGCTACAGCCGCCAGGCAAATTCTGTCCGTCCACCGCGTACCGCCATGAACGTTTATCCGTCACAAGCTGAATATCTCTCTCAACACGCCAGACTTCTTTGGCGTTGTAAGGTTAAGCCTCACGGTTCATTAGTACCGGTTAGCTCAACGCATCGCTGCGCTTACACACCCGGCCTATCAACGTCGTCGTCTTCAACGTTCCTTCAGGAGACTTAAAGTCTCAGGGAGAACTCATCTCGGGGCAAGTTTCGTGCTTAGATGCTTTCAGCACTTATCTCTTCCGCATTTAGCTACCGGGCAGTGCCATTGGCATGACAACCCGAACACCAGTGATGCGTCCACTCCGGTCCTCTCGTACTGGGAGCAGCCCCCCTCAATTCTCCAGCGCCCACGGCAGATAGGGACCGAACTGTCTCACGACGTTCTAAACCCAGCTCGCGTACCACTTTAAATGGCGAACAGCCATACCCTTGGGACCTACTTCAGCCCCAGGATGTGATGAGCCGACATCGAGGTGCCAAACACCGCCGTCGATATGAACTCTTGGGCGGTATCAGCCTGTTATCCCCGGAGTACCTTTTATCCGTTGAGCGATGGCCCTTCCATACAGAACCACCGGATCACTATGACCTGCTTTCGCACCTGCTCGAGCCGTCACTCTCGCAGTCAAGCCAGCTTATGCCATTGCACTAACCTCCTGATGTCCGACCAGGATTAGCTGACCTTCGTGCTCCTCCGTTACACTTTGGGAGGAGACCGCCCCAGTCAAACTACCCACCAGACACTGTCCCCACGCCAGATTATGGCGCCAGGTTAGAACATCAAACATTAAAGGGTGGTATTTCAAGGTTGGCTCCACGCAGACTGGCGTCCACGCTTCAAAGCCTCCCACCTATCCTACACATCAAGGCTCAATGTTCAGTGTCAAGCTGTAGTAAAGGTTCACGGGGTCTTTCCGTCTTGCCGCGGGTACACTGCATCTTCACAGCGAGTTCAATTTCACTGAGTCTCGGGTGGAGACAGCCTGGCCATCATTACGCCATTCGTGCAGGTCGGAACTTACCCGACAAGGAATTTCGCTACCTTAGGACCGTTATAGTTACGGCCGCCGTTTACCGGGGCTTCGATCAGGAGCTTCTCTTGCGATAACCCCATCAATTAACCTTCCGGCACCGGGCAGGCGTCACACCGTATACGTCCACTTTCGTGTTTGCACAGTGCTGTGTTTTTAATAAACAGTTGCAGCCAGCTGGTATCTTCGACTGACTTCAGCTCCACCCGCAGGGGCTTCACCTACATGTCAGCGTGCCTTCTCCCGAAGTTACGGCACCATTTTGCCTAGTTCCTTCACCCGAGTTCTCTCAAGCGCCTTGGTATTCTCTACCTGACCACCTGTGTCGGTTTGGGGTACGATTTCGTGTTACCTGATGCTTAGAGGCTTTTCCTGGAAGCAGGGCATTTATTGCTTCAGCACCGTAGTGCCTCGTCATCACGCCTCAGTGTTAAAGATAACCGGATTTGCCTGGTCATCACACCTACACGCTTAAACCGGGACAACCGTCGCCCGGCCAACATAGCCTTCTCCGTCCCCCCTTCGCAGTAACACCAAGTACAGGAATATTAACCTGTTTCCCATCGACTACGCCTTTCGGCCTCGCCTTAGGGGTCGACTCACCCTGCCCCGATTAACGTTGGACAGGAACCCTTGGTCTTCCGGCGAGCGGGCTTTTCACCCGCTTTATCGTTACTTATGTCAGCATTCGCACTTCTGATACCTCCAGCATGCCTCACAGCACACCTTCGCAGGCTTACAGAACGCTCCCCTACCCAACAACACATAAGTGTCGCTGCCGCAGCTTCGGTGCATGGTTTAGCCCCGTTACATCTTCCGCGCAGGCCGACTCGACCAGTGAGCTATTACGCTTTCTTTAAATGATGGCTGCTTCTAAGCCAACATCCTGGCTGTCTGGGCCTTCCCACATCGTTTCCCACTTAACCATGACTTTGGGACCTTAGCTGGCGGTCTGGGTTGTTTCCCTCTTCACGACGGACGTTAGCACCCGCCGTGTGTCTCCCGTGATAACATTCTTCGGTATTCGCAGTTTGCATCGGGTTGGTAAGCCGGGATGGCCCCCTAGCCGAAACAGTGCTCTACCCCCGAAGATGAGTTCACGAGGCGCTACCTAAATAGCTTTCGGGGAGAACCAGCTATCTCCCGGTTTGATTGGCCTTTCACCCCCAGCCACAGGTCATCCGCTAATTTTTCAACATTAGTCGGTTCGGTCCTCCAGTTAGTGTTACCCAACCTTCAACCTGCCCATGGCTAGATCACCGGGTTTCGGGTCTATACCCTGCAACTTAACGCCCAATTAAGACTCGGTTTCCCTTCGGCTCCCCTATGCGGTTAACCTTGCTACAGAATATAAGTCGCTGACCCATTATACAAAAGGTACGCAGTCACCCTCTTACGAAGGCTCCCACTGCTTGTACGTACACGGTTTCAGGTTCTGTTTCACTCCCCTCGCCGGGGTTCTTTTCGCCTTTCCCTCACGGTACTGGTTCACTATCGGTCAGTCAGGAGTATTTAGCCTTGGAGGATGGTCCCCCCATCTTCAGACAGGATATCACGTGTCCCGCCCTACTCATCGAGCTCACAACCTGTGTGCCTTCGTGTACGGGGCTGTCACCCTGTATCGCCGGCCTTTCCAGACCGTTCCACTGACACACAAGCTGATTCAGGCTCTGGGCTGTTCCCCGTTCGCTCGCCGCTACTGGGGGAATCTCGGTTGATTTCTTTTCCTCGGGGTACTTAGATGTTTCAGTTCCCCCGGTTCGCCTCACAGCACTATGTATTCATGCTGAGATAGTGTGACGAATCACACTGGGTTTCCCCATTCGGACATCGCCGGTTATAACGGTTCATATCACCTTACCGGCGCTTTTCGCAGATTAGCACGTCCTTCATCGCCTCTGACTGCCAGGGCATCCACCGTGTACGCTTGTTCGCTTAACCTCACAACCCGAAGAAGTCTTCGTGCTGCGAGTTTGAGAGACTCTGACACACCGCGCATTCCCTGTTTACGGAAGAATGCAGCAGCATGTCTGTTTCAATTTTCAGCTTGTTCCGGATTGTTAAAGAGCAAATACTTCGCAGTATACTCAGTGAGTACACTCTGAAGTGATGGTGGAGCTATGCGGGATCGAACCGCAGACCTCCTGCGTGCAAAGCAGGCGCTCTCCCAGCTGAGCTATAGCCCCATCGTAGTTAAACCTCTTCAACTCCTGAGGAGTTGGTAGGCCTGAGTGGACTTGAACCACCGACCTCACCCTTATCAGGGGTGCGCTCTAACCACCTGAGCTACAAGCCTGTAGAGGTTTTGCTTCTTTACTTTCTATCAGACAATCTGTGTGAGCACGCGAGGTTGTATCTTGCAGGTAAGGAGGTGATCCAACCGCAGGTTCCCCTACGGTTACCTTGTTACGACTTCACCCCAGTCATGAATCACAAAGTGGTAAGCGCCCTCCCGAAGGTTAAGCTACCTACTTCTTTTGCAACCCACTCCCATGGTGTGACGGGCGGTGTGTACAAGGCCCGGGAACGTATTCACCGTGGCATTCTGATCCACGATTACTAGCGATTCCGACTTCATGGAGTCGAGTTGCAGACTCCAATCCGGACTACGACGCACTTTATGAGGTCCGCTTGCTCTCGCGAGGTCGCTTCTCTTTGTATGCGCCATTGTAGCACGTGTGTAGCCCTGGTCGTAAGGGCCATGATGACTTGACGTCATCCCCACCTTCCTCCGGTTTATCACCGGCAGTCTCCTTTGAGTTCCCACCATGACGTGCTGGCAACAAAGGATAAGGGTTGCGCTCGTTGCGGGACTTAACCCAACATTTCACAACACGAGCTGACGACAGCCATGCAGCACCTGTCTCAGAGTTCCCGAAGGCACTCCCGCATCTCTGCAGGATTCTCTGGATGTCAAGACCAGGTAAGGTTCTTCGCGTTGCATCGAATTAAACCACATGCTCCACCGCTTGTGCGGGCCCCCGTCAATTCATTTGAGTTTTAACCTTGCGGCCGTACTCCCCAGGCGGTCGACTTAACGCGTTAGCTCCGGAAGCCACGCCTCAAGGGCACAACCTCCAAGTCGACATCGTTTACGGCGTGGACTACCAGGGTATCTAATCCTGTTTGCTCCCCACGCTTTCGCACCTGAGCGTCAGTCTTCGTCCAGGGGGCCGCCTTCGCCACCGGTATTCCTCCAGATCTCTACGCATTTCACCGCTACACCTGGAATTCTACCCCCCTCTACGAGACTCAAGCCTGCCAGTTTCGGATGCAGTTCCCAGGTTGAGCCCGGGGATTTCACATCCGACTTGACAGACCGCCTGCGTGCGCTTTACGCCCAGTAATTCCGATTAACGCTTGCACCCTCCGTATTACCGCGGCTGCTGGCACGGAGTTAGCCGGTGCTTCTTCTGCGAGTAACGTCAATGATTAAGGTTATTAACCTTAACCCCTTCCTCCTCGCTGAAAGTACTTTACAACCCGAAGGCCTTCTTCATACACGCGGCATGGCTGCATCAGGCTTGCGCCCATTGTGCAATATTCCCCACTGCTGCCTCCCGTAGGAGTCTGGACCGTGTCTCAGTTCCAGTGTGGCTGGTCATCCTCTCAGACCAGCTAGGGATCGTCGCCTAGGTGAGCCGTTACCCCACCTACTAGCTAATCCCATCTGGGCACATCTGATGGCATGAGGCCCGAAGGTCCCCCACTTTGGTCTTGCGACGTTATGCGGTATTAGCTACCGTTTCCAGTAGTTATCCCCCTCCATCAGGCAGTTTCCCAGACATTACTCACCCGTCCGCCACTCGTCAGCAAAGCAGCAAGCTGCTTCCTGTTACCGTTCGACTTGCATGTGTTAGGCCTGCCGCCAGCGTTCAATCTGAGCCATGATCAAACTCTTCAATTAAAGTTTGATGCTCAAAGAATTAAACTGTTAGTCCGTAATGAATTAACTGTTGTTCACTTGAGACTTGATATTCATTTATCGTCCGAAGACGTTAAGATATCAGTGCCCCGAGTGCCCACACAGATTGTCTGATAAATTGTTAAAGAGCGGTGCGACGCGGCCTTCAGCCTGCTGTCGCGAGGTGGCGTATATTACGCTTTCCTCTTTCAGAGTCAAGCGTTTATTTTCGCTTTCGTCTGTCTGACAGGCCGGCTCGTTTGCCGTTGTGCCGTGTCAGTGGAGGCGCATTATAGGGAGTTCTTTTCCCCTGACAACCCCTAAATTCAAAAAACTCTTCGTTCGCTTAATTTCCAGGCAACACGCCTGAAAATGATACTACTCGCGGGTCAGGCGGGCGATTTCTTGCGCAAAAAGGGCCACCTGCGGCCAGTCCGTGTAAACCACTTCTTTTGACGTATCCGTTTCGCCGCCGGTCATTTTCATAATCAGGCGAATCATAAAGCGGTCAAACCAGCGGTAACGAGGGTAGCGCAGCGCGCCCGCGAACACGGCGCACTGGTCGGGGTGCCACGGCGAGCTCAGCAGAAACTTGCGGGTGTAGTTGTTGGTCTGGGGGGTACGCTTTTCCGGTTTACGCGCAACGAGGTTGACCGAGAAGAATGCGCCCGGCACCGCGTTAAGCGCCTGCTGATGCTTTTTCACAAACGCGTCCAGCGTCGGATGAAAATGCCCGTAGCGGATCGACGCGCCAATCACCACCTTCTTATATTGCGCCCAGTCTATCTCTTCGGCGCGGTGCAGGTTCACGACATCCGTCGCCTCGCCCAGCTCCTGTAATTGTGATGCGATATAAAAAGCGATTTCGCGCGTTTGTCCGTCGCGGGTGGAAAACAGAATTAAGGTTTTCACAAGTATCTCCCTGTTATTCGCGCCAGAAGGTCGGGGTAAACAGCACCAGAAGCGTGAACACTTCCAGGCGCCCGAAAAGCATATTGGCGATAAGTATCCATTTAGCGACCGGATTCATACTGGCGAAGTTATCTGCCACCACGCCAAGCCCTGGGCCAAGGTTATTAAGCGTCGCCACGACAGAGGCGAAAGCGGAGAAGTCATCCACACCGGTGGCGATAATCGCCAGCATACTGACCAGAAACACCAGCGCATAGGCCGAGAAGAATCCCCACACCGCTTCGAGGATACGCTCCGGCAGCGCGCGGTTGCCAAGCTTAATGCTGTAGACAGCGTTCGGGTGTACCAGCCTTTTCAGCTCGCGGTTGCCCTGCTTAAAGAGCAACAGAATGCGAATGACCTTTAGCCCGCCGCCGGTAGAGCCGGCACACCCGCCAATGAATGCCGAACAAAGCAGCAGCACAGGCAGGAACAGCGGCCACTTCGCGATGCTGTCGGTGGTAAAGCCCGCCGTCGTCGCCATCGATACCACCTGGAAAAATGCCTGGTTGAGCGTCGTCACCGCCGAGTCGTACGTATCATGAAACCAGAGGACCAGCGTACAGATAAATACCAGCGTCAGTTGTACGCCGATAAACATGCGAAACTCCGGGTCGCGTGAATAGACCTTAAGGCTACGCCCGCTAAGCAGAGAAAAGTGCAGCCCGTAGTTACAGCCGGAGATAAGCAGAAAGATAGCAATAATGGTGTTGATGGTGGGGCTGTTGAAATACCCCACGCTCGCGTCATGGGTGGAAAACCCGCCGATGGCGATGGTGGCGAAGCTATGGCCGATGGCGTCAAACGCGGGCATACCGGCAAACCACAGCGCCAGCGCGCACGCGACCGTCAGCAACACATAAATCAGCCACAGCGTCTTGGCCGTTTCGGCGATACGCGGGCGCATCTTATTGTCTTTCAGCGGGCCGGGCATTTCAGCGCGATAGAGCTGCATCCCGCCCACACCCAGAATCGGCAGAATCGCCACTGCCAGCACGATGATCCCCATCCCGCCGAACCACTGTAGCATCTGACGATAGAACAGAATGGCATGCGGCAGCGAATCAAGGCCCACCAGCGTCGTAGCACCGGTCGTCGTCAGCCCGGAGAAGGATTCAAAAAAGGCGTCGGTAATGGTGAGATTAGGCCGTTCGGAGAAAATAAACGGTAATGCCCCGACGCTGCCCAGCACCGTCCAGAACAGCACCACGATAAGAAAGCCTTCGCGCGATTTCAGCTCGCGCTTCTGATGACGATTCGGCCACCAGAGCGCCGCGCCAATCGCCAGAGCGACAAAAAAAGTTTGCGTAAAAGCGCGTCCCGCACCGTCGCGGTATAACAGGGCCACCAGGCCGGGAATAATCATCGTCCCGGAAAACAGGATAACCAACAGACCAACGATTCGGGTAATGGCGCGAAAATGCATCTGCCGTTTCCTTTGGAATCAAAAATGAAGGGGAGGATTATTATTCAACCGACAACAAATGCAATGCGCCACGGCTAAAGTCGGCGAGCTTTGCTGAAAAAGCCGTCACCTGCGACGGCGCCAGCGCCACCCTGAGCGCCACGTTCGCCTGGAAATCACTCTGCACGACCCGGCCATTAAACTGAGCGAGCAGCGTTTCCACGCCCGCGAGCTGCGCGTAATCACACAGCAAAGTATATTCCCTCATCGGCACTTTGAGCGTGGTCGTAAGCTGCGCCAGCGCCTGTTGTACGCCGCCGCCATAGGCTTTTACCAGCCCGCCGGTACCAAGTTTAACGCCGCCGAAATAGCGCACCACCACGGCGGTCACTTCCCCGACGCCGCCACCCATCAGCTGCGCCAGCATCGGTTTCCCGGCGGTACCCGCCGGTTCGCCGTCGTCCGAGAACCCCAGTTGCTGAGAATCATCGGGCGCGCCCGCAACCCAGGCCTGACAATAATGCCGGGCGTCCGGATAGTCGACGCGCGCCTGCGCGACAAACGCCTTTGCCGCCTCCACGCCCTCGGTATGCCCGAGCAGCGTGATAAAGCGGCTCTTTTTGATCTCTTCTGTAAAGATCACCGGCGCGGCCGGAACCAGCCAGCTCTCCATCAGGCCAGCTTCAGGTCCCGGGTCATGTTTTCCACGCCATGCTCGTGGATAATCACGTTGTCTTCGATGCGAATGCCGCCAAACGGTTTCAGCGCTTCAATTTTCTGCCAGTTGAAGTGTTTGCTGAACTCGCCTTCGCGCCACGGCGCCAGCAGCGATTCGATAAAGTAAATCCCCGGCTCAATCGTCAGCACCATACGCGGCTGCAACACGCGCGTGCATCGCAGATACGGATATTTCCCCGGCGCCGCCAGATGCGTGCCGGTATCGTCCTGCATAAAGCCCGCGACGTCATGCACCTGTAAGCCCAGCGGATGCCCGATGCCGTGTGGCATAAACGGCCCCGTAATGTCTGCCTCCACCATCGCCTCTTCGCTGATGTCGGTAACAATCTGGTGGCGGCGCAGCAGCTTCGCGATGCGCTGATGGAACTGGATATGGTAATCAATGTAGCTGACGCCCGCTTTCATGGTGCCAATCAGCGCCAGTTGCTCTTCATTAACGTCTTTAATGAGGGCAGCGAAATCGTTGTCGCTGTCAGCAGCCCAGGTGCGGGTTAAATCTGCCGCGTAGCCGTTATATTCCGCGCCCGCATCCAGCAGGAAGCTGCGCATTTCAGACGGCGCGCGGTGATCGAGACGGGTGTAATGCAGCACGGCGGCGTGTTCATTCAGCGCCACGATATTACTGTAAGGCACGTCGGTATCACGATGGCCGGTCGCGGTCAGGTACGCCAGATTGATATCAAACTCGCTCATCCCCGAAAGAAACGCTTCATGCGCGGCGCGATGACCGTTAACTGCCGTTTTCTGCGCTTCACGCATGCAGGCCAGTTCATAGTCCGTCTTATACGCACGCCAGAAATGCAGGTAGTCGATAACACCTTTCGGGTTCACTTTATCCGCCGGGATATCGAGCTTCAGCGCACGCTCCGGCACCGGACCGATATAGGCGATATTACCGCGTGCGGCTGGCAGCTGACCGCCAATCTCATCGGCTTTCGGCAGCGCGATAATATCAATCTCTTCTGTCCAGAACGCGTTCGGCAGCGGCTCCACGTTATGCCAGTAATCCACCGGCAGATAAAACCACAGCTTCGGCTTATTAACGCCGTCCACCAGCAGCCAGCAGTTCGGCACCTGAGTCACCGGCACCCACGCCTTAAACTGCGGGTTCACCTTAAACGGATAAGCGTGATCGTCCAGAAAGACATTAAACAACTCCCCGGAGTGGATAAGCAGCGCGTCCAGATTAAAACGGGCGAGAACGTTGCGGGTACGCTCCTGGAGCGTATCGAGATGATTTTTATAGAGGGTGGTCAGCGAATCCATACTTTACCTTTAAAGTTTGAGCTCTCAACCCAGGCATCTTAGCACACCGGTCTGTCACCCGAGCGTTTTCCACCATCCGTGATCGTGTTTGCAAATATTTAAACAGTAATTTGCATTTCATTAACATCAACTCCACACTCCGCTTCATCTGGTACGACCAGATCCCCTTGCTGGATTCAGGAGACCGACATGCTCTACAAAGGCGACACCCTGTACCTTAACTGGCTGGAAGACGGCATTGCCGAACTGGTGTTCGATGCCCCCGGCTCGGTGAATAAGCTCGATACCGCGACCGTGGCAAGCCTTGGCCACGCGCTGGAAGTGCTGGAAAAAGAACCTCGTCTGAAAGCCCTGCTGCTGCGCTCGAAAAAAGCCGCGTTTATCGTCGGGGCCGACATTACCGAATTCCTCTCGCTGTTCCAGGTGCCCGCTGAGCAACTGAGCCAGTGGCTGCACTTCGCCAACAGCGTGTTTAACCGTCTTGAAGATTTGCCGGTGCCGACGCTCTCCGCCATCAACGGCTACGCCCTGGGCGGCGGCTGCGAATGCGTGCTGGCGACCGATTTCCGTCTCGCCACGCCGGATGCCCGTATCGGGCTGCCGGAGACGAAACTTGGCATCATGCCGGGCTTTGGCGGCTCTGTACGTCTGCCCCGCCTGCTGGGTGCCGACAGCGCGCTGGAAATTATCGCCGCCGGTAAAGACATCACCGCCGACGCCGCGCTGAAAGTGGGCCTGGTGGACGCCGTCGTGAAACCGGAAAAACTGGTTGAAGGCGCGCTGCGCATGCTGCGTCAGGCCATCGACGGCGATCTCGACTGGCAGGCCAGACGCCAGCCGAAACTCGAACCGCTGCGCTTAAGCAAAATCGAAGCCGCCATGAGCTTTACTATCGCCAAAGGCATGGTCATGCAGACCGCCGGTAAACATTACCCGGCACCGATGACAGCGGTGAAAACCATTGAAGCCGCTGCCGGTATGGGGCGCGACGACGCCCTGGCGCTGGAAAATAACAGCTTTGTTCCGCTGGCGCGCTCCAGCGAAGCGCGCGCGCTGGTCGGCATCTTCTTAAACGATCAGTACGTCAAAGGGCTGGCGAAAAAGCAGACCAGAGAAACAGAGACGCCAAAACAAGCGGCCGTTCTCGGGGCTGGCATCATGGGCGGCGGCATCGCTTACCAGTCTGCCTGGAAAGGCGTGCCGGTCATCATGAAAGATATAAATGAAAAATCGCTGGCGCTCGGCATCAGCGAAGCCAGTAAACTGCTGAACAAACAGCTGGAGCGCGGCAAAATTGACGGGCTGAAGCTCGCGAGCGTGATAGCGACTATCCACCCGACGCTGGATTACGCAGGCTTCGGGCGCGCCGATGTCGTCGTCGAGGCCGTGGTCGAAAACCCGAAAGTCAAAAAAGCGGTACTGGCGGAAACCGAAGATCAGGTGCGCCCGGACACCGTACTCGCCTCCAATACCTCCACCATTCCTATCAGCGAACTGGCGAGCGTCCTTAAGCGTCCGGAAAACTTCTGCGGCATGCACTTCTTTAACCCGGTTCACCGTATGCCGCTGGTTGAAGTGATCCGTGGCGAAAAAACCTCTGACGACACCATTGCGAAAGTCGTCGCCTGGGCGAGCAAAATGGGTAAAACGCCGATTGTGGTTAACGACTGCCCCGGCTTTTTCGTTAACCGCGTGCTGTTCCCCTACTTCGCGGGTTTCAGCCAGCTGCTGCGCGACGGCGCGGATTTCCGCCAGATCGATAAAGTTATGGAAAAACAGTTCGGCTGGCCGATGGGCCCGGCGTATCTGCTGGACGTTGTCGGCATCGATACCGCGCACCACGCTCAGGCAGTGATGGCGGCGGGCTTCCCGGAAAGAATGCAGAAAGATTACCGCGACGCCATCGACGCGCTGTTTGACGCAGGCCGTTTCGGGCAGAAAAACGGTAAAGGATTCTACGCCTATAAAGAAGACAGCAAAGGCAAGCCGCGCAAAGAGCAGGACGATGCCGTCGACAGCCTGCTGGCGGAAGTGAGTCAGCCGAAACGCGCGTTCAGCGATGAAGAGATCGTGGCGCGCATGATGATCCCGATGGTCAACGAAGTGGTGCGCTGCCTGGAAGAAGGCATTATCGCAAGCCCGGCGGAGGCCGATATGGCGCTGGTCTATGGTCTCGGTTTCCCGCCGTTCCACGGCGGCGCGTTCCGCTGGCTCGACACCCAGGGCAGCGCGAAATATGTCGATATGGCGCAGCGCTATCAGCATCTGGGGCCGCTGTATGAAGCGCCTGCGGGGCTTCGCGACAAAGCGAGCCACAACGCGCCCTATTATCCCCAGGTTGAACCCGCCCAACCGGTGGGCGACCTGCAAACGGCTTAAGGAGTGACGAATGGAAAAGGTTGTAATTGTTGATGCTATCCGCACCCCGATGGGCCGCTCCAAAGGCGGCGCGTTCCGTCAGGTACGCGCGGAAGATCTCTCCGCGCACCTGATGCGCAGCCTGCTGTCGCGCAACCCGGCGCTGGACGCGAATGCTATTGACGACATCTACTGGGGCTGCGTACAGCAGACGCTGGAGCAGGGTTTTAACATCGCCCGCAACGCGGCGCTGCTGGCGGAAATTCCACACCGCGTACCGGCGGTGACGGTAAACCGCCTGTGCGGCTCGTCGATGCAGGCGCTGCATGACGCCGCGCGGATGATCATGACCGGCGACGCCAGCGTCTGCCTCGTGGGCGGCGTGGAGCACATGGGCCATGTGCCGATGAACCACGGCGTCGATTTTCATCCCGGCTTAAGCCGCAATGTGGCGAAAGCGGCAGGCATGATGGGGCTGACGGCAGAAATGCTCTCGCGCATGCACGGTATCAGCCGTGAAATGCAGGACGCCTTCGCTGCCCGCTCGCATCAGCGCGCCTGGGCGGCTACGCAGGCCGGGCATTTCAAAAATGAAATCCTCCCCACCAGCGGTCATGACGCAGACGGCGTGCTGAAACGCTATGACTTTGACGAAGTGATCCGCCCGGAGACCACGGCCGAAGGGCTGTCGCAGTTGAAGCCGGCCTTTGATCCGGCTAATGGCACCGTGACGGCAGGCACCTCGTCGGCGCTTTCCGATGGTGCGGCGGCAATGCTGGTGATGAGCGAGTCGCGCGCCCGTGAACTTGGCCTGACGCCGCGCGCCCGTATTCGTTCTATGGCGGTGGTGGGCTGCGATCCCTCCATTATGGGTTATGGCCCGGTGCCTGCCTCAAAGCTGGCGCTGAAAAAAGCCGGACTGACCGCGAGCGATATCGATCTTTTTGAGATGAACGAAGCCTTTGCCGCGCAGATCCTGCCTTGTATTAAAGATCTGGGTCTGATGGAGCAGATAGATGAGAAGATCAACCTTAACGGCGGCGCGATCGCGCTCGGTCACCCGCTCGGCTGCTCTGGCGCGCGCATCAGCACCACGCTTATCAACCTGATGGAGCGCCGCGACGCACAGCTCGGCCTCGCCACCATGTGTATCGGCCTCGGCCAGGGAATTGCGACGGTGTTTGAGCGGGTGTGAGATAGCCAACGCCGCCATAGTAAGCAAGCGCGAAGAGAGCATGATCTCAATGCCGTTGATGTCAGAGCAAGGCGGCAAGTGAACGAATCCCCAGGAGCTTACTGGCGTCAGTGACTGGGGTAAGTGAACGCCGCCAACGCCGCCATAGTAGCAAGCGCGAAGAGAGCGTGCTCTCAATGCCGTTGATGTCAGAGCAAGGCGGCAAGTGAACGAATCCCCAGGAGCTTACTGACGTAAGTGACTGGGGTAAGTGAACGCCGCCAACGCCGCTATGGCATCAACGGCGAAGAGAGAAAAGTTTAGTTGCCGTTCTTCCCGCCTGTCAGGGGCGGGTTTTTTATTTGCCGCGTTTGTGCCAGGCTCTTTTATCGCTCTCCATGCTTCAGGGAAAATTATGAAAGGATGCTTTATCTGCGCGCCCCTTGCCGCTGCGCTGTTTTTTACGGTTCCCGCCCAGGCGCAGCAGTCTGAAGAGACGCTGGCGCAGCGCTGTCTGGCGTCGCTTATCGACGCGTCGCAAAACCATACCTGGATGCACCAGGTTCTGAATGAGTCTCGCATTGTGCCGGGAAGCGTCGTGGTGGAGCGGTATGACGAAAACGTGGGGCAACAGCATATCGCGACGCAGCTCACCGCAAAGCTTGACCATCCGGCGCGCAAAAATATTACGCTGCTTTGCCTGCTGGAAAACGATCAACCGTTGTATGTGTGGTCAGGGAAGGAGCTTACCGCCAGCCCTTAAGATGCCGGGCTGGCGTCATCAATCAGCGGCTCAGATAAACGCGAAGGCGTCGCCGAACAGGCGGTCTTCACGCGCGCCGCGTTCGTTGCAGAAGAGGTCACGGGCGATTTTCGCCATCTCGAAACGTCCGGCAATATAGATGTCATGCCCGGCAAGCGTGCCGAAATCCTGCATTACCGCCGTCAGTACGGTGCCGCTGCGGCCGCGCCACGTCTCATCAGGTTGCTCGACAACGGGCACAATGTTGAGATTCGGATGGTCGACGGACAGCGCTTCCAGCTCCGCCAGATCGTACAGGTGTTTCTCTTCGCGCCCGCCCCAGTAAATGGTGATATCGCGATTCGGATTGCGAGCCAGCGCTGTCAGCAGAATTGAGCGGGCGTAAGAAAAGCCCGTGCCGCCTGCGATTAAAATCAGCGGGCGCTCTTCATCATCGCGCAGCCACGCCTCGCCATGCGGAATATCGACCACGATTTCACGCTCTTTGAGGATGCGGTCCATCACCGCCATCGCATAGAGGTTAAGTTCCGACGCGCCGATATGCAGTTCGATAAAGCCCTGCTCATCCGGCGTGGAGGCCATAGAAAAAGGGCGCTTGTCCCGCTCATCCATTACCACCATCAGGTACTGACCTGCGCGAAACGAAAAGGCCGCTTCCGGCACCAAACGAACGCGATAAACGGTATCCGTGATGGCTTCTACCGAGGTCACTTTACAGCTTAAGGTTGTCATGCGTTCCCTCTGTCGGGTCAATAATGCAACTGCAACGGCGGCGCGTCAGGCGCCTTTTCCGTCATGAAAAATGGCGAGTTCATCCCAGATGGCGTCGATACGCGCCGTCACTTCGGGATCTTTCTTGATGGGTCTGCCCCACTCGCGTTGGGTTTCGCCCGGCCATTTGTTGGTGGCGTCGAGCCCCATTTTGGAGCCGAGACCGGATACCGGCGAGGCGAAATCCAGATAATCGATCGGCGTGTTCTCCACCATCACCGTGTCGCGCGCCGGGTCCATACGGGTAGTAATCGCCCAGATAACGTCGTTCCAGTCGCGCGCGTTCACGTCATCATCGCAAACGATGACAAACTTGGTATACATAAACTGACGCAGGAACGACCAGACGCCCATCATTACGCGCTTCGCGTGGCCCGCGTACTGCTTGCGCATCGTTACTACGGCGAGGCGATAAGAGCACCCTTCCGGCGGAAGATAAAAATCCACGATTTCCGGGAACTGCTTTTGCAGAATCGGCACCAGAACTTCATTCAGCGCCACGCCAAGCACGGCCGGTTCATCAGGCGGACGGCCGGTATACGTCGAGTGATAAATCGCATCTTCGCGCTGCGTCACATGCGTCACGGTGAAAACCGGGAAATTATCAATCTCATTATAGTAACCCGTGTGGTCGCCATACGGCCCTTCCGGTGCCATTTCGCCCGGTTCGATATACCCTTCCAGCACGATCTCCGCGCTGGCCGGAATCTCCAGATCGTTTGACAGGCACTTCACCACTTCGGTTTTGGTGCCGCGCAGCAGACCGGCGAAGGCGTATTCAGAGAGTGTATCCGGCACCGGCGTCACCGCGCCCAGAATGGTGGCCGGGTCAGCGCCCAGCGCCACGGCAACCGGGAAACGCTCGCCGGGATGCGCCTGACACCACTCCTGAAAATCGAGCGCGCCGCCGCGATGCGAAAGCCAGCGCATAATCAGTTTGTTTTTGCCAATTAACTGCTGGCGATAAATGCCGAGATTCTGACGCTCTTTATGCGGCCCGCGCGTTACCGTCAGGCCCCAGGTGATGAGCGGCGCAGCATCATCTGGCCAGCACTGCATAATGGGGATCCGGTTCAGATCGACCTCATCGCCCTGCCACACCTTCTGCTGACACGGCGCGTTACGCAACCGCTTCGTCGGCATATTCAGCACCTGCTTAAACTGCGGCAGCTTATCAAAGAGATCGCGAAAACCGCGCGGCGGCTCCGGCTCTTTCAGAAAGGCCAGCAGCTTGCCGACTTCACGCAGCGCGGAGACATCATCCTGCCCCATGCCCATCGCCACGCGTTTTGGCGTGCCGAACAGGTTGCAGAGCACCGGCATGGTATGGCCTTTGGGATTTTCAAACAGCAGCGCCGGACCGCCCGCGCGCAGGGTGCGGTCGGCGATTTCCGTCATCTCCAGATAAGGATCGACAGGCAATGTAATGCGCTTGAGTTCGCCTTGCTGCTCCAGCAGCGCCAGAAATTCGCGTAGGTCGTGGTATTTCATGCAGTTATTCGTGGCTTTAAAATAAGCTTTTTATTATACGGTGTTCGCCGCAGGCATGCCGTAATTTTGTTAAATTAACGTGAATCATCACCACAGGCTATAGCACAGCGCGGTATAATGCCCTTAGCGATCCTGAGGTGGTTTTGTTATGCTGGCGCGTCCGGCCATGTAAGAAGAGTCATTATGCAATCCTGGTATTTACTGTACTGTAAACGCGGGCAACTTCAGCGCGCCAAAGAGCACCTTGAACGACAGTCGGTGAACTGCCTTACGCCAATGATAACGCTCGAAAAAATGGTACGTGGCAGACGCACGTCCGTCAGCGAGCCGCTGTTCCCCAATTACCTTTTCGTCCGGTTCGATCCGGAAGATATCCACACCACTACGGTCAGCTCTACGCGCGGCGTCAGCCATTTTGTTCGCTTTGGCTCAAGCCCGGCGGTGGTGCCGCAAACCGTTATCGAACAGTTGCTCGACTGGCAGCCGGAGAACGTGACCGATCCGGACACGCCGCATACCGGCGATATGGTGGTGATTACCGAAGGCGCGTTTGAAGGGTTACAGGCGATTTTTACCGAGCCCGATGGCGAAGCCCGTTCCATGCTGCTGTTGAATTTGCTGAATAAGCAGGTGCTGCAGAGCGTGAAGAATACCGAATTCCGTAAAGTCTGACGCGAGACTGGCGGCGCCGTAACGCCGCCTGCGATTAATGTGCCGCTTCGCCAATAACACCGCCCGCACCCGCGCCAACCGCCGCGCCTTTTAAAACGCTTTTTCCGGTTGCCGCCGCCACACCTGCGCCCACCACCGCGCCCGCGACGCCGCCTTTGCGCGCAGCTTTGCCTTTATCGCCTTTTTTCAGCATCGCGCCGGTGCCTGCGCCAATGATGGCTCCACCCGCTGCGCTTTTGACATCTTTGCCAGCGATAGCGCCCGCGGTGGCGCCAAGCACCGCGCCGGTCGCGGTTTTATCCATCGCCATGACGGGCCCGCCCGCCAGCAGCATCAACACTACGACTGTTGTCGTTACCTTTCTCATTAACATCCCTCGCGTCTGAAAACAGGGAAAATCCCTGGCGGGAAGCTTATCACCGGGCTTTCAGGAGGTGATGTCTCAACCGCGTGCAAAAATCCACACTCAGTGGGATTCTGATAACCGCCTTACGCAGGCGACGAGCTTTTCAGAAACAGACGGGCCGCGTTTGCGTCAGTGGTCGCCTCCAGCCACGCCGGATCTTCGCCGCGCCACTGCGCGACGCGTGAGAGGATATGAGGCAACCAGCATGGCTCGTTGCGGCGCGACGCAGGTTTTGGCGTGAGATCGCGCGGCAGCAGATAAGGCGCGTCGGTCTCCAGCAGCAGGCGGTCGGCCGGGATCACAGGCAGCAGCGCGCGCAGTTCGAGCCCGCGGCGCTCGTCGCATACCCAGCCGGTAATGCCCAGATACAGACCGCGCGCCAGGCACTCCCGCGCCTCCTGTTCGCTGCCGGTAAAGCAGTGCAGCACCGCGCCCGGCAGTTTATCCAGCCACGGATCCAGCAGCGCCAGAAAACGCGCATGCGCATCGCGACAATGTAAAAACACCGGCAGCGCCAGTTCCGCCGCCAGCCGCAGCTGTTCGGTAAAGGCATGCTCCTGCTGTGCGGGCGTTGAAAAGTTCCGGTTGAAATCGAGCCCGCACTCGCCGATGGCAACCACCTGCGCCTCACCTGCCAGTGCCCGCAGCCGTGCTGCGCTCTCATCATTCCAGGTGCTGGCGTCATGCGGGTGAACGCCAGCTGTTGCCCGGCAGCCTTCATAGCGTCTGGCGAACTCGCAGGCGCGCTCGCTCTCATCAAGCGAGGTGCCGGTAAACAGCATGTGGTCGACGCCCGCCGCCCGGGCGCGGGCCATCATCGCATCCCTGTCATGGTCAAACTGAGAGCTGGTAATATTCAGGCCAATATCAAACATTGCGCTTTCCATATGAAAACCGCCCTGGCGGGCGGTTTGGTTATTCTTCAGCTTCTTCTTCAGCATCTGCCTCGCGCGGACGCCGTTTACCGACGTAGAAGCGCGAGAAGAAAATCCCGACTTCAAACAGACAGTACATGGGTATCGCCAGTAGCGTTTGCGAGAAAACATCCGGCGGAGTGAGCAGCATCCCGACGACAAACGCGCCGACCAGAACATAGGGGCGTTTCTCTCGCAGATCCTGCGGTGTCGTGACGCCCATCCAGCACAGCAGCACAATCGCGACCGGTACTTCAAACGACACGCCGAACGCCATAAACAGCGCCATGACGAAATCGAGATAGCTGGTGATATCGGTCGATACCACCACCCCAACGGGCGCGGTTTTGGTCAAAAAGCCGAACGCCAGCGGGAACACGACAAAGTAGGCAAATGCCATGCCGATATAAAACAGCAGCGTACTGGAGACTAGCAACGGTATGATTAACCGGCGCTCATGCTTGTACAACGCCGGAGCGACAAACGCCCAGACCTGGTACAGGATAACCGGCGCGGAGAGGATCACCGACACCATCATGGTCAGCTTGATAGGCGTAAAGAACGGCGACGCCACATCGGTGGCAATCATGCTGGCGCCATGCGGCATCTGGCTGATAAGCGGGGCCGAAACCAGTTGGTAAATGTCGTTGGCGAAATAGACCAGCGCCAGAAAAATCAGCAGCACCGCGATAATGCAGTTCAGCAGCCGCTTGCGCAGTTCAATCAGATGACTGATTAGGGGTTGGGTATCTTCAACTGCCATGTCAGGATTTATCACTCACGGTAGAGACGGCTTCAGGCTTGCGCATGCCACCGGGCGCAGCGTCAGCGTTTTTCCCGGTGTCAGGGTGTACAGATTCCGCAGGGGAAGGCTGCGCTGCCACATCAGGCGTTGCCGTGTGCGGTTCATCCTGCCCCGGTTTCTGTGCGGGCGACTGGGCCTGATGCTCGGCCCTGGCCGGCGTCACGCCCTGATGTTCAGCCTCATTGCCTTTAACCAGCGGGTTGTGGATCGTGTGGGCTTCGTCGCTCGCTTTTTCAGGATCGTTAACGTTGTAAGACCGCTTCATGGATTCCGCCGCCTCGCGCAGTTCGTCCATAGAGGCTTTCAGCTCCGGCGTCAGGTTATCAATGCTCGCCTTTTCCACTTTCTTCAGGCTTTCCTGAAACTCCTGAAGCTTTAGCTCCTGAGTCAGTTCGTTCTGCACGGTGGTCGCAAGCGATCGCAGCGCGCGCACCCAGCCTGCGACAGTCCGGACAGCCACAGGCAAACGCTGCGGCCCCAGGACGATAAGACCGATAACAAAAACCAGCAGCAGTTCGCCAAAACCAATATCAAACACGGATTACACCTGCTCTTTATCACGTTTTTTGGCGTCGTCAGGGTTGACGTCGCTTTTGGTTTCGCTGATGCGTTTATCCTGCTCTGAAGGCGCGGTGAAATCCGCATCCTGACTCTGTTTCTGTTTATCGTCATCACCCATCGCTTTTTTAAAGCCTTTGATGGATTCACCGAGATCGGAGCCCAGCGAGCGTAACTTTTTGGTGCCGAAAAGCAGAACAACCAGAACAGCGATAATCAATAACTGCCAGATACTGATGCCACCCATACATTTCCTCAGTTACCAGTGATAATGGTATTCATCAGGCCACAGTATACCTGTGGCCGTTACATAACAATGCCTGCTAGTCGGTGCGCCGCCAGCCGATAAGCCAGACGAGGATCCCGCCTGCCATCAGCCATCCGGGCGACATCCCCCAGTCAGGCCGGTTGATAAAGAGCAGCGTACCGCTCAGCATCAGCGTAGCGCCGATGCCAAACAGGTACCGCGATTGCCCTTGCTTCACGCGGTGTTCCTGCAGCTCATGGGCAATCTTATCAACACTTTGTTGCAGTTGTTTGCCTTGCCGCAGGCTGTTGTAGACCAGTTCAGGGATCTCCGGGATTTTCTCGGCCCAGAATGGGGCTTTTTCTTTAAAAGAGCGCACCAGCGCCGGGAAGCCCACCTGATCTTTGATCCAGCTTTCGAGAAAAGGTTTCGCCGTTTTCCATAAATCGAGTTGCGGGTAAAGCTGACGCCCCACGCCCTCGATATAAAGCAGCGTTTTTTGCAGCAGCACCAGCTGCGGCTGAACTTCCATATTGAAGCGTCGCGCGGTATTAAACAGGTTCAGCAGCACGTGACCAAACGAGATATCCGCCAGCGGCTTTTCAAAAATCGGCTCACAGACAGTACGAATGGCCGACTCAAACTCTTCAACATTCGTGTCTGGCGGCACCCAGCCGGAATCAACGTGCAGCTCCGCCACGCGGCGGTAGTCGCGGTTGAAGAAAGCGATAAAGTTTTCCGCCAGATAGCGCTTATCTTCTTTATTTAGCGAGCCCACAATACCGCAATCAATACCGATGTATTGCGGGTCATGCGGGTGGTCATGGCTGACAAAAATATTGCCCGGATGCATGTCGCCGTGGAAGAAGCTGTCGCGGAAGACCTGGGTAAAGAAAACCTGAACGCCGCGCTCGGCGAGCAGCTTCATATCCGTCCCGTTGGCTTCCAGCGCCGCAACGTCATTCACGGGAATGCCATAGATACGCTCCATCACCATCATCGTCGGGCTGCAGTAGTCCGAATAGACTTCCGGAATGTAGAGCATCGGGCTGTTTTCAAAATTACGGCGCAGCTGAATGGCATTGGCCGCCTCGCGCAGCAGGTCAAGCTCATCAAGCAGCGTTTTTTCATACTCGCGCACTACTTCCATCGGCCGCAGACGGCGGCCATCTGGCAGCAGACGCGGCACCCAGCGCGCCAGGCGGTAAATCAGCTTCATGTCCGCTTTGATGACCGGCAGGATATCGGGGCGGATCACTTTGATGACCACCTCTTTGCCGTTCTCTTTCAGACGCGCGGTATGGACCTGGGCGATAGAAGCAGACGCGAGCGGGTTAATGTCGAAGTCATCAAACCAGGCTTCGACGGGGCGATCGCCCATCGCTTTTTCGATCTGCTGCTTCGCCAGTCGGCCATCAAAGGGAGCGACGCGATCCTGCAACAGAGCGAGTTGATCGGCGATAACCGGCGGGAAGAGATCGCGGCGGGTCGAGAGCATCTGACCAAACTTGATCCATACCGGCCCCAGCTCCTGCAATGCCAGCCGCAGCCGCGTACCGAGCTCAAGATCTTTGTGGCGGTTGGGCAGCCAGAACAGCCCGCGACGCCAGACCCGCAGAGGCAGCGTAAGACGCATCCGTGGGATAAGCTCATCCAGACCGTAGCTCAGGAACGTTTTAATGATGAAATAAAGGCGCCGAATTTCACCTGGCGTCATTTGCCCTCCAGTTTATCCAACCGTTTGGTTAATCCTTCCAGGCTGCGCTCAATAGCCGAAATTTCTTCGGCAAACCAGGCGACTTCCAGCGCGCCCGGCGCGACGCGCCACTCTTCGGTAATAGCTTCCGCCAGATATTGCTGGTTGCGCGTGAAGCTTTTTTGCAGCAATTGCCCGCCGCGACGCATCACGCGGCCGATGCCTTCCGCCGCGATATCGCCAACCCACGGCGCCAGTAGCCCGGCGGGGTCAAACTCGGCCATATCCATCAGCGCGACGAAATTCTGCACCACCTGCAAATCGCCCTGCACTTCCAGTTCGCCGCTACGAATAAGCGCGGTTAACTGCTGGCGATCCTGCAGTTTCGGTAATACGGCAAGCCGGGTGATGACGGTACAGTCCGCCTCGCCTTCCCATTTGCTGAGCACATCCAGTTGCTGCTCGCTGAATACCAGCACCAGCGGCGTGGAGAGCTCTTCAAGCGTCACGCGCAGCACCTTGCCCTGCAGACGCTGGCGCGGCGCTTTCAGCGCGCTCTCGCGATACAGGAAGGTGTTCAACGCGCCTTCAATGCCTGCCATCATTAGCGGTGTGAAAGGCATCCGGCACCTCCTCAGAATTTGTAGCCGCGATGCAGCGCTACGATCCCGCCGGTCATGTTGTAGTAGTTAACGTTCTCAAAGCCCGCGTCGTTCATCATCGCTTTCAGAGTTTCCTGATCCGGATGCATGCGGATAGATTCGGCCAGATAACGGTAGCTGCCTGCGTCTTTCGCCACCAGTTCACCGACGCGCGGCAGAATATGGAAAGAGTAGGCGTCATACGCTTTGTTCAGGGGCTCGAACACGGGTTTGGAGAACTCCAGCACCAGCAGACGACCGCCCGGCTTCAGCACGCGGAACATAGAGCGCAGCGCTTTTTCTTTATCGGTGACGTTACGCAGGCCGAAGGAAATTGTGATGCAGTCAAAGGTGTTATCCGGGAACGGCAGCGCTTCCGCGTTGGCCTGGACATACTCAACGTTGCCGACGATGCCGGTGTTACGCAGCTTTTCGCGGCCCATTTTCAGCATGGAATCATTGATATCTGCGAGCACTACTTTGCCGCTCTCGCCGACCAGACGGGAAAATTTGGCGGTCAAATCGCCGGTGCCGCCTGCGAGGTCAAGAACCTTCTGGCCGCGACGCACGCCGCTGCAATCGATAGTGAAGCGCTTCCACAGGCGATGAATGCCAAACGACATCAGGTCGTTCATGACATCATATTTCGCCGCCACGGAGTGGAAGACCTGCGCCACCATATCCGCTTTTTGCTCTTTCGCTACGGTCTGGAAGCCAAAGTGCGTTGTATCTCGTGAATCTTCAACCATCTCAGTGCCTGCTTATCAAGGAAATGTTTGTGAAGTGTAACAGATTGGCCGCAATTGCCCTACGATTCAAGGCGGCATTGCCGCGCCGCTCAGCGCTCGCCCGCAACGCGAAACGCCGCTAAGTGGCTGTTTTCATCTGGAGCCTCAGCAAGCGCATCGGCGTCGGAAAGCGCGAACGCCTCATCTTCCTGCGTCGCCTGTTCGACCAAATCCGGATTAATCTCGCGCTTCACCTCGACGCCCATTCCACGGAACGCCTCCGCCTGGGCGAGCAGATTGCCGCGCCCGGTGGCGAGCTTTTTCATCGCCTGCCGGTAGCTGTCGCTGGCTTTATCGAGGTTCTGACCGATAGCGCTCATGTCATCAATGAAAAGCCGCATTTTGTCGTACAGGCGGCTGGCGCGGTCGGCTATCTGCTGGGCGTTGCGGCTTTGATGCTCATAACGCCAGAGGTTAGAAATAGTGCGCAACGCCACCAGCAGCGTGGTCGGGCTCACCAACATGATATTGTTTTTTAACGCTTCGCTGATGAGCTCCGGCTGTTTGTCGATAGCCAGTAAAAAGGCGGGTTCGACCGGAATAAACATCAGCACGTAATCCAGCGTGCGCAACCCCGGCAGTTGCTGGTAATCCTTGCGGCCCAGCAACCGGATATGGTTACGGATAGCGGCGATATGCTCGTTGATGGCCAACTCGCGGCTGTAGTCATCTTCCGCGTTGAAATAACGCTCATAAGCCACGAGAGTCATCTTGGCGTCAATCACCACATCTTTGCCCTGCGGCAAACGCACTATAACGTCCGGCTGCATGCGGCTGCGGTCGGCAAGCTGAATATTGACCTGGGTTTCATACTCATGTCCTTCGCGCAGACCGGAAGCCTCCAGTACACGGGCGAGCACCACTTCTCCCCAGTTGCCCTGAGCCTTATTGTCGCCTTTTAACGCGCGCGTCAGGTTGATGGCCTCCTGTGCCATTTGCGCATTCAGCTGCTGAAGATTGCGGATTTCGTGAGCAAGCGTATGGCGCTCGCGCGCCTCCTGCCCGAAGCTTTCCTGTACCTGGCGGCGAAAGCCGTCGAGCTGCTCACGCAGCGGCGACAGCAGGCCGTTCAGGCTCTGGCGGTTTTGCTCGTCGACCTGTCGGCGGCTCTGCTCAAAAATGCGGTTGGCAAGATTTTCAAATTGTTCGCTGAGTCGCTGTTCGCTGCTTATCATCTGCCGCAGCTTTTCTTCGGCGTGCACCTGCGTGGCTTCCAGACGGGTGGTGACCTCGCGCAGATCGGATTCCAGCGAGCTGTTGATTTCCCGCAGGTTGCGCAGTTCATTATTGAGAAGCTCGCATTCGTTGCGCCAGTGCTGGTTATGCGCCAGCGCCTCGCGGGCGGCGCTCAGTTCGCCATAAATATCGCGCTGCTCGGCCAGCAGCTCCGCTTTCTGTTGGGCGGTTCGCAGGCCCGACATAAGCCAGCCAACCGCAACGCCCGCCAGCGCGACCACCGCTAATACCAGATATGAAATTTCCACCACGCCTCCTGCCTGACCGCGTATCACGCCAGAGAGGATTGTGCTGTACATAATTCCAGAGGAAAAGCGTTTTTCTGTAAGGAGCGTTATTCCTGCGAGACATTACGCAAAAAGGCCGGCAGAACGCCGGCCTGAAGGGAGCATTCAGAGAAGACGGCGCGCCGCCTCGACCACGATTTTCACCGCGTGGCTTTCGGTTTGCTTCATGGTTTCAGCGTTCGGGATCTCTTGCTGGGTGCGGTTGACGATAACGCCCGCCACCATCCCGGCACGCAAGCCCTGGCTCGAACACATGGTCAGCAGCGTGGCGGATTCCATTTCATAGTTCATCACGCCCATTGACTGCCACTCTTTCATAGAGCCAGTAAAGCGGCTGACCACGCGGCCAGAGAACGTGTCGTAACGCTCCTGGCCCGGATAGAAGGTGTCGGAAGATGCTGTTACGCCGATGTGCGTGGTGGCACCGACCGCTTTCGCGGCTTCCACCAGCGCGGTGGTGCAGGCGAAATCAGCCACCGCCGGGTATTCCATCGGCGCGAAATGCAGGCTGGCGCCGTCAAGGCGTACTGACGCGGTCGTGACCAGCACGTCGCCTACGTTGATGTGCGGCTGGATAGCGCCAGTGGTGCCCACGCGCAGGAAGGTGCGGATGCCCAGCTGCGCCAGCTCTTCTACAGCAATAGAGGTTGACGGGCCGCCAATACCGGTAGAGCAAATAATGACCGCCTTGCCATCAAGCTCGGCGCGCCAGGAGGTGAATTCACGGTGAGAGGCCAGTTTGACCGGCTTATCCATCAGCGCGGCGATCTTTTCCACTCGCTCCGGGTCGCCGGGAACAATCGCAAGCTCAGCGCCCTGAAGATCGCTTTTTTTAAGGCCGAGGTGAAAAACATCAGACATAGGTGACTCCTCTGTGGGTCGGTTTGTCAGGAGAAGCAAAACGGTACTTTACAGAACCTTTCCGGCCTTTTTCGTGACCGAATTCACTTCAAAAGAAAGGAGTTGCATTAATTTGCCATTATTTCGTGATGACAGTCACACATACAACCTGAAAAGCGAGATTGTGCGCCGTTGATGACGCCTTTTGCCACCCCCACGCTCGCCACACGCAGGCTATAGTTAGGGTTGCGCTAAAACAATAACGGGTACGGAGAATGCCATGACCAACACAACTGACCATCCGGCAGGCTTTGCCGCTGCGGCCTCACCTGTCGCTTCAACGGTAGTTCATACGCCGCAGGATGCCATTATCGCGGGTGAAACCTCGATCCCTACACAGGGCGAAAATATGCCTGCTTATCACGCCCGCCCGCGGGAGGCCAATGGCCCGCTGCCCGTGGTGATGGTGGTGCAGGAAATTTTCGGCGTACATGAACATATTCGCGATATCTGCCGTCGTCTGGCCCTGGAAGGCTATCTGGCGGTGGCGCCGGAGCTCTATTTCCGTCAGGGCGACCCGAACGACTATGACGATATCTCCTCGCTGTTAAGCAATCTGGTTTCGAAAGTACCGGATGCGCAGGTTCTCGCGGATTTAGACCATGTCGCGAGCTGGGCCTCGCGTAACGGCGGCGACGCGCATCGTCTGACGCTGACTGGCTTCTGCTGGGGCGGACGCATCGCCTGGCTGTATGCCGCGCATAATCCGCAGTTAAAAGCGGCGGTGGCCTGGTATGGCAAATTATTGGGCGATAAGACGCTGAACTCGCCGAAACACCCGGTGGATATCGCGACCGATCTCACCGCGCCCGTGCTGGGGCTGTATGGCGCGCAGGATACCGGCATTCCGCTGGAGAGCGTGGAAACGATGCGTCATGCCTTGCGCGCCGCCAACGCGAATGCGGAAATTATTGTTTACCCGGACGCGGGTCACGCCTTTAACGCCGATTATCGCCCGAGCTATCACGAGGCGTCGGCAAAGGATGGTTGGGAGCGAATGTTAGCGTGGTTCCAGACCTACGGTGGCAAGAAAGGATAAGAAAAACGCCCGGTAAACCGGGCGTTTTTTTGCGTGTGGAGATGGGTACATGGCGGGTACGCGAAGCGCCACCCGCCCTCATCACAACCTTTAAGCCTGACGCAGGTTCTGCGCCGCTTTCACCATATTGGCGAGGGCCGCGCGGGTCTCCGGCCAGCCACGGGTTTTCAGACCACAATCCGGGTTCACCCACAGCCGCTCCTGCGGAATACGCTGCGCGGCTTTTTTCAGCAGCGCTTCGATCCACGCCACATCCGGCACGTTCGGCGAATGAATATCGTAAACGCCCGGCCCGATTTCGTTCGGGTATTCAAACTCTTCGAACGACTCCAGCAGCTCCATATCCGAACGTGACGTTTCGATGGTGATGACGTCCGCATCCAGCGCGGCGATGGAGTCCATGATGTCGTTAAACTCGCAATAACACATGTGGGTGTGGATCTGGGTATCATCCTTCGCGACGGCCGCGTTCAGGCGAAACGCCTCCACGCCCCAGGCGAGATACGCGTCCCAGTCGCTGCGCTTGAGCGGCAACCCTTCGCGCAACGCCGGTTCGTCAATCTGAATAATGCCGATGCCCGCCGCTTCGAGATCCGCCACTTCATCGCGCAGCGCCAGCGCAATCTGTTTCGCGATGGTTTCACGGGAGACATCCTCACGCGGGAACGACCAGCACAGGATCGTCACCGGGCCGGTCAGCATCCCTTTCACCGGTTTGTCGGTCAGCGACTGCGCGTATTTCGCCCACTCCACCGTAATCGGCGCCGGACGGCTGATGTCGCCAATTACCACCGGCGGCTTCACGCAGCGGGAGCCGTAGCTCTGTACCCAGCCGTTTTGGGTAAAGACAAAGCCATCAAGATGTTCGCCGAAATACTCCACCATGTCGTTACGCTCGGCTTCGCCATGTACCAGCACGTCAAGGCCCAGACGCTCCTGCTCGACGATCGCCTGTTTAATATGTTCCGCGATGCCGGTACGGTAGTTTGCCGCATCCAGATTACCTTTTTTGAAATCCAGACGCAGGCCGCGGATTTCCGTCGTCTGCGGGAAGGAGCCTATCGTCGTGGTCGGCCAGGCCGGCAGATTAAAGCGGGCACGCTGCGCTTCGGCACGCACCGGGTACGCATGGGCGCGCTGGCTGTCCTGCGGCGTAATCGCCTGAAGGCGCTGCTCTACCGCCGGGTTATGCACGCGGGCCGAGTGTTTACGGGCCTGGATCGGCGCGCTCCACTGGTCGATTTTTGCCGTATCGCCGCTGTTCAGCGCGTCACGCAGCAGCGCCAGCTCCTCACATTTTTGCAGCGCGAAGGCGAACCAGCTTTTCACCTCGGCATCCAGACGGGTCTCGACACTGAGATCAATCGGGCTGTGCAGCAGCGAGCAGGAAGAGCCGACCCAGAGCTCGCGCTGCCCGGCGACCGCCTTCAGCTGCGCATATTTCTCGCTGAGATCGGCGCGCCAGACGTTACGCCCGTTAATCACGCCCGCCGAGAGCAGCCACTCCTGCGGCAGGCGACGATGCAGTTCGTTCACGTCGTCATGACCATGCACCAGGTCGACATGCAGCCCCTGCACCGGCAGCGCGGTGATGGTATCGAGATTGTCGGTCACGCCTTCAAAATAGGTGGTCAGCAGCAGTTTGGTCTGGCCCTGCAGGGCGTCGTAGGCCGGTTTGAACGCGTCGAGCCACGCCTGCGGCAGCTCCAGCACCAGCGCCGGTTCGTCTATCTGCACCCACTGGATGCCGCGCTTCGCAAGCTCCGCCAATACCCGCTGGTAGACCGGCAGAATATCGTTCAGCAGCGAGAGGCGATCAAATTGCTCCCCCTTCACTTTGCCAAGCCACAGATAAGTAACCGGGCCAAGCAGCACTGGTTTGACGTGGTGGCCGAGCGCCAGCGCTTCGTCCACTTCGTCCAGCAGTTGCGTCCAGGTCAGCGCAAACTGCTGGCCTTTGGTGAATTCCGGCACCATGTAGTGGTAGTTGGTGTTAAACCATTTGGTCATTTCAGCGGCCGCTGCGGGCTCGCCCGTTGGCGCGCGGCCGCGACCGATACGGAATAGCGTGTCGATATCGACCGTGCCGTCGGCGTTCTGGTGGCGTGCCGGGACGTTGCCGAGCAGCAGGCTGGTGGTCAGCACATGATCGTACCAGGCGAAATCGCCCACCGGCAGCAGATCGATCCCCGCCGCTTTTTGTTGCTCCCAGTGGCGTGCGCGTAGCTCGCGGCCCACCGCCAGTAATTCTTCACGCGTGCTCTTGCCCGCCCAATAGCTTTCTTGCGCTTTTTTCAGTTCGCGACGCAGGCCGACGCGGGGAAAACCGAGGGTGTGATTATGGATAGTCATGATGTTCTGCCTCTCTTGAAGATGGATCCGCGTAGCCGCGAGTTTCAGAAAATGAATCTGTTCGTCTTATTTAATTAATCCGTACGTATTTCGGATCCGCCTCCGAAGGGGCTAACTCTAAATAATTCGGCTCGCAGAAAGGCGGCGACGCAGCGAGTTCCCAGGAGCTTACTTCAGTAAGTGACTGGGGCGAGCGAGGAAAGCCAACGCATCTGCAAGTCAAATTATGACGAGTTTGGACGTCCAGATGTTTACACATCCATAATTGGCAGTTACTGTATATTCCTCAAGCGCAAAATGTTCATGGCCAAGTGAAGGACTTTCATGATCGAGATAAAACACCTGCGAACGCTCCAGGCGCTGCGCAATTGCGGCTCGCTGGCGGCGGCGGCGGCCTCGCTGCATCAGACCCAATCGGCTCTTTCACACCAGTTCAGCGATCTGGAGCAGCGTCTTGGCTTCCGGCTGTTCGTGCGTAAAAGCCAGCCGCTGCGCTTTACGCCGCAGGGCGAGATTCTGTTGCAGCTCGCAGCCCAGGTGCTGCCGCAGATTAGCCGCGCGTTGCAGGCGTGCAACGAACCGCAGCAGACCCGGCTGCGCATCGCGATTGAGTGCCACAGCTGCATTCAGTGGCTGGCGCCGGCGCTGGAGGCGTTTCGCCAGCGCTGGCCGCAGGTGGAGATGGATTTCAAATCAGGCGTGACGTTTGATCCGCAACCTGCGTTGCAGCAGGACGAACTTGATCTGGTGCTGACCTCGGACATTCTGCCGCGCAGCGGCCTGCACTATTCGCCGATGTTTGATTTTGAAGTGCGCCTTGTGGTGGCGCCGGATCATCCGCTGGCGACCAAAGCGCAGGTGACGCCGGAGGATTTCGCCAGCGAGACGCTGCTTATCTACCCGGTACAGCGCAGTCGCCTTGACGTCTGGCGACACTTTTTACAGCCTGCGGGGGTCAGCCCGACGCTGAAAAGCGTTGATAACACGCTGCTGCTGATCCAGATGGTGTCGGCGCGCATGGGCATCGCCGCGCTGCCGCACTGGGTTGTGGAAAATTTCGAGCGGCAGGGGCTGGTGGTAACGCGCGCGCTTGGCGACGGGTTATGGAGCCGGCTGTACGCTGCGGTGCGCGATGGCGAGCAGCGCCAGCCGGTAACGGAGGCGTTTATTCAGCAGGCGCGTCAGCACGCCTGTGATTCGCTGCCGTTTGTGCGGAGCGCGGCGCGACCCAGCGTCGGTGGACCCACAGAGAAGCCATTATCACCGCTCCCCCAATGATGAAGCTCGGCCAGTGGGGCTGCTCCTGCCAGATGGCGAGATTGACCAGCAGCCCGGCGGGCACATGCACGTTATTCATAATGCCGAGCGTGCCGGCGTCCACCTGCGTGGCGCCATAGTTCCACATGAAATACCCCAGCCCGGACGCCGCGACGCCCAGCCACACCAGAATGCCCCACTGCAAATTCGTGGTTGGCAGCTTCTGCGGGTTGCCGAGCGCGAACCAGGCGACGACCGCTACCAGGAATGCCCCGAGATAGAACCACGAAAACGCGCTGTGCTGCGGCATCGGGTGCGTTTCCATCAGCCGCTTATAGCCCACCATCCCAATGGCGAAACTGATATTCGCCAGCTGCACCAGCATCAGCCCGGTCCAGAAATGATCGCTCACTTTGTCATAGCGGATAATCGCCGCTCCGATGACCGCAAGCCCCGCGCTTAACGCGTAGCCCCAGCGCAGCGGGCGACGGCTCAGCAGATCGTAAATCAGCGTGATATAGAGCGGCGTCAGGACAGTGAACAGCAGGAATTCTGACACCGTCAGGTAGAGGTATGCCCGGAAGCTGAACAGGTACATCACGCCCAGCTGCAGCGCGCCCACCAGCATATAGAGCGAGAGCGTTTTCAGGCTCTGTCCGCGGGTGCGTAAAAACGGCAGGAACACCAGCGCCGCCAGCCCGACGCGCATCAGCACCGAGAAATAGCTGTCCACATGGCCCGCGAGGTATTCGCCGATCAGGCTAAAAGAAAAGGCCCACAGAATCGTGGTGATGATGAGTAACGCCACAATAATCATCTCTACAGAAAACAAAGAGAGGCATTGTAGCGAAGCTGCTGGCGAAAAGTTGCACTATTTGGTTGACAAGTGGTTACCGATAAACCACTTGTCACCCTGAGAATTACGCGAGGAAAAGCTTACGCAGATAGTGCGGGACGGCGTCTTCACCGTTGGTGCCAATCACTTCCAGTTCCGGCAGCAGATCCTTCAGGCGCTGGTGCGCGTTACCCATAATGCAGCCTTTACCCGCCATCGAGAGCATTTCTGCGTCGTTCATGCCGTCGCCGAACGCGATGCAGGACTCCAGCCCGTAGCCCATCGCTTTGGCGACTGCCTCCAGCGCGTGGCCTTTGGAGACGCCGCCCGCCATCACTTCGAGACAGGTCAGCGTGGAGAAACTGACGTTGACGCGATCGCCCCAGCGGGCGTTGATAGCCTGCTCCAGCGGCAGCAATTTTTCATGCACGTCGCAGGTGAAAAAGACTTTGCTGACGCCCTGCGGCTCCAGCAACGCCGGCTCGAACAGCGAATATTTAAAGACGGCCTCTTTAAAATATTTCAGCTCGTCCGGGCGCTCACGACTCATAAACCATTCATCGTCGCGATAGACGTTGGTGATGATGTCCGGGTTGTCGCGCACCACGCCGAAGAGATCGGCGGCGATATCGGTGTCGAGATTATGGGTAAAGACCAGATTGCCGTCGGTGTCGTGCACCCGCGCGCCGTTAGAGGTGATCATATAAGCCTTGATCTCCAGGCCGTCACGAATCTGCCCCACGTCGATATGGTGGCGGCCGGTGGCGAATACGAAATTCACGCCGCGGGCGGTAAGCAATTTGAGCGTTTGTTTGGCAAACGGCGTCAGCGTATGGTCAGGGGATAAGAGTGTGCCGTCTAAATCAGACGCAACGACCTGATACATATAAAAATAAACCTCTGGTGGAGCGACCAGACGCTCCGGTCGCGAGTAATCAGTTATGCTCGTCGAAGAAATCGACAATGGCATTCAGCGCTTCGGCGCGCATAGCGTCCTGCTCAAACAGGATCTCATGGTACGCGCCTTTAATGACGTAAGGTTTACCCCCCCAACACGGGTGGCCCGCCGCGGCGCGAAGTTCACAGAAGCGGTCGTGCGAGCGGTTATCCACCACACGTTCCAGTTCTGCCTGGAGTAACAATAGCGGCGTGGTGCTGTCGGTGGCCCCCGCCAGCACCTGTTCTCCGGCCTGGATGCCTTCCCGCACCCAGTGGTATGTCGGCCCGCCGACGCGCAGTTGCGGCTCGTCAGCGTAAAAACGCAGATTACGTCGGTAGCGCGCGTGGCTGTGGGTCAGCACGTTGAGGCTAAAAGGCAGCGCCCGCCAGCGTCCGGTGCCGATAGCATAGCCGTCACGCAGCGACGGGTACTCTTCCGCCCAGTCAAGGATCGAGCGCAACATCCAGTCCGGCAAGCGGATAATAATGCCGAACATCGGCGCGCACAGCGCCACGGCGTCAAACGCTTTCGGGTTACGCAGCAGAAAGAGCGTCCCAATCGCCCCGCCCATTGAATGGGCCAGCAGATAGCGTTTACGCCACGGGCCTGTCGCCACTTCCTGCTGCCAGAAACGTTCGAAATCATCGACATAATCGCTGAAGTTTACGACGTGGCCGCGATGCGGATCGTCAAGCAGACGTCCGGAGCGCCCCTGTCCGCGGTGGTCGATGATCAACACATCAAACCCACAGTGGAACAGATCGTAAGCCAGTTCCGCATATTTTACGTAGGATTCAATGCGACCAGGGCAGACGACGATAACACGATCGTGGTTTTCGGCACGAAAACGCACAAAGCGCACCGGAATATCGTCAACGCCCAAAAATTCGTCTTCTTCGCGCTGTTGCCAGAAAGCTGTCAGCGGCCCCATGGTGAACGCCGCGAATCCTGTTTCCCGTGAAAACCAACCGTTCCTGTGTCTGGTCATGGTCCTTATTGCTCCGCATCCACGCCTGTCCGGGCTTTTTTGTGATTCGTAGCACATACCTCAACAATAGCGTATTGTGGCATAAAAGTGCGCAATCAGGGAGCTTCGCATGACCTTCGAGTGGTGGTGTACCTACCTTCTGACGACCCTTATTCTCAGCCTCTCGCCGGGTTCCGGCGCGATTAACACCATGAGCACCGCCATCAGCCACGGCTATCGCGGCGCGGCGGCCTCTATCGCCGGGCTACAGACCGGCCTGGCGCTGCATATCGTCCTGGTCGGCATCGGACTGGGCGCGCTGTTTTCCCGCTCGCTGATGGCATTCGAAGTGCTGAAATGGGCGGGTGCCGCGTATCTTATCTGGCTTGGCATTCAGCAGTGGCGCGCCGCGGGCGCTATCGACCTTAACGCGCTGGCGCAAAGCCAGCCGCGCAGCAGACTCTTTAAGCGCGCGGTGTTTGTGAACCTCACTAACCCGAAAAGCATCGTGTTTCTCGCCGCGCTGTTTCCGCAGTTTATCGTGCCGCACCAGCCGCAGATGATGCAGTATGTGGTGCTCGGCGTGACGACCGTGGTGGTGGATATCATCGTGATGATTGGCTACGCGACGCTTGCAACGCGTATCGGCGGATGGATTAAAGGCCCGCATCAGATGAAGGCCTTAAATAGAGTGTTTGGTTCGCTGTTTATGCTGGTCGGCGCGCTACTGGCTACCGCGCGCCGCGCCTGATTAGCGAGAGATGATGAGGTGGATGCCGAAGCCGGTGAACAGCGCGCCGGCTGTGCCGTCGATCCACTTCGCGAGGCGCTGATAACCCCGACGCATTTTCGGCAGCGCAAAGACGCTCGCCACCAGCGCAAACCATGCGAAGGTTTCCAGCGCTATCAGCACAAAGATCCCCCAGCGCGCGCTGGTGCCGACGCTGTCACCGACAAACAGTGAAAACACGCTGCCGAAATAGATAACCGCTTTCGGGTTCGCAAGATTGGTGAGCATCCCTTTCAGGAAACTGCGCCCGCGTGCCGCCAGCTCTACCGGCGGCGCGTCAGTCGTCGGCGCGCTTTTTTTCAGCGCGCCACGGAGCATCTGATACCCCATCCAGCACAGATACAGCCCGCCGCCCACCACAATGATGTTATGCAGCCAGGCCATTTTTTCGAGAATAAGATGCAGGCCGAGCAGCGCCACGCCAGACCAGACCATGACGCCGGCGGTAATGCCCAGCACGCCCATCAGCGCCTCTTTGCGCGAACGGCTGGCCGCCGTTTGCGAGACGAAAAAGAAATCAGGGCCGGGGCTTGCCAGCGCCACCAGATGCACCATCGCGACGGTAAAGAACAGCGTTAACATAGAGGTTTGCCAGGTAAAATCAGAGAACATTCATCCTGGCATGTTTACGCGGGGCTGACTACTCTTCGTCGTCGCCGTCGACATGCTCGCGGATGAGCGTCATAAACGGTCTGCCGAAGCGCTCCAGTTTGCGGGTACCGACGCCGTTAATACCGAGCATTTCGCCAGGGCTGAGCGGCATCTGCTCGGCCATTTCAATCAGCGTCGCGTCGTTAAAGACGACATACGGCGGAATATTCTCTTCATCGGCGATGGCTTTACGCAGCTTGCGCAATTTGGCGAACAGTTTGCGGTCGTAATTGCCGCCGTACGATTTCTGCGCCACACGCGGTTTCAGCGCCGCAACGCGCGGCACCGCCAGCATCAGCGGGGCTTCGCCACGCAGGAACGGACGCGCCGCTTCGGTGAGCTGGAGCGCCGAGTGCTGCGCAATATTCTGCGTCACCACGCCCAGATGAATAAGCTGGCGAATAACGCTAACCCAGTGCTCCTGGCTTTGATCGCGCCCGATGCCGTACACCTTGAGCTTGTCGTGACCGAGCTCGCGGATGCGCTGGTTATTCGCCCCGCGCAGCACCTCCACCACATATCCCATGCCAAAGCGCTGCTCGACGCGCGCGATAGCCGACAGCGCTTTTTGCGCGTCCACCAGCCCGTCGTAGCGGCGCGGCGGATCGAGACAGATATCGCAGTTGCCGCATGGTGCCTGGCGCCCTTCGCCGAAGTAATTGAGCAGCACCAGACGGCGGCAGGTCTGCGCCTCGGCGAACGCGCCCATCGCGTTGAGTTTGTGACGCTCAATATCCTGAAGCGGGCCGGGCGCTTTCTCCTCCAGACAGCGGCGCAACCAGGCCATATCCGCCGGATCGTAGAACAGCATCGCCTCCGCCGGCAGCCCATCGCGCCCGGCGCGGCCCGTCTCCTGATAGTAAGACTCAATATTGCGGGGAATATCGAAGTGCACGACAAAGCGCACGTTGGGCTTGTTGATGCCCATGCCGAACGCCACGGTCGCTACCACTATATGTAAATCGTCGCGCTGGAATTTCTCCTGCACCGAGGCGCGCACTTCATGCTCCAGCCCGGCGTGATAAGCCGCCGCGCTGATGCCGCGGCTTTGCAGACGCGCGGCGGTATCTTCCACTTTCGCGCGGCTGTTGCAGTAGATGATGCCGGATTTACCGCGCTGCTCCTGGACATAGCGCATCAGCTGATCGAGCGGCTTGAATTTCTCCATCAGCATGTAACGGATGTTCGGACGGTCGAAGCTGCTGATTTCAATCAGCGGATCGTCAAGGCCCAGCAGGCGCACGATATCGCGGCGCGTGGTGTCATCCGCCGTGGCGGTGAGCGCCATAAACGGCACGGCCGGGAACCGCGCGCGCAGCTGTCCGAGCGCCGCGTATTCCGGACGGAAATCGTGGCCCCACTGCGAAATACAGTGCGCTTCATCCACCGCGACCATCGCCAGATTCCAGTAGCTCAGGCTGTCGATGAAGTTATCCATCATCAGCCTTTCCGGCGCGATATAGAGCAGACGCACCTGACCGGTACGACAGCCCGCCATCACGGCCTGCTGCTCGTCGCGGCTTTGCGTCGAGTTCAGGCACGCCGCCGCCACGCCGTTCGCCAGCAGCTGGTCGACCTGATCTTTCATTAAGGAAATAAGCGGAGAAACCACCACGGTCAGGCCGGTTTTCACCAGCGCCGGGATTTGATAACACAGCGATTTGCCGCCGCCGGTGGGCATCACCACCAGGCAGTCGCGCCCTTCAAGCACCGCGTCGATAATGGTGGCCTGGCCTGGACGGAACTGCTGATAGCCAAAGGTTTCCTGTAAAACCTGCTTAGCCAGCGTTTCCTGACTGTAAACTTCCGCCTGCGCCACACTCACTCCAGATACTGAAAATAAAACAGGCGCTATTTTCAGCGCCTGCGTCGGAAACTGCAATGCCTCAGAACAGATCGTTAAGCATAACCCCAAAGCCAAAGCGAGTCTGGTTAAAGTTGTAATCAATTAACGATTCGCCGTAGCCGCTGTAGAGCTGAGTGTAGAGGCGCACGTGTTTGGTTATCGGGTAGCTCAGGCCCAGTTCGGCGCCGCCGTAGCCGGTGTTCCAGTTATATTGCCCTTTCACGCTCCAGATGGCCTCGCCCCACTGGTAACCGACCTTGAGCTGGTAGTAACCCATGTATTTCGTGATATCCGGGTTGTCGTCGGTATCGCCAATCACATACCACGGCTTCACTTCCACCAGCCAGTTTTCGTTTTGCGCCATGAGGCGCGTGTAGAGACGGTTCCAGCTGCGGGAGGTGGGATCCGAGCGGCCATTCGACTGGTGGTTATAACCAAACTCCACATCGCGCAGCGTCCAGCCCGCCAGCTGATAGTCGGTCGCGAAGCCTAAGAACAGCTGCGGTTCATAGTTGGTTTCACGAAACGGCGACGACTGCCCGCTGTTGGAAAGCTGCCACCAGGATTTCTGAGTATACGACGCGCCCAGCACCGAGTTCGGCCCCATAATGCCGCGCCAGAACGGGAACGCCAGGCTCAGCTGAAATTTCACTTCATCTTTGCGAGCGTTATCGGTCCAGTCGTAGGACTTAATCGCCTCTTTATTGAGATCGTCGGTGACGGTATAGAGCAGATAGTTGCTCTCATACGGGTAAAGCGTAAACGGGTTATCGTGCTCCTGAAGCAGGTTGGCGATGATGCTGCCGCGAACGGCAGGCGCATCATGCACCTCTTTCATGGTCGCTTCCTGTGCTAATGCTGTGCATGGCAGCAAACTTGCCGCCATAAACCAACCCAGAAACGTGCGCATCGGCAATGTTCTCCTGAACGAATATTTCGATGATGAATTATTATCCGGCAGCCATTCTACATATTTATTTCGCGTCTGCTTAGTCCTGCTTTCTTAAACTGGAAAGCAACAAATGGGAAGCATAAAATCAACATTCATTTAACCTTGTGTGCCATGTCTTTTCGGTCGAGGAAATCATCATGTCTGCACCTCTGCTGACTCCGGAAGCAGCCCTGCAACTGGTCGGCGAAATCTTTGTTTATCACATGCCGTTTAACCGCGCCCTCGGGCTGGAGCTGGAACGTTACGAAAAAGCGTATGCCCAGCTCGCGTTTAATAACCAGCCGATGCTGGTGGGCAACTGGGCGCAGAGCATTTTGCACGGCGGCGCCATCGCCTCGGCGCTGGATGTGGCGGCGGGCCTGGTGTGCGTCGGCAGCACGCTGACGCGCCACGACAGCATCAGCGAAGAAGAGCTGCGCCAGCGCCTGTCCCGGATGGGCACTATCGATATGCGCGTTGATTACCTGCGTCCCGGTCGCGGACAGCGCTTTACGGCCTCCAGCACGCTGTTGCGCGCAGGTAATAAAGTCGCGGTCGCGCGTGTCGAATTACACAACGAAGAGCAGGTTTATATCGCCAGCGCCACGGCCACCTACATGGTGGGGTAACCTGCGCATTGCTGATAAACTGCTCACACTTTTCTCATGATAAGAGTTTTACATGGATGCTAAACAGACGCGTCAGGGTGTGTTATTCGCGCTCGCCGCTTATTTTATCTGGGGCATTGCGCCCGCCTATTTCAAACTGATTCAGGCGGTTCCCGCCGATGAAATTCTGACGCACCGCGTTATCTGGTCATTCTTCTTTATGCTGGCGTTAATCAGCCTGAGCCGTCAGTGGGGCTCGGTAAAACGGTTATTCGCGACGCCGAAAAAAGTGTTCAGCCTCGCGCTCAGCGCCGTGCTGGTAGGCGGCAACTGGCTGCTGTTTATCTGGTCGGTGAATAATCATCACCTGCTGGAAGCCAGCCTCGGTTATTTCATAAACCCGCTGGTAAACGTGCTGCTGGGGATGATTTTTCTTGGCGAACGCTTTCGCCGGATGCAGTGGCTGGCGGTGCTGCTGGCAGCCTGCGGCGTGCTGGTGCAGCTCTGGACGTTCGGCTCGCTGCCGGTTATCGCACTCGGCCTTGCCTTTAGTTTCGCCTTCTACGGCCTGGTACGTAAAAAGATCATGGTGGACGCGCAAACCGGCATGCTGATGGAAACCCTGTGGCTGCTGCCGGTCGCGGCGATTTACCTGTTCGGCATCGCCGACAGCCCGACCAGCCATATGGGCAGCAATCCGTGGTCGCTGAATCTGCTGCTAATGGCAGCAGGTGTGGTGACGACGATCCCGCTGCTCTGCTTCACCGCCGCCGCGACGCGCCTGCGTCTCTCCACGCTCGGCTTTTTCCAGTACATCGGCCCGACGCTGATGTTTCTGCTGGCCGTCGCCTTTTATGATGAAGTCCCGGGCCCGGATAAGATGGTGACCTTCGGGTTTATCTGGCTGGCGCTGGCGATATTTATTATGGATGCGCTGTATACCCAACGGCGTTTGCGTCGTAGCTAAACAATAACGGCCATCACGGGGCCTTATTTCCGCCCTGTGATGGCTGCTTACACCAAATAATCGCGTTTCTCACCTACTGATATTTGCCAGCAGGCTGTCTTGCAACCCTAATTCGCTTACCTATAATCCGGCTTTTATGCATTACGCTTTTTGTATATCGCCACAGCAAAAGGCGTTAAAGGTATTTTGATGTCTGCCCTGCTTGCTTTCTTTTTCCCGCCGCGCACGGCCAGCATGCGCCGCCTGCCTTATCTGGGATGGCTTATCAGTTTGTTGTTCGGTCTGGGCCTGATACTTGCGATCGCGCCTGACGATGTGGCGCTTGCTCCCTTTTTAATTGCTCTCTGGCTCTATTACCGCGCCGGTGCGATGCGTGCCCGTGACGCCGGTCTGAAAGCGCGGAATTACCTGTTCTATTCACTGGCAATGTGGATTGCCGGGATAGTCATCGCTTACCTGCGCGGTTTCGAGCCAGGCCGCATAGAATACCTTTCGCTCGGCGGCAGTTTTCAGGTGGTGATGACGCTACTGCTGCTGGCCGCCCCGGCACCTGGCGTCGCCAAAAAAGCGCAATAAAATCGGGCGGTAATGTCGCTCACCCCAGCAAAATTTCAGGCGTTAAGGAGCCTTCAGGATGTCCAGCATGGAAAACAATAAAAACCACTACGACTTTATGGCAGACGAGAAGCTAAGCGATAAATGGAAAACGCGCTTTGCGTTCATTGAGGAGCATGGTTATCCCGGCATTCTTTTCCCGACGCCGGAGTGGAGTGGCGCGCTGAAAAAGATGGGCTTTATGGCACGCCTTAAGGTGATGATCAATTTCTTCACTTACTTTTTCTCCTTCATTTATCTGGCTATCCTCGGCCTGTGGAAGAAAAGTATTATTTGCGTGATAGCCTTTTTCATCGTCGGTTTTATTACCGTGCTGCTGGGGATAAAAGGACTGATCTATATCGTACCGATCTATTTTGCCTTACGTACCAATACCTGGTATTACGATCTGAAAGTCAAAGGCAAGCAGGACTGGAGCTTGTAAGGCTCCCCCCTCGCACTATGAAAAAAGCCTCTTCATGGAAGAGGCTTTTTTGCTTTTATAACCAGTTCTTACGCTTGAAGTAGAGATATGGCGCCAGCCCCGCCAGCAGCATGGCGACAATCGCGGCAGGGTAGCCGTAGCTCCAGTGCAGCTCCGGCATAAACTCAAAGTTCATCCCGTAGCTGGAGGCCACCAGCGTCGGCGGCAGGAAAACCACGGACACCACCGAGAAGATTTTGATGATGCGGTTCTGCTCGATATTGATAAAGCCCATCGCCGCCTGCATCAGGAAGTTCACCTTCTGGAACAGCGATTCGTTGTGCGGCAACAGGGATTCGATGTCGCGCAGGATCTCGCGCGCCTGCTCCAGCTGGCCGCCCGGCAGACGCGCCTTGCGCACGAGGAAGTTCAGCGCGCGCTGGGTATCCATCAGACACAAACGCACCTTCCAGCCGGTATCTTCCAGCTCCGCCAGCGTCGAGAGCGCCTCGTCATACTCGTCGCCCTGCTGCCCTTCCATGATAACGCGGCTCAGGTTTTCAAGATCGCTGTAGATGTTTTCGATCTCGTCCGCCAGCTGTTCAATTTTGGTTTCAAACAGGTCGAGCAGCAGTTCATAGGCGTTGCCGTCCATCATCGACTGGCTGCGGGCGCGCATGCGGTACAGACGAAACGCGGGCAGTTCGCGCTCGCGCAGCGTAAACAGACGGCCGTTGCGGATCGTGAACGCCACGGTGGAGTTGCCGCCGTGATCTTCCGCGTCTTCATAAAAGAAAAACGAGTGAATGTGCAGCCCGTCTTCATCTTCGAAGAAACGGGCGGAGGCTTCGATATCCTCCAGTTCCGGGCGTGTCGCCAGGCTTTGGTCAAGTTCCGTTTGCACGCGCTGTCGTTCGCTCTCTTCCGGCTCCACCAGATCAATCCAGATGGAATCTTTCAGCGAAACGGCCTCGTCAACTTCGAGGCGGGACAGTTTGTTGTTTTCCAGTTGAAATGCGCTCAGCATGACCGGGACTCCCAAAAAAACAAATTCTGGACAGTTCGGTTGGGCACACAGAAACAGATTGGGTTTCAGACCATTAAACAGCCTGACTCAGCGCGACGGGAGAGAAAACAGTCGCTGACAACCACTAAGGCCATCAGCGTAAGAGGATAGCCTTAGGAGTTGTTCCTGTTTGACAGGTTTTTGAGCCAGCATCTACTGGGTGTGTCCAAGGCGAATGTCCTCTTAGCGTAATCGTGGGCGCATGTTACGCCACCAAAAATTAGGCGTCAACACGTACACTTAAGATAAAACACCTCAATGATTGATGGGAATTATAGTGCCTGCGGGCGCGTTTTGCCGGGGCGTTTTCGCGCTTCGCTTCTTCCCTGTCAGGGCGATTATCGCCGCGCCAGATGACAGAAAATCCGGCTTCGCGTGAAGAAAAGAAAAAGGCCGCTGACGCAACGCGCCGGCGGCCTTTTCTGCCTGAGTGTGAAAGCGTCAGACGTTTTCGAGGCGCGCGTAGGCGGCCACCAGCCATTTGATGCCCTGCCCGTTGAACGCCACCTGCAAACGGCTGTGTTCGCCGCTGCCTTCGAGATTCACAATCGTGCCTTCGCCGAATTTCGGGTGGCGCACGCGCTGGCCAAGCTTATAGCCAGAGTCGTTCTGCGCTATCGGCGCGCCCAGCTGCTTATGGCTGACCGGGCGGCTGACGCTCGCGCGCAGGCGTACTTCTTCCACACAACCTTCCGGCAGTTCGGCGATAAAGCGCGACGGACGGTGATACGCCTCTTTGCCGTACAGGCGACGGGTTTCTGCGTAGGTCAGCGTCAGCTTCTGCATGGCGCGAGTGACGCCCACATAGGCCAGCCGGCGCTCTTCTTCCAGACGACCGCCTTCATCAAGCGACATCTGGCTCGGGAACATGCCCTCTTCCATACCGACGATAAATACCTGCGGAAACTCCAGCCCTTTGGCGGAGTGCAGGGTCATCAGCTGCACCGCATCCTGCCAGGCGTCGGCCTGCCCTTCGCCCGCTTCCAGCGCCGCGTGGGACAAAAACGCCTGCAGCGGCATTAAATCTTCGTCTTCTTCGTTGTAGCTGAACTGGCGCGTCGCCGTCACCAGCTCCTCTAAGTTTTCGATACGCGCCTGGCCCTTCTCGCCTTTTTCCTGCTCATACATCAGCCACAGGCCGGAGTCTTTGATAACCCGGTCGGTCTGAACATGCAGCGGCATATCGATAGTGTCATGCGCCAGCGCGTCGATAAGCTCAAGGAAGCGCTGAAGCGCGCTGGCGGCGCGTCCGGCCAGCGCTTTTTCCTGCAACAACTGACGGCACGCCTGCCAGAGCGTGAGCTGGCGATCGCGCGCGGTCTGACGCACCACATCCAGCGTGCGGTCGCCGATGCCGCGCGTCGGCGTATTCACTACGCGCTCAAAAGCCGCGTCGTCGTTGCGGTTGGCGATAAGACGCAGATACGACAGCGCGTCTTTAATCTCCTGGCGTTCGAAGAATCGCATGCCGCCGTAGATGCGGTACGGCATGCTCGCCTGTAACAGCGCCTCTTCCAGCACGCGCGACTGGGCGTTGCTGCGATACAGGATCGCGCAGTCCTGCAGCGCGCCGCCATTCTCCTGCCACACTTTGATGCGGTTGACCACAAAGCGCGCTTCGTCCAGCTCGTTGAAAGCGCAGTAGAGGGAGATAGGCTCGCCGTCGCTGCCGTCGGTCCACAGCTCTTTGCCAAGACGCCCCGCGTTATTGGCGATCAGGGCGTTGGCGGCGTTTAGAATATTGTTGGTAGAGCGGTAGTTCTGCTCCAGACGAATAGTCTGCGCGCCCTGGAAATCGTTCAGGAAGCGCTGGATGTTTTCGACCTGCGCACCGCGCCAGCCATAAATGGACTGGTCATCGTCGCCAACGATCATCACCTTGCCAGTGTCGCCCGCCAGCAGGCGGATCCAGGCGTACTGAATGCCGTTGGTGTCCTGAAACTCATCCACCAGAATATTAGTGAAACGCTCGCGGTAGTGGTTGAGGATATGCGGTTTGTTAAGCCACAGCTCATGGGCGCGCAGCAGCAGCTCGGCGAAGTCCACCAGTCCGGCGCGATCGCACGCCTCCTGGTATGCCTGATACACTTTCTGCCAGGTCTGCTCTACCGGATTGCCATAGCTCTCAATATGTTGCGGGCGCAGGCCGTCATCTTTTTTGCCGTTGATGTACCACATCGCCTGACGGGGCGGCCACTGCTTCTCGTCAAGATTCATCGCCTTGATAAGACGCTTGAGCAGGCGCAGCTGATCGTCGCTGTCGAGGATCTGGAAATCCTGCGGGAGATTCGCGTCCATATGGTGCGCGCGCAGCAGACGATGGGCGAGCCCGTGGAACGTGCCGACCCACATGCCGCCCTGGCTGGTGCCCATCAACTGGCCGATACGGTGGCGCATCTCCGCCGCCGCTTTGTTGGTAAAGGTCACCGCCATAATGGAGTACGGCGAACAGTTTTCCACCATCATCAGCCAGGCGATACGATGCACCAGCACGCGCGTCTTACCGCTGCCTGCGCCCGCCAGCACCAGCATATTGCTGCGCGGCGCGGCTACGGCTTCGCGCTGTTTATCGTTAAGGCTGTCGAGCAGGTAAGAAACGTCCATTGGCACCGCCGCGTTAAAAACAGGAAAAACACAAAACGCCCGCAGGCGTCTCGCAGACCAGGCTTAGGTCATGACAGGGCGGCGACGCAAAGCGCCGCCCGGCGAAAACCTGGAATTATATACAGAGTGGTGATGATTATATCAGCGAGGTCAGGGATGCCAACCGCGAAATCTCCAGATGCGGTAACAAGCGGCTGTCATCTATCTGCATCAGGTCGCCATCCAGCAGGTTTATCCAGCACGCCTGAACGCCCGCGCGGATAGCGCCCGCGACGTCAGTGGTCAGGTCGTCGCCCACATGCAAAAGCGCCTCAGGCGCTACGCCCAGCTTCTGCGCGGCCAGATGGTACATGTCGCCATAAGGCTTGGCGCGACCGTGCGGCCCGGCGCGCAGCACAAACTGAAACAGGCCGCCGAGGCCAAACTGTTCCGGCTCGGCGTTGCCGTTAGTGATAGCCACCAGCGGCCAATTTTTGGCAAGCTGCTGTAAGCATTCAAGATTTTCCGCCGGGACTTCAATGCGGCTGCGCCAGCGGGCGAAGTTCAGCATCGCGTCGTTCGCGCCCTCAGAGGCCTCATGCGCGGACAGCCCGGCTTCGAGCATCACCTGCTCAATCGCGCGCCGCCGCCATTCGGTGACGTCGTGATAAATTTCCGGCTCCTGCTGGCGAAGCGCAGTGCGGGCGCGGTGGAGATCGGCGGCAGTGAAGGCGTTGAGGCGCGGATGATAACGCTGCATAAACGCCAGCGTCTCCTGCTCGGTGCGGGCGATAACCGGACGGTTATCGTAAAGCGTATCGTCAAGGTCGAACGTCAGGGCGGCAATCTCGCCCAGCGGACGGTAAAAGTACATTACGGTTTCCCCCGTCTGGCGCGTGGATGCGCCGCGTCGTATACCGAAGCCAAATGCTGGAAATCAAGATGGGTATAAATCTGGGTAGTCGAGAGATTCGCATGGCCGAGCAGCTCCTGCACGGCGCGCAGATCGCCGCTCGATTCCAGCATATGCGTCGCAAACGAGTGGCGCAGTTTGTGAGGATGCACATGGCTGTTCAGCCCCTGTCTGATTCCCCACTCCGCGAAGCGTTTCTGCACGTTGCGCGCCGAGATGCGCTTGCCCTGCTTTGATAAAAACAGCGCGTCAGTATCGGGGCCAAACAGCTCACGCAGGTTGAGCCAGTGTTCAATCCAGGCCACCGCGCTGCGCCCTATGGGCAGACGTCGCTCTTTGCTGCCTTTCCCCATCACCCAGACTTCGCCGCTGGCAAGATCAAGATGGTTGCAGTCGATGTTCACCAGCTCGGAAAGACGCAGCCCAGCCCCGTACATGATTTCCAGCATCGCGCGATCGCGCACGGCCAGCGGATCGTTGAGATCGATATCCAGCAGCCGGTTCACATCGTCGACATCAATATTTTTCGGCAGATGACGCGGCGTTTTCGGCGTGCTGATGCCCTTTGCCGGATTCGCTTTCAACTCGCCCTGGCTGACCTGCCAGTCAAAGAAGCTGCGTAGCGCCGAGAGACGCAAAGCGAGGCTTGATGGCCCCAGCCCCGCGCGGCGGCTGCGCACCGCGAGCGAGCGCACCATCGCGGCATCGCACTGCGCCCAGCTTTTCAGCCCCGCCTCACCCGCAAGCGCAACGATGGCCGACAGCTGACGTTCATAATTAACCAGCGTGACCGGACTTAGCTGGCGCTCGACTTTCAGGTAGCGCAGAAAGCGCGCGACGGACGGCTGGAGCGGCGACGCTGTCATACGCGTTCTATCCAGCGCGCCAGCAGATCGGGCAGCATCAGCGACAGCTCATGCAACAGCTGCGTGCCCTGCCCTGGCTGATAATGTTGCGGGTCGCGGCTGCTGAAAATCAGCACGCCGAGCTCGCCATGTTCACCGAGCAGCGACATCGCCACCGAGCCCACAGCTTTTGCCTCCGGCAGCACCACCAGCAGTTCCGGGCCGTTCAGCGTCCCCAGATAATGCGTCTGCTGGCCGAGACGCTGAATGCGCACCGGTTCGAATGCCTGACGCGACAGCGCCAGATGCGTAAAGCCGGACGGCGCGCCGAGCCGCCAGCGCTCCGGAAACAGGCGAATGCTCGCGCCCGCAAGGCCCATATCGCGCGCCCAGCGGTTAAGGCGCTCCAGCATCTCCTGAAGACTGTTTGCGCAGGCGAGCCGCCCCTGAAGCTTCAGCAGACGGTAAAAAAGCCCTTCGTTGGCGCTCGCCTGCTCCATCAGCAACGTCATGTTTTCTTCCAGTTCGTTGATGTGGTTGCGCGCGCGCGCCATGTGCCACTCTACCAGCGAAACCGAGCCGCGCACCGGGTGCGGTACGCGGATCTGTTCAACCATCGCGGCGTTGCGGATAAAAAAATCGGGATGGCGCAGCAGATAGTCGAGCACCGCGTCGTCATCGAGCGCCGCCAGCGTCTCCTGCTGTTCTCCAGCCTTACTCATAAGTGAATAAATCCATCATAAACGTGGGTGGCGGGGCCGGTCATAAAGAGCGGGTTGCCCGGCCCTTTCCAGGCGATATCCAGCCGACCGCCAGGGAGATCAACGCGCACCTGCGGCGCCAGCAGCCCCTGCTGAATGCCGACCGCCACCGCGCCGCACGCGCCGCTGCCGCAGGCCTGGGTTTCTCCGGCGCCACGCTCGAACACGCGCAGCCGGATATGTTCCGGGTTCATCACCTGCATAAAACCAATGTTGGCGCGCTCCGGGAAACGCTCGTGGCTTTCCATCAGCGGGCCCAGCGTCTCCACCGGCGCGGTGCTGACGTCATCCACCTGGATTACGCAATGGGGGTTGCCCATCGAGACCACGCCGCACAGCACGGTCTGTTCGGCGGCGCGCATGATGTATGTCTTCTCGGCTTTATTGGCGCGAAACGGCACCTGCGAGGGCTCGAATACCGGTTCGCCCATGTTTACGCGCACCAGCTCGTCTTCATTGACCGTTAAGATCATCCGGCCATTCGCCGTGCTGACGCGGATTTCACGTTTGTTGGTCAGCCCTTTCAGGCGCACAAAACGCGCGAAACAGCGCGCGCCGTTGCCACACTGCGCCACTTCGCTGCCGTCGGCGTTGAAAATACGGTAGTGAAAATCCAGGTCAGGATCGTAAGGCGGCTCGACGATCAGCAGTTGATCGAACCCCACCCCCTGGTGCCTGTCCGCCAGACGGCGGATCAGCTCAGGGGAAAAGAAGACGTTTTGCGTCACCGCGTCCACGACCATAAAGTCGTTACCCAGGCCATGCATTTTAGAGAACTGCATTGTTGTACTCCGTTTGCGCGGTTACGAGTAGATTACTGCGTGCTCACCTGCGTCGGGCCATCGGTATCGCCACGGTTGTTGGTGTCCGGCATCGTTGACTGGGTTTCCGGAGCCGGCGCTTTCTGCGGCTGGGCTTTGCTGTCTGCTGGCGGGAAGTAAAGCGGGCCTTTAAGGCCACAGCCGGTGAGGCTAAACAGCGTCAGCATCACTGCCAGAGAGCGAAAAATCGTTTTCATTTATCGGTGCCTGTTGTTCATTCATCTGTTTTCTATCATCGCAGGTGAAGATGCAAAAGCAAGAGTTTGCGTAACGCGGGATGACACAAAAGCCATCCCGACCGCCGGTTTCTATTCCCCGCTATTGCTTTTATACTGCCGCCATTGCGCACAACAGGAAGCAGATATGAACGACAGCGAATTTCACCGCCTGGCCGATGGCCTGTGGATGACCATTGAAGAGCGTCTCGACGCGTGGGACGGCGACAGCGATATCGACTGCGAAATCAACGGCGGCGTACTGACGCTGTCGTTTGAAAACGGCAGTAAAATCATTATTAACCGTCAGGAGCCGCTGCATCAGGTGTGGCTGGCGACCAAACAGGGCGGCTACCACTTCGATTATAAAAATAACGAATGGGTCTGCGATCGCAGCGGTGAAGGATTCTGGGATCTGCTGGAAACCGCCGCCACGCAGCAGGCGGGCGAAGCGGTCAGCTTTCGTTAATCAGGACTGATATTGCTGTAACAGCGGCGTGGCGCTGTCGTCATCTTTGAGCGGCGTCACGGCGTTAATGGTCTGGGTGCGAAACGGGATCACCTGCTGGCGGCCATCCACTTTCACAATCTGGTAGAACTGCGGCAGGTTGAAGTTTACGAAGCTTGAGCCGTAGGTAAAGCGGTCATGTGATGATGAATAGAACCGGCTCACGTCGCGCACCAGCTCCTCTTTGCTCCCCTCGCAGTGGTGATACACCTCGGCGCGGTTGCTTTCATCGAGAATATAGATGTTAAAGCCGTCGTCGTTCGTCTCTTCAAAGAAGAACTGAATAATCCCTTCGCTCGCGAATCCGTCCACGACCGACGGCAACTGGACGTGATCGGTTTCAACCTGCACCGATAACCCGTGCAGTTTGTTATGCGAAATCGCGCCGTAAAACTCGATGGCGTTTTCCAGCTTCTGTACCGAGACGTTCAGGCGCTCGAAGAACAGACCCCAGGTCTGGCCCGCCACGCGCAGCGCTTTGAAGCGGCCCGGCTCAAGGCGGGTGCTGGAGAGTCGGAACTCAATGCATTCGGAGACCAGCTGCTGCACGCGGGTGCGAATCAAACCGCGCAGATGCTGGCTGTAACAGAACACTTCGACGCTGTCCGGCGGCGCGGCGTCCTGGTGCATTTTGCCGAGAATCGTTTTCAGCGCCTCGATCATCGCCTGCTCGCCGTTGAAGTGCAGCGTGCGCACTTCGTTCCACGAGTTGCGATACAGCAGATCGATGCTGCCCACCAGGCACTGCTGCTGTTCGCCGAAGCTGAATACGTCGAGCTTGCGGAAATCGAAATGTACCACCTGATTGCGGAAGGCCGCCGTCGGGTCATATTCGAGATTGACGATAATCGCCAGATGGCGGATTTCGCACGGGCTATAGAGCGCTTTTGGCGTCGGCGCGGGCAGGCGCAGCGGGAAATGGTGCGACACGTCGGCGACCAGCTCCTGTAACTTCGGCAGATCGCAGATACCGTTGCCCTTAATAAACAGGCGGGTGCGTGATGTCAGCAGGCCGTTAAACCAGGCCCAGGCCACCAGCTTATTAAGATAACGGTTATATTCCAGCGGCTGATGGCTGATGATGGAATCCATGCTCGGCGCGCGGTTGTAGAGATACCAGCCGGTGCGGTTGGCGCGGCCCGGCGGCACGTGGATAAACGTCAGCGTCGGCTCGGAGAGATCCGGCGAAATCTGCGGGTTAACCAGCGTGACTTTACCCGGCAGCGCTTCAAACGCGGCGTAAAGTTTGCGCGTCAGCACGCCAATATCCTGCGGGCTCGCAGAGACGCTCAGGTTGTTGCGGCGCGCGAAGCGGATCAGGTTGCGATAACTTTGCATCATCGCATCAAGCAGCTCGTTATGCGCCTCACGCACCTGGTCGATTTTCCAGTTAGCGCGGTTATCGAGCATGGCCAGACGCGCATCGTCCCAGCCCCACTCTTTCACCAGCTGGCTTAACACCTCCCGGCGCCAGCCGACGCAGGCGCGCTCGCGGGAGAGCTTTTCGCACACTTTCAGGTAGAAGCAGCGGCGCACAAGATCAAGACGCGCGGTATCGTCGATAGCCGTCAGATAATGCGTCACACGCTCCAGCATCATGCAGTAGGGATCGAGCCCGAAGGAGACGATTTCCCCGTCGTGCAGACGCTGTTTGATGTCTTTCGCCAGCAGCCGGGTGTTCGGGTATTCCCAGGAATAGGCTTCGAGCAGCAGCGTTTTGAGCACGGCTTTATAGGGGGAGTCGATACTTTTATAGAGTTGCCAGAGGCTCGCGCCAAAATACTCTTCGGCGGACAGCGAGCTCAGGCCGCCCAGATCCATCCACTCGTTTGGCGTCAACACGCCCTGGGCGTAGAGCGTCATGACGTAATCGTCGTAATGCTCTTCTTCGTCGCCCGGCACCATATTCCACAGGATGCGTTTGCCGGCCATGCGCACGGCGGTGCGGTAGAACTCATCCAGCAGCAAAATGTGCTGCGTGGAGCCGCAATCTTCGCCGCCGAGGCTGCCGCTTTCATTATGGCGGAAGCGGTTTTCGTCAATCAGGAAAAAACTGACTTCGACACCGAGCGACGCCGCCCAGCTTTCCAGCAGGCTGCATTTACGTTGCAGGAGCTGACGTTCATCGTTATCGAGCCATGCCTGATGGCAGACCCAGATGTCGAGATCGGACGAACAGCTCTGCCCCACAGAGGAGGTGCTGCCCATCGAATAGATGCCGGTAATCGGCAATTCGCCCTTCACGGTTTGTTGCGCAGGCATACCGCGCTGCGTTTCCAGCTCGTTCAGGTAGTGGCGTTGGGTTTCATCAGGCGTGTAGAGGCAAATGCCGTAGGGAACGTTACCTTCAAGGTACCCCGGCATCAGCGGATGGTGATAATGCAATAATGTTGGCAGCAGACTGTAAACCTGTTGGAAAGCAGGCCCCATGGCAGCAAGCGCGCGATCCACACGCAATTGATTGATGGCATCCAGTCTCTGTTTCAGAGTCTCAATATAGAGGTACAAGACGTATCGCCTGATGGTTACAGAATGTAAACGATGTTCACCGTTGTATCGCCCTTGTGATTATGGTGTGACGGGCGGACAAATGGTTTAAAACGTGATCAATCTAACACCTTGTAGATTGACCGTAAAGAAAGATGCGCTACAGATAATTATAGCACCGTTCCCCTGCCCTTAACGCCTTTCTCTGTTGCGCCTGCGCGCCGCGTCTCGCCGCCGTTTGACCTGACAGCCTTCCGCTAACAGTGGTAGGATGATTAGCAGACGACATTTACGGTATCAAGCATGTTAGACAATGTATTAAGAATTGCCACCCGGCAAAGTCCGCTGGCGCTCTGGCAGGCACAATATGTTAAGCAACGGCTGGAAGCCTGCCATCCGGGGCTGACGGTTGAACTGGTGCCTATGGTGACGCGTGGCGACGTGATCCTCGATACGCCGCTGGCGAAAGTGGGCGGCAAGGGCCTGTTTGTGAAAGAACTGGAGCTTGCCATGCTGGATGGCCGCGCCGATATCGCGGTGCACTCCATGAAAGACGTACCGGTCGAATTCCCGGAAGGGCTGGGCCTGGTCACCATTTGCGAGCGCGAAGATCCGCGCGACGCCTTTGTGTCGAATCGCTTTCAGCGCCTCGATGACATGCCCGCCGGCAGCATCGTCGGCACCTCCAGCCTGCGCCGTCAGTGCCAGATAGCCGCTCGCCGCCCGGATCTGATCATCCGCTCGCTACGCGGCAACGTCGGTACGCGCCTGAGCAAACTCGACAACGGCGAGTATGACGCCATTATCCTGGCGGTCGCGGGGCTTAAGCGTCTGCAACTCGACGCGCGTATCACCAGCCCGCTCGCGCCGGAAGAGTCGCTGCCCGCCGTAGGCCAGGGCGCTGTCGGCATCGAATGCCGCCTTGACGATACGCGCACCCGCGATCTGCTCGCGCCGCTCAACCATGAAGAAACCGCCGTGCGCGTGCGCGCAGAACGCGCCATGAATACGCGGCTCGAAGGCGGTTGTCAGGTGCCTATCGGCAGCTATGCGGAACTCAACGACGGCGAGCTGTGGCTACGCGCGCTGGTTGGCGCGCCGGACGGTTCGCGCATCGTACGCGGCGAACGTCGCGGGACGCCGCAGGAGGCGCGGGCGCTCGGCATTTCGCTCGCCGAAGAGCTATTAAACCACGGCGCGCGCGAGATCCTCGCCGAGGTCTACCAGGGGGACGGCCCCGCATGACGATTCTGGTCACCCGCCCCTCTCCCGCCGGGGAGGAATTAGTGAGCCGTCTGCGCGCACTGGGGCAGGAGGCCTGGAGTTTTCCGCTGATTGAATTCTGCCCTGGTCAGGAACTCCCGCAGCTGCCCGCGTTACTCGATACGCTCGCGCCGGACGATCTTCTGTTCGCTCTCTCTCAGCACGCCGTCAGTTTTGCGAATGCGCATTTGCAGCGTCTGGGGCGTCGCTGGCCGCGCGCGGTGGAAGCGTTTGCTATCGGGCGTACCACGGCGCTGGCGCTGCATCAGGTCAGCGGATGGCACATCCACTACCCGCGCGATCGGGAAATCAGCGAAGTCTTGCTACAATTACCTGAATTACAAAACGTTGCCGGTAAGCGCGCACTGATTCTGCGGGGCAACGGCGGTCGTGAACTGTTAGGGGAAACCTTAACGGAGCGCGGCGCGGCGGTCACGTTTTGCGAATGCTATCAACGTAGCGCGAAGATTTACGACGGCACGCAGGAAGCGCATCGCTGGCACACCCGCGGCATCACGACGCTGGTGGTAACCAGCGGCGAAATGCTGCGTCAGCTGCATGACCTGATGCCGCCGTGGTATCGCGCGAACTGGTTGCTGCGCTGTCGGCTGGTGGTCGTCAGCGAGCGTCTGGCGACTCTCGCCCGGGAACTGGGCTGGCAGAATATTCTGGTCGCTGATAATGCCGATAACGACGCGCTGCTGCGCGCGTTGCAATCACTCTTACACGGGAAGCCACAATGACGGAACAACAACACACCCCTGCTACGGTTGAAGAAACCCCGCAGGTTGTGGAGACAACGCCACAGCCGGAACCGACCGCGAAAAAAGACCGCACCGGCAAAACCGCGCTCGCGCTCAGCGCTGTGGCCATCGCCATTGCGCTGGCGACAGGCGCGGGCCTGTGGACCTGGGGCAAGAAACAGGCCGACAACCAAAACGCCAACAGCGATACCCTCGCCACCCAGTTAACCTCGTTGCAAAACGAGCAGCAGGCGCAGAAAGCCGCGCTGGAGAAAACCATCAAAGCGCAGGCGGACGCGCTTGCAGCGGCGAACCGCCAGCAGGAGACGATGGCGCGCGAGCTGGACGAGGTGCAGAAGAAAGTCGCTACTATCTCCGGCAGCGATGCCAAAACCTGGCAGCTCGCCCAGGCCGATTTTCTGGTGAAGCTCGCCGGGCGTAAGCTCTGGAGCGATCAGGACGCTACCACCGCCGCCGCGCTACTGAAAAGCGCTGACGCGAGCCTCGCCGACATGAACGATCCGAGCCTTATCACCGCGCGTCGCGCGTTGACTGACGATATCGCCGCGCTGGCGAGCGTCACACAGGTGGATTACGACGGCATTATTCTTAAACTCAATCAACTCTCTAACCAGGTCGACAATCTGCGCCTTGCGGATAACGACAGCGACGACGCGCCGATGGACAGCGATGGCAGCGAACTCTCCAGCTCGCTTAGCGAGTGGCGTCAGAATCTGGTGAAGAGCTGGCATAACTTTATGGACAGCTTTATCACCATCCGCCGCCGCGACGACACTGCCGTGCCGCTGCTGGCACCGAATCAGGATATCTATCTGCGCGAAAACATTCGCTCGCGTCTGCTGGTGGCCGCACAAGCCGTGCCGCGCCATCAGGATGAAATTTACAAGCAGTCGCTCGATAACGTCTCCACCTGGGTGCGCGCGTACTACGACACTAACGACGCGGGCACCAAAGCGTTTCTGGAATCCATCGACGGTCTGACCCAGCAGTCCATCACCATGGACGTGCCGGAAACGCTGCAAAGCCAGGCGATTCTGGAAAAGCTCATGCAAACGCGCGTGCGTAACCTGATGGCGCAACCGTCAGTGCCGGGCGATGCTACGGCGCCGCAAGTGGATGACCCGCAGACGCAAGCACCGACAGACGCGGCACCGACGCAGGGAGAACAGTAATGCTGAAAGTCTTGTTACTGTTCCTGCTGTTGATAGCCGGGATCGTGGTCGGCCCGATGGTGGCCGGACATCAGGGTTACGTGCTGATCCAGACGGAAACCTGGAATATTGAAACCAGCGTCACCGGCCTTGCGATCATTCTGATCCTCTCGCTGGTGGTGCTGTTCGCGCTTGAATGGCTGTTGCGTCGTCTGTTCCGCACCGGCGCGCGTACGCGCGGCTGGTTCGCGGGCCGCAAACGCAGCCGGGCGCGCAAGCAGACCAAACTGGCGCTGCTGAAGCTTGCCGAAGGCGACTATCAGCAGGTTGAAAAACTGATGTCGAAAAACGCCGATCATGCCGAACAGCCGGTAGTGAACTATCTGCTGGCCGCCGAAGCCGCCCAGCAGCGCGGCGACGAAGCGCGTGCGAATCAGCACCTTGAACGCGCGGCGGAACTGGCGGATAACGATCAGATCCCGGTTGAGATCACCCGCGTGCGACTGCAACTGGCGCGCAATGAAAATCACGCGGCCCGTCATGGCGTGGACCGCCTGCTGGAAGTCACGCCGCGCCACCCTGAAGTGCTGCGTCTGGCGGAGCAGGCGTATATTCGCACCGGCGCCTGGAGTTCGCTGCTGGATATTATTCCCTCGATGCAGAAAGCGGGCGTGGGCGACGACGAACATCGCGACGCGCTGACACGCCAGGCCTGGATCGGGTTGATGGATCAGGCGCGCGCCGATCAGGGCAGCGAAGGGCTGAAAGCCTGGTGGCGTAACCAGAGCCGTAAAACCCGTCACCAGCCGGCGTTGCAGGTGGCGATGGCGGAGCATCTTATCGAATGCGACGATCATCAGACCGCGCAGGAGATTATCCTCGATGGCCTGAAGCGCCAGTATGATGACCGTCTGGTGTTACTGATGCCGCGCCTGAAAGCCGGCAATCCGGAACAGCTGGAAAAAGCGCTGCGCCAGCAGATCAAAACCTACGGCGACCGCCCGCTGCTCTGGAGCACGTTAGGCCAGTTGCTGATGTCGCACGGCGAATGGAAAGAGGCGAGCCTCGCGTTTCGCGCCGCCCTTAAGCAGCGCCCGGACGCGTTCGACTACGCCTGGCTTGCCGACGTCCTTGACCGACTTCACCAGCCTGAAGAGGCCGCGACCATGCGCCGCGACGGCCTGCTGCTGACGCTACAGCAAAACACTCCGCAATAATACCCACCCCTCTCCGGAGGGGTTTTTTATGTCTGCTGGTGAATAACGTTGGCTTGCGAGCAAATTTCAGGAGCTTACATCAGTAAGTGACTGGGGTGAGCGCGCGCAGCCAGGACAGCCACGGCGCGAACGCCCCTTCCGCCTGTAGTCAGATTTCGGGGTGTGGCAAGGCGGCCAGCAAGAGAATCCCCAGGAGCTTGCATGAGTAAGTGACTGGGGTGAGCGCGCGCTGCCAGGGCCGCCACGGCGCGTAAGCCCCTTCCGCCTTTAGTCAGATTTCGGGGTGTGGCAAGGCGGCCAGCAAGAGAGTTCCCGGGAGCTTACATCAGTAAGCGACCGGGGTGAGCGCGCGCAGCCAGGGCTGCCACGGCGCGAAAGATGACCCACAGAAAAAAATACCTGCCCGAGGGCAGGTATCAAAACAGGTCTGTTTGACAACAAATGTGGTGCTTCACTCAACGTTATGTCCATGGTGTTTGATGAGACCGAAGCGACATCTGTCTGTGGACGATAAGCACCGTAAACGGCTCTGCGTCATTCCTGGGTTTATGAAGCCGAAGCGAACATAAGAGATGGAATGAGCATCTACACCGGTATTGTAGCATTAATCGTGCCAGGTATGCAGCGTTTGTCTGTCATCGCTAACTTGCTGTTTCATCGCTACTGTGACCGCGGCCAAACTGCGTTTTCCCTGGCAGGCGCAGCCAGTAAGTGTCATCAAATAGCGACAGGGTTTTCCGCATAGCTATTTTATTCCTTTATATTAAATATTTATGTGTCTCCTGCCAGCGACACGCGTAATTCAGCTTGTCGCCAGAACCCGTCACCCACGCGCTAGGGTAATCTGCCGGAAATATTTTCCTGAATGAGCAAGTCGCCCAGGGTGTTATCCGCGCCAGACGCGCCGTTGTGATAAACATCAAACAGACGATCGCCGGTAACCCGCTCGCCGCTTATCTCCCAGAGGCTCTCCGGCATATTAAGAAGCGTCGTCTGGCCCTCCTTCTCCTCAGCAGGGATACGCTGCGGATACTGCACGTCATCGGTAAACGTTATGAGGCTGTCGGAGCGCAGACTGGCCTCGCCGTTCGCGTCAGCATTAAGCGCGTTGATCGTGCTGTCTGTGAACCCAAGCTGCGCCAGAGTGAGCGTTTGCGGCAACGCATTATCCGCATCCTGCGCCGGTTCCTGTACTCCGGCGGCTATCGCATCGTTGAGGTTTAGGGCGCTTAGCGACGCGACAGCCGGGCTTGCCAGCGCGTCAGCGTTCTGCAACTGCACGACATGCTGGGTTGTGATCGTATTTCCGGCGTCATCGCGCGCCGTCACATCCAGCGTGTAGCTGCCAGCAGGCTGTGACAGCGCCGCGGGCGTTAGCGCCACGCTCCAGCTACCGTCGCCGAGCGCCGTGGTGGTGAGCGTCTCGCTGCCGAAAATAATCGTAATTTGCGCGCCAGGTTCTGAATCGCCGCCCATCGTCAGCTCACCGCTGGCGATTTCGGTCTGATCGATGATGTCGTCGCCCGTCACAGGCGCCACGTTAATGGTCGGCGTCTGGGTATCAATAGTTGAAAACGTCTGGCGGGTGCCCGCATTGCCGGCCACATCAGTGATATCCACCCGAATGGGCACCGATCCCTGCGACAACGCCTGAAGCTGCTCGGGCGTCAGCGTTACGCTCCAGGTGCCGTCGCTGTTAATCGTGGGCGTATAAGCAACCCCGCCGACAGTAACCGTCGCGGACGCGACCAGATCGCCAGCGTTCAGGCCGGTCGTGCCGGTAAGGGTTTGCGCGGTGAGCGATTCCGCCTCGTTCAGAAAGCCGTCGCCGTAGGCCAGCGCGATGGTTGGCGCAGGCAGCGTGCGCAGCACCGTCACCGGCGCGCTGCCGCCGCCGCTGTTGCCGGCAGCGTCGGCCTGGGTCGCGCTCACTGTGTAATCGCCATTAGGCGTTGCGCCCAGGGCGCTTGCGGGCACCAGCACGCTCCAGGTGCCGTTGGGCTGTACCGTGGTGTTATAGTTCGCGCCGTTAAGTGTCAACGTCAGCGACAGATTCGCCTCGCCGGTGCCGGTGATGGTCACGCCGCTTTGCGCCTCCGCCTGGCTGATGTACCCATCCACCGCCAGCGGCTCGTCGATAGTGACCACCGGCGCGGTGAAGTCGATAGTGAGCGGCACCGTTTCTGTAAGCGTGTTGCCCGCGTCGTCCTGCGCGGTCACCACCATGTCGTAGACATCATCGCCCAGCGACGAAAGCTGGCCCGCGGGAATAGCGATGCTCCAGTTGCCGTTGCCCGCCGTGGTGGTCGGGCCATAATTCACACCGTTCAGCGTGAAAGTGATAATGCTGCCTGGATCGGAAGTGCCGGAAACGGTGATAACGCCTGCCGCTTCGGTCGGGTTTATAAAATTGTCGCCGGTAACGTCATTGACGGTGAGCGCAGGCGGCACGAAATCGGCACTGAAGCTGTTATCGCCGCTGCCGGTATTGCCTGCGGTGTCAGTGACCATCACCACTATCGGGATTTGCGAGCCGTCGGCGGGCATCGCCTGCAAATCCGCCGCCGGAACGGTTATCTGCCAGTTGCCGCTGGCGTCGAAGGTAGCGGGATACGTCACGCCGTTAATTTCCACTTCTACGCTCACCGGGTTCGCCGTGCCCACCGTGCCCGTCACTATCTGGTCGGTTTGCGACTCAGCCTGTGAGAGAAAAGCGTTGCCGAACGGTAACGCTTCAACCGTCGGCGCAGGCGGCGTGGTGAGCATCTCAAAAGGCCGGTTCGCCGCGCCACTGTTGCCCGCCGCGTCAGTCGCCACCACATTCGCGGTGTAGCCGCCGTCCGCGAGCGTCGCCAGCGATACGTCAGTCGTCCAGACGCCGCTTGCGTTGGCCGTGGCGTTAAACGTCAGCGAACCGATGGTAATCACGACGCTACTGTTGGCCTCCGCCGTGCCGCTGAGCGTCACCAGCGCGCCCGCTTCCGCCTCGCTGACGAGATCGTCTACAGCAATCGGGTTAATCGTGACTACCGGCGCGGTAGTATCGAGCGTAACGGTATGATCGACGCTGACAGCGTTACCTGCGGCATCGGTAAGCGAGGCGGTGAGGATAAGTTCGCCATCCGCCAGCGCCTGCACATCGCCCGCAGGGAGGTCAACGCGCCAGGTGCCGTCGGGCTGCACCGTGGCGCTGTAGTCTTTGCCGCCAGGCGTGACCGTCACGGTCACCGTGCGTCCGGCATCGGCTGGCGAGGCGGTGCCGGTGACCGGCACGTCAGCCTGAGATTCGGAATCGCTAATAATGTCGTCAATGGCGACCGTATCCACCGTCAGCGTCACGACGGTATCCACCGTGACGTTTTGCTGCGCCGTTGCCTGATTGCCGGCAATATCTTCGGCGCCCACGGCGACAATCAATGGCCCGTCCGGCAGTTCCTGCATCGCCTGCGCCGGTACGGGAATGCTCCAGGTGCCGTCGCTGCCCACCAGCGCACTGTAGAGTTTGCCGTTAAATAGCATTTCCACGGTCTGGCCGGCCTGAATCCCTAACGTGGTGCCAGTGACCGTCAGGCCCACGCCCTGCTCAACAGCATTAATGACGTTATCGCCAGCGATCGGATCGACCGAGATAATGGGCAGGTTCTGCGCAACAACCGTGACATCGCCGTTCGCGGCGGCGGGGTTGCCGCTGGTGTCCGTCACGTTGCCGTCCACCGTCCATGTCTGGTCCGTCAGCGCCAGCACATCGGCGGCAGGCACTTCCACACTCCAGGTGCCATCGCTTCCGATTGTCGCGGTATAGGTTTTGCCGTTAAGCGTCAGCGTCACCGTCTGGCCCGCCTCGACATTAGTGCTGGTGCCGCTTAGCAGCAGCGGCTGAGTATGCTCAAACGCGCTGATATAGCCATTACCGGAGATAGGATCGAGGATCAGCACAGGGAGCGTTGCGGCGGCAGCGTCAATGATTACCGGATGATTAACCGTGACGCTGTTACCTGCCGCGTCGCTCAGCGAAACCGCGAGCGGTTGTGTGCCGTCGGCAAGCGCCTGGAGATCGGCGGCGGGCAAATTAAGCGTCCAGCTGCCGTCCGGCTGCACCGTAGTGATGTAATCCTGACCGTTTAGCGTGACGGTGACCGTCCGGCCGACATCCTCCGGCGAGGCGGTGCCGCTGACCGGCACGTCGCCTGCAATCTCCAGCGAGTTGATAATATCGTCAGTTGCAACAGGATTAACCGTTAGCGTCACTTCCGTATCCACCGTGACGGTGCTGGCCGCGTTGCCGCGGTTGCCTGCCGTATCGCTGGCAATCACAGAGATGGGGATGTCGCCCTGCGGCAGCGCCTGCACCTGCGCTGCGGGGATCGTCACGCTCCAGCTACCATCGGGCCCGGCAGCGGTAACATATGTTATGCCGTTTATCAGCACATCGACGCTCTGCCCGCTCTCAAGGCCACTACTGCTCCCGCTGATCACAACGTCCGCGCCGCTTTCCAGCGCCGTGATAAGGTCATCGCCGGTTACCGGCGAGATGGTCAGCACAGGCGGTGTAGTATCTACTTCGAACGTCTGTTGCGGCGCGGCGCCGATATTGCCTGCGCCGTCTACGGCCACCACAGTGATAGTGAGTTCGCCATCAGCAAACTGTCTGAGAACATCGGGCGGCAGCGCCAGCTGCCAGTTGCCGTTCTCATCTACTGTCGCCAGATAGTTATTGCCGCCTGCTACCGGATCGATATTCAGCGACCATTTTCCGTCGCTGCCCCGCACCGGCTGCGCGTTGCTGATGACATCCAGCCCGCCAATGTTGATAACCACACCCTGCGCGCTGCCGAACGCGCCGGTTTTACCTGTCAGCAGTTGCGTGACGTTGGTGTCGTTATCGTTGAGTTCGTCATCGCCGAAGGGGGTATCCAGCGTAGGCGTGGGCGGCGTAAGCGCCATCGTCACGGTTTCACTGGTCGTGCCTGTATTTCCAGCGGCGTCTTTCGCGGTGACGGTGAGCGGATAGTTGCCGTTCGCCATGCCGCTCAGGGCGTCCGCCGGGATCTGCACGCTCCACGCCCCATTTTCATCCGTCGTGGTGGTGTACTGCGTGTCGTTATAGCTCACCGTAATTTGCGCGCCGGGTTCCGACGTGCCGTTAATGGTCAGGGGCAGCTGACTTTCGATGGCATTGACCAGGTTATCGCCCGTCAGCGGCGCGACGGTGACCGGCGGCGGGAGGGTATCCACCGTCGCGATCAGCGTATTGCTGCCGGTATTGCCCGCCGCGTCGGTGACGATAACGGTAATCGGCAGCTCGCCCTGCGGGAGCGCGCTGAGCTGCGCAGGGTTCAGCGTCAGGCTCCAGTTGCCCTGGCTGTCGACCTCCACCGGATAGGAGACGCCGTTAATCATCACTACCGCGCTCTGGCCCTCGCCGGTGATGCCCGTGGTGCCGTTAATCGTCTGGTTGCCCTGGCTTTCGCTCAGCACCAGCATGTCGTCACCAAACACCGGGGCTATCTGCGGCTCCGGGAGGAATTGCGCCGCTACGTCTAACGTCGACCCGGCGCTGATTTCACGCCCGGCGGTGTCGGTGGCGGTCACGCGGACTTGCAGCGGGCCGTCCGGAAAGTTTTGCACATCAGCGGCTGGAATGGTCAAAGACCAGCTGTGGTCCGCGCTTACTGTGGCGGTATAGGTTTTGCCGTTAAGAGTTACCGTCACCGTGGTGCCGGGCGCGACGTTGACCGTCTGGCCGCTTATCAACAGCGCGTTTTGCGCCTCTTCGGCATTCAGCATGCCGTCGCCGGAAAGCGTATCAAGCGTAATGGTGCCGTTGCTGCCGCTGTTTCCACCCCCATCGTCGCCATCATCTTCATCACCGCCGCCACCGCCACCGGCTCCCGCCGCGGCGATCACGCCGCCCAGCGCTGCCGCGCCCAGAATGGAGCCGAGTACCGTCATCGTATTACTGTCGCTAATCAGGAGCGGCTCAATACTCTCAACCGCTTGATATTCCGGCGTCAGCCCCGGCGCGCTGGCGGCAAGGGTGTCGCTGGAAGAAAAAACGGCATGAACGGGCGGATTTTTGCCGTCATCAAACAATAATTCGCTGTGATAGCCGTCCTGCTCCAGAAAATAGTTTTTGCAGATAACCGTGCTGCCATCCTGCATATGCAAAATTAAGTCTTCGCCCTGGCGTTCATAGCGCAGCACCGCATCAGGTGACGCCTGCACACGCACCACGGAAGGCTCGGAAAGCAATAATGTCCGGGTACCCTGCGCCTGCACGGTGGTAATGATTTCGCCACCGTGTCGCGCCACCGTTTGAATTGTCACCGCCTGCGCTGTCGCGCTCCCATTCAGAATCGTTGCCATAACCCCTCGCTTATTATTGTCACCCATGTCTTAACAGAACGGTTCCACACACTACGGGAAGAGGAAAATTGAGTTACGCGCAGAAATAGCGCACATAAACAGGAGTGACAGCAACGCGTGGAGGTGCCCAGGCATTCAATCCCGACAGCGTTATCTATGGATATGTAATAGTTGTAATGGGTGCTGGCAAAAGATCAAATCAACTGGAGAATATATTTCAGGCATGAAGTTGATGATGGTTTTCTTTAATTTCCCTAAAAATCAATGGGTTGATATTTATTGAACATTAGCGAGAGTTATCTAAAAAACGCAGCACTAAAATTGATATGCCATCATAAATAATAAATTTTTCTTTAATGAAAAATTTAACCGCACAGAGAAGTCGTTTCTTATAAAGCGCATCATTTTAATATAAAAAAAAGGCGTTTTAACGCAACGGCAACGCTATTACTTAGCAAAGCAAGAGATTAATAATGCTAAACGGATTTTGTGATCGTGATTACATTGTCTGGTGAGAAAAGAGAGGCAGGAGAAAAGCATTACTACGCCCGGGCAAGATGAAAAAAACAAACGCAGTGAGGAAAAATAAATCCGGGAAGCGAAACGGCAAACGACAGAAAACAAAAAACCTCGCCGAAGCGAGGTTCAAAAGTGGTCGGCGAGAGAGGATTCGAACCTCCGACCCACTGGTCCCAAACCAGTTGCGCTACCAAGCTGCGCTACTCGCCGGATACTGCTTTTTGACTTTTTTGTTCAATCAAGTAGTGGTGCGAGGGGGGGGACTTGAACCCCCACGTCCGAAGGACACTAACACCTGAAGCTAGCGCGTCTACCAATTCCGCCACCTTCGCATCGCCACAAACTCTTAAATAATGGGGTGGCTAATGGGACTCGAACCCACGACAACTGGAATCACAATCCAGGGCTCTACCAACTGAGCTATAGCCACCACTGTATTCTTTCACGCGGTATTAAAACCACCGCAGCTCAAGCGCCGGGTTAAATGGCGCGCCCGACAGGATTCGAACCTGAGACCTCTGCCTCCGGAGGGCAGCGCTCTATCCAGCTGAGCTACGGGCGCGTAGCGCCGTTGCGGGTGGGGATACTACGGACTTCGCGCCCTGCTGTCTAGTGCTTTTTTGAAGAAAATGCGCGTTTGGTTATGCTTTGCGCACTCTGGCGTTTATACGTCCACTTTGGGTGTCGGAACGTGCCGATCGAACCCAAAAAGCTTATAAACCACGCTTACCAGCGCCAGGAAAATCGCCCCGACAATGAGCGACAGCCGCGTATCATCGTTAAAGCCCATGCCCACCAGTACGCAGACCAGAAACGCCATTGTCAGGTAATTGGCCCACGGGAACAGCACGGAGCGGAACGGATGTGCGGCAATCGCCGCCTGGTGCGCCTGACGAAAGCGCAGCTGGCTAATCAGAATGACAAACCACGGCACCATCCCCGGCAGCACACTGGCGCTGTAGACGTAAACAAACACGCGCTGCGGATTAGGAATAATGTAGTTCAGGCACGAGCCCACCAGCAGAATAACGATAGAGAGCGCCACGCCCGCCACTGGCACACCGTTGCGCGAGACATTGCCCATCGCCGCCGGCAACTGACGGTTCTTCGCCAGCGCATAAAGCATACGCCCGCAACTGTACATGCCGCTGTTGCAGCCAGAGAGCGCCGCCGTCAGTACCACAAAGTTAATAATCCCCGCCGCTGCGGTAATCCCGATTTTGGCAAAGGTCAGCACGAACGGGCTGCCGTTGCTGCCAATCTCGTCCCACGGGAAGATAGTGACGATCACGAAAATCGCGCCCACATAGAAAATCAGGATGCGCCACAGCACTTTGCCGACCGCGCTGCGCAGCGTTACCTGCGGGTTTTTCGCTTCGCCCGCAGTAATGCCGATAAGCTCAACGCCCTGATAAGACGCCACCACAATACACAGCGCCGTCAGGAAACCCTTCCAGCCGCCCGCAAAGAAGCCGCCGTGCGAGGTCAGATTATCAAAGCCAATCGCATGGCCGCCGTTGCCGAAGCCGAAGAGAATCACGCCCAGCCCGACGATAATCATCACGATAATGGTGGTGACTTTAATCATCGCGAACCAGAATTCAATTTCGCCATACAGGCGCACCGCGGCGAGGTTGGCCAGCGCGACCAGCCCTACGGCAATCAGCGCGGGTATCCACTGCGCCATCTCCGGGAACCAGAACTGCACGTAAACCCCGATGGCGGTAATTTCCGAGATACCTACCGCCATCCACATAAACCAGTAAGACCATGCGGTGAGATAGCCGAAGAACGGGCTCATGTAACGATGCGCGTAAACGGCGAACGAACCGGTGACCGGCTCAAGGAACAGCATTTCGCCCATTGAGCGCATAATGAAAAAGACGAACAGCCCGGCGATGATATAGGCCAGCAGCACGGACGGCCCCGCCCACTTCAGCGTACTGGCGGCGCCCATAAACAGCCCCACCCCGATAGTTCCGCCGAGCGCAATCAGCTCGATATGTCGGGCCTCCAGCCCTCGCTGTAGTTCCGGTTTATTCTCTGCCATAGATCCTCTGTGTTGTGTTTCACGTGCGTCCAGGTGAACCTGGTTATTGTGATGGTTAATACCTGAGTGCGTTTGCGGGGAGCAGAACGGTACCGCCGCCCGGCAAAGTGCGGGCGAATGGTTCCGCAATTTTTAGTAAATGGCAAATAATGCGTGGCAAAAATACGCTCACTGCGCAATAAACCATCAGAAGGGAAAAGCGGCGGCGTCGGCAGACGCCGCCGGAAAATCACAGCTGGCCGGTGTAGTGCCAGCCGAGGTAACGCAGCAGCCGCAGCTGGCGTTTGAGGCGGCTTGGCTGAGAGAGCAAACGGTAGAGCCACTCCAGCCCCAGATTTTGCCACACTTTCGGCGCGCGTTTCACATGGCCGGTAAAGACGTCATAGGTACCGCCAACGCCCATATAAAGCGCGTTCGGGTGAACGAGACGACAGTCGCGCATGAAAATTTCCTGGCGCGGCGAGCCCATCGCCACCGTCACGATCTGCGCGCCGCTGTCGCGAATGCGTGCAAACAGCGCCGCCTGCTCCTCTGGCTTGAAATAGCCATCCTGCGCATCCACGATATTCACATTCCACTGGCGTTTAAGCTTTTCAATGGTCTGCGTCAGCACCTGCGGTTTACCGCCCACCAGAAAGACCGGCGTGCCTTCGCGGCCCGCGCGCGCCATCAGCGCCTCCCAGAGATCGGCGCCCGCCACGCGCGACACCTGCGCCTGCGGATACTTTTTACGTACCGAGCGCACGACGCTGATGCCGTCGGCATACTTAAACTCCGCCGCTTCGATAAGAGCACGGACGTCGGCATTCGCCTCCACCGTCAGCATCTTTTCCGCATTGATGGCAACCAGTGTGCCGTGGCGCAGCGCGCCGCCGGCATAGAGATAATCGAGCGCGTGTTGCATATCGCGCCACCCCAGCAGCGGCAATCCGCGAAGCAAATACACCGGAGCGGTGACGTTTTCAGAGATCATATTCCTTACCTTAAAGCGTTTCCGTCGGCGACAGCGGTTCCGCGCGACGTCGGCGCGGCTGAATCAACCCGGCGTTATCCAGCAGCCAGTACAGGAGCTTCGCGAGCAACAAACAGGCGCCGAACACCAGCATAAAAAAGACCACGCGCGACACAAAGGAATCCAGTCCTTCGCGCGCCAGCACGATCATGTTGAAAATGGCGCCAAAGCAGAAACTATACAAAATCGCCGCTTTATAGCGGTTCGACTCGCGGTTGCCCCGCTCGTACAGCCAGTCGAACCATTTGATAATCAGCCCGACCGCCACCGCGCCAAGCGGAATAAACCACACGCCGCCCATTATCACCAGCGAGCCGAGCAGCGTCGGCGAGATAGCCAGTCCCGAATGGTTGTTCAATACTTCCCAGGTGAAATAGTTGGCGGTATTCAGCACGATATGCGGCCTGTCAGGCCACACCCAGGACGGGATAAACACATAGAAGTCGCGGGCAATCGGCGCCAGCCCCTGAAACTCAATATTGCCGTAGTTTTGCAGCAGCAGCGCCAGGTTCTCCCACGGCGAGAACGTATCGCGCGTGAGATAAAGGAAGGTGTAAAACGCCTCGTCGCCGCTGACGTTCAGGCCGTAGCGCTTCAGCGCCAGCCAGAACATCCCGACAATCCCCATCACTCCTGCCGCCGCCAGCATCCCAAGCGAGATCCAGCCGCGAATAATCCCGATAAACAGGAAAATGGCGAAGGCGATAATAATGTTGGCGCGCGTACCGCCGACAATCATGTAAGTCAGCAACCCGAACCCGACGGTACTGACGAGGAAAAAGAGCCACGCGCGGCTGTCCTGGCGCAGGAAGTAAACCACCAGCATGGCCGGAATAAAGAAGTAGAAAAAGCGCTTTAGCGCCACGCCGGAGACATCGCTGGAAAAAATCTGGCTGTAGGAGTGCAACCGGAACAGCAAAAAGCCGTTATGCATAAAGAAAATGCCGACGCTCACCAGCGCGACCGTCATCATCATTATCCACGCCAGATGGGTTTCGACGCGGTTCATGGTAAACAGCCCGCCGCCTGACGGGCGCGCCGTTGTCCTCGCCGCCCGTAAGCGGGTTTTATAGGTGACGTAATAGACCGCGTAGAAACAGCCCGCCGACAGCAACGCCTGCAACAGGACTTCCGCAGGTACTACCGCCACATCGAAACGAAACACCAGGATGCTGGTCAGCGGAAAGCCGAAGAAAAACGTCAGCAGGAACAACAGCGAGAAAAAGACGTTAAAGTTAAAGCGCACGCGGCGGAACTCAAACCAGGTGAGCGTGCCGATAAACAGCGTCGCCAGCAGCCAGACGATAAACAGGCCGCTAAATTGCAGTAAGCTCATGCCACGTCTCCCGAAGCGATACGCAGCGCGCGATGCCAGCCCGTCAGGTAGTTGGGCTTAAAGAACGCGATTTGCGATTTATCGACCATCTGCAACTGACGCTGCGCCTCGCGCACCGTCACCTCGTTAAGCTTATCGCCGGTGAACAGCACCGGCAGATTCTGTTCCACCATATCCTGCCAGAACGGATTTTCGCGGCTCAGTACGCATGGCACGCCCGCCTGAATAAGCAGACACAGCGTACCGATTCCCTGCTGACGCGCAAAAATGAAATAGCCGAGATCGCACTGGCGCAACAGCGCGAGATAGGCGTCAAAATCGAGCTTTTCGCGCAGCACGTTCAGGTTCTCCGGGCTGAACAGCGCAAGCCCCGCCTGCGTGACTTCATTAATCCACGCCGCGTTGTTGGCCGGATAACCCATCGGCACAATCACCTTAACGTTATCGCCAAATTGTTGATGCACCGCGTTCAGCGCCGCGATGTGGTCATTGCTTCGATCGCCGGAGTTACCCACCAGGATCGTCAGTTTCCCGTCGCGCTCCGGGGGCGGCAACTGGTTTAGTCCTTCGTCCATGCGCGTCGGGAAATAGAGTAATTCGCCCGGCACGCCAGGGTGGCGCTTTGCAAAGTGGCTGAGATCGCCGCGCGTGGCGAAAACATGCCCGACGCGCCCCTGCGCCAGGCGGCGCAGCCGGTAAAAGAGCTGAAACTTCAGGCTGCGCGAGGCTTCGTAGAGATCCGCGCCCCAGATATGCCAGCTCACCTGCGCCGGTTTCAGCCCGCCGCTCAGCATGGCCAGCCACAGCGGCGCATTAAACTGACCATGCAGGAAAAAGCGCTGACGACGGTTTTCCCGCGCCAGCGCCACGACCGCGCGTGCCAGCGATTTTTTATCCGGATAAACGCGAAGCGAAAGCGCCTCATACTGCTGGCCGAGCTGTTCATCGGCGCATACCACCATAAAGCGGCGCGCCTGTTCGTTATCGCTGGCCAGTTCATCGTTAAAGAAACGCAGTACCGTCTGGTTATGATGGGGAATATCGGACCCCAGAACGTGAATCAATGCTGTCATGTCTGTCTGCGCCAGAGTAAAAATACGCCACAACAGAGGGCGAAATAGACAATATAGGTCGCCATATAGGCTTGCGCCGCGCCCGCCGCGCCGTGCGCCGGGATCAGCCAGTATGAAAAGCCGGTTAATAAAGCAAACTGGCTGATTTCCGTCAAAATATAAAAGCGCAGCGAGGCTTTCGCGATAATCAGATAACCGAATACGTAAGCGCCCACTTTCAGCACATCGCCCACCAGTTGCCACGCGAAGAGATCGCGCATCGCAGTGAACTGTGGCGAAAACAGCAGCCAGATAGCAAAATCCCGCAACAGGTAAACCGCGAGGCTCGCCGTCGCGACTGCTGGCAGCACAAACTTCAGCGCGCGCCCAATTTCACGGGTAATGTCGCGTTTCGCCTCAAGGCGCGACAGCGTCGGCAGCAGCCAGACGCTGAATGACGCGGTAATAAACTGTAAGTAGGCGTCGGAGATGCTGCTCACGCCCTGCCAGATGCCGACGGCATCCCACCCGTACCGGGCGGCCAGCAAATTACGCATCATCACGTAAGCGACCGGCAGCGTCACCGCTGTCATCAGCGCCATCAGCGTGAATTTGCCAAGGTGGCGCGCAAGCTGACCGTCCCATGAGGGTTTCAGATAGCGCAGCGGCACATGCTCGCGGCGCATCAGCATCCAGACCGCCGGGACCGCCACCAGCGCAGGCACCAGCGCCAGACCGAGCAGCGCGCCCTCGTAGCCGCCTGCGCGAAAACAGGCGTAATACGCCGCAACGCCAGTCAGGCTACCGATAATCAGCGCCAGCGCATTACCCGCCGCGTCGCGAAAGCCTTTGATAATCGCGAGCGCCAGGTTGGCCCAGGCGATGCCCATCTGAATGAACGCCACCATTCGCACGACGTTCTGGTAACGATCATGTCCAAACAGGCCGATGCTTATCGGCCCCGCCGCCAGCAGAAAAATCACGGCCAGTAAGGTTGAGAAGCCCAGCACCATCGCCGAGGCCGTGCCCGTGACGCGCCGCAGCCCCGCAGCATCGTTCTGATGCTGCGCGACCAGTTTCGTGACGCCGTTGAAAATGCCCGCGCCGGCCAGTACGCCGAGTACCGTAATCAGCTGGCGGAAATTCCCTGCCTGACCGACGCCCGTCGGGCCAAACGCGACCGCCAGCAGTTTCACGACGACCAGGCCCGCGCCGATCTTGATAAGCGTGGACCCGGCGGTCCACACGGAAGCTTTAGCGAGGGACATATCAGCCGAAATAGCTCAGCAACGTATTGATAACCGTACGCTGGTTCACCGGCGCGAGGTTGAAGAACAGCGGCAAACGCAGCAGGCGCTCGCTCTCAGCGGTGGTGAAGCGATCCTCGCCGTGGAATTCGCCGAACTGTTCGCCAGCCGGACAGGCGTGCAGCGGAATGTAGTGGAACACCGCCAGGATCTCCGCCTCTTTGAGGTACGCGATAAGCTTGCTGCGATCGTCGATATCGCGCAGCTTAATGTAAAACATATGCGCGTTATGACGGCAGGACTCCGGGATCGATGGCAACGTGATGCGCCCGGCGCGCGCCAGCGGCGCCAGCGCGTCGTAGTAAGTCTGCCACAGCGTCAGGCGCTGCTGATTGATGCGGTCTGCCGCCTCAAGCTGTGCCCAGAGGTACGCCGCCTGCAAATCGGACATCAGGTAGCTGGAGCCGATATCGCGCCATGTGTATTTATCTACCTGGCCACGGAAGAACTGGCTACGGTTGGTGCCTTTTTCGCGGATGATCTCCGCGCGCTCAATAAGCGTCGGGTCGTTTATCAGCGTCGCGCCGCCTTCACCGCCCGCGGTGTAGTTTTTGGTTTCATGGAAGCTGAAGCAGCCGATGTGCCCGATGGTGCCAAGCGCGCGCCCCTTATACGTCGACATCACGCCCTGCGCGGCATCTTCCACCACAAAGAGCTGATGCTTTTCGGCAATGGCCATGATGGCGTCCATTTCACAGGCCACGCCCGCATAATGCACCGGTACAATCGCGCGAGTTTTGTCGGTAATGGCCGCTTCAATCCGCGTTTCGTCGATGTTCATGGTATCCGGACGCACGTCAACGAAGACGATTTTCGCGCCGCGCAGCACGAAGGCGTTGGCGGTGGAGACGAACGTAAAGCTCGGCATAATCACTTCATCGCCCGGCTGAATGTTCAGCAGCAGCGCCGCCATCTCCAGCGATGCGGTGCAGGAGGGCGTCAGCAGCACTTTCGGGCTGCCGAAACGATGCTCCATCCACTGCTGGCAGCGGCGGGTGAAACCGCCGTCGCCGCACAGTTTGCCGCTGCTCATTGCAGACTGCATATAGTCGATTTCCGTGCCAACCACGGGCGGTGCGTTAAATGGAATCATGATAGTTACCTGTATAACCAATAAGCGGTGCTTTCAATGTTGCCGCCGCTGGCGATATAGCGACGCAGCGCGGCGCGGTTGCCCGCCTGGGTCGCTACCCGCAATGTATAAAGCCCGCGCGCGACGCACCACTGGCGCGCCGCCTGCATCAGGGCTTCTCCGGCGCCGCGACCGGCCAGCAGGCCGATGCGGGCTTCTTGTTCATTAATCTGGCGCAGCGTGACAAAACCGCGAAGCGCGCCCTGCGGCGTGCGCAGGATCAGGCATTCGTGGTCGAACGCGCCTTTGACTGCGTTTTCTACCCACTGCGCGTAAAATCGTCCGCTGGCGTCCGGGGCATACCAGGGCGCCCGAAACCGGCTCATGGCGAAGGCTTGCGCCGCCGCGTCGCGCAGCAGCGGAATATCGTCCAGGGTCGCGATTATCGCCTGCGCGTCATTGGCCGACGCGTCAGGCGTCAGCGGCAGCGCGAAATCCACCTCGCCTTCGACCAGCTGAAACCCGAGCGACAGCAGGCCATCCAGCAGATCGCTGCGGGCGGCGGGCACCTTCGCCTGCACGCGCGGCCAGGCGTCTAATTGCGCCACGTCTAACGCCGCTGCGGTATCGGAGAAACGGACAATCGCGCTGTCAACGCCGAAAAACTGGCTCTCCCACTCAAGGGGTTCAATACTGGCGCGGACGGGCACGGAGGAGCTCCATCAGATATTGGCCATAGCCGGTTTTGGCAAGCTGCTGCGCGACGCGCTTCACGCCGTCGTCATCCAGCCAGCCGTTGCGCCAGGCTATCTCTTCCAGACAGGCAATTTTAAAGCCTTGCCGTTTTTCGACAGTCTGAACAAAGGTGCTGGCCTCAATCAGGCTATCGTGCGTGCCGGTGTCCAGCCAGGCGAAACCGCGGCCCAAAAGCTCGACGTTCAGCTTGCCCGCCTCCATATACATCTGGTTAATGGAGGTGATTTCGAGTTCGCCGCGGCTGGAAGGTTTAACCTGCTTCGCGTATTCCACCACGTTGCTGTCGTAGAAGTAGAGACCGGTGACCGCCCAGCGGGATTTCGGGTTCGTCGGCTTTTCTTCAATGGAGACAGCGCGGAACTCATCGTCAAACTCAACGACGCCGAAACGTTCCGGGTCCATCACCTGATAGCCGAACACGGTCGCGCCGTCGGTACGCGCGGCGACATGGCGCAATTTCGGGCTGAAACCCTGACCGAAGAAGATGTTATCGCCCAGCACAAGACACGACGGCCCGCCCGCGAGGAAGCTTTCACCGATGATAAACGCCTGCGCGAGACCATCCGGACTCGGCTGGACGGCGTACTCCAGCGAAATGCCAAACGCGGAGCCATCGCCCAGCAGGCGATGGAAATAGCTCTGGTCTTCAGGCGTGGTAATGATGAGCACCTCGCGGATCCCGGCCAGCATCAGCACAGACAGCGGATAGTAGATCATCGGCTTGTCATAGATGGGCAGAAGCTGTTTGGAAACGCCGCGAGTAATAGGATGAAGGCGGCTGCCAGAGCCGCCCGCCAGAATAATGCCTTTCATGCCGGTCTCCCGTCGTGTTTAACGCGCAAGCCCCAGACGCTGGCCCTGATAGCTGCCGTCCTGCACCTGCTTCCACCAGGTCTCGTTGTCGAGATACCACTGCACCGTTTTACGCATGCCGCTTTCGAAAGTTTCCTGCGGGCGCCAGCCGAGCTCGCGCTCGATTTTGCTGGCGTCGATAGCGTAACGCAGATCGTGGCCGGGACGGTCCTGAACAAACGTGATGAGCGAGCTGTAAGCTCCGACGCCTGCGGGTTTCTGCGGCGCCAGCGCTTCCAGCAGCGCGCAGATGGTTTTCACCACGTCGAGGTTTTTCTGCTCGTTATGGCCGCCGATGTTGTAGGTTTCGCCCACGTCGCCTTGCATCGCCACCAGGCAGAGCGCGCGCGCGTGATCTTCCACATACAGCCAGTCGCGGATCTGCTGCCCGTTGCCATACACCGGCAGCGGTTTGCCCGCCAGCGCGTTAAGAATGGTTAGCGGAATTAACTTTTCCGGGAAGTGATACGGCCCGTAATTATTGGAGCAATTCGTGACCAGCGTCGGCAGGCCGTAGGTGCGCCGCCAGGCGCGCACCAGGTGATCGCTGCCCGCTTTGGAGGCGGAGTATGGGCTGCTTGGCGCATACGGCGTAGTTTCAGTGAAGAAATCATCCAGCCCGTGCAGGTCGCCGTACACCTCGTCCGTCGAGATATGGTGAAAGCGAAACGCCGCTTTCTGCGCATCGCCCAGCGCGCTCCAGTAGCGACGCGCGGCTTCAAGCAGCGTATAGGTGCCGACGATGTTGGTTTCGATAAACGCCGCCGGGCCGTCGATAGAACGGTCGACGTGACTTTCCGCAGCCAGATGCATCACGATATCCGGCTGGAATTGCGTGAACAGGCGATCGAGACTCTGCGCGTCGCAGATATCGACCTGTTCAAAGGCGAAACGCGGATCCTGAGCCACCGGCGCCAGCGAGCCGAGATTACCGGCGTAGGTGAGTTTATCCACCACCAGCACGGCGTGTTCGGTGTTCTGGATCAGGTGTCTGACCACGGCGGAGCCAATAAACCCGGCGCCGCCCGTTACCAGAAAGCGTTTCATCGCCAGACTCCTTTGGTGTCGACGACCCAGGCGTGGTTGAGCGTAGCGCCGTCAATGGCTTTGAACTGCTGATGGTCGACCAGCATGACCAGCACGTCGGCCTGCGCCAGCGCATCATCAAGCGCAGCCAGACGGCATTTACCTTCAAGGCGCGCCGGCAGCGTATGGATATTCGGCTCGATCACCAGCGTTTCGCCGCTGTGCCAGTCAGCGATAAGCTCTGCGATTTCCATCGCCGGGCTTTCGCGTAAGTCGTCGATATTCGGTTTGAACGCCAGGCCAAAGCAGGCGATTTTCACCTCGCTGGCGCGGCGGTTGGTCGCGGCGAGGCAATCTGCCAGCGTGCTTTTCACCTGCTGGATAACCCAGTGCGGTTTGTGATCGTTTACTTCGCGCGCAGTGCGGATGAGCCGCGCCTGTTGTGGGTTCTGCGCCACGATGAACCACGGATCGACCGCGATACAGTGGCCGCCGACGCCGGGGCCCGGCTGCAAAATGTTGACGCGCGGGTGGCGGTTGGCGAGACGAATCAGCTCCCAGACGTTAATGCCCTGGTCGGCACAGATCAGCGACAGCTCGTTGGCGAACGCGATGTTAACGTCGCGGAAACTGTTTTCGGTGAGCTTGCACATTTCGGCGGTGCGGGAGTTCGTCACGACACACTCGCCTTCAAGGAAAATTTTGTAGAGTTCGCTGGCGCGCGCTGAGCAGACTGGCGTCATGCCGCCGATCACGCGGTCGTTTTTAATGAGCTCGACCATAACCTGACCCGGCAGCACGCGCTCCGGGCAGTAAGCGATATTGATATCCGCCGCCTCGCCCGCCTGCTGCGGGAAAGTGAGATCCGGGCGCAGGGCCGCCAGCCACTGCGCCATCTGCTCGGTGGCACCGACAGGGGACGTGGATTCGAGGATCACCAGCGCGCCTTTACGCAGCACCGGCGCGACGGATTCCGCCGCCGCCTGCACGTAAGCCATATCCGGCTCATGGTCGCCCTTAAACGGCGTGGGCACGGCGATAAGATAGGCGTCCGCCTCGACAGGCTGCGTGCTCGCGCGCAGAAAACCGCCTTCCACGGCGGCTTTCACGACGTTATCGAGCTCCGGCTCGACAATATGAATTTCACCCCGGTTGATGGTATCGACCGCATGCTGGTTGATGTCGATGCCGATGACTTGTTTTTCTCGTGAGGCGAAAGCCGCCGCGGTGGGTAAACCGATATAACCCAAACCAATCACCGAAATGGTATTAAAACTCATAGTGATACCCGATTATTTTTAAGTGCATGTAATATCCGTTCGCATGCCTGGCCGTCGCCATAAGGGTTATGGGCGTGGCTCATGGCCTGATACGCCGCCTCATCGTGCAGCAGCCGTGTCACTTCGTCGACGATGCGCCGCGTGTCCGTGCCGACCAGTCGCACCGTGCCCGCCTCGACCGCTTCCGGCCGTTCAGTGGTTTCACGCATCACCAGCACCGGTTTGCCGAGCGACGGCGCCTCTTCCTGAATCCCGCCGGAGTCAGTCAGAATAAGCCAGGCGTGATTCATCAGCCAGACAAACGGCAGATACTCCTGCGGCTCGATAAGCACCACGTTTTCGACGTGGCCCAGAATCCGGTTAACCGGCTCGGTGACGTTGGGATTGAGGTGGACCGGATAGACAATCTGTACATCGCGGTTTTGCGCGGCGATATCCGCCAGCGCGCGGCAGATCTGTTCAAACCCTTCCCCGAAGCTTTCGCGACGGTGGCCCGTGACCAGAATCATTTTCTTATCGCCGTCCAGGAAGGGGTATTGCGTTTCGAGACGCAGACGCAGCGGCTCATCGGCCATTACGCGGTCGCGCACAGCAATCAGCGCGTCGATCACGGTATTGCCGGTCACGAAGATCCGCGCGTCGGGGATATTTTCACGCAGCAGGTTCTGGCGCGAGAGCTCCGTTGGCGCAAAGTGGTACATCGCCAGATGACCTGTCAGCGTGCGGTTGGCTTCTTCCGGCCACGGCGAATAGAGCTCGCCGGTGCGCAGCCCCGCCTCGACATGACCAACGGGGATCCGCTGGTAAAATGCCGCAAGGCTGGTGGCGATTGTCGTCGTCGTATCGCCATGCACCAGCACCACGTCCGGGCGGAATTCAGTCAGGATCGGTTTCAGCCCTTCCAGAATGCGGCAGGTTATCTCCGTGAGCCCCTGGCCGGGCTTCATGATGTTCAGGTCGTAATCCGGCACAATAGAAAAAAGATGCAGCACCTGATCCAGCATCTCACGATGCTGAGCCGTGACGCATACCCGTGTGTCAAACGCGGGATCCTGGGCCAGCGCATGTACCAGCGGCGCCATTTTGATAGCTTCTGGTCGCGTGCCAAAAACGGTTAATACTCTCACAACGATTCTCTTCAGTTGGCGATGAAGGCGACGCGCGCCTTCATCCAGGACGCGTGCTTATGCGGTGCGGCGGCGGCGGACCAGAGCCACGCCAGCGCCAGTCAACGCCCCAACGGCTCCCCACATGATCATCAGGAATGCGCGACGTGGGCTGTCGCGTTTAACCGGTTCTTCCGGCGTGCGCAGATAGCGATAGGTCTGGAAACGCGGATCCAGCGTCGGCCCGACGTTCAGCGTCGCCAGCATCGCCCGGTTCTGATCGTAGTCGATGTCATAGGTCGGCCCTACGGCCTGGAGATTCTCCAGTCGTGCCTGCAACATCGGGCGTCCCAGCATGAACAGTTCAGAATCCGGCAGCTCGTCTGCGGGAACATCCGTTTCGCTGCGAGAAATGTTGTGTTGCTCCGCCACCTGCAGCGCCTGCTGAACGCTGTGCACGCGGCGATCGAAAATGGATTTCGCTACCGCTTCCTGGCGCTTCACTTGCGCTTTCATCTGTACGGTGCGCGCCGCCCACGCGCCTTTCAGCTCATCGTTAAGATGGCTGGCGGCACGCTGACTGGCGAAGGCGATGTACTGACGCAGCAGGTTGTTGGCGTCCGGCGCGGTTTCCGCGATAAGCCGGATGTTATCGTTCTGATTGCGGGTGACGTCGCCTGCGGTGAACTGAATATTGTCGATAAATTCATCCAGCAGCGCGGCGTCGGCTTTACTGTTGCCGACTTTGCGCTGTTTGTAATAGTCCGTCTGCGACCAGAAATCGCGGCGGGTATCCCACGCCGAGAGCTGCATGATGAATTCTTTATAGGCATCGTCCATCACCGAGGGCTGATCCACCGGCGCCAGATTGGCTTTCACATCCAGATTGCGCAGAAACTGCTGTTGCGAATAGTAGCCGCCCAGCATGTTGACGGTGGGGCGGTCTGTGATTGCCATCGCGCTCCACTCTTGCCGCGCGAAGAACGTGTAAGTGAGAGCGATCAGCGCAAACAGTACGGCCATTCCGACTATCCAGAATTTCCCCGCCCACAGCGTTCGAAACAGACCCCGAATATCCAGTTCATTATCTGCCACTCCAGGTGGAGTGCCCGGCACTTTTTGGTTCATCACGTCCCCGTTTTTCTTTAATTAGCGGTGGGCTTGTTGCTTCCGCGCTTCATGCGACGCTTAACGCGTTTAATAAAGCGCGCCACTTTCCATGCCCGTTTAATACAGTAGCCGTAGAAGAAAAATGCTAGCAAGAATAATGCCAACATTACCCATTCAGGGATAATGTGCGCGGCATATTCCGACGCTACGCCAATGCCAGCCAGCAGCGCGGCGGCGAGCGTGATAAGGACAAACGCCTGACGAGAAGTAAAGCCGGCGCGCATGATCAGATGATGAATGTGCTGACGGTCCGGCGAGAAAGGACTCATGCCTTTACGCAGACGGCGATACATGATGGCTATCATATCCATCAGCGGAATCGCGATAATCCAGAGCGCGGTCACCGGGCTTATCGGATGCGTTTTCCCCTGTGTGGTTTCCAGCAGGATCCAGATAACGGTAAACCCGATAAGCGTACTGCCCGCATCGCCCATAAAGACTTTATATCGCCGCCCGAACGCGCCGAGGTTCAGCAGAATATAAGGAAGGATGGCGGCAATCATGGCGAAGCACCACATCGACAGGCTGGTCTGCCCGTCAAACCACAGGATCATCCCGATGGCCGCGAAGGAGACGCACGACAGCCCGCCCAGCAGACCATCGATACCGTCTACCATGTTAAAAGCGTTAATTGCCGCCCAGACGGCGAACAGCGTGAGGAAATACCCAAACGGCCCCAGCACCATCTCCCACGAGCCGAAAATATACCCGAGGCTTCGCAGGTACAGCCCGCCAACCGTCATCATCACCACGCCGATGACGGCCTGGATAACGGCGCGGATTTTCACGCTGATGTCATAACGGTCATCCAGCGCGCCGACAAACACCAGCACCCCGGCGCTCGCCAGGTATAACGCCGCATGAGGAATGTAGTAGTCCGCAATGGAGAAGGTGAAACAGATGCCTGCGTAGACGGAGATGCCGCCCACCAGCGGGATCAGCCCCTGATGGCGCTTACGGAAATTGGGCTTATCAACCAGACCAATCCTTTTGCCCAGCTTTCGTGCAAAAAAAAGAAAAACAAATGTGAATAAAAAAATACTGAGTAGCTCAGTACCAACGGTAACTAAATTCACAGTGTGCGCTCTCTGCAAACGTTAAGTCCGGAGGAAGTATAACTGCGGCAGTCAGGCTTTCTAAGCACTCCTCCGCCCCTCATCCCTGAACAGACTAATTATTATTCAGTAAGATAAACATAGCTCAGGCCAGATAAAAACTGACGCGCCTTTACTGAAATTAGTGTAAAGATCACGCCTGTTGCCTATCGTATAGAGCAACAAAGAAAAACGCCACGTCGTGACGTGGCGTTCCCCGAGTTCCCGCTGACTACGAACGTTTCATCATATCGAAGAATTCGTCGTTCGTTTTGGTCATCGCCAGTTTATTAATGAGGAATTCCATCGCGTCGATCTCACCCATCGGGTGAATGATTTTACGCAGGATCCACATTTTCTGCAGTTCTTCCTGAGTCGTCAGCAGCTCTTCTTTACGGGTACCGGAACGGTTGTAATCGATAGCCGGGAAGACGCGTTTTTCCGCGATCTTACGAGAGAGATGCAGCTCCATGTTACCGGTGCCTTTAAACTCTTCGTAGATAACTTCATCCATTTTAGAGCCGGTATCAATCAGAGCAGTCGCAATGATGGTCAGGCTGCCGCCTTCTTCCACGTTACGCGCCGCACCGAAGAAACGCTTCGGACGATGCAGGGCGTTAGCGTCCACACCACCGGTCAGCACTTTGCCGGATGCCGGCACGACGGTGTTGTAAGCGCGCGCCAGACGAGTGATGGAATCAAGCAGAATGATAACGTCTTTTTTGTGTTCAACGAGACGTTTGGCCTTCTCGATCACCATTTCGGCAACCTGAACGTGGCGGGAAGCCGGCTCGTCAAACGTGGACGCGACCACTTCGCCTTTCACCAGACGCTGCATCTCGGTCACTTCTTCCGGACGTTCATCAATCAGCAGCACCATCAGCACGCAATCCGGGTGGTTGTACGCGATGCTCTGCGCGATGTTCTGCAGCAGCATGGTTTTACCCGCTTTCGGCGGCGCCACGATAAGACCACGCTGACCGCGACCAATCGGCGAAGCCAGATCCAGAACGCGAGCGGTCAAATCTTCGGTCGAACCGTTGCCGCGCTCCATACGCAGACGCGAGTTGGCGTGCAGCGGCGTTAAGTTTTCAAACAGGATCTTATTACGTGCGTTTTCCGGTTTATCGAAGTTAACTTCGTTCACTTTCAGCAGCGCGAAGTAGCGCTCGCCTTCTTTCGGCGGACGAATCTTACCGGAGATGGTATCCCCTGTGCGGAGGTTGAAACGGCGGATTTGGCTGGGAGAAACGTAGATGTCGTCGGGACCGGCGAGATAGGAGCTGTCTGCAGAACGGAGGAAGCCGAAGCCATCCTGCAATATCTCCAGCACACCGTCGCCAAAGATATCTTCGCCACTCTTCGCGTGCTGCTTCAGGATGGCGAAAATAATATCCTGTTTGCGCATGCGGGCCAGGTTTTCCAGCCCCATATTTTCGCCGAGAGTAATCAGCTCAGAAACCGGCGTATTCTTTAATTCGGTAAGATTCATAGTGGTGGGTTCTTAAACTCGGGGTAAATCTCGAACGTAATGTTGTGAATGGTATGGCAGGGTCATCCATGCCTGTTAACGGGCTTCATCTCATGTCTGTTCGTTGCCTGGTTGCAGGTAAAGAACGCAGAACTGAAACGACAAGACGGAATGAGTGATAAGTCCCGGAGTTAATGCTCTTCTCGCCTACCGGTCTCGGTGTGGACATTGTCACGGGCGGGAAGCGTCGGGTATTACAAGATTCAAACTAAAAGGTAAGTTTAAATTGAAGTCAAAAATAAAGTTAGCATGACTGAAGCCGGGCGTCCAGCGGTCCTGAGTATTTAGGAACCGTGATCGCCCCGGCGGGGAACCATTACGCCAGGTTGGCGTCGAGGAACTCTTTCAGTTGGCCTTTAGACAGCGCGCCCACTTTGGTCGCTGCCACTTCACCATTTTTAAACAACAGCAGAGTCGGAATGCCGCGGATGCCGTATTTCGGCGCCGTGCCCGGGTTCTGGTCGATGTTCAGTTTGGCAACCGTCAGTTTGCCCTGATATTCATCAGCGATTTCATCAAGGATAGGGGCGATCATTTTGCACGGACCACACCATTCTGCCCAGAAATCAACCAGCGTCAACCCGTCCGCTTTAAGTACATCCGTGTCGAAACTGTCGTCAGTCAGGTGAATAATTTTATCGCTCATGTTTTACTCCAAAGATTAGGCCTGTCATGTTGGTGTAGCATTAACCAACATAAGGTTGACTTTATTTCACCGGATACGCTTTCGTAAAGCAATAGTTAGCTGATATTCTACCACACTATGAGCAAAACACACTTGACTGAACAGAAGTTTTCCGACTTCGCCCTGCACCCTGTCGTAGTTCAAGCCCTTGAAAAAAAAGGGTTTCATAACTGCACACCTATCCAGGCTCTGGCACTCCCGTTAACGCTCGCGGGCCGTGACGTTGCAGGGCAGGCGCAAACCGGTACCGGCAAAACGATGGCGTTTTTAACGTCAACGTTTCACTATTTACTCTCACACCCTGCGGCGGAAAATCGCCAGGTGAATCAGCCGCGCGCCCTGATTATGGCGCCGACCCGCGAACTCGCGGTGCAGATTCACTCCGACGCGGAACCGCTGGCGGAAGCCACCGGCCTTAAGCTGGGCCTCGCCTACGGCGGCGACGGCTATGACAAGCAACTGAAAGTGCTGGAAAGCGGCGTCGATATTCTTATCGGCACCACTGGCCGTCTCATCGATTACACCAAACAAAACCACGTCAACCTGGGCGCGATTCAGGTGGTGGTGCTCGACGAAGCCGATCGCATGTACGATCTGGGCTTTATCAAAGACATCCGCTGGCTGTTCCGTCGTATGCCAGCCGCCGCGCAACGTCTCAATATGCTCTTCTCCGCCACGCTCTCTTATCGCGTGCGTGAACTGGCGTTCGAGCAGATGAATAACGCGGAATATGTGGAAGTCGAACCGGAGCAGAAAACGGGCCACCGTATTAAAGAAGAGCTTTTCTATCCGTCTAACGAAGAGAAAATGCGCCTGCTCCAGACGCTGATTGAAGAAGAGTGGCCGGATCGCGCCATTATTTTCGCCAATACCAAACACCGCTGTGAAGACATCTGGGGCCATCTGGCGGCAGACGGTCACCGCGTTGGCCTGCTGACGGGCGACGTCGCGCAGAAAAAACGCCTGCGTATTCTTGATGAATTCACTCGTGGCGACCTGGACATTCTGGTTGCAACTGATGTCGCGGCGCGCGGCCTGCATATTCCTGCCGTCACCCATGTCTTTAACTACGACCTGCCGGACGACTGCGAAGACTACGTTCACCGCATCGGCCGTACCGGTCGCGCGGGTGCCAGCGGCCACTCCATCAGCCTTGCCTGTGAAGAGTACGCGCTGAACCTGCCAGCGATTGAAACTTATATCGGCCACTCGATTCCGGTGAGCAAATACAACCCGGATGCGCTGTTAAGCGAACTGCCGCCGCCAAAACGCCTGTCGCGTCCGCGCACTGGCAATGGCCCGCGTCGTTCCGGCGCGCCGCGTAACCGTCGTCGTACAGGATAAACGCGATGCCCGGCACAACCTCACTGTATGCGGCAATCGACCTCGGTTCGAACAGCTTTCATATGCTGGTGGTACGTGAGGTGGCCGGAAGCATTCAGACGCTCACGCGTGTGAAACGCAAGGTCCGCCTCGCGGCGGGCCTCAGCGCCGACAATACGCTCTCGGCGGACGCCATGGAGCGTGGCTGGCAATGTCTGCGTCTCTTCGCCGAACGGCTTCAGGATATCCCCGCAGCGCAAATCCGCGTGGTCGCGACCGCAACGCTGCGCCTTGCCACTAACGCCGATGAGTTTGTCGCCCGCGCCCAGGAAATCCTCGGCTGTCCGGTACAGGTCATTGCCGGTGAAGAAGAAGCCCGGCTTATCTATCAGGGCGTGGCGCATACCACTGGCGGCGACGATCGGCGTCTGGTGGTGGATATCGGCGGCGCCAGCACAGAGCTTGTAACCGGCACTGGCGCCCGCGCCACCGCTCTTTTCAGCCTGCCCATGGGCTGCGTGACTTTCCTTGAACGCTATTTCACCGACCGCAGCCTGACACAGGCGCATTTCGACAGCGCCGAACAGGCCGCGCGCGACGTGCTGCGCCCGGTTATCGCGCAGTTGCGCGGTCAGGGCTGGAAAATCTGTGTCGGCGCATCAGGCACCGTGCAGGCGCTGCAGGAAATCATGATGGCGCAGGGCATGGATGAGCGCATTACGCTTGCGAAGCTTCAGCAGCTAAAAGCGCGCGCCATACAGTGCGGACGTCTGGAAGAGCTTGAGATCGAAGGCCTGACGCTTGAGCGAGCGCTGGTCTTTCCGAGCGGTCTTGCCATTCTTATCGCCATTTTCAGCGAGCTTGAAATCGCCTATATGACGCTTGCCGGCGGCGCGCTGCGTGAAGGGCTGGTTTACGGCATGCTGCATCTCGCCGTGGAGCAGGATATTCGCAACCGTACGCTGAAAAATATTCAGCGCCGGTTTATGGTGGATATCAGCCAGGCCGGGCGCGTGGCACAGCTTGCCGGACGCTTCGCTGATAGCGTGGAAAACGAATGGGCGCTGGACGATCTCAGCCGTGCGCTGCTACACAGCGCCAGTCTGCTGCATGAAGTTGGCCTCGCGGTTGATTTCAAACGCGCGCCACAGCACGCGGCTTATCTGGTGAATAATCTCGATTTACCGGGCTTCACGCCCGCGCAGAAAAAGCTGCTGGCGACGCTGCTGCTGAACCAGACCGGTACGGTCGATCTTCCGGCGCTGCAACAGCAAAACGCGGTGCCGCTGCGCGTGGCCGAGCGCCTTTGTCGGCTGCTGCGCCTGGCGATTATCTTCGCCAGCCGTCGACGCGACGATATGCTGCCGGATGTGACGCTGACCGCACAGGGCGACACGCTGACCGCGACGCTCCCGCAGGACTGGCTCTGCGTGCATCCGCTGGGTGCCGAGATGTTAGAGCAGGAACAGCGCTGGCAAAGTTACGTGCACTGGCAGCTCGACGTGCAATAAACGCTAAACGCATAAAAAAACCGCCTTACGGGCGGTTTTTTTATTAGCGGTACGGTCAACTCAGCCGCCGCGCGCTTTCGCCAGCATCGCTTTGATGTTAGCGACATTCGCCTGGCCTTTCTGCATCCGCTCCTGCGCCGTCACGACTTTACGCTCAGTTTCCCACTGCAAATCGTCCTGCGGAAGCTCCAGCAGGAACCGGCTCGGCTCGGGGCGCACCAGCTCGCCATACTGTCGACGTTCTTTACAGAGCGTGAAGATAAGCTCTTTCTGAGCACGCGTAATGCCCACATAGGCGAGGCGGCGCTCTTCGTCGATATTGTCTTCATCGATGCTGCTCTGATGCGGCAGCAACCCCTCTTCCATCCCGACCAGAAAGACATACGGAAATTCGAGACCCTTTGAGGCGTGCAGCGTCATCAACTGGACCTGGTCGAGCTCTTCATCGCTCTCGCCGCGCTCCATCATGTCTCGCAGCGTAAAGCGCGTCACAACCTGCGTCAGCGTCATCGGCTCGTCGAGATCGGTACCTTCCAGCATTTCCGTCATCCAGCTGAAGAGCTGATTGACGTTTTTCATGCGCATTTCCGCCGCTTTCGGGCTCGGCGAGGTTTCAAAAAGCCAGGCTTCGTAATCGATGCCGCGAATGAGATCGCGCACCGCCGCGACGGGTTCGCGCTCGGACAGCACCGCCACCTCCTGTAGCCACTGCGTAAAGCGCGTCAGCGATTCATAACCGCGACCGGTGAGCGACTGGGAAAGCCCCATATCAAAACTGGCGGTGAATAAACTTTTATTGCGCTGGGTCGCCCATTCGCCGAGCTTTTGCAGCGTCGCCGGGCCGATTTCGCGCTTGGGGGTATTCACGATGCGCAGAAACGCGCTGTCGTCATCCGGATTGGTAAGCACACGCAAATAGGCCAGCAAGTCTTTAATTTCCGGGCGCGAAAAGAACGACGTACCGCCGGAAATGCGATACGGAATGCGGTTCTGCATCAGCATTTTTTCAAACACCCGTGACTGATGGTTGCCGCGATACAGGATCGCGTAATCTTTGTACTGGGTTTTATTGATAAAGTGATGCGCGATAAGCTCGCCGGTGACGCGCTCCGCCTCGTGTTCTTCATGATTGGCGGTGAGCACTTTCAACTCGGCGCCGTAGCCCAGCTCGGAAAAGAGCTTTTTCTCAAAGACATGCGGGTTATTGGCAATCAGAATGTTGGCTGCTTTAAGAATTCGCCCGGAAGAGCGGTAATTCTGCTCAAGCTTAATCACCTGTAATGCCGGAAAATCCTGGCTCAACAGCACCAGGTTTTGCGGCCTCGCGCCGCGCCAGGAGTAGATGGACTGGTCGTCGTCGCCCACTACCGTAAAGCGCGCGCGATTGCCTACCAGCAGCTTCACCAGCTCATACTGGCTGGTGTTGGTGTCCTGATATTCATCCACCAGCAGGTAACGAATGCGGTTTTGCCAGCGCTCGCGCACCTCTTCATTTCGCTGCAACAGCAGCGTCGGCAGCAGGATCAAGTCGTCGAAATCCAGCACATTACAGGCTTTCAGATGCGCGTCATACAGGCTGTAGCAGTGGGCGAAAATACGATCGCGTTCGCCGATAGCGCGCGCGGCGGCCTGTGGCGGGCTGAGCAGATCGTTCTTCCAGTTCGAAATGGTTGAAATAAGCTGCTGCAACAGCACTTTATCATTTTCGATCAGTCCTTCGGTCAGCTCTTTGATAAGCGCCATCTGATCGGTATCGTCAAATAACGAAAAGTTGGATTTCATGCCGAGCGCCGCGTATTCGCGCTTGATGATTTCAAGACCCAGCGTGTGGAAGGTCGAAATCATCAGCCCGCGAGCTTCTTTGCGCCCGAGCGTCTGGGCAACGCGCTCTTTCATCTCACGCGCGGCTTTATTAGTAAAAGTGACCGCCGCGATATGGCGCGCCTGATAGCCGCAGCCGCGGATCAGATGCGCGATTTTATTAGTGATAACGCGGGTTTTACCGGATCCAGCGCCCGCCAGCACCAGGCAGGGGCCAGTGACGAATTCGACGGCTTGTTGTTGGGCGGGGTTCAGACGCATAAGTTACTCAGTGAAAGTCAGAGGAGAAGGCGGCTCCCCACAGCAGGTACGGCAGTACGAAGGGAGAAAAACGCGTGGTAGTATAGCCAGCGTTATCAACCCCACTCAAGGCACGATCATGGCAAAAACAGCAGCAGCACTGCATATCCTTGTTAAAGAAGAAAAACTGGCACTGGATCTGCTGGAACAAATTAAAAACGGCGGCGATTTTGAAAAGCTCGCCAAGAAGCACTCGATTTGCCCGTCGGGTAAGAAAGGCGGCCACTTAGGCGAATTCCGTCAGGGCCAGATGGTGCCGGCTTTCGATAAAGTCGTGTTCTCCTGCCCGGTGCTGGAGCCAACCGGCCCGCTGCACACTCAGTTCGGTTACCACATCATCAAAGTGCTGTACCGTAACTAATCAAAAGGCCTTCTCTGCGAGAAGGCCTTTTTCTTTGGGGGCGGGTGGCTTATGAAAGCGGGTGCGCTACGCTTAACCGCCCTATGCTGGCTACAGGTCAAAAGGAGCGGTAACCCATTCCCTTAAGGATTTGGTTTGAGCAAGCCGGTAAGAGCGTGCATCCCCAGGAGCATAGATAACTATGTGCCTGGGATGTAAGAACGCTATCGGCGTCGCTGCGGGTCAAAAGATGACGGAGAATCAGCCAGCAACCGCGATACGCTTCATATCGGTCATATAACCGCGCAGCTTCTGCCCCACCTTCTCAATCTCGTGGCTGCGAATCGCGTCGTTAACGTCACGCAGTTGCGCGTTGTCCACCGCGGTGCCTTCTGTCGCTTTACCCAGATCGCCCGGCTGCAATTTGGTCATAAATTCTTTCAGCAGCGGTACGGCGGCATTGGCAAACAGATAGTTGCCATATTCCGCGGTATCCGAGATAACCACGTTCATTTCATACAGACGCTTACGGGCGATGGTGTTCGCGATAAGCGGCAGCTCATGCAGTGATTCGTAGTATGCGGATTCTTCAATGATGCCGGCATCGACCATGGTTTCAAACGCCAGCTCAACGCCCGCTTTCACCATGGCGATCATCAGCACGCCTTTGTCGAAATATTCCTGCTCGCTGATTTTGCCCTCAAACTGCGGCGCGTTCTCAAATGCGGTTTTGCCAGTCTCTTCGCGCCAGGTCAGCAATTTTTTATCGTCATTCGCCCAGTCCGCCATCATGCCGGAAGAGAACTCGCCGGAGATGATGTCGTCCATGTGTTTCTGGAACAGCGGCGCCATGATGGTTTTTAACTGCTCAGAAAGCGCGTAAGCGCGCAGTTTCGCCGGGTTAGAGAGACGATCCATCATCAGCGTAATACCGCCCTGCTTCAGGGCTTCGGTGATGGTTTCCCAGCCAAACTGAATCAGTTTTTCCGCGTAAGCCGGGTCAGTACCGTCTTCCACCAGCTTGTCGAAACACAGCAGAGAACCCGCCTGCAACATGCCGCACAGGATAGTCTGCTCGCCCATCAGGTCAGATTTCACCTCAGCGACGAAAGAAGATTCCAGCACGCCCGCGCGGTGGCCGCCGGTCGCTGCGGCCCAGGCTTTGGCAATCGCCATGCCTTCGCCTTTCGGATCGTTTTCCGGGTGAACCGCAATAAGCGTCGGCACGCCGAAACCACGTTTGTACTCTTCACGCACTTCGGTGCCAGGACACTTCGGCGCCACCATCACTACAGTGATGTCTTTACGGATCTGCTCGCCGACTTCAACGATATTGAAGCCGTGGGAATAGCCCAGCGCAGCGCCATCTTTCATCAGCGGTTGCACGGTACGCACTACGTCAGAGTGCTGTTTGTCCGGCGTCAGGTTAACCACCAGATCCGCCTGCGGGATCAGCTCTTCATACGTGCCGACCTGAAAACCGTTTTCCGTTGCCTTGCGCCAGGAGGCGCGCTTCTCGGCGATAGCTTCTTTACGCAGGGCATAAGAGACGTCCAGCCCGGAATCACGCATGTTCAGGCCCTGGTTGAGGCCCTGCGCGCCGCAACCCACGATGACTACTTTTTTTCCTTTGAGGAAGCCTGCCCCGTCGGCGAATTCGTCGCGCGCCATGAAGCGGCATTTACCCAGCTGCGCCAGCTGCTGGCGCAGATTCAAAGTGTTGAAGTAGTTAGCCATGGTGATACCTCGTGATGTTGTATTGTCTTATTGTTCGGTTAACTGCGTCGTCAAAAACGACGGTACAGATTTCAGGTTACAGGAAGGCGACGATTTCGCGAGCCAGGCTGCGCAGGGTTGCGAGCCGGGTCAGAGAAAGGCCGACACACCGGTGACCTGAAACCGGTAAAACCCACTATATGACAGGAAATTCGTTGCGGAAATTGATATATTGACAACATCACGTTGCGTTTTTCGCAACACGCACTCAAGGAGAGACCGCAGTGGATCTACGCGATCTGAAAATGTTCCTGCATCTGGCGGAGAGCCGCCATTTTGGCCGCAGCGCGCGCGCCATGCACGTGAGCCCGTCGACACTCTCACGCCAGATCCAGCGGCTGGAAGAGGATCTGGCTCAGCCGCTGTTTATTCGCGATAACCGCACCGTGACATTGACCGAAGCGGGTGAAGCGCTGCGTCAGTTTGCCCAGCAAACGCTGTTGCAGTATCAGCAGTTGCGGCATGCTATAGACCAGCAAGGGCCGACGCTTTCCGGCGAATTGCACCTGTTTTGCTCGGTAACGGCGGCATACAGCCATCTGCCGCCGATCCTTGACCGCTTTCGCGCCGAACACCCGTCGGTGGAAATTAAGCTAACGACAGGCGACGCCGCTGACGCGGTGGAGAAGGTCAATTCCGGCGAGGCCGATCTCGCGATCGCCGGCAAGCCCGAAGCGCTACCCGCCGCTGTCGCGTTCTCAATGCTGGAAAATCTTAGCGTGGTGCTCATTGCGCCCGCGCTGCCCTGCCCGGTACGCGCCCAGGTGTCAGCCCCGGAGCCCGACTGGACACAGGTGCCGTTTATCATGCCGGATCAGGGCCCGGTGCGGCGGCGTATTGAACTGTGGTTCCGTCGCCATAAAATCAGCAACCCGTTTATTTATGCGACTGTGGCAGGCCATGAGGCGATGGTATCAATGGTGGCGCTGGGCTGCGGCGTGGCGCTGATCCCGGAGGTGGTGCTGGAAAACAGCCCGGAACCGGTGCGCAACCGTGTACTCATCCTCGAGCGCAGCGATGAGAAAACGCCGTTCGAGCTTGGCGTCTGCGTACAAAAAAAGCGGCTGCATGAGCCGCTTGTTGAAGCCTTCTGGAAACTGCTGCCGGGTTATCGTTAACCTGCGAGGAAGAACCGGAACGCCGGGTTGCCAGTCTCGTCGTGGCACTCATAGCCAAGCTCGTTAAGCCGGGTTTCGAAATCCGGCTCATGCTCGCCAAGCTCAAAAGCCGCCAGCACACGGCCATAATCGGTGCCGTGGCTGCGGTAGTGAAACAGCGAGATGTTCCAGTGCGTACCGAGCGTATGCAGAAAACGCAGCAGCGCACCCGGCGCCTCGGGAAACTCAAAGCTGTAAAGCCGCTCGCGCAGCGGTCGTGAGGGCCGGCCGCCGACCATATAGCGCACATGCAGTTTCGCCATTTCGTCATCGGAGAGATCCACGACGCCGTAACCGTCGTCGGTGAGTTGCGCGATAATTTCATGCCGCTCCTCCAGCCCGCGGTTGATGCGCACGCCAACAAAAATGCAGGCGTCTTTGGCGTCCGCAAAGCGGTAGTTAAACTCCGTCACCGCGCGTCCGCCCAGCAACTGGCAAAACTTCAGGAAGCTGCCTTTCTCTTCCGGGATTGTCACCGCCAGCAGCGCCTCGCGCTGTTCGCCAAGCTCGCAGCGTTCAGAAACATAACGCAGCCCGTGGAAATTCACATTCGCGCCGGAAAGCACATGCGCCAGCCGTTCGCCGTGAATGTTATGCTGCGCCACATACTTTTTCATACCCGCCAGTGCCAGCGCGCCGGAAGGCTCCGCCACTGCCCGCACATCTTCAAAGAGATCTTTCATCGCCGCGCAGATGGCGTCACTGTCTACGGTAATGATGTCATCAAGGTACTCCTGACAAACGCGGAACGTTTCATCGCCAATACGCTTGACTGCCACGCCTTCAGCGAAAAGCCCCACGCGCGGCAAATCGACCGGATGTCCGGCGTCGAGCGCCGCCTTCAGGCAGGCGGAGTCGGCCGCTTCCACGGCAATCACTTTGATCTGCGGCATGAGCTGTTTGATCAGCACCGCCACACCGGCAGCCAGACCGCCACCGCCCACCGGCACAAATACGCGATCGATATGCGCGTCCTGCTGAAGGAGTTCGAGCGCCAGCGTTCCCTGCCCGGCGATAACCGCCGGATGGTCGAACGGCGGCACGTAAGTAAAGCCTTGCTGTTGCGAAAGCGCAATCGCCTGCGCCTTCGCCTCATCGAAGTTAGCCCCATGAAGCAGCACCTCGCCGCCGAAGCCGCGCACCGCATCCACTTTGATATCCGCTGTGGTGACCGGCATCACGATGAGCGATTTAATGCCCAGCCGGGATGACGAGAGCGCCACGCCCTGTGCATGGTTGCCCGCTGACGCAGTAATCACGCCACGCGCTTTCTGCTCGCTGGTGAGATTCGCCATCATGGCGTAGGCGCCGCGCAGCTTAAAGCTGTGCACCGGCTGGCGGTCTTCGCGCTTCACCAGCACTACGTTGTTCAGCCGCGCCGACAGCTTCTCCATCTTCTGCAACGGCGTCACTTGCGCCACTTCATAAACCGGAGAGCGCAGCACCGCCCGCAGATATTCCGCCCCGCAGGGGGCGGTGGAAAGGGATTGCGACTCGGCCATGATTAGCCTCCCAGCTTCGATTTATCGCGCACAGCCCCTTTGTCGGCGCTGGTGGCGAGACTTGCGTAAGCGCGCAGCGCGAAGGAAACCTGGCGCTCGCGGCTGCGCGGCGTCCAGGCGTCAGCGCCACGCGCTTCCTGAGCTTCACGACGCACGGCCAGTTGCTGGTCGCTGACTTCAAGCTGAATGCCGCGATTCGGGATATCAATGGCAATCATGTCGCCGTCTTCAATCAACGCGATATTGCCGCCGCTGGCGGCTTCCGGCGAGACGTGACCGATAGACAGCCCGGATGTACCACCGGAGAAGCGGCCATCGGTGATGAGCGCGCAGGCTTTACCGAGCCCCATCGATTTCAGGAAGCTGGTCGGGTAGAGCATTTCCTGCATCCCAGGCCCGCCTTTTGGCCCTTCGTAGCGGATAACCACAACATCGCCCGCGACGACTTTACCGCCGAGGATCGCCTCTACGGCATCATCCTGGCTTTCATAGACTTTCGCCGGGCCACGGAAGACCAGGCTGCCTTCATCCACCCCAGCGGTTTTCACGATGCAGCCGTTTTCAGCGAAGTTGCCATACAGCACGGCCAGACCGCCGTCCTGGCTATACGCGTGCTCCAGCGAGCGAATACAACCTTCCCGACGATCGTCGTCCAGCGTGTCCCAGCGGCAGGATTGTGAAAACGCCTGCGTAGTGCGGATGCCTGCAGGGCCCGCACGATACATCTCTTTCACCGCGCTATCCTGCGTGAGCATGATGTCATATTCCTCAAGGGTCTGCGGCAGCGTCAGACCCAGCACGTTATTGACTTCGCGGTTCAGCAGGCCTGCGCGATCCAGTTCGCCGAGAATGCCGATAACCCCACCCGCACGATGAACATCTTCCATATGGTATTTCTGGGTACTCGGCGCAACTTTACACAACTGCGGCACTTTGCGGGAAAGACGGTCGATGTCGCTCATCGTAAAGTCGATTTCCGCTTCCTGCGCCGCCGCCAGCAGATGCAGAACGGTATTGGTGGAGCCACCCATGGCGATATCGAGCGTCATGGCATTTTCAAACGCCGCTTTGCTCGCAATATTGCGCGGTAATACGCTGGCGTCGTCCTGCTCATAATAACGTTTGGTGAGTGAAACGATGCGTTTGCCCGCGTTGATAAAGAGATCTTTGCGGTCAGCATGGGTCGCCAGCAGCGAGCCGTTGCCCGGCTGCGACAGGCCCAGCGCCTCCGTCAAACAGTTCATGGAGTTGGCGGTAAACATGCCAGAGCAGGAGCCGCAGGTCGGGCAGGCGGAGCGTTCCACCTGATCGCTCTGCTCGTCACTGACGTGCGGGTTCGCGCCCTGAATCATCGCGTCGACCAGATCGAGTTTAATTATCTGATCAGAGAGTTTAGTTTTACCGGCTTCCATCGGGCCGCCGGAGACGAAAATCACCGGAATGTTCAGCCGCAGCGAGGCCATCAACATCCCTGGGGTGATTTTGTCGCAGTTAGAGATACAGACCATGGCGTCTGCGCAGTGGGCGTTCACCATGTATTCCACGGAGTCAGCGATGAGCTCGCGAGACGGCAGTGAATAAAGCATGCCGCCGTGCCCCATGGCGATGCCGTCATCAACCGCGATAGTGTTGAACTCTTTCGCCACGCCACCCGCTGCCTCGATTTGCTCCGCAACCAGTTTGCCCAGATCGCGCAGATGAACATGGCCCGGCACGAACTGGGTAAAAGAGTTCACAACCGCGATAATCGGCTTGCCAAAATCGGCGTCGGTCATTCCCGTGGCGCGCCATAAAGCGCGGGCACCCGCCATGTTGCGGCCGTGCGTGGTGGTGGCAGAACGGTACTTAGGCATGCTTTTTTCACTCCAGTCTCTACAAAAGCCGGGCGGCTTATGCCGCCCGTGCAGGTGTTATTGTGCTTACGGGTTAACTTGATCCAACCAGCCCCATTTATCTTCGGTCTCGCCGGTGAACAGGCCGAAGAACGCCTGCTGAACGCGTTTAGTGACCGGACCACAGCGGCCTTCACCTACCTGAATGCCGTCTACGCTGCGTACCGGCGTGATTTCCGCTGCGGTGCCGGACATAAAGACTTCATCCGCCAGATACAGCGATTCACGCGAGAGCACCTGCTCGCGAACTTCAATGCCCATCTCTTTGGCGAGCTTGATGATAGCGTCGCGGGTGATGCCCGGCAGCGCGGAAGAGGTAAACGGCGGGGTATAAATCACGCCATCTTTTACTTCAAACAGGTTTTCGCCCGCCCCTTCAGAGATGTAGCCGTTCACGTCCAGCGCAATACCTTCCTGGTAGCCATGACGACGCGCTTCGCTACCGACCAACAGAGAGGAAAGGTAGTTGCCACCCGCTTTTGCCGCAGTAGGAATAGTGTTTGGCGCCGCGCGGTTCCAGGAGGAGACCATCGCATCGATCCCCTGATCCAGCGCTTCCGCGCCCAGGTACGCCCCCCACGGGAACGCGGCGATGATGACATCAGTGGTGTAGCCCGCAGGCGGGTTAACACCCATACCCACATCGCCCACAAAAACCAATGGACGGATGTACGCGCTGGTCAGTTTATTTTCGCGAATCACCTGGCGACAGGCTTCCATTAACTCATCAACGGACTGGCTGACCGGAAAGCGGTAAATCTTGGCGGAATCATGCAGGCGCTGCATATGTTCACGATGGCGGAATACCACCGGCCCCTTGTGCGAATCGTAGCAACGGATCCCTTCAAAGACTGATGTACCGTAGTGCAACGCATGAGACATGACGTGAACCTTTGCTTCGCCCCAGGGAACCATCTCGCCGTTGAACCAAATGTAATCAGCTTTTTTTGTCGTCATTTTTCTTCTTCCTTTTGCGCTCAGGCGCGGATTTGTTGTGATGTGGGTTGCTGGATCTCGACGCAGGCGACATCGACCAGTTTGCTTAACTGACTAAACAGTAATTCGACTGGACGAGGGCTGGCAACGGTCAGCTCAATATTTATATTTTCCGCATTAGCGCCGGTCGCCATATTCATGGCGCAAATTTGAAAACCACGGTGACGCACCACGCGCAGCACACGTTCCAGGGTTTCCGGGCGAAAGCGAGCCTGTACGGCGAGTTGATGTTGCATCATGATATTTTCTCCAGCATTTGTGAGTTGCTGGCGCCGGGAGGCACCAGAGGCCAGACGTTTTCAGCTTCGTCGATCGAAACGTGCAGCAGATAAGGGCCTTCGCTGCTCAGCATGGCTTCCAGCGCCGCTTCCACCTGGTCTTTACGAGTAATACGCTGACCATTAATGCCAAAGGCGCTGGCCAGCGTCAGGAAATCGGGGTTATCGGACAGATTCGTTTCGCTGTAGCGCTCCGAGAAAAAGAGCTGTTGCCACTGACGCACCATCCCCAGACGCTGGTTATCCAGCAGCACAATTTTCAGCGGCAGTTGCTTGCGCTTCACGGTGCCCAGCTCCTGGATATTCATCATGAACGAGCCATCACCGGTCACGCAGATGACAGTATCGTCCGGACGGGCCACCTGCGCGCCTACCGCTGCTGGCAACCCAAAGCCCATCGTGCCAAGGCCGCTTGAGGTAATGAAATTTTCCGGGCGGCTGAAACTCATATGCTGCGCCGTCCACATCTGATGCTGGCCTACGTCTGTCGTCACGACGCTGTTTGCTGGCTTGCGGTCTGAGAGCTGTTTTAACAATAACGGCGCAAAAATCGCTTCACCCGGATGTTCATAGCGCCAGTCATGTTCACGCCGCATTGCCGCGACCTGATCGCGCCAGGCATTAATCTCCATTGGACGCTGCAGCGCGGGCAGTAAGGCGTTAAGATCGCCCGGCAACGCGACATGCGCCTGACGCAGCTTGTTGAGTTCCGCCGGATCGATATCCATATGGATAACTTTGGCATGAGGCGCAAAGGTATTCAGTTTGCCGGTAACGCGATCGTCAAAGCGCGCGCCGACGGCTATCAGTAAATCACACTCCTGGACCGCCAGGTTCGCAGCTTTAGTGCCATGCATCCCCAACATACCGAGGTACCATGGGTAGCTCGCTTCTACTGCACCCAGTCCTTTCAACGTTACTGCACAGGGGATTTTCGTCTGTGCCATAAATTCACGTAGGGCTGGCACCGCCTGCGCCATACCAACGCCGCCCCCCACATAAAGCATCGGCTTTTCAGCCAGGCTCATCAACGCGCGTGCCTGCTCCAGTTCTGCCTGCGGTAACACGGAGGTGTCTTCAACACTGGAAAGCCACGGTTCAAGCTCTGCGCTGGCGAGCTGGATATCTTTGGGTATATCGATCAGTACTGGCCCCGGGCGACCTGAACGCGCCAGATGAAAAGCGTGCGCCATAATTTCCGGCAGCTCTTCCAGCGACTCGACGAGGAAACTGTGTTTGGTGCAGGCGAGTGATAAACCAAGAACATCCACTTCCTGGAAAGCGTCAGTGCCGATAAGCGGCGCTGCGACCTGCCCGGTAATAGCCACAACGGGAACCGAATCCAGCAGCGCATCCGCGAGGCCCGTGATCAGGTTGGTCGCGCCTGGCCCGGAAGTTGCGATGCAAACGCCGGTTTTGCCCGTGGCACGCGCATAACCGATCGCCGCCATTGCAGCGCCCTGTTCATGCCGACACAGTAGGTGTTCCACGCCGCCGTCGTATAACGCATCGTAAACCGGCATTATCGCCCCGCCCGGATAGCCAAAAACCGTATCCACTCCCTGAGCTCGCAAAGCATGCACCACCCACTGCGCACCATTCATAGTCAGTTCCCCGCCTTACAATGCGGACAACAGAATTTTATGCTACTACTCATTCTCTGTTCCTCGCTTAAGTTTTAGGTCATAAAAAAACCCCCGGACCTTTCGGTGCGGGGGTTTTCGATGATTCAGCCTTGATTTCTAAGCCTTTCTTCTTCCGAGTGCAGCCCCGCACGGTGGGTTAATAATCACCACCACGCTAATCACGACTAGGCTAATCACTAGTAGAAGGGTTGTCATTTCTGTATGTGCTTACGTCATATTCGAAGGAATACCTAAAGAGTTATCACAGAGAACAAAGCTGTGACAAGAAATATTTATGACGTATTACTGAAATACATTCATGAAATCTATTAAAACCCCAACGTAATCAACCAGTAGTGTTAACTGAAATTTTTTCAGGATTTTTAGCGAAACGGAGTTATGCCGCAACGTCCTTTTAAAAACTTATTACTCTTTTGCGAGACGTCTCGAATGAATTTCTAACGTTGACTGTCTTGCAATAAAAGTTTGCTATTTGCAACGAAAAAGCGCGAATTTTGCCTCGATTAAACCTCTCCCGGCTGCAACCCTGTAGATGCAAGGAGGGGGTTATGTCGCTATCTGTTATCCATACCCGCGCTGCGCTTGGAGTAAAAGCGCCGCTCGTTACGGTCGAAGTGCATATCAGCGCCGGATTACCCGGCCTGACAATTGTTGGCCTGCCGGAGACGACAGTTAAGGAAGCCAGAGACCGCGTACGTAGCGCGCTTATCAATAGCGGTTATGATTTTCCTGCCAGGAAGATAACGATTAACCTGGCGCCTGCCGATTTACCGAAGGAAGGGGGGCGGTATGATTTGCCGATTGCGATTGCGCTTCTCGCAGCTTCTGAACAGCTATGCGCGTCACAGCTAGGAGAGTATGAGTTTGTCGGTGAACTGGCCCTCACAGGCGCGCTGCGGGGGGTGCCTGGCGCGATCTCAGCAGCCATGGAGGCTCTCGGCTGTAACAGGAAAATTATCGTCGCGCACGATAACGCACCGGAAGTGGGATTGATTAATAAAGAAGGTTGCCTTGTCGCGCATCATCTGCAAGAGGTGTGTGCCTTTCTGGAAGGCAAAACGACGCTGCAACCAGCCGAGCCATCCGAATTTAATTTTAAGCAACCTGCGGGCGATCTTAGTGAAGTTATTGGACAATCACAGGGGAAACGCGCGCTGGAATTAACAGCCGCGGGTGGCCATAACTTATTGTTTATCGGGCCTCCCGGCACCGGTAAAACAATGCTAGCCAGTAGACTCAACGGATTACTACCGCCTCTGAGCGACCAGGAGGCGCTGGAGAGCGCGGCAATCCTTAGCCTGGTCAACCCCGTCTCTTTACATCACCAGTGGCGTCAGCGGCCTTTCAGGGCCCCTCACCATAGTGCGTCGCTGAATGCGATGGTAGGGGGAGGCGCTATACCTGCACCCGGAGAAATTTCACTTGCCCATAACGGTGTACTTTTTCTTGATGAGTTACCTGAATTTGAACGTCGCGTACTGGATGCATTGCGCGAGCCTATTGAATCCGGGCAAATTCATCTTTCAAGAACCCGGGCAAAGCTCACTTATCCGGCGCGCTTTCAGCTTATTGCGGCGATGAATCCCAGCCCGACCGGCCATTATAAAGGAAGCCATAACCGCTGCTCACCAGAACAGACACTACGCTATCTCGGGCGTCTATCAGGGCCTTTCCTCGACCGGTTTGATATCTCCCTGGAGGTTCCATTGCCGCCGCCAGGTATGCTAAGCCGGTCAGCGCAAGTGGGTGAAAGTAGCGGGCAGGTACGTGAGCGCGTTATCCAAACCCGTGAAAGGCAGCTTGCACGGCAGGGTAAGCTCAACGCGACACTGGATAACGGAGAGATACGTCAGTTTTGTACGCTCAGCACGGAAGATGCGCGGTGGCTGGAAGCGGCGTTAATCAAGCTTGGGTTGTCTGTACGCGCCTGGCAGCGTCTATTGAAAGTGGCGAGAACCATTGCAGACAGTGCAAAAGAAGAGAGAATTGGCCGGGAGCACCTACAGGAGGCGCTGAGTTACCGCGCCATAGACAGGATGCTGGCCCATTTGCAAAACATGATGGCATAGCGATGGGGTGAGGCTAATACTGCAGTTGTTTTTATGGCTGGCATAAAATAATGGGGCTTGCGCCCCATTTGATTAATCATCCGTTTCCGCGTAATCATCCATCCCTTCCATCTGCGGCTTGCCGCCAGAAAGAGTATGAAAACGCTTAGGCCGCTTGATACGCGACATATACTTTGACCAGACGCGTTCTGCCTCAGTCGCTGGCTCACGAATGCCACGACAAACTTCAACAAACTGCTTTTCTTCAGCAGTCGCAGGCTCACGCTTACCGAGATCCAGTTCATTAAAGGCATAGCCATGACGTTCAAGCAGCTGTGCTTCTTTAATGGTGAAGTCACCATGGCGAGAGAACCCGCGCGGATAATATTTGTTGTCGAAAAATCGATTAGTCGTCGTAAAGCTTTCCGCCATCCTACACGCTCCTAATTCTCTTGGCCGAGCTATTTATGGCGCGGAGTATTAGTTACGCTTGACAGAGTGTAAAACAAAACATTTAAATCATTACGACAAATTTTTTTGTGGAGTGAGATGTGGATACCGACCTGCTGAAAACCTTTCTTGAAGTCAGCCGCACCCGTCATTTTGGCAGAGCGGCTGAAGCGCTTTACCTGACGCAATCAGCGGTAAGCTTTCGTATCCGTCAGCTTGAAAACCAACTGGGTGTGAATCTTTTTACGCGACATCGCAATAACATACGTCTGACCGCGGCCGGCGAAAGGCTACTGCCGTATGCGGAAAACCTGATGAATATCTGGCAAACCGCACGCAAAGATGTCGCGCAAACGTCACGGCATAATCTCTTTTCGATAGGCGCCAGTGCGTCTCTCTGGGAATGTATGCTTTCCGGGTGGCTTACGAGGCTTTATCAGGAAAAAGGGAGCATGCAGTTTGAAGCACGCATTGCGCAGCGGCAGTCGCTGGTCAAACAGCTGCATGAACGTCAGTTAGATCTGCTTATCACCACCGAAGCGCCGAAGATGGATGAGTTTTCAAGCCAGTTACTGGGGCATTTTGCGCTCGGGCTTTACAGCGCACAGCCAGAACGCGGCAAAACCAGCCTCCATTATCTTCGACTTGAGTGGGGGCCTGATTTTCAGCAGCACGAAGCAGGGCTTATTACGCCTGAAGATATTCCGGTGCTGACGACAAGCTCGGCTGATGTTGCCAGAAAAATGCTCGCAGAATTGCAGGGGTGTACGTGGTTACCAGTCAGCTGGGCCCGGGAGAAAAGCGATCTGTATCCTGTTATTGATAGTGGAACACTTTCAAGGCCGCTTTATGCTATCTGGCTGCAGAATAGCGATAAAAATAACAGCATTAAAGATCTTTTAAAGATCCCTGTCATTACCTGATTACTTTAAAAATAAGGGGTGACAGATAAAATCTGTTAAAAAGCAGGGATTGTGGAAGGGGAAAAAAGATAAAAAAAATCCTTAGCCGAAGCTAAGGATAATTTCTGGCAGGGGCGGAGGGACTCGAACCCCCAACACCCGGTTTTGGAGACCGGTGCTCTACCAATTGAACTACGCCCCTAAATAGGGTGGCGGAACGGACGGGACTCGAACCCGCGACCCCCTGCGTGACAGGCAGGTATTCTAACCGACTGAACTACCGCTCCACCGAATTTCGTCACACCACCGGATTATGATTCCGGCTTACTGCTTAATTTGATGCCTGGCAGTTCCCTACTCTCGCATGGGGAGGCCCCACACTACCATCGGCGCTACGGCGTTTCACTTCTGAGTTCGGCATGGGGTCAGGTGGGACCACCGCGCTACAGCCGCCAGGCAAATTCTGTCGTTCACCGCATACCGCCATGAACGTTTATCCGTCACAAGCTGAATATCATCTCTCAACACGCCAGACTTCTTTGGCGTTGTAAGGTTAAGCCTCACGGTTCATTAGTACCGGTTAGCTCAACGCATCGCTGCGCTTACACACCCGGCCTATCAACGTCGTCGTCTTCAACGTTCCTTCAGGAGACTTAAAGTCTCAGGGAGAACTCATCTCGGGGCAAGTTTCGTGCTTAGATGCTTTCAGCACTTATCTCTTCCGCATTTAGCTACCGGGCAGTGCCATTGGCATGACAACCCGAACACCAGTGATGCGTCCACTCCGGTCCTCTCGTACTGGGAGCAGCCCCCCTCAATTCTCCAGCGCCCACGGCAGATAGGGACCGAACTGTCTCACGACGTTCTAAACCCAGCTCGCGTACCACTTTAAATGGCGAACAGCCATACCCTTGGGACCTACTTCAGCCCCAGGATGTGATGAGCCGACATCGAGGTGCCAAACACCGCCGTCGATATGAACTCTTGGGCGGTATCAGCCTGTTATCCCCGGAGTACCTTTTATCCGTTGAGCGATGGCCCTTCCATACAGAACCACCGGATCACTATGACCTGCTTTCGCACCTGCTCGAGCCGTCACTCTCGCAGTCAAGCCAGCTTATGCCATTGCACTAACCTCCTGATGTCCGACCAGGATTAGCTGACCTTCGTGCTCCTCCGTTACACTTTGGGAGGAGACCGCCCCAGTCAAACTACCCACCAGACACTGTCCCCACGCCAGATTATGGCGCCAGGTTAGAACATCAAACATTAAAGGGTGGTATTTCAAGGTTGGCTCCACGCAGACTGGCGTCCACGCTTCAAAGCCTCCCACCTATCCTACACATCAAGGCTCAATGTTCAGTGTCAAGCTGTAGTAAAGGTTCACGGGGTCTTTCCGTCTTGCCGCGGGTACACTGCATCTTCACAGCGAGTTCAATTTCACTGAGTCTCGGGTGGAGACAGCCTGGCCATCATTACGCCATTCGTGCAGGTCGGAACTTACCCGACAAGGAATTTCGCTACCTTAGGACCGTTATAGTTACGGCCGCCGTTTACCGGGGCTTCGATCAGGAGCTTCTCTTGCGATAACCCCATCAATTAACCTTCCGGCACCGGGCAGGCGTCACACCGTATACGTCCACTTTCGTGTTTGCACAGTGCTGTGTTTTTAATAAACAGTTGCAGCCAGCTGGTATCTTCGACTGACTTCAGCTCCGCCCGCAGGGGCTTCACCTACATGTCAGCGTGCCTTCTCCCGAAGTTACGGCACCATTTTGCCTAGTTCCTTCACCCGAGTTCTCTCAAGCGCCTTGGTATTCTCTACCTGACCACCTGTGTCGGTTTGGGGTACGATTTCGTGTTACCTGATGCTTAGAGGCTTTTCCTGGAAGCAGGGCATTTATTGCTTCAGCACCGTAGTGCCTCGTCATCACGCCTCAGTGTTAAAGACAACCGGATTTGCCTGGTCATCACACCTACACGCTTAAACCGGGACAACCGTCGCCCGGCCAACATAGCCTTCTCCGTCCCCCCTTCGCAGTAACACCAAGTACAGGAATATTAACCTGTTTCCCATCGACTACGCCTTTCGGCCTCGCCTTAGGGGTCGACTCACCCTGCCCCGATTAACGTTGGACAGGAACCCTTGGTCTTCCGGCGAGCGGGCTTTTCACCCGCTTTATCGTTACTTATGTCAGCATTCGCACTTCTGATACCTCCAGCATGCCTCACAGCACACCTTCGCAGGCTTACAGAACGCTCCCCTACCCAACAACACATAAGTGTCGCTGCCGCAGCTTCGGTGCATGGTTTAGCCCCGTTACATCTTCCGCGCAGGCCGACTCGACCAGTGAGCTATTACGCTTTCTTTAAATGATGGCTGCTTCTAAGCCAACATCCTGGCTGTCTGGGCCTTCCCACATCGTTTCCCACTTAACCATGACTTTGGGACCTTAGCTGGCGGTCTGGGTTGTTTCCCTCTTCACGACGGACGTTAGCACCCGCCGTGTGTCTCCCGTGATAACATTCTTCGGTATTCGCAGTTTGCATCGGGTTGGTAAGCCGGGATGGCCCCCTAGCCGAAACAGTGCTCTACCCCCGAAGATGAGTTCACGAGGCGCTACCTAAATAGCTTTCGGGGAGAACCAGCTATCTCCCGGTTTGATTGGCCTTTCACCCCCAGCCACAGGTCATCCGCTAATTTTTCAACATTAGTCGGTTCGGTCCTCCAGTTAGTGTTACCCAACCTTCAACCTGCCCATGGCTAGATCACCGGGTTTCGGGTCTATACCCTGCAACTTAACGCCCAATTAAGACTCGGTTTCCCTTCGGCTCCCCTATACGGTTAACCTTGCTACAGAATATAAGTCGCTGACCCATTATACAAAAGGTACGCAGTCACCCTCTTACGAAGGCTCCCACTGCTTGTACGTACACGGTTTCAGGTTCTGTTTCACTCCCCTCGCCGGGGTTCTTTTCGCCTTTCCCTCACGGTACTGGTTCACTATCGGTCAGTCAGGAGTATTTAGCCTTGGAGGATGGTCCCCCCATCTTCAGACAGGATATCACGTGTCCCGCCCTACTCATCGAGCTCACAACCTGTGTGCCTTCGTGTACGGGGCTGTCACCCTGTATCGCCGGCCTTTCCAGACCGTTCCACTGACACACAAGCTGATTCAGGCTCTGGGCTGTTCCCCGTTCGCTCGCCGCTACTGGGGGAATCTCGGTTGATTTCTTTTCCTCGGGGTACTTAGATGTTTCAGTTCCCCCGGTTCGCCTCACAGCACTATGTATTCATGCTGAGATAGTGTGACGAATCACACTGGGTTTCCCCATTCGGACATCGCCGGTTATAACGGTTCATATCACCTTACCGGCGCTTTTCGCAGATTAGCACGTCCTTCATCGCCTCTGACTGCCAGGGCATCCACCGTGTACGCTTGTTCGCTTAACCTCACAACCCGAAGAAGTCTTCGTGCTGCGAGTTTGAGAGACTCTGACACACCGCGCATTCCCTGTTTACGGAAGAATGCAGCAGCATGTCTGTTTCAATTTTCAGCTTGTTCCGGATTGTTAAAGAGCAAATACTTCGCAGTATACTCAGTGAGTACACTCTGAAGTGATGGTGGAGCTATGCGGGATCGAACCGCAGACCTCCTGCGTGCAAAGCAGGCGCTCTCCCAGCTGAGCTATAGCCCCATCGTAGTTAAACCTCTTCAACTCCTGAGGAGTTGGTAGGCCTGAGTGGACTTGAACCACCGACCTCACCCTTATCAGGGGTGCGCTCTAACCACCTGAGCTACAAGCCTGTAGAGGTTTTGCTTCTTTACTTTCTATCAGACAATCTGTGTGAGCACGCGAGGTTGTATCTTGCAGGTAAGGAGGTGATCCAACCGCAGGTTCCCCTACGGTTACCTTGTTACGACTTCACCCCAGTCATGAATCACAAAGTGGTAAGCGCCCTCCCGAAGGTTAAGCTACCTACTTCTTTTGCAACCCACTCCCATGGTGTGACGGGCGGTGTGTACAAGGCCCGGGAACGTATTCACCGTGGCATTCTGATCCACGATTACTAGCGATTCCGACTTCATGGAGTCGAGTTGCAGACTCCAATCCGGACTACGACGCACTTTATGAGGTCCGCTTGCTCTCGCGAGGTCGCTTCTCTTTGTATGCGCCATTGTAGCACGTGTGTAGCCCTGGTCGTAAGGGCCATGATGACTTGACGTCATCCCCACCTTCCTCCGGTTTATCACCGGCAGTCTCCTTTGAGTTCCCACCATGATGTGCTGGCAACAAAGGATAAGGGTTGCGCTCGTTGCGGGACTTAACCCAACATTTCACAACACGAGCTGACGACAGCCATGCAGCACCTGTCTCAGAGTTCCCGAAGGCACTCCCGCATCTCTGCAGGATTCTCTGGATGTCAAGACCAGGTAAGGTTCTTCGCGTTGCATCGAATTAAACCACATGCTCCACCGCTTGTGCGGGCCCCCGTCAATTCATTTGAGTTTTAACCTTGCGGCCGTACTCCCCAGGCGGTCGACTTAACGCGTTAGCTCCGGAAGCCACGCCTCAAGGGCACAACCTCCAAGTCGACATCGTTTACGGCGTGGACTACCAGGGTATCTAATCCTGTTTGCTCCCCACGCTTTCGCACCTGAGCGTCAGTCTTCGTCCAGGGGGCCGCCTTCGCCACCGGTATTCCTCCAGATCTCTACGCATTTCACCGCTACACCTGGAATTCTACCCCCCTCTACGAGACTCAAGCCTGCCAGTTTCGGATGCAGTTCCCAGGTTGAGCCCGGGGATTTCACATCCGACTTGACAGACCGCCTGCGTGCGCTTTACGCCCAGTAATTCCGATTAACGCTTGCACCCTCCGTATTACCGCGGCTGCTGGCACGGAGTTAGCCGGTGCTTCTTCTGCGAGTAACGTCAATGATTAAGGTTATTAACCTTAACCCCTTCCTCCTCGCTGAAAGTACTTTACAACCCGAAGGCCTTCTTCATACACGCGGCATGGCTGCATCAGGCTTGCGCCCATTGTGCAATATTCCCCACTGCTGCCTCCCGTAGGAGTCTGGACCGTGTCTCAGTTCCAGTGTGGCTGGTCATCCTCTCAGACCAGCTAGGGATCGTCGCCTAGGTGAGCCGTTACCCCACCTACTAGCTAATCCCATCTGGGCACATCTGATGGCATGAGGCCCGAAGGTCCCCCACTTTGGTCTTGCGACGTTATGCGGTATTAGCTACCGTTTCCAGTAGTTATCCCCCTCCATCAGGCAGTTTCCCAGACATTACTCACCCGTCCGCCACTCGTCAGCAAAGCAGCAAGCTGCTTCCTGTTACCGTTCGACTTGCATGTGTTAGGCCTGCCGCCAGCGTTCAATCTGAGCCATGATCAAACTCTTCAATTAAAAGTTTGATGCTCAAAGAATTAAACTGTTAGTTCGTAATGAATTAACTGTTGTTCACTTGAGACTTGATATTCGTTTATCGTCCGTAGACGTTAAGATATCAGTGCCCCGAGTGCCCACACAGATTGTCTGATAAATTGTTAAAGAGCGGTGCGACGCGGCTTTCAGCCTGCTGTCGCGAGGTGGCGTATATTACGCTTTCCTCTTTCAGAGTCAAGCGTTTATTTTCGCTTTCGTCTGCCTGACGGGCCGGCTCGCTTGCCGTTGTGCCGTGTCAGTGGAGGCGCATTATAGGGAGTTCTTTTCCCCTGACAACCCCTAAATTCAAAAAACTTTTCGTTCGTCTCTTTTTTGCACAAAACGTCATTAAACTGGCAGTTTTTCGAGCTTTCCAAAGCCGTAACGTTGCAAAACTGACATTAACTGCGCAACTTCGGGCGTTAACGCCATACAGTAAGCAATATTATCATCGCAGGAACGCGCATCTGGCGCCTCATGCTCCAGCAACCAGGCCGTACGCCTTGCAATCGCCGCCCCGGAGTCCACCAGCCGCGTGCCTTCAGGCAATACTTGTAGCAGCTCATCGGCCAGCAGCGGGAAGTGGGTACAGCCAAGGACGACGGTGTCCGGCGGCTCGGGCATACGCAGCCACGGGCGCAGCACGCGGCGCAACGCTTCCAGGGAAACCGGTTCGCCGTGCAGCTTCGCCTCGGCTATCTCTACCAGCTCCGCCGAGCCCAGCATTTCTATCTGGCATTCATTCGCGAAGCGGGCAATCAGTTCATGCGTATAAGGGCGCTTCACTGTGCCACGGGTCGCGAGCAGGCCCACAACGCCGTTCGCGGTCAGCCGTGCAGCAGGTTTAATCGCGGGAACGACGCCCACCACAGGAAACGCGAATTTTTCACGCAGCGCCGGGAGCGATACCGTACTGGCGGAGTTACAGGCGATAACGGCGAGCGCCAGGGGATAGCGCGCCTGAACGGCAGTCACAATCTCGACAACGCGCTCAACGATGAACGCCTCGCTCTTTTCGCCATAAGGAAAGGCAACGTTATCGAAGGCGTAGATGAAATGCAGATCCGGCAGGAGATGCCGGATCTCATCATAAACAGAGAGCCCACCCACACCGGAGTCAAACACCAGAATGGTTGGGCGAGCCTCAGAAGGTGTAGCTGCCTGACAAGTTGTATTCCCGTCCTGCAGTTTGGTAGCCATAAACCGTCTCGTAATCTTTATCGAACAGGTTAGCTATTTTACCACGAACTGTGAGATGGGAGGTGACCGGATAAGAAACCGCGACATCCCACAGGCTGACACTGCCGAGCTTCACTTTTTCTGATGGGAAAGTATTAAAGTTAGTATCCTCGCGCTCGCCGATATACTGATAAGTGACATCCCAGCCAAAGTCTGAAACTTCACCGCTGAGATTATATTTCACCTGCTGTCTGGCGCGACGCTGTAAGCGCTGATGGGTTTCATCATCACGTGGATCGATATACTGCAATGTAAGCGCATGACTCACAGGACCGGTAGTCAGATTGCCTGTCCACTCCACTCCTTTAATCGTGGCCGATTTGACGTTGTAATAGGCGTCATTGTTATAGCTTATCAGGTTGTCAATCTTGTACCGCCAGGTCGACAAACGCCAGTCCAGCGGACCGGTGACGCCTTCAATACCCGCTTCCCACTGCCTGGATTTTTCCGGCTGAAGATCCGGGTTGGACGCAATACCATACTGAGGCGACCCAAACTGCTGAGTCAGGCCCGGAGCCAGAAACCCTGTACCATAGGAAAGAGTTGCGCGATAGCCATCAACAAACTCCCAGCCTGCCGCGGTCTGCCAGGTTCCATGCCAGCCAAACTGTTCGTCATGATCTTCACGGCCTGACGCTTCAAGCGTAACGCTCTCAAGCACCTGCTGCTGACCGGTTAGGTAAATACCGGTTGTATCACGTTTAAAACGGTCAGTATCAGCCTGCGTTACTGACGTGAGTTTTTCCTGCTTCCAGTCCACCCCGGCGCTGACAGAGCCGTGACCGACAATAAGGTTGTTGCCCCATTGAATGTAACGCTGCTCCATACGATCAAGCGTCGTGCCATCCTGGTAGCGACCATAAAGGCTGCTGTAGTTATAGCTTTTCAGCTTCTGAAAACTGGCGATGAGCTGAGAAGAGTAGATGTCGGCGTTATAGCGTAATCCGGTATCCCATGATTGATTGTCATACTGGTTTTCATCCGCGCTGAATGCCGGAGAATACGGCGGATTTCCCACATCGAAATCGGCGTTATTGGCATAACCATAGCCGCGAAAGAAACCGTCTACATTCTCAGAAAAATGATGCTGAAGGCTGCCAAAGAACGTTTTATTACGATAACCGTCGCGGTCGTTATCATGATTCCATGTCGATCCCGGCTGAACGTTAAATCCACGGGTAGTCTGATACGCCCCCATCGCCGTCACCACCGTGTCGCCAAAACGCTGGCGTAGCGTGCCGGAATATTCCTGATAGCCTTTAGATCCGACGCCAGCATCAATCCGTGACACTTCATCATCACCCTGCGTGATGATATTAATCACACCGCCAATCGCTCCGGAACCATATACCGCTGAACGCGGCCCGCGAATAAACTCAATACGCTGAATCAGTGAAATCGGGATTTGATAAAGATTAGAGTCGTTGGAAAGGTTGGGACGAGAAACCGGTACGCCGTCCATAAGGATGAGCGCATGGCGTGAATCAGTACCACGGACATAGACGGAGGCGAGCTGGCCCATTCCTCCGTTTTGCGAAATATCCACGCCCGGCAAACGACGCAACACATCCAGCACCGTTTTAGACTGCCATTTATCAATTTCTTCACGCGTCACCACATCGGTTGGCGCCAGCACCGTATTCACTGGCTGCTGAAAACGGTTTGCGGTCACCACCAGAGAATCTGAGCCGCTATCCTGCGCCCAGCCAGAAAACGCCGTGGCGGACAGCGCCGTCAGCAGCGAGATTTTTTTTATCATCATTAACGTAAGCATCCGCTTAACTTTTAGGATGCCGCAGGCGCACTTGATAGAACGCGATAAGTGCGCGAGATGCGACGTGACTCCGGCAGGTCTTCGGGCTTGGAGGTGTGATATGGATGAGGACTTCCCACCGGCGTGCCGGCAGTGTCTGCGAACGCGTTCATCCCACCTGTCTTTACCGCTGCGCGTCAGCTCCAGATTTGCACTGGATTCCCTTTTCACTCACAGGAGACCGGAAACGGCATGCTACATGGAGCGCATTATAGATGTCCAGACTTCCACGAGGGATGATGCAAAAACAATCAAAGCTGGACATCACGCCCGCATTCCCTACAATCCCGGCGTAAATTTTTCTCACCCAGGACGCATGATGACCCCTGAACATCTCCCCATCGATCACTACGACGCACAGCTGGATGAAAAGGTAGAACGCCTGCAAGGCATGATGGCGCCTTTCGCCGCGCCAGCGCCGGAGGTGTTCCGCTCACCGGTCAGCCATTACCGCATGCGCGCCGAGTTTCGTCTCTGGCATGACGGCGACGACCTTTATCACATTATTTTCGATCAGGAGACGCGCAGCCGCATTCGCGTCGACAGCTTCCCGGCGGCCAGCGAGCTGATTAACGCCCTGATGCCGCGCATGATTGACGGCATTCGCGACAACCGCGCTCTGCGCCATAAGCTGTTCCAGATTGACTATCTGACTACCCGCAGCCAGCAGGCCGTGGTGTCGCTGCTCTATCACCGCGCGCTGGACGACGCCTGGCGTGAAGAGGCGACACGTCTGCGCGATGCGCTGCGCGCAGACGGCTTTGACGTACACTTCATCGGCCGCGCCACCAAAACCAAAATCATGCTCGATCAGGATTACATCGACGAGCGTCTGCCGGTGGCGGGCACAGAGATGATCTACCGCCAGGTCGAAAACAGCTTTACCCAGCCGAACGCGGCGATGAACATTCATATGCTGGAATGGGCGCTGGATGTCACCCAGAATTCACGCGGCGATCTACTGGAACTCTACTGCGGCAACGGCAACTTCTCGCTGGCGCTGGCGCGCAACTTTAACCGCGTGCTGGCGACGGAAATCGCCAAGCCGTCAGTCGCCGCCGCGCAATACAACATTGCGGCGAACCACATCGACAACGTGCAGATTATCCGCATGGCGGCGGAAGAATTTACTCAGGCGATGAACGGCGTGCGTGAATTTAACCGTCTGCAAGGGATCGACCTGAAAAGCTACCAGTGCGAGACGATCTTTGTCGATCCGCCGCGCAGCGGTCTGGATGCAGAAACGGTGAAAATGGTGCAGGCGTATCCGCGTATCCTTTATATCTCCTGCAACCCGCAGACGCTCTGCGACAACCTCACAACGCTCTGCGAAACGCACCGCGTCGAGCGCCTGGCGTTGTTTGATCAGTTCCCCTACACCCACCATATGGAGTGCGGCGTGCTGTTAACGCGCCGCTAATCAAAAAGGGCGCCGCGGCGCCCTTTTCTTTTACTCGTCGTAGCGCGCCTTGCGGCGACGCAGGCGAAAGCCTATCCAGAACAGCAGCACGACGGAAAGCACCGACGGCAGGAAGTTAGAGCCAATCGCCGGATATTCCGCGCGCACTACGGCGCTGTACAGCAGCACCCCAAGAATAAAGCAGGCGGCGGCAATACCCGGCAGGCCCACCGGCATGGTGCGATTCAGGTAGCGCTGATGCAGGCAGTAGACCGTCAGCACCAGCGAAATAATCGGGAAAATCGAGAAAGGCACGATGGAGCTGAACAGCGCCGCGCAGGTGCCGTTAATCGACAGACCGGCGATCAGCGCCAGCAGCAGCGTACCCTTTTCTTGTGTCGTGGTTCTCATTGCTCGTCCTTCACTTATCGGAATGTTGCGCCATCTTTTCTTGTTCGCGACGGTACCAATAGTAGGCGCCTTTAGAGATCATGCGCAGCTGTAATACCAGTCGCTCTTCTAATTGCCCGCGTTGTTCCGGGCTCACATCAAGCGCTTCTGCGCCTGCGCTAAAGACGATGGTCACCATCGCCTCCGCCTGAGCCTCGGTAAACGCGCGCGGCATGTGATTTTCGAGTTCCAGATAATCGGCAAGTTCCGCGATGAAATGCTGGATTTCGCGCGCGACGGCGGCGCGAAACGCCGCCGACGTGCCGGAGCGTTCGCGCAGCAGCAGCCGGAAGGCGTTCGGGTTATTGCCGATAAACTCCATAAAGGTGGAGACCGATGTACGGATCACGCTACCGCCTTTGGCGATGCGCTGGCGCGCCTGGCGCATCAGCTGTCGCAGCATCAGGCCGCTTTCATCCACCATCGTCAGACCCAGCTCGTCCACGTCCCGGAAATGACGATAAAACGAGGTCGGCGCGATACCGGCCTCGCGCGCCACTTCGCGCAGGCTCAGGCTGGCAAAACTTCGTTCCGCGCTTAGCTGACTAAACGCGGCCTCCACCAGCGACCGCCGGGTTCGTTCTTTCTGTTGCGCTCTGACGCCCATCACGTTGCCTGATTCCTTCCTGTTGAAACGGCACTATACCAGTTTTAAAACTACCGGGTTTATAACGGATTGTGAATGATTGTTTACGAAGCGGGGGCGACCAGAGAGGGCAAAACGCACAGTGAGAATTGGGTTATTCTTTGGGTGATGTTACTATTCTGTTGCTTTTATGTATAAGAACAAGGTAAGCCTTACCATGCCACAAACCTACGATTATGATGTAATAGTGATTGGCTCTGGCCCCGGCGGCGAAGGCGCTGCAATGGGCCTGGTGAAACAGGGCGCGACGGTAGCCGTGATAGAGCGCTACCATAATGTTGGCGGCGGTTGCACCCACTGGGGCACCATCCCGTCAAAAGCGTTGCGCCACGCCGTCAGCCGTATCATTGAATTTAACCAGAACCCGTTATACAGCGCTCACTCCCGTCCTCTTCGTACTTCCTTCGCCGACATCCTTAACCACGCCGACAACGTGATCAATCAGCAGACCAACATGCGCCAGGGCTTTTACGAGCGCAACCGCTGCCAGATCCTGCAAGGCGACGCGCGTTTTGTCGATGAACACACGATTGAACTCACCTGCCCGGACGGCTCGATAGAAACTTTGACCGCTGAGAAATTCGTCATCGCCTGCGGCTCGCGCCCCTATCACCCGGCGGACGTCGATTTCACCCATTCGCGCATCTACGACAGCGATTCCATCCTCAGCATGCATCACGAGCCGCGCCACGTGATTATTTACGGCGCAGGCGTCATCGGCTGTGAATACGCGTCGATTTTCCGCGGAATGAACGTGAAAGTGGATCTCATCAACACCCGCGACCGCCTGCTGGCGTTTCTCGATCAGGAGATGTCAGACTCGCTCTCATATCACTTCTGGAACAGCGGCGTGGTCATCCGCCACAATGAAGAATATGAACAGATTGAAGGCGTTGACGATGGCGTGATAGTCCACCTGAAGTCAGGCAAAAAAGTGAAAGCCGACTGTCTGCTCTATGCGAACGGACGTACCGGCAACACCGATTCCCTGGCGCTGGAGAATATCGGTCTTGAGGCCGATGGTCGCGGGCTGCTGAAAGTGAACAGCATGTATCAGACCGCGCTGCCGCACATCTACGCAGTGGGCGATGTTATCGGTTACCCGAGCCTGGCCTCCGCCGCCTACGATCAGGGCCGCATCGCCGCGCAGGCGCTGGTAAAAGGCGTCGCCTCGGCGCACCTGGTGGAAGATATCCCGACCGGTATCTACACCATTCCGGAAATCAGCTCCGTCGGCAAAACCGAACAGCAGCTCACGTCGATGAAAGTGCCTTACGAAGTGGGCCGCGCGCAGTTTAAACATCTGGCGCGCGCGCAAATCGTCGGGATGAATGTCGGCACGCTGAAGATCCTGTTCCATCGCGAAACCAAAGAGATTCTGGGGATCCATTGCTTTGGGGAGCGCGCGGCCGAGATTATTCATATCGGCCAGGCGATTATGGAGCAGAAAGGTGGCGGTAACACTATTGAGTACTTCGTTAACACCACCTTTAACTACCCGACCATGGCGGAAGCCTATCGGGTTGCCGCGCTGAACGGCTTAAACCGCCTGTTTTAACGCGCTGTCGAAGCGGCCATCCATCTGTTTGCGGATGGCCTCTGCGAGCTGCTCATAGCGGCTGCGCAGCGGCGAGCCCGGACGATACACCAGCCCGATGGTGCGTCGCGGCTCCGGCTTCACGCAGGGCAGATAAACGACGCCGTCGCGATGACGCTCCGGCGGCACGGCGAGCGCGGGCAGAAGCGTAATGCCGCTGCCTGCCGCCACCATATTGCGCAGCGTTTCAAGGCTGGTGGCGCGGAAATGCGTATCTTCATCCGCACCCGCTTCAAAGCAAAAGCCCATCGCCTGATCGCGCAGGCAGTGACCATCTTCCAGCATCAGCAGCTTTTCGCCCGCCAGTTCGCCCATCGGCACGCGATCGCGTCCGGCCCACGGGTGATCCTCATAGACCGCCAGCAGCATCGGCTCATCGAACAGCGGCACTTCAATAAAGGCTTCGCTCTCTTTCACCAGCGCCAGGATCGCGCAGTCGAGCTTGCCGCTGTCGAGCTGGGCCAGCAGCTGATGCGTCTGCGCTTCGTGCAGATACATTTCGAGTTTGGGGAAGGTCTGATGCAGCATCGGAATGATTTGCGGCAGCAGATAAGGGCTGATGGTCGGGATAAGGCCAATATGCAGCGGACCGGACATGGTCTCGCCCTGCTGGCTCGCCATCTCTTTCAGCACTTTGACTTCACGTAAAACGGTACGCGCCTGGTCTACCAGCAGCAACCCCGCCTGGGTGAACAGCACTTTGCGGCTGGTGCGTTCCAGCAGCATTACGCCAAGTTCATCTTCAAGCTTGCGGATCTGACCGCTCAGGGTGGGCTGACTCACGTGGCAGGCGTCCGCCGCACGCCGGAAATGACGATGTTCGGCAAGGGCCACCAGGTATTCAAGATCACGAATATTCATTCTTCATCCTCCGCCGCCATGATAGTTCATGGCGATAGATAGCATAGCAACCAACGATTATCCCTATCAAGCACGAAAGTGAATAATAGCCTTAGCCGCGGAGAACATCACTCATTACCCTCACTGAGTGATAACCCGCACACAGAGTCTCTCTGTTAGCCGAATAACTAAAGCCAACGTGAACTATTTAGCGGACAGTAAGTCCGCTTTTTTTTGCCTGTTTTTCGGAACGCATAAAAAAAGCCCGACATCCGCCGGGCTTTTTCCTGCCAGTAACGCTTAAGCCAGACGCGCTTTCGCCGCGCTAATGGCCTGCGCGACCTGTACCGGCGATACGCCGCCCTGCGCCGCGCGCTTATCAAGACATGACTGAAGTGACAGCACCGGGTAAACATCGTCATTAATCACCGGGCTGAATTTTTGCAGGTCGGCAAGCGCCAGGTCTTCCAGTGGTTTGCCCTGACGAATAGCTTCCACCACCGCCTCGCCCACGATGTGGTGCGCCTCACGGAACGGCACGCCTTTAGCGACCAGATAATCCGCAAGCTCGGTGGCGTTGGCGTAGCCCTGCTGCGCCGCTTCCTGGCAGCGCGGACGTTTCACCTGAATACCGTCCAGCACCAGCGCCGCCATATGCAGGCAGTCGAGCCAGGTGTCAAGCGCGTCGAACAGCCCTTCTTTATCTTCCTGAATATCTTTGTTGTACGCGAGCGGCAGCCCTTTCATCGTCATCATAATGCCGGTCAGCGCGCCCTGTACGCGGCCGCACTTGCCGCGAATCAGCTCCAGCGCGTCCGGATTTTTCTTCTGCGGCATTAACGAGGAGCCGGACGTCACACGGTCAGACAGCTCCACAAAACCGGCCTCGCCGGAGTTAAAGAAAATCAGGTCTTCGGCGAAACGCGACAGATGCACCATGCTGATGGCCGCGTTGGACAGCAGCTCCATGACATGATCGCGATCGGAGACGCTGTCGAGGCTGTTGCGCGTCGCGCTGGCGAAGCCAAGCCAGCCGGCCAGCTGTTCGCGGTCAATCTCATACGCGGTGCCGGCCAGCGCCCCGCAGCCCAGCGGGCTGACATCCAGACGCTTTAGGGTATCCTGCAGACGGCTTTCATCGCGCGCCAGCATTTCGACATACGCCATACACCAGTGCGCAAACGTCACCGGCTGGGCGCGTTGCAGATGGGTATAGCCCGGCATCACCGCGTCCTGATTTTCTTCGGCGGTCACGACCAGCGCCTGCTGAAGCTGGCGCGTGGCGCTCAGCAGCGCGTGCACTTCGGTTTTGCACCAGAGTTTCAGGTCGGTCGCGACCTGATCGTTACGGCTACGCCCGGTATGAAGCTTTTTGCCAAGCGGGCCGACTTTATCGATAAGCTTGCCTTCCACCCAGCTGTGAATATCTTCCGCGTCGCTTTCCAGAATCGCATGCGGGTTTTCCAGCACCTCTTCCAGCAGCGTATTGAGCGCGCCTTCAAGCTGGCTCTGCTCGTCCGCGGTCAGCACGCCGACGGTCACCAGCGCTTTAGACCAGGCTACGGAGCCGATAATGTCCTGTTCGGCGAGTCGATAATCAAAGCGCAGAGAGTCATTAAATTGTTTAAACCGCCCATCCGCCGCCTGAGTAAAACGTCCGCCCCAAAGTGCCATAATCCGCTCCGTTAATTTCTTTCTGTAGCGGGCGCGCTTCGCTTACCCGCCCTGTAAATAATGTGCTGCTTTCCGTGGCGGGTGCGCGTTGCTTACCCCGCCTGTAAATAATGCGCTGCTTTCCGTGGCGCGTTGCCTACCCGCCACGGGATGTCTTACCGGGCGCCGGGCGGGTAGGCGTTAACGCCACCTGCCCTCGCGCAGCGGCAGATTACTTCTTCAGCTCGTTCAACGCGCGAATACGTGACGAGAGGGAGAACAGACGGATAAAGCCGCCCGCGTGGCTGTGGTCATACACTTCGTCTTCGCCAAAGGTCGCGAACTCTTCGTTATACAGGCTGTTCGGCGATTTCTTCTGAATAGCCGTCACCTGACCTTTATAGAGCTGCAACACCACTTCGCCATTCACCTGCTCGGCCAGCGACTGCGCCGCCGCCTGCAGAGACTGACGCAGCGGCGCGAACCAGCGCCCGTCATACACCACGTAAGACATCTCAAGGCCGACCTGCTCGCGCCATTTGAAACTGTCGCGATCCAGCACCAGTTGCTCTACGCCACGCAGCGCCGCCATCATGATGGTGCCGCCAGGGGTTTCGTAGCAGCCGCGAGACTTAATGCCCACCAGACGGTTTTCCACGATATCGATACGGCCCACGCCATGCTTCGCGCCAATCTTGTTCAGCACTTCCAGGCAGCCGAACGGAGAGAGGTGCTCGCCATTCACGGCGACTACGTTGCCTTTTTCTACGGTCACGGTCACCTGCTCCGGCTGATCCGGCGCTTCCAGCGGATCGACGGTCCAGACCCAGCAATCTTTGTTCGGGGCGTTCCACGGGCTTTCCAGCACGCCGCCTTCGGTAGAGATATGCCAGGCGTTCTCATCGCGGCTGTAGATTTTCTCAAGCGACGCGGTGGTCGGGATATCGCGCGCTTTCAGGTAATCCAGCAACGCTTCACGGGAACGCAGGTTCCACTCACGCCACGGGGCGATCACTTTCAGATGCGGGGCCAGCGCCGCCCAGGCGGATTCGAAACGCACCTGGTCGTTGCCTTTACCGGTCGCGCCGTGGCACAGCGCGTCAGCGCCGACTTTATTCGCCACGTCCACCAGCGCTTTGGCGATCAGCGGACGCGCCATCGAGGTGCCCAGCAGATAGCTGCCTTCATACAGCGCGCCGGTTTGCAGCACCGGGTAAACGTAATCTTTAATGAACTCTTCACGCGCATCGACCACATAGCACTCCGACGCGCCGGAGCGCAGCGCTTTCTGCTCAACGCCTTTCAGGTCGTCACGGTCCTGACCGATATCCACCACGCATGCGACCACGTCGCAGCCTTCATAGTTCTCTTTCAGCCACGGAATGATGGCGGAGGTATCAAGGCCGCCGGAGTAGGCGAGAACAACTTTTTTGATGCCGTGATTTTGCATTGTCTTTTTCCTTTAAAAATAGCTTCTGTGCGCTGACATATTCGCGTTCGACGACGCGTATTCAGGCCAGTATTCTGGTGCCGATAGATACACCGTTAAAGAGAGCGGGCAGCTGTTCCGCGTGGCGCCAGGAGGCGATATCCACCGGCCGGCCCAGCGTGCGGGCGGCGTCGAGTGCCGCATGCACTTTCACAATCATGCCGTCGGTGATAATGCCCTGCTCGATAAGCTGCTCAGCTTTGGCGGCGGTCATCTCGGCGATGCGCTGACCTTTGCCGTCCAGGATGCCGCTCACGTCGGAGAGCAGGATCAGGTCTGCGCCAAGGGTCGCCGCGAGCGCCGTGGCCGCCTGGTCGGCGTTGACGTTCATCAGGTCGCCGCTGTCGGTGACACCGATGGAGCTAATCACCGGCATAAAGCCGTTTTCCAGCAGCGTCGTGATTAATTTCGGCGAGCCCGGCTGCGCCTGGCCGACGTGGCCCAGCTCTTCATCCAGCGGCGTCACGCTCACGCTGTCGCCATCGCCCAGGAACAGGCCGACGGAAGCGATGCCGTGCTTTTTCGCCCAGGCGAGCAGCGTTTTGTTGGCGGTGCCCGCAAGCGCCCCGGTAATGATGTCAATCTGATCGGCAGGCGTGATGCGCAGGCCGTTCTTCTTTTTCACCGGCAGGTTGAGCTGCTTCATCAGGTCGTCAACAAGGCAGCCGCCGCCGTGAACGATGACCAGCGGGCGCTGATGCGCCTTGCGGTAGTTAACAAGGGCGGTAAACAGACGCTCCAGCGCCTCTTCGCTATCGAGCAACACGCCGCCTAACTTAATGATTAACGGGTTCATCATCACACCTGACTCGGTTAAATAAGAGACTGCGTTTCGGCAAAGCCAAAACGAATATTCATACATTGCACCGCCTGCGCGGCGGCGCCTTTCAGCAGGTTATCTTCCGTGGCGACCACGATCAGATGTTCGCCCTGCATGGCGAAGCCGATATCGCAAAACGGCAGGCCGACCACGTTTTTCAGCGCGGGCACGCCTTTGTCATACAGCCGCACCAGCGGTTTATCGGCGTAGGCGTCATTAAACGCGGCGGCTATCTGCGGCTCGCTCACGCCCGGCTTCAGGCGGCAGGTGATGGTTTCCAGAATGCCGCGCGGGAAGCTGCCGAGGTGCGGCGTGAAAATGACCGGCGTCCCCAGATGCGTGACGATTTCCGGATGATGCCGATGATTAAATATGCCGTAAGGTTGCAGGCTCACTTCGCAGAAGCTGTTGGAGATTGCCGCCTTGCGCCCCGCGCCGCTCACGCCGCTGGTGGCGTTGATCACCGGCCACTGGTTCAGATCCAGTAAATCCGCGTCGATCAGCGGTTTCAGCGAAAGCTGCGCCGCAGTCGGATAGCATCCCGGCACCGCGATCAGCGTCGCGTCTTTCAGCGCGTCGCGATTCCACTCCGCCAGGCCATACACCGCCTTCTCAAGGAGCTGCGGGTGCTGATGCGTGAACCCGTAGAATTTTTCATAGAACGCGGCGTCGTTAACGCGAAAGGCGCCGGAGAGGTCAAACACCACGCAGCCCTCGTCGAGAAACTGCGGCGCGAGATCGTGGCTCACCTCATGGGCTGTTGCGAGAAACACCACATCCACGCCATCGGTGAACTCGCGGATGTCGCTCATCGGCTGCAATGGCAGGTCGAGCACGCCTTTCAGCTGCGGATGCAAAGAGGAGATTAACTTTCCCGCATCATTGCTTTGCGCTGAGACCGTCAACGCGGTTATGTTCATATGCGGATGGCGATTCACGTAGGTCGCAAGCTCTGCGCCGGCATAACCACTGGCGCCAACAATCAGCGTGTTCAACATCGGGGCTGGATACCTTTTACCGTCATGTATTTCAGGCGCAGGCCTGAAGGCCGTTGCCGCGTCCGCGAGCGTATCGTCTTCACCGGAACCCGGCGGTTCCCTTACGCTCAACGTTAATGTATTTTTATTCACAAATACTGCATGAATATTGATACTATCACGACCTGAGGTCTGTCAACAGTGAAAATGAAATTACCGCCTTTTATCGAGATTTACCGCACGCTTATCGCCACGCCTTCCATCAGCGCCACCGACAGCGCGCTCGATCAGAGCAATGCGACTTTAATCAATCTGCTGGCAGGGTGGTTTGGCAGTCTCGGGTTCCAGGTCGAAGTACAACCGGTGCCCGGCACCCGCAATAAATTCAATATGCTGGCAAGCACCGGTAACGGCGCGGGCGGCCTGCTGCTGGCGGGGCATACCGATACCGTGCCTTTCGACGACGGGCGCTGGACGCGCGATCCGTTCACGCTGACCGAGCATGACAACAAACTGTTCGGGCTCGGCACCGCCGATATGAAAGGCTTTTTCGCTTTTATTCTCGACGCGCTGCGTGACGTGGATGTGACGCAGCTGAAAAAGCCGCTCTACATTCTGGCAACCGCCGATGAAGAAACCAGCATGGCGGGCGCGCGCTATTTCGCCGAGACCACCGCCCTGCGCCCGGACTGCGCGATTATCGGCGAGCCGACGTCGCTACAGCCGATTCGCGCCCATAAAGGCCATATCTCCAGCGCTATCCGCGTGCAGGGGCAATCCGGCCATTCCAGCGACCCGGAGCGCGGCGTCAACGCCATTGAGCTGATGCATGACGCCATCGGGCGCATCATGCAACTGCGCGATTCGCTCAAAGCGCGCTACCACTACGACGCGTTTACGGTGCCGTACCCGACCCTTAACCTCGGCCATATTCACGGCGGTGACGCCTCTAACCGCATCTGCGCCTGCTGCGAGCTGCATATGGATATTCGTCCGCTGCCGGGCATGACGCTGGATGATTTAAGCGGGTTGCTGAACGAGGCGCTGGAGCCGGTGAGCCTGCGCTGGCCGGGGCGCCTGACGGTGTTCGATCTGCATCCGCCTATCCCGGGTTACGAATGCCCGCCGGATCATAAACTGGTGCAGGTGGTGGAAAATCTGCTCGGCGCGCAAACCGATGTGGTGAACTACTGCACCGAAGCGCCGTTTATTCAGACGCTCTGCCCGACGCTGGTGTTAGGGCCGGGCTCGATAAATCAGGCCCACCAGCCGGACGAATATCTGGAAACACGATTTATCAAGCCGACCCGTGAATTGATTTCGCAGGTTGTGCATCATTTCTGCTGGCACTGAGTGACCTTGCGCCGTGGCGGGGCGCGCTCAACGCGATGAGGTGGGTACGCTATGCTTATCCACCTCATAAATATTGTGCCGCTTCACAGGACATGTAAGCGAAGCGCCCCCGCCACGCCAGTCGCCTTAACCACAACAGCCGATGAACCCCTTTTAACCGCGCGTGCCGCAGCCCATTCGACTACTTTTACTCTCCTTCACAGCGCGTATCACTACACATTGTTCCGCACGCCTGCACGCTATTTTCATAAGCGTTACTTATCAGCAATAACATGAATTAACTTTCATAAATTGCCGCACTTTATTCACCTGCTGAAGCGATTTCGCAGCAATTGACGAACGGGATTTCACATGGCTTTATAAAGTAAGAAGTCATTCAAGCCTGAACTTTCGGACGTAAGTAAAAGCTATCGCTTTTCAGTGTCCTGATTTTTTGCAGAACCTATACCACGGGATTTCCTGTTGCAGGAAGGCGGCAAGCCTGGTGACCCCCGGGAGCTTACATCGGTAAGTAACCGGGGTCGCAAGGGGCGGCCAGCGCCCCTGCGGCGCGAAAGACGACGGGTATTAAACATAATTGAGATGGGGTGTCTGGGGTTATATGAACGAACAATATTCCGCTTTGCGAAGCAATGTCAGTATGCTCGGCAAGTTGCTCGGGGATACCATCAAGGATGCGCTGGGAGAAAACATCCTTGACCGCGTAGAAACAATCCGCAAATTGTCGAAGTCTTCCCGTGCTGGCAATGAAGCAGACCGCCAGGCGCTGTTAACCACGCTGCAAAATCTTTCCAATGACGAACTGCTGCCGGTGGCCCGCGCGTTCAGCCAGTTCCTGAATCTGGCTAACACGGCCGAGCAATACCACAGCATCTCGCCAAAAGGCGAGGCCGCCAGCAACCCGGAAATTATCGCCCGTACCCTGCGTAAGCTCAAAGACCAGCCCACTATCAACGAAAACGCCATCCGCCAGGCCGTGGAAGCGCTGTCGCTGGAGCTGGTGCTGACCGCGCACCCGACTGAAATCACCCGCCGCACCCTGATCCACAAAATGGTCGAAGTGAATAACTGTTTAAAACAGCTCGACCACAAAGACATTGCCGATTATGAGCGCAACCAGATCATGCGCCGCCTGCGCCAACTGATTGCGCAGTCCTGGCATACTGACGAGATCCGTAAAAATCGCCCAAGCCCGGTGGATGAAGCCAAATGGGGCTTCGCCGTGGTGGAAAACAGCCTCTGGGAAGGCGTGCCGAATTATCTGCGTGAGCTTAACGAACAGCTCGAAGCGCATCTCGATTACAAGCTGCCGGTCGATTTCGTGCCGGTGCGTTTCACTTCCTGGATGGGCGGCGATCGCGACGGCAACCCGAATGTCACCGCCGATATCACCCGCCACGTCCTGCTGCTGAGCCGCTGGAAAGCAACCGATCTGTTCCTGAAAGATATCCAGGTGCTGATTTCCGAGCTCTCAATGGTGGAATGCAGCGACGCGCTGCGCGACTACGTTGGCACTGAAGGGGCGCAGGAGCCGTACCGCTATCTGCTTAAAGGGCTGCGCGCGCAGCTGCTGGCGACTCAGGGCTGGCTGGAAGCCCGCCTGAAGGGCCAGAAACTGCCGAAACCGCAGGGCCTGCTGACGCAGAACGAACAGCTCTGGGAACCGCTCTACGCCTGCTATCAGTCGCTGGTCTCCTGCGGGCTTGGGATCATCGCCAACGGCGAACTGCTCGACACCCTGCGCCGCGTCAAAGCGTTCGGCGTGCCGCTGGTGCGTATCGACATCCGTCAGGAGAGCACCCGCCACACCGAAGCGCTGGGTGAGCTGACCCGCTATCTCGGCATCGGCGACTATGAAAGCTGGTCGGAAGCCGATAAACAGGCGTTCCTTATCCGCGAGCTGAATTCCAAACGCCCGCTGCTGCCGCGCCAGTGGGAGCCGAGCGACAACACCCGCGAAGTGCTCGACACCTGTAAAGTCATCGCCGAAGCGCCGAAAGGCTCGATCGCCGCTTATGTCATCTCGATGGCGAAAACGCCGTCCGACGTGCTGGCCGTCCACCTGCTGCTGAAAGAGGCGGGTATTGGCTTCGCGCTGCCGGTCGCGCCGCTGTTTGAAACGCTCGACGATCTGAACAACGCCAACGATGTCATGACCCAGTTGCTGAACATCGACTGGTATCGTGGTTTCATTCAGGGCAAACAGATGGTGATGATTGGCTATTCCGACTCCGCGAAAGACGCGGGCGTGATGGCCGCTTCCTGGGCGCAATACCAGGCGCAGGACGCGCTCATCAAAACCTGCGAGAAAGCGGGCATCGCGCTCACGCTCTTTCATGGTCGCGGCGGCTCTATTGGCCGCGGCGGCGCGCCCGCCCATGCGGCGCTGCTCTCTCAGCCGCCAGGCAGCCTGAAAGGCGGTCTGCGCGTCACCGAACAGGGCGAGATGATCCGCTTTAAATACGGTCTGCCGGAAGTCACCATCAGCAGCCTGTCGCTCTACACCAGCGCGATTCTGGAAGCGAACCTGCTGCCGCCGCCGGAGCCGAAAGCCGCCTGGCGACACATCATGGATGAGCTGTCCGATATCTCCTGCGCCATGTACCGCGGCTACGTGCGCGAAAACAAAGACTTCGTGCCGTATTTCCGTTCGGCTACGCCGGAGCAGGAGCTGGGCAAACTGCCGCTCGGCTCGCGTCCGGCGAAGCGCCGTCCGACCGGCGGCGTGGAATCGCTGCGCGCCATTCCGTGGATTTTCGCCTGGACCCAGAACCGTCTGATGCTGCCCGCCTGGCTTGGCGCCGGCGCCGCGCTGCAAAAAGTGGTCGAAGACGGTAAGCAGGACGAGCTGGAAACCATGTGCCGCGACTGGCCGTTCTTCTCCACACGCCTCGGCATGCTGGAGATGGTCTTTGCCAAAGCGGATCTGTGGCTGGCGGACTATTACGATCAGCGACTGGTGAAACCGGAGCTCTGGCCGCTCGGACAGGAGCTGCGCCAGTTGCTGGAAGCCGATATCAAAGTGGTGCTCGATATCGCCAACGACTCGCACCTGATGGCGGATCTGCCGTGGATTGCCGAGTCCATCCAGCTGCGTAACATCTATACCGACCCGCTGAACGTGCTGCAGGCGGAGCTGCTGCACCGCTCGCGCCAGGCGGAAGAAGAAGGCAAGCCAGCAGACCCATGCGTGGAGCAGGCGCTGATGGTCACCATCGCGGGCGTCGCGGCGGGTATGCGTAACACCGGCTAATCACACGCTTCACAGAGACAAAACGCCCCGGCATGCCGGGGCTTTTTTATGGCAGCGCTACAGGCCGCTCACCATGCTGACGCTGGCTTCACTTCGCGGTCCGCTGTCGCTGACATGCGTGTAACCGCCAGTAGCCTTGGCGGCGAACACATCGCACCGGGCCGCCCTGTACCGCAAAGCAACCCACGCCGGCACTCGCTTTGCGGTCTGGCTACCGTGCCCGGATGAGGCCCGGCGGCATAACCGCAGCCAAAAAAGAAGGGAGGCCAGTGGCCTCCCTTTGCGTAACATCCGTTTTGCTTACAGCGCCATATCGTGCTGCGGGCTTGCAGCCTGCGCCGGTTTGGCTTCCGGCAGCTTCTGCTGCGCGTCTTTCATCTGGATCACCGGCGGTTTGGTGAGCTGCAGCGTCGCGGCAGTCTCATCCCATACCTGCTGGGTCAGCGCCACGTTGCCGTTCAGCTTCTGACCGTAGCTCGGTACGATTTCACGCAGCTTCGCCTGCCACGCTTCTGATTTGAACTGCTCCGGGAAGAGCTGCTTAATCACGTTGATGGAGATAGGTGCCGCCGTTGACGCGCCAGGCGAGGCACCCAGCAGCGCGGCCAGGGTTTTCTGCTGGTCGGTGACGATTTCCGTACCGAGTTTCAGCACACCGCCTTTCTCCGGGTCTTTCTTGATGATCTGCACACGCTGACCAGCCTGGATAAGCTTCCAGTCTTCTTTGCGCGCTGACGGGTAGTACTCTTTCAGCGCTTCAAAACGGTCGTCGTCGCTCAGCATGACCTGACCAATCAGGTATTTCACCAGATCAAAATTATCCAGGCCCACATCGGTCATCGGCATGAAGTTTTTAGTGGTGGTGGTGCTCAGCAGATCGAAGAAAGAGCCGTTTTTCAGGAACTTGGTCGAGAAGGTCGCGAACGGCCCGAACAGCACAACGCGTTTGCCGTCCAGGAAACGGGCGTCAAGGTGCGGCACCGACATCGGCGGCGCGCCAACGGAGGCCTGACCATAGACTTTCTCGCCATGCTGACGCGCGATATCCGGGTTCTCAGAGACCAGGAACGAGCCGCCGACCGGGAAGCCCGCGTAGTTGTCCGCCTCCGGAATGCCGGTTTTTTGCAGTAGCTTCAGCGCGCCGCCGCCTGCGCCGATGAACACATATTTCGCGTCCACGGCATGCTCTTTCCCGGTGTTAACGTCGGTGATGGTGACGTGCCAGGAGTTATCGGCGTTGCGTTTGAAATCGGTGACTTCAGAAGACGTTTCCAGCTTGAAGTTGCTGGTTTTCTTCAGGCTGCCCACCAGCTGACGGGTGATTTCGCCATAGTTCACGTCGGTGCCGACCGGTGTCCAGGTCGCGGCTACGCGCTGCTTAGGATCGCGCCCTTCGATAATCAGCGGTGCCCACTTTTTGATCTGGCTCTGATCGGTGGAGAACTCCATGCCCTGGAACAGCGTGGTCTGCTGCAGCGCTTTGTAGCGTTTCGCCAGGTAATCAACGTTATCGCCCCAGACGAAGCTCATGTGCGGCGTGGAGTTAATAAAGGAGTGCGGATCGTTCAGCACGCCGCGCTTCACCTGAGAAGACCAGAACTGGCGCGAAATCATAAACGCCTCGTTGATCTCCAGCGCTTTGCTGACGTCAATCGAGCCATCGGCGCGCTCCGGCGTGTAGTTCAGCTCCATATTTGCGGAGTGACCCGTACCGGCGTTATTCCAGCCGTTAGAGGATTCGAGCGCCACGCCGTCGAGTTTTTCCACCATTAACTGTTTCCAGTCCGGCTGGATCTCCTGAAGGACAGTGCCGAGCGACGCGCTCATGATGCCGCCGCCAATCAGCAGGACATCGGTTTTTTCCGTGGTGTTCTGCGCGTAAGCGGCTGAACTGACAAGTAATGCAATAAGAGAGAAAGCGGGAGCCTGCTTTCTGCTAAAGAGATTTTTAGACATCACGATCAACTATCATTGAAAAATTAGCTGATTATTTTAACGCAACAATTAAAGTTTTAAAAATATTAAAACAAAAAATTAACAACCATAGCGACCGTGAGGTTATATCGGACGTTTCGCAGGTACTCACCGAAAATAGCGCGCTTTCATTTCGTTAAAATAACCCGCCGTTTCCGGATGCGTCTCCAGGAAACAGCCAGGCATAACCTTACCCGGAATATTACGCGCTAAAACACTACAGTCGTTGCGTTTATTCGTGTTACCACGGTGAATCGTCAGGCATTAATGACCTTGCCGATCGCGTTAACCGCTTCGAGAATATTTTTGGCGTAGCCTTCAATCTCTTTAGTCAGCGTCAACGCCTCGCGTGAAATAGCCGTGGTGGATGCCACCTCTTTGCCGCTGCGACAGATAGAATCCAGCGCGCTTTTCGTCAGATAATCGTTCTGCTCGGTGATGCGCGTTATTTTCCCGGTCGCGTCGTCAATACGGTCCGCCAGCGATTTCACTTCGGTGGCGACAACGGAAAATCCTTTACCGGCATCGCCCGCGCGCGCCGCTTCTACCGAGGCGTTTAATGACAACAATTTAGTCTGGGTTGCTATCTGCGCGATAACCGACGACAGATCCATAATGCTTTCGGAATCATTTTTCAGGTTGGTGACGATGCCGATAACCTGCTCCATATTGCTCTGGATATTTTCCATTGCCGATACGCAGTCATCTAAGGTCTTTCTTATCTCAACCGTTTTGGTCAGCGTTTCGCGGGAAACGGCTTCCGCCCTTTCGGTAGCCTGACGCTCGTCACGGCTTTTCATTACTTCAGCGGTCACGTCATAAGCAAATTTCACTACGCGATAGAGACGGCCTTTATCGTCAAAAACCGGGCTGTAGCTGGCGCGCAGCCAGAGTTCCTGACGGTGTTTGGTGATGCGGCGGAAGTCGCCCGAGGCGAATTCGCCGTGGTTCAACTTGCGCCAGAAATCCGCGTATTCCGCGCTCATCGCGTACTCGCGCTCACAGAAGATACGGTGATGCTTGCCGATGATTTCGTTGAGTGTGTATCCGGACGCCTTACAGAAGTTCTCGTTCGCCGAGACGATGTGCCCGTCCGGCGTAAACTCAATAATCGCCATAGAGCGGTGCGCCGCTTTAAGAATAGCCTCTTTGTTCAGCGCGTCATGGATCCTAGCCGAGATATCGCGCGCCAGCTTAAGAACATACTCTACGTTATTGTTTTTGCCGATAACCGGAATATAGTTCGCCTCCAGCCACATTTCGCTGCCATCTTTTTTATAGCGCAGGAATTTATCGCTGAAGGTTTCGCCGCGCCCAAGCCGCTGCCAGAACTGACGATATTCAGGGCTGGCGGCATATTCCGGCGAGCAGAAAATGCGGTGATGTTTACCCACCAGTTCGGTAAGCGAATATCCCATGGCGTTCTGAAAAGCCGGGTTCGCTTCCACAATCGTGCCATCGGGGCGGAAAAGAATAACCGCCATATGTTCTTTTACCGCTGTAAACGCCGCGTTGTTTTTTAAAATATTGGTTATCGTGCTAATCATTATTGCTATCCAGGAAGGTTTCTTACACAGCATATCGGCAATAATGATTAAGGCATAACGTCTATTTTTATATCGCTACGATAGCTGCCACCCCTGGTATTCTTAATAAGACAAAATCAAAACGTAATAAAAGGCGTGCTCGCAGTCGGAAATAGCAGTGGCGAGCTTAAACCTCCCGGAAGGAAGCGAAAAAGCGCTCTGATTTCGCTTAAGAGAAAACAAACTGTACAGACGCCATTTACATTGTACACGTTTGTGACAGGCTGAAATATATGTTTTGTAACAATCGCGTTAACGTCACACAAAAAAGGAGGCTTGCGCCTCCTCTCTGTAAGCCCGCAAGGGTTACACGGTTTTTAGTTCCAGCATTAGCGCAGTGACACCCATGCTTTCGTCCTCGGTCGTACGAGTAGGGTTAGATACCGTATCAGCCGCTCCTGCGATGGTCCGGGACATTGCTGCGAGCTGTGAAGTTGCCAGGTTGCGCTTACTGAACCGTCTGTGAGAAGTAGCGTTACATCCATAGTCCTGGTAAGCGTTTGTATTATGAATATGCACACTTCGCTTGCGACTCACGGACGTTTTACGTCGTCACGTTCGCCAACCCTGACCGTTCTTATCGTTCTGTTCGCAAAGAGCGGCGCTTCCAGCCGTTTTCCTGGCCCCCTTCAATGATAGGGAAGTCAGCATTCATCGCGGCTTTGCATTTTTCAAAGAGCGCCACAGAGTTAGCCAGGAGAAAAAACTGCCGGGAAATAATCATTAATTTTATCGTTATCCAGTACCCGATCAACCGTGAAATCAAGGGTGCTTGATACCGCTATACCACTGCGAAGCGCGGGCGGAAAATCTTTAACCGAAGCAAATTTTGTGGGCACTATATATCTGAAATAATCGCCCATTTTAGTTTCACCTTCATATCCAAAAGGATAGTCTTGTCCCGGAGAAGAGCCTTCTACTCCCCAGTAAATAAACAACCCTTTATTAATAGCCAGGTTAGCATCGCTGTATTTCCCTGTTTTCGCCCACTCATTTTTTAATTTATTTATCACATATTCTTTATTGAGATTCTCCCTGAAACGCCATGCTGAGAATAAATCCACCGTAAAATCGCCGCATTTATCAGCAGGATAAGTTGAATAATCAGATGACTCTTCCCAGACGAACTCACTCATACTGTCAAGCAGTGCTTCAACATTATCAATGCACAACAATGCCTTAGGTAAATATCCAAAGCAGTTGTTAAGCATAAGGCTAACACGCCCGTATTTATCAGCGGCAAACCAGGTATAAATGCTACCAAATTCCGGCATCCATTCTACGTTTAAGTTGTTCATTTTTAATTACCTTTAGGCCATGTTACTTGACAGTTTTCGCATGGAGGGATAACAGCGTCTGCGGGAATTGTCTCTTTCTTCCAGATATCACGCGGTCTAACCGCTTCTGTAAACTTTATCGTGGCAGGATCTGCACCTTGTCTAATCAACTGATCGGCAGCCGATACTTCTGCACAAGCACCCGCCTTATTTTTACAAAAACTGGTAAACTCTCCAACGCTTACACCTAACTTATCTTCAATATATTTTACAGTCTTTGGATCCAGCAATTCGGCTGAAACATTAGCATTGCTGCTACCTATTGCTGTTTTGCCGGTTACAGGATCATACGCTCCTACCATAGTAGCATTTTTGCTGGCCTGCGTTTTAGAAGTGAATTTGTTTATTTCACCTACTAATTGCTCTTTTGTCTGTTGAGCAAGACTTTCGACATGAGAAACATTTGTTTGTGCAGAATGGGAGGCCTGTTCAATAATTCCGCTTAATGTTTCTTTAGAAATTTTCTGCCCAGTTTGTTTCTCAACCATTATCACAGCACTCATTTCAGAGAGCTGATCTAACAATTCTTTGCTTATCTTGCCTGTTGCGAGTACGCCAAAACCGGTTGGTAGCGCATCTCCCATCCCTGCTTCGGTCGCCCAAATGGTGACCTGATTGGCGCACAGAACTGGGTTAGCCGCGCAGGCAGTAGCGGCGGCCTGCGCGCTAGCTACCAGAGCCGGCGTTACAGTAATTGCCGCAGCACCGCTTATCCCGCCCCCTAATGCTAAAGCAATCGCTTTGTTAACCGCTTGTCCGCGCTTACACGCCGCACCGCCAGCATCTGTTGCACAGGAAAGGATGTCTTTACCATGCTCCTGAACAAAGATCGTATGACCCGGTTCTGTTCCTCCCATCAGGTTATTTTCGACGGTGGTTTTGCCGATCTGGGCACCAGCGGTTGCCGTCGCTGAGTTGTCTCCAACCAGACCGCCAGCAAGACCAGCGGCCAGCGTAGCCAGAGCGCTTACGTTCTGCTTTTGCTGCTCGTCCAGTTCACCAACTTGCTTGTTATACACATCGAGAGCGAGCTTCCCGACAATTTCGCCTGTTGCCGCACTGGCTGCGGCTGCAGCTGCATCTTTGTGCGTTGCCGCTGCCAGCGCGGCGTTCACCACAGCATGTGCAATAACTTTTGCGGTATCGTCTTTAACGTTTTGTCCAATGAGGTAAGCAATTTCCGGCGCGGCGGCGCCCGCCAGCGCAGATTTAATGTCACCTCCCGCTAGCACCTGTACCGTCGCCGTCGCAGCGGAGATGCCACGTTGCAGCGCGCTGCCCGTACCATATTGAGCCTCTGCGGTTTTACCTGCCTGATCAGCAATCTCTTTAGCAGTTGGATTAAGATTGCCAAGCCCAACCAGCGTCTCTTTCGCCGCCTTCAGTGCGTCCGGGTCCTTCTTCGCTTTCTCTTTGGCAATTTCTCCATTTGTCCGAACGATATCTGCTACCTGGCTACCAATCTCACCAATCAACTGTGCGGCCTGCAGGCGGTTCTGCTCTTTTTCCTTGTTGAATATTGGGCTGATGCTGTCATTAGCATGTTCCGTATCGCGGCTTAAGTTAACCAGCTCCTGCTGCTGGTTCACCTGGTCCCGAATAACAATGGCGCCGTCTGAAATCGCCGCCTGCGTGGTGCCCTGCGCATGGCCGCTGCTGCCAACGCCCGCCACCACATTACTGGCAAGGTTGCTGGCCACGTTTTTGAGCATGCTGGCGCCAGCGCTAATGCCACCACCGGAGTGGCTGACCTTGTAATCGGCTTCGTTGCTGATATCGCTAAAGCCGAGCGTGCCAGTATCCAGACGGTTTTTATCTGCCGTGGCGGTGGAGGCGATCACCGCGCCATCGAGCTGCGTATGGTTGCCGACGGTGATATCGAAGCCGCCTTTACCTGCATAAATACCGGACTGCTCCGCCACGCTGTCGAAGGTGCTGTGCATCTTGTCCTGGCTTAGGTTCAGGTAGCCGGAACCGGTCATTAAGCCGAAGGTGAAGCTGCCGCCCGCGCCGAAGCTGGTCTGCTTGCTGTCGTAGCGGTTGCTGTCCTGCTGGCTGGCGAGGGTCAGGTCGCGGTCCACGTCTGCCACCACTTTGTCGCCATTCACCTGTGCGCCAGTAAGCGTGGTGTCGCGACCGCTTTGCAGTTTGACCGTGCCGCCGCTGTCTACCGTCGTTTCGCTCCAGCGGATGCCGTTGCCTTTGTCGTGCCCTTTCGCCGCGTTCACATTGGCGAATACGCTAATGCCACCGCCGTTGCTGCCGCCGCCGATGCTTACGCCGATACCGCCGCCGCTGCTGCTGTTTTTGCCGGTGGTTTTCTCGGTATTCGCCGCGCCGGTAAGCAGAATGTCATTCGCCGCGCTCAGCGTCGTGTCGCCTCCCGCCTTCAACTGGCTACCGCCGATGAGGATATCGCCGCTGTTGGCGCTGCCGCCTTTGCCGGTCGCGTTAATGGCAAGGTTATTCCCGGCATTCAGCGTGCTGCCTGATACCGTGTCGGTCTCCTGATGCTGCTGCGATTTTGATTTCTGGCTGGTAAGCGAAACGCTGACGCCAAAGCCGTTGCTCGGGTCGTTTGTCGCCTGTAGCAGATCTGAACCCTGAGAAGCCTGATAGCCTGAAAGCGCCGCTTTGGTGGCCTGCAACGCCGCTACCCGTCTGTCGCTGCTCTCTTTCGCCGACTGCGCGGCGCTCACGGCGCTGTTAAGCACGCTGCCCACCACGCCCGAAAGCGCCAGCGTCAACCCGCTGGATTTCTGCTCGAACTTCTCGTCACGGGTGCGTTTGTCGTGGCCCGGCTCGATCACTACGCTGTCGCCGGTAATCGCCAGGTCTTTGCCTGCGATAAGATCCGCGCCGCCCACGTGCGCCTGATTGCCTGCGGTAACCGTCACGTTGCCGCCCGTCGAGCCCACCGTGCTGGCGCTCTGGCTCTGGGTGGTGCCTTTCTCGCGCAGGTCGTGGGTAGTTTTGCTGCTGCCGATGGTGAAGCCGATGCCGCCGGAACTCATCAGGCCGCTTTTCTTCGTCTCTTTGAAATTCCAGGAGGTATCGGTATTGGTGGCGGCGACAATATCCACATTGTTGCCCGCGCCAAGCGCCACGTTGCCGTCACCCGCAACAGCGGAGCCCTGCACAAGCAGGTTATTGCCCGCAGAAACCTGCACGTTGTCGCCAGAAAGCAGCGTGCCTGCTTCGCGTGTGGCGCTGGTCTCCTGAATGGTGTGGGTGGTTTTCTTGCTCAGGAATCCTTTTTTGGTCTTGGTCTGCTCTTTGTAGTAGTAATCGCTCTCGGTGGCGGTGGTGAGGTTAACGTCGCGGCCTGCCGCCACGCCGATATCGCCCTGCGCGGTGACCTGCGCCGCCTGCGCGTTCACATCCTGCCCGGCGACAATCACCGTGTTGCCGCCGCTCGCGATCTCAGTGCCCTGCTGGCGCACCGACTCATTAATGACGGTCTTTTTCTTCGATTTTAAGCTATGAATTTCTGTCGCCGCTTCTGACAGCAAAGAAATATCTTTGCCTGCATTAAGAACTACATTATGTGCGGTGCTGATCACACTCGCGCTTACGGTGAGATTATCGCGAGCCTTGATCGCCAGATTACCGCCTGCCGTAATAGTGCTTCCCTGATAATTTATTGAAATATCGTGTGTGATCGTTTTTTTACGATATCCCGACTGGCTTAAGCTGTTATTAGTTTGATTGGCTATAACAGCTATGTCGCCCCAGGCATTCATTAATAAGTCATGACCAGATGACAGCGTCGCGCCAGTAATAGCGATATTTTTTTCTGCCGTTAAGCTTAATGAGTTCTGCGCATTAATTGAGGCCGTGTTACCCAAAGTAGTGTCTTTAATATTTAAGTAATGAGTGCCTTTTCTTTCACTAAGCTCATATTGCTTAGCCAGCGTGATGTTATTAATGCTGCCGTCCAGGCTCTCAAGCTGTACGGCTTTGCCATTAATGGCGGAGCTGATGTTATTGATATCACTGATGGCGCTAAGGTTGAGATCGCCGCCCGCTGTCATCAGCCCGTCGTTGAGGTTGCTGATGCTGTTCTGGCTGTCGAGGCTGAGGTTGTTCTTCGCCACCAGCGTGCTACCGCTGTTGGTGATGCTGCCGCCCTGCAGGCTGACGTTGTTGCCCGCGATGACGCTGCCGTTGTTCACCGTCACATCTTTCGGCGACAGGTATATTTTCGGGATCATCACCGTTTCGCCGTTGATGGTCGCGGTTTCCCACCACAAGATGCTGTGATCAAGCGCCGCCAACTGGCCGGCGGTGAGCGACACGCCGAATTTGAGGCCGAGAGCATGCTGCGCCGAGGCGGCGTTATCCATCAGATAGCGCATCTGTTCGAGATCGGAGCCGATGCCGTTGAGGTAGCGGTTGCCGGTCTGGTTCAGCAGGTAATTGCTGACGTAGCGGGTGTCGAATGCCGCATCGCCAAGGAAGCGGTAATCGTAATCCGGGTTCAGATTAAGGCGGCCCAGCATGTAAGAGGAGCCAAGGAACTGCTTCTCATCGGTATAAACGGCGCGCGTCTCCTGCGGCGCCGTCGTGCCCGGCTGCACGCTCGCGAGCGCTCCTACGTCCGGGCGCACACCAGAGAGCGCGCGTGTGGAAGGTTGCAGGCCCAACAAGGCGTTCAGGTCACCGAATAAAGAAGGGTCGAGCTGCCCAAGCCCGTTGAGTTGCGGGTTAACAGTGATGAGGTACGGGCTTTTCGGGTTGGTGGAAACTACAAAATAGCCGTTGTCACCGGAGGGCAGCGGGTAGGCGCTGGTGTCCACCGCCTTGCCCTGGTACTGCCCCAGCGCGCTGCCTTTAGCGTTATTAAGCTCTGCGGTGGTCACCCCCGCGTCCGCAAGGCTGCTCACGCTGCCGAGACTGGCGCTGCCCTTCTGCGTGGTAGAAATGGTGGCAAGCGACGCGTTTTCCGAGCTGTTTGTCTCCAGCGCGCCGACGCCGACGATCTGCTGCAACGCGCCCTGGAGCTGATCTTTCCACTGCGGCGAGTTCACCGCCACCGACCCGGCGTTGATCAGGTTCTTTTTTGTAATGTTGCCGCTAACGCTCTGGTTGCTCAGAGTATTAAGCGACGGAGCTGAAATAGTGTTATGGACGCCGCCGCCATAATCTGTAGTTGATGTATTACTTATGTTTTTAGTGAAATTTGCATTTAAATTACCGCTAGCATATATGACTGAGCGGAAGGCCTGATCAGTAGTACGAGTTTCATACTTGGGAGCTCCGGCTAACTTATAAGTAACCCTACGATTGTTATCGTTGCCTGATGCAGGCATCCCTTCAATGCTTGAAACCTTCGCAAGTTTTCCCGAATAGGTATAAACCTTATATTCGTCTTCCGCGTAACCAAAATAGGATTGATTATTTAGTGTCTCGCCAGAAAGATTGATAACATTTCCTGCCAATAAATTACTGGCCTGGTTATTGAGGTTTTTTGCATGAATAGAAAGATTATGGTTTGCAGAAATACGGGACGCGCCGCCATTTGCAGTCACATTAACAAGAGTTGTACCTACTAAAAATCTTTGCGTTGCGCCTTTTTTTGTAGGAGCAACTGTTGAAAAACCATTTCCTCCGCCAGCACTATTTACGACCTTGTAATAGTAACCCCACTCATCTGCGGGAAGGGTTGTAGGCTTGACGCTGATTGAGGATGCACCACTTGCCGCAGGACTTCCTGTTGCTGCCTGGTAACTACGGGACTCACTCAACCCATCCCTGGTATTCAACAAATGCTCGGTATTGATCGTGATATCGCCGTTTTGCGTCTCGATCGTCCCTGAGGTATTGACCACTTCCGCATTCGCATTGCCCGCGCCGTCGCGCTGCATCCACAGGCTGTTGCCCGCGAGAATATCGCCGCGCTGGTTGGTGATGCTGTTGGCGTAAAGCGCCAGGTTGTTGGCCGCATAAAGCAGCGCGGTGTTGATGATGGAGCCCGGCCCGCTCAGCGTCAGGCTGCCGCGGGTGCCGGTAAAACCGTTTACGGTGATGTTGCTGCCGCTGTTAATGGCGATATCGCCGCCGCCCTGAATCGACCCCGCGCCATTAAGCGCTACCGCGCTGCCGCTGAGGGTGCTTGCGCCGCTGCCGGTGGTGATTTGCTTATTGTTGGTGAGCATGCCGCCCGCGCTGACGTTCACCGCCTGGCCCTGCATCACGCTCTGGTTATCAATCGCCCCGTTGCTGGTCAGCGTCAGCGTTCTACCCGCCGCCAGCGCGGTTTTGTTGGTATAAGCGTTAGTCAGTTTCAGCGTCAGGTCGCCCAGCGCCACCACCTGCCCCAGCGAGTCGAAGCCGTTGCTGCCAAGCCACAGGTTGCCGGCGCTGAAGAGCTTGCCTGCGGCGGACTGGTTAACCTGGCCTGCGTTCACGTTAAGCTGGCTGGTGCCGAGCAGCGTGCCGTTGTTGTTCAACTGGCTGTAGTTAACGGCAAGCGTGCCGCCCTGGGTCGTGCCCTGGTTGGTGAACTGGCTGCCGGTAAGCGTCGCCTGGTCCGCAAGCCAGGTGCCGCCGTTGGTGGCGTTGGCCGCGTTCAGGATCAGGTTGCTCGCCTGTAGCCAGCCGGTGCCGGTGTACTGCGGCGTGGTGAGCGTTAGCGTCGCGCCGGAAAGCAGCTTGCCATTGTTATAAGCCTGCGACGCGGCGTCCAGGCGGGTGTCGCCGCCGCCCTGCATCAGCCCGTAGTTGAACAGTTCAGGCGTGGTGACCGTCAGCCCCTGCTGGCTGACAATCTCCCCGCCCGTGTTGTTGGTCAGCCTGCCGCTCAGGCTGAACGTGGCGCCGTTATCGCCCTGCAACCGACCGCTGTTGTTCAGCGCCCCGGTGGTGACGCCAAGCGTATTGCCCTGTAGCTTGCCGAGGTTGGTGACGGAAGCGGCGCTCAGGTTCAGCGCGCCGCCGGTGAGCAACGAGCGCCCCGCCTGCTGGCTGAACGCGCCGTTCAGCGTCACGGTCAGCCCGTTCACGCCGCTGGTGTCGCCGTCGTTGTTGAAGCTGTTGCCGCTGAGCGTCAGGTTTTTCGCCGCCCATTGCCCCTGATTAGTGAGCGACAGCGCGGAGAGCGCCGCGTTGCCCATCGCGGTAATTTTGCTGCCGGCGGTGGAATTAAGCGTGTTCGCCAGCGTCATCTGCAATGCATCGGCGCTTTGCACCGCGCCGCTGTTGGCGAGCGACTGCGCATTCAGGATCACGTTCTGACCCTGCCAGTTGCCGGCGTTAGTGACCGTGCCGGAGGTGATTTTTAGCGTGCCCTGGGTCAGCAGCGCGCCGCTCGCGCCGTTGATCAGCTCCTGCTGCGGGGCGGCCATCAGCATGCGCGCCATCAGGCGCTGCTGCGCTTCCAGCGTCAGGCTTTGCAGGCCGGTCAGCGTCCCCTGGTTGTTGATGCTGGCCTGGTGCAGCGCGAGGGTTTTCCCCTGCACCGCGCCGCGGTTCTTCAGGCTCTGGCCGTCGAGCGTGGCATTGCCTTCGCTAAGCAACTGCCCGCCGTTGTCGATAAGCTGCGCTGCAAAGGAAGCGTCGCCCTTGCTCATCGCGGAGCCTGTGTTGGCGAGCGTGCCGCCCACGTCCGCCGTGAGGTTGCCAAGGCTCAGCAGCGAGCCGCCGTGCGTCCAGCCGCTGGCGTTCACCTCCACGCCCTGCCCCTGTAAGGTGCCGAGCGTGTTGAGCTGCCCGGCGTTCAGCGCCAGCGCGCCGCCGGTAAGGGTGCGGGAAGCCGCGCCCGTGGTCAGGGTATCGCCCGTTAAGGTCAGGTTTTTAGCGCCCTGCCACAGCCCGTCGTTGCTGAGCGTGGCGGCGTTGAGGGTTAATGTATCGCCCGCGATGCGCCCGGGGTTAATGAGGCTGCCCGCCGTCAGGCCCAGCGCGCCGTTACTCTGGATCTGCCCGCTGTTGTTAAGCGCGCCGGTGAAAGCGCCGGTCAGCGCCGAGGCGCCAGTCAGCACGCCGCTGTTGTTGAGAGTGCTTGCGGTAAGGCCCAGCGTGGCGCCCTGCATGGCGCCCGCGTTGGTCAGCGCGCCGCCGTTAAAGGTTAACGCGCCGCCGGAAAGCCATTTGCCCGCCGCGTCGTTGGTAATGGTGTTTGCCGTCGCGTCTGCCTGGCCGTTACCCTGGATAAGACCGCTGTTGCGGATCGCCGTGCCGCCAAGTGTCAGCGTCTGGCCCGCCAGCGTGCCGCCGTTGGTGAGCGTCGCGGCGCTGAGCGCGCTCTGGCCTTTCGCCACCAGCCCGCCCTGGTTGTCGAGCGTGTCGGCAAGGGTGAAGTTAAGGGAATCCGCCTGGATATCGCCGCCGTTAACGAGCGTTTTGCCCTTCAGCGTAAAGCCGCTGGTTGCCAGCAGCAGCCCCTGGTTTTGCAGGCTGTTAAGATCGAGATTCAGTCCGCTGGCGCTGATAAGCTGCCCGTTCTGGCCGTTTAACAGGTCGCGGGTGGCGAGCGCCAGGCTTTCATTGCCCTGAATCAGGCCGTTATTGGTCAGCTGCGGCGCGCTAAGCGTAACGCTTTTCGCCGCCAGCTGGCCGTCGTTAAAGAGCTGCGCGGCGGCGAGTTCAAACAGGTTCTGGCTTAGCAGCGCCCCCTGATTGTCTGCCCGTCCGCTGATGCTGGCGTTGAGGCTGTCCAGCGCCTGCGCGCTCCCGCTGTTGCGTAGCGTATCCGCCGTGAGCGTGGCGCTGCGGGCCTGAAGCTGGCCCTGGTTGTCGAGCGTTTTGCCAGTAAGGGTGAGCGTTTCGCCGCCCGTCGCCTGGCCCTGTGCCAGGTTGGTAAAGGCGTTGCCGTCCCAGTTCAGGGCGCTGCTGCCCTGCAACAGACCGCTGTTTTGCAAATCGCCGTGCAGCGCCAGCACTTTCGCCATCAGCGCGCCGCGGTTATCAAGGGTTTTCGCGCGCAGATCCATAGCCTGCTGGCTCAGGGCCTTGCCCTGGTTGCTGAACGCGCCGCTCACTTTCGCCGTCAGCCCCGCTTCGCCGAGCGCGTTGCCGCTGTTGATCCACTCGCCCGTCGCCAGGTTCAGGGTTTTCCCCTGCAACAGCCCGGCGTTGGTGAGCCGATCGTTTTGCAGTTCCAGCGCGCCGCCAGAAAGCAGCGCCCCGCCCTGCTGGTTATCCAGCGTTTTGCCCGACGCATTAAGGGATGCCGCGCCCTGCAACGTGCCGCTGTTGGTGATAGCGAAGGCGTCTGCGCGCAGGTCGCTCGCTGCCAGCAGCCCGCTGTTGATAAGCTCCGGCGCAGCGATCGTGAAGCCGTTGTCGGCAATTATCCGCCCGGTGTTGGCGGCCTTGCCGCTCAGGTTGAGCAGCAGGTCGGTGGCGCTCAGTTCGCCATCGTTGCCAAGGGTCGCGCCCTGTAAATCGAGCGTGCCGCCAGTGCGCAGCGCGCCGCTGTTGCTGGTCTGTTGCGCGGTGACGGTCAGCCCGCCGTCGCCCTGGGCTTCGCCCCGGTTCGTCAGCGTATCGGTCGTCAGGGAGAGGGTTTTCGCCGCCAGCAGGCCGCTGTTATCAATCAACAGGCCATTCAGGGTCAGGTTATTATCCGCCAGCAGGCGTCCGTCCGCGTTGTTGATAAGCGTGGCGTAACCGCTGCGGAGGTTAACGCCGTTGATCTCGCCTGAATTGATCAGCTGGTCGCCTTTGAGGATCAGGTCGCGATCGGTGGTGATCAGGCCGCTGTTATTCAGCGTCGGCAGGCTCAGCGTCAGGTTCTGCGCGCTGTAGAGCGTGCCGCCCGCGAGGTTGTCCAGCGTATCGGTTTGCAGGTTCAGCAGGTCGGCGCCCTGCACCAGCCCGCTGTTGGTAAAATGGTTGCCGCGTAGCGCCAGCGTATCGGCCGCCAGCGTGCCGCTGTTGGTGAGGCTTTCGCCATCCAGCGTGAGCGCGCCCGCCTTTACGCCGCCGCTGTTAATGAGGGTTTGCGCCCCCAGGGCCAGCGTATCGGCCAGCAGCGCGCCGCGGTTAGTTATGCTGTCGCCGCTCAGGGTTAAGGTGGTGGATTCCAGCGTGCCGCTGTTGGTCACCGATTGCGGCGCGGTGAAAGTGATGCTGCTGGCGTTGGATTTGCCGCTGTGGTCAATCTGCTGCGCCGTCACGCCGAACGCGCCTTTCGCCGCCTGGGTGCCGCCAAGCTGGGCCGTCGCGGCCTGTAGCGTCAGGTCGTTATCGCTTTGCAGATGCGCGTCCGCGCCCGTAGTAACCGTCTCGCCGCGCACGTCGAGCGCGCCGCTGGCAATCACCTGGCCGTTGATGTCGGCTTTCTGCCCTGCCGCCAGGCGCACGTCGCCCTGGCTTGTGACGAGCGAACCTTTGCCGCTGGCAATCTCTTCTGCGTCCACCGTCAGGTTTTTTGCGCCGGAAAGCGTGCCGTTTTGCTCAAGCGTGGCGGTGTTCACCGCAAGCGCGCCGTCGGCGAGCAGGCTGCCGCCGTTGCGCAGCGTCTCCTGCGCGGTGATCCGGGCGTCGCCTTTCGCGCCAAGCGCGCCTTGCTGGGCGAGGTTTTTGACATGGATATCCAGCGCGCCGCCGCTTTGCAGCGTGCCGCTGTTTTCCAGCGCGTCGCCCTTCAGGGTAACGCCGTTGCCCTGCAATAAGCCGCTGTTGTTAAGGCTGGTGGTCTGCGCATCAAGACGGCCATTGGCCGCCAGCTGGCCTTCGTTCACCACCTTCCGGCCTGTAATAAGCGCGTCGTTGCCTGCGTTTACCTCTCCCTGGTTGTGAATATCGCCGCCGTTCAGGCGCACGTTTGCTTTCGCCCCGGCGCGACTGCCAGCGTCCAGCGACATTTGCGTGCCGGTGAGGGTGAGATCGTTACCCGCAGTGAGGGCGCTGCCGGTTGCGGTCAGTTCGCCGTTGCTCGTAAAGAGGGCATTTGCGCCGCTGCCAGCCGTGGCGTTATCCAGCAGGAGGCGTTGCCCGCCCGTCAGGCTCAGCGCGCCCTGCCCGGAGAGGCTGGCGTTGCGCACTGCCAGCGCATTGCCGGTCAGCGTTACGTCGCGGTTGGCAATGAGCGAGCCGCCCGTTATGTCAAGCGCGCCGCCGCTGCTGAGCGTGGCGCTCAGGCCGCTGCCTGCGGTGGCGTTCTCAAGCAGTAAATCCTGCCCGGCGGAGAGCGTCAGCGCGCCTTTGCCGGAAAGCGAGCCGCCGCGAACAGCCAGCGCGCCGCCGTTCAGCAGCAGGTCGCTGCCTGCGGTGAGCGAGCCGCCCGTCACCGCAAGCTGGCCGTTGCTTGTCAGGGTAGCGTAAGTGCCGCTGCCCGCTTTGGCGTTTTCAAGCGACAGCCCCTGGAGGCCGGTGAGATCGAGCGCGCCATGAGCCGACAGCGCGCCGCCGGAAATGGCGAGCGAGCCGCCGCTGAGCGCCAGATCGCTGCCTGCGGTGAGCGTACTGCCGGAAGAAGCGATTTGCCCGCCGCTGGTGAAAACGGCTTTTTCTTCGCCGCCTGCGGTGGTGTTTTCCAGCCGCATACTCTGGCTTGCGGAAACGTTGAGTCCTCCCCGGCTGGCGAGGCTGCCGCCCTCTACCTTCAGCGCGCCGTTGCTGTGCAGGCGGGTTTCGCCAGGGCCCACCAGGGTGGCGTTGCTGAGGGTGGCGTCCTGCTGGCTGGCGACAGTCAGCGCGCCGTTGCCGGAAACGCCGCCGCCGTTGATGTTCAGCCCGCCATGGCTGCTGAGCGTGGTGTTGCCCTGGCCTACCAGCGTAGCGTTAGCGAGCGCCGCATCCTGGCCGCTCGCCACATCAAGCGCGCCGCTGCTGGTCACGCCGCCGCCGTTAATCTGCAAACGGCCGTCGCTGGTCAGGCGCGCATCGCCGCCGCTGGCGAGCGTGGCGTTATCGAGCGTCATCGCCTGCGTACTGGCGACGCTCAGCGCGCCGCCCGTCTGGTGGCTGCCCGCCAGCGTCACCCCTTCGCCTTTCGCATTCAGCGAACCGCTGGCGAGGCTGTTTTTCACCGTCATCCGGCCGCTGGCGTCGAGCTGGATATCCCCCTGGCGCGCGTTAAGGTTGCCAAGGTTGACCCCGACCCCTTTTTCGCTGGACACCAGGCGAATGCGGTTGGCGTACATGCCGCCGAGCGCGCCGGTATCCACCGCTACCGTCGGCGCCGGGCCTTCGCCCGCTGTCGCCTGAAGGCTGCCGTCTGTTCCGACGCGGTTCGCGCCTGCGGTTACGCTGAGATCTTTCGCATGGATAGCGGCGTTCACTTCGGTCGCGCGGGCGATGATGGAAAGCGCGTCGCTCTGGCTGGCGTCCAGCCCCTGCCCTTCCACAGTGATGGCGCCTTTTGTGACATCCAGCGCCATCAGGTTGCCATTGGCGTCGAACTGCGGCTTGCCGGTGGTTAACGTCACATTCGGCGTGTTAATAAATCCGCAGCCGTTACAGGTGATGCCGTAGGGGTTCGCCACCATGACATTGGCCGCTTTGCCCGCGACCTCGGTATAGCCCTGCAATTGGGAGCGGCTGGCGCCCGTCACCTCGTTGATAATCCCCTTCGCTTCCAGCCCGGCCTTCAGATGCGGATTGTTCTGGATAAGCCCGCCCAGCAGGGTCTGGGTCAGCTGCCCGGTGGCGTTGTTGAGGATGAGCCCCTCTTTGCCGACGTTGTAATCCTGAAACTGGTTATGCGAAAGCCCCGCCGCATTCGGCGTGGCGATGTTGACAACCGGCACCCCGTTGCCCGCCTGGTCCATGGTGGTTTGCCCGGTCGGCGTCATCGCCGCCGCAAAGGCGGGCGCGACCGGCTGCCACACCAGCAGAACGCTAATGGTCCAGCTCAGCAGGCGTTTAGAAAGACTCACGGGAGGGTGACGGTTATCCATAATCGTTATCTCTTAAAGCGTAAACATGACGCGCCAGTTGACGCTGAGGTGATCCGGGCCGAGCCAGTCGGGGTAGCGCAGCGGCGTGCCGATGGAAATCTGGCTGCTGTACACGCGGTTAGCGCTGCCAAGGCCTGCCGCCGCGCCCCACAAGGTGCCGGAGGCGTAGCGGTCTTCGCGATCTTTCTCCAGCCAGCCGCCGTCCAGCGCAACGGTGGCGCTGACCTGGCCGATAACCGGCAGTGTGAAAAGCGCATAGTTGAGTTCGTTGCGCAGGTAGCCGCCGTTGTCGCCGGAGAGATATTGCTCTTTGAAGCCGCGCACCGAGCTTTCGCCGCCGAGCGTCAGGCGTTCTGAGCCGTACAACCGATCGGGCGACCACTGGCCATAAGCGCTGGCGAGCCACCACAGGCTATTCGTAACCGGCCGCTGAAAGCTGGCGCTGAGGCTCCATTTGCGAAACAGCGCGCGCGGCTCGTCGCCGTGCTTGTTCTCGTCGGTTTCGGCGTTAAACCAGGGGGTGCCGTGGCTGTAGTTGGGGTTGAAGGTGGCGACGCCGCCCAGCATTTTCTGCGTGTGGTTAATGCCAAGGGTCAGGCTGGAAAGGTTACGGGTGCTGCTGGTCAGGGGCGCATCGTTAAGCCAGTTGCGGCTGCTGCGCTGGGTAACGCTCGCCGCAATGCCGGTTTTGATATCGCCATTGCGAAACACCACCCAGGAAGCGTTAACGCGGTGGGTTTTGGTGTCGCCCGTGGAGATCCATTTGTACCCCATGTTGTCCAGCGTGGTGCGGTAGTTGCTCCAGGCGTAGCTGTAGTCCAGCAAACCGTAGCCAAAGGGCACGCTCACGCCCGCCTGAAAATTCTGCGCGTCGTACGCGGTGGCGAAATCGCTGCTGCGCCCGCCGCTCACGAACCATTTGTCGGCAATTCTTAAAAGGTTATTGGCGGTCAGCGATCCGGAGAGCTGCTCTTCGCCCGTGCTTTTTTGTCCGCTGTTATCCAGCCCAACGCTAACATTTAACGGAAATTCCGGCGTGGCGGTTAAATTGACGACAGAATATCCCTGCTGTTCGGCAGGCAAAATTTCTATCTGAACCGGCGTGGTACGCAAACGGTTTATTTGCTCCATGCCCTGTTCTATATCGCGTAAATTAAGCACCCGGCCTTCGAGACGCGGAAAGGCCATTTTCAGCATCAGCGGCTTTTCGCCTTCCAGGCGAATATCACTTAATTTCCCTTCCAGCACGGCGAGCGTTAATTTACCGCCAGAGAGATCCTGCTCAGTTAAAAAAGCGCGGCTGGTAATATAGCCGCGGCTTATATACCAGTCGGAAACCGCTGCCGTCAGCTCGGTTATTTTTCGCATATCCAGACAGTGGTCGCGCCAGGGCGCCGTTAGCTTTTGTTGTTCCTTAAGGGAAATTAACGTTGCGCCGGACAGCGTTATTTCGTTGATCTGAAAGCATGGCCCTGTCGCAGGCGCAGATGGCTCAGACGCAGGCGCGCGCGGCAGCGGCGTGCTGCGCTCTAATTCTTCGCGCTGCTGCTGGTTTTGTAATAATAATTGTTCCTGCTGCTGGCGAATAGTATCGCGGTCCGCTGGCGATAAAGGCGCAGCTAACGCAGTACAGATCTGGCCTGCTGCGAATAATAAAGCCAAATAACGAGAAAACATTCTCTGGATTCTTCCCATGATCGAAAACAAATAATAACGCGCCGAAATTAAATGGCGTTAAAATTTAAACAAGAGACTTTTCTGATATAATATCATTCTTTTTTATGACGGCAATATAGTAATGAAAGATATATCCTTCCATTAATCTATTATGGCAAATTTAGTTTAAGATAACTTCATTTGCGTACTTAAATTAAATCAAAAAAAGATTAAATCGAAAATGAACAATAATTAATATAAAAGTAGAGAATCTTGCAGATAACGTGAAGCCATCTGTTTTATTTATACTGCGCCGGATCACGTTCAGGCGAAATGAAATAATTTCCCGGTGAAATAATAAAGGAGGCAAAGGCCTCCTTAGCATGTATATATTTCCGGCTTATGCCGCCACCGCCGGCCTAACACCCAGCGTATGGCAGATGGCATAACTCATTTCCGCGCGGTTGAGCGTATAGAAGTGGAAATCTTTTACGCCTTCACGGCTTAGTATTTTCACCATGTCCATCGCAATGTTAGCGCCGACCAGCTTGCGGGTTTCGGCGTCGTCATCCAGGCCCGCAAACATCTGCGACATCCAGGACGGAATACGCACGTTGGTCATGTCGGCGAACTTTTTCGCCTGCTTAAAGTTGGAGACGGGCAGGATGCCGGGAATAATTTCGACATCAATACCGGTCGCCGCGCAGCGGTCGCGAAAGCGCAGATAGCTTTCGACATCAAAAAAGAACTGGGTGATCGCGCGATTTGCGCCTGCATCAATTTTGCGACGCAGGTTCAGCAGATCCGCCTGCGCGCTTTTTGCCTCCGGGTGCACTTCCGGGTACGCGGCGACAGAGATATCAAAATCGGCGACCTCTTTTAACAGCGCCACCAGATCGCTGGCGTACATTTCCGGCTTGCCGCTGCCCGGCGGCAGGTCGCCACGCAGCGCGACGATATGGCGAATGCCGTTGTTCCAGTAGTCACGCGCGATGGTACGCAGCTCGTCGGGTGTGGCGTCAATACAGGTGAGGTGCGGGGCCGCTTCAAGACCGGTCCGGTCTTTAATGCCTTTGATGATGCTGTGGGTGCGGTCGCGCTCGCCGGAGTTGGCGCCGTAAGTCACCGACACAAATTTCGGCTTCAGGCTGCTTAAGCGATCAATAGAGGACCAGAGGGTCTGCTCCATTTCACTGGTGCGCGGAGGGAAAAATTCAAACGAGACGTTAATCTGTCCCTGCACTTCTGCGAGGCTCTGATTCAGGGCCTCCCGCTGGTTGGCGTGAAAAAAGCTCATACCTTACCTCATCAATCGCTGTGTCGTGGTCGCGTGTGTTGACTTCTATACGTTTAGACGTCCAGATGTAAAAATGACGGAAAAGCCGGGTGGCGTCAACAGGTAAATCATCACTGGATGTGAGTATTTTTCAGCGAAGATGAAAAAAGTTCATGACAGAAAAATGAAGAAAGATTGTACAGCGGTGCGGAAGGGTGTTGCGGGCGTCAGCTGATGACGGGTGCGGTTAATGGCGGGTGCGTTTCGCTTACCCGCCCTGCCAGTAAAAGGCATTCAACGCCAGTGGTGGGTAAGCGAAGCGCCCCCACCACTCGACGAAATCAGAGCAATTGCGCCAGACGGTTAAGATCCGACTGAATCGCCCCGGCGGTCACATCGCGCCCCGCGCCCGGCCCGCGGATAACTAACGGGTTATCGCGATACCAGCGGCTTTCGATGGCGAAGACGTTATCGCAAGGCAGCAGCGAGGCCAGCGGATGCTCAGGACGCACCGCCTCAACGCCGACGCGCGCTTTACCGTTAGCGTCAAAACGCGCCACGTAGCGCAGCACGAGGCCCATCTCGCGCGCCGCCTCAAGGCGCTGCACCATTTGTTCGTTCAGCGCGTCGCCATATTCAAAGAAGTGATCCACCGAGCCTTCCTCGCACCCGGCAGGCACCAGCGACTCCACGCGCACCTGATCGGGCTCGATATCGTAGCCCGCCTCGCGCGCCAGGATAACCAGCTTGCGCATTACATCTTTACCAGAAAGATCCACGCGCGGGTCTGGCTCCGTCAGCCCCTGCTGCCACGCCTGGTCCACCAGCTCGGTAAACGGCACCGTACCGTCAAACTGTAAAAACAGCCACGAGAGCGTACCGGAGAAAATCCCGCTGATTGAGAGAATGGAATCCCCGCTGTCGCGCAGATCGCGCACCGTGTGGTTGACCGGCAGGCCCGCGCCGACCGTCGCGTTATAGAGCCAGTGGCGGCCCGTTTTCGCAAAAGCATCGCGGATCTGACGATAGTTCTGGCTGTTGCTCGCGCCCGCCAGCTTATTGGCGCTGATGACGTGAAAACCATAACTCGCGAAATCAAGATACTGGTCCGCCAGATCCTGGCTTGCGGTGACGTCCAGCACCACTAAATCGTCGTAGGGGTGCGCGCGCATCCACAGGAACAGCGACTCTTCATCCTGCTCCACCGCTTCATCATTAAAGAACGCCAGCGCGCGGCTCGCGTCCAGGCCGTCATAACTCAGCAGGCTACGGCGGCTGTCCACCACGCCTGCCAGCACAAACTCAAGGCCGGTGCGGGCAGAAAGCGTCTCCTGCTCGCGCGCGAACAGCTCAAGCCAGCGAGAACCGATATTCCCTTTGCCGAACAGCACAAGGCCGATGCGTTTTTCCGCGCGGAACAGCGACTGGTGCAGCCCCTGAATCAGGCTCTCCGTCGGCCCTGCGCGCAGCACGGCCACCAGGCTGATGCTCTCCTCCGACTGCCAGATAAACTCCACCGGCTGATCTTTAAGCTGCTGCCAGAAGCGATGGCTGTGCAGCGGATTGCGGCAGACCCCCGCGCCGACCAGCGCTACTAACGCCAGCCCTTCGCGCAGGCGCAGCTCGCCCGACAGCGCGGCGTCTTCCAGTAGCGTCAGCGCGCTGCCGACGACTTCTGAGGTATAACAGAGTTGCAGCAGGCGGCGGTCAGGGTGTACGCCGACCGACAGCGGGCGCAGCTGGGCGCGTCGAAGCAACGCATCCACCTCTTTATGCGCCAGTTTGAAATCCTGATGCGACGGCACTTCAAATTCAATCAGGCAGACATCGTCGTGGCTGGTGACGATGCGCGCCCCGGTGCCGGAAGCCAGCACGCGCTCAATGCGCGTAGACCCCTGCTCCGGGCTATAGCTGCAACGCAGTTGCAGGTCGATATCGCTGCCGGAAACGGGCTGTAAAGTACGCGCATGCAGAACGGGCGCGGCAAGACGCGCCAGCTCGCTCGCTTCGTCGAGTCGCAGCAGCGGCAGCAGGCAGGCGTCTTTGACTTTGCGCGGGTCGGCGCTGTAAACGCCCGCTACATCACTCCAGATGGTGACGCGGGAAACGCCCGCCAGCGCGCCGATTTGCGTCGCCGAGTAGTCGGAACCGTTACGGCCCAGCAGAACCGTTTCACCGGCGTCGTTGCGACAGATAAAGCCGGTCACCACCAGACGTTTGCCCGGATGCTGCGCCATCAGCTGCTGTAACAACGGGAAAGACAGACCTTCATTAACCTGCGGCTGCGCGGCGCGTTCAGCGCGCAGGAAATCGCGCGCGTCAAGCCAGGCGGCGTCGAGCCCCTGCTCGTTCAGCACCGCAGCCATCAGACGCGCCGACCAGATTTCACCGTGGCCGACCACTTCGGCGTAGACCGCGTCAGTAATGGTGCCATCCAGCAGCGCCGCGAGACGCTCCAGATCGCGGATAAATTCGCTGACCAGCCCGTCGGCGACGGCGGCTGGCAGCAGCCCGGAGATAAGCTCGCTCTGATAACGGCGCAGCGCCTGTTGCACCTGATGGGCGGAGAGACGATCGCTCTGGCTTAACTTCAGCCAGCTGATCAACTGGTTGGTCGTGCTGCCCGCCGCCGACACCACCATCATATCCCCGGCGCGGGAATAGTCGGCCATGATACCCGCCACGCGCAGGTAACATTTCACGTCGGCGAGACTGCTGCCGCCAAATTTATGCAGCTGACGACCGTTCGTCCCTGCAGGCGCTGTAACACTCATGCTTACCCCTTAGCTCGCCGCCTGGAACGCTTTTTCCAGGTCGGCAATTAAATCTTCGCTATCTTCAATACCCGTCGAGATGCGTAACAGCGTTTCGGAAATGCCCGCGGCGGCGCGCGCCTCCGGCGCCATGCCCGCATGGGTCATCGTCGCGGCGTGGGAAATAAGGCTCTCCACCCCGCCCAGAGATTCCGCCAGCGTGAACAGCTCCAGCGCGCCAAGGAAACGGCGTAGCGTCTGCTCGTCGCCATCCAGTTCAAAACTCAGCATCGCGCCGAAGCCTTTCTGCTGGCGCGCGGCTATCTCATGGCCCGCGTTGTCCGGCAGCGACGGATGATACAACTTTTTCACCCGCGGCTGTTGTTTGAGAAAATCCACAATCGCGCTGGCATTGCGCTGCGCCACTTCCATACGCGGGCTGAGCGTGCGCAGGCCGCGCAACAGCAGGTAGCTGTCGAACGCGCCGCCGGTCACGCCAATATTATTTGCCCACCAGGCGAGCTCCGTCACGGTCTCCGGCGCTTTCGCAATCACCACGCCCGCCACCACATCGGAGTGCCCGTTGAGATATTTGGTGCAGGAGTGCAGGACCAGATCGGCGCCCAGCGTCAGCGGGTTCTGCAACGCCGGGCTCAGGAACGTATTATCCACCACACTTATGGCTCCGGCCGCGCGCGAAAGTTCGCAAATTTTCGCAATATCCACCACGCGCAACAAGGGATTACTCGGGCTTTCCACCAGCACCAGTTTGGGTTTTTCGGCAAGCGCCGCTTTCAGCGCCGCCTCATCTCCCTGATCGACGAATTTCACGCGATAGCAGCCGCGTTTTGCGAGGCTGTCGAACAGACGGTAGCTGCCACCGTAACAGTCGTGCGGCGCGACCAGCAGATCGCCGGGCTTCAGGAAAACCGTGGTGACCAGATGAATCGCGGACATGCCGGTGTTGGTCAGCACGGCGCCAGCGCCCCCTTCCAGTTCCGCCAGCGCGCGCTGCACGACATCGCGAGTCGGGTTGCCGCGGCGCGAATAATCATGGGCGCGCGGTTCGTTAAAGCCGGTGAAGTTATAGGTGCTGGAGAGGTGAATCGGCGGGACGACGCAGCCGTACTGCTCGTCGTCGTTGAGCCCGCTGCGAACTGCGATGGTGGCCTGTTTACGCGTCATGATGAGTCGTTTCCTGGCATTATCGGAGAAAAGTCAGGTGACAGAGTAAACATTGCCATTATGGACGTCAATACATCTGGACATCTAAACTTCTTTGCGTATAGATTGAGCAAAACAGGATTAGCCGTTAAAATTATGTGTTTTATAGGGTAGTGATGCAGCATCGGTGCCGAAGTCACGGTATTATTCCGGGCTGCTGAACAACAGACTATCGGGTTAAGACCGTGAGACCTATCCGGTTTTAATCTTTTTCTAATGACTGAGAGGATTAAAGGTATCTCATGGCTGAATGGAACGGCGAATATATCAGCCCCTACGCTGAGCACGGCAAGAAGAGTGAACAGGTCAAAAAAATTACGGTTTCCATTCCTCTGAAGGTGTTAAAAATCCTCACCGATGAACGCACCCGTCGTCAGGTGAATAACCTGCGCCATGCCACTAACAGCGAGCTGCTGTGCGAGGCTTTCCTTCACGCCTTTACCGGCCAACCCTTGCCGGACGATAACGACCTGCGTAAAGAGCGCAGCGACGAGATCCCGGAAGAGGCGAAGGTAATCATGCGTGAAATGGGTATCGACCCGGATACCTGGGAATACTGATTCGCATCAATGACAAAGGCGCCCATCGGCGCCTTTGTTTTATGCTTGAGAGCAACAAAAAAGGCGCCGTTGGGCGCCTTTTTTCGGGAAACTTATTTGCTGCCCGGGATGCTGAAGCGTTTGTTGAAACGCTCAACACGACCACCGGTATCAACAACACGCTGTTTACCAGTGAAGAACGGGTGGCAGTTGCCGCACACGTCCAGGTTCAGGTCGTGGCCAACGGTGGAGCGAGTTTTGATCACGTTACCGCAAGAGCAGGTAGCGGTGATTTCAACATATTTCGGGTGAATATCTTTTTTCATGGGAAACCTCAGTTAAGGCCGCGTCGCTCTTCCGGCCCTTACGCCAGACACCACGCGATGTTGATAAAGTCGGTTTGATACTTTTAAAGGGCATCAAAGGCGGCGAATCATACAGAAAATAACCGCCCCATGCAAACTGATCCGCAAATTTATGAACACACAGTGTACACTATGACGCTTCTTTTCTCAGCCCGGATACCTTCATGCCTGTAGCCCGCGTTGCTCTGCCCGTTCCGCTTGCCCGCACGTTTGACTACCTGCTGCCCGACACCATGACGGCGGCGGCGGGTTGTCGCGTGCGCGTGCCGTTCGGCCGCCAGCAGCGCGTCGGCGTTGTGGTGGCGGTGGGCGAAGAGAGCGAGCTGCCGCGCAGCGAGCTGAAAAGCGTGGCGGAGGTACTGGATGGCGCGTCGCTCTACCCGACGACGCTCTGGCGGATGCTGCTCTGGGCGGCGGACTATTATCACCACCCGGTCGGCGAAGTGCTGTTTCACGCGCTACCGGTGCTGCTGCGTCAGGGGAAACCCGCCAGTCCGGCGCCGCTCTGGTACTGGTTCGCCACCGAAGAGGGCCGGGCGGTCGAGCTCAACAGCCTGAAGCGGTCGCCGAAACAGCAACAGGCGCTGGCGGCGCTGCGTCATGGCCGGTTATGGCGACATGAAGTGGCGCAGATGGCGTTCAACGACGCCGCGCTTCAGGCGCTGCGCACGAAGGGCCTGTGCGAACTTGGCAGCGAACTGCCGCCCGTCGCCGACTGGCGCGGCCAGTTCTCCGTCGCGGGCGACCGGCTGCGGCTGAACACCGAACAGGCCACTGCCGTGGGCGCCATTCGCGGCGAAGCCGACAATTTCTGCGCCTGGCTGCTTGCGGGCGTCACCGGCTCCGGCAAAACCGAAGTCTATTTAAGCGTACTCGAAAACACGCTGGCGCAGGGTAAACAGGCGCTGGTGCTGGTGCCGGAAATCGGCCTGACGCCCCAGACCATTGCCCGCTTTCGCGAGCGCTTCAACGCGCCCGTTGAGGTGCTGCACTCGGCGCTGAATGACAGCGAACGGCTGGCGGCCTGGCTGAAAGCCAAAAGCGGCGAGGCGGCCATCGTCATTGGTACGCGCTCGGCGCTTTTCACGCCGTTTAAAAATCTCGGCGTGATTGTTATCGATGAAGAGCATGACAGCTCCTATAAACAGCAGGAAGGCTGGCGCTATCACGCGCGCGACCTGGCAGTCTACCGGGCGCACAGCGAGCAGATCCCGATTATTTTAGGCTCAGCGACGCCAGCGCTGGAGACCCTGCATAACGTGCGTCAGCGTAAATACCGCGTGCTGAAACTGACCCACCGCGCAGGTAACGCGCGCCCGGCGCTTCAGCACGTGCTCGATCTTAAAGGCCAGCCGTTGCAGGCCGGCCTCGCGCCCGCGCTGGTGGCCCGCATGCGCCAGCATTTACAGGCGGATAATCAGGTTATTTTGTTTCTTAACCGCCGCGGCTTTGCGCCCGCGCTGCTGTGTCATGACTGCGGCTGGATAGCCGAATGTCCGCGCTGCGATCACTACTACACGCTACATCAGGCGCAACATCAGCTGCGCTGCCACCATTGCGACAGCCAGCGCCCGGTGCCGCGCCAGTGTCCGGGCTGCGGCTCCACGCACCTGGTGCCGGTGGGGCTTGGCACCGAACAGCTTGAACAGAGCCTGGCGCCGCTTTTTCCCGGCGTGCCGCTGTCGCGCATCGACCGCGACACTACCAGCCGCAAGGGCGCGCTTGAACAACAGCTCGCCGAAGTGCATCGCGGCGGCGCGCGTATCCTGATTGGCACCCAAATGCTGGCTAAAGGGCACCATTTTCCTGACGTCACGCTGGTGGCGCTGCTGGATGTCGACGGCGCGCTGTTTTGCGCCGATTTCCGCTCGGCGGAGCGTTTCGCCCAGCTCTACACCCAGGTGGCGGGCCGAGCCGGACGCGCGGGCAAACAGGGCGAAGTGGTGCTTCAGACGCATCATCCGGAACATCCGTTGCTCCAGACGTTGCTTCATCAGGGCTATGACGCTTTCGCTGACCAGGCGCTGGCGGAGCGCAGCAGCGTCTGGCTGCCGCCTTACAGCAGCCATATTTTGATTCGCGCGGAAGATCACCATAACCAGGACGCGCCGGCGTTTCTGCAGCAGTTGCGCAATTTGCTCCAGGCAAGCCCGCTGGCGGATGACAAACTCTGGCTGCTCGGCCCGGTTCCGGCGTTGCAGCCCAAACGCGGCGGCCGTTACCGCTGGCAGTTGCTGTTGCAACATCCTTCGCGTTTGCAGCTCCAGCGCATCGTCGCGGGCAGCCTGCCGCTGGTAGGGACGCTGCCCGCCGCGCGCAAGGTGAAATGGACGCTCGACGTTGACCCGACCGAAGGCTGACCGCCCCGCCCGCTTCTGCGAAACGGATCGTAAAATTTAATATCCATCACATCTTCGATGTAATTTTTGTAACCGCCGCGCTCAAGATCTGTTAAGAATGTGAGGCGTGTCAGATTACAGGACGAGTCTGCGCCTGCGGACCGCTACGAGGAGATGAAGTGAAGTCCAAAAAGCAGGTTGCCGCCGCAACCATGAAAGATGTCGCCGTTCGCGCCAGGGTATCTACCGCGACGGTATCCCGTGCTTTAATGAACCCGGAAAAAGTCTCACAGGCCACCCGCAACCGTGTGGAGCAGGCCGCCATCGACGTAGGTTATCTGCCAGGCTCGCTCAGTCGCAACCTGAAGCGCAACGAATCCCGCACCATTCTGGTGATTGTCCCGGACATCTGCGACCCGTTTTTCAGCGAAATTATTCGCGGCATCGAAGTCACCGCGGCGGATCAAGGCTATCTGGTACTGATTGGCGACTGCGCGCATCAGAACCAGCAGGAAAAAACCTTCATTGACCTTATCATCACGAAACAGATAGACGGCATGCTGTTGCTGGGCTCGCGTCTGCCATTTGACGCCAGCAAAGAGGAGCAACGCAACCTGCCGCCGATGGTGATGGCAAACGAATTCGCGCCGGAGCTGGAGCTGCCGACGGTGCATATCGACAACCTCACCGCCGCGTTTAACGCCGTAAACTATCTGCACGAGCTGGGCCATCAGCGCATCGCCTGCATCGCAGGCCCGGAAGAGATGCCGCTGTGCCACTACCGGTTGCAGGGCTACGTTCAGGCGCTACGCCGTTGCGGCATGACGGTAGACCCGCACTATATCGCCCGCGGCGATTTTACCTTTGAAGCAGGCGCCAGCGCGCTTGAACAGCTCCTGAGTCTGCCACAGCCGCCGACGGCGATTTTCTGCCACAGTGACGTAATGGCGCTGGGCGCGCTGTCGATGGCGAAACGTCGCGGCTACCGCATACCGGACGATCTCTCCATCATCGGCTTTGATAACATCGCGTTAGCGGAGTTCTGCGATCCGCCGTTGACCACCGTCGCGCAGCCGCGTTTTGATATTGGCCGTGAAGCCATGCTGCTGTTGCTCAGCCAGCTCAACGGCCACACCGTCAGCAGCGGTTCGCGTCTGCTGGATTGCGAACTGGTGCTGCGCGGCACCACCCGCGCCCCGAAGCCGCGAAATTAACCGCCTTTAAGACTCCTTATCTGGTCAAAGGCCCGTCCCTTAAGTAACATGGCGGGCTGATAACGAATGGATACAGCGAAACGATAGTGGCACAACGAGATTATGTACGCCGCGGACAACCGACGCCCGCGCGGCGCAAGAAAACCAACACCCGCAAAAAGCAACGTAACCTGCCTGCTGTTTCACCGGCGATGGTCGCTATCGCAGCGGCGGCGCTGGTCGCCTTTATTGGCGGTCTGTACTTTATTACGCATCATAAAAAAGAAGAGTCGGAAACCCTGCCGGGCCATAAAGTCACCGGCAATGGCCTGCCGCCGAAGCCGGAAGAACGCTGGCGGTATATCAAAGAGCTGGAAAGCCGCCAGCCAGGCGTGCTGAAACCCACCGAACCTTCCGCAGGCGGCGAAATCATGAATCAGGATCAACTGACCGACGAACAGCGTCAGTTGCTCGATCAGATGCAGGCGGATATGCGCCAGCAGCCGACGCAGCTCAGCGAAGTGCCGTGGAACGAACAGACGCCGGCGCAGCGCCAGCAGACGCTGCAACGCCAGAAACAGCTTCAGCAGCAACAACAAATGCAGCAGTGGAACAACACCGCGCAGCAGCCGACACGCACCGCGCCGCGCACGGAAACGCCACGCGTTGAAACCCGTCAGGCGCAGGCTTACCAACCGCCGCAGACCCGCACGGTGCAGACGCAGCAGCCAGCGCGCGCCATGCAGCAAACGCAAACCCAGACGCGCCAGGCGCAGACGAGCAACGCGCCGTATCAGGATCTGCTGCAAACGCCGCCGCATACTACGCAGCGTGAAACTGTCCAGAGCAAGCCTGCGCAAACCGCGCCGGTCACGCGCGAGGCGGAAACCGCGAAGCCGGCCGAGAAGAAAGACGAGCGCCGCTGGATGGTGCAGTGCGGCTCGTTCAAAGGCACCGAGCAGGCCGAAACCGTTCGCGCCCAGCTGGCGTTTGAAGGTTTTGACTCGCGCATTACGTCCAACAACGGCTGGAACCGCGTCGTTATCGGCCCGATTAAAGGCAAAGATAACGCCGACGGCACCCTCAACCGCCTGAAGATGGCGGGCCATTCAAACTGCATTCGTCTCGCCTCCGGGGGTTGAAACCCCCGAAACGCCCCCCATCTATAATTGCATTCTGCCCCGCATCACTCGCGGGGCGCTGTCTTCAGCTTATGCAATAAGGGGTTTGCTCGTGACAACAATAGTAAGTGTGCGCCGCAACGGCCAGGTAGTGATCGGTGGCGACGGCCAGGCCACCCTGGGCAACACCGTAATGAAAGGCAACGTGAAAAAAGTCCGCCGTCTGTATAACGACAAAGTTATCGCGGGCTTCGCGGGCGGCACCGCCGACGCCTTCACCCTCTTTGAACTTTTTGAACGCAAACTGGAAATGCACCAGGGTCACCTGGTAAAAGCCGCCGTTGAACTGGCGAAAGACTGGCGTACCGACCGTATGCTGCGCCGCCTTGAAGCGCTGCTGGCGGTGGCGGATGAAAACGCCTCGCTGATTATCACCGGTAACGGCGATGTCGTGCAGCCGGAAAACGATCTGATCGCCATTGGTTCCGGCGGCCCTTACGCGCAGGCTGCGGCACGCGCGCTGCTGGAAAACACCGAGCTCGGCGCTCGTGACATCGTGGAGAAGTCGCTGGGGATCGCGGGTGATATCTGCATCTACACCAACCACTTCCTCACCATCGAAGAACTCTCCTCTAAAGCGTAAGGATCTCCTATGTCTGAAATGACTCCACGCGAAATTGTCAGCGAACTCGACAAACATATTATCGGCCAGGACGCGGCGAAACGTTCTGTCGCCATCGCGCTGCGTAACCGCTGGCGCCGTATGCAGTTAAATGAAGAGCTGCGACATGAAGTCACACCGAAAAACATTCTGATGATTGGCCCGACCGGCGTCGGTAAAACCGAAATCGCCCGTCGTCTGGCGAAGCTTGCCAATGCGCCATTTATCAAAGTCGAAGCGACGAAGTTCACCGAAGTGGGCTATGTCGGTAAAGAAGTGGATTCCATCATCCGCGATCTGACCGATTCCGCGATTAAAATGGTGCGCATGCAGTCGATCGAGAAAAACCGCTACCGCGCCGAAGAGATGGCCGAAGAGCGCATTCTCGACGTGCTGATCCCGCCTGCCAAAAACAACTGGGGCCAGCCGGAACAGCAGCAGGAGCCGTCCGCCGCGCGTCAGGCGTTTCGCAAAAAGCTGCGCGAAGGCGAGCTTGACGATAAAGAGATTGAAATCAACCTGGCCGCCGCGCCGATGGGCGTCGAAATTATGGCGCCTCCGGGTATGGAAGAGATGACCAGCCAGCTGCAGTCGATGTTCCAGAACCTGGGCGGCCAGAAACAGAAGCCGCGCAAGCTGAAAATCAAAGACGCGATGAAGCTGCTGGTGGAAGAAGAAGCGGCGAAGCTGGTAAACCCGGAAGAGCTGAAAGAGCAGGCTATCGAAGCCGTTGAACAGCACGGCATCGTGTTTATCGATGAGATCGATAAAATCTGTAAGCGCGGCAACGTTTCCGGCCCGGATGTCTCCCGCGAAGGCGTTCAGCGCGACCTGCTGCCGCTGGTGGAAGGCTGCACCGTCTCCACAAAACACGGCATGGTGAAAACCGATCACATCCTGTTTATCGCCTCTGGCGCTTTCCAGGTGGCGAGCCCGTCTGACCTGATCCCTGAGCTTCAGGGCCGTCTGCCGATCCGCGTTGAGCTGCAGGCGCTGACGGCGGAAGATTTCGAGCGCATCCTCACCGAGCCGAACGCGTCGGTGACCGTGCAGTACAAAGCGCTGATGGAAACCGAAGGCGTGCATATTGAATTTACCGACGATGGTATCAAGCGTATCGCGCAGGCGGCGTGGCAGGTGAACGAAACCACCGAGAACATCGGCGCGCGTCGCCTGCACACCGTGCTGGAGCGTCTGATGGAAGATATCTCGTATGACGCCAGCGATCTGGGCGGCCAGACGATTACTATCGACGCCGATTATGTGAGCAAACACCTGGATGCGCTGGTGGCAGATGAAGATCTGAGCCGTTTTATCTTATAATCGCGCTCAACGCATTTTCATCACTTTTGGTGAGGGTTTTTGCCCCGCCCGATGTGAGGTGCGGTAAGGCGGTCAGCCTGTTCCCGGCGGCGTTAAAACGCCGGGATATTCAGGCAACGCCGGCAACCCGCAGCTTCATCAGGCAGGCAAGCCCTCATTTTTATTGGCTCAGATCCGTCTATGAATACACACACGCATTCGGTAAGCCGTACCCAGGCCTGGCTTGAAAGCCTGCGCCCGCGCACGCTGCCGCTGGCTTTTTCCGCCATTATGGTAGGCAGCGCGCTCGCCTGGTGGCAGGGCTATTTCGATCCGGTTATCACGCTCCTGGCGCTACTGACCGCCGGGCTGCTGCAAATCCTCTCCAATCTTGCCAACGACTATGGCGACGCCGTAAAAGGCAGCGACCAGCCCGATCGCCTCGGTCCGCTGCGCGGTATGCAGAAAGGCGCTATCACCGCGCCGCAGATGAAGCGCGCCATTTTGTTCACCGTGGCGCTGATTTGCGTTTCCGGACTGGCGCTCGTCAAAGTGGCCTGCCACAGCCTTACCGATGTGCTCGGGTTTCTCGCGCTCGGCGCGCTCTCGATTCTCGCCGCGATTACTTATACCGTCGGCACGCGCCCGTATGGCTACATGGGCCTTGGCGATATTTCGGTGCTGGTGTTCTTCGGCTGGCTGAGCGTGCTGGGTAGCTGGTATTTGCAGGCTCATACGCTGATCTCCCCGCTCTGGCTGCCAGCGACCGCCTGCGGCTTGCTGGCGGCGGCCGTGCTGAATATCAATAATCTGCGCGATATCGACAGCGACCGGCGCAACGGCAAAAACACGCTGGCGGTGCGCCTCGGCCCCGTCGCCGCCCGCCGTTACCATGTGGGTTTGCTGGCTGGCGCGCTGGGCTGTCTTGCGGCGTTTAATCTGCTCTGGCTGCAAAGCCCGTGGGGCTGGGCGTTCCTGCTGGCTACACCGCTGCTGGCGCGTCAGGCGCGCGTTGTGCTGCGCGATACGGATCCTGCGGCGATGCGCCCGATGCTCGAACGCACCGTGAAAGCGGCCCTGCTGGTGAACCTGCTGTTTATCGTCGGGCTGGTCCTCAGCCAGCGTCTGGGTTAACTGACCCGCATCAATTAACAATTGATGATTTTGCCAACAGCGCGCGTTAAGCGATATACTGACAGCTCTTGCAGCAACTGAACGTTAAACCTATGAAATACGATACTTCTGAGCTTTGTGACATCTACCAGGAAGAGGTCAACGTTGTGGAGCCTCTGTTCTCCAACTTCGGCGGTCGCTCTTCTTTTGGCGGGCAAATCATCACGGTGAAATGTTTCGAGGACAACGGGTTGCTGTATGAGCTGCTCGAAGAAAATGGCCGCGGACGCGTTTTACTGGTTGATGGCGGCGGTTCGGTACGCCGCGCCCTGATTGATGCTGAACTGGCGCGCCTTGCGGTGCAGAACGAATGGGAAGGCATTGTGGTCTATGGCGCCGTGCGTCAGGTTGACGACCTCGCGGAGCTGGATGTCGGCATCCAGGCGCTGGCGGCGATCCCGGTAGGCGCGGCAGGCGAAGGCATCGGCGAAAGCGACGTGCGCGTTAATTTCGGCGGCGTGACCTTCTTCTCCGGCGACCATCTCTACGCCGACAACACCGGCATTATCCTTTCTGAAGATCCGCTGGATATCGAGTAATAAAAACGGGCGCCCTGAGCGCCCGTTCTTTTTTGGTCAATGTGCGGTAATCACACTTCTTCCATTTTACCCAGCAGCGCCTGAAGACGTTCCTGCCAGACATGCTGCTGTTCACGCAGCTGATGGTTTTCCTGCTCCAGCGCTTCGCGGCTGCCCTGCGCGTTCTGCACTTCCTGAGCAAGATGATTGTTCTTGTCTTTCAGCTCTTCGATTTCCATTTGCAACAGGGTGATGGTATCAACAGCCTGCTGTACTTTCGCTTCCAGTTTTTCAAACACTTCAAATGACATCGTACTACCTCTCCTGAATTGCAAGGCGTTGATGGATGACTATCCTCGTCCCGGTGCCCGGCGACGCCTTAAGTAATCTGTGCGCACAACACTAATCCCGATTGTATGAAGCCCTTGTGCCCCTGTCCAGCGACAACCCGCACGGATTGCGGTTTGCGCGCTTTTTCAGTCTAAACCGAGTGTATTCGCTTCATGAAGCGGTAAATTGTTAACATGTTAGTTAATGAAATGATTCAGCTCTCACTTTCCCCTGCCCGAAAAACGCGCTGTTGAGCGCGAAAACGCTCATTTTCTTGACGTAACACACACATTTCAATTTCGATATTTCTCGTTTTTGTTCGTTAACGATAAGTTAACACCATGTCTACAAGACATCATGGTCGTCTTCGACACCGTGCATACAATAATCATCAATTAGCCTTCAGGACCCGATTATGAGTCAAACATCAACCTTAAAAGGCGAGTGCATCGCTGAATTCCTCGGTACCGGGTTGTTGATTTTCTTCGGTGTGGGCTGCGTGGCGGCGCTGAAAGTGGCAGGAGCCAGTTTCGGTCAGTGGGAAATCAGCATCATCTGGGGTCTGGGCGTGGCGATGGCCATCTACCTGACCGCAGGCGTTTCCGGCGCGCATCTTAACCCGGCGGTAACCATCGCGTTGTGGCTGTTTGCCTGTTTCGACGGGCGTAAAGTTGTTCCTTTTATTATTTCTCAGTTTGCCGGCGCCTTTTGCGCAGCGGCGTTAGTTTACGGGCTTTATTACAATCTTTTCCTCGATTACGAACAGACTCACCACATGGTTCGCGGCAGCGTCGAAAGTCTCGATCTGGCCGGTATTTTCTCTACCTATCCAAACCCGCACATCAACCTGATTCAGGCCTTTGCGGTTGAAATGGTGATTACCGCTATTCTGATGGGCGTCATTATGGCGCTGGGTGATGATGGCAACGGCATTCCGCGTGGCCCGCTGGCACCGCTCCTGATTGGCCTGCTGATTGCGGTTATCGGCGCGTCGATGGGCCCGCTGACCGGCTTCGCCATGAACCCGGCGCGCGATTTAGGGCCGAAGGCGTTCGCGTGGCTCGCAGGCTGGGGCAACGTTGCCTTTACCGGCGGACGCGACATTCCTTACTTCCTGGTGCCGGCACTGGGTCCGGTGGTTGGCGCGGCGCTTGGCGCGTTCGGCTACCGCAAACTGATTGGCCGCCATTTACCGTGCGATACTCGCGAGGAAGACGTGGACAACGCTTCTGCCGCCAGCGCACAACAGAAAGCTTCGCTGTAACCGATTTACGGGATAAAAAATGATGACTCCAGAAAAAAAATATATCGTTGCACTCGACCAGGGCACGACCAGCTCCCGCGCCGTGGTGATGGATCATGACGCAAACATTGTCAGCGTCTCCCAGCGTGAATTTGAACAAATCTATCCGCGTCCGGGCTGGGTAGAGCATGATCCGATGGAGATTTGGGCCTCCCAGAGCTCCACGCTGGTGGAAGCACTGGCCAAAGCAGACATCAGTTCCGATCAGATTGCCGCTATCGGCATCACCAACCAGCGCGAAACCGCAGTGGTCTGGGAGCGCGAAACCGGCAAGCCGATTCATAATGCGATCGTCTGGCAGTGCCGCCGTACCTCGGAGATTTGCGAGAAGCTGAAGCGCGACGGCATGGAAGATTACGTGCGTGAGACGACCGGCCTTGTGATCGACCCGTACTTTTCCGGCACCAAAGTAAAATGGATTCTGGATCACGTAGAAGGCTCTCGCGAGCGTGCCAAACGCGGCGAACTGCTGTTCGGTACCGTTGATACCTGGCTTATCTGGAAAATGACCCAGGGGCGCGTACATGTCACCGACTACACCAACGCCTCGCGCACTATGCTGTTCAACATCCACGAGCTTGACTGGGATGACAGAATGCTCGACGTGCTGGATATCCCGCGCGCCATGCTGCCGCAGGTGCGTAAATCGTCAGAAGTTTACGGCCAGACCAACATCGGCGGTAAAGGCGGCACCCGTATTCCTATCGCCGGTATCGCGGGCGACCAGCAGGCGGCGCTGTTCGGCCAGCTCTGCGTGAAGGAAGGGATGGCGAAAAACACCTACGGCACCGGCTGCTTTATGCTGATGAACACGGGCGAAAAAGCGGTGGCGTCTACCCACGGTCTGCTGACTACCATCGCCTGCGGCCCTCGCGGCGAAGTGAACTACGCGCTCGAAGGCGCCGTGTTTATGGCGGGTGCGTCCATTCAGTGGCTGCGCGACGAGATGAAACTTATCAGCGACGCGTTTGACTCCGAATATTTCGCGACCAAAGTGAAAGACACCAACGGCGTTTACGTGGTACCGGCGTTTACCGGCCTCGGCGCGCCGTACTGGGACCCGTACGCCCGCGGCGCGATTTTCGGCCTGACCCGTGGCGTGAACTCGAACCACATCATCCGCGCGACGCTGGAATCGATTGCCTTCCAGACCCGTGACGTGCTGGAAGCGATGCAGGCGGATTCTGGCATTCGTCTGCACGCCCTGCGCGTGGACGGCGGCGCAGTGGCCAACAACTTCCTGATGCAATTCCAGTCTGACATTCTCGGCACCCGCGTGGAGCGCCCGGAAGTCCGTGAAGTCACAGCCCTGGGCGCAGCCTATCTGGCTGGTCTGGCGGTCGGCTACTGGCAGAACCTGGATGAGCTGCAGGAAAAAGCGGTGATTGAGCGTGAGTTCCGCCCGGGTATTGAAACCACCGAGCGTAACTACCGTTACGAAGGCTGGCGCAAAGCGGTAAAACGCGCCATGGCCTGGGAAGAGCATGATAAAGAGTAAGCGTTAACCTCATTGGTATTCCCCTTTTCTCCCGCCTTCGGGCGGGAGACTTTTCCCCGTTTTTTCATTCACCCTCCGCAATAGTGTATCCTTTGCAGCAATCTCCCCCTTTTTAATGGTTCGTTATAAATGAAAGAAATCGAAAAAGCTGAAATCAAACGCCTGAGCGACCGCCTTGATGCCGCGCGTCACCAGCAGGCTGCTGTTTCCCTGACGGAAGCGGCCGACAAATACGCCGAGCTTGAGCAGGAGATAGCGACGCTGGAAGCGGAAATCGCACGCCTGAAAGATGTACGCACCGATAAGCTCAGCAAAGAGGCGCAGAAACTGATGGCGATGCCGTTTAAACGCCCCATCACTAAAAAAGAGCAGGCCGACATGGGCAAGCTGAAGAAAAGCGTGCGCGGGCTGGTTGTCGTTCACCCCATGACCGCACTGGGCCGTGAAATGGGCCTGAAAGAAATGACCGGCTTTGCAAAGAGCGCGTTTTAAGGATTTATCACGGGTTGGCATGCCAGCCCGTCGCGTTGCTCATCGGCGCGAATACAGTAACGCAGTGAAGTATAACGCGGTGCCAATCATGAAAACCCCGACACGTTGCGTCTTTGCGAGGCACCTTCCGGCACGTTTTTACGCTCTCTGAAATTTGGCTGTTGGTCCTACCAATCCTCCCGCAAACTTACCGCCTTCTCACAAAACCCCAAAAAAACGCAACCACTCTGTTGCTGATGCCTAACAAATAGTTAACCTTTTGTTGTCATTCACCCTACATCCACCGATTGGTTGGGCCACTTTTACAAAATCCGCGCCATAAGAAGCACAGACTTCCGGCACGTTTTCCGGCCCGCAGGAGATTCGCTATGCACCTCTGGCAGCAGAATTACGACCCGGCAGGGAATATCTGGCTCTCAAGCCTGATAGCCGCTTTGCCAATCCTGTTTTTCTTTTTCGCGCTGATTAAGCTCAAGCTGAAAGGCTACCTGGCGGCGACCATTACCGTCGTCATCGCCCTGCTGGTGGCGCTCTTTTTCTATAAAATGCCCGTTGAACGCGCGTTCGCGTCTGTCGTCTACGGCTTCTTCTACGGCCTGTGGCCGATCGCGTGGATTATTATCGCCGCGGTGTTTGTCTATAAAATCTCGGTGAAAACCGGGCAGTTCGACATTATCCGCTCCTCGATTCTCTCCATCACGCCCGACCAGCGCCTGCAAATGCTCATCGTCGGCTTCTCGTTCGGCGCGTTTCTCGAAGGGGCCGCAGGTTTCGGCGCGCCGGTCGCAATCACCGCGGCGCTGCTGGTGGGGCTTGGCTTTAACCCGCTTTACGCCGCAGGCCTGTGCCTGATAGTAAATACTGCGCCGGTGGCGTTTGGCGCGATGGGCATTCCGATTCTGGTGGCAGGCCAGGTGACCGGCCTCGACAGCTTTGCGATTGGCCAGATGGTGGGCCGCCAGCTGCCTTTCCTGACCATTATCGTGCTGTTCTGGATCATGGCGATTATGGACGGCTGGCGCGGTATTAAAGAGACCTGGCCGGCAGTGCTGGTGGCGGGCGGCTCGTTCGCCATCGCCCAGTATTTAAGCTCGAACTTTATCGGCCCGGAGCTGCCGGACATCATCTCCTCACTGGTATCGCTGGTCTGCCTGACGCTGTTTCTCAAACGCTGGCAGCCGGTGCGCATTTTCCGCTTCGGCGACGTGGGCGCCTCGGTGGTCGATCAGACGCTGGCGCGCAAAAATTACACCCCAGGCCAGGTAGTGCGCGCCTGGACACCGTTCCTGTTCCTGACCGCCACGGTCACGCTCTGGAGCATTCCGCCGTTTAAAGCGCTGTTCGCCAAAGGCGGCCCGCTCGCGGATCTGGTATTTAACGTCTCCGTACCGTTCCTGGATGGCCTGGTCGCGCGCATGCCGCCCGTCGTCGCGCAGGCGACCTCCTATGCCGCCGTGTATAAATTCGACTGGCTCTCCGCCACCGGCACCGCGATTTTCGTGGCGGCCATCATCTCGATTCTCTGGCTGCGCATGAAGCCAAAAGCCGCCGTGGAAACCTTCGGCCAGACGATGAAAGAGCTGATGCTGCCGATTTACTCCATCGGCATGGTGCTGGCCTTCGCGTTTATCTCGAACTACTCAGGGCTGTCTTCGACGCTGGCGCTGGCGCTGGCGCATACCGGCAGCGCGTTTCCGTTCTTCTCGCCGTTCCTCGGCTGGCTCGGCGTGTTCCTGACAGGCTCAGATACCTCGTCGAACGCGCTCTTCGCAGCGCTTCAGGCGACGGCGGCGCAGCAGACCGGCGTCTCCGATATTTTAATGGTCGCGGCGAACACCACTGGCGGCGTGACCGGCAAAATGATTTCGCCGCAGTCTATCGCTATCGCCTGCGCGGCGGTGGGGCTGGTCGGTAAAGAGTCCGATCTGTTCCGCTTCACCGTGAAGCACAGCCTGGCATTCACCTGCATGGTGGGGCTGATTACGTTACTGCAGGCTTACTACTTTACCTGGATGATCCCATGACATTAATGACCCGACGGCTGGCCGACCATCTGGTGGAGCGCATCCGCGCGCTTATCGCCGAGCGCGGCCTGGAAGCGGGAATGCGCCTGCCCTCGGAGCGACAGCTGGCGCAAGAGCTTGGCGTGTCGCGCAATTCGCTGCGCGAGGCGTTGCAGATTTTGATTCGAGACGGGCTGCTGATAAGCCGTCGTGGCGGCGGCACCTTTGTGCGCTATCAGCTGGAGCCGTGGTCGGAACAACGTATCGTTCAGCCCATCCGCAACCTGATGGCCGACGATCCGGGTTATCGCTACGACATTTTAGAAGCGCGCCACGCCATTGAGGCCAGCACCGCCTGGTACGCGGCGCTGCGCGCCACCGCGCAGGATAAAGAAAAGCTGCGCTACTGCTTTGACGCGATGCTGCAATTTACCGAGCGCGACGACCCGGATCTCGCCTCCCAGGCCGACGTGCGCTTTCACCTGGCGATTGCCGAGGCCTCGCACAATGTGGTGCTGCTCCAGACCATGCGCGGCTTTTTCGATCTGTTGCAGTCGTCGGTGATGGAGAGCCGTCAGCGCATGTATCAGCAGCAGCCGATTTTTGCCCAGCTCACCGGCCAGCACCGCGAGATGCTGGAGGCCATCGAGACGGGCGACGCCGAGCGCGCGCGCAAAGCGACGCTGCGTCACCTCGGCTTTGTCCACTCGACCATTAAACAGCTTGATGAAGATGTCGCCCGTCAGGCGCGCGTCACCCGCCTGCCCGACGATGTGATGAAACCTTCCAGGGAGAATGATGAATGATTATTTCCGCAGCCAGCGACTACCGCGCGGCGGCCCAGCGTATCCTGCCGCCGTTTCTGTTCCACTATATCGACGGCGGGGCGTACGCTGAATATACCCTTAAACGCAACGTGGACGATCTCTCGCAGGTCGCGCTGCGCCAGCGTGTGCTGAAGAATATGTCGGATTTGAGCCTTGAGACGACGCTGTTTAACGAGACGCTCTCTATGCCGGTCGCGCTCGCGCCGGTCGGGCTGTGCGGCATGTATGCCCGGCGGGGTGAAGTGCAGGCCGCGCGGGCGGCGGCGGCGAAGGGCATTCCGTTTACGCTCTCCACCGTGTCGGTCTGCCCGATAGAAGAGGTGGCGCCCGCCATCAACCGCCCGATGTGGTTTCAGCTCTACGTTCTGCGCGACCGCGGCTTTATGCGCAACGCGCTGGAGCGCGCCAAAGCGGCGGGCTGTTCAACGCTAGTGTTTACCGTGGATATGCCGACCCCCGGCGCGCGTTACCGCGACGCCCACTCCGGCATGAGCGGCGCCAATGCCGCCATGCGCCGCTACTGGCAGGTCGTCACACACCCGCAGTGGGCGTGGGATGTGGGCCTGCATGGCCGCCCGCACGATCTCGGCAATATCTCCACCTACCTTGGCAAACCGACCGGTCTTGAAGATTACATCGGCTGGCTGGCGAACAATTTCGATCCGTCTATTTCATGGAAAGACCTGGAGTGGATCCGGGAGTTCTGGGACGGCCCGATGGTGATTAAAGGGATCCTCGACCCGGAAGATGCGCGCGACGCGGTACGCTTCGGCGCCGACGGCATTGTGGTGTCGAACCACGGCGGCCGACAGCTCGACGGCGTGCTTTCTTCGGCCCGCGCCCTGCCCGCCATCGCCGACGCGGTGAAAGGCGATATCGCGATCCTCGCCGACAGCGGCATTCGCAACGGCCTGGATGTGGTGCGGATGATTGCGCTCGGCGCTGACACCGTGCTGCTGGGCCGCGCCTATCTGTACGCGCTCGCGACCCACGGCGAGAAAGGCGTGGCGAACCTGTTGAACCTGATTGAGAAAGAGATGCGCGTGGCGATGACGTTGACCGGCGCGAAATCGATTAAAGCGATCACCCGCGAGTCGCTGGTGCCGGCACCGGAATTCACGTCCATGTTAGCGGAGCTGCCCGCCGCCAGCGCGCAGCCCAAACGGGACGACGCGGCGTAAGCGGATGGCGCTTCGCCGCTGAAAGAGCGTTTGATAGCGGACGCGCTTACCTGTCTTGCTGAAAACACGACCTGATGTCGCCGATACTGCAGGGCGGGTAAGACGCGCGCCCGCTTACCCGCGCCCCCACAACCGGCGCGAAAAGCTCTCGATTTTCCTGCTTAACCGGCGGTTTTGCAGCGTTTTCGCCCAGCTCGCGGAAAGCCCGGCGGCGCTTAACAGCCGGTGATACTGCTCGTCATCAAACGGCGTATGCCAGGCGATGGCGGCGGCTTCCCGCACCGATATCGCGCTCACGCGCGACACCAGCTCCAGCGGCGCGTCGGTAAAGACTTTGCCTTCGCCAATCACCCGATACAGCCAGCCGCAGCGCGCGGTATCCTGCATCCGTCCGGAAAGCTCGCTGATGCCTGCGTGAAAATTCACCTTAAAACAGGGCGAGCGCGGCTGGGTAATCTGGATAAGCGCCTCGCCCCAGCGAAAGATATCGCCGATAAACGCGTTATCCTCGGTCAGCCCCAGCGTCGAGAGATTCTCGCCGAACGCGGGCGGCGCAAACCACGCCGCCTGTTCCGGGTATTCCCGCGCCCAGATGGCGTAATGTTCGCGCGGATAATGACACAGCGCGCGATCCGGCCCACCGTGGATTTTCTTCTCCGCCTGCTGATCGCCGACCAGCCCGCGGCTGGTGAGCGATAACTCCCCTTCTGCCTGCACTTTGCCGATAGCGCTGGGCCGGCTGCCCTCGTAGTCGCGGATTTTGCCAAGATAAACCTGAACCGGGAAATACATGCGCGCCTCCTTTTGCGGATATAAAAAAAGCGAGCCGTCAGGCTCGCTTTTTACAGGTCAGGTTGCAACCTTATTTCTGAGAAGCGAAACGCGCTGCGGCTTCGTCCCAGTTAACCACGTTCCAGAACTCTTTGATGTAGTCCGGACGGCGGTTCTGGAATTTCAGGTAGTAGGCGTGTTCCCACACGTCCAGGCCCAGAATCGGGTAACCGGATGCGCCAGCGACCGCTTCGCCCATCAGCGGGGAATCCTGGTTTGCGGTAGACACCACCGCCAGTTTGTCGCCTTTCAGCACCAGCCACGCCCAGCCAGAGCCGAAACGGGTCGCTGCGGCTTTCTCGAACTCTTCTTTGAATTTCTCAACGGAGCCGAAATCGCGCTCGATAGCCGCTTTCAGGTCGCCCTGCAGGGTGGTGCCTTTTTTCAGGCCTTTCCAGAACAGGCTGTGGTTAGCATGGCCGCCTGCGTTGTTGCGCAGCACGGTTTTTTTGTCAGCCGGAACCTGATCCAGTTTGGTGATCAGCTCTTCAACCGGCAGGTTCGCCAGTTCCGGCAGGCTTTCCAGCGCAGCGTTAGCATTGTTAACGTAAGTCTGGTGGTGTTTGGTGTGATGGATTTCCATCGTCTGCTTGTCGAAATGCGGTTCCAGGGCGTCGTATGCGTACGGCAGGGATGGCAGTGTATAGCTCATATTCATCATCTCCATTATTGTCGGGCGGCAGAGGTGTTAACGCCGCGTAAGCAGTGGGTTCATTATAGTTAATTAAATGATATTGAAAATGTTTATCAATGCCGCAGTTTTTATATGGTTATAACTTAACGCACTAACGGCTAAAAATGGACATCTGACGGCGATTTTCGCACAGATATCCATGCGTCAGGCATTGTCTGAATTCACCGCAAAGTGTGATCGCCGTTCGGCTTACCCGCTGTTTTTTGCCACCCGTTGCGCCGCAGCGGCAGCGCGTCGAAGGTGAATAAAAACGCGCCTCCATAGACTCGTTTGGGTTAGGGAGCGGCTTTCGCTCCCGCCTGCCCTACGACGGAAACGAGGACGCTAAGCATGAATAACGCGATAACCATGGGGATACTGTGGCACCTGATTGGCGCAGCGAGCGCCGCCTGCTTTTACGCGCCGTTTAAAAAAGTCCGGCACTGGTCATGGGAAACCATGTGGTCGGTAGGCGGTATTGTCTCGTGGCTGATTTTGCCCTGGGCGGTAAGCGCCCTGCTTCTGCCCGATTTCTGGGCCTACTACGGCGCTTTCAGCGCCACCACGCTGCTGCCGGTGTTTTTGTTCGGCGCGATGTGGGGCATCGGCAATATTAATTATGGCCTGACCATGCGCTATCTCGGCATGTCGATGGGCATCGGCATCGCTATCGGCATTACGCTCATTGTCGGCACGCTGATGACGCCGCTGCTGAACGGCAAATTCGCGGTGCTTATCGGTACGCCCGGCGGGCGGATGACGCTGCTGGGCGTTTTCGTGGCGCTGATTGGCGTCGGCATCGTGACCCGCGCCGGTCAACTGAAAGAGCGCCAGATGGGCATCAAAGCCGAAGAATTTAACCTGAAAAAAGGGCTGCTGCTGGCGGTGATGTGCGGCGTGTTCTCCGCAGGCATGTCGTTTGCGATGGACGCGGCAAAGCCAATGCATGAGGCCGCCGCCGCGCTCGGCGTCGACCCGCTTTACGTCGGCCTGCCGAGCTATGTCGTTATCATGGGCGGCGGCGCGCTGGTGAATCTCGGCTTCTGTTTTATCCGTCTTGCCAGAGTCCGCAACCTGTCGCTAAAAGCCGATTTCTCGCTGGCGAAACCGCTGATTATCGCCAACGTGCTGCTCTCCGCGCTGGGCGGGCTGATGTGGTATTTACAGTTTTTCTTCTACGCCTGGGGCCATGCGCGCATTCCGGCGCAGTATGACTACATCAGCTGGATGCTGCATATGAGCTTCTACGTGCTGTGCGGCGGGCTGGTCGGACTGGTGCTACGCGAGTGGAAAGCGGCGGGCCGCCGCCCGGTCAGCGTACTGAGCCTGGGCTGCGTGGTGATTATCGTGGCGGCGAATATTGTCGGGCTGGGGATGGCGGCCAACTAACCGGTCACCACCCCGCACTGCTGACGCCACACCCGTGGCGTCACGCCCGTTTCGCGGGTAAACACGACCGAGAAGTAGTTGCTGTCTTCAAAGCCGCAGCGCGCGGCGATATCGCTAATCAGCAGATCGGAGTGGCGCAGCAGATACTGCGCCTGACAGATACGCAGCTGGCGCAGGTACTGGCTGATGGTCATACCGGTCTGCTGGCGAAAGAGCTGGCGCAGCGGGCGTTCGGCAATCTGATAATGGCTGCAAAAATGCTGCAAATCGAACGGCACGTCGAGGCTGTTGCCAAGCGCCGCCATCAGCAGATCGAGCTTTTCGCCCTCGTCCGGCCCGGCCCCGCTCGACGGCTGGTAGCGATGACGACGCAGCGTAATCGCCAGCTGTAAAAACAGGCTTTCGGCTAAACAGTGCGACAGCGCATCGTGCTTCGGGCTTTCATGTTCCAGCTGATCGATAACCTGCCGCGCCTGCACCATGCCGTGGCTGCTGAGCCGCCAGCGCGGATCGCCGCCAGGGCCACGCGGGTTTTCCAGTAGATCGCGCCAGTTCACGTTCAGTTGCAGCCGTTCAGGGCAATAAATGATGTTATGCAACACGAGATCGTTCACGGACTCGTAGCGGTGGCGGTCTTCGGCGCGAATATAAAAGAGATCGCCGCAGGTAATGCGATAAGGCCGGTCGTTCAGCACATGCAGGCCGTTGCCGCGCCAGACCAGCACCAGTTCGCAGAACTCGTGGGTATGCTCGGCAAAGACATTTTGCGGGTAGCGATCCGCCACCACCACCGGCTGGGTAGGCGTGGCGAAAAAGTCCGCTTTCCTGAGCACTAACTGAGGGGCCACTGGGCTTCTCCGGGACAAATAGCTGCAAAGTATGCAATTTTTTGCCCCAGAAAACGGTGATTCTCTTCGCGTTACTGCATCTGCCCGTCGCGCCCGAGGCGAATGTCGCGCGGCGACCAGGAAAACTCGCGCCGGAACAGCGTGGAGAAATGATTGCTGTCGCCAAAACCGCACTGGTAGGCAATCTCCGTCACACTCTCTTCGCTGTGGCGCAGCAGATAGCGCGCTTTCATTAAGCGTAAACGGTTGAGATAGCGCTGCGGCGTCAGGCCGGTGCGCTGCTTCAGCTGCCGATGCAGCGTGCGCAGCGAGAGCCGGTGGCACCCGGCGAGCTGTTCCCAGCAGACATCCTCCGCATAGTGATCTTCAAGCCAGGCGATCAGCTGATTCAGCCGCTCGTCGGCATGGCCGCTGCCCTGCGCCTGGCTGCCGCGCCGCAGCAGGATCAGCAGTTGCATAAACAGCATTTCCATACTGGCGATGGCGTGCACGTCGCTGCTCTCGCGCAGCGCCTCCAGTTGATCCACCAGCGGACGGGCCTGATGCAGCGTCTGCTGGCTGACGCGCCAGTGCGACGGATAGTGGCCGTCCTGCTCCTGCGGCAGGAGTTTTTCAAGCCCTGACAGGAAACTGAACGCCTGCGGCGAACGATACAGCACGTTGGTCAGACAGAGGTTTTCGGTATGTTCATACAGATGGCGGTCGTGGTCGCGCACAAAACAGACGGAACCGCCGCTTAACGTGTACGGCTGGCCGTTAAAGACATGCGTGCCCGTGCCGTGCTCGACGATGACAATTTCATAGAAATCATGGTGATGTTCAGGAAAAGCCGCCTGCGGCAGACGCGGTTCAATGGTTACCGACGCCGCGCCGGTTGGGAAAAAATCAACGCACTGTAGTACCGTCATCATCGCCCCCGCTTTCAGTAAAACCTGCCTGATAGTAGATAACGGTTCTCAACTACACCTTCAATTTTCGACGTCAAAACGCGCAAAGCCCGTCGGATTTTTAAGAAACGTCGTGAAATTTCTGGAAATGCGGCGCGGCTCACATGCGCCCACGCCTGGCCTGCAAACGCCGTTCTGTGAACTCCCTCACGTTCATCTTTGCTTCCTTGCCAGCGCCGGTAACGCGCTGTCAGTGGGATGAAGGTGCGCCGCCGCGCCGCTCCCTAGACTGGCGTCAGAGATTTCAACAAGGACCCCTACCATGACTATTCGCCATAGCGTCGCGGTCGACCTGGGCGCCTCCAGCGGCCGCGTGATGCTGGCCCGCTACGACAGCCAGGAACAGCGCCTGACGCTTCAGGAAATCCACCGTTTCGCCAACGGCCTGCGCCGCGTAGACGGTTTCGACACCTGGGATGTGGATGCGCTGGAGCGTGAAGTGCGCCTCGGCCTGGAAAAAGCCTGCGGGTGCGGCGTCGTCATCGACAGCATCGGCATCGACACCTGGGGCGTTGATTATGTGCTGCTGGATGAGCGCGGCGAGCGCGTCGGCCTGCCGGTGTCGTACCGCGACAGCCGCACTGACGGCGTGATGGCCCGCGCGCAGCAGCAGGTGGGCCGGGAGGCTATCTACCGCCGCACCGGCATTCAGTTTCTGCCGTTCAACACCCTTTATCAGTTCCGCGCGCTGGTGGAACAACAGCCGGAGCTGGTCGGTCGTGTGGCGCATGCGCTGCTCATTCCGGACTATCTCTGCTACCGGCTGACCGGCGCGCTGAACTGGGATTACACCAACGCCACCACGACGCAGCTTATTAATATCGACACCGATAACTGGGACGAGACGCTGCTCGACTGGGCGGGCGTGCCGAAACACTGGCTGGGAGTGCCGACGCACCCGGGTAATGTCATCGGCCGCTGGCGCAGCGCGCAGGGCATCGATATTCCGGTGGTATCCGTGGCGACGCACGACACCGCCAGCGCCGTGATCGCCGCGCCGCTGGAGGGCAATGACGCCGCCTGGATCTCCTCTGGCACCTGGTCGCTGATGGGCTTTGAGAGCAAAACGCCCTACACCGGCGACCGCGCGCTGGCTGCCAATATCACCAACGAAGGCGGCGCCGAGGGCCGCTATCGGGTGCTGAAAAATATTATGGGGCTGTGGCTGTTGCAGCGCGTCTGCAAAGAGCAGCGGGTCGACAACCTCCCTGCGCTTATCGACGCGGCCCGCGCGCTTCCCGCCTGCCGCTTTGTGGTGAACCCTAACGACGACCGCTTTATCAACCCGGACAACATGAGCCGCGAGCTGCAAACCGCATGCCGTGAGAACGGCCAGACTGCGCCGGAAAGCGCGGCGGAGCTGGCGCGCTGCATCTTCGACAGCCTGGCGCTGCTCTACGCCCGCGTGCTGGATGAGCTGACCGCCCTGCGCGAGCGGTCATTTACGGTGCTGCATATCGTGGGCGGCGGCAGCCAGAACCCGTTTCTTAATCAGCTCTGCGCCGACGCCTGCGGCATTCCGGTGATGGCGGGCCCGGTGGAAGCCTCCACGCTTGGCAATATCGGCTGCCAGCTGATGGCGCTCGACGAAATAACCGACGTCGACGCGTTTCGCCGCGTGGTGACCGCCAGCCAGCCGCTGACCCATTTTCAACCTCAGACTGACAGCGAGATTGCCCGCCATGCGGCGCGAGTTTCGCCGTATCGCCAAACCAGGAAGGAGCTTTACGCATGACCACTCAAATCAACCAGGCATGGGAACTGGCGAAGCAGCGCTTCGCCGCCGTGGGCGTCGATGCTGACGCCGCGCTGCGCCAGCTCGACCGCCTGCCGGTATCGATGCACTGCTGGCAGGGCGACGACGTGGCCGGGTTTGAAAATCCGCAGGGGCAGTTGACCGGCGGCATCCAGGCCACTGGCAACTATCCGGGCAAGGCGCGTAACGCCGAAGAGTTGCGGGCCGATCTCGGCCAGGCCCTGAGCCTGATCCCCGGCCCGAAACGTGTGAACCTGCATGCCATCTACCTGGAATCTGACACGCCGGTTGCGCGCAATGAAATTAAACCAGGCCATTTCGCGAACTGGGTCGCGTGGGCGCGTGAAAACGACCTGGGGCTTGATTTCAACCCGTCCTGCTTCTCGCACCCCTTGAGCGCCGATGGCTTTACGCTGTCGCACGCCAACCCGGAAATCCGCCAGTTCTGGATTGAACACTGTCAGGCGAGCCGCCGCGTGTCGGCCTCGTTCGGCGAACAGCTCGGCACGCCGTCGGTGATGAATATCTGGATCCCGGACGGCATGAAAGATACGCCGGTAGACCGCCTCGCGCCGCGTCAACGCCTGCTGTCAGCGCTTGATGAGGTCATCAGCGAGAAACTTAACCCGGCACACCATATCGACGCGGTAGAAAGCAAGCTGTTCGGCATTGGCGCGGAGAGCTACACCGTCGGTTCTAACGAGTTTTATCTCGGCTACGCCGCCAGCCGCCAGACCGCGCTCTGCCTCGACGCCGGGCACTTCCACCCGACCGAAGTGATTTCCGACAAGATCTCCAGCGCCATGCTCTATGTGCCGCGCCTGCTGCTGCACGTCAGCCGTCCGGTGCGCTGGGATAGCGATCACGTTGTTCTGCTGGATGACGAAACCCAGGCCATCGCCGGTGAAATCATCCGCCACGATCTGTTCGACCGCGTGCATATCGGGCTCGATTTCTTCGATGCCTCCATCAACCGCATCGCCGCATGGGTGATTGGCACCCGCAACATGAAAAAAGCGCTGCTGCGCGCGCTGCTTGAGCCTACCGCACAGCTGCGTCAGCTGGAGCAGGAAGGCGACTACACCGCCCGGCTGGCCCTGCTTGAAGAGCAAAAATCGCTGCCGTGGCAGGCGGTCTGGGAAATGTACTGCCTGCGCCACGACACCCCAGCCGATGCCTCGTGGCTCACCACGGTCCGTCATTATGAACAACACGTTTTAAGCAAGCGCTAAGGAGCACTCATGCAACGCATTCTTTCTTCCTGGTTCGTACAGGGTATGGTGAAAGCCACCAGCGATATGTGGCTGAAAGGCTGGGATGAACGTAACGGCGGCAACGTGAGCCTGCGCCTTGACGCGGCCGACGTAGAGCCTTACCGCGATGAATTTTACCCGGAGCCGCGCTGCGTGGAGCTGAGCCAGCCGCGCGCTGAATTAGCTGGCTGCTGGTTTCTTGTCACCGGCTCCGGGAAATTTTTCCGCAATGTGCAGCTCGACCCGGCGGACACACTGGTGCTGCTGCGAATCACCGACGACGGCATGGCGTACCACATTCACTGGGGGCTGACCCACGGCGGCCTGCCGACCTCGGAGCTGGCGTCGCACTTCCAGTCTCACGCGGTGCGCAAGGCGGTCTCCGGCGGCAAAGACCGGGTCATCATGCACTGCCACGCCACTAACCTCATCGCGCTGAGCTTCGTGCTGGAGCTTGACGAAGCGCGCTTTACCCGCCTGCTGTGGGAAGGCAGCACCGAGTGCCTGGTGGTATTCCCGGATGGCGTCGGCATCGTGCCGTGGATGGTGCCGGGCACCGACGGCATCGGCAGCGCCACCTCAGAGCAGATGAAAACCCACACCCTGGTGCTGTGGCCGCATCACGGCATTTTCGGCACCGGGCCAACGCTTGATGAGGCGTTCGGGCTTATCGACACCGCCGAGAAATCGGCAGAGATCCTGGTCAAAGTGATTTCTATGGGAGGCATGAAACAGACCATTACGCGTGACGAGTTAATCGCGCTCGGCGAACGTTTCGGCGTGACGCCGCACGCCGGCGCCATCGCCCTTTAAATAACAACATCGCACGACGTTCAGGTCGCCCACGGGCGGCCTGGCGCGATCGTGAACCTCTTACACCTGCAAACTGAGTCACTACGTGGAGTACAAGCAATGAAAATAAAAGCCATTTTAGGTTGTACCTTCGCTGTCGCCGCCTGGGCGTTGTCAGGTTCCGTCTCTGCGGAAGTCAAAATCGCGCTGGTGGCGAAATCGCTCGGCAATGGATTTTTCGAAGCCGCGAACACGGGTGCTCAGGAAGCCGCTAAAGAACTCGGGGATGTGAAAGTTATCTATACCGGCCCGACCACCACCACCGCCGAGGCGCAGATCGAAGTGCTTAACGGGTTGATCGCCCAGGGCGTGGACGCCATCGCCATCTCCGCCAACGACCCGGACGCCGTGGTGCCGGTGCTGAAAAAGGCAATGCAGCGCGGCATTAAGGTTGTCTCCTGGGATTCCGGCGTCGCGAAACAGGGCCGCCAGATCCATCTTAACCCTTCCAACAACGCGCTGATTGGCGACACCAACGTCCGGCTTGCCGCCGACGCGCTGAAAGCGCTGAACGTCGAGAAAGGCGACGTGGCGATTTTAAGCGCCACGCCAACCTCGACCAACCAGAACACCTGGATTGCCGAGATGAAAAAGGTGCTGCCGAAGTACCCGTCGGTGAACCTGGTGACGGTGGCGTATGGCGACGATCTCTCGGATAAGAGCTACCGCGAGGCGGTGGGGCTGCTGAAGTCCTACCCGGATTTAAAAGTGATTGTGTCGCCGTCGTCGGTCGGCATTGTGGCGGCGGCGCAGGCGGTGAAAGACCAGGGCAAAATCGGCAAGGTTTACGTAACCGGCCTGGGGCTGCCGTCTGAAATGGCAGGCGCGGTGAAATCGGGCGCGACCAAAAGTTTTGCCATCTGGAACCCCATCGATCTGGGATACGCCGCGACCTATCTGGCGGATGATCTCGTCAAAGGCACCGCCACCAAAACCGAAGCGAGCATGGGCAAGCTTGGCACGGTGAAACTGGATGCCGACGGCAACGGCGCAATGGCAGAGCCGTTTATCTACGATGCCAGCAATATTGATAAGTTTTCGAAGATTTTCTGAGTGTAAACAGGCAAGTAAGACGTTTTTGATGGTGAGCCAGAGGGACGTTGAACGGGCTGTTTTGCAGGGCGGGTACGCGCAGCGCACCCGCCACGCTGAAGCGCCCCGCCAGCGTAACCCTAAAACCGCCGCCATCCCGCTGCGTCACAACACCCGGAACCCTGCCAGGAGACTAATCATGTCGGCATCCACCCCTCTGCTTTCGCTCAAGGGGATCTGCAAAACCTTTCCCGGCGTGCGTGCGCTGGAAAATGTGCAACTTGAGCTCTGGCCTGGCCGTGTCACCGCGCTTATCGGTGAAAACGGCGCGGGCAAATCCACGCTGGTCAAAGTGATGACCGGCATCTACCAGCCGGATGGCGGCGAGATTTTGTATAAAGCCATCCCCATCGCGCTGCCCAACCCGGAGGCGGCGCATAAGGTGGGCATCACGGCCATTCATCAGGAAACGGTGCTGTTTGACGAACTCACCGTCACCGAAAACATCTTCACCGGCCACTACCTCGTCAAAGGGCTTTTCAAAACCCTCGACTGGCCCGCCATGCACCGCCAGGCGCGGGAGATCCTCAACCGCCTTGAGGTCAACATCGACCCGCATGCGGTGCTGAAAACCCTGAGCATCGCCCAGCGCCATATGGTGGCGATCGCCCGCGCGCTCTCTTTCGACGCGCAGGTCGTCATCCTTGACGAGCCCACCGCCGCGCTGTCTCAGCATGAAATCCTGGAGTTTTATCAGATTGTCGAGCGCCTTAAGTACGAAGGCAAAGCCATCCTGTTTATCTCTCACAAATTCGACGAGATTTTCGAGCTGGCGGATCACTACACCATCCTGCGCGACGGCGTCTTCGTCAGCGCGGGCAGCATCGCGGAGATCACCGAAGAGCGCATGGTCGCGATGATGGTCGGACGCGCCATTACGCAGACCTACCCGAAAGTGGCCTGCGAGCCGGGCGACAGGGTACTGGAGGTGCGCGATCTCTGCCACCCGACCGAATTTGCGCATATCCATTTTTCGCTGCGTAAAGGCGAAATCCTCGGCTTTTACGGCCTGGTCGGCGCCGGGCGCACTGAGCTTATGCAGGCGCTGTGCGGCGTCACGCAACCCTCCGCCGGTGAGATTATCCTCAACGGCAAAACGGTGCGCTTCCGCCAGCCCGCAGACGCTATAGATGCCGGGATTGTCTGCGTGCCGGAAGAGCGTCAGAAACAGGGCGCGATTATCGCGCTGCCCATCGCCCAGAACATCAGCCTGCCGCAGTTAAGCCGTCTCAACCCGAACGGCATTCTGCATGACGAGCGCGAATGGGCGCTTGCCGATGAGTACGCAAAGCGCCTGCAGGTGAAGGCGTTTAGCTGGCGTCAGCCGGTTGAGACACTCTCCGGCGGCAATCAGCAGAAGGTCGTCATCGGCAAATGGCTCGCCACCCGGCCTGACGTCATCATTCTCGATGAACCGACCAAGGGCATCGATATCGGCTCCAAAGCTGCGGTGCATCAGTTTATGTCCGAGCTGGTGGGTCAGGGGCTGGCGGTAATTATGGTGTCGTCCGAGCTGCCGGAAGTGATGGGCATGGCGGATCGCATCATCGTGATGCACGAAGGGCTGATGGTGGCGGAATATGCCGCCGGGAAAGCCACCGCCGAAAGTATCGTCAGCGCCGCCAGCGGCGCGGGCCGGGAGGCGGCATAATGAAAACGTTGCTAAAACATCGCGAAGCGCTGCTCGCGCTGGTGATTGCGTTAATGCTGCTGATGACAGGCAGCCGCATGCCGTCGTTTCTCGCGCCAGCTAACCTGGTGGAGATCTTCAACGACACCGCCATTCTGATAATCCTCGCGCTCGGCCAGATGATGGTGCTGCTCACTAAAGGCATCGACCTGTCGATGGCGGCCAACCTGGCGCTGACCGGCATGATCGTGGCGCTGATTAACGCCCATCATCCGGACATATCCGTCGCGCTGCTGCTCATCCTCGCCACGCTGCTGGGCCTGCTGATGGGCGCGATTAACGGTCTGCTGGTCTGGAAGCTCGGCATCCCGGCTATTGTGGTGACGCTCGGCACCATGAGCGTCTACCGCGGCATTATCTTTTTGCTCTCCGACGGGGCCTGGGTGAACGCGCACCAGATGAGCGGTAATTTCCTCGGTCTGCCGCGCACGCCGGTGCTGGGCCTGCCGCTGCTCGGCTGGTGCGCTATCGCCGCCCTGCTCCTGGTGAGCTACTTCCTGCGCTACAGCCGCACGGGCCGCGCGCTCTATACCGCAGGCGGCAACGCCACGGCGGCGTACTACACCGGGATCAACGCCGGAAAAATGCAGTTCATCAGCTTTTGTCTTTCCGGCGCGCTCGCCGGGTTCTGCGGCTATCTGTGGATCTCGCGCTTCGCCGTGGCTTACGTCGACGTGGCGAACGGCTTCGAGCTGCAAATTGTCGCCGCGTGCGTCATCGGCGGTATCAGCACTATGGGCGGGATCGGGCGCGTCGCCGGGTGCCTGCTCGGCGCGCTGTTCCTGGGCGTTATCAATAACGCGCTGCCGGTGATCGGCGTCTCGCCGTTCTGGCAGATGGCCGTCTCCGGCGTGGTCATTGTGGTGGCGGTGCTGCTGAACGAGCGCGGTAACAAACGCAAAGGACGGCTCATCCTGCGCGATGTCGCGCTGGCCCGACAAAAACAGGCGGTGAAACCATGAGCAAGACGCTGATTACTGAACCTTCCGCCCCGACGCCCGCTACGCCGTCGCCGCTGCGTCGGCTGCTGTGCTGGGAGGGGTTTCTGCTGGCGGTGACCCTGCTGGTGTTTATCGCCAACGTCTGGGCGTCGCCCTATTTCCTGAATATCTGGAACCTGTCAGACGCCACGTTCAATTTCACCGAAAAGGCGATCATCGTACTGCCGATGGCGATGCTGATTATCGCCCGCGAAATCGATCTGTCGGTGGCGTCGACAATGGCGCTCAGCTCGACCCTCATGGGTTTTTGCGCCCAGGCGGGCATGGACACGCCGCTGCTGGTCGGCGTCGGGCTTGGCGTGGGGCTGCTGTGCGGGGTGTTTAACGGCGTGCTGGTGACGCGCTTTAACCTGTCGTCGATTGTTATCACCATCGGCACCATGAGCCTCTATCGCGGCGTGACCTACATTCTGCTGGGCGACCAGGCGCTGAACCAGTACCCGGAAAGTTTCGCCTGGTTCGGGCAGGGCTACGTCTGGGGCGCGCTGTCGTTTGAGTTCGCGCTGTTCCTTGCGCTCGCCGCCGTGTTCTGGTTCGTGCTGCATAAAACCAACTTTGGCCGCCGCACTTACGCCATCGGCAATAACCCCACCGGCGCCTGGTTTTCGGGCATCAATGTGAAGCGCCACAACCTGATCCTGTTCGCCGTGGTGGGGCTGATGGCCGGGCTGGCCGCCGTGCTGCTGACTTCACGGCTTGGCAGTACGCGTCCGACTATCGCGCTCGGCTGGGAGCTGAGCGTGGTGACGATGGCGGTGCTGGGCGGCGTCAGCATTCTGGGCGGCTCGGGCAGCATGGGCGGCGTAATTATCGCCGCATTCCTGATGGGGCTAGTGACGTTCGGGCTCAGCCTGCTCAACGTGCCGGGCATCGTGATGTCGATTATCGTCGGCCTGATGCTGATTGCCGTGATTTCGCTGCCGATTATGACCCGCCGCCTGATGGCGCGAAAACCGCAGAAAATGTAGCGCAGTCAACGAAGCGCCAGCCGCCAGGGTGAGAGGAAGATTTCCCAATATCAACGTTAAGGAGAATTATCATGAGCTTTATGTTAGCCCTTCCCAAAATCAGCCTGCACGGCGCGGGCGCTATCGATGACATGGTGAAGCTGGTGGCGAACAAGCGCTGGGGCAAGGCGCTGATTGTCACCGACGGGCAACTGGTGAAACTCGGCCTGCTGGAGAGCCTCTTTGCCGCGCTCGACGCGCATCAGCTCTCTTATGAACTGTTTGACGAGGTTTTCCCCAACCCTACCGAGGCGCTGGTGCAAAAAGGCTACGCGGCCTGGCGGCGCGCGCAGTGCGACTATCTGATAGCCTTCGGCGGCGGCAGCCCAATAGATACCGCCAAAGCCATTAAAATTCTTACCGCCAACCCTGGCGCCTCTACCGATTACTCCGGCGTCGGCAAAGTCAAAAACCCCGGCGTGCCGCTGGTCGCCATCAACACCACCGCAGGCACTGCCGCCGAGATGACCAGCAACGCGGTGATCACCGACGAAGCGCGGCGCGTAAAAGAAGTGATTATCGACCCGAACCTGATCCCGGATATCGCCGTGGATGACGCGAGCGTGATGCTCGATATTCCGCCCGCCGTCACCGCCGCGACCGGCATGGACGCGCTGACGCACGCGGTGGAGGCGTTTGTCTCGGTCGGCGCGCATCCGCTGACCGACGCCAACGCGCTGGAGGCGATTCGCCTGATTCACCAGTGGCTGCCAAAAGCGGTGGAAGATGGCCATGATCTTGAGGCGCGCGAACAGATGGCGTGCGGTCAGTATCTGGCGGGTATGGCCTTTAACAGCGCAGGCCTGGGGCTGGTGCACGCGCTGGCCCATCAGCCAGGCGCGACGCATAACCTGCCTCACGGCGTCTGTAATGCCATTCTGCTGCCGGTGATTGAAAACTTTAACCGCCCGCACGCCGTGAAGCGGTTCGCCCGCGTGGCGCAGGCGATGGGCGTCGATACCCGCGGCATGAGCGACGAACAGGCGAGCCATGAAGCCATCAACGCCATTCGCGCGCTGTCGGCCCGCGTCGGTATTCCTTCCGGTTTCCGCCAGCTTGGCGTGACCAAAGCGGATATCGAAGGCTGGCTGGATAAAGCGCTCGCCGACCCGTGCGCGCCGTGTAACCCGCGCACCGCCTCGCGCGATGAGGTCCGCGAACTCTATCTGGAGGCGTTATGATCCGCAAAGCGTTTGTGATGCAGGTAAACCCTGACGCCCACAAAGAATATGAACGCCGCCATTCGCCGATCTGGCCGGAACTGGAGGCGGTGCTTAAACAGCACGGCGCGCACCATTACGCCATTTATCTTGACGCTGAGCGCCACCTGCTGTTTGCCACCGTAGAAATCGAAAGTGAGGCGCGCTGGAACGCCGTGGCGCAAACCGAGGTGTGCCAGCGCTGGTGGCGGCATATGCGCGACATTATGCCGAGCAACCCGGACAACAGCCCGGTAAGCCGTGAGTTAAAAGCGGTGTTTTACCTGGATTAAAGGGGTTGTGTGAATGGAAGAGTGTTGAGATGGCGGGCGCGCTGACGCTTACCCGCCCTGTTCTGCCTCATCCATGTAAGGCGGGTAAGCGCAGCGCGCCCGCCGTTATTCATCCGCTGCTTGCCTCACGCTTTCACCGTCTCTTTCAAAGCCACGCCAGGCCGGTGGCTGGAGAGCGTAAACGCGGAGACCACGGTTATCCCTAACACGATGCCGCCGAGGATCAGGTAGGTATCCTGAAAACCGATGCGGTCATACATATTGCCGGCGAAGGCGGAGAGGAAAATCGCCGCCATCTGCTTGGCGAACTGAAAACCAATCAGGTAGATGGTCGCCGAGAGCCGCGTGTCGAACACGCCGGTGATGTATTTAAACGCGCCCACCAGCAGGAACGGCACTTCCAGGGCATGCAGCATCTTCAACGCGATCACTTCATACACCGATGTCGCAAACGCCGAGCCGATAATGCGCGTCGCCATAATCGCGCCGGCAATCAACAGCGTGTTTTTCGCGCCGATGCGGTTAATTATCCACGGCGAGCAGAACATGATAATGGCGTTGCACAGCTCGCCTGCGGTGGTGGCGAAGCCGAACGCCTGGGTGCCTGCCTGCGGCGTCGGGAAGAACGATTTAAAGAACGTCGCGAACTGCTGGTCGAAAACGTCATAAACACAGGCCACGCCCACCACATAGAGGATAAACATCCACAGCTTCGGCAGGCGAAACAGGCCCAGCGCCATCTTCGCGGTCACCTGCGGCTGGTTCGCGCCGAGCGCGTTCATCACCTGCGCCGTCGGGTTGGCCCGCGGGCGGGCGATCACCAGAAGCCCCATCAACACCAGCGCCGCGCCGGAGCCCATCCAGAACACCATCGCCGGGTTCACGTTAAAGAGCATTCCCGCCGTCGAGGCGCACAGCCCCCAGCCGAGGCAGCCGAACATACGCGCTTTGCCGTACTCAAACGCGCTGCTGCGACTCACGCGCTCAATATACGCCTCGATAGCCCCTGAGCCGGACGAGAAGCAGAAGCCGATATACAGCCCGCCCGCCAGCGCGCCGAGCCAGATATTGACCTTCAGCAGAGGCCCAAAGACCCACAGGAAAAACGGTGCGAACAGCACCAGCGAAGTGGTGATAATCCACAGCAGATGTTTTTTTAGCCCCAGCTTGTCAGAAATCACGCCCAGCACCGGCTGGAACGCGATAGCAAACAGCGACATGCAGGAGAAAACAATGCCGGTATCGGTTTTATTCAGGCCAATGACGTCCGACAGCCAGATAGGCAGAAACGGAAAGCAGGTGGCCATAATGAAGAAATAGAAAAAGAAAAAGAGACCGAAAATCCAGAAGTTAGCGTTATTTTTGTAGGTACAGGCGGTTGTTGTCATTATCGTATCCTCGCAGGGCACACCATTACGGCGCCGCACGCGCGGCGCCTCCACCATCACACGCGTTCAAAAGCAATCAATATGGCGGTTTCCGGGTCCAGCACCGGCAGTTGCAGACCGGCCTGCGCCAGCCACTCCCCCGTCGCGCTCAAAGGCTCGTTCATCCAGCCCGGCAACTGACGCATGGTGTGGCCGCCCGCGCCGGTGAGCTGAATATTCGGATGATCCACCAGCCGCACCTGGTAGCGCGCCTGCGGATCCAGCCCCGGCACGCGCAGCGCGCCCGGCAGCGTGTAATCCGGCATCGCCAGCTGGCTGACCAGAAACAGCCCCTGTGCGCTGTCCTGGCTTACCACGCCCTGCACCTGCGTGGCGGCGTCCGGCATCGGCACCCGCCACAGATTTCCGGTGTGGATCAGCCCGCGCCACTGCTTGTAAAGCGCGGCGTAGCGCCGATAGCCCGCCGCCTCGTCGGCACCGGCGGCAACCGGATCCAGCTCCAGCCCCATATGGCCGAACAGCGCCGTCAGGCCGCGAAATTCAATACTGTGCTGGCGGAACGTGGCGTGGCAGCGCGGGTTGCCAATGTGCGCGCCCATGACTTCCGGCGGGAAGAAGTAGCTCATGCCGCGCTGAATGGTATTGCGCTCCAGCGCGTCGTTGTTGTCGGAGGCCCAGAAGCGGTGCGTGCGCGTCAGCACTTCATAGTCGATACGCCCGCCGCCGGAGGCGCAGGATTCAAATTCAACGTGCGGGAAGCGCTCGCGCAGCCGGTCCAGCAGGCGGTAGAACTGGCGCGTCTGGGCGTCCGCCGCCGCCCGGCCTGCGTGCCCTGGCTGCACCAGCTCGCGGTTCATGTCCCATTTCACGTAATCCACCGGGTGTTCGCCGAGCAGCCAGCTCATGCGCTCCAGCAGGTAATCGAACGCCTCGGGAATATTCAGGTTGAGCACCCACTGGTGGCGGCCGGTCGTTTTCGGGTAGCCCGGCAGCGCCAGCACCCAGTCCGGATGCGCGCGGTAGAGATCGGAATCAGGGTTGATCATCTCCGGCTCCACCCAGATGCCGAATTCCATGCCGAGCGCTTTCACGTGATTGATAACCGGCATCAGGCCGTCCGGGTATTTCTGCTCATCCAGATACCAGTCGCCGAGCGCCGCGTGGTCGTCATTGCGGCCTTTAAACCAGCCGTCGTCGATGATAAAACGCTCCACGCCAAGCGCGGCCGCCTGGCTTGCCATCTGCATGATGTATTCCGGCTTATGGTCGAAGTAGATCCCCTCCCAGGTGTTGAGATGCACCGGCCGCGGCTTGTTGCCGGGAAAACGGATGACCTCATCACGCAGGAAGCGGTGGAACTGCTGGCTCATGCCGTTGAGGCCGCGCGTGGAGTGGCTGGCATAGAGCCAGGGCGTGTGGAGCGTTTCGCCTTCCTGTAACGCTATTTCGCCCGGCAGGTAGAGCGCCTCGGCCTGCAGGTAGCGGCGTCCATCCGTTTTCGCCTCGCACTTCAGCCGATGGTTGCCGCTCCAGCCAAGATGCACGCCCCAGACGTCGCCGTGCTGCTCGCCAAAACCCGCCGTCCCTGCGATAAGCGCTGGGAAATGCTCGTGCGACGTTCGCCCGCGACGGTTTTCCAGCACGAAGCCGTCATGGCTTAAGGCCACACGATGCGGCTGAAATTCGCGTGTCCAGCGGCCATGAAACGCCATCACTTCGCCTGCCCGCTCCGCCACCGGCAGCGTGACGGCGAAACGGTCTACCTGCCAGGCGCCGGCGCGCAGATTCGTCAGCCCGTGGCGCACCTTCAGCACGCCGCTGTCGCTAAGCGCCAGCTCGCTCTCAAGCCGCAGCCCGGCGGTGGCGTCTTCGCTGACGAGGGTCAGGGTCTGCCCGTCCTGCGTCACGTTACAGGTCGTGAACAGCGGCGAGGCGTCAAGGCCGTTGCGGTGCCCTTCCAGCCCCGGCGCGCCGAACAGCCCGTGGCCGTTTTCCGCCATCAGGGTGACTGGCGAATCGACGTCCAGTCGTCCATTGGCGACCGGGCGTAGCAGGCTGGCGCAATCCTGCGGCGAAAAGTGGGCAAGATGCGGCCCCCAGTAGACAATTTCAGCGAACGGCTGCGTTTTGATAATAACGTCGGTAACGGGGCTGGTAAGACGATGAATGTGGGTTTCCATAAAAGCATCTCCGGTTGCGGGAATGCTTTTACTGTTGATCCGAAACGTTTCGGATGCCAACCAAAACGTTTCGGATGTGTGATCCGGGCGGAAATTTACTGAGGAATTCGCCCCGATTCAGGGCGCGGCATGCAGGGTGGCGCCAGGCAGAAAATCGGGTTGCCAGAGCACCTGTAACTGCGCCACAGGCTCGCCGGCAATGAGACGCTGCACCATATCGGCAATCTGGCGGCCTACGCCTTCGCGGGTGGACTGGATAACAGCCGCCACGTCGGTCTCCACAATGCTGTCGGGCGGCAGGCCGTCATACACCACCAGCGAGACGGCGCGCACGCCGTGCAGCCGGTCAAGCGTCTGGAGCGCCATCGCCGCGCCATCGCCCAGCGAGTTGCAGTCGGTCACGATGGCCGAAGGCGGCGTGGGTTGCGCCATCAGTTCAAGCACCGCCTTATAGCCTGCGCGGCGGGTGGGCGGCAGCATCCGCAGCCCGCTTTCATCAAGCTGATGGGCGCGTAGCGCGTCGCGCCAGCCTTCCCGGCGCTGGGTGATAAACGCCTGGCTGTTGTTTTCGCCAAGCATCGCGATGCGCCGGTGGCCGAGCCCGATTAACCGCTCGGTGGCCTGATGCGTACCGGCGTAGTTGTCGAAATCGAACCAGGCGTAAGGCTGCGGCAGCTGGCTGCGCCCGAGCGCCAGAAAAGGAAAGTTCAGGGCCTGCAACTGCTGCAGTCGCGGGTCATTATCGAGCGTATGCGCCACGATCAGGGCATCCACGCGGCGGCTTTGCACCAGCCGCATATAGCTATGGCTGTCGGCGAGATCGTCATCGGCAATCAGCAGCAAATCGACTTCATGCTGCGCCAGTTCGCGGCTGATTTCGCCGACCATTTCCATAAAAACGCTGTTATTAAGCGGCACCGGATGCACCGGGAACACCAGCCCGACGGCGTCGATTTTACCCATCTTCAGGCGGCGGGCGAAGGTGTTGGGACGATAGCCTCGCCGCTGCGCCTCAGCCTCTACCCGCGCGCGGGTTTCCTGAGAAACATCGTCATAGCCATTCAGCGCGCGGCTGACGGTCGTTACGGAGAGGCCAAGTTGTGCGGCGATAGCTTTAAGCGACATACGTTAGGTGCCTGATTGCAAAGTGCATAAGAGTGTAACCGGGGTTTCGCCCATTTCCACAAATTCTTCAGGGCCTAATTTTGTTCCGCCACCAGAATTGCCTGCGTATCCGGCTCCAGCGCGCGGAAAATATGCGTCTGATCGGCGGGATAACAGATGTAATCCCCGGCGTTGAGCTCTTCCGGTGATTCCGCAAGCCCCACCAGCGCGCGCCCCTGGGTCACGATGATGTGTTCTACTGAGCCCGTCGGGTGCGGCTGCGAGAACCGTTCGCCTTCCGGCTGGGTCAGCAGCAGGTAGATATCGCGCCGCGCGCCCGGCGGACAGGTGGCCAGCAAAATCGCCTGATAATTAGCAAGCTCCGCCACAACTTTTGGCCCTTCGCCCCGGCGGATCACTTGCGTTTTGTTAACCTGCGGCTCCATCAGGCGCGCAAAAGGAATATCCAGCGCCACGCAAAGCGCCCAGAGCGTCTCCAGGCTCGGGTTGCCGTTGCCAGCCTCAAGCTGGGAAAGCGTGGATTTAGCGATCCCGGCGCGGCGGGCCACTTCGGCCAGCGATAACCCGGCGCGCGTGCGTTCGCGCACCAGGCTTTTAGCGATCACGCTGATTGGCTGTGTCATGTATGGCTCCATCGTTCGTTAAAATGAACGAACGTTCGCGTTGAAAATTGGCAGCGGTGTGTTCATTATAATGGTCATTCGTTCGTTATGGGTGAAAAAGTATGGTGATGCAACGTTTCGCCTGCCTGAAAGGCGACATTATAAAGGCTATTGCGCTGGTCTGTCTGGCGGTCGGCGTGGTCGGCATTTCTTACGGCACGCTGGCGATGGCGTACGGTTTCGCGCTGTGGGTGCCGCTGCTGCTGTCGGTCTCTGTGCTGGCGGGCGCGTCAGAATTTATTTTTATCGGCATTGTGGCAAGCGGCGGCAGCCCGCTTGCCGCGGCGGCGGCGGGTTTGCTGGTTAACGCCCGCCATCTGCCGTTTGGCATCACGGTGCGGGATCTGGTCGGTAAAGGCGCGATGCGGCTGCTCGGCTCGCACATTATGAATGACGAAAGCGTGGTGTTCGGTTTATCGCAGGCGACGCCCGAGACGCGCAAAGCCGCCTACTGGCTGTGCGGGCTTGGCGTGGCGCTATGCTGGCCGCTCGGCGTGATTATCGGCGTGGCGATGGGCGCGCTGCTGCCCGCGCCGGAAACTATCGGCCTTGATGCGGTTTTCCCGGCAATCCTGCTGGCGCTGGTGCTGCCCGCCCTGAAGAATAAGACCACGCTTATCCGCGCGGGCAGCGGCGCGGCGCTCTCGCTCGCCGCCGTGCCGTTCGCCCCGGTAGGGCTGCCGGTGCTGCTCTCTCTGGCCGGTTTACTCATGAGGAGGAAATAATGGCGAGCACCATGATGACGCTTTCCGGTATCGCCGTGCTTTCCGTCGGCACGTATCTGATGCGCTTTGGCGGGGCGAAGCTTGGCAATAAGCTCGCGCTGAGCGAACGCGCGCAGGCGCTGCTCTCTGACGCGGCGACGACGCTGTTATTTGCTGTGGCGCTGGCGGCCACCTTTTATGAAGGTGAAAGCGTTGCGGGGATGGCGAGAGTACTGGGCGTGGCGTTCGCAGTCTTCCTGGCCTGGCGTAAAGCGCCTTTAATTGCGGTGATCGTCGCCGCGGCAGTGGTGACGGCGCTGCTGCGCCTGGCGGGCATGCCATAAAAAAAGCGCCCGCAGGCGCTCTTTCGACAACTTCTTGATTATTTGTTCAGTTCGGCGGTCATATGGACCTGGTTGCCGGTGAACGCTTCGGTGATGGTGTACGTCGCACCGAGCTGCTCCGCCTGCGCGGCGATTTTGGCTTCAGCGCCGGAGAGCGTGGTGTCGGTCGCGGTGACGGACTGGCCAGCGAACGCGCCGAAAGCGGTAGCAAGGGTCATAACTGCAACAAAAGATTTGATAGTTTTCATGGCAATATTCCTTCAGGTCTGTTTTAAGTGAGAAGGCGCATTGCCTTCGATGTGTGTAATACTAGCCCTGCACACCGCAAACCAAAAGCGGAAGGATTTGCCATTGTTTGTCAGAAAAACTGAACAATTATTGCCCGTTTGCATTCCCCATCATCAGGCGCTGCGGATGCGTATACACCGTGGCGCGGCCGGGGCGCGAGAAGCCCACCAGCGTCAGGTTACAGCGCGCGGCGACCTCTACCGCAAGCGTGGTGGCGGCAGAGACCGCAAAGAGGATCTCCACGCCGCAGGTGGCGGCTTTCTGCACCATTTCATAGCTGGCGCGGCTTGAAACCAATACCGCGCCCTGCTGCCAGCCTTCGCGCGCGCGGCGGCCCAGCAGTTTATCGAGCGCGACGTGACGCCCGACATCTTCATGCCCGCCGGCGATCTCGCCCTGCGGCGTGAGCCAGGCGGCGGCGTGGGTGCAGCCTGTCAGCTCGCCAACGGGCTGAACGCTCGCAAGCGCGCGCAGCGCGCCGTCGAGATTATCAAGCGCGAAAGTTTGCGTGAACGGCAGCGGCACCAGAGGCCGCACGATATCGTTCAGCTGTTCCACACCGCAGACGCCGCAGCCGGTACGCCCGGCCAGATTGCGCCGCCGCTCTTTAAGCCCCATAAAGCGACGGCTGGAAAGTTCCACCTGAATTTCGATACCATTACACCCATGGATAATATCCATGCCGTAAATTTCGTGTGAAGATTCGACAATTCCTTCCGATAAAGAAAATCCAAGGGCGAAGATTTCCAAATCTTTGGGAGACGCCATCATCACGACGTGGGATATACCGTTGTAGACCAGCGCTACCGGCACTTCTTCCGCCAGCCAGTCCGGCTGTGTGGTGGTGAGATTCTCTCTTTTCCAGAGCGGAAGGGAACGAGCGGCGGTGACGTCGGTCACGTTTTGCAACAGTTCTGGATGGTTCTTATTCACTTTTTATTAACCGTCTGAAACAGCCTCAGCAACATTGTGGTATTCTGTTGCGCCTAATCCCTCCTCGTTAAGAAGGGAATTACGATTGTGAACCGATGCGGCGGCATCCGCAAAAGAAAAACCATACGACTTACTTTGTGACAATGTCTGAACAAGGAGCAATCCATGCAGGTCAGCAGAAGGCAGTTCTTTAAGATCTGCGCTGGCGGTATGGCAGGCACCACGGCAGCCGCACTGGGATTTGCCCCCAGCGTCGCGCTGGCGGAAACACGGCAATATAAACTGCTGCGCACCCGCGAAACCCGTAATACCTGTACGTACTGCTCCGTTGGCTGTGGGCTTTTGATGTATAGCCTCGGCGACGGCGCGAAAAACGCAAAATCCACGATTTTCCACATCGAAGGGGATCCGGATCATCCGGTAAACCGCGGGGCGCTTTGCCCGAAAGGCGCAGGTCTGGTGGATTTTATCCATTCTGAATCCCGTCTTAAGTACCCGGAATACCGCGCGCCAGGCTCCGACAAATGGCAGCGTATCAGCTGGGAAGACGCGTTCGATCGCATCGCCAGACTGATGAAAGAAGACCGCGACGCTAACTTCATCGCGCAAAATGCTGAAGGCACCACCGTTAACCGCTGGCTCTCCACCGGTATGCTGTGCGCCTCCGCGTCAAGTAACGAAACCGGCTATTTAACCCAGAAATTTACCCGCGCCCTCGGCATGTTAGCCGTGGATAACCAGGCGCGTGTCTGACACGGACCAACGGTAGCAAGTCTTGCTCCAACATTTGGTCGCGGTGCGATGACCAACCACTGGGTTGATATGAAGAACGCCAACCTCATCGTTGTGATGGGTGGGAACGCGGCAGAAGCGCACCCGGTGGGTTTCCGCTGGGCGATGGAAGCCAAGATCCACAATGGCGCGAAGCTTATCGTAATTGACCCGCGCTTTACGCGCACGGCGTCGGTGGCCGATTTCTATACGCCTATCCGCTCCGGTACTGACATCGCCTTCCTGTCAGGCGTACTGCTGTACCTGCTGAACAACAACAAGTTTAACCGCGAATATGTCGAGGCTTACACCAACGCCAGCCTGATCGTGCGTGAGGATTACGGTTTCGATGACGGCCTGTTCACCGGCTACGACGCGCAAAAACGCAAATATGACAAAACCAGCTGGCACTATGAGCTGGACGAAAAAGGCTTCGCCAAACGCGATACCACGCTTTCTCATCCGCGCTGCGTCTGGAACCTGCTGAAAACGCACGTCTCCCGCTATACGCCGGATGTGGTGGAAAATATCTGCGGTACGCCGAAAGCCGACTTCCTGAAAGTCTGCGAATACATCGCCGAAACCAGCGTGCACGACAAAACCGCGTCGTTCCTGTATGCGCTCGGCTGGACGCAGCACTCCGTTGGTGCCCAGAACATCCGTACTATGGCTATGATCCAGCTGCTGCTGGGCAACATGGGCATGGCGGGCGGCGGCGTGAATGCGCTGCGTGGACACTCCAACATTCAGGGCCTGACCGACCTCGGCCTGCTGACCCAGAGCCTGACAGGCTACATGACGCTGCCAAGCGAAAAACAAGCCGATCTGCAGACTTACCTGACCGCCAACACGCCGAAACCGCTGCTGGAAGGCCAGGTGAACTACTGGGGCAACTACCCGAAATTCTTCGTCTCGCTGATGAAAGCCTTCTATGGCGATAAAGCGACGGCCGAGAATAGCTGGGGCTTCGACTGGCTGCCGAAGTGGGACAAAGGCTACGACGTCCTGCAATATTTCGAGATGATGCATCAGGGCAAGGTCAACGGCTATATCTGCCAGGGCTTTAACCCGGTCGCCTCGTTCCCGAACAAAAACAAAGTGGTCGCCTCGCTTTCTAAGCTGAAATTCCTGGTGACTATCGATCCGCTCAACACCGAAACGGCCACGTTCTGGCAGAACCACGGCGAGCAGAACGATGTCGATACCGCGAGCATTCAGACCGAAGTGTTCCGCCTGCCTTCCACCTGCTTTGCTGAAGAGAACGGCTCTATCGTTAACTCTGGCCGCTGGCTGCAATGGCACTGGAAAGGTCAGGACGCGCCGGGCGAAGCGCTGAACGACGGCGAAATCCTGGCCGGTATTTTCCTGCGCCTTCGCAAGATGTATGCCGCAGAGGGCGGCGCCTGTCCGGAACAGGTGCTCAATATGACCTGGAACTATTCGACGCCGGAAAACCCGTCGCCGGAAGAAGTGGCCATGGAGAGCAACGGTAAAGCGCTTGAGGACATCATTGACCCGGTTACCGGCAAGGTTCTGGCGAAAAAAGGCGATCAGCTTGGCACCTTCGCGCACCTGCGTGATGACGGCACGACGTCGAGCGGTTGCTGGATCTTCGCGGGGAGCTGGACGCCGGACGGCAACCAGATGGCGCGTCGCGACAACGCCGACCCGTCGGGCCTTGGCAATACGCTGGGCTGGGCATGGGCATGGCCGCTTAACCGCCGCATCCTGTATAACCGCGCCTCCGCGGACCCGCAGGGCAAACCGTGGGACCCGAAACGTCAGCTGCTGTCTTACGCCAACGGCAAGTGGGTCGGCGCCGATATTCCGGATTACAGCACCGCGCCTCCGGGCAGTGATGTCGGTCCGTTTATCATGCAGCCGGAAGGCATGGGCCGCCTGTTCGCCATCGATAAAATGGCCGAAGGCCCGTTCCCGGAACACTACGAGCCGTTCGAGACGCCGATTGGCACCAACCCGCTGCACCCGAACGTGGTGTCTAACCCGGCGGCGCGCGTGTTCAAAGGCGATCTGGAAGCGATGGGCAAAGCCGATAAATTCCCGTATGTCGGTACGACCTACCGTCTGACCGAGCATTTCCACTACTGGACCAAGCATGCGCTGTTGAACGCCATCGCGCAGCCGGAGCAGTTTGTGGAGATTGGCGAGAAACTCGCCGGCAAGCTTGGCATCGCGCAGGGCGACACCGTGAAAGTCTCCTCCAACCGCGGCTATATCAAAGCCAAGGCGGTGGTGACCAAGCGTATTCGCACGCTTAACGTGGACGGCAAGCAGGTAGATACCATCGGCATTCCGATCCACTGGGGGTACGAAGGCGTCGCGAAGAAAGGCTTTATCGCCAACACGCTGACGCCGTTTGTGGGCGACGCCAACACACAGACGCCGGAATTTAAGGCGTTCCTGGTGAACGTGGAAAAGGTGTAACGGAGACGACTTATGGCTTATCAATCTCAAGACATTATCCGTCGTTCCGCGACTAACGGTTTCACGCCCGCGCCTCAGGCGCGGGACCACCAGCAGGAAGTGGCGAAGCTTATCGACGTGACCACCTGTATCGGCTGTAAAGCCTGTCAGGTGGCGTGCTCGGAGTGGAACGATCTGCGTGACGAGGTCGGTCATAACGTCGGGGTGTATGACAACCCGGCGGATTTGACTGCCAAGTCATGGACCGTGATGCGCTTCTCGGAAGTCGAGCAGAACGACAAACTGGAATGGCTTATCCGCAAGGATGGCTGTATGCACTGCGCCGATCCGGGCTGCCTCAAGGCGTGTCCGTCGGAAGGGGCTATCATTCAGTATGCTAACGGCATCGTCGATTTTCAGTCTGAACAGTGCATCGGCTGCGGCTACTGCATCGCAGGCTGTCCGTTCGACGTACCGCGCCTGAACCCGGAAGATAACCGCGTCTACAAATGCACCCTGTGCGTGGATCGCGTGACCGTGGGCCAGGAGCCGGCATGCGTGAAAACCTGCCCGACCGGCGCTATCCACTTTGGCTCCAAAGAGGATATGAAACAGCTGGCCGGCGAGCGCGTGGCGGAGCTGAAAACCCGTGGTTACGAAAACGCGGGCCTGTACGATCCGGCAGGCGTTGGCGGTACGCACGTAATGTATGTGCTGCACCACAACGACAAGCCGAATCTGTATCACGGTCTGCCGGAGAACCCGGAAATCAGTGAAGCCGTTAAGTTCTGGAAAGGCATCTGGAAACCGCTCGCGGCCATCGGCTTCGCGGCGACCTTCGCAGCCAGCGTCTTCCACTACGTCGGTATCGGTCCGAACCGCGCCGAGGAAGATGATGAAAACCTGCACCATGACGATGATGAGGTGCGTAAATGAAAAGACGTGACACCATCGTGCGCTACAGCGCGCCAGAGCGAATCAACCACTGGATCACCGCCTTCGCCTTCGTGCTGGCGGCGGTGAGCGGGCTGGGGTTCTTTTTCCCCTCCTTCAACTGGCTGATGAACATTCTCGGCACGCCGCAGCTGGCGCGCATCCTCCACCCCTTCGTTGGGGTGGTGATGTTCGCCTCGTTCATGCTGATGTTCCTGCGTTACTGGCACCACAACCTCATTAACCGTGACGATATTCTGTGGGCGAAAAATATCCACAAAATCGCCATGAACGAGGAAGTGGGCGATACCGGGCGCTATAATTTCGGTCAGAAGTGCGTCTTCTGGGCGGCCATCCTGCTGCTGCTGCTGCTGCTGGCAAGCGGCGTGGTTATCTGGCGTCCGTGGTTCGCGCCGATGTTCCCCATCCCGGTGATTCGCCTGGCGCTGCTGGCGCATTCATTTGCCGCGGTGGCCTTGATTGTGGTTATCATGGTGCATATTTACGCGGCCCTGTGGGTCAAAGGCACCATTACCGCCATGGTGGAAGGCTGGGTTACCAAAACCTGGGCGAAGAAACATCACCCGCGCTGGTATCGCGAAGTGCGCGAGAAACAGGAAAAATCGACTGAATGAGTATTCGCATCATCCCGCAAGACCAGCTGGAGAAGAGCGATAAACGCACGGCGGAAGTGATTCCGCCGTTATTGTTCCCCAGACTGAAAAACCTGTATAACCGCCGCGCCGCCCGTCTGCGCGAGCTGGCTGAAAACAACCCTCTGGGCGATTACCTGCGTTTTGCCGCGCTGATCGCACATGCCCAGGAAGTGGTGCTGTATGACCACCCGCTGGAGATGGATTTAACGGCCCGCATTAAAGCAGCGGCGGAACAGGGCAAACCCCCGCTGGATATTCACGTGCTGCCGCGCGATGCGCACTGGCAGAAGCTGTTGCAGTCGCTGATTGCCGAGCTGAAGCCGGAGATGAGCGGCCCGGCGCTGGCGGTTATCGAGAATCTCGAAAAAGCCTCCGCGCAGGAGCTGGAAGCGATGGCAAGCGCGCTGTTCAGCGCTGACTTCAGCGCGGTAAGCAGCGATAAAGCGCCGTTTATCTGGGCCGCGCTCTCGCTCTACTGGGCGCAGATGGCAAGCCTCATTCCCGGCAAAGCCCGTGCGGAATATGGCGAAGCGCGGCAGTTCTGCCCGGTCTGCGGCAGCATGCCGGTTTCAAGCATGGTGCATATCGGCTCAAGCCAGGGGCTGCGCTACCTGCACTGCAATCTGTGCGAAACGGAATGGCACGTGGTGCGCATCAAGTGCAGCAACTGCGAGCAGACCCGCGATCTGCACTACTGGTCACTGGAGAGCGAGCAGGCGTCGATCAAAGCCGAAAGCTGCGGCGACTGCGGCACTTACCTGAAAATTCTCTACCAGGAAAAAGACCCGAACGTCGAAGCGGTAGCGGATGACCTGGCCTCGCTGGTGCTTGACGCCCGCATGGAGCAAGAAGGCTTCGCCCGAAGCTCCATCAACCCGTTCCTGTTCCCCGGCGAAGGCGAGTAACTTGCCTGTAGCCCGCGCTTTCAGGGCGGGCTACTTCACTTCTCCCTGAAACAACATCACGATTAAGCGTTCCGAAGCCAGGGCTGAAATCACGCGCTGTGGGCCTCTGGCGATGGCGCGCGGCAACGCACGCGCAGGCCCCGGATCATTAAGAAGGGTTTGTAACGGCCCGGGTAAAGATTTCCGTTTCAATAAAGAGCATATCGCCTACGCCACTGAACGGTGTTAGCCCCACAGAAAAGTACGTCAACGGCGTACCATTAACGCAACACGCTGGCGTGTCGAAACATGCGCGGCAACGTTTGCACAAGGGGAATTTCCCTTCTGCGGGCCGCCTTCTGGAATGATTTTTACTGTGACATCATCGGGACAAATATTTAGTCGGAATTGATATGCTCTTTGCAGTAGCGTTTTTTCCACGCGGCGGGCGTGAGGCCGTGGTGGCGGCGAAAGACCCGACGGAAATACCCGACGTCCGGGAAGCCGCAGCTTTTCGCCACCTCGCACAGCGACAGAGAATCGTTAATCAACCGTTTTTCCGCAGCGATTACACGTTGACGCTGCAGCGCCGCGGTAATGGTCAGATGAAATGTCTGACGATAGACGCGGCCCAGATAGTCAGCGTTACAGTGCAGGCTGGCGGCGAGCGTCGAGGTAGAGAGCGGCAGATGATACTGCGTACGGATAAGCTGCTGCGCCTTCCAGGCGAGCGCTGCGCCATTGCCCTCGGCAGGCTGGGCATCGCCCGCGCCGACGCCCAATTGCTGGAGTATCAGCAGCAGGATCATTTCCAGCGCCAGCGTGCGCGCGATATTCTCCTGTTCATTCAGAAACTGGCGGAACAGTGAAATAATGTGTTGCGGCTCGCGCGCCCGGCAGTGTTGGGGAATCGACAATAAAGATAAATCGCATCCAGGGTTATTTTCAGCCGTAGGATGATACTCAAAATGCAGCCAGTAAAATTTCAACTCGGGCGGGAAAATACCGACGCCCTGATGCTTTCTGCCCGGCCATAACAGTAAACTTTCTCCGGCATTGACCTCAAATACCGTCTCTTCTTCGCGGATCGTAAGCGTCCCTTTTTCGACAAAGATAATTTCCCATGAGTCGAGCCTGCGCGCCGGATGCTGGCCGACGCCGCGGGAGATAAACCGTCCGCCGTTTTGTACCCTCACCGGAATATTTAACAAAATATCAAACATATAGAACCCACCGACGACAGTATCTGCTTCCTGATTTTAGCGGCAAGCGGCCTGCGGCCTGATTTTTTTGCGCACGGAGGGATCTGCCTCACAAATTTGCACCCAGGTCGGAATCGTCCCTTTTTTATACTTTCTCGTTGCCTTGTTACCCCGCGTATCGCGTGCAGAATAAATAACGTTACTGGCCAGTGACACGCTAACCCAGCAAATGACGCGGTTTTATTTCTGGCATAACTCACCCGATAACGCGAGGCGTTACTCATGAATGCTACCTCTGCTACGACAGCGGATATTTCCGTCACGGCCATTAACGATAAGCTGTCGCTCCGGGAAAAAATCGGCTACGGATTAGGTGATGCGGGCGGCACGATTATCACCTGCCTGATCATGAATTTTTTAACCTTCTTTTACACCGACGTCTTCGGCCTGACGCCCGCGCTGGTGGGGACGCTGTTCATCGCCCTGCGCATTTTTGATGCGGTTTCCGACCCGGTAATGGGTGTCATCGCCGACCGCACCCAGAGCCGCTGGGGCCGCTTCCGCCCGTGGCAGCTATGGGTAGCGTTGCCCATCGGCATTATCGGCGTGCTGACGTTCACGGTGCCGGAGGCGGGCATGGGCGTCAAAATCGCCTGGGCGTTCGGCACTTATCTGCTGCTTTCTGTCGGGTATACCGCGATTAACGTGCCGTACTGCGCGCTCATCAACACCATGACCACGCGCCACCACGAAGTGCTGGCCTGCCAGTCGTGGCGTTTTGTGCTGTGCGGCGTGGCAGGGTTTCTGGTCTCGGTGGGGCTGCCGTGGCTGGTGAAAGCGCTGGGCGACGGCAATGTTGCCCGTGGCTGGCAGCTCGGGGTAGGCGTACTCTGCGGCCTGGCCGTGGTGATGTTCCTGTGCTGCTTTTTTTGGGTACGCGAACGCGTATCGCTGGCGTTGATGGGCAAATTTACGCTGCGCGAGCATCTGGCCGGGCTGCGTAATAATGATCAACTACTGCTGATGCTGGTGATGTCATTTCTGCTGATTAACGTGTTTAACATTCGCGGCGGCGGCTATATGTATTTCATCACGTATGTGCTCCAGGGCAGCACCGCGTATACCTCGCTGTTTTTTACTATGGTGACGTTCGCCGCCATTCTGGGCGCCATGATAATCAGCCCACTTTCGCGCCGTTTCGACACCGTTAGGCTCTATTTCTACACCAATCTTATCCTGGCGGCGCTGGCGGCGATGATGTGGCTGCTGCCCGCAGGCCCGGCGCATCAGAGCCTGTGGCTTGGCGTGATCCTCGGCAATGGCATCCTTCTTGGCTTTACGCTGCCGCTGCACTTCGCCCTGATGGCGTTTGCCGACGACTATGGCGAATGGAAAACCGGCGTGCGCTCCTCCGGGATGAATTTCGCTTTTAACCTCTTTTTCATCAAGCTCGCCTGGGCATCCAGCGCCGGCATTATCAGCCTGGTGTTTATTCTGGTGGCCTACCAGCCCGGCGCAGGCAACCAGACTGCGGCCTCGCTCCAGGGGATGACCGCGATGGAGAGCCTCCTGCCTGCCCTGTTCCACCTGTTGCTGGCGATCTCGATTCGCTGGTGCAAACTCAATAATCCGCTCATGGCGCGCATTTCCGGCGATTTGCGTCAGCGCCACGTGCAACAGTCCTGAAGGAGAACGTAATGACTCAGCCAGACGTGCGGGAAATGGATCTGCATCACCTGAAAATCACCGACCCTTTTCTCGGCCAGTATCAGCAACTGGTGCGCGATGTGGTCATTCCTTATCAGTGGGATGCGCTGAACGACAGGCTACCCGAGGCGGAGCCGAGCCATGCCATCGCCAACTTCCGCCTCGCCGCGGGCCTTGATCACGGCGAGTTCTACGGCATGGTCTTTCAGGACAGCGACGTGGCGAAATGGCTGGAAGCGGTCGCCTGGTCGCTGTGCCAGAAGCCGGACGCGGAACTGGAAAAAACGGCGGATGAGGTGATTGCGCTGATTGCCGCGGCGCAGTGCGATGACGGCTATCTGAATACCTATTTCACCGTGAAGGCGCCCGGCGAGCGCTGGACAAACCTTGCCGAATGCCATGAACTCTATTGCGCGGGCCATATGATTGAAGCAGGCGTCGCCTTCTGGCAGGCCACCGGCAAGCGCCGCCTGCTGGACGTGGTGTGTCGTCTGGCGGACCATATCAGCGACGTGTTTGGGCCAGGCGAAAACCAGCTCCACGGTTATCCGGGACATCCGGAGATAGAGCTGGCCCTGATGCGCCTGTACGACGCCACGCAGGAGCCGCGCTATCAGGCACTGGCGCGCTACTTTATCGAGCAGCGCGGGACGCAGCCGCACTTTTACGATATCGAATATGAAAAGCGCGGCCGTACCTCATACTGGAACACCTACGGCCCGGCCTGGATGGTGCAGGACAAAGCCTACAGTCAGGCGCATCAGCCGCTGACGGAGCAGGATCGCGCGGTGGGCCACGCGGTGCGTTTCGTCTACCTGATGGCGGGCGTCGCCCATCTGGCGCGCCTGAGCGGCGATGAAGAAAAACGTCAGGCCTGTTTGCGGCTGTGGGAGAACATGGCGCGCCGTCAGCTCTATATCACCGGCGGTATCGGCGCGCAGAGCAGCGGAGAAGCGTTCAGCTCCGACTACGACCTGCCCAACGACACGGTGTATGCGGAAAGCTGCGCCTCGATTGGCCTGATGATGTTTGCGCGCCGGATGCTGGAGATGGAAGGCGACAGCCAGTACGCAGACGTCATGGAGCGCGCGCTCTATAACACCGTACTGGGCGGCATGGCGCTGGACGGCAAACACTTCTTTTACGTCAATCCACTGGAAGTGCATCCGAAAACGCTCAAATTCAACCATATCTACGACCACGTCAAACCGGTGCGCCAGCGCTGGTTCGGCTGCGCCTGCTGTCCGCCGAACATTGCGCGCCTGCTGACGTCGCTCGGCCATTATCTCTACACCGCGCGGGAGGACGCGCTGTTTATCAACCTCTATATTGGCAACCGCGTCGAGCTGCCAGTGGGTGAGGGCACGCTGCGCCTGCGCGTCAGCGGCGATTTTCCGTGGCATGAAGAAGTGCAGATCCATATCGATTCACCGCAGCCGGTAGAGCACACCCTGGCGCTTCGCCTGCCGGACTGGTGCGACGCGCCGCGCGTTATGCTGAATGGCAGCCCTTGCGAAGGCGACACGCGTAAAGGCTATCTCTGGCTGCGTCGCGCCTGGCAGGAGGGCGACACCCTGACGCTGACGCTGCCGATGCCCGTGCGACGCGTTTACGGCAATCCGCTGGCGCGCCACGTCGCGGGCAAAGTGGCGGTTCAGCGTGGGCCATTGATCTACTGCCTGGAAGAGGCTGACAACGGCAGCGAACTGCATAACCTGCGCCTGCCCGCCACGGCCGCCTTTCGTGAAATGCCGGGAAAAGGCATTTTCGCCAGGCAGGTGTTGATTCAGGCCGAAGGCTGGCGTCAGGCGAGCGCAGAGCCAGAATCGCAGCCGCTCTGGCACTATGATCGCGCGCCGACAGAAGCCACGCCGCAGACACTCACGTTTATTCCGTGGTTCAGCTGGGCCAACCGGGGAGAGGGCGAGATGCGCGTCTGGGTTGACGAGCGCCCGTAACGCAGGCGGGGCATGGCCCCGCTTATTTCAACAGCGCGAGCGCGGACGAGAGCGTCAGCGCCAGCAGAAACGCGCCGCCGCCGGTATCGACGACGACTTTCAGCCAGCGCACCGAAAAGCGGCGGGCGGTGAAGATGATAGCCCCGGCGCACATCAGCAGCCAGGTCGCCATCATGGCGACATGCACGCTGGCGAGCACCAGATAATGCGCAAAGGCCGGGCCGGCAAAGGCAGGCACCACGGTCAGCCAGAGCAGGATGGCCTTGATGTTAAACAGGTTCGCGAACAGCGCCTCTTTCATGCCCGCGCCGCGGATCTCCACGCTGCGCTGAGGGCGGCGCCAGGCCTGAATGCCGCTGACGATAAGCCGCAGCGCCAGCCAGAGCAGACAGAGCGTGCCCGCCAGCTGTAACGCTTTCATCGCCGGCGGGTAGCGTACCAGCAATTGCGTCACGCCAAGCCCCACCAGCGAGGCGTGAATGTAGATCCCGACCATCGTCCCGGTGATAACGCTGAACACGCCGGCAAGCCCCCGGTGAATCACATTGTTCATCGCAAGCGTAAAACTGGCGCCGGGAGAGAGCGCCACCGGCGCAATCGCCAGCACGAAACCTGAAATATCCACACGTCCGCCTCTGTTCACATCCGCCGTTACTTAACCACAATCGCGGCGCGCGCGATATTCACCAGAAATTGCGGTCCATTACCTTCCTTTACGTTGCGTTTTGTCAGGTGCGCCATACTCAAAGATGGAACCCGGTTGGTCATACAAGGAAAACCCATGCGTAAATTTATTGGCTTTGACGTAGGCGGCACCCATATCAAACACGGCCTGATAACCGAAGAGGGCGAAGAACTTTCCAGCGACGAATATGACACCCACTACGATCCCGAAGCCTTTAAAAACGCCTGGCGCAATGTGGTTGAGCATTATCAGCAGCAGGAGGAGATTGCGGGCATCGGCGTCAGTTTTCCCGGCTATATCAACCCCGGCACCGGCCATGTGCCGAAAGCGGGCGCGCTCGATTTTCTCGACGACTGTAATCTGCTGGAGCTCTTCGGCGAACTGACGTCGCTGCCGGTCACGGTGGAAAACGACGCGAACTGCGCGGCGCTCGGCGAGATGTGGCGCGGGGCGGGCCAGCGTTACGACTCGTTTATCTGCATGACCATCGGCACCGGCATCGGCGGCGGTCTTATTCTGAATCGCGAGCTGCTGCGCGGCGCGCACTTTCGCGCAGGCGAGTTCGGCGTGATCCCGGTGGGCGATAACGGCGAAAACATGCACCAGATCGCCTCGGCGCGCGGGCTGGTGGAGGCGAGCCGTCAGGCGCTTGCGCTGCCTTCCGACGCGCCGCTGCACGGCAAAGAGATTTTTGAGCGCATGGGTAACGATGTGCATCTGCGAGAGGTGGTGGAGCGCTGGGTCGATTATCTGGCGCGCGGCGTCTACAGCGTGGTGTCGCTCTATGATCCGCAGGTGGTGCTGATTGGCGGCGGTATCAGTCAGCAAAAAGATCTCTATCCGATGCTCGGGCGCAGCCTTGAAAAATACAACTTCTGGGATGCGCTCCAGGTGCCGATTCAGCCCTGCCAGCTCGGCAACCAGGCTGGACGCCTCGGCGCGGTGTGGCTGGCGAAACAGAAATCGTAGCCCCGCCGCAGCGGGGCATGAGCATTACATCGCCGCGCGGTAAATCGCCATGATCTCCGCGTGGCTCGCCTGAACCGGATTGGTTAACCCGCAGGCGTCTTTGAGCGCGTTATGCGCCAGCTGCGCGATATCCTCCTCGCGCACTTTCAGCTCCCGCAAGCCGGCGGGAATATTTACCTGACGGGCCAGCTGACAAATGGCGGCGACGCAGGCGTTGGCCCCTTCGGCGTCGCTCAGGCGGCGCACGTCGATGCCCATCGCCGCCGCGCAGTCGCGCAACCGGTGGGCCGCCACGCGGCTGTTAAAACGCTGCACATGCGGCAACAGCACCGCGTTGCACACCCCATGCGGCAGATCGTAAAAGCCGCCCAGCTGATGCGCCATCGCATGCACATACCCCAGCGACGCGTTGTTAAACGCCATACCGGCCATAAACTGCGCCCAGGCCATCGCTTCGCGCGCCTCGACATTATCGCCCTCTTCCACCGCCTGCGGCAGCGATTGGGCAATCATGGTGATGGCTTTCAGCGCGCAGGCGTCGGTAATCGGCGTGGCGGCAGTAGAGACATAGGCTTCAATCGCGTGGGTCAGCGCATCCATGCCCGTCGCGGCGGTGAGCGATTTCGGCATGCCCATCATCAGCGCTGGATCGTTGACTGACATTACCGGCGTCACGTGCTTATCGACAATCGCCATTTTCACGTGCCGCTCCGGATCGGTGATGATGCAAAAGCGCGTCATCTCAGACGCCGTACCCGCCGTGGTATTGATGGCAATCATCGGCAGTTGCGGTTTGCGGGAGCGGTCGACGCCTTCGTAATCGCGGATATCGCCGCCGTTAGTGGCCACCAGCGCGATGCCTTTCGCGCAGTCGTGCGGCGAGCCGCCGCCAAGTGAAATAACGCAGTCGCAGCGGTGGGCGCGTAGCAGAGTTAAACCGGCTTCAACGTTCTCGGTGGTCGGATTCGGGTGCGTGCCGTCGAAAATCACGCTGTGAATGCCTTTCTGCGCCAGCATCTCTTTCAACTGGCCCGCCATACCAAGCGCCGACAACATACCGTCCGTCACTACCAGCGCATTGCGATAGCCATATTCGCTGGCGGCTTTTAAAGCCTCGTCGAGACTGTTCATGCCAATCATATTAACTGAGGGAATATAAAACACAGACGCCGTCATACTCATTATCCTTAATGAATGAAATGAGTCTGAGAAAATACACCGCATAGCCATGTGAAAAAAGCGAGACGCCGTGAATAAACGGCAATTAGCAGATAAAAAGCACCATAAAATAAAACAGTTACCGAAACCAGTAATGATTATTCAGGCGATAATTAAAAGAAGAGGAATATATATTTATCCAATATATATTCCCCAAAATTCGCGATATTTCCCGTGTTATAACGTGGAATTAAACAGCGCGCTGTCGCGCAGGAGATGTTCATTACCGCGACGACGCGTAAAGCCGATGCGGTCGAAATATTCCAGAATCTGAATTGCCAGTTTACGGCCCACGTTCAGGCTGTCGCGAAAATCGGCGGCGACGGTCGCGCCTTTTTCGCGATCGAGCGTGCGGATCAGATCGGCGAACGCCACGATGCGATCGTGACGGTAGTAGCGATCTTTCACGATCGCGGTGATAAAGCCCTGCTGGGCGGCGAGCCGCAATAGCTGGCGCATCGCCTGCTCCTCTTCACCCGCTTCGCGCGCCAGGTCGCGCACCCACCAGGGTTCATCGCCAAACAGGCCGTGGATTTTCGCCCACAGCGCCTGTTGCGCCTCGCTAAAGCCCGCCTTATGGCCCGGCAGATGGAGCCAGCCTTCACGGCTTGCTATCTGCCCGTCGCGGCGCATTCTCTCTGTCAGCGCCAGTACCAGCGGCTCCGGCTCGGAAGGGAGCGCCATACGCCGCAAGCGTTCGCGGCCAGGGCCGGGCTCTTCGCCGTGGGTGTCATGGTAGCGGGCGAGCGTCGCAAGCAGCTTCTCCTGCCAGCGTGAGGCCAGTTCGCCGCTCAGCAGATAGCCGCTCGCCTGGAGATAATCCGCGCCGCCTGCCAGCGTATCGAGCGCAGGGGCGGACAGCTGGCGCGCCCAGCCGAATGTCGCAAGCGCCACCGCGCCGCGCGCGGCGTGAAGCCGCAACGCGTCGGCGTCGCTCTGCGCGCCCGCAAGCTGCCCCAGGAACGCGAGAAATTCTGGCTGGCGTTTGCCGCGGCGCGGCGTTTCCAGCGTGACAACCCGCGCGCCCGCCAGCGTCTGCCGCGCGCTGATATCGCGCAGCACCAGCCGATCGTTGTCGGCAAGGTACAGCGGCATGTCGAGCACCAGCTCCGCCAGATCATCTGCCAGCAGCGAGACGCGCCCGGTGACGTGGCTCGCGGCATGGTGAATATGCAGCGGCTGCCACTGCTGGAGCGGCGCGTGACGGTCGAGCGTGACAATGGCTCGCTCCACGGTCTGCGGCGGCGCGTCAGTCAGCAGCCAGTCCCCACGCCGTATATCGGCTTTTTGCGCGTCGCCGCTGATGTTGAGCGCGATGCGCTGCCCGGCAAACGCGCGCTCCGTCGGCTGATTCTGCGCATGCAGGCCGCGTACGCGCATCGGCGTATTCGCGCCGGTCAGATACAGCGTATCGCCGACATTCACTTCGCCGGAAAGCGCGGTGCCAGTCACCACCAGCCCCGCCCCTTTAACGGTAAACGCGCGATCGACCGCCAGGCGAAAACGCTGTCCGCCAGGGTGCGCGCGCTCCGGTAACTGGCGCAGATGGTCGCGCAGCGCGTCCACGCCTGCGCCTGCGGTCGCCGCCGTCACAAACAGGCAGGCGTCGTGCCAGCCAGACGCCCGCAGCGTCGCTTGTACCTCTTCCCGCACCTGCCCCACGCGGGCCTCATCCACCCGGTCGGCTTTGGTCAGCGCCACGGTGAGCGTCGGCTGGCCGGTCAGTTGCAGAATAGCGAGATGCTCGCAGGTCTGCGCCATCACGCCATCGTCGCACGCCACAACCAGCAGCGCGTGATCGATGCCGCCGACGCCCGCCAGCATATTGCCGAGAAACTTTTCATGGCCCGGCACATCGATAAAACCGATAACGCGCCCGTCCGGTTGCGGCCAGTAGGCGTAGCCGAGATCGATAGTCATGCCGCGTTTTTTCTCTTCCGGCAGACGGTCGGCGTTGATGCCGGTCAGCGCTTCAAGCAGCGTCGTTTTGCCGTGGTCCACGTGACCGGCGGTGGCGATAATCATTGCAACAACATCTCCATCACTCCTGCTTCATCTTCAAGACAGCGTAAATCGAGCCATAAGCGCCCCTCGCCCACCCGGCCGATTACCGGCACGGGCAGTCGACGCCAGCGGGCCGCCAGCGCCTCAAGACGACTGCCGCGCCCGTCGCGCGGGGTGAACGTCAGCGCGGCGCTGGGTAGCCGGTCTACCGGCAGCGAGCCGCTGCCTATCTGCGACAGGCAGGGCATCACCTCAACCAGAAATTCGTCGCCATAGCGGGCGTCGAGCGCCGGTCGCAGGCGCTGCGCCTGCGCGCTGATGTCATCCGCCTGACGCGTCAGTAGCCGCAGCGTCGGCAGGCGTTGCGCGAGTTTTTCCGGGTGCAGATAAAGACGCAGCGTGGCGTCGAGCGCCGCCAGCGTCATTTTATCGGCGCGCAGAGCGCGCTTAAGCGGGTGCTTTTGCAGCGCGGCGATCAGCGCTTTCCTGCCGACGATAATCCCCGCCTGCGGCCCGCCCGGCAGTTTATCACCGGAAAAACTCACCAGACTCGCCCCGGCGGCGAGCGCCTCCTGAGGCATCGGCTCTTTCGGCAGGCCATACAGGCTGAGATCCACCAGCGAACCGCTGCCGAGATCGACAATCACCGGAACCGTCGACGCCTGCGCCAGCTCGCCCGCCTCCACCGCTTTGGTAAAGCCTTCAATCTGATAATTGCTGGTGTGGACTTTCATCAGCAGCGCGGTCTGCTCGTTGACGGCCTCAAGATAATCTTTCAGGTGCGTGCGGTTGGTGGTGCCCACTTCCACCAGCTGGCAGCCTGCCTGGCGCATCACATCCGGAATGCGAAACGCGCCGCCGATTTCCACCAGCTCGCCGCGCGAGACGATAACCTCTTTGCCCGCGCCCAGCGCCGCCAGCATCAGCAACACCGCCGCCGCGTTGTTATTCACGATGCAGGCGTCTTCCGCGCCGGTCAGCTCGCAGAGCAGATCCGCCAGCGCGCGGTCGCGGTGACCGCGCTCGCCGCCATCAGCGTCATACTCCAGCGTCACGGGCGAGCGCATGGCGCGGGCGACCGCCTCCACCGCCTCTTCCGCCTGTAACGCGCGGCCAAGATTGGTGTGAAGCACCGTCCCGGTGAGGTTAAAGACCGGGCGCAGCGCGCTCTGCGCGGCGCGTCGCAGCCGGGCTGCGGCCTCCGTGGGCCAGCCGTCGCACCACGCCGGCAGCGCCTGATGCTCGCGAATAACCGTGCGCGCCTCGTCCTGCATCGCGCGAAGGGTGTTGACCACGCGCGTATGGCCGTAGGTATCCAGCAGCGGCTGGAATGCGGGGTCGCGCAGCAGGCGGTCGGTAGCGGGAAGCTGGCTGTAAAGCAGACGGGAATCGGTCGTCATGGCGTGCATAAACCTGGATAAAACGTGGCGATAATTTAGCAGGAATCGTGCGGCAGTTCAGTCCCCGCTTGCAGCAAGCGCAACAAAGGGCGGTTTCGCCGCCCTTTGTACGCGGCGGCTCAGGCGGTCGGCGGTTCGGTGCGCGCGAAGCTTTCGCGGGCAAACAGCGCCTCCACCAGCTTCACCAGATGCGGGCGCTGCGCACACCAGCCCGGCGCCACGCGGCGGAAGTTAAGATAACCGATGGCGCAGCCGACAGCGATGGTGGCGAGCGTCAGTTCATCAGCCTTCAGCGTACCGTCGGCGACATAGCCTTCCAGCGCATCCAGGCTGCGGTTGATTTTCTCGCGCTGGCGCAACAGCTCGTTTTCCGACTGCTGCGCCGCCGGACGCGCCTGTTCGCGCACCGATACCAGCGCCGCGTCCATCACGCCATCCGCCAGCGCCTCCAGCTGACGCACTTTCAGCGCCGCGAGCGGCGCCTGAGGCAGCAGCGCCGGTGGGGCATCCAGCAGCTCGATATACTGCGCGATGATCGGCGAATCAAACCAGGTCTCGCCCTCGTCAGTCACCAGCGCCGGCACTTTCCCGAGCGGGTTGTACTGCGCCATGCCGTTTTCTTCGGCATACGGCTGCTCATTGATGAATTCAAACGTGATGCCTTTTTCGAGCAGCATCACGGAGATTTTGCGCACAAACGGGCTGGTGTAACTACCGACAAGTTTCATGACCGGGTCCTTTTACGTTAACGCCAACGGAAGGGTAAGTATGGGTCAGGATACGCGAAAAAGGCGGGCAGCGGCGCGGTAAAACGCACAGGCGGAACGGCTGTACAAGCGAGGTTTTGTTGTCATCTGGCTGCTGTAACTTTCTTACAGGCTATGCTTTGTGTCATGGATAAAAAATGAACGGCCTTTGTTCGGATTTTTCCTGGGAAATATTTTGTGATTTACATCACAAATGAATAACAAAACCCCCGCAACAAAATGTGATTTTATTCACATTTATCGGGTGGTTGCGGCGATATTTTGCGCATTGTCTTTTTTTTACACGCCGATTTTGTGATTTGAATCACGCAACCATACCCCGATAACCCCAGCTTCACGTGATCGAGATCACACTAAAAGCACCTGTCTGGACACCATCGCAATTCAGTGCCAGATTTCGCGTCATCAGAGCATGGGTCCGGCTACCTCTGCCGCCACGTTAACAATAAACCTCGGGCCGCAAGCCTGCGCGTAAACATAAGAAGGGGTGTTCTATGTCATCCGATATCAAGATCAAAGTGCAAAGCTTTGGTCGTTTTCTCAGCAATATGGTAATGCCTAACATCGGCGCGTTTATCGCCTGGGGTATTATCACCGCGTTATTTATTCCTACAGGATGGTGGCCCAACGAGACGCTGGCGAAGCTGGTTGGCCCGATGATCACTTATCTGCTGCCGCTGCTGATTGGTTATACCGGCGGTAAGCTGATCGGCGGTGAGCGCGGCGGCGTGGTGGGCGCAATTACCACTATGGGCGTTATCGTCGGCGCGGACATCCCGATGTTCCTGGGCGCGATGATCGCAGGCCCGCTGGGCGGCTTCTGCATTAAGAAGTTCGACGCCTCGGTCGACGGCAAAATCAAATCCGGCTTTGAAATGCTGGTGAACAACTTCTCCGCGGGCATCATCGGTATGATCCTCGCGATTCTGGCGTTCCTCGGCATTGGCCCGGCGGTAGAAGTGCTTTCCAAAGTGCTGGCCGCTGGCGTGAACTTCATGGTGGTTCACGACATGCTGCCGCTGGCGTCGATTTTCGTTGAACCGGCGAAAATCCTGTTCCTGAACAACGCCATCAACCACGGCATTTTCTCGCCGCTGGGTATTCAGCAGTCGCATGAGCTTGGCAAATCTATCTTCTTCCTGATTGAAGCCAACCCGGGCCCGGGCATGGGCATCCTGCTGGCGTACATGTTCTTTGGTCGCGGCAGCGCGAAACAGTCTGCGGGCGGCGCGGCTATCATCCATTTCCTGGGCGGTATCCACGAGATTTACTTCCCGTATGTGCTGATGAACCCGCGTCTGATTATCGCCGTTATCCTGGGCGGTATGACCGGCGTGTTCTGCCTGACCATCCTGAACGGCGGCCTGGTTTCTCCGGCCTCTCCGGGTTCTATCCTCGCGGTGCTGGCGATGACGCCAAAAGGCGCGTATTTCGCAAACCTGGTGGCGATTTTCGCCGCGATGGCGGTCTCCTTCGTGGTGGCGGCTATCCTGCTGAAAACCAGCAAAGTGAAAGAAGAAGACGATATCGATGCGGCTACTCGTCGTATGCAGGATATGAAAGCGCAGTCTAAAGGCGCTGGCGCACCGGCTGCTGATCTGAGCAACGACCTGAGCCACGTGCGTAAAATCATCGTCGCCTGCGACGCCGGTATGGGTTCAAGCGCGATGGGCGCGGGCGTGCTGCGTAAGAAAGTGCAGGATGCGGGCTTAAGCCAGATTTCTGTCACCAACAGCGCCATCAACAGCCTGCCGGGCGATGTGGATCTGGTGATCACCCACCGCGACCTCACCGAGCGCGCGATGCGTCAGGCGCCGCATGCGCAGCATATTTCGCTGACCAACTTCCTGGACAGCGGCCTGTATGCGGGCCTGACCGAGCGTCTGGTCGCCGCGCAGCGCCACACCCAGAACGAAGAGAAAGTGCGCACCAGCCTGCAGGACAGCTTCGATACGAGCGACAGCCACCTGTTTAAGCTCGGTGCGGAAAACATCTTCCTCGGCCGTCAGGCGAGCAATAAAGAAGACGCGATTCGCTTTGCCGGTGAGCAACTGGTAAAAGGCGGCTACGTGCAGCCGGAGTATGTGGAGGCGATGCTGGAACGTGAAAAACTCACCCCGACGTATCTCGGCGAGTCCATCGCAGTTCCGCACGGGACCGTTGAAGCGAAAGACCGTGTACTGAAAACCGGCGTCGTGTTCTGTCAGTATCCACAGGGTGTGCGTTTCGGCGAAGAAGAAGACGATATCGCCCGTCTGGTTATCGGTATCGCCGCGCGCAACAACGAACACATTCAGGTCATCACCAGCCTGACCAACGCGCTGGATGATGAAAGCGTGATTGAGCGACTGGCGCACACCGAAAGTGTGGACGAAGTGCTGGCGCTGCTGTCGGGTAAAAACGTGGCGTAACGCCGGAAGAGAGGGCACAGTCCCTCTCTTCGCTATTGAGACGTTATTGAGATGTTTGTGCTCCACCAGGGCAACCTTACCTCTCCCGCACAGGGAGAGGGCAAGGGAAAGGGAGGTCGCACGCAGCACCCTTTCCCCCGCCCTCTCGGGTGATACAGTTTCCGCTTTAAGTAAGAAGGTATTCCCATGAAAGCATTACATTTTGGCGCAGGTAATATTGGTCGTGGCTTTATTGGCAAACTGCTCGCGGACGCGGGCATCGGCCTGACGTTCGCCGACGTTAACCAGACGGTGCTGGATGCGCTGAACGCGCGCCACAGCTACCAGGTGCGCGTGGTGGGCGAACAGGAGCAGATTGATACCGTCTCCGGCGTCGATGCGGTCAACAGCACCAGCGACGACGTGGTAACGCTCATCGCGCAGGTCGACCTCGTGACCACCGCTGTTGGTCCGGTCGTGCTGGAGCGTATCGCTCCGGCGATTGCCAAAGGGCTGGCGCTGCGTAAATCCCAGGGCAACGCGCGCTCGCTTAATATTATCGCCTGCGAAAACATGGTGCGCGGCACCAGCCAGCTGAAAACGCACGTTTTTAACGCGCTGGCGCAAGACGACAAAGCGTGGGTGGAAAGCCACATCGGCTTCGTGGATTCCGCTGTTGACCGTATCGTGCCGCCGTCGGAATCCGCCGCGAACGATCCGCTTGAAGTGACCGTTGAAACGTTCAGCGAATGGATTGTCGATAAAACCCAGTTTAAGGGCGAGCTGCCGGCCATCGCCGGTATGGAACTCACCGACAACCTGATGGCTTTTGTTGAGCGCAAGCTCTTCACCCTGAACACCGGGCATGCTATAACCGCCTACCTCGGAAAACTGGCCGGTCATCAGACCATTCGCGACGCCATTCTGGATGAGAAAATTCGTCTGGTGGTACGTGGCGCGATGGAAGAGAGCGGCGCGGTACTTATTAAACGCTACGGCTTTGACGACGCGAAGCATGCCGCTTACATCGAGAAAATCCTTGGCCGCTTTGAAAACCCGTACCTGAAAGATGACGTGGAGCGTGTGGGCCGTCAGCCGCTGCGCAAACTGAGCGCGGGCGATCGCCTGATTAAGCCGCTGCTGGGCACCCTGGAATATGGCCTGCCGCATCAGAATCTGGTGCTGGGCATCGCCGCTGCCATGCACTTCCGCAGCGCAGACGATCCGCAGGCGCAGGAGCTCGCGCAGCTTATCGCCGATAAAGGCCCGCAGGCCGCGCTGGCGCAGGTGTCTGGTCTGGACGCGAACAGCGACGTCGTCGCCGAGGCGGTAAACGCGTATAACGCAAAAGCGTAATAACTAACGGGCGCGGCTGAGTCTGCGCCCGCTGATGACTTGTCAGATATGCAGGCAATGATGGAAGAAACCCAGGCCTTTGAAAACCGTGTGCTTGAGCGTCTGAATGCTGGCAAAACCGTAAGAAGCCTGTTGATCGCCGCCGTTGAACTCCTCACCGAGGCGGTCAACATTCTGGTATTGCAGGTGTTTCGCAAAGACGACTATGCGGTCAAATATGCCGTTGAGCCGCTGCTCGACGGCAGCGGCCCGCTGGGCGATCTCTCCGTGCGCCTGAAGCTGATTTATGGGCTTGGCGTAATCAGCCGCGCCGAGTATGAAGATTGCGAACTGCTGATGGCGCTGCGTGAAGAGCTGAATCACGACGGCAACGACTACGCCTTTACCGATGATGAAATCCTCGGCCCGTTTGGCGAGCTGCATTGCGTCGTCGCGCTGCCTCCTGCGCCGCCCGCGCTGGAAAGCAGCGATCCGCAATTGCTCCAGATGCAAAAACAGCGTTACCAGCAGGTGGTGCGCTCCACCATGGTACTTTCCCTGACCGAGCTACTGTCGAGGATCAGCTTAAAAAAAGCCTTCCAGAAGTAGCCGCGAGGGCCGCGTAGCGCTTCTGACTTCCCCACCGGCCAGCCCGTCCGTAACAGCCGCTATCCGCTCTGTGCTACACTCCGACGCAGTTAATCTTGCGGAAAAGAGTCATGAAACGAGAACTTGCCATCGAATTTTCACGCGTCACCGAAGCGGCGGCGCTGGCCGGGTACAAGTGGCTGGGACGCGGCGATAAAAACCTTGCTGACGGCGCTGCCGTCAACGCCATGCGCATTATGCTCAATAAAGTCGATATCGACGGGCAGATTGTGATTGGCGAAGGGGAAATCGATGAAGCGCCGATGCTCTACATCGGCGAGAAGGTCGGCACCGGCACCGGCGACGCCGTAGATATTGCCGTAGATCCTATCGAAGGTACGCGCATGACGGCGATGGGCCAGGCCAACGCGCTGGCGGTGCTGGCCGTGGGCGATAAAGGCAGCTTCCTGAACGCGCCCGATATGTATATGGAAAAGCTCATCGTCGGCCCCGGCGCGAAAGGCGTTATCGATCTTAATCTGCCGCTTGAGCAGAACCTCGCAAACATCGCCGTCGCGCTCAATAAACCCCTTCACGAGCTCACCGTCACTATTCTCGCTAAACCGCGTCACGATAGCGTCATCGCGCAGATGCAGCAGCTTGGCGTGCGCGTCTTCGCCATTCCTGACGGCGACGTGGCGGCATCTATCCTGACCTGTATGCCGGACAGCGAAGTGGACGTGCTGTATGGCATCGGCGGCGCCCCGGAGGGCGTGGTCTCCGCCGCCGTGATCCGCGCGCTGGATGGCGACATGCAGGGCCGTCTGCTGGCGCGCCACGTGGTAAAGGGCGACACGCCGGAAAACCGTCGCATCGGCGAGCAGGAACTGGCGCGCTGCCAGGCGATGGGCATCGGGGCGGGCAACGTGCTGAAACTTGACGACATGGCGCGCAACGATAACGTGATTTTCTCAGCGACCGGCATCACCAAAGGCGACCTGCTGGACGGCATTACCCGCAAGGGCAACATCGCCACCACCGAAACGCTGCTGATTCGCGGCAAATCGCGCACCATTCGTCGCATTCAGTCCATTCACTATCTCGATCGCAAAGATCCGGAGATCCAGACGCACATCCTCTGAAAGTTTGTCTGAATGAGCTTTCCGGCCCGCCCGGGCTGGAAATGGCGCGCTTCTCTGGCGAAGATAAAGCAACAGTTAACACAGGAGCGAAACATGGCGGATTGGGTTACAGGTAAAGTGGTTCGGGTTCAGCACTGGACCGATTCTCTCTTCAGTCTCATTGTTCACGCCCCTGTCGCGCCGTTCACCGCCGGACAATTCACCAAGCTTGGCCTTGAGATAGACGGCGAGCGCGTGCAGCGCGCCTATTCTTACGTCAACGCGCCGGGCAACCCGGATCTGGAGTTTTATCTGGTGACGGTGCCGGAGGGCAAACTCAGCCCGCGACTGCACGCGATGCAGCCCGGCGATGAAATAATGGTGGTGAGCGACGCGGCGGGCTTTTTCGTGCTGGAAGAAATCCCCGAGTGCGAGACGTTATGGATGCTGGCGACCGGCACCGCTATCGGCCCCTACCTGTCGATTCTCCAGGAAGGCAGCGATCTTGAGCGTTTCAAAAACATCGTGCTGGTCCACGCGGTGCGCTACGCCCGGGATTTAAGCTATCTGCCGCTGATGCTGGAGCTGCAACAGCGCTACGAAGGTAAGCTGCGGATACAGACCGTCGTGAGTCGTGAAACGGTCTCCGGCTCGCTTACGGGCCGCGTGCCGGCGCTGATTGAAAGCGGCGCGCTGGAAGCGGCGGTCGGGTTGCCGATGGACACCGCGACCAGCCACGTGATGCTGTGCGGGAACCCGCAGATGGTGCGCGACACTCAGCAACTGCTGAAAGATACCCGCCAGATGGCGAAGCATTTGCGCCGTCGTCCGGGCCATATGACGGCGGAGCACTACTGGTAATCAGCGGTACTTCACCTCGCGGGTCTCTTTCCCGTATTTATTTTCGCCCTGGGTGCCGAGAAACGCGCCCAGGTCCAGCACCATCATCACCATAATGAGCGTCGGGATAAAGCGTCCCACGGCCCACTGCCAGATGCCGCCGAGCACCGCCCAGTTCCCGGCGAGCAGCATCCACGCGAGGATCATCAGGAGCGCCCAGGCGCCCGATTTACCGCGATCGTGGAGGCGTTTTACCACCACCGCCGCCGTTGGCCACAACATGCAGACCAGCATAAATGCTGCCATTTGCGTGTTCAGCAAATCGTTACCGGTCAGGGTGAAAAGAATAATCATCAACGCCACCCAGAGCGCCATCCAGGCCCAGAAATCACGGCGGCCAATACGGCCTTTAAATGAGAACAACCACTGCTGAAGGGTCATAACCTAAACCTTACTGTGTGCGTGGCGCACAGTTTACCCTGGTGCGGACGGGTTTTGACAAGCCAGCCCGATATCGTTTTAATCCCTGTGATACGCAACCGGGAAAGGTGAATCATGAAGCCGCTGTTTTATCTTCTTTTTCTGACGCTGCCGCTGGTAGCGCGCTTCGCCGATGCCGAAACCGACCCGGAGACCCTGACGCCGACCGCGCCCTATCTCCTGCCCGGCTCGCCCACGTTTGACCTTTCCATCTCGCAGTTTCGCGAGCACTTTAACGCCGATAACCCTACGCTGCCGCTGAATGAATTCCGTGCCATCGACGTGAAAGGCGATAAGGTTAACCTGATGCGCGCGGCCAGTAAGATCAACGAAAACCTCTACGCCTCGACGGCGCTGGAGCGCGGCACGCTGAAAATCAAAAGCATACAAATGACCTGGCTGCCCATTCAGGGGCCGGAGCAAAAGGCCGCGAAGGCGAAAGCGCTGGAGTATATGGCGGCACTGCTCAGGAGCTTTACGCCCAAAATGGGCAAAGCGCAGAGCCAGCAGCGGCTGACGCGGCTGCTTACCGAAGGCAAAGGTAAACGCTACTTCAGCCAGGCGGAAGGCGCGATACGCTATGTGGTAGCGGACAGCGGCGAAAAAGGGCTGACCTTCGCTGTTGAACCGATTAAGCTGGCGCTATCGCAAACGCTGGAAGGGAGCAATAAATGACAAAAAGCAAAGCCTTTCCAGAGACGAATCTCTATACTGTTTCACAGACCGCGCTGCCCACGGGGCAGCAATATTCCTTAATTCGCTTAGCGCGTGGAGAATGAAAATGCGACATCCTTTAGTGATGGGTAACTGGAAACTGAACGGCAGCCGCCACATGGTGAACGAGCTGGTAGCTAACCTGCGTAAAGAACTGGCTGGCGTGAGCGGCTGCGGCGTTGCTATCGCCCCGCCGGCGATGTATCTGGATCTGGCTAAGCAGGCCGCCGCAGGCAGCCACATCATTCTTGGCGCCCAGAACGTCGACGTTAACCTCTCCGGCGCGTTCACTGGTGAAACTTCCGCTGAAATGCTCAAAGATATCGGCGCGAAATACATCATTATCGGCCACTCTGAGCGTCGTACCTACCACGCGGAATCTGACGAGCTGATCGCGAAGAAATTCGCCGTGCTGAAAGAGCAGGGTCTGATCCCGGTACTGTGCATCGGTGAAACTGAAGCGGAAAACGAAGCGGGTAAAACTGAAGAAGTGTGCGCGCGCCAGATTGACGCCGTCCTGAAAACTCAGGGCGCCGCTGCTTTTGAAGGCGCAGTGATTGCTTACGAACCGGTTTGGGCTATCGGTACCGGCAAATCCGCGACCCCGGCGCAGGCCCAGGCGGTTCACAAATTCATTCGTGACCACATTGCCAAAGCCGATGCGAAAATCGCCGAGCAGGTTATCATTCAGTACGGCGGTTCCGTTAACGCGTCCAACGCGGCAGAGCTGTTCACCCAGCCGGACATCGACGGTGCGCTGGTTGGCGGCGCTTCTCTGAAGGCGGACGCTTTCGCGGTTATCGTGAAAGCCGCTGAAGAAGCGAAAAAAGCCTAAGCCATAACGCCGCTCCTTCGGGGCGGCGTTTTCACTCTGCCCTTCCCGCTTCCCTCTGTTTTACCGCTCTGCCGTCTGCACGCGCGACGCCTGCTGACGATGAAACTTAATGCTTTGCAGGATTTCCTGATACTGCTGGTGATGCGACTCAAGGAATTCGCCAACGCAGGTGCCGCTATAACACACCATTTTTTTGCCCTCTGGCGGATCGTTTAACAGGATCACCGTCTGGCGCTGATACACCGTCGCATTGTCCTCCAGATACTGCCAGAACATATCGACGGCCGGCTCGCCGTCAATGAGCGTCATCTCCGTGGAGATCAGGCGGAACTCAGGCAGGGACGTTTCCATTTCTCTGACGATGCGGGCGGCGACGGCATGAACCTTATCATCCGCATTGGCAGAGGCTCGGGAAACCACAAAGGTTAATTCACTAACGTTACTGTCACTAACGGGGAATAAATTCATAACTTATCTTTATCTATTTCGTGCGTAACACACTTTGCTACCTGTAAAAAAGAGAACACGACACCGCACGGGTGACCGCCATAATAAAAATCGCACATTTCTAATGGGTGTATTTGAGTTAAGACAGAACTCATTTCCGGCAGAGGATAACGCGTTTCGTCAGGCAATTAAAAGACCTGACGGCAATTTCCTGCCTTATGTGAAATTTGTTGTTTATAGACAGTAAGTTACTGAATTTTTTTATGTATGAGGACAGGACAAATTCAGCCTGTCATTTCGTTTTACTGTGCATACGATCAGGATAAATAAGCGATACGGTGAAAGATAAGCATTAATTGATAAATTATAAGATGCCGTTAACAGAATGTTCGCTTTCAAAATATGAGTAATAACAGAAAACCCCTGCTATGAGTGTTAAAAAAACCAGGTGAATAGCCTTATTAAGGCGATAACTTAACGCGTTGGCGCACTCGCGAAGGGTTAAACTCTTTTTTGGGGCACGCAAAAGTATAAGCCTCTTCGCGTAGTACTCGCCGCAAACAGCTATGTCGGCATTCGCCCGGGGCGCATCGCCACCCCGTTAACCCCGTTCAGCGCCGGTATAGCGCGCTTATAAATTCATCAAAAGAATCTGCAACTTCAAAGAGATCATCCCCATCTTGCGCATAGATATATATGCAGCCGTAATCGCTTTCTTTTAGTGACAGGAAAACGGTGTTACCGCCGTTATCGTAAGCGAACGGAACAAACTCCTTTTCATGCCAGGGGCCATAATCACTGTCAGAAGGAGAAATAGTTCCGATATCCGTAATGAGTTCCTCAATGGTGAGCTCGCCATATTTTACGGGATTAAAACCACCGATCGGTATTCCCCACCGGCCCGCCTCAACATCCTCCTCGCCTAAATAACCGCCGTTAATCCGTAAGTAATGGTCTTTGAAGGAATCTGGTAATGGCCCGGTAAAGCTCTTTGCAAATTCGATAAATTCGTTTTCATCAATGTGCTTTTCAGCATCGACTAACTCAACCATATAGTGTTGCTCCTGAGGAGGGTCATATTTAAAAAAACCTGCTTTTAAAAGGTTTTTATCCAGAAAGTTTTTAAATACTTCTTTTCATTACTTTTCCTAAAATGGAAATACTGTGACTACTCTATTCATCTATGATTATACTTCAGCGGAACTCATAGAGTTTTGTATAGGATCATATCCAGTTTTACATATCGTTCAAAATATCATCTAGCCATGAGGAGGAATTTTGAGAAGACACGACATTATCCAGGAATTTCATAACACTTGCCTTATCATCGGGTTTATTATATTCAAGATCAGGTATAGCAAAAATATAACTAATTTCCCCCACTCCTAACGAGTAAAGTTTATCTGCAACAGGCGCTGTAATAAACTGAAAACCATCATCAATGGCTGGATTATCAGTACTCACCTCACCCAACTCCCCATGCTCTTTTCCATACCATATTGAAACAGCATGATCGTAATCTATAAATCGATTTTTTAAGCCAAAATCTTTTTCAAATTTGGATAATCCATCCCCTTTGTTAAAATAGTCTTGAATCAAGTTATAATCTGAGCAAGTCGAATACCATACAGCATATCTTTCAGTAAGTTCCATAAGCTCACCTTTAGAATGGAAGGTCAATTGGGCCAGATATTCATCTTTGATAAGAGCACTTCTTTAAAGCACTACTTTATGACTTCATATTCTTTGTCATTTAAAAATGTAGGGTAACCTTTCTCGGTCACCCTCAGATGCTAAATATATTCTTTTGCCCACTGAGAAAGTATTTTTTTATAATTTTCATGGTCAGGTATTGTGAAGGGCGTGTTCTCAATACCTTTTTTAAGATAACCAAAAAGTTTAGTTCTCAGCAGCGCCTCATCATGTACAGGCTCCATACCCATAAAATAAGTATAAGCGCCATCCTTGCTATCTTCCCTAATATACCCATCTTTCTCTGTGTCTGTTACTATAACGGTTATCATTTCACCTATGGGATGTTGCGGCTCATATAAAGATAACTGTGTCATCAAAATTTTAAGTTCTGGATAAAGCTTATTATAAGCTTTAGATAGCTTCCTATCGTCAACAGCAATTGTTAGTGATACTTTCATAATTACCTAATCATGAATTTTATTTATTCTTTGACAACAACAGCTAAACTTAATAATCATATAGGGCATTTTCATGCCCTCTGGACACATTACAACCGATTTAATATCTCCTTTTTTAAAAGTATATTCTCTTTAGTAATAATCTCCTCACCATAAGAAATAAATGGCAGGAATTTATCGACCAATTCATGACTAATAAAATCAATATTTTTGCCGCTAAGATGTCTTCCCTTAATAAGAGCCAACATCTCACTAGGCATAAACTGCCATTCGATAGAATCGAATACATAGAAATCTTCATCGTCGCTACGGCAATTATTTAAATGAAAATCACCTAAACTTTGAAATAAATCCTTAACCATTACCTCATCATCACTTAAATAATTTTCATATGCTTTGCAATATAATGCCGTAAAGTTTTCCTTGATTTCAGTACGTAGAGGTGTATCTTCACCATCTACTAGCAGATTAAATTCATTAAAAGTTTCGAACTCATTCTGTGCACAGTCAGACATACATATATATAAAGGCAACAATGTATGCGCACCATAACACCTTTTATGCGCTATATAGTCCTCTTGGTCAGCAAGTTGTATTTGCTTTTCCAAAAAAGACTTAAAATACTGGGCAATAATAACCTGATCTTGCTTACTAAGAAAACATGAAGAAAAAAGGCCCAGAGATGCCAAATTTGTATCTAATCGCGCAGGTAACTCTGTCCCTTTACGGCTAGCTGCAAGTAATGCTAAAAACTCTACGTAGTAACTGTTAATAAGCTCATGGAAATTCTCTTTGGTACTTTCATTAAAGAAATCCCTTGCAAATAAAGCCATTTCACTTGACTTTGTATCTAAAACATCACCGATATCTTGTTGTACTTTCCTGTACCCGACTTTTGGATTTACATAATATTCGAACGAAAAGTCATTCTCGCCTTTAAGGAAAAGCTGTACATTTTTATTGGCACTTCCGTATATTCCTTTCTCATCCGTCTCAATAACGTGTGCACGATTTTGAATTTCTTTAATAAATTTTAGCATGTCAGTCGATCATTCGAAAATTAACCTGCATTCATTAAATGACTATATAAAAAAACGATACTTGTTTTTTTCAGGATTATCAACAACCTCTGCATTATCGAACAGATAACTCGTGTAGCGATCAGGCTGAAAATTTAATGAATCTTCAGCTAGTAGGGCTGCATCATATTAAAAAAGGTGTTTACATTTCAAAAAAAAATTAAACTGCGCAAGTTAAACACCAATATATTTTTAGGTAACTATTTTTTTAAAATCACCAAAGTATCTGCAGAGTCATAACAAAGAATCTCATTATAATCAGCAATAATTTTGCCTTCTTTAACTGCGCAACCAAACATATAATTCCATCCCGGAACTCCCCAGTAAGCAGAATCAATATTCGCTAATGCAAACTCTCTTTCGCATACAACGCACGGCTGATCCTCAGAGTACCAAAATGCAATATATTCGCTATGATTTATCTTACATTGACCAAGCCATTGACAAATTTTCTCAAAACAAAGTTCACTTTCATCATTTAACAGATCACTTATAGAAGCGGTCACGTTTTCAATTTTATTAAAATCCACGTGCCCCGCCAGCCATGGTAGTTCATTAAGTATTTGCGATAATTTTTTGGAGAAAGTGATATCACTGATAATTGCTCCATTATTCACCCACTCTTTTAGTAAATCTAAATTTATAAACCTCATAAATCAATCCTTATGGAAAATGTTCAAGCAATGAATAGTAATCATCAAGTGTCCCGTTCTCAATTTTATTAGCACCAAATAACCAGTCTTTGCGCTTCGGCCCACCTCGTTGGTCCCACCAATTCACATGGTAGCCTTTTTTGTCATCATAATCTAAGCGCCATCCTTGCTTACCATCAGGTGACATACGTCCTGAAACTCTACCTTTTGAAGGTCCAATCTCTTGAATAAAGTCAACCGCATCATCTCCGATCCCTGACATTTTCCTTGCGTGGTCACGAGCTTCATTCAAAGTATTAAAGGTTTTTTCATGCTCAATGCCTTTTGCTAGACCACAACCTTGATTCAACCCCAACGGATCCACCCACGTCAGCGGATCACCCACATAGCTGTAGGTATTCATCCCGCCCGCTAACCCAATCGGGTCCATCTGGGTGTAACGCCCCGCGACCGGGTCGTAGTAGCGGAACAGGTTGTAGTGCAGGCCGCTCTCGCGGTCGAGGTACTGGCCCTGGAAGCGCAGGTTCTGCGGCACCTGCCACTGCGGTACGCTGAGCTCGCGCTCCGTTTTGCCCCACGTACTGAACTGCCCGCGCCAGACGGTCTGGCCGTCGGCGTCCGTTACCCGCTCCGGCAGGCCGTTGAGTTCGGTGTGGTACCAGTAAATCTCGCAGTCGTCGAAGACGCTGTCGATGCGCGCCAGCGGCTCGTAGCTTCCCTCGGTGTAAACGTACTGAACGTAGTGGTCCGGCTCGCGGTCGCTCTGTTCGCCCGCCAGTTGCAGTCCCTGCCAGTCGAAGCGGATGGTTTCCGGGTCTTTCTCAGCGTAACGCCACAGAATCTTATGCGTCCTGCGCCCCAGCGGGTCGTAGCGGTATTCCACCCTGCGGAACTCGCTGTTCCCCTCAAAGCGGATTTCTTTTACCCGCTGCTCATCGTCATAGGCAAAATGCTGCACCACGCCGTTTTTATCCTGACGGCGCGTGAGCCGCCCGACCCCGTCGTAGTCCAGCTTCAGCCCGTCGAGCCGCAGCAGCAGGTTGTGCCACACCGGGTTGCGGTGCTCTTCCGTGCGGTTGCCTGCTGCGTCCCAGAAGAAGCGCTCTTCCCTCTGCGGCTCGACGGCTTTCGTCACCTTCCCCGCCGCGTCGTAGCCCCACAGGTACTGGCTGTATTTTTCGCCCGGCGTCGCGGGCGTCCAGCACCGTGCGCTGCGTGATACGCCCGGCGGTGTCGTAGTGCGTTTCCTGCGAGAGCACGCCCTGGCTGCGGGAGATTTCCCGGTGCAGGCGGTCGCGGCCATAGGCCGCCAGCGTGTGCGTCGCCCCGCCGTGGCGCAGCTGCATCTCCAGCAGGTGCCCGGTGCCGTAGCGCAGCGCCGCCAGCTCGCGGCCGTCCGGGAACCGCGTGCTGCTGAGGTTGCCCAGCGCGTCGTACCCGTACTCAAATTTCCCGCCGTGGTTCTCCTCGCTCACCAGCTCGCCCGCCGCGTTGCGGGTGAAGATGAGCACGGCGTCCCAGTGCGGTTCGCGCTCTTCCAGCAGCGCATTGCGCCACTCGGCGCGGGTGGCGCGGCGGATTTCCAGCGACAGCGTGTCGTGACGGTACTCGGTGCGGTGGTCGGCGGTTTCCCGCGCGGTCAGGCGGCCCAGCACGTCATACTCAAACGCGGTGACCAGCGGCGCCTCTCCGCTGCCCGGCAGCGGATGGCGAATCACCTCCGTCACCTGGCCCAGCGCGTCGTGACGGTACTCCGTCAGCCGGCCCGCGTAGTCGCGCTGGCCCGTCAGCCGTCCCGTGGCGTCATACTCAAACCGCCAGCTCTCGCGGTTCGGGTTAATCAGCGTCGTCAGGCGACCGAAACGGTCGTAGCGCAGGCGCGTGAGGTGGCCCGCCGGGTCGGCGGCGCTAACCACCTGACCACATATCTTTAGGTTGATGCTCTAATGTACAACAGAGATGGCGGTTCTGACTTCTAGCCCAAAAAAGTACCTTAAATTACTTTCGATATTAAAAAATAAACCCATGAAATCAAACTTAATAGCCAACCACGTTATAGCTTGCCAGGTTTATTAATACAGAGCCGAGATTAAAACAATCTCGGCTTTTAACAAATAGTTTAGGCACTTAAAGAATATATGTCCTTAGCCTCTTCATTCATTTCCAAACTACCCAACGCCCCCAGGTCCACGCTAAATATTACATCGCTTTCCTTACCACTTTCGACATAGATAAAGTAACCTAAATCTCCATCCTGCCCAATCAAAAAATAAAAAGGCTCAACGCTTTGGATATCATAGGTTTCATTCCTTTCCACAAGGTCTATATAGCTATACAAATATATAGTCCCATCATCCTTGCTATTTATTTCATAGGTATCACTATCTTTTATTTCATTTGCCAAGAATTGCTTGTATAACGGAGGAAACTTGATTTTTCTATCAGTTTCAATGTTTTCAATATGTTTATTCATACAATTCCTTAAGAATCATTAAATGTCAAAGTAAGGGTTGTTTTTATTTGCTTCTCTTAATGTATCGAAATATGAATACGCATCTTTAAACGCCTTTTTCGCCTGACCAACAGGAACTCCGGCTTTAATCATCTCTTCGAAGCCTTTATTAAATTCGTCTCGTAAAGTTGTATTCCATCCGCCAGGTTTAGCTCTTCTTGAGCGCTGCGCTGCACTAATAGCGGCATGAGGCGCACCTGAAGATGACTGCAATAATACAGCAGGGGCATCATTACGTTTATAGCCCTCAATCCACTTTTGCGCCCATGCATCCTGAATAGGATGATGGCTTTGAATAAAGCCATCTGCACGATTATTACCATGGCCCGGAGCACGGTGACCGTTAGGAGATAAGTTACCATGAAGGTCAACATCACCGCGTTTATATCCAGGAGGAGCTTTACAAATGTATAAGCCCCATGGATCAACGCTCGTCAGCGGATCACCCACGTAGGAATACGTATTCAGCCCGCCCGCTAACCCAATCGGGTCCATCTGGGTGTAACGCCCCGCGACCGGGTCGTAGTAGCGGAACAGGTTGTAGTGCAGCCTACACTACTCGCCACATCCCTGTGGCTCGCCCCTCCGGGGTACGCTACGCGTATTCAAATTTGTTCCCGACAAATTTGTCGCGGTCGAGATATTGTCCCTGGAAGCGTAAGTTCTGCGGCACGCTGAGTTCGCGCTCCGTTTTGCCCTAGGTGCTAAAATACCCACGCCAGACGGTGTGGCCGTCGGCGTCTTGGCCTAGACAAATTTCTTGTCACCAACTTTATTAAAAAATATGCCGAAAGATTAATTTTCTTAAGAAGAGTGAAAACGAAACAATATAAAAAAACACAACAACCCTTTGAAAATGTTTTTATATCAAAAATCTATAACTGCCATACTTTATGATGGCAGTTGTAATTTTACAGACTCTGCCAAAAATCTAGATTTACGGCACCAACTGCAGATGCAACCTCTGAAGCAGTACCTTCTTTCAAAAAGAGTGTGCCGACCCCTCTTACAAATAATTCAAAATTTATTGAAACCTCATTTTCCTGATATTGATAGGATTCCCCAGTAATACCATAAACCTTATTATCGTTATTATTTAATAAAATGCTGTAGGGGTCAGAAATCGCAATTAAAATAACGCCTTCAGGCCTTTTGTTACCAACCCACCAATGATTAAAACCATTGTCTTCATTTAGTTCAATCAAGGTGTTGATATAATTATCACCGGAACCAAAAGCAACATTCCCGAGAGAAAAGTTATCAAGATCGTAGGTGTTTAAAAATGACAGAAAGTCATTGCATATTTTAATATTAAGCTTTGTCTCAAGTATTGTAATGTTAGCAAGAGCACTACTTCTTTTTTTCAGAATTAAATCATCCATTTCACCTTGAAACGGATCGAACTTCTCATGTAATTTTTTTTCAATCTCAGGAATTGTTAATAACATTTCATCTCCTACTATTTAGTATGCCACACACCACCACTACCGACATGCGTCTTGCCAGGTACAGGTATAGCATAGGGACCAAAATCCACATGATGATGAATCAGTGTATCACCCTTATAGTTGACATGCTCGGGGAATACTTTTATCCAAGTATCGTCGATTTTCGGCGAAAGCCCTAACTCCTGAATCCTGTACAGATTGTTTTTACTTAAAGAATCAGGTTGTAACTCGCTCCACTGTTGCCAGAATTCTTTGTTATTTCTTATGCCACCTTTTGATGTGGGGGTTCCGCTATTAAAAGTTGTAGTGTCAATAGAATATGCCGGATCAGGCCTTTCTGGAAAACGCGGATCAACACGAGTTTGGTAAGGATTGTCACCTCTAGCTATACCGCTATCAGGTTTGCACGCATTCAACCCCAACGGATCCACCCACACCAGCGGATCACCCACGTAGGAATACGTATTAATCCCGCCCGCTAACCCTATCGGGTCCATCTGCGTATAACGCCCGGCGACCGGGTCGTAGTAGCGGAACAGGTTGTAGTGGAGCCCGCTTTCGCGGTCGAGGTACTGGCCCTGGAAGCGCAGGTTCTGCGGTACCTGCCACTGCGGTACGCTGAGTTCGCGCTCCGTTTTGCCCCAGGTGCTGAACTGCCCGCGCCAGACGGTCTGGCCGTCAGCGTCGGTCACCCGCTCCGGCAGGCCGTTGAGTTCGGTGTGGTACCAGTAAATTTCGCAGTCGTCGAAGACGCTGTCGACCCGCGCCAGCGGCTCATAGCTGCCTTCGGTACAGACGTACTGGACGTAGTGGTCCGGCTCGCGGTCGCTCTGTTCACCCGCCAGTTGCAGTCCCTGCCAGTCGAAGCGGATGGTTTCCGGTTCTTTCTCACCGTAGCGCCACAGAATCTTGTGCGTGCGTCGCCCCAGCGGGTCGTAGCGGTATTCCACCCTGCGGAACTCGCTGTTCCCCTCAAAGCGGATTTCTTTTACCCGCTGCTCATCGTCATACGTGAAATGCTGCACCACGCCGTTTTTATCCTGACGGCGCGTGAGCCGCCCGAACCCGTCATAATCGAGCTTCAGCCCGTCGAGACGCAGCAGCAGGTTGTGCCATACCGGGTTGCGTTGCTCCTCGGTGCGGTTGCCCGCCGGGTCCCAGAAGAAGCGTTCTTCTTTCTGCGGCTCGACGGCCTTTGTCACCTGCCCCGCGGCGTCGTAGCCCCACAGGTACTGGCTGTATTTTTCACCGGGAGTTGTCGGTGTCGCGTCGGTGTGTATCTGCTGGACTATCTGGTCGGTACGGTCCCAGCGGTAGCGGCGCTCGAACACCAGCTCCCGGCGGGCGTCCAGCACCGTGCGCTGCGTGATGCGCCCCGCGGTGTCGTAGTGCGTTTCCTGTGAGAGCACGCCCTGGCTGCGGGAGATTTCACGGTGCAGGCGGTCGCGGCCATACGCCGCCAGCGTGTGCGTCGCCCCGCCGTGGCGCAGCTGCATCTCCAGCAGGTGCCCGGTGCCGTAGCGAAGGCTTGCCAGCTCGCGTCCGTCCGGGAACCGCGTGCTGCTGAGGTTGCCGAGCGCGTCGTACTCATACTCAAACTTCCCGCCGTGGTTCTCCTCGCTCACCAGCTCGCCCGCGGCGTTGCGGGTGAAAATGAGCACGGCATCCCACTCGGGTTCGCGCTCTTCCAGCAGCGCGCTGCGCCATTCGGCGCGGGTGGCCCTGCGGATTTCCAGCGACAGCGTGTCGTGACGGTACTCGGTGCGGTGGTCGGCGGTTTCCCGCGCGGTGAGATAAATTTTCTTTACAAATGTGGATTTAATATTGCCAACTAAAGAACTCTTCTTGAAAACATAAAACTACAGAGTTAACCGTATAAAAATGCATTGCCTTAGGTAAGGCAATGCATTTAATAAAGCGAAATTGGCATCACTTCAAAACAGCAGGATTGAATACTACAATATCCTTGTTTTTTTTAACACCACAAGGCATACATCCAGTTTTAAATATCTCATAAACTTCTTCAAGGGGCGAGCCCAATATAACTCCACTAATATATCGTTGAGTAGAAATCATACTCAACATATATATTGCCTCGTCACTAACCTCACTAATAAAATCCTCATATCTTTTGTTTTCCGCAAGACCCATTTTTTTCTTTAAAAGATATGCTTTCCGTTTTCTGATATTTTCTTTCAATGCATCCCCTTTTGAAATCATCATTTGATCTTTAATAGCTTCCTGTGATTCTTTATAAAGCGGATTTAAAAACAATTCAGAAGTAATCTCAGCAAAGAAATCACTCCATACTATATACTCTTTAGGCAAGTCTTGATCAAAAAGAAGATGCAAAGCCAACTTCTCATCATTAATATTTTTTAATTTTAATACATCTCCATCGCTTCCAGCAAGAAATTCAGGATTGCGGGAAAACAACATAGGTTCCATGTAAATGGCCACATCAACTTGCATATTCACCTCAATATATTAGTCCACAAATTATAGACGCGCGCCCTACCGAGCTTCTCTGTATCTGGTCCAAAAATGTCTCTGTTATACATGTCTTTAGAGCGTATAGGTGTACCGTTTTCCATCGCTTTTCTAGCTGTATTTTGGATATCATTTACTTGCTGCGTGATTGCTTTTTTCGACTGATTTAAGTCAATTCTATTGAGAGCATCGCTAATGGCGTCGGTATAACCATGATGGTTGCCTTGATGTCTAGACATAGCACTTGTAGCATCGTCTGCTTTACGCAAAAAAATCCCATTGCCGGCGTCATCTATATAATAATTTATCTTTTTTAACGCTGGATGATTAGCCAGCTCTTTTGGAATTATATGATGCGCTTGATAGCCTTTCCAGGAAGTGGAACGAGACAGCCCCATTTTTTGCATCATATTTTTACCAAGGGTTGTAGAGCATCCTGCCAACCCCAACGGATCCACCCACACCAGCGGATCACCTACGTAAGAATAGGTATTAATCCCGCCCGCTAACCCTATCGGGTCCATCTGGGTGTAACGCCCCGCGACCGGGTCGTAGTAGCGGAACAGGTTGTAGTGCAGGCCGCTCTCGCGGTCGAGATACTGGCCCTGGAAGCGCAGGTTCTGCGGCACCTGCCACTGCGGTACGCTGAGCTCGCGCTCCGTTTTGCCCCACGTACTGAACTGCCCGCGCCAGACGGTCTGGCCGTCGGCGTCCGTTACCCGCTCCGGCAGGCCGTTGAGTTCGGTGTGGTACCAGTAAATCTCGCAGTCGTCGAAGACGCTGTCGACGCGCGCCAGCGGCTCGTAGCTGCCCTCGGTGTAGATGTACTGGACGTAGTGGTCCGGCTCGCGGTCGCTCTGTTCACCGGCGAGCTGTAACCCCTGCCAGTCGAAACGAATGGTTTCCGGGTCTTTCTCAGCGTAACGCCACAGAATCTTGTGCGTCCTGCGCCCCAGCGGGTCGTAGCGGTATTCGACCTTTCTGAACTCGGCATGACCGGTGAAGGTGATTTCCTTCACCCGCTGCTCATCGTCATACGTGAAATGCTGCACCACGCCGTTTTTATCCTGACGGCGCGTGAGCCGCCCGAACCCGTCATAATCGAGCTTCAGCCCGTCGAGCCGCAGCAGCAGGTTGTGCCACACCGGGTTGCGGTGCTCTTCCGTGCGGTTGCCTGCCGGGTCCCAGAAGAAGCGCTCTTCTTTCTGCGGTTCGACGGCTTTTGTGACCTGGCCTGCGGCGTCGTAGCCCCACAGGTACTGGCTGTACTTCTCGCCCGGCGTGGCGGGCGTCGCGTCGGTGTGTATCTGCTGGACTATCTGGTCGGTGCGGTCCCACCGGTAGCGGCGTTCAAACACCAGCTCGCGGCGGGCGTCCAGCACCGTGCGCTGCGTGACGCGTCCTGCGGTGTCGTAGCGCGTTTCCTGCGAGAGCGCGCCCTGGCTGCGGGAGATTTCCCGGTGCAGGCGGTCACGACCGTACGCCGCCAGCGTGTGCGTCGCCCCGCCGTGGCGCAGCTGCATCTCCAGCAGGTGCCCGGTGCCGTAGCGCAGGCTGGCCAGCTCGCGACCGTCCGGGAACCGCGTGCTGCTGAGGTTGCCCAGCGCGTCGTACTCGTACTCAAATTTCCCGCCGTGGTTCTCCTCGCTCACCAGCTCGCCCGCCGCGTTGCGGGTGAAGATGAGCACAGCATCCCATTCAGGCTCCCGCTCTTCCAGCAGCGCGCTGCGCCATTCGGCGCGGGTGGCGCGGCGGATTTCCAGCGACAGCGTGTCGTGGCGGTACTCGGTGCGGTGGTCGGCGGTTTCCCGCGCAGTCAGGCGCCCCAGCACGTCATACTCAAACGCGGTGACCAGCGGCGCCTCTCCGCTGCCCGGCAGCGGATGGCGAATCACCTCCGTCACCTGGCCCAGCGCGTCGTGTCGGTACTCCGTCAGGCGGCCCGCGTAGTCGCGCTGGCCCGTCAGCCGGCCCGTGGCGTCATACTCAAAGCGCCAGCTCTCGCGGTTCGGGTTAATCAGCGTCGTCAGGCGGCCGAAGCGGTCGTAGCGCAGGCGCGTGAGGTGGCCCGCCGGGTCGGCGGCGCTCACCACCTGCCCGCGCGCGTTGCGCGTGACTTTGCGCTCGCGCAACCCGTCATCGTCCTGCCCGCACAGCAGCCCGGCGCTGTCATATTCGTAGTGCGTCTCGCGGCCGTCCGCCCGCCGCCAGGTGCGCAGACGCCCCGCCGCGGTGAGCGTCCAGCGGTCGGTGTTGCCTTCGGCATCGGCCGCGCTCAGCGGTCGCCCCGCCGCGTCGTACAGCCGGTGGCTCTGGTTGCCGGAGCAGTCCTCGTCGCGCACCAGCTGTCCGCGCTCGTTCCACCAGAAACGGTGCGTGTTCTCCAGCGCGTCCGTCTGCTTAACGAGGTCGCCCTGCTCGTTCCACTCAAAGCGCGTCACGCCGCCTTTCGGGTCGGTGAGCGAGACCACGTCCCCGCGCGCGTTGTACTCATACTGCCAGGTGCCGCCGTCCGGCAGCACTTCCTTCAGCGGGAACGCGAATACCGGGTGCCAGGTGGTGAACGTGCTGTTGCCGAGCGGGTCGCGCACTTCCGTCAGGTTGCCGTGCTCGTCGTAGCCATATTCCCAGCGGCTGCCGTCCGGCGTGGTGGCCGCCTTCAGCAGTTCGGCGTAGTCCGCCCACTCGTAGCGCCACACGCCGCCGTTGCGGTCGGTAAACTCGGTGATGCGGTAGAGGAAATCCCAGCAGTGGCGCGTTGAGAAGCCCGCGTCGCAGCTCACCGTCGCGCAGCGTTTCGCCTCGTCGGCGTCGATGCGCCAGCGCTCCAGCACGTTATCCTGGTCATCCAGCACCTGATAACTGCACACGCGCCAGTTGGGCGCATCGGCGGCGGGCTGCCACTGATAATGCACGCTGAGGTTGGTGGAGTAGCTGTGCCAGCCCATCATGTCGCTGGCGCGGTCCCAGCCGAAGCGGCGCGTGACGATGCCGTCGGCGTCGGTCACGTCGGTTAGCTGGCCGTGTTCGTTATAGCCGTAAGTCACCAGCAGGCGGCGCTCGCCGGCGCAAACCTGATGCACGCTGGCGAGACGGCCATGCGCGTTCTCATAAGCAAGCTCGACATCCAGCGCCTCGTTGTCGCTGGAAATACGCACCAGCCTGCCGTGCTCGTCCCAGCTGTAGTACTGGCAGTTCTCGTGGCGATCGTAGATGCGAAACAGACGCCATTCGCCAGGGCTCGTCGGGTCTGGCTCGTAGACATGGTATTCACCGCTCGCCATCTGGAGCATCAGCGTACCGGTCACGGTGTAATAGAGCGTGATACCGTCTTCGAGATAATCCACCACGTCGCCGGGGTTCAGCTCGCCAAAGCCCAGATCGCGGCCCGACATGTCGCGCCAGATAAACGTATTGTCCTCAAGGCGGAAGAAGCGGGTTTCAAACGGCAGCAGCCAGCCGGTGCCGAGCATACCGGTCGCGAGATTACGGCTGTTGTAGATGCGCTGCCAGATGAGCGGAATACGGTCTTCCAGCGTGAAATCGCGGTCTTCGCCGCCCGCGAGGATTTTCGCGCCGCTGGCGATATCGACAGGGTGCTGCGTATGGCGCGCTTCACTGCCGACTTTCCCGGCCTGGATCAGCCCGAGCGTGGTTAATCCCATTGCGAGATCGGCGGCAAGCTGACAGCAAAACGCTTTGAGTATCTGGCGGCTGAAGAGGGTCTTCAGTAAGCCTGCGCTGAGGTTGCGCACGATCCCAGGCCCGAGACTGCCGATAGCGTTACCGATAAGCCGCGCCCAGAAATTTTTGCCGCTGCGGATATCGCGCACCACAATGCTCTCGCCGCCGATGCGCACGCGCGTGTTTTCTTTAACTTTTATCTTTGCTTCGCAGGTGCTGCGATCGCCGTCACGGCACGCGGGCTGACCGTTGATCAGCACTTTTTTCGAACCTTCCGCCAGGAAGTTACCGCCAGTGACCGTATGGCCTTTGGTGCATTCGACGGTATCCAGCGGCGCTTCTTTAGCAAAAGGGCTGGCCCCCGCCACGACCGGCTGGGTTAAGTTATCCCAGACGCTGCCCGCGAAATTTTTCACGCCCTGCCAGCCGCTGCTGGCAATCCCGTTGGCTCCCGCCGCCAGATTATCAAGCGGGTGCAGCGTAAACTGCGCCACTTCGAGAATGGTCACCGCCGTGTTTATCGCGAACGCCTTCGCCTTATCGGCAAAGCTCTCTGCCGGGATAGGCGTATTGAGATAATCATGATCGACCGTACCCGCCGCACGGGCGGCAGGGAGATCCATGATATGAACATTGTGCGAGCCGCTGGTGATAATGGCATCCGGCGGCCCACGCCAGCCGAAGAAATCCAGCACGGCATCGACCCCCTGGCCGACCAGATCGCCTGCGTCTTCCGCGACGCCGCTGGTAAAAACCGCGGCAATCAGTACAACGCCCGCGACCGTGCCAAGCCCGGTCGTCATCATCGCCATACCCGCCGTAAACGCGGCAAGACAGATGGCCCCTTCGACCACACCGCTGACAACGTCGGCGAGCAGAGAGCTGTGGATGAGCGGGTCCTGATAACGGGCAGCTAACGGTTCGGACACGCTTATGCTCCCTCTCCAGGCGTAAACTCCAGACCCGCTTTAATGGATTCCCATAACGCCAGCGCGTCTTCATCAAACGGCGCGGTGCGGCTCATCGCCATCACCAGCAGATGGTCGTCCAGCATCGTGGTCGCCAGCTGTTCATGAACCGTCACGCCGTGGTTTTCAAAGCGCATGGCGACTTCCTGTGCGGGCCGGCCACCGACCTGGGTGTCCTGCACCTCGCCGCCGGTAAACTTCTTCATGTCGCGTTTGATTTTGGCGACCTGGCTTTTCAGGTACGCCTCTTCGTCGCCAGGCTTCACGTCCCACGCGCGGGTCAGCACCAGCGACGCGCCCGCTTTCGGCAGTGACAATATTGTCATGCTGCGATCCTGTACGGCTTCCGGCAGCGTCAGCGTCCCTTCTGATAGCGTATATTTCACGTCGCTCATGCCTGCCCTTCTCCGTCGGGGTTAAATGTTTTTGCCACTTCGTTCTGAATGTCTGCGGGCGTCGGCGCGACGTTTGGCGCTTTGTCCGGATCCTTGAGGTTGAGATCAAGCGTGCCGCCGGTATTGATTTGTCCTGTGCCGCTGGCGTTGATCGCGAATTTCGAGCAGTAAAGATTGACCTCGCCGTTCGCACCCAGCTCCAGTACCGTATCGCCCGTGACCAGACGGATGCCGGTCGCGGAAGAAACGGTCACCGTGCCCTGGCCTTTGATGTCGTACTGCCCACCCACCAGTTCGTTGCGCGTCATCTGGATGGCGTGTTCGTGTTTGCCTTCCACCTTGCCGGTGTAATCCTGCTTAATGGCAAGTATTTGCGAGCCACCGACACTGTGGGTCTCATCTTTTTTCACTTTCGTATCAAGATTGCGCTCGGCCTGGATCCACACCTGCTCCTCACCCGCTTTATCCTCAAAGCGCAGGGCGTTGGCGTTGTCCGGCGAGCCGTCCTTCGAGCGGCTTAAAAAGCCCATCTGCGTTGCCGCCGCCGGCAATGCCCACGGCGGCATGCTCGCTTCGTTGTACACGCGACCGGTTATCAGCGGGCGGTCCGGGTCGCCGTTGATGAAGTCCACCACCACCTCGTCGCCCACGCGCGGTATCTGCACCCCGCCGAAGCCCTGGCCCGCCCACGCGCTCGACACGCGCACCCAGCTTGAGCTGGTGTCGTCGCCCTTCGACAGACGGTCCCAGTGGAACTTCACCTTCACCCGGCCGTATTTGTCCGTCCAGATGCTCTCGCCCTGCGGGCCCACCACTTTAGCCGTCTGCGGGCCGTACGTGCGCGGCCACGGCGTCTTCTGCGCCGGGCGGTACGGCACGTCCGCCGGTATCACCTCAAAGCGCGTCTCGTGGATGGTGTTGCTGTCCGCCCCGCTCGCGTAGCGGTTCTCCTCGAAGTGGTAGTGCGCAACCGTGGTCAGGTACTCCCCGTTGTCGCCGAAGAACGGCGCGTTGCGCAGCACAAAGGTGTGCCCCGGCGCGATACCCAGCGCCGTCGCCGTGCCCTGCGTCTGGCGGTGCTCCACCTGCCACCGCTCCTGGCGGATGCGGGCGTAAAACTCCCCGTGGCCGTGCTCCACAAAGCGCCCCGGCCAGTCGTAGACGTCGATGCTCCCCGGCTGCGGCGATTTCGGGTTCTGCCGCGCCTGGAACAGCCACGCGTTCGGCTTGCGGAAGTCGTAGTCGTCCAGGCTGTAGATGCCCGGCGTCACGCTGTCCTCCAGCGCCCACTGGCTGATACCCTCTTCGTCCGTGGTGCCGCCCGACGGCGTCACGTGGTACGGAATGGTCTCGTAACCCGGGAACGGTTCGTACTGGCCGGGGGCGTCGGTGAGAATCAGCGTGTGGCGGTCCTGCTCGTGGCGGAAGTGGTAGGTGATGCCCTCCAGTTCCAGCAGGCGGCTCATAAAGTCCAGGCTGCTCTCCTGGTACTGCACGCAGTACTCCCACACCCGGTAGCTCCCCGACAGCCGCTCCTCGACGTTCACCCGGCTCTCGCCCAGCAGCGTTTTGACTATCTGCGGCACCGTCTGGCCCTGGAAGATACGCAGGTTGCGGTCGCGCTGCATCGGCCACAGGTCCGGCTCCACCGTCAGCTCATACGCCGCGTACCGCGTGCCCGACATCTCCACCGCGCTCACCGCCACGCGGGTCACCTTGCCGTTGAGGTAGCGCGGCGTCATCAGCGCCTGCGTCGGGATGGTCACCGTCACCGGCTGGCCCAGCAGCGCGCTGCGCTCGGCGCGTGCATCCGTGCCGAGCAGCGTCAGGGTGAATAAAAACGGCTCCGACAGCGACTCGCGCCCGGAGAGTTTCCAGAAAAGCAGCCCCTCGACCGGGAGCTGAACGGTGATTCGGTTGAGCATAACTTCCATCCCTATGTGTCTGTGCGGTGCAAACCAGAGCCGGAGTCCAGCAGGCTATGCTCTACATCAATCACAGCACAGCAGCAAATGACGCACTATTTTCAGGGCTCTGACAGCGCAGGAGACACTCTGCCAGAAACACTTTGCAGTTTTAGTTAATTCACGTCGCAGGTTGCATGAAATTTCATAATACGGCTACGGCTACCGCCGACGCAGGTACGCTCGTGTCGTACACGTCGCCTGCGGCCAGTCGTATCAGGAAATGTCAGATAACGAAGCGGCTATTAGGGGTTATAGAAACCGACGCGCGCTCGCTGTGTAAATATACCAATAAGTCGCCCGGCAAAAAACCGCCATTGTTTTTCATATGCAGACTATTCCTATTCCAATATTTGGTCGAGTTGAAAGCTGGGATAAAATCGGAATAAAGGCGGGAGGTTTTTATAGAACGTGTCATTAATAACGCGCTGAAATATTCATAAAGGAAAGAGGTTTAGCTTTGCAATACCGCACAGCGAAAGGGTTCTTTATAAGAAAGAATAATATTTCACTTAAGGGAACCCCTAATTATGGTGGGTCGGGAAAATACCGGCTTATTTTACCGCTCATTGTATGGCGAGGCGCGTTTTGGAGCGGTGAGACGGATACGTCTGCGGCGTGTGGCGATGGGTGTTGAGGGGTTTTATGCGCACGCATTACGCCGAATCGATACCGCTGGCACGCGCGCCCGCCGTTACGCCCCCCGGCTAATAATGACATCGCTCAGGCAATAAGGCACTTTGACGGTGAAGCTGAACGTCACGGCCTCGCCAGACGCACCGGCAGGCGTGGTGTAGCTGGTCACTTCGTTTTCCGAGTGGCCGCGTGGGGTGTCTGTAATTGTGAGCGTCGGGTAGTGCTTTTTGATTTCACTAAGCGTCAGGCACGGGCCCTGCCAGTGCGATATCCATAGCAGCGTTTTCTCCTGCGGATCTCTACTGAGCCTTAATTCAATATCCGTAGCCCTTCCCGCCGCCGCAAACGCGACATCGTCAGCGCCGTAAAAATTGATGTACTCGTTCTGCGAGATGAGATGAAATTTTAAAGGCGCGCGGTTAAGCGTCGCGACATTGATATCCGCTAAGGATGAGCGCATCACGGTAATAAAATCCCACAGCGAAGCCGGGCGCATATCAGCCACGGCACTGGCAGAGTTCAACGCCACCAGGAAGGCGACGGCAACGGTAGTTTTATTTATTCCCATGTTTACTCTGTATGTATTAAGGTGGCTCATCGCTGAAGAGCCTGAAAGCGCGTCGTCATCCGGCACTCAAACCATGCCGTAAATCTGCATATAGCGCTGAAAACGTTTCCTGAATCAATTTGCTTAAAATGGTTATCTGAGAAGCATACCACTGTTGTATCTTTACGCTCGGACGTGAGTGATACAAATGGCTTTAAAATCTCTGGCATACCCGTCGCCTTGTCCGTCAGGGCGTTGTACAGGCGATGTTAAACACACTCTCGCATTCGCTCACTCTTATTGGATCTATATCGCCATGCTGAAGGCAGGCGTCCTCGTAATCAAGAATTCCGTCGTCATATTTACTTTTCAAAAATGCATCAATACGTAAAAAAGGAATATCACTGGGTATATCGAGGCTAAATAATGCGGCGGATGCTGAAGTGCCAATATGTCCGCCCAGGCTCTGTAACGCAGAAATCACGATCTCTTTCTGCTGCGCCTCATTAATATAAATACGCAGTGTAGAATGCCCTTTTCGCTTTGCTATTCCACTAACCACATACTCATCATTGCTTTTTTGAAAAGTAATCACATCGCCTTTACTGACGCCATAGATATAGAGGGGTATGTTATCAAGTTCATACTCGCCATTACTATTTCTTTGCAACCAAACCGATTCATAAGATACCGGCGGATAGCCGTCCTCATCCTGAATAAGACGAAACGTGACTTTTATGAATTCACTTTTGCTTGTCAAATACGCCTCCATAGACACGTTTCCAGGTGTTCCAAACATCAACATCGTGGAGACAAATCGAACGTCGTTAATGATTTTATAACCTGAAAATTAGATCCTGTACATCTTCTTCGCTTCGTCATCAAAAAAGCAGGTTATATCTTTAATTCTATCAAAAGAAATACTTTTCTCATCCATTATCCATTTAATGAATGTAGCTCGTTTGAAGAGTTGATTGATAAGTAGCTGTTTTTGCTCTGCCTGCGAGAATGAATTTAACAGGTTATATATTTCCTTAAAATCCATACGTAGAATATAAACCACGAAGTTTTGCAAAAGGAAGTTCAGGCACGTCTCCTCGTGAGTATTTTTTCCTTGTAGAAAGGTGGTAATAGTACGCACTATACGTTCTCTGTCGTCAGAGTAAACCTTTGTAAAAAAAAGCGCGTCATTGATTAATTTCATGTCAACCCGCAGTGCTGGGGCGGGTATTTTCAAGTTAGAGCTCCCCATTTCAATTATATCTACCAGAGAAAGATGGAGTATCTTAGCCGCTTCAATCTCCTTGGCTTCAATTACTATCTGCGAAGATAGTTGGTCATAGTGCTCTATAAAATAATCGTAATACGCTGATGCATAATCTCTTAACAATATGCCTGAGGGGATATGAACGATCTTACCTGAATTGTCTAACGTGAACGCATTTAAAGTTTCTTCATTCACAGGGTGTGTGAACATGAAAAGTCGGAATAAAAAGTTATTATTATTTATCTCTGGAGCCGAATTTCTTTCATCTCTTCTGCTATTTGATAACTGAAAAAAACAATATAACTTCATAAATGCATTTATAGAATTGTGTTTTGTTAATTTCGGCACCGTTGTAATCGAGTTAATCGCAAAAATGATATGATGGAAAACTTGTTCATCATAGACGCTCAAAAGAGGGAATTTATTTTTTAAAAGTATTATCGAGTCAGGGTTAGATTTATAATGGGGATCTTCAGGTTGAAGATTCAAATCCCACTCGCAAAAAGTTTCATCTTCACTTTTACTAAAAAAGAGTTGGACTGTTCCATCATTGCAATAAAAATAATCAAATTTAGTGGAAAGGTTATTCCCCCCCTGTAGCAAACCATCAACTATCGGTAAATAAAAAGCGAAATCCATTTCGTTCTTCATAAACTATCCTTCATGAGAGCTAAATTTAAATATGAACTGGATATAGAGTTATATGATCCATTTTATAATAATATTTTCATTAACAGCCGTAATAATTTTACTAGTCGCTATATGCATATATGTTATGCCTGTGTTTCTTCGCACTATTTATAAAATCAATAAAGTTAATGATTTGTTCATGAGCTAAATCATCATCGACATTAACATCTTTTAATTCTATCAACAATGTATCCAGTTGATTAAAAAGAATAATACAATCATGATAATAATCTTTGAATCTGGAAAGTATTTTATATGATTCGTTAGCCTTGAGTGAGGAAAATATTTCTTTATGAATCTTTTCATCCATGCAATAACAAGGCGTGTCTTTACTAATCAAACTCTGGTGCTCGCTTGCAAAGAAATCCAGAGACATATAGAACCTCTATTTTCATACTGACTATACGAAGAAAGTCATCCCGCTTATTCAAACGAGGAAGAAGCCGAAATAAATATCAACGTTCAAACAATAACTTTAAAAATTGCTGGAGTTATGTTGACACCCAATTTATACAATGCTCTAAAGAACTTACAGGGCAACTTAGAAAAGTGATGCTACCTATAAATGCAAGACGATATCGAAAGGTCTTGTTCCTGCCGTAAAACAGAGAGTAACTGCTTTCACACTGTTTCATTAAATCACAGAATCTTTTTGGTTGAATATAGTAACCATTACTGGTTTCAAGCATCTCATGCATATCAGTTATCTTTAGCATGCATGTATTTAAAATAGTATTTGTTGATATGTTCGCGGATTGAACCGTATCAGTTTTTATTGTAATAATCAGTTTCTCATCATTATAAGTTGCTAGATTAACAATTAAATTTTGCTGTTGGAAAGACCAAGAGTTTAAAGTAGATTCGGAGCAAAGCGATAGAAGAGAAATAATAGCATTCGAATAATTTCGTGAAATCATCCTGACATCCTGTTAATTAACAGATTATTAAGCCTACGCATTTTTACTGCTCTCGCATCCAGATTATTGGACTACTTCCCTTTCTAATTATTTATATTTCTCGCACTCTTTCAATAAATCGGTTAATACATTCATGGCTGATAGCACAGGGACGCAGGTTTCATTGGGTGCCATAAAAACCGCTATATCAATCTCATCATCAATTAATTGGGGAAGCAGCTCATCAAGAAGTTCGTTCAGGTGAACCTTCTTTACTGAAAGGTTTTTCCATTCATTTATTGCACATTCCTGAGCGTACTCTTTCGCTGGCCAAAGAGGCAGTGATGTTTGTGCTTTGTTATCTTCTGTGGTTGCATAACCTGATTCATCGCCTAAAGACCATGCACACTCCCAGTCAACCACTTTTTTTACGAAATATACATATCGTTCCTTGGCATTTTTATTTAATAAAGCTTTAATTTCTTGTTCTAAAAGTTTCATGTTTCGGGCAATCCACGCCAGTTGAATTTAGCTGTTAAAAATCATTATTAATGCATATGTTTATTTTAAAAATAATGAAAGTAAAAATAATTAACAATACATTGCACCTCTTTTAAATAAACACGTAATAACCTCTACCGAAAAAGCACAAGTTTAACAAGACTATTTATATTTTTGTAACAGAAGAAATCATCATGGTGATTTCACTTTCTACCCCTGAAAAAAAATCATCAAAAACATTATTTATATTGCCCGATTCATCTATCAAAATTCTATCCCACTTTTTATGATAAGCGCCATCACCATAGGTTAAATCAGCAGATATACAAATGGAGTGTGAATTGTCTTTAATACACATTATTTCGTATACAATTTCATCCGGTTTATCATCCACAACCAAGTCAGATTTCAATAATAAGCTAAGATACAAAGTGCGATTATCTGATTTTGATCTACACCCTATATCTATTAAACACACTTCATCATAAGAGCTAAAAACGAAGTCATAAAAAGACAACTTTTGAAGAATTACATTAATTACGGATTGATAGAGTTCTTTTCTCATAAAATACATTTCCTGACTTTATTAGTGTTTTCATGAATGGGTCCACTACCGCCATCGACTATTCCGGGGCGGCTGTTCGCCCAATCATTTAGTTTATTCAAATCAGCATCACCTTTAGGCCTAACGGATGCATGATCGATATCATCTTGTATCACATCGAAACCGGCTTCATTTAATTTAGCCACATCAAGAGGTATCGATTTACCAGAGGGTTTTTCTATTGTTGTGCTCAACCCAGGTTTTTTTAACGGGTTCGTATCTTTTCCTGGTCTGGGAGTCATGTTAGCTGGCGTATTACTACCTTGCCTGTAAACCACGCCTTCTGTCAAAGGTACATGTCTAAAGGCCAACCCCAGCGGATCCACCCACACCAGCGGGTTCGGCGCATACTGGTAAAGATTTATCCCGCCCGCGAGCCCTATCGGGTCCTGGCTGATAAAGCGCCCCGCGTCAGGATCATAGTAGCGGAAACGGTTATAGTGCAAACCCGTCTCGGCATCGAAATACTGCCCCTGGTAGCGTAACGGCTGATATACCGGCTCGCCGGTCCGGGTTGCGATATGCTCAACGCGTAGCGTATTGCCCCACGCGCGGTATTCGGCCCGCCAGGCGATTTCACCGCCCGCGCCCGTCAGCTCGCGCGGCATGCCGGATACATCGTTGTGATACCAGTACACCTCTGCGTCGTGTTCGGTGTCGCCCCTGCGAAGGCTGATTTTCGCCAGCGGCGCGAAGCTGTCGTCTTCGTAAATCCAGAGATGGCTGTGCCCGCCGCGCGTTTCACTCAGCAGGCGGTTGCCGTCCCACACAAAGGTCGTCACGCCGAAGGCGTCCTGCTTCCAGCTGCGTCTGCCGAAGGCATCATAGCCATACGTGGTGCGCTGCTCTGCGCCGTTACGCACCGTGACGGCTTCCGCCAGCTGATGCTCCGCGTTCCAGCGGAACTGCTGCTGCGTGTGCCGCGCCGTCAGTTTGGTAGTGACGTTGCCGAAGTTGTCATACTCCCAGCGTTTGTCCTCATAAACTCGCAGGCGGTTGTCGTGCAGCGGCGCCGCAGCGGTGTCGCTCAGGAGGTTATGGGCCGGGTCGAAGGCGAAATGCTCATCGCGGGCGCGGGTCAGGCGGCCCAGCGCATCGTAGTCGTAGCGATGCTCGCCGGTGTATTTATCCACCATCTGCAACAGCTGGCCGTCGCGCCGCCAGGCGTAATCACGCGCCACCGCGATTTTCCCGTTGCGCCCGGCGCGCTGGCTGACCAGCCGCCCCATCTCATCATGCACATACTCGCTGCTGAGGGTGCCCTGCGTGCGGCGAACTTCCCGGTGCAGCACGTCGCGCTCGCTTTCGCTGATAACCCGGCTGCCGAGGTTCACCTGAATACGGTGGCCGCTGCCGTAGTAGAAGTTTTTCAGCTCGCGGCCATCCGGCAGGGTGGTGACGGTGCGGTTGCCGAGCTCATCGTACTGATGACGTAGCTCATGGCTGACGCCGCGAATGAGGTTGCGCTCAAGCGTCAGCTGCCCGGCGGCATCCCACTCCAGCTCCACGCGCCCGCCGTGGTTGATGCCGGCAATCAGCCGCCCAAGTGAATCATACCAGTAACGCGTGCGCTGCCACTGCGCCTCGCCGCCGCGCGCCACCAGTTTTTCCACCAGCCGTCCGGCGTCGTCACGCTGGTAATGCGTGCGGATGACGCTGCCGTCTCCGTTGCCTTCTTCCTCCCGCGCCGTCGGGAAGCCGCCTGCATCGTAACGGTAGCGCGTGGTGCAGCCATCAAACCCGGTTTCGCGGATCAGATAATCGCGCGCGTCATATTCCATCTCGTAGCGCGCGCCGTTTTCGTTAACCAGCGTGGTCAGGCGGCGCGCCAGATCGTATTCATATTTCACCTGGTGGCCCAGCGCATCGGTACGCGCCAGCGGCAGGCCATCCGGCGCCAGTTGCCATTGCGTCATCTGCCCCTGCGCGTCCCGCCAGGCGGTAAGACGCTGCCAGCGGTCAAACTCAAACGTCTCCGTCGCGCCATCCGGGTGAACAATGCTGCGCGGCAGACCATCCTGCCGGTTGTTTATCAGCGTGCGGTTGCCCGCCGCGTCCGTCTGTTCTTTCAGCCAGCCATATTTGTCATAGCCGAAGGTGGTGGTACGCCCGGAGCAATCGGTGTGGCTGATAAGAAAATCGGCGCTGTTCCAGACGAGGCGCTGAATGCCTGATGCGGCATCGCGCACGCGCACCAGGTTCCCGCGATCGTCATGGTTATATTCGGTAATGCGGCCAAGCTCATCCATCTCGCGGATCAGGTTGCCCGCCACGTCATAGGCGAACTCCCGCGTGCCGCCCTGCATATCGGTGACGCGCACCGGCAGGTTCCAGCGTTCGTGGTAGTCGATGCGCGTCATCTGCCCGTCCGGCCCGGTAACGGCGGTGCAGTTGCCGCGCTCATCGTAGCGGTAACGCGTGGTTCTGCCTGCCGGATCGGTGAAGTGGGTCATCTGCCCGCGCACGTTGCGACGAAACCGGGTGTAGCCGCCAGCCGCGTCTTTGTAGCCCAGCAGCTCATGGTTATCGTCAAAATCGTAACGCGTGACGCGCCCCAGCGCGTCGGTCACCGTCGTGCTGTCGGCGCCATATTCAAACCGCCATTCACCGCCCAGGCTGTCGCGATGCGCCAGCACTTTGCCGGAAGGGTCATGTTTGTCGTAGTGGTAGAAGCACTCCATCTCACCGGCGAGACGATGCGCCACCATCATGTGGTTACGGTAGCGGAACTCACGCAGCACCTCACCCTGGCCATTCCTGACGGCGATTAAATCGCCCTGCGGCGAGTAGTCATAGCGGCAGAGGTTTTCAGCATGGAGCGGGTCGGAAGGGTGACAGACGCTGACGCCGGTGATGCGGTCTGCCGTGTCGTCACCGGCAAGCGCGAGCCGGGTGAAATGAATAATGAACCGCCGCCCGGCGCTGTCGATAACCTGCTCGGGCTGATGATGCGCGTTGTAATGCAGGGTTAACCGGTTATCGTGGCGGTCGCTTATCGCTGAGAGCAGCCAGCGGCCCGGCTGCGCCTGATGCGTAAAATGCCAGCGTCTCGCTTCATCGGCGGTCGCGATGCAGAACTCGCCGGGCAGCGGTTGCGAAAGCGAAAGCTGTTCGTAGCGGTGCAGTTTCGGCGGGTGTCCCGGCTCCGGCCACGGGAACTCGATTTCGCGCCCCTGCTCGTCGATAAACAACAGCACGTCATCCTGCGCGCGAACCTCCAGCGAGAGGGGTAAAAACCATCCCTGCCCGAGCCAGCCATTACCGGTTTCATCAGAGAAGTAATAGCGCTGCCAGTTGAGCGGGACCGACGCCGGGAAGGCGAAGTCGTTATCTTCATCCCCGAAAAGAATTTTAATACCGAGAATAGCGTTGACCGGGCTCCCGACGAGCGGCGTCACGCCTGCGGTATTCGGTATTTTGCACGGCTCGGTCTCTTTTTTGGCTTTGCCTTTATCGCTGCCGCCCTTCTCACTGCCCGCTTTTTTCGCTTTTACGGCATCTTCCGCGCCTTCTTTAGCGGCTTTTCGTTCGGCTTTGACGGCAGATTTTTCGACAAACTGCGCGGTTTCTTTGACCAGCCCTTTTGTCGCGCTCGCCGCTTCTAAAGCTTTACCGGCTTTGGCCGCCATCTTACCGGCTTTGAACGCCGCACCGCCGCCGGGCACAAAGTTCGCCGCCGCTGAGGCCGCGGATAGCGCCGCGTTGCCATAGTCGCCTTCAGCGGCATAAATCGCCGCGTTCGCGCCATCGGCCACGACGCCCAGCACCGGCACCGCGCCTATGATATCCAGCCCGGTATGAACAATATCGCCCCACTCGCCCCACCAGCTTTTCTTTTTCGGGGGGTTGGCGCTGCCCGCTTTTACGCTGCCTTTCGGCGCGGGCGCATATTGCAGTTTTCCGATAGTATTTCCTGTCGCCATGTAAATTCCCTGCGATGGATTGCGTGTTCTTAACAGAATGTTGAAATTTTTATCGCTCTGAAAAAATATAACGAATACTTTGTTTTCAGATATTGCCGCAATACCTTTATTTTGCGCCATAGAAAAAGACGCATTTACTATTAAAGGCAATAAAGCGTAGATATAAGTCAGGAATGAAATTATCGCCCCGAACAGGAGCGATAATGATTGTGAGATTTCATTCAGTCATCAGCAGGGGGCCAGTGTAACCCTTTGCGAATGGCAAGCTGACGAATCTCTTCTAATTTATCGATGGTTCTTTTATTACTGTCTTTTTCGCGCTCAATAACATCTGAAAGCATCTTTCCAAAATTTAAGCCATTTTGGTTTTCAATATTGGGGTTAGCGCCATAATTCAGCAAATACTCAACCTGATCCAGTTCCATGCCAGCCAGTGCAGACATTAATACCGTTTTACCGGCACTGTCGGTTTTATTAACATCAGCACCCGCCGATAATAAATACTTCAGGACGGCAAACGAATTGTCTGAGGCGGCGTTAAAAATTAATGGCTGGTAGTTGGTCATGGCGTTAGGGCTAAGGCCACCGTCAATCAGCGCTTTGATATAGGCAGGGTTGTTTGAGCTCGCCATCACCGCCGCCGGGCTGCCGAAATCCGGGATATCCTGTAGCGGATCCGCGCCCGCCTTCACAAGCGTCGTCACAATCTCCAGCGATTTCGCATCGCCGTTAGTCGCCTCTAACAGCGCATACATCAGTAGGGTCATTTCCTGACTGCCGGGTTTATTTAAATCCGTGCTCTTTGATAAGGCGTTTACCTCAGACAGATTATGCTCAGCAATCGCCTGAGCGAGCTGTAATTGCGTGCCGCTAAAATAAACTTCCGGCGCTGCTTGTTTCATATTCGTGCTTCCGTGACCAGGTATTACAACAGAGAAGAGTGCCAGCCCTGCGAGGAGACTGCAAATTAGCCTTCGAAATGTTTTCATTTTGAGCTCCTTATAAAGCCATCAGTATAGCCTCATCCTCTGCTTTTTCTGCTTCGATACAGGGGATGACCTCGCTCATAAAGTGGCGATTCACAGGGTTGCCTTTGCCGCCCGACATATCATGTTTTTTACCCACCGCCGCCGGGAGTGCGGCGATAACCAGCCCGAGCCCGGCACCAATGAGCCCGCCAAACAGGCCGCCAAATTTTGCGCCCAGCGCGCCAAGCCCGCCCACGAGGCCCAGGGTGCCCAGCACGCCGGGCTCCTGGAGGCCGGTTAACACTTCGCCTTTAACCCGGTAGGCGTTGATATTCTCAGACGTCACATTCTTCTCAAGAATTTTACCGCCGTACTTCTCCACCGTTCCGCCGTTAAGGCCCGCCGCGTTGAAGGTCCAGCCCGGCTTGTTGCTGGCGCGCGAACAGGCGGAGGCGAGCCCGCCGCCCAGCGAGTGCCCGACACAGTCGACAGGCGTCTTCGCCCTTTTTAACGAGGTGCCAATCTCAACCGCCTTTTTATAGTACGGGTTGCTGACCCCAAACGCCTGTTTAGCATTGACGCCCCAGTCCGGCCCCGACTGCGTGCCGCGGAAAACCACCGAGGGCGACATATCTTTGCCGAACACGGCTTCGTCTGGCTCATACATCCGCGCGCGAAACTGCGGTGCGCCGTTCTCGCGTAAGTCATTAGGCGAAAGGTTGTATTTTGCGAGCGCCTGCGGGTCGTTAGAGATATCTTTCCAGCCCGTCGGGATTTCCGGCGTCGGTTTCGACGGGTCGCGCGGTTCGTAAACGTAATCAGCGAGGCGCGCCTTTTCCACCGCGACGTTATTCTGCTCAAGCCGCTGCGCCGCGGCCTGCGCTTTAGGGTCGCTGCTTTGCTTGCCCTTCGCGATAAGCGCCTTGCGCCGCTCCCAGGTCTCTTTCTTGGTGTAGTTCCCGCCGCGCCCGCCGTTGGCTTTACCGTTCATGGCGAACGTATCCTGTACGCGGTTAAGCGGGTGCCCGCCGACGTTGGTATCCGGGCTGTGTTCAATAGACCAGCAGTCGCCTTCCACCGTACCGCTCACCACCCCTTTATTACGTCCGGCCGCATCGCCAATCGTGGTTGGTACAAAGCTCTGGTTATACACAAACGCGGGCTTACTGCCAAAATTCACCGAATCGACGGTGCTTTTAGCAGGGTCAAGCGTTGCCGTGACCGGGTACGGCACCGGCGGCTGGATGCCCGGCGTGAAACACAAATCGGGCGCCAGGCCAACCAGCTTATATTTTCCGTTTTTACGGGCGGCAAAGTTCTCAGCCATGGGCGCCTTTCTCCTTCAGGTTTAATAATGAAGGGGGCAATGGGACAAAATCCGCTGATTCACGATCGTTATTCAGCTGACGCGCGCGCGCTATTTGCGCCGCTCTTTCGCCACGGGCAATAAAGCGTAGCTCGGTCATCACCGGCTCCATCAGCTCCGACATGACGGTGCGGTAGCTGCAATGCACTTTACGCGAAGGCACATCCACCACCAGCGTATCGAGCGCCATATCCTGCGCGACCCCGGCGCCTTTCTGCGTCATGATAAAAACGAACAGGCTTTCAACCGGCACCTGAAAACGAATCTCCTGATCGGCTTTGTCACGCGCGGAGATAAGGTATTTTAGCGTCACCGGTACCGCGCTTAACGGTGCGGGCAAAGGAAACTGCAACAGCGGATGCGCGCCGCACCAGTAATCAAAGCGGAAATCCTTCGGTAAAAAAGGGTGCCGGTGCTGTTTCCACTCTTCATCATAGGTGCCCGCATGTTCAATGCGTCCCTGCCAGCCGCGACCATAAAAGCCAAACCCGGCGGCAAGCCCGGCTTCATCGATTTTCTTCACCGGCTGCGTGACCCACTCAATCTGCGGAGCGGGTAACCTGTCTTTTTTGAGATGTTTTCTGACCTCGCGCGGGTACCACCCCATGCCGGTCGTATTTTCCTGGGCAGCGATAACATGACCGTCAGGCAGCGTGTATAAGCCACCAGCCGCGTATTCATAGCGTAACGCCAGTGTCTGAATGGGCTCAGGATCCGTCAGCCTCCAGCCCGCCACGACCTTCCACCACTCCCGCGGCCCGTGGATGCGCAGCAGGCGCGTCGTGTCGCCAATTTGCGCGCCGACGGTAAAGCTCCGCGCTGGCTTATCCTGCGGTGCCCAGGCATTCGCATTAATCACGACATCCATCCAGGGCTTATAGGGCGCCAGATCGCTTTCAAACCTTACGCTGCTGTAGCCCGGCTCGCCGTAATGCATATCCTGCTCAATCAGTTCGCCCTGATCGTCACAGAGCGTCAGCGCGCCTGTGGCGATATCAAGATCGTAACTGACTCTGGCGACCACCGTACTGAAGCCGTGGTCGTTCTGGTCGAACGAATCGAACAGCATGGCCGGAAAGGCGCTGAGATTAGTAAAGTTTTCCATATCAGTTGATGTTGATTTCCGTGCCGTCGATATCGATGACTTTTTCACCGACGAGCTTGATCTTATTGGCGCTCAGCGTGATGGTGCCGTTCTGCTCCAGCACAATCATCGACTCCCCACAGACCAGCGTTATTTTCTCTTCCGCGCTGAAATCTGCCGTCGTCCCGGCCGACAGGCTGAGATCTTTGCCCGAATTCACCGAATATTTGAGCGCCACGTTGTGCATCTGCATCGCGCCGACGTTGGTCATCCAGCCCGCCCCGACGTTCAGGACATACGCCGCGCCGATATTGGTATTTTGCGCGAGCCCGACGTTGAGCATGGAGGCGAGCGCTATCGTCTCCGTTTTGGTTTTATCGACGCGCAGCGTCTGCGCGCCGTTGACGGTCACGCTCTGGTTCTGGCCGATACGCACGGTTTCATTTTGATCGACCGTTTCGGTCCGGTTGGAATGAATAGTGATCGTCTCATTGCCGTCCACCGTCTCGGTACGGTTCTGGTGTACCGTGATGGTTTCATTTTCGACGACCGTTTCCGTCCGGTTTTTCTTCACCGTCGTGGTTTCATTCGCGCCGATGGTTTTTGTGCGGTTGCTGCCGACCGAATGGGTTTCATCATTCTCCACTTCGGTATCCATATTTCTTTCCGCGTGCAGCCACACCTGCTCCTCGCCCGCTTTATCCTCAAAGCGCAGGGCGTTGGCGTTGTCCGGCGAGCCGTCTTTGGACCGGCTTAAGAAACCCATCTGCGTCGCCGCCGCCGGCAATGCCCACGGCGGCATGCTCGCCTCGTTGTACACGCGCCCCGTTATCAGCGGGCGGTCCGGGTCGCCGTTGATGAAGTCCACCACCACCTCGTCGCCCACGCGCGGTATCTGTACCCCGCCAAAGCCCTGGCCCGCCCACGCGCTCGACACGCGCACCCAGCTTGAGCTGGTGTCGTCGCCCTTCGACAGACGGTCCCAGTGGAACTTCACCTTCACCCGGCCGTATTTGTCGGTCCAGATGCTCTCGCCCTGCGGGCCCACCACCTTCGCCGTCTGCGGGCCGTACGTGCGCGGCCACGGCGTCTTCTGCGCCGGGCGGTACGGCACGTCCGCCGGTATCACCTCAAAGCGCGTCTCGTGAATGGTGTTGCTGTCCGCCCCGCTCGCGTAGCGGTTCTCCTCGAAGTGGTAATGCGCAACGGTGGTCAGGTACTCCCCGTTGTCGCCGAAGAACGGCGCGTTGCGCAGCACAAAGGTGTGCCCCGGCGCGATACCCAGCGCCGTCGCCGTGCCCTGCGTCTGGCGGTGCTCCACCTGCCACCGCTCCTGGCGGATGCGGGCGTAAAACTCCCCGTGGCCGTGCTCCACAAAGCGCCCCGGCCAGTCGTAGACGTCGATGCTCCCCGGCTGCGGCGATTTCGGGTTCTGCCGCGCCTGGAACAGCCACGCGTTCGGCTTGCGGAAGTCGTAGTCGTCCAGGCTGTAGATGCCCGGCGTCACGCTGTCCTCCAGCGCCCACTGGCTGATGCCCTCTTCGTCCGTGGTGCCGCCCGACGGCGTCACGTGGTACGGAATCGTCTCGTAGCCCGGGAACGGCTCGTACTGCCCCGGCGCGTCGGTAAGAATGAGCGTGTGGCGGTCCTGCTCGTGGCGGAAGTGATACGTGATGCCCTCCAGCTCCAGCAGGCGGCTCATGAAGTCCAGGCTGCTCTCCTGGTACTGCACGCAGTACTCCCACACCCGGTAGCTCCCCGACAGCCGCTCCTCGACGTTCACCCGGCTCTCGCCCAGCAACGTCTTCACTATCTGCGGCACCGTCTGGCCCTGGAAGATACGCAGGTTGCGGTCGCGCTGCATCGGCCACAGGTCCGGCTCCACCGTCAGCTCGTACGCCGCGTAGCGGGTGCCCGATATCTCCACCGCGCTCACCGCCACGCGGGTGACCTTGCCGTTAAGGTAGCGCGGTGTCATCAGCGCCTGGGTCGGGATGGTCACCGTCACCGGCTGGCCCAGCAGCGCGCTGCGCTCGGCGCGTGCGTCGGTGCCGAGCAGCGTCAGGGTGAATAAAAACGGCTCCGACAGCGACTCGCGCCCGGAGAGTTTCCAGAAAAGCAGCCCCTCGACCGGGAGCTGAACGGTGATTCGGTTGAGCATAACTTCAGTCCATATAGCAGGGGAACATGACAGGTCCGCCAGGGGGTTTACTGGCGAATACGCGCATGGCCAGTAACCAGGCGCTACCTGTTTACCGTGATGACGTTAAGAAACGATTACTTTTTCTTTTGCCAGGGCCATTTGTGTACCCTGTCATTACGGATGAAACTGGTCTAGCCATATCCCGTAATAAATCAGCGCGGCGCCCAGCGAAAGCGCCACCCTGAGTAGTAATGGCGCCAGCGGGCGGACATTTTTAACGGCTGACTGTATTGTCTGATAATTATCCTGATTGAAATTCTCATGAAATTTCATAATAAGAAAAAACTGCGTGTTTATGCACACAGCAGCAAACTGTAATCCCCACAGCACCATGGCTGACAGAAACACAGTGCATGAATAATGTTCAGCTGCGTCAGGCGAGATAATATTCCAGACGAGCGCCATCGCGAGAAAAACGAAAGAGACGACGCCGAAAAGAATAAAAATGCCGATAAGCTTAAGACCAAAGAAAAGCCACTGCCTGCGGGTAAAGGACGTTTTACCTTTCCAGATGATATACAGCGCACACGCCATGAAAAAAACAAATACTGCAAAGAACATTCCGTTGCCTCTGATAGCGTAAGTCATCGCCAGTCAATTGTATAAAAGCACGCGTCACCCGCGTTTTTTAGGTCTTAAAAACAGCGCTCTGCACAGGCTTCAGGCAGAAAAGCCGGGCCCCTGCCTGCGGCAAAAGCCCGGCTCCGGGGACTTTTCTCTGAGCGACCAGTCGCCGAATCAGGGGGCGAGCATTAATACTTTGAACTGGCTTGGGACAATACGCATTCCCACAGCGTTGGTTGAGTTTTGCAGGCTGACGCTGGTCAGGCGCGTGGCGGGCGTACCTTTAAGCAGCACGGTAAACGCGCCCGTCAGGTGGCGCGACGGTCCCATGACCGTACCTGAGGCGACACCCGTCGCTACACCTGGGTTATCACCGTTGGTGAGCGGCGTGACCGTTGCCATGTTATGCGCGGGCATACCCATAAAGAGAATATTCAGCGCATTGGGGATGGCCGTTGGGCCGAGTGCGATATCAGGGTAAGGGATCGGCGTTGGTGCAGGCATTGGCGTCAGGCAGACGTCCGGAAACGCCAAATCCATGCCAAACAGCTGGCAGTTAGCGAACATAGTGATTACCCCATGTGGATCTGTTCAGAATCGACTTTGGTGATCGCTTTGGACGTAATCACCGTATTGTGCGCATGCAGTCGTGCGTAATCTTCAGCTTTCATATCCAGCTGGCCTGCGCGCACCTGCTCTGTCTGCCGTGTGGAGCGAAACAGGTTATGGCTTATCTGCGTTACCGTCTGCCAGACTGACTCCGCGCGCTTGCCAACGATGCGCGAAAGGCTTACCCATGCCGAGAGCTTATCGCCGCTGTATTTCATCTCGCTGATGTGGCAGTCGCCCTGCTGCGCGCTGACGCGTAGCGCCTCGCCGCTGAGGCTGAGTTCACCTGCGCTGCGGATATGCAGATCGCCCGGTACGCTAAGCTCCGCGCTTTGGGGATTGGCGCGCTCCAGCACCGCCAGCAACCAAAGCTGATTATCGACGCTGGCAATCAGCGCCGTATCGCCCGCCTGCGGCGCGATAACGCAACTGGCGGCGCGGCGGCAATGCCAGCCGCGGCCTTCACTTTCCACCATCAGACTGCCGTCGGCGAAACAGTGGGTAACGGTGCCGGACGCCTGAACAGGCGGTGTAATCGTCTGGGCCAGCTTGTGATTAATATTGCTCATGTTCTCTCCTTAGATACGGCTCTGGCGCTGCGCGCTCCAGGCTTCAGCCGTCAATAATTCTTCGTCATATTCCAGAATGCCCTGACGATTGGAAAACAGGGCATTGTCCTGGCGCGCCCGGTGTAAACGGGTGCGGGAAAAAGTGGCGCCGCGTAAATCGGCAAGACGCAGATCGGCACCGGAAAAGTCGCTGTAGGTCAGGTCACTCTGGATAAACCGGGCACCCGCCGCACTCGCCTGCTGGAAAATGCACTGGAATAACCGGCTGTGGCTGAAGTCTGTCTGTTGCAGCAACGCCCCCACAAAGATCGCCTGATCAAACACGCTGTTCTGGCACTGCGCCTCGCTCAGATCGGCTTCCATAAACAGCGCCTGGCTGGCGTTAACGCGCTGAAGCTGAGCACCTTTAAGCGTTGCGCCTTTGAAATTGCACTGCGGCAGTTGCGCGCCTTCAAACCGCGCGCCTTCCAGTTGGCAGTCCGTAAATTGGCAACCGACAAACTGCTGCTGCGAATAGTTTTTGCCGCGCTGGTCGCAGTCAAAAAACACGGTTCGCTCAAACGTGCCGTGCTCCAGCGACGTGGTACGCAAATCGATGCCATAAAACGTGGCCATCAAACTCTGGCAGCCGCTAAGTACGACGTTTTCCAGTGGCGATTCAAAAAAGACGCTACGGTCGAGTTGCACCTGCATGAAGTGACTGTCGTTAAGCGTACAGTTCATAAACTGCGTGCTTAACAACGCGCTATGTGAAAAATCGCTGCCACTGAGTGCGCACTGGTTGAACACACACTCTTTAAGCGTCGTTTCACGCACGTGAATATTATTAAGCTCACACTGGTTAAAGACCGTCTGCTCCAGATGCGCGCCGCTGAGAGTCGCCTGATCCAACGTGCATTCGGTAAAAAGCGTCTCATGTAGCTTTGCGTCGCGAAGGTTAGCGCCAGTGAACGACACGTCCTGAAAAATCCCTCCCGACAGATCGCAGCCCTGTAAATCGAGCCCGTCTAATGCGAGTTCGCTGATGGCTTCGCCGTTTTTGATTTTCTGTTGCAGCTCCGCTGCGCTGAGCGTTGTCATACCACTTCTCCGTCACGCTTCGGCAGGGTTTTTACGCGTTTGGTAAACGCGCCGTTCATGCGGGTCTCATCATTCGTGAACGACTGGGAAAGATCCGCGCGGAACAGATTAGCGCCGTTAAAATCCGCCCCGCCCAGCTGGCTTTTTTGCAGCAACGCCCCCATCAGGTTGGCGTTGGTAAAATCCACCCCACGGAAATCCGTACGAATAAACATGCTGCCCACCATACAGGCGCGCTCAAAACTGGCGCCACGGCAGTCGGCTTCGCTGAGATCGGTGTTCTCAAGTTTTGCCAGCGCAAAGCTTGCGCCACACAGCGCCGTCTGGCGCAGGTTGCTTTGCCGCAGCGTCGTATGGGTGAAATCGGCACGGTTGAACGTGCTTTCCGATGCCGCCGCGCAGGTTATCCAGGTCGCGCTGACAAAGCGGGCCTCGTCGGCGTGCGTTTCCACAAAGGAGCAGCCGTCCAGCATCGCTTCGCTGAAATTCACCGCTTCGAGCGTTGATTTCACAAACGTCGTCTTATGCAGACGCGCCTGGTGGAAATCGAGCCCCGGCAACGTCAACTCAAGGAAGACGCAGCTGTCGAGCGTTGCCCGGTGGAACCGGCAGCGGGTAAACCAGGTTTCCCGTAACAGAAGCCCTTCCAGCGTGGCGTCGTCGAACGTGCAGTCATCCAGCAGAGCCTCCTGCAACTGCGTGTCTTTAAAACGTGCGCCGCTAAAATCGCTGTGGCAGCACTGGGCCAGCGACAGGCTTGCGCCTTCGAAATTGCACTCATGCAGTGAGGCATGATGCAGCTCGGCCCGCGCCAGTACCGCACCGTGGAAATTCGCCCCGTCCAGCTGGCACTGACTGAGGTCGGCGCATTCCAGCAGCGCCTTACTGAAATTCGCACCACGCAAATCCATACCGGAGAAATCCACGCCCGTCAGATCCATACCGCTGAAATCCCCGCCCTGCGCCAGGGTACGTTCAGCGCGCTGACGGATAATCTGCGCCAGATCGCCTTTCAGGCGTCGTGCCGGCGGCTGGTGCTGAACGGACATCAGGTACATCTGATGCAGCGCGTCGCGACTTTGCGCCAGCTTCTTCTCACCGAGGCTGTCGCGGTTGCGATATAGCATCTCCTGCATACGGTGCATGGCCTCCGGGCCGCGCGGCTGGTCATCTTCGTTATTTCCCTGCGGGAAACGCGCTTCCATTTCACGTTTACGCGCTTCGGCTTTCGCCTGCATCTCTGCGGCCTGCTTTTCCATCTTTTCGATAAACTCGGGGAGTTCATCCAGCTTCGGCATTGCGGGCTCTTCGAAATCTCCCAGCAGATCGTTTACGTCACCGCCGCTGGCTTCAATACGGGCGCGGTGCTGCTCGCGAAGCTGACTGGCGCGATTATTCATGTTGTCGCGCATCGGGCTGGCGGACTCTTCCACTTCGCTGTCGATCCAGGGACCGATAGCATCCTCCGGCACCAGATCTTTCTCGCGAAAGGCGAACAGCGCCCCTTTCTCTTTATCCATACGCTGGGCCAGCACTTTACGGTAGTGATTGACCGAACGCGATGCGCCCACCTTTTCCATCGCTGGCAGAAGTTGCAGCACGTCAGCCGCATCATCCTCATTAATGCGGATGTGCCCCTGCCAGATCAGCATCATCTGTTCGAGATGCGGGAAGAACCAGACGGTGGTCGCCCGCAGCGCCACCTCTTCAAAAAGGGTTTCATCGCCACGCTGGCGATTGATAAAGCAGCGTGCCTGCCACGGCGGCAGCGCGCCCTCCTGAAGCGGCTTTTCAGGGTGCATATTCCAGATGCGCCATTTTGCCTGCGGCGGCAGCGTATCCCGATCCTGCCACCACTGGTCAGGGCTTGCGGCGTTAAACACTTTCCAGTCGATATCTTTCGCAAAGCCGGGGAAATCGTTCTGCAGCCAGCTGGCGTCATACTTTTTGCCCATGCGGCCGAACCGGCGCGGCCAGAGAATATCCAGCGGCCCGAAGCTTGCAGGCTCCGGCTTCTGTTTCGGCGATATCATGCGCCCTTCGAAAGGTTCGATATTCGGCAGACGACGAAACTCATGCCCCTGATGGATTTCGGGCCGGAACCCGACGCCGTGCGGGTTTTCTTCATAACCTTCGCCGCCGTAGGCGCGGCTCCAGTCAAGACGCATCTCATCAAAAGGCCGGGGCATCGTCATCTTGCTGCCCGCCCAGTAGCGATCGCCGAAGACGGCCAGCGTTTTACTAAGGTTCTCCACATCAATACGCACCGCGCAGGCGGTTTTTTCCTGCTGATGGTGGGTGTAGGCATGGCCGGTCGCCAGAAACTCGGCGCGCACTTTCGGGATGGCCATGTCGATAATCCCACCGCTGGTTTGCAGCTCACTCGCCGCCAGTTGCCAGAGTTCAACCTCCGGTCGCAGTTTCGGGCTGGGCCCCATGTCCGCGAGGGCAATAACCGATACGCCCAGATAGTTTTTCCCCTCCCAGCGAAAAGGCCGGTTCAGTACGCTCAGGCGCAGGGGCTTAACGATTTTCATGCCATGTGTCCTTTATGAACGACAAAGAAAGCAGAGACAGAGCTCAACAGCCCTGAAGGAAAATGACTGACGCCTTATTTTTATAAGTGCGTTAACCAGAGGATGAGGTCTTTCTCAGTCTCTGTACGCGCTGGCGGCAACGGTAAATCAACGGCGCAAGGGATGAGGAATATCCAAAATTACCTTTAACGGATCGCTTTTCAGATAGCGCAACGCAACGGTTTTTCCGGGCTGGTAATTTGCCGTATCCATAGCATTAATTACCGCATCGGCCCGGTTACGAACCTCTTCTCCTGTTTCAGTGCGGTAGGTAATTTCAAGCGTAATGTTGAGACATCCCGCACCACCTGAACGACTCCGGGCTTTGGTGATGACCGCCGTGGTATCGACACCATTGCACTGTATGTTCTGCTTAATGCGATTTCTCTTCCGGTCCCGAATCAATAAATAACCAATCAGAAAACTAAACAACCCAATCGGAATGCCGTAAACAACGTACAAAATCCAGTGCACTTTTTATCTTCATCCCTTATTCAAAAATGAAATTCGCCTTCACTATATCGCCATCCCCGAGATATCTTAGTTGTATTTCACAACCAGGTTGAACACGAGGCGCATATAACTGGGGAATCGTCGATTCGAATCCAACCACTCTTTCTCCTTTTTTAGGGTCATTGAACTTTACGACAAAAGAACCGTTTATATTACCAGTTTCGTTACTGCTTAACTGCACTGATTTTAAAACCACCGCTGTAACAATTGTTCCTTTTTTTCGGATCAATGCATCGTTATAAAAGGACTTGCCAATCGTGTATACAAAAAAACCTACTAACAGTATCGCGACGATAACTTTCGTTGTCATATCAACTCCAAATATTTAATCGGGCTAGTTTTATGCTTAGGACGTCGTTTACAACGCGAAGCCCTCTATTAAGCGTAACCTTGCCTTTTTCAGTAGCCAGATCAAAATAAGTGTCTGAATATACTATTCCTTTTACTTCAGCACCAAATTGAGTAACTCCAGCATCTGCAAATTTATAGGAAGCACCAAACGTCTGAGTAGAAAAACTTTGATTAATAAACTCCATTACAACATTTGATTCTCGCGTCTTCTTATTATCTTTATGTTCAAACTCAGGTGCCTCAATCATGACCTTGGTATCACTATGAATTTTAATCAATTTAGGAGATTTTATTAATACTTCCCCTTGAGTGACCTGTGTCCATGCACCATCAATTTTCACATTGACTGCACCTGTCACATGTTCTTCTTTTTTCCCATTCACAGTCTCTTTCTTATCGCCATCCAGATGCAACGTAGCATTCCCAGTTATTTTGCTTTCATCCCCGCCACTAGTTATCTCAAGCTTACGTCCATTATTAATTTTAGTGATTTCACTATTATTTAATGTTCTGGTTTCAACATCTTCAACAGTCGTTGTTCGCGTTTTTCCATAATGGAAAGAAGCATCGCCCGTCACTTCGTCTTTTTGCTCACGTCCGATAGTGGTGGTGCGGCTGCCATCAATCGCGACTGTTTTGTCGTTTTCTACCGAGATATTCATGTTTTTCTCGGCATGCATATCCAGCAACTCATCGCCCATCTTGTCTTCAAAGAAAAGATAGCTGGCATTGTCGCGATGTCCGTCTTTACTGCGGGTCATAAAGCCCATGCGTGTGGCATCACCGGGTAATTCCCACGGCGGCATGCTCGCTTCGTTGTACACGCGACCGGTTATCAGCGGGCGGTCCGGGTCGCCGTTGATGAAGTCCACCACCACTTCGTCGCCCACCCGCGGTATCTGCACCCCGCCGAAGCCCTGGCCCGCCCACGCGCTCGACACGCGCACCCAGCTTGAGCTGGTGTCGTCGCCCTTCGACAGACGGTCCCAGTGGAACTTCACCTTCACCCGGCCGTATTTGTCCGTCCAGATGCTCTCGCCCTGCGGACCCACCACTTTTGCCGTCTGCGGGCCGTAGGTGCGCGGCCATGGCGTCTTCTGCGCCGGGCGGTACGGCACGTCCGCCGGTATCACCTCAAAGCGCGTCTCGTGGATGGTGTTGCTGTCCGCCCCGCTCGCGTAGCGGTTCTCCTCGAAGTGGTAGTGCGCAACGGTGGTCAGGTACTCGCCGTTGTCGCCGAAGAACGGCGCGTTGCGCAGCACAAAGGTGTGCCCCGGCGCGATACCCAGCGCCGTCGCCGTGCCCTGCGTCTGGCGGTGCTCCACCTGCCACCGCTCCTGGCGGATGCGGGCGTAGAACTCCCCGTGGCCGTGCTCCACAAACCGGCCCGGCCAGTCGTAGACGTCGATGCTCCCCGGCTGCGGTGATTTCGGGTTCTGACGCGCCTGGAACAGCCACGCGTTCGGCTTGCGGAAGTCGTAGTCGTCCAGGCTGTAGATGCCCGGCGTCACGCTGTCCTCCAGCGCCCACTGGCTGATACCCTCTTCGTCCGTGGTGCCGCCCGACGGCGTCACGTGGTACGGGATGGTCTCGTAGCCCGGGAACGGCTCGTACTGCCCCGGCGCATCGGTGAGAATCAGCGTGTGGCGGTCCTGCTCGTGGCGGAAGTGATACGTGATGCCCTCCAGCTCCAGCAGGCGGCTCATGAAGTCCAGGCTGCTCTCCTGGTACTGCACGCAGTACTCCCACACCCGGTAGCTCCCCGACAGCCGCTCCTCGACGTTCACCCGGCTCTCGCCCAGCAACGTCTTCACTATCTGCGGCACCGTCTGGCCCTGGAAGATACGCAGGTTGCGGTCGCGCTGCATCGGCCACAGGTCCGGCTCCACCGTCAGCTCGTACGCCGCGTAGCGGGTGCCCGACATCTCCACCGCGCTCACCGCCACGCGCGTCACCTTGCCGTTGAGGTAGCGCGGCGTCATCAGCGCCTGGGTCGGGATGGTCACCGTCACCGGCTGGCCCAGCAGCGCGCTGCGCTCGGCGCGTGCGTCGGTGCCGAGCAGCGTCAGGGTGAATAAAAACGGCTCCGACAGCGACTCGCGCCCGGAGAGTTTCCAGAAAAGCAGCCCCTCGACCGGGAGCTGAACGGTGATTCGGTTGAGCATAATCTTCATTCCGTAATGTTTTATGCGTGCAGATGTGTGTAGCAGCAAAAGGAGAAGTGGGACAAACGCGTGCTTCAGAGGCTAATACGCCTGCATAAACAGGGGCTTATGCAGGCGTGTGTCAGCGGGTAAGGCGTTGCGGGAATTATTTAACCGGCGCAGGCGGCCATTTCCCGCCATGCTCGATCAGTTTCTCTTTTATTTCAGTGAGCTTTTGATATTCGTCGCTGCCCTCTTTTGCCCGCTTCAGGAAACGCTCAAGCTGGTTACCCATCGTCCAGCCGAATTTACCGTGGATCTCCGGGTCAGCCCCGCGGTCCAGCAGTAGCAGAACATGGTCATAGGCGTGAAAATCCAGCGCCTCGATAAGCACGGTATTGCCGAGCGAATCGGTGATGTTGATATTCGCGTCCGCATCCAGCATGGCTTTCAGCGTTTCCGTATTTTTGGCTTTGATGGTTTCAAAAATAATGGGCTCATGGAACTGTTTATCTTTCGCATCCGGTGATAAACCGCCGTCGAGCATCGCCTTGATCCAGACGCCGCTGTCAGCGTTGAGCACAAATTCAGCCGGGCTGCTTTGTCCCTGCGGACGCGGCTGCAGGGGATCGGCGCCGGCCTTAACCAGCAAGGTAATCATCTTTAACCGGGCGGGGCTTTTATCCTCAATGGCGTTACCCAGCGCCCAGAACAGCAGCGTCATCTCCTGCTGGCCGGGTTTATTAAGCTCGGTTTGCGGCGCGAGTTTTTCGACGTCTTCCACGTTGCCGTCTTCGATAGCCTTCGCAAGCGTCAGTTGCTGGCCGCTGAAATAATCCTGCGGATTTAAATCCATATCTTGCTTACACCCCTGAATCATGAAGGTAAAACACAGCGCGAGGCAGCATGAAAAAAGCGTTTTCACAGGCGCCCCCCGATGATGGCAATATCTTCGTCTTTTTGCTGCTCAATACAGTTAATGGCCTGGCCGATACCGTGGCGTTCAAGCGCGCTCCCCGTACCGCCAGGCAGATCGTGTGGAATACCTGCGGCGTTTGGGCTAAGTGCAGAAACGCCTTCTTTAAGCAGGGTCGGACCAGGGAGGCCTTTCATTGTCTTAAGATCTTCCCAGACATTCACTTCCTGCACTTTCGTCAACAGCTCGCCCTCAACGCGGTAAGCCTGGATATCATCGGTTTTACCCAGCACAGTGCCGCCATATTTTTCCACGGTGCCGCTGTTGAGCCCTGCGGCGTTAAAGGTCCAGGCCGGTTTGCCGCTCGCCATGGCGGTGGCGGATGCCAGGCCGCCGCCGAGCGAGTGGCCGGCGATATCCACGTTCTGGCCAGATTTCGCCAGCGTGTCGCCAATACCCACCGCACTCTGGTAATAGGTGGAATTTTTACCCACCCCTTGCGCAAAGTTGTTTGACCAGTCAGCGCCGTTTTTCACCGGCGCAAGCTCGCCTTTATTCCACAGCGAAGAGAGGTTATCTCCCACAGAGGCAAACTCTGGCTCCCTTGAGCCCCTGAAGACCACCGTCGGGTTCATATCGTTGCCAAAGACGGCCTGGTCAGGCTCGTAGACGCGCGCCAGAAAATTGGGCGAGGCGGGGTCGTCATACAGCATTTTGCTTTTCAGGCCGAGCTTATTCAGGGCATCAGCGTCATTACTGATATCTTTCCAGCCCTCCGGCACGCCAGGTGTGGCTTCCAGCGGGTTTACCGTCTTGTAGACGTTCTCCGCAAGCTTGGCTTTTTCGACGGCGATGTTGTTATCCGCAAGGCGCTTCGCGGCTATCTGCGCATCGGGGTAGATACTGGCGTTGCCCTTGCTGATGAGATCTTTACGCGCCTGCCAGCGTTCCGCCTTGGTCATCGCTTTAAGCTGCGCGGCGGTCTGCTTCATGTCTTTGCCCGGCGTCGCCAGCTCAGGGCCCGCAGCGGCTTTTGATTTCACCACCTGCGCCGGTCTGACCGTCGGCGGCGGAAGCGTGCCATAAGCGCGCACCATCTCGCCGTAGCGAACGATGATATAGCCTAAAGGGAACGACAAAGATCGCGGCGCGTGCGTGGGGGTCAGTTCCCCTTTCTGGTTGATGTAATAGAGCTCGGTCGTGGACGACCAGGGCCGCGAACTTTCATCAATCGCCACCAGGTTGCCGTACCAGAACTCCTGCGCCACCAGCTTGCGAAGGTCGCGCCCGGTTTGATACGGGCTGGAACGGGTCGTCGGTTGAAACCGATCGTAACGCGAAAACAGCGAGCGCACGGTGTTATCCGGCACGGAGTTTATCCACTGCGCGGCGATGTCAGGACGCATGATCCTTTCAAAACGCGCGGGCGGGACGTTCTCACGGAAAATAGAGACAATTTTGATGTGGTACATACGCTTTGTCCTGTAGCGGGTATTCGCCTGCCGGCATTCAGAGGAAGTAACACGCCGGAGTCAGGACGGGAGGCGTCGCGGGGTGGGCTGCGCAAACCCGCAGCCCTGAACGCCTCCCGGCATCCTTATGGGTTTACAAGCCAGGTGCCCGGACGGGAAACATTGATAGTCTGGCTGCGCGCCTGCCCGTGTCCTTTAATAACCAGCTGATACTCGCCGGTCGGCAGTTGCAGCGAAGCGAAGCCGTTCTCGGCAGGCGTCACGGTCTGCGTTTTGCCGTTAAGCGAGAGCTGTTCGCCGTCGCTCATGCGCACGTAGATTTGCGCCACCAGCGCGCCCTGCACCGGCGCATTCTGCGCGGGCGTGGCCTCCTGCGTGGTGGTCGCAGGCGCGGTGGTAGTGTTTTGCACCGGTGGCGAAACCGGCGCCTGCTCGCGCGGCGCGCTGTCGTTGCTGGCCGTTTCCGGGGCCGGGGTATCCGCGCCTCCGCTGAACAGCAGTCCGCCCGCAATCAGGCCCACCAGCACGCCTGCGGCAATCAGCCCCGGCACTTTGTAGCGGCGCCAGCCGGTTTCGGCGGCAGGCGTTGTCTCTTCTTCTTCCACCGGCACCAGCATCGTGCCCGGCTTTTTGACGCTCATTACGTCGTCCAGCCCGGCCACCGGCATTTCAATCAGCGCGGCGAATTCATCAATCGACTGCGGGCGGTCTTCCATTTTCAGCGACAGCGCGCGGTCAATGGCCTGCAACAGCGGCAGCGAGTAGCCTTCCGGGCGCAGTTCGGCAAGCGGACGATAGCTGTCGGCGATGCTGCGCACCACGCTCACCGGCGGCGGCGAGCCCATGATCAGCGTATGCAGCACCGCGCCGAGCGCGTAGATATCGGTCCACGGGCCCTGCTCGCTTTCGTTGTCGTCGGTGTACTGCTCAATCGGCGCGAAGCCCGGGCGCAGCATGGTTTCGGTTTCATCGGAGATATTACCGATACTGCGGCGCGCGGAGCCGAAATCCAGCAGCACTGGCAGGCCGTTATCCTGGATCTGGATGTTATCCAGCGAGATATCGCGGTGCAGGTAGCCTTCGGCATGAATCGTTTTGATGGCCCCGAACAGCATCGGCAGTGTGCGGCGGATCCACGCCTCGTTGATCATTTCCGGATGCTGTTTGCTCAGGCGCGAGAGCGTCGTGCCGCTGTAGAACACGGTGCCCATGTAAGCGGTGTCGTTTTGTACCCAGAAGCGCAGCACGTGCAGCAGGTTCGGGTGGTTGAAGCGCGCCAGCAGGCGCGCCTCCTGGATAAAGCTGTTCAGGCCCGCGGTAAACGCCTTGCTGAAGCGGTCGCTGCGCAACACCAGGCGCATATCGTCATTACGCACCGCCAGCGACGACGGCATAAACTCTTTAATCGCAATGGTACGCTCAAGCTGATGGTCCCAGGCGCGATAGACAATGCCGAAACCGCCACCACCAATCACTTCCTTAATTTCAAACTCATTGAAACGGTAACCAATCGGCAGGGCGTTGGGTACAGTCCGGTTGTTTTCGTAATCCGTCATGTTTGGAAAACTCTCTGCTTGATGATGGCGTTACGCCGCAAACTGACACTGAAACTCACCCTGCTCGAAGGTGACGCGCAGACGGCGATATTTCTCGTCTTGCGCGCTGGCGGTGAGCAATATCTGGCTCATCTGCGGCAGCAGGGTGTTGGTAAGAATCGCATCGACCATACGGCCGCCGGACTCCACCTCGGTGCAACGCGCCACAATCTGGGTAATCACGCTGTCGTCGAATTCGGAAATAATACCGTGATTTTCCGAAAGACGACGCTGGATCCGCTTAAGCTGCAATTTCACAATCTCGGCCAGCATCGCGTCGCTTAACGGATAATACGGCACAACCAGCAATCGGCCCAGCAGTGCGGGCGGAAAAACCTGCAAAAGCGGCTGGCGCAGCGCGCCGCTCAGCGCATCCGGCTCCGGCATCAGCTCCGGGTCGGCGCACATGGCGCTGATAAGGTCAGTGCCAACGTTCGAAGTCAGGATAATAATCGTGTTGCGGAAGTCGATATGGCGGCCTTCGCCATCCTCCATCCAGCCTTTATCGAACACCTGGAAGAAAATCTCATGCACGTCCGGGTGCGCTTTTTCGATTTCATCCAGCAGCACCACGCTGTAAGGACGACGACGCACCGCTTCAGTCAGCACGCCGCCTTCGCCGTACCCCACATAGCCCGGAGGCGCGCCTTTGAGCGTCGAGACGGTGTGCGCTTCCTGGAACTCGCTCATGTTGATGGTAATGACGTTCTGCTCGCCGCCGTACAGCGACTCAGCCAGCGCCAGCGCGGTTTCGGTTTTACCGACGCCGGAAGGCCCGCAGAGCATAAAGACGCCCACCGGTTTGTTCGGATCATCCAGACGCGCGCGGGAGGTGCGCACGCGTTTGGCGATAAGCTCCAGCCCGTGACGCTGGCCGATAACGCGCTGGTTCAGCGTGTCGGCGAGGTTCAGCACCGCGTCGATTTCGTTTTTCACCATGCGGCCCAGCGGGATGCCGGTCCAGTCGGAAACCACCGCCGCCACCACGTTAGCGTCCACGGCGGCGAACAGCAGCGGCGCGTCGCCCTTGACGGCGGCGAGCGCGTTCTGGCGCTCCGCCAGCGTCTCGCGCAGCGCAGGCTGGGTTTCTTCATCGGCCATATGCAGCTCGGCGCGCAGGGCGATGATGGCATCCACCAGCGCCCGCTCTTCTTCCCAGCGGGCGGTCAGGGCGTCGCGTTCGGCTTCCAGCGCCTCACGCTCGGCCTTCAGACGCGCCACGCGATCGTTGTCGCCCACGGCGACGCGGGCTTCACGCTCGGCGATTTCCGCTTCGACATCCAGCGCCGCGATACGGTGCAGGCAATCTTCTAACTGCGGCGGCGGCGCGCTCTGGCTGACGGCGACGCGGGCGCAGGCGGTATCCAGCAGCGCGACGGCTTTATCCGGTAACTGACGGGCGGGAATGTAACGGTGAGACAGTTTCACCGCCGCGCTGACCGCTTCATCGAGCAGCAGCACGCGGTGATGTTTTTCGAGCGGCGACACGGTACTGCGCAGCATCAGCACGGCTTTTTCTTCGTCCGGCTCGTGCACCTGCACGGTCTGGAAGCGGCGGGTCAGCGCCGGGTCTTTCTCAATGTATTTTTTATATTCCGCCCAGGTGGTCGCGCCGATAGTGCGCAACTGGCCGCGCGCCAGTGCCGGTTTCAGCAGGTTGGCGGCGTCGCCGGTGCCCTGCTGGCCGCCAGCGCCAATCAGCGTGTGGATTTCATCAATAAACAGCACAATCGGCGTGGCGCTGGACTGCACTTCGTTAATCAGACCCTGCAGGCGCGCTTCGAACTCGCCCTTCATGCCCGCGCCCGCCTGCAACATGCCGATATCCAGCAGCCACAGCTGAACGTTTTGCAGCGGCTCCGGCACGTCGCCTGCGGCGATGCGCAGCGCGAGGCCCTCCACGACCGCGGTTTTACCCACGCCCGCCTCGCCGGTCAGCAGCGGGTTGTTCTGCCGGCGACGCATCAGAATATCCACCATCTGGCGGATCTCTTCATCGCGCCCGACGACCGGGTCGATTTTGCCTTCGCGGGCGCGCGCAGTGAGATCCTGGCCGTACTGCGCCAGCGTTCCCTGTTGCACCGGGGCGTTACCGGCCGCGTCCGGCGCGGCGGCGACCGCCTGCTGGGCCTCTTTGCTGCCTGCGAAAATGGCGTCGAACTGCTCCACCAGCAGATCGGCGCTGATGCGGTTGAACTGGCTGGAGATGCCTTTCAGCACATTCGCCAGGTTGAAGGTTTTCAGCATGCCGATCAGCAGATGCCCGCCGCGAATACGCGTCACGCCGAATTTCAGCGAGCCGTACACCCACGCGCGCTCAACCGCGCTGTCGATATGCTCCGAGAGATCGGAAACGGAACTCGCGCCGCGCGGCAGGCGATCCAGCGCCGCCACGATATCCCGGCTCAGCGCCTCTTCATCCAGTGAAAAATGGCGGATCAGATGTTGTAAGTCGCCGTCCTGCTGCTGCATCAGCTGATGCAGCCAGTGCGCCAGCTCCACATACGGGTTGCCGCGCAGCTTGCAGAAGGAGGTGGCGCTTTCCAGCGAGGTAAACAACAGCGTATCCAGTTTGCCGAACAGTACGGCACGGCTGATTTCTGACATGATCGGTTCCGTTTGAAGATGATGAAGTGTGTGTCAGATAACAATGCCCCTCCCCGGCCGTTTTCCTGTCAGGAAAAGGCAGATTCGGGGCAGGCATGAATTCTGGTGTCTGGCTTAATTTACGCCCGATATTTTTCAGAAAAACGCAGGCGGAGATGACGTTAAATGTTGTACTCCTCGCCCCGACGAGGACAGCGTAAAAACGGAGCGAAGCGTGATTACCTTTCCGCGCGAAAAACCAGATCGCCGCGCGGCTGTGGGTCAGGCTGCTTACCAAGCCAGGCGCTGTAGCCCAGGCGGCCGGTGCCGCCCGGCGTGACGCCTTTTACCGCGTCGGCGCGCAGGATAACGCGCACCTCCCACTCGTACTCAATGCCCATGTACTGACGCACCCAGTCGCGCAGCTCCTCAACCCACGGCTCGCCGGGCAGAAAACGCTGGTACGTCTCTTCATCCAGCGGGCCGAGTTCGATACGGAATTTATGCTGTACGTCGCGCACCGCCACGCCGAGAAACGCCGCCTCACCGAGCCGCGGCAGCCGGCGGCCCGCGCCGAGCCGCGCTTTCTCACGTTCGGTTAACGGCATCCACTGCGGGATGTTCTGTACGATGTTCACCGGTACGCGGAAGTAGTGGCGCAGGATTTTTTCGAGCCCTTCAGCGTCGCGCCCGTTGCGCGTCAGATGGCCGACCAGCGAATAGCGCGCGTGATGGCTCAGGCTGCCCTTTTCCATCTGCCCCGGCTGGCCCATGCCGATAAGCGAGGCGAGATATTTTTCAATACGCGGCCCGTCGGGGCGGTCGAGCGACGCGGTCGGCTGGGCGTCGGCCCAGGCGCGGTAAAACAGCAGCGTCAGGCGGTGGTGGAACAGGTCCGCAAACGCGCTCATGCTGTCATCCTGATGATGATACAGCCGCTCGCGCGCATATTCGGTGAGGTGCACCGGCAGCGGGCCATTCGGGCCAAACAGACCGAAACTTAAAATCGACACATCATACAGCGGCGTGTTTTCGCGCGGTTTGACTGTCGCAAGCGTCGAGGGCGCAAACGCCATCGACGGCTGCTGGCCGATACGCAGCGGCTCAAAACGCGGCAGCGGCGCGCGGCCTAAACGGTAACGCTCGCCGCCCTGCGCGTCGAGACGGCGCAGCATCTGAAACAGATCGTAGCGCCAGGGCGCCGCCATCATCTGTTGCCAGTACCCTTCCGGCAGACGGGACACGCGCTTTACCGGCGCGTTCTGTGGCAGCGTTTCGCTCATAACAGCGCCCTTTTACCCATTCGCGGCCCCCAGTAGCCGACATCGCCGCGCTGCTGACTCTTGAGGGTAAATTCGGTGAAGCTGTTCATGGAAACCAGCCGCGCGAAGACGCGCTCCAGCACGCTGCCAAGCAGCCACGGGCTGGAGCCGGAAAACGCCTGTTCGTCGACGGTCATCGTAATGCCGACGCCGCGCGCAAAGACAATCGGGCCTGGCTCCGGTACGCGGCGATGCACCGGCTCCAGCACGCAGTGCCGAATGCCGTCTATCTGGCGCGCCACCGGCGCCTCCGCGAGACGCGCGTACAGTCCGAGCAGCTGACGCAGCGCGGCGGCGCCCTCGCCGTCTTCGGCGTCCATCAGGCTTAAATAGTTCATTTGCAGCTGGCTGATAAGCCGCCAGGTGCTGAAGCCCTCCGCCAGCGCCGGGCGCGGCGGCGTCGGCCCTTTGCGCATGGTAAGCGCGCGCACCGGCATGGAATCCGGCAGCACAAACTGTCCCATATCCTGCGCCAGCATCAGCGGCAGGTCGCGGCTGGTGCACATCACTTCGGCAGTGATGTAGCGCAGCTCGTCGCGCCACGGCGCGTGGCTTGCGTCCACCAGCGAGACGAACGCCTCGGAGCCGATATAGCCGGTACGCGTGCCGTAGCGCAGCGCATGTTCCGACAGCGCGCGCTGTTCGCGGCGCAGCGAGAAATAGGCCCCGTAGTTGCCGCCGTCGCGGCTCCAGGTGCTCCAGAACGGGCGAAACACCTGATCGTCGCGCTGGCCGTCTTCGCTGGCGTAAATTTTGCTGACCGAGAAAATCTCGTAATCAAGCGGGCGGATGTTGTCCACCACCAGGTGATACTCGCTTAAGCCTTCGGTGAGCTTCTGGCGCTCGGCGATTTTCGGGAACAGGTTGATAACTGGCGTGCAGTGCATCGCCAGGTGGCTTTTATCCACCACCCGCTCCAGCGGCGTGTCGGTTTTATCCAGCAGAATAATGATATCGAACGCATTCGACTGGCCGCTCTGGGCCAGCAGTTTTGTCAGGCCGCTCAGGCTTAAGAACTGAAAGCGCGCCGGGAAGGCGAAGTATTCCTGCAACAGGCGATAGCCGTCGAAATTGCGCAGATCGTCCGGCAGTAGCGCCTGGTCGGCGTCAAAGCCTTCCTGACGCAGCGCGTCGTCGCCAAGCACCACGCGCGCCGGTTTCGGGCCGACGGTCTGGCAGAAGATGCCGACGCGGTGCTCCATCAAAAGCTCCAGCAGTTGCAGCGCCTGAAGATCCGGCCCGCTCAGGAAGAAATCGAGACGGTCGAAATCGAGATGATTGAGCATCACCGGGCCGTCGCAGGCGATGCGCACGCGCAGGGCGCTGACCGCGCCGCGCTGGCTTAAACCGAGCTGGCTTAGCGGCGCGTCGGCCGGCACGCCGCCAAGCTCTACCTGGCTTATGTGCAGCGGCAGCAGGCGGACGTCATGCGCGGTGGCATAGCTACAGGTGACGCCGTTCTTTTTCAGCAGCTGGCTGTCCATCATGGTGCCGCGCGGCACCACGAATCCGTTGCTCAAATCCCCTTTGGCGCTGTCCGGATGCAGTTCGGCGATGGCCATCGACGGCGTCGGCGCCAGGTAGTTCGGCGCGAGCATCTCCAGCAGACGCTGGGAGAAACGCGGAAATTCGGCGTCCATTTTGAGCTGTACGCGGGAGGTGAGAAAGGCGAAGCCTTCCATCAGGCGTTCGACGTACGGGTCCGCGACTTCTATCCCGCGCATACCGAGCCTGCCCGCCACTTTCGGGTAGCGTTCGGCGAATTCCGCGCCCATTTCGCGCAGATACGCCAGCTCTCGGTTGTAGTATTCGAGCAGTTTACTGTCCATGTTTACCCCGCGTCTTTCAGCTCAAAATGGCCGTTTTCCAGATCCACATCGGTGCGGAACAGAAACTCCAGCGGCCAGGGCACGCACCACAGGCGGCCTTTGATCTCAATCGATAATACGTTGTGCAGGTCGAGCGATTTGGTATCGCAGACGCAGCGCACCTGTAAGCCCTGCGGCATGATGCGCGGCTCGAAGTTCAGAATCGCCTCGGTGAGCCGCTGCTGGATGTCGGGCCACTCGATCTCCGACATCCGCTGGCCCGCGAGCGGCGACACGCCGAAATTCCAGACCGAGCGGCGCACATGATCCACCCGGCTGAGATCCTGCTGCGCTTCGTTGTTGATGGTGTTAAACAGCCACTGCAAATCGCGCAGGACATGGCGACGCAGCGCGCTGTGGGAGACGAGATTGCTGTTCGCCGGCTCCTGGCGCTTGTCCGGCGCGTCGTCGGTCAGGCGATCAAGCAGCGACGGCTGCATTTTGTCGCGCGCGCTGACCGCCGAGGGGTTGCGGCGCGAGCGATAGCCGTGGCGCAGCAGATCGCCGCTGTCGTCCTGATACGGTTTATTCATGCGACGCGTCGTCCGGCAGCCCGAAAGCGAGCATATCCAGCGTCAGCAGCGCGAACTCCTGGTCGCCGCTCAGCCAGACTTTCTGACCCGCGCCGAGATAGTGAATGCCTTCGGCGTCCAGCGGCTGCCACTCGGTCGTGCGCGCCAGCAGGAAGCGATCTTCCGCGCCGGTTTCCAGCGGGTAGCGCGCCGGGATCTGACAGACCTGTTCGGTGCCATCCACCAGCTGCACCATCGCGTGACGCCACACCAGATCGGTGACGCTCGCCGGTGCCTGGAAGCGAATGGAGGCGATGGCGCTGAACGGCACCCAGAAGTAGTTGCCGTTGACGATAAGCTCGCACACCGGCCCCAGACGGGCATCGCCGTCCATCAGCCAGTCGAAGCGCGTCGGTTCGCCCGGTTCGCCTGACTCGCCCGTCGCCATCGTCAGCTCGCCCGGATTGGCCTCGGCCTGCTCCAGCGCGTCGCTGCGAAGCGCGCTTGCGCGCGCCGGGTCGGTTTCGGCCAGCGCCTGCAGCAGCAGATCCAGCCACGGCCACTGTTCGCCCGGCATACGCGGACGCGCGCGACCCGCCATCACTTCGGCGCGCTGCTGCTCGCCTGCGATAGCCTGTTGCAGTAGCGTCACGGTGGGCTGCGCCTGCGGGGCCAGCGCGGCCCAGCTTTTCAGCTGGGTCAGCGCGCGGGTCCAGTTGGCGTTGAGGCAGAGAAACTGCACAAACGCGGCGCGGCGATCGGCGTTGCCCGGCTGGGCTTTGATATCGCCCTCAAGACGGGTCAGCGCGTCGCTGACGCTCGCGCCGGCCAGTTGTTGATACAGCGTATTCATAACGGCTCCTGGCGTTTAACGGTAATTACAGCGCGCGATAAGCGCCCGCCGCAGGGTCGCGCAGCTGCGGATGCAGCGCTTCGATCAGCAGAATATTGAGCGTAGCGCCCGGTGCCAGATACGCGGACCAGACCTTGCGCACCTCATCCAGGCGCGCGCGCAGACGCGCGTCGTCGCTGGCCTGCTCGCGGGAGATTTCTACCGCGACGGTGCCCTGGGCCTGCCAGACGTTCTGCTCGCGGTTATACGGCAGGATCATCCAGCTCTGAGCGGAGCGGCCATCGCTGACCACCATGCGCTCGTTGTTAACGCTGGTGATAAGCAGACGATCGGCGTCAACGCTTGCGTTAATGCCAACAATCGGAAAACCGTGCACGAAGGTGACCGCGACTTTTTTCTCGCCCGCGTCGCCCATCTGGGTGACTTCGCTGCGGCCATTCAGCCAGCCGCCTTTTTCGCAGATGCCGTCGTCTTTCGCTGGAATAAACAGGGCCTGCGCGTCAGCGCCGCCTTTCCAGAAGGTGCGCAGGTGGCAGCCGTCCTGAAGATTAAATTCCAGCCACGGAGTGCGGTCCGCGGGCGGAGAGAGATCTTCCGGGCGGCCCTGCGGCAGCGTGTCAGGAACGGCTGGCGTGGCCGTGGCGGCCGTGGTTTGCTCCGGCGCGGCGGCGGGCGTCACAACCGGGTTCCAGTCACCGCTTTTGGTGGCGGTGCCGTTCGCCAGCGCTTTGCCCTGGGTGTCGTTCAGCTGCCAGCGCACGGTTTTCAGCTTGCCGCACTGGCTTTCCAGCAGCGAGCCGAGACGCGGCATAAAGTTATCCAGCACCTTCGGCGTTTTGTCGCCGCTGGTCACGATACGCAGCGGCAGTTCAGGGCCGCACCAGCTTTGCGGGGTGTTGTCTTTGATGTTGTCTACCCAGACATCCAGTTTCAGGGTATTTGACTGAACGATACGGTAATTATCTGCCCAGACGCTGGATGACGCCGCAAGCAGAGCCAGACCCGGAAGCCAAAGTTTCATAAAAGTCCTTGTTAGCCTTTAATCTCGAAGGGGGAAAAACTGCGCCGCGTCAGAGAGCGTATGCAGCAGCGTCGTTTCCTGGGGCGATCCTACCCAGACCGCAACGGCACTGTAATTATCCTGTTTATCATGCCCCTGCTCACCATTTTTCAACAGTATTTGATTCATCAAAGTGAGCCATTCATCTGGGGTATTCACCATATGAAGGGATTTTTTCATCTGCTCTTCGCTCACGCCGTGCCAGAAGCCGTCAGTGCAGAGCAAAAACGCGTCGCCATCTTCAATCGGCACCACGTCGCTGTAGCTCGGCTCGCGGCCCTCATCGCCCATGCCGAGCGCGAAGTACAGCAGGTTGCTGTTCACGCCGTCCGTCTGATGACCGGCGTCTTTCATCTGCTGCACCAGGCTGTGATCGGTGGTGACGTGATAGAGCCAGCCGCGACGAAACAGATACAGGCGGCTGTCGCCCGCGTGCGCCCAGTAGGCCAGATGATAGTCGCGATCGATAAACAGGCTCACCAGCGTCGTGCCCATGCGGTGGTAATCCTGCACCGCCTTCTGTTCGGCGCGGATCGCCTTGTTCGCCTGATTCACATACTCGCGGATGTACTGCGCGTTGAGATGCTGTTCCCCGTCGAAACGCGAGAGAATGGCGTTGCGCGCAAGCGCCGCGGCGACGTCGCCACCCGGCAGGCCGGCGATCCCGTCGCACACCACGAAGCAGGCGGCGCGTTCGCCGACGGTCTCGCCCGTCTGATCCTGGTTGCTGGCGCGCTCGCCCTGTCTGGAGAGTGAGGCCGTGCTGATATTCATTCTTCTTCCGATCCGCTTTGTGAGTCTTTGTATTGATTCACTTCCATGTCATAAGCGTGCAGGAAGGCTTCGCCAAACAGCGTGTGGAAATCGTCTTCGATCTCGCCCGCGGTATCGCTGTAGTGGCGCACAAAGTAATCCCACAGCGCGGCTTTGCGGCTCGCCGGCAGCGCCAGGCGGGAGACCACGCCGTCGCGACGCGCCTCTTCCTCAAGCTGCTCCGGGTTAAAGGATTGCAGCATGGCGGCGATAATGGCGCGGATCCCGGCAATCATCCCGAGCTGGTGCGCCTGAAGGTCAATCAGCGCGTCACGCACCGATTTTTTCGGCGGCATAAAGCCCGGCATACGGGTGCCGAACATCTGCATCAGCACGGTTTTCCCGGACGGCAGCAGCTTGAACGGGTTGTTGGCGTCATCCAGCACCATCGTCATGTCCGCTTTCACGCCGCGCTTGAGAATAGAGCGCGAGGAGAGCAGCGCTACGGTGCCCTGCGAGAACATACTGAGCATCTGGCCGAGCTGGCGCATATTGTCGCGGTCGAACTGCGGCGTCGGTTGCAGCTCGCCGAGGCCCATGCCTTCAAGCAGCGCTTCCAGCAGTTCGCCGTTCAGCACGTCGCCGTTGGAAGCCGTCGGCACGCCGCCCTGGCTGGTCGGCGACTGCACCGGGTCGATGCGCAGGCGGCCTTTCGGCGTCTGCGCGGTGCTGCGCGCCACGGCCTGCGGGGTCGGCAGGGTAATGCCCGCGTAATCCTGCACTTCCGGCGGCTCCGGCTGCACTTCCACGCGCGTCACCGGCGGTTCTTCCGGCACTTCTTCCGGGAACAGCGGCGAACCGGCGAGCGAGGCCAGATCCAGATTATCGTCCGCCTTCGGCGCCAGCGGCGAGGTCATCTCCGGCTGCGGTTTTTCCGGTGGGGTGTGCGGTTTCGCAGGCTCCACGTCCGGTTTCGCGGCCTGTGGCGGCGGTGGTGTCAGCGGGGCCGCGCCTGCGGAGAGCTCATCCGGCGGCGTCAGCGGCACCGCGCCGCCCATCATCAGGCCGAGCGGATCGTCGCTACGGCTCTGGGCAGGCGTCGAGCCCACGCCGCCGAACAGCGCCAGCGGGTCAAGCTCTTCTTCGTTTTCTTTATGCGGCGCCTGCGGTTTCGCAGCCTGACGGTTGTCAGACGGCGGCACCAGCGTGGTCGGCGTTACATCGTTGAAAATGCTGTCTTTATCGAACGGCGTGTCATCTTTGAACAGGCTGTCCGGGTTGACCCTTTCATTGCCAAAAAGCGGCTCGCTGCCGCCGCTGGTAAAGTGCGCCAGCGGATCTTCCGGGTTGCGGTCCGCCTCTTTCGGGGCGTTAAACGGGTTGAACGGCTGCGCTTCCGGCGCTTTCGGGCGCGCGCTCTGGCTCTGCCCCTGGCTGATGCTGTCGGAGATAGAGAACTCCTGCATCAGGCTGTCCCAGATTTCGGTCGGCACCGCGGTAGGTTCCTGTGCGGCCGCGTTTGACGACGGCTGCGGCTGCGCGGTTTGTGCTGGCTGAGGCGCCTGCGGTTGCACTTGCGGCTGCGGCGCGACGTTTGGTTTCGGCGCGGCCATCGCGATGACCGGCTGCGCGTTCAGCGCCAGATCGCTGACCTGTACGCGATATTCATCAATGCCCAGTACGTCGCCGTCCTGCAACTCAACCTGACGGCCACGCTCCAGCGGGATATCGTTCAGCACCACGCGGGTGACGTTGCCGCGGTTAGTGATGCGGCATTCGCCGTCCGCAGAGATATGGACAATCGCCTGCAGGCGGGAAATCGTTCTCTCGTCGTCCGGCAGTACCAGATTGTTATCCGTACCACGGCCAATCGTGCCGCCCGGCGGGTAGAAGTCACAGCTGCTCTGAGGAGGCTGGTGGCCGGGCTTGTTGGTGATAATCGTGAATCGCATAGCGTATTCCTGCCTGGGGTTATTAGCGCTCAAACGTCGCGGGTCTTATCAGACGCCCGACGTTTGAGAGCTAAGGAACAGAGCCGCGTCTGCGCGCGGCCCGTGACTGCCTGTCGTTAAGCCTCGCGCCTCACAACCGGACGGGTTTATTCTATTGATAATATGTATATCAGCGCTATTAACATCATCGCTGCGCATAAACATAGTTGCTGTCGCCCGGCGGTGATTTAAAAATTTTCCACGCCTCGCGCGGTCTTTTGCCTGCTAAAACGCTTATACAACGCGTCAGTTTCCGGGCTTTGCGCAATCAACGCGCATTTCAGCACGCGGTAATCGTTTTTGGTGGTGCCGCCGAGGGGCGTTTTCAGCGCCTGCGCAATAACGGAATCCGCCTGGTTAAACGCCTCAATCGGTAAATCGCTTGCCTCCAGCCACGCGGCGGCGCTGGCGTTAGCGTCCGCTTTCAGCGCGGCGCTGTCAGCGATAGCGCCGATACAGCGGCTCTGCACCCACTGGGTAAAAATCTGCGGCTGAGTAAAATCGCTGATGGACGGCTGCGCCAGCGCGGCGTGGCAAGAAAACGCGAAAACCGCTAACGCCGCGCTGTATCTTTTTAACATAAGGAGCGTCCTTATCGCGGCCCGCTTAATGATCCGGCTGGCCTTTATAGCGGCGAATAAGCGCTACCAGTTCGTCGCTATTTATGAAATCGATGCATTTCGCGAGCGTCATCGGCTCGCCTGACTGGCTGCCATACTTTTTCGCAAGAAACGTCTGACCCAGTTTGATGACTGCCGAATGCGCTTCGAGAGAATAATCGCCAAATTCCAGATAACCTCTCGCTGCCGCTGCGGCGTCGTTTTTCACTTCTGTAGATTCATAGCCCTGCGCAATGCAGGTGCTTAGCGCATAATTTTTCAAATATTCTTCCGGGCTGTACGCTGTGCGAGCAATGGCTTGCACAGAAAATAAGCCCACTGACACCATGACCCACTTAAATCTCGTCGCCATCCCTGCGCCCTGTAAGAGGTAAAGTGAGCCCTTGCGGGCTCACTATGATTACGCTTCTTTGTTTTCTTTGATGTTCCAGCCAGCGCTGGTTTCTGCGCCTTTACCACCAGAAGACGTCTGCTCCCAGTACTGCTGTTTCACTTTAGCCGCCTGGAATGCATAGGTAACACCTACGGTGTCGCCGTTGTCTGCGCCGGTGTACTGTACGGACGTTACCAGCACGTCTTCCAGGGTGATGCGCGCGTATTCAACCTGCTGGCCGCCAGCTTTGCAGACAGACAGCTCAACTTTAGTCAGGTGCTTACCGCTGGAGCAGTGCTTCAGGATAGCGGTGGTGGATTTGTCGATCAGCGCGTTAACATGCAGATCGTTGAAATTCACTTTACCGGCACCGCCGCCGCCGCCCACGCTCATGTTACCCGGCTGGGATGCGCCCCAGGAAAAAGAGGTGATGTCGGTCCAGCCGGTGTGGTTGGAATCTTTAGATTCGCCGGTTACACCGTCTACTTTCAGGAACATATCAATAGCCATAATATCTACTCTTCGTTAATGACGATTATTGCTTTCGAAAAAGCGCTTAATATGGCAAACAGGAAAGCATGGGGCTGAATAAAACCATCCATATTTTACCTCTGCCTCTCAGCCTGACAGCATGTTTATTCCGTCAGGCGATCTCAGCGGCCCGCCCAACGCGAGCCGCTAAAATAGGTGATTGATTACTGCGGGTATAACGGTCTTATTTGTCAGCGTTATTGTGACAAGGGAAATAGTGTTTAAGCGCTTCAAGCATCAGGACGCTGGCTTTCTCTTTAAGCCGTTCGGGCGGTAATTTTTTAAAGTAACCGTATGTCCATTCGCGAAGCGCGGAGGGCATCGTGGTTTTACTTTTGCACCAGCCCATGCCTTCTGTCGCATCAAAAAGACCCAGCAAATAAATTTGTGCCTGTAGCGAGGCTTCTTTATCTGCTCTGTCATTCCAGGCGTTTAAGAGCTGCTCGCCTGTTACGTTGCCTCTGTCTGGATCGAAATGGTTTTTCTGGCTCTCGTCGGGGTCGATAACCCATACTCCTGCCAGCACCGGCGCACTCAGCATGACGGCACTCAGCACGGATGCCAGAGCAAAAGAACGTTTCATGAATGTCCTTATTCGTTATTTCCTTAACGATCCGGGGCGGGTTAATCGCTCTGCCATGAGGGATTGTCTTGCATCCAGCTCTGGCTCGCATCACCAATAAGGACTTCCTTACTTAACTGTTCCAGCGCCGGGCTGTGATAGAGGCGTAAACAGTTAAGCGTCACGCCCTTAATAGAACGCCCTGCTAATGCTTCCGGCGAAAAACCATTTCGCTGGTCGCGATATTTCAGGATGAGCGCATTGACCTTTTCATTCCCTGTGTCGATGTCTAAGGGGATCCATTGCATTAAGGCATAAGCGCTGAAGCCCGCATCGGTACTAAAAGCGCTGTCGTCAGTGGACACCTGTGCCAGACACCGGGCCAGCACCATGTCTTTAAAAACCTGTTTATAAGGTAAGACTTTAAAAAACGCGGCTGACTCCTGAGCAGAATTCGCTAACGCGCTTGTGCAGATAAACAGCAACAGCGAAAAAGGGATTTTCATGAGCGTTTACTTACAGGCATGATTTTCTTTTAACGCCTCAACGATAAGCGTTTTGGCTTGCGCGTTTTTAAGCCGCTCAGGCGATGATGTAGCAAAATAGTCGTAGGCGATACTGCGCAACGTGCCCGGTTTCGACGGTCGTTCAGGACACCATAATATGCCTTCGGTCGCATCCATCACGCCCACGAAATACATATCGGCTTTGATACGCTCGCGCTCGTTCTGCCTGTTGCTCCATGCCGTAAAAAAACGCGCGGCGGACAGATGGTTGTCGAAGGCGTTTAGCAGCGCCGGGTCGCGCGTCAAAAACGTCGTGCCGTCCTCAGGCAAATCCTCTGCCCGGGGGTATTCATAAACCGTGGTTTGCGCGGCTGCCAGTGCCGACCACGCCAGCAAACCAACAGCCAGTACCCTAAGCATTTTCATCACGTCTCCCTGTGATTGCGAGGTCAGTGACAGGCCGCAAGGCGTACCCTTACGGCCTGAGCCAGACTTACGCGTCGTTGCTCTTCAGCGACGGCAGCTTGGAGACCAGACGCAGAGAAACGGTCAGGCCTTCCAGCTGGTAGTGCGGACGCAGGAAGAACTTGGCGGCGTAGTAGCCCGGGTTGTCCTCGATCTCCTGAACCTGCACCTCGGCTGCCGCCAGCGGCTTACGGGATTTGGTTTCCTGAGAGGAGTTCGCCGGGTCGCCGTCCACATAGTTCATCACCCAGTCGTTCAGCCAGCGTTCCATTTCGTCGCGCTCGCGGAAAGAACCGATCTTGTCGCGAACAATGCACTTGAGGTAGTGCGCGAAACGGCAGCAGGCGAACAGGTACGGCAGGCGGGCTGCCAGACGGGCGTTCGCGGTCGCGTCCGGATCGTGATATTCCGCCGGTTTTTGCAGCGACTGCGCGCCGATAAAGGCGGCGAAGTCGGAGTTTTTGCGGTGGATCAGCGGCATAAAGCCGTTTTTCGCCAGCTCCGCTTCGCGACGGTCGCTGATGGCGATTTCGGTCGGGCACTTCATGTCCACGCCGCCGTCGTCGCTCGGGAAGGTGTGACACGGCAGGTTTTCTACCGCGCCGCCCGATTCCACGCCGCGAATGGAGGTGCACCAGCCGTACTCTTTGAAAGAACGGTTGATGTTGGCCGCCATCGCGTAGGCCGCGTTGGACCAGTTGTAGTTGGCGTGGTTGGCGCCATCGGTCTCTTCTTCAAAGTCGAAGCTGTCCACCGGGTTAGTGCGAATGCCGTACGGCAGACGCGACAGGAAACGCGGCATGACGAGACCCAGGTAGCGCGCATCTTCCGACTCGCGCAGGCTGCGCCAGGCGGCGTACTCGGTGTTCTGGAAGATTTTGGTCAGGTCGCGCGGGTTCGCCAGCTCCTGCCAGGATTCCATCTGCATCACGCTCGGCGCGGTGCCGGTGATGAACGGGCAGTGCGCCGCCGCGCCGATGCGCGCCATTTCGCTCAGCAGTTCAACATCCTGCGGGCTGTGGTCGAAGTAGTAGTCGCCCACCAGGCAGCCAAACGGCTCGCCGCCGAACTGGCCATACTCTTCTTCGTAGATTTTTTTGAAGATAGGGCTCTGGTCCCAGCCCACGCCCTTAAAGCGTTTCAGGGTGCGGCCCAGCTCCTGCTTGGAGATGCTCATAAAGCGGATTTTCAGCATCTCGTCGGTTTCAGTGTTGTTGACCAGATAGTTCAGGCCACGCCAGGCGCTTTCCAGCTTCTGGAATTCGTCGTGGTGAATAATCTGGTTAACCTGCTGAGACAGCTTCTCGTCGATACCGGCAATCAGGTTCTGAATGGTGCGGTAGGTGTCGTTCGAGAAGGTGACGGTGTTTTCCAGCGCCTGTTGCGCCAGGGTTTTCACCGCGTTTTCGACGGCCGAACGGGCCTGGTCGGTTTTCGGGCGGAACTCTTTGCTGAGCAGCGCGCTGAATTCGTCCTGGCTGAACGCCTGCTGCGATTGCAGCTCTTGCTGTTGAGAAGGATTGCTCATCGATTACTCCTCGTTACCTTTCGTGCCATCGTCATTTTTCGGCATCTGGCTCAGCGATTTGAGCAGCGTCGGATCCTGAAGCACTTTCGCGATAAGCTCTTCGGCGCCGTTTTTACCGTCCATGTAGGTCAGCAGGTTAGAAAGCTGGGTGCGGGCTTCCAGCAGCTTGTTCAGCGGCTCGACCTTACGCGCCACGGCGTCCGGCAGGAAGTCGTCCATGCTGTCGAAGGTGAGATCGATGCTCAGTTTGCCTTCGCCGGTCAGGGTGTTGTCCACCTGGAACGCCACGCGAGGCTTGAGCGCTTTCATACGCTCATCGAAGTTATCGATGTCAATTTCAAGGAATTTACGCTCGTCCACCGCAGGCTGCGGGTCGACCGGCTTCCCGACCAGATCAGCAAACACGCCCATCACAAACGGAAGCTGAATTTTGCGTTCCGCGCCGTAGATTTCCACGTCGTATTCGATCTGCACGCGCGGCGCGCGGTTACGGGCGATAAATTTCTGCCCACTGTTACTCATTGGCATGATGTTCTCCATCAAAGATGCGCGGTGAAATTCGGGCGACGGGCCTCATGCCTGCCGCCGTAAAGAGAAACGCCGTTACTCGCGGCGTCCGATAATGTTTTCCACCTGATGCACGCTGTCGGGCGCCAGGTCGCGAATAAGATCCATGAAATTCATTTCAATCAGTCGCTGCACGCGCTCAATCATCAGCGGCGCGGGATGGCTCGGCTCGTGCCGGGCAAAGTATTGCTTCACTTTCTCAAGCATCAACTGGGCGTCGTCGCGCGTTTGCAGTTGCACGTTACGCCAGTCAGTTTCCACCACCCGCGCCGGGGCGCTGGCGCTGACGGCGGCAGGCGCGTTTTCCGCCTGCGTCTGGGTTTCTTCGACATCCTGCGGCGCGTGTCCTTCGCCTGGCTGGCAGGCCTGCGCCACAATGCTGGTGAGCTTCTGGAGCTGCTCCATTTCCGGTACCCCGCTCTCGCCGAAGTGGCTGACCAGAATGCTGCGGATAGCTTCCAGACGCGCGTGGATCTGGATTATCGCCTCGATGCCCGGCTGATCGCCGCGCGCGAGTTCGTCCACCAGCCGCGGACGTCCGCCCGGATAGCCGGGGCATTCGCTTTTGCTGTTATCCAGCAACGACTGGGCGTCGCGCAGCGTAATTTCATCGCCGTTACTGCGCAGCAATGTGGCGCCGCGCAGCGTCGCGGTCAGGGCAGATTTATCGCCGAGGCCCGCCAGCGCGTTAATACGGTAGAACGGATCTTTTTCGCCATACTCTTCCAGCAGCGGATAGAGCGGCTCCCAGTAGCGCGTCAGCGCTTCCTGGATAAGCAACAGCCCGTCGGCATAGCCCGGCAGCCCGCGGCGTTTAGCCCACGCGTGGGTGAGCGCCAGCATGACGCGCAGATCTTTGGTGCGCTCAAGCAGCGCCAGGGCCAGCTTTTCAACTTTAGTCCAGTCCGCCGGCTCTGCCGGAATAATGGTGTCGCCAAACTGCTGTTCCGCTTTGCCCTGGCTTGCCTGTTCCATCGCCTGATAATCGGCGTCGTACTCCAGATTGTCGCCGCACGGCTGCTCCGGGCTCACCGGAGCGAGAAGGGTTTCAATATCCATCGAACTGCCTTATTCGAACATGGGCGGGTAGAGCCCGTGGCGACCCGGACGCGCACCGCCCGCCGGATCAAACAACAGCGAAAAGAGCTGCCCGGTAAAATTGCCGCTGTGTACATGCGTGTAGAGCGGATAACCGTCGCTGCGGTTGGTCCACCAGAAACTGGTCTGGCGCTGCGGATCGAAACACTCCGCCGCCTGCCGCCAGCTCAGCGTCACCGGCGTCTCTTCATAACCGATGACATCAAGAATTTCCGAGCGATTTTCCGGCGCGGGCAGCGCCGGTGACGGAATGGCCAGCACCGCCTGGTCGAGCTGTTCAGCGGAGAACGCGTTGCGCACCGCGTGATGCAGGACGCGCCCGAGCTGCTGATACCAGGCCTCCGCTAACGCCAGATGCTGCGGCGTCCACTCGGCGGGGCTGAACGCCACCGTCGCGAGAAGCGGATACTGACGCCCGACGCTGTCGCGTCCCGGCATCAGGCAGCCCATCTGCACCTGCTGACTGCCGAGCATCGGGGGAACCACAAAGTTCCAGACCGGCGCGCTGGAGAACTGGCGGTTGCCCGTCTCGCGCTGTTCATCCTCTTTCTGCCAGTTCAGCAGCCCTACCTGAAACCAGTGCGACCACTGGCGTTGCAGGGCATCGGGAAAGCGGCGCTGGAGAAAGTCGCCGGCACTGGGCAGTTTCCCGTACCAGCTAATCGCAGGGTAATGACTCATTATCCGTTCCTTGCGGTTAAGGGCATGCGAAGCCAGGGAGCTGGAATGGGTTGCGGATACTGTTTGGCGTGAATTCCAGCGTCACGCTGTGTCCGTCAACCGAAAACGTCGCCTGGCGGCTCAGGCTTCCTGCACCCGGCGCGATGCGGGCGCGATCGAAAAAGCGGTTCAGCGCCCAGGCGCCGTTCGTCACCAGCGTCGAGGTGGTGCCGTTGGCAAGACCAAGCTGCATACGCACCTGATTCGTACCGCCGCTGCCCGGCCAGCTCATCAACTGCACCGCCTGCGGGCCGTGACTGTAGCGCAGCAGCTGGCCGTCAACGTCCAGCGACAGCGTCAGAATGTCATTATCCATCCGCACAGTGCGCACCGTCACGCGGTACGACGGCGTGGTAGCACCATTGGCGAAGAACGCGTCGCGAATGTATTGCGCCTGCTGGAACGGACGCAGCACCCCTTCGCTGCCCGGCAGCGTTTTCCCGTCGATGCCCGGCGTAAAGCGCCAGCGCGCCTGGGTGGTGTCTACTTTGTTGGTCAGGTTGTCGCGAAAGAAACTGTCCATCAGGCCCGTGCCCGGCGCGAACATCCGCGCCAGATCGTCCGGCGTCACTTCGCTGCTGGCGGAGCGCACCAGCGGATAACGGCCCGCGATCGCCTGGCGGCAGAAGCTGCCGACTTCCACGCTGATACGTTTACGCACGTTTTCCAGTTCGCGCTGCTGAGTGTCGCTGCTGGCGCCAACGGCCATGCGGCTGAACATGTTTTGCAGCCCGCCCGGCAGACGCCCTGCGCTGGCCTGTAAGCGGCTAATCGCCTCGCCCCCTGGCGGCGGCATGCCGCTGTTAGCGGCGTCCTGCACGGCGGTCAGGTAACGGTAGAGCTCATCTATCTGCTTGATAAAGTCATCAAACACGATGGCTTTGCCGCCTTTCTCCAGCGGCTGCGCCAGTTCGATAATCGGCGCATAGTGATCGGTCACCACTTGTTCCGGCGTTTGCGGCGCGGCGGCGGCGGTCGTCGCCCCGCTTTCCCGGTCGCTGAACAGCGCTTCCAGCGTGCGGGTGGCGCGGTTACCCTGCTCTTTGTTTTCCGTTTCGCCCGGCTGCGGTTCCGCGCGGGAGAGCGTCAGCACCTGGCTTAAGTTCATCACCAGACGGCGCAGCGGCGAGTTGCTGCTGGAGAGCACGCGCGCCGTGTTGATGCGCTGGTTCAGGTCGGCGCTGTTGTTAAGCTGGATATCCGCCAGGTAGCTGTCCCACTGGCTGATAAAATCGCGCATATAGAGCTGGCGCACCGCGTTGTCCGTCTGCGCTTTGTCTTCCTGGGCGGTGGAAAGCCCAAGCACCCAGGCGTCGTCGTCATGCAGCGAGGCGGTGACGTTGTCTATCTGGCCGTTGAAGCTTTCCCAGTAGCCTTTCGGGGTGTAAAGCCCCGGCACGCCGTCGCTCACCGGCTTGCCGCTTTTACGCGAAAAGACCAGCTCGCTCTGCGGGCCGCCGAGGGTCGCCAGCGACACCGGCTTTAAGTTCTCGTCGCGCTCCAGCAGACGCTTAAGACGGCCATAGACGCGCAGCGACAGCGGCTTCTGGTTGATCATCGCCTGCTGGCGGCTAATCAGCGACTCGTCTTTGGCGTACGGCGAGGTCTGGATTTGCGGCTCCAGCAGTTGCGTCAGGTGCCATTCGAGCTGGTTCAACTGCGCCTGGGTGACATTCTGCGGCAGGTTGCGCTCCAGGTTGAGCATGACCCAGGAGTGCAGGAATTTACCGTCGTAATGCTTCGGCTGGTAGAGCATCTGGTACGCCTTCAGCGCTTCGTAGCTGTATTCCACGTCGCTGCCATTGTCGCTGCGTACCCAACCGGTGATGAGCTGCGCCACGGCGGGCATCAGCATCTCCTGCAGCGCTTTCTGGTAGAGCGCCTGCGAGGCGTCGTTCACGTCATCCCCGCGATACAGCCCCATGCGATACGTCACCGGCGGCGAGTTCAGGTCAAACTCTTTGCTCCTGGGCAGCTCGACCAGGCTGTTGAAAAGCGGCAGCATGCTGAAGAGATCGCGCCCCGTCGAAGTTTGCAGCGCTTTGCTCTGACGCTCGACGCCCGGCACTTTGGCGTTCACTTCCGCCAGGTACGCTTTGTTATTGCCGTAGCTGGTGAGCCACAAACCGCCGAGCACCACTAACAGCGCGGTGAGCGCGGCATAGCCCGACCAGATCACCGCGCGGTTGCGCAGCTCCCACCAGCGGTTCTGACCGGCGATGCCCGCTTCCTGGAAAATCACATTCTGGAGCAGGTTTTTAATAAAGAAGCTCTGCCCTTTGCCGCCGGGGATCGGCGCCTCTTTGCTGACCGAGTCCCAGTTATCGCCCTCTTTACCGCCCGTCGGCAGCGAGAGTGCGCGGTTAAGTTCGCCCATGACGCGGTCAAACGGCAGCCCTTCCTGGGTGCCGCTCGCAAGATAAATGCCGCGCGGCGAGAATTCAGTTTCAAAATTGGAGCGGGCAAACACGGTGCTGAGGTAGTCCGCCAGCAGCGGACGCAGCGCCGCGAACTCCTGCGGGAAGAGATAGCACTCGGCGCGCGCTTTCGGGTCGCTTTCCGCGAGCAGGGTATCCGGCAGGCCAGCGTCCAGACGCTGTTGCAGCAGCGCGAACTCCTGCGTGAACGCCGCCAGCAGATCGAAATCGGCCTGCTTTGACTGCTCCCACGGGAAGGTGAAACCCCAGATCTGGTCGCGCTGGGCTTTATCAAAACGCCCAAAGTAAGAACGAAAGCCTTTCAGCAGGTCCGCTTTGGTGACCAGCACGTAGACCGGAAAGCGAATGCCGAGCTGTTCGTGCAGTTCCGCCAGACGCTGGCGCAGGTTGACCGCCTGCTGCTGGGTCGCTTCGGCCGACTGGGTCAGCAGATCGGAAACGCTGATGGTGATGATGACGCCGTTAATCGGCTGACGACGGCGGTATTTACGCAGCAGATCGACAAAACGCAGCCATTCGCCCGCGTCCTGCGCCTGCTCGCTCTCCTGCGTGGTGTAACGCCCGGCGGTATCAAGCAGCACCGCTTCGTTAGTAAACCACCAGTCGCAGTTACGCGTGCCGCCGATACCGCGCAGCGCCGTTTTACCGAAGCGATCCGCCAGCGGGAATTGCAGGCCGGAGTTGACCAGCGCCGTGGTTTTCCCGGAGCCGGGCGCGCCGATAATCACATACCACGGCAGCTGATAAAGGTATTGGGTGCTAAAGCGCTGCGTCCACTGGCCGCGCTGGCCGGGCGCATTGAAGTGCGCTTTTTTGAGGATCTGCGCGGCCTCGTCGAAACGGTCCGCCAGCACCTGATCGTCGTTGCCCAGGCGTTTGAAATCCCCGCCCTCTTCCGCCGGTTTCCCGTCGTTGAGTTTGTCCATCAGCTTGCGGTTCAGCCAGGCGTTGTAGAGCCGCGGCACGATGTGGCTATGTACCCAGATCAGGTAGATAAGCGCAATGCTGATGATACGGTTGGTTTCCGACTCCAGCGGGCGACTGTCGACGATGGACAGTAGCGGCCCTATCATCCAGACGACCGCCGACAGCGCGGTAACGCCCATGAACCCCCACAAGATGCGGTTGGTCACTATTGAAAGGAGAATATTCAGCATCCTTAGTTTCCTTGCGGCAATCCGTTCAGCTCGGCCAGGGTGTTATCCGGCGACACCAGCAGAGTTATCTCTACACGGCGGTTGCGGGCGCGGTTTTCCGGCGTATTGTTCGGAGCGATAGGGTCCATCTCGCCGCGGCCCTGCGCTCTGACGCGGTTCGGGTCGGCGAGGTGCGCCTGGAGCATTTTCTGTACCGATTCGGCGCGCGAGAGCGACAGCTCGTAGTTCGAGGCGAAACGCGCGCTGCGGATAGGCACGTTATCGCTGTAACCCACCACGAGGATTTTGCCGCTGACGTTGTTCATCGCCTGCGCCACGCGATCGATGACCGACTCGTAACGGTCGCGCACCACGGTCGATGCCGACGCGAACAGGCCGTCGCCTTTGAGGATAACGACGCTGCGATCGGCTTCGTCGCGTACCGCCACCAGGCCCGCTTCAATTTCGGGGCGCAGGAATCCGCGCAGGTTAAGCACCGGCGCCACTTCGCGAGCGGGCTGCTGAACGGTGATTTCCGGCAGCGGCGTCTGATAGATCTTCGCCAGCACCGGGCTGGTGTTGTCGCCAAGCCGCCAGTTAAGAATGATAAAGAACAGGCAGGCCAGGAAACCGGCCAGCGCCACGCAGGCCCACAGCGGCACCACAGGACGCCAGAGTTTGCGCATCACCGGCTGATCTTCCGGATGCGGCGAGAGCGGCGGCGGGTAGCTGCCGCGCACGCTGCGGATCATTTGCCACAGGCGCTGCTTGATGGTTTCCAGCTGCGTGCGGCCGTTGTCCATAACGCGGTAGCGCCCTTCGAACCCGAGCAGCAGGCAGTAGTTGATCATCTCCAGCAAAAAGATGTGCTCGCGCGGGTTTTGCGACAGTCGCGCCAGTAGCTGGAAGAATTTTTCTCCGCCCCAGGTTTCGTTGTGGAACGTCACCAGCAGACCGCTGCCGGACCAGACGCCGCGGCTGCCCCACGGGGTGAGCGCCGCCGCCTCATCGAGGGCCGTACACAGGCAGTAGCGCGCGCCGACGATGACTTCATAAGGCAGCGCCGCCTGCTGACAGCGCACTTCAAAGCGGCGGATCTCGTCAATCAGGCGCTGACGCAGCCCGGCCTGATCTTCATGCGATACAGAATGACGAATCTGCGGGATCGCGTTAAGCAGCGGATTGGCCGCCGCGACCAGCGGATTATTACTGCTGGCGCCGGAAAGAATGGCATCGCTGCCGGTGGCTTGTGGTTCCATAGTGAGCGCTCGTCGTGTTATTCATTCGTACTGCGAATGGCCCAAAACTCCATATCAAGGCCCGGGAACTCACCGGCGAGATGCAGCGCAAAGGCGCCGGATTTTTCCATCTCTTTCCAGAGTTCGCCGCCCTTTTCCAGTTCGAAATAGCTGTAGCCGGCATGCCACGGGATCTGCGGCGGCGCGACAGGCATGGCGCGCAGCACCATACCCGGCAGTTGCAACTGCACCAGATCGCGAATTTTGGTGACCGGCGCGACTTTCATCTGCGCCGGGAAGTGCGTTTGCAGCGCCTCGCCCGGCACGTTGGCTTTGACCGCCAGCACGAAACCGAACTCGCGCACCATGTTGCTTTCCGGCACGGTAGCGACGTTGAGGCCGTGGGAGCGCTCGGTAAGCGGCAACTGGATGGCGCTCTCTTCCATGACCAGCGACAGGCCCTGGCGCAGCATCAGCGTCAGTTTGCCAAAACAGCCCGCCAGGTTGTCATGGTCATAAACCGGCAGCGTGGCGTCCGGCGCGCGCTGCGCAGTCCAGGTGGCGAGCTCGCAGGCGAAGGCGAGCCAGTCGCGCCACAGCGTTTCCGGGTGCAGCAGCGGCAGGGTTTTTAAATGCGTGACGTGGCCCAGATGATGGTTAATCAGCGACAGCAGCATGAATTCCACCATCTCGGAGGTGTTAAAACGCCCCGGCTGGCGCAGACGCTGGCTTATCTGCTGGCTGCGCTGGCCAAGCAGGCCGTGCAGGTCGTTCAGCATGCTGTAGAGCTGTCCGCTGTTGATAGCGTTGAGCATCGGCGGAATGTAGCCGGTGTCGAGGCGCACCTGATTGTCGTTGCGCTTTTCAATCACCTGCGCGACGCCGATGGCGGTCCACTCGGCGGTCAGCTCGCTCTCCAGCATCAGCTTGAGACGCAGGCGGCCAAACTGTACCGTCGCGGCGCCAACCGACATCGCGTTGTCATCTTCGACTTCTTCTTCAAACGTGGCGTAGCGCGCGAGCGAATCGGCCGCCTCGCTGAAAATGACCTCTTCGCGTCCGGCGCGGCGGGCCGGCAGCGCCAGCACCACCCGTTCGTGCGTCAGGTTGTCCGGAATGGCAAGCGGCGCCGGGCCGTGGCGGGCGTCGCGAAAGGCGAACGGGGTGCCATCCGGCAGCAGACCGCTGGCGTAGCTCAGCGCCACGCGTCCCTGACGCAGCATCGCCTCGTCAAATTCCAGATCGAGAAACCCCCAGAGATACGGGCGTTGCAGTGAACCCCATTCGCGGATGTGGTTTTGCAGGAAACTTTCCGCGCGCTGGAAGTGGTGCGGACGCAGGAACATCCCTTCGGTCCAGACCACTTTTTCTGCTTTGTTCATACTGGTGTCCTGTAAGGGCGCTGATTATTCGTTGATGACGCGGATCCCGTTGACGTCAAGAAACACTTTTGCCTCAAGTTCGTCGGATGACCATTTCCAGAATTTATAAATGCTGGAGTCACTGGGTGCGGGAAGCGGGAGCGAGATACGCCACTTTTTACCGTCGAGCGCCTGATATTCCGCCATCACGCCGATATAGCGCGCCTCAAGCGAGCTCTGGCCGCTGAGGGTTTTATCCAGCTGGCCCGGCATCAGGAAGAACTCGTCGCTGTTGAGCAGGTTCGCTCCCAGCACGGTCTGAGCATTGTTTTGCAGCGAAAAGAAATCGGCGGACATAAAGTCGGCGTCAGATTTCAGAAGCAGCACCCGGACTTTTAGCGGTGCGGAATTATTAATTTGTGGGTGAGCCTGAAAATGCAGGCTGTACTGGGAAGGAACGCTGCGTGAAGACGATAAACAGCCGCTCAGCAAGGTGAGAGCGGCAAGCAAAAACGCCAGGAAGCCCTGGCGTAAAACGGTACGGTTTTTCATGAGGTGTGGCTCATTGAATCAGGATTAATCGATAACCCAGGTTCCGCTTTTGGTGTTTTTACAGGCTTTGCTGTTGCCATCCACCGTCACGCAGTTAGCTTTGGCAGCTTTACGACGCAGTTTCGGGATCTCTTTACGAACGGTTGCTTCATAAAGATCGCTCTTCACTGCCGCGCGCAGCGGAACATAACCAATCAGCTGCTCTTCGCCCTGATCGGCCAGCGCCAGCCAATAACCTTCAACCTGGCCCAGTACGTTATAGGTTTTGCCGGTTTCCAGCTGACGAACCACTTTGCCGCCGAAATCCGGGCGGGTCATGACCGACGCCGGGTACATCGCGCGGTATTCTTCGTTGACAGGCTGGAACTCTTTTGGCGGAGTCACCGCGTGGCGGTGGGTGAGCGTGACGCCATTAACCACACTGGTCACGATAGTGTCATCCGTAACGGCAGGAGGCGGCGCTTTACAACCAGCTACGCCTAACACAAACAGCAGGGCTAATACGATTCGCATATTCATCGATGGTTTCCGTTGCAAATATATTCTGTATACAAAGAAATAACGGCTTCTGGATTCAGGCTATGACTAAAAGTTTGTCATTGCCAGGGAAGATTATGCCATTTCGGTGAAGGAATTTCATTTTCTTCAGAGATAGCTACCGCACGGGCTTTACCGAAGTAAACCCGGACGTTTTACGCATATTTCTGAGGCAGAGCGAGAAAATTCTACATAACCCTCATGACAATTCAACACCAGACCTGGCGGGCATTCTGGTGAAAATGCCTGCCCGTTTAATTGAATAGCGTATTTTTAGGATTTTTCCGCCCCTTCGAACAGGAAATAATCGTGAAAGACATGAATACCTCCGTCGTTATTCATTAAAATTATCTATATTAAGAGTTTGTTTTAAAAGAACAATTAACAGGAAAGCGTAACGGTTACGTGCGATAACGAGGCGGGAAATAGTGGGGTGGTCATACATTAAGATTAATCTGAAAACAGATTATTAAGCGGGCATGTATATATCCAGCTACCATATTTAGTGGGTGTGAAATTTGACGTTAAAAATGACACTACAGGATCTTAAGTAAAATTTCTTTAATTAATGATGACAGCAAATAGTGCTATTGCATTTACGCTTCTCAAAAATCGTATTTGCTAAAAAAGCATAATGGCAGTGGATTGCCCTTTTTCGTCATCAGATTTTCCTTACAAACAGTGCGAATTATGTCGTTCATGTCGCTTTTTCAGCCTGCTTTTTTGCTACAGAAGTGAATATTATTTAGCGTGATTATTACCCTCTGTCGCTGCGTGGCAGAAAGGAAAACAGCGCGGCGGGCGGGCGCAGAAACAAAAAAACCCCGCCAGAGGCGAGGTTTTTTCAGCTACTGTTGCGGTTGGTAGCCGCAAAGCACACTGTGTTACGTCAACAGCGTAACTATACGACGAAATGCCTGCTCCCGCAATTGGCGGGCCGCTGGCGCAGTCGTGGCTTTTGATCAGTATGATCCAGCCCTCCGCTTCTTGTCCAGAAAATACTGTTCATTTATACAGTATCTATCTATAATGATGTTGCTGTCACAGCGTGCGATACGGGGCCGCATTTAAACGGGCGCAATAAAGAGTCCTGGCTGAAACGGGTGGTGCCGTCAGTGCCTTAACCCCGAGAGAGCACACTGTGTTACGCCAACAAAACAACTGGCAACAGGCAGCGGAGAGGTACGCCAGTTGGTGCTCCTTTACCAGAGGAGACGCGTATGAGCGGAGTGGATTTGTTTATCCTTATCCTGAAACTCATTGTTGCAGTCCTGCAACTGCTTGATGCTGTCCTGAAGTTCCTTCGGTAACTCAGGTTCAGGCCGCACCAAAGAGGGGCGGGCAACCGCCCCTCTTTAACACGGTACATCCACCAGGAGGGAACGATGTCAGGAATCATCACTATCAGGTCTGTTACCCCGGTCGGCATCGATTTTGACCGGCTGCGTGAAGAGAGTCAGGCGCTCGGCTTTACGATGCTCGACCGGCTCGCCGTCCACTGGATGGACGGCAGCAACGGCTTTTCGGCTCCTGGCGAACGGCTGCTCGGCGCGTTTCTTGGCGAAGCGCTGGTTGGCGTCGGCGGGCTGAACCGCGACCCTTTCGATACTCATCCGCGCGCCGGACGCGTGCGCCATCTCTATGTCAGCCATGCGGTACGCCGCGTTGGCGTCGGCAATCAGCTGCTGAAAACCATCGCCCATCATGCCCACAACGCGTTCGATTATCTCAATATTCGCGCGCCAGAATCCGCCTTCAGCTTTTATTTACAGGCCGGCTTTTTACCCGTGACGCACCAGCCGCACATTACGCACCGGCTGACGCTGCCTGCGCTGGCCTGAGCCTGTCGCGGCCGCGCATGGCCGCGCGGCGGGGGCATCGTCAGTGGCAATAAATGTTTCCGAAAAGTGTCCGTAAAAGCTGCCTGCTATTTATATTGATGGCGTGATAGCCGACTGGATAATCCCTGCGCATGCGGTATATTTCTCTCGCATTTAATATCCATGCAGAGATATATCCTGTTTCTTCACCTGTGCGTATCGAATAATCATGATGAGAATATTGGCTAACCGTCATTTATTAATGATGTTGATTCTGCTTGTCGCCGTCGGGCAGATGGCGCAGACGATTTATATCCCGGCTATCGCCGGTATCGCGCTGGAAATGAACGTGCGCGAAGGGGCCGTGCAGAGCGTGATGGCGGCGTATCTGCTGACTTACGGCGTCTCGCAGCTGATTTACGGGCCGATATCCGACCGCGTCGGTCGCCGCCCGGTGATCATGACGGGGCTGGTGATTTTTATCCTCGCGACGCTGGTGGCGCTGGAGGCACGCAGCCTGCCGGTGCTGATTCTGGCGGGCTGCTTACAGGGGATGGGCACCGGCGTCGGCGGCGTGATGGCGCGAACGCTGCCGCGCGATCTCTATGAAGGCCCGGCGCTGCGCCACGCCAACAGCCTGCTGAACATGGGCATTCTGGTCAGCCCACTGGTGGCGCCGCTGCTCGGCGGCCTGCTCGACACCTGGTGGGGCTGGCGCGCCTGCTTTGCATTTCTGCTGGCATTGGCGGTCGTGGTGACATTTTGTATGTTCCGCTGGATGCCGGAAACCCGCCCGGTACAGGCGCAGCGCCCTCGCCTGCTGGCGAGCTACAGGCTGCTGTTTGGCACCGCCAGCTTTAACTGCTATCTGATTATGCTGATTGCCGGACTCGCGGGCGTCGCGGTGTTTGAGGCGTGCTCCGGGGTGCTGATGGGCGCGGGCCTCGGACTCAGCAGCCTTGCGGTGAGCGTGCTGTTTATTCTGCCGATCCCGGCGGCGTTTTTCGGCGCCTGGTTTGCCGGGCGCGCCCATAAGCGTTTTACCACCCTGATGTGGCAGGCGGTACTGAGCTGTCTTGCGGCGGGTGTGCTGATGTGGCTGCCGGGCTGGCTTGGCATAATGAATATCTGGACGCTGCTTATCCCCGCCGCGCTCTTTTTCTTCGGCGCCGGAATGCTGTTTCCGCTTGCCACCAGCGGCGCGATGGAGCCGTTTCCGTTCCTGGCGGGCACCGCCGGCGCGCTGGTGGGCGGGCTGCAAAACTGCGGTTCCGGGCTGCTGGCGTGGTCGTCCGCGCTGCTGCCGCAGAACGGGCAGTTTAGCCTCGGGATGCTGATGACGGCGATGGGTGTGCTGATGCTGGCGTGCTGGTTGCCGCTGGCGCACCGTGAGCGGATACCGGAGCAGACGGTGTAAGGTGGCCCGACGCGCGCTCCGTTGCGCACGTCGGGTTGATCATGGCGTCAAGCAGCGTCGCCTGCGTGGGGCGCCACGCGCCCTCTTCTCCGTCGTAAAACTGATTCGCGGCGTTCAGCGCATACGGAATGCCCGCTTTTTTCAGCTCGCACGCCATGAAACGGGCAAACGCGAGCGTGGCCGCAGACGGCGTGGTTTTCACCGTCTGCGCCGCCGACCATCCCCCCACCCAGCTAACATGCCCGGTCTTCTGCTGCCAGCGGCGCGCGCTGTTAATGCGCTCGCGGATTGCCGCCTTTTCCGCCGCAGTACCGGACGTCCACGGATATTTGCCGCTGGCGCGCAGCGGCCCCCACGGGAAAATATGCCACTGCGCCAGCACGTAATGGCTGCTCTGCGGCGGCAGTTTCAGCATGGGGAGATCTTCAGGCACGGCGCGGAAACGCGGCGCAATAAAAATCATCCGCTGCGCATCTGCGTGGTGAAGCGTTTTGATAACGTCGCTGTAGAGCCGGTTGAGCTGCTGCGGATTATGGTTGAGCCGGTCGGCGGGCTCGTAGATGACGTCAAACCCCAGCAGCGGATGCTGCTCGCCGAAATAGTTCGCCACCGCGCTCCACCAGGCGACCACTTTCGCGGCGTTTTGCGCGCTCGGGTCGGCTTTAAAGGCGTCCGCCTGGTAGGAGATTATCGGGATGATGTTGTAGCGCTCGCACGCCTCAACGATTTTGCGCAAATGAATGAGCCGCGCTTCGGTGGCGTCGCCCGCCACTCTCACCCGCACATGGCGAATGCCCCGCTGCTGAAAATCGCGTACCGCCAGCGGGTCGAACTCCCGGATGCCGCGATCGGTGCGCGCCCAGTCGACATCCATCCCCACGCCGAGTTCGGCGGCGTAGCGCTGGGCCGTCAGCGGCTCGCCAGCACTGGCAGACGGGGCGGCGTGAGCCGAGGTAATGAGCAGCAGGAAAGCGAGCGGAAGCAGCTTGTTCATGGTTATCGTATCGGGAAGAAGAATCAGGAATATGTAGCACGGATTGACGCAGGTCGGGTAGGCCGCCGGTATTAACTGCTTAGCAATTGCATAAGCGCGCGCACGTGCGTGACCAGAAACAGTAGCGCCAGCGCGCAGACCGCCAGCGCGATAAGCAGTTTCGCACGCACCTGACCGGGCGCGGCGAAATCCTCACGCATAAGCGTGGTCAGGTGACGTGTGCGGGCGTAAGCGTAAATCAGCCCGGCCACCACCGAGAGGCATCCCAGCGCCAGCCATAACAGCAGGCCCGCGTCGCTCCATGCGTGACGCAGCGCCAGCACCAGCAACGCGCCGTAGCCCAGCAGCGTGCGCACCCATGCAAGCGACGTGCGCTCCGGTTGCAGGCCCGGATCGCGTGGGCTAACCGGCATAAAACACCACCAGCATCACCGCCAGCGCGACCACCGCCATCACGCCGCTGATAAACGCCAGCATACGCGTGTAGGGCAGCTCCTGTTTCAGGCGCATCGCCTTTTCGTTGCGCAACCAGCGCAGATAGCCGTAAATCGCGAGCGCGCCGGCGAAAAAACACAGCAGCAGCGACACTGCTTCGCGCACGACGGGCGTCGCGAAATCGGGCGCCAGCTGATCAAGCCCAACACCTGCCGCCAGAAACCCCAGCGCGGTGCGCACCCATGCCAGAAACGTGCGTTCGTTGGCGAGTGAAAAACGATAGTCCGGCGCTTCGCCGAGACGGGAAATTTTCATGAGGGCTCCTTGTCGCCGCTTCGGCAGGAACAGCCAGTTTACAACACGCTGGCCATTTCACGCAGCCAGCCCGGCAGCACCTGTCGATACCAGTCAACATAGCGCTCGCGCTGCGGGTTCTGACGCTGGTGCAGCAGACTGACCACTTCGGTCGCTATCCACGCCTTCGCGATAATCAACGGTTGAAGGAGATCGTCTGTTTTCTCATGCGCCGCCCATGGCGTGTAGCGATCAATCATGGCGTTATACGCGACGAGGCTACCCATGCCTTTTATCAGCGGCGCGAGATCGATAGCCGGATTGCCATACCCGATGCGCTCCCAGTCAAACAGCACCAGATCGCCGTTGTCACGCCGTCCCCAGTTGCCCGCATTAGTGTCGCCAGAGATAAGCGTCCTGGCCGTAAACAGACTGTCGCTGCGCGCGGCGATCTCTTGCAGGATGGCTACCGCGTCCGGGGCGAGTGAGAACACCTCACACAGTAGCGTTTGATTTTCCACTCTCCAACAGTGCGGGTGCAGCGGCGCGCCGGGAGCAGGCGTGGCGGCGTGAAGCGCGCCGAGCGTACGGTAAAGCGCCTCATCGTCGCAAAGTGCCTCAAGCGATACCGTGTGCGGGAGCCACTCCAGCCAGAGCGTCGCGGTTTGCGCCTCTACTCCCAGCAGCGCAGGCGTGTGGATGCCGCGCTCGCGAAGCGCCCCGGCGCTGTGACAATAGAACGCGATTTCAACCCTGCTCGCGCCGCGCTTTTCGATGAGCGGCTGGCCGTCGCGCTCGCACTTGCGCACACGGGCCGCGCCCATTTGCGCCAGGTTTTCCTGTGTCATCGGCTCTCCGTAATGTGGGTAAGGACAGCATTGACTATAAAACAGCGCGCCGTACGACAGGCATAAAAAAGGCCCCACTACGGGGGCCTTTTTCTCGTCACGCCATTACTGGCTATCGGTGTTGCTGTCGCTGTGGCTCAGCGCCGGGCGTTCGCCCTCAATAACGCGCTCATCGTCCTGAGCGCGCGGCTGGCCGATGGCGATACGCTGCGGGGCCAGGGCTTCGGGGATGTTGCGCACCAGATCGATGTGCAGCAGCCCATTGGTGAAGCTGGCACCGGAAACTTCCATATGCTCAGCGAGCGTGAAGCTCAGATTGAAAGGCTGGATAACCAGGCCCTGATGGAGCCATTTCGGCTCGGTTTCCGGTTTTACCGGCGTGCCTTTCACGCGCAGCACCGTGTGTTCCAGTTCGATTTCCAGATCTTCCTGACGGAACCCGGCTAACGCAAGGGTGATGCGATAGTGGTTATCGTCGCTTTTTTCGATGTTATAGGGCGGGAAGGTCTGGCTTTCGGCGGAGCTCATCAGCGCGTTGGCCAGTTTGTCAAAACCGATCCACTGACGGAAAAACGGGGATAAATCATAGTTACGCATATTATCTCTCCTTCATTGAAGCGAGTGAAAACGCCAGTGCGTGTACTGGCTGTGCTCCCGTTCGGCGAGCACGAGACGACAGTCAAGGCCGCCGCAGCGGCCCCAAAAAATTAGTTACCGATTTCGATACGGCGCGGTTTTTTCGCTTCCGGGATCACGCGCTCAAGCTCGATGTAGAGCAGGCCGTTCACGAGGTTAGCGCCACGCACGAAGATGTTTTCGGCCAGCTGGAATTTGCGCTCGAAATTGCGCTCGGCGATACCCTGGTACAGATAGGTACGCTCTTTCTGCTCAGGCGCATGGGAGCCTTTCACCACCAGCAGGTTGTCTTGGGCGGTGATCTCCAGCTCGCTTTCCGCAAACCCTGCCACGGCAATGGCGATACGGTAGTGGTTTTCATCCACCAGCTCGACGTTGTACGGAGGGTAGCCGCCGTTGCTCTGGCTCTGGTTGTTCTCAAGCAGGTTGAACAGACGGTCAAAACCGATGGCGGAACGATACAGCGGGGATAAATCAAAGTTACGCATACATACTCCTGAAATCAGCGAGGTTTAACATCGCCCTCCTCAAAGGACAGGCGGCTGTGGCGGGAGCCCCGTTCGGCGTGCCCCCTGTGTCCACATTCCAGAAAATGGGTGCGGCCCGCCGGTTTTCAAGGGCCGAAATCGGCCTTTTTTTGGCGATTTACATTTCTTTGCGTAGACTGGGAATAACAGCAACTAATGCTAAACTGCGAGCGCTGCCACAGGACGGCTAAAGCGCGCTATTCATTCTGATTCAGGGGCGTTATATCTCATGACTGACGCCTGCGGTGCGACAACATAAAAGAAGAATGAAAATGAAAAATACTCTCGGGAAAGTGCTTTTTTTCAGCGGCGTGATGCTGCTTTGCGGCTGCTCCAGCGTGATGTCGCACACCGGCGGCGGCGAGCAGGGCTATTACCCTGGCACCCGCGCCAGCGCGACGATGCTAAGCGATGACGACACCAGCTGGGGCTTAAAGCCGCTGGTGGCGCTCGATCTCCCTTTCACAGCGATTATGGATACACTACTGATCCCGTGGGATGCTTTCCGTACCGATAAATCGGTGAAGTCACGGGTCGAAGAGAGCGAAAAGAAGTCCTTCGCGATTAATTCCGTGATCCCGCCCGCGCCCTGATCAGCGCCCGGTTTCCGTCATCCATAACTGGCGGAAACCGTCTGTCTCCTGCATCCAGGCAATGTACTTGCCGTCCGGCGATATCACTACCGCATCCGCGGAAATAGCGTCGGCTTGCGGCGGCGTCAGCGCTGTTAACTCTCCTGTTTGCGCATCGCACAGGACAATCCGGTTGCGCTGCATAAACCCGAGCGCCTCACCCGACGGGTGCCAGCTAAACGCCGACGCCACGCCACAGGCGTCATGCGTCACCTGACGCGGCTCGCCGGCCTGCGGCGATATCAGCCACAGCTGCGCCACGCCGTTGTCATCCTTCATCAGAAACGCAATGGCGGTGCCCTGCGGGTTGCTGCGCATCCAGTGGCGCGGCGTGGTGGCAAGCCCCGGATAGCGACGGTCATGCGTAAAGGTCAGACGGCGCTGCATAATGCCTGCCGGCGGCGCGGGCATGCTATCCGGCGTCCCTTCGAGCGGCGCAACACCTGGCGTTTTCCATGCGGTTTCATCTTCCGGTAAATCGACGATAAACAGCTCCGGCGCTTTTACGCCCGCAGGCGTCAGCGTATCGCCGATAAACGCCAGCGCGCGCGGCTGCCAGCGACCGTCTGCTTTTTGATAGCCGTTATGGCCCACCCAGCCTTCTTCATACGCGCGGTTAATCTCATCACTGCCGGGGCGCGGCGCAGGCGTGGTGCGGCTCACCAGCGCGCACCAGTGGCTGCCGGCATATTCACGGGGATGATGCATTTCAGGCGTCACCGGGCCGAACGGCAGCGCCACGCCGACGTTGCGCAAATCAAGCGCCGGATCGCGCTCATGCAACACATGGTCGTTGTAGGTGAAACTCAGCCACGCGCCGTCCGGACTGAAGACATGCACATGGCTGCCGCCGCGCAGCGCGCCCGGCGTGTATGGCGGCGTAATCGCCATCGCATCAAGGTTTTGCGCCACGCCGTTTTCCACCACTACGCCGCGGCGATGGTGAAAATCGTAGCGCCAGGCGTCATCCGGGTTTTCCGGCCCGTGAATGAACACGTACCGCTCCGCCGTCGGGCTCACCGTCACCACGCCCACGTGCGCGCCCTGCGTGGCGCGATAAATCACCTCGACCTCGCCGGTTTCCACATTGACGCGCTCAATGGTTTCGCCGGTAAACGACGCGCCGGACGGGCGGACGTCAAAGGCGAGCCAGCGGCTGTCCGGGGTCCAGACGTTAATATTGGTGAGCTGATGGTGACGCGGGGCGAACGTGAGCTGTTTCATCAAGAGAAAACCCTGAAGCCAAAGAGGGCCTCAGGGTAAAAGATAAACGCGAAGCGGGCAATTGCGCGTCAGGGCACCGGCGTGACGAGCGGCTCGCCGGCAAACCAGGCATTGACGTTCTCCAGCACCAGCCGCGACATCTCCCGCCGCGTTTCCCACGTGGCGCTCGCCATGTGCGGCGTGATCACCACGTTGTCGCGCTGTTGCAGCGCGGCGGGTACGTTCGGCTCATCCGTAAAAACATCCAGCCCCGCGCCCGCAATAGCACCGCTGTCCAGCGCCTCAATCAGCGCCGTTTCATCCACTACGCTGCCGCGCCCAACGTTAATGACCATACCCTGCGGGCCGAGCGCCGCCAGCACCGCCGCATTCACCACCCCGCGAGTCGCGTCGCCGCCGGGCGCACAGAGCATCAGAAAATCGCTCTCCTGCGCCAGCTCGCGTAAATCAGGCACAAAACGGTACGGCAGCGCAGCCTGTGGATGGCGACTGGTATAGCGGATCGCCATATCGAACGCCTGCGCGCGACGCGCGATCGCCTGGCCGATGCGGCCCATACCGAAAATACCGAGCCGCGCGCCGGAGACTTTACGCGTCCACGGAAAACCGCCCTGCCGCCAGCCGCCTTGTTCGATAAACCGCTGTGCCGCCACGATCCTGCGCGAGGTCGCCAGCATCAGGCCGATGGCGAGATCGGCCACGTCGTCTGTCAGCACGCCTGGCGTGTGCGTCACCTGCACGCCGCGCTCACGCGCCGCCGCCACGTCCACGCCGTCATAACCGACGCCGAACACCGCAATCAGCCTCAGCGCGGGCAGCAATGCGATGAACTCACGCGTCACTACCGCCTCGCCGTTAGTGATCACCACGGTAATGTCACCGGCAATGGCGGCAAGCTCGTCTTGCGACAGCGACGACAGTTCACGCAGATCGTAGCGTTCGCGAAGCGCCCCGGTAAGCGCGTCCGGCAGGTAAGCCTGCTTGAGGACTTTCTGTTTCATACTGGCTCCTTAAGAGAGGCGCGAAGCGGGCTGCTTGAGGCCGCCCTGGCGCGCCGGACGCGAGACCAGCACGCCAATAATGCCGCCCAGGATCAGCGCCACCGCCACAATCAACAGCCCATAGTGGTAACTGTCCGTCGCGTCTTTGATTTTGCCGAGCACCGGCGGCAGGCCGAGACCGACGAAATTCGCCACGGTGTTGATAAACGCGATAGACGCCGCTGCCGCCACGCCCGCCAGTTTCTCGGTCGTCACCGCCCAGAAAATCGGCGTCAGCGCAAAGTTAAAGCCCACGGTCAGCACCAGCAAGCCATACGCCACCAGCAGGTTGCTGGAGTAAATAGCGATGGCGAGCGATACCCCGGAGATGACAAGCGGCAGGCCGAGATGCCAGGCGCGCTCGTGGGTGGTATCCGAATGGCGGCCATTGAGATACATAAACAGACAGGCGGCGATAAACGGCACGGCGGAGAGCAGGCTAATCACGATGTTGCTCTGCTCGCTGGCCATGCTTTTGATAATGAGCGGCAGGAACAGCGTAATGCCGATAGACCCGAACGCCTGCAGAAACCAGACCAGGCTCAGCAGCAGCACGGTTCTGTTTTTCAGCGCGCTGAGCCAGCTGTGATTATTGCCGACCTCCACGCCCGCGTTATCGCGCGCAAGTTGCGCCTTAAGCCAGCTTTTTTGCTCGCCGGAGAGCCACGGCGCGTGATCCGGCGTCTGCGGCAGCCGCCAGAGCACCATAATACCGAGCACAATGGCCGGCATGCCTTCAAGGGCGAAGAGCCAGCGCCAGCCGGCGATATCGGCGAGGCCGTGCATATTCAGAATAGAGCCGGAGATCGGCAGGCCGATGATCGACGCCATCACCGAACCCATGTAAAAGAACGACATCGCGCGCGCGCGGTTACTCTTCGGGAACCAGCAGGAGATGTAGTAGATGATGCCCGGCGTAAAGCCCGCCTCCGCCATACCCAGCAAAAAGCGCATGACGTAAAGCTGCGTGGGCGTCTGCACCAGCGACATCCCGGCGCTGACGATGCCCCAGGTTATCATGATGCGGGCTATCCAGACGCGCGCGCCCACCTTCGTCATGATGACGTTGCTCGGGATTTCAAAAATGATGTAGGAGATGTAGAACATGCCGACGCCGAGGCCGTACATGCTGGCGCTCAGGCCGAGGTCGGCGTTCATTTGCAGCGCTGCGATGGAGATGTTGGTTTTATCGAGGTTAGCGACAAAGTAGCAGAGGATAATAAACGGGATTATCTTCGCGTTGAGCTGCCGCAGGGTGGTCGAGTACAGATCGGTATGCATAGCAGAACCCTCGTTTCCTGCCGTGGCACACCCGGCAGGTTTATGGTTGTTATCAGTCGATACGTCACGCGCGCAGGTCAAGGCGGCGCGTTATCTGCGCATTCCGTCGCAGGCGTCCCTGCCCTCCATAACGGGCTTCAGCCCACGCGTTTCACCTCGCCGACCAGCAGGATGTAAGAGAGCGCGCCGATAAGCGCGACGACAGAGATGTACACCAGCGCCGGGCCGAAGCCGTAATCCTGCGCCAGGTAGCCAATCACCAGCGGTACCGTGATACCGCCCAGCCCGCCGACAAAGTTGAACATGCCGCCGGTCAGGCCAATCAGGCGCATCGGGGCCAGCGATGACACCAGCGACCAGGTGATCGACGCAAACCCGTTGCCGAAGAACGCCAGCGCCATCAGCACGACAATCCAGGTCGGATCGTTGGTGTAGTTGGCGCCCATGATGCAGGTGGAGATTAACAGGCCGCAGATAATCGGCGTCTTACGCGCCACGCCGAGCGAAAACCCTTTTTTCACCAGCTTGTCCGCGAGCCAGCCCGAGAGCAGTACGCCGAAGAACGCGGCGAGGAACGGCACGGTGGTCATAACGCCCGCCTTGAGCGCCGTGATGCCTTTTTCCTGAGTGAGGTAGTTCGGAAACCAGGTGAGAAAGAACCAGAGCGTGGACGTGACCGCAAACTGGCCGAGATAAACGCCAATCAGTTTGCGATGGAACACTAATTTCCAGTCCGCGCGGGAGAGCGGCTGGCGTTCGGCTTTTGTTGCGGGCGCATCGCCGTCCACCAGGCCGCCGCCATCGCGGATGTAATCCAGCTCCGCCCGGCTAATGCCTTTCGTGAGGCGCGGCGGCTGGTAAACCTTAAACCAGACCAGCGACCAGAGGATCCCAATGCCGCCGGTGACGATAAACACCCAGTGCCAGCTCAGCAGCTCCTGGATCCAGATAAGCAGCGGTGTGAGAAACGCGAGCCCGACGAACTGCCCGGAGGTGTAAAAACCGACCGCCGAGGCGCGCTCATGCTCCGGGAACCAGCTGGTGACCATGCGGTTGTTGGTCGGGAATGCGGGCGCTTCAAAAACGCCGGTGATGGCGCGCAGGCCAATGAGCGACAGCAGCCCCGTCGCGAAGCCCTGAAACAGCGTCGCCACTGACCAGCCAAAAATCGCGATGAAATAGGTCAGCCGCGAGCCCATGCGGTCTAAAAACCAGCCGCCGGGGATCTGGCAGAGCGTGTAGAGCCAGGCGAAGGCGGAAAAGACATAGCCCATCTCCGCTTTGCTAATGCCGAACTCTTCCTGAATATGCGCCGACGCCACCGCTAAATTGGCGCGGTCGACATAACAAATCACCACGGTAATAAATATCATCGCGAGCGTCAGATAACGACGACGCCCGGGTTTTACAGCCGTTACAGAAATATCCATCACGTTCTGTCTCCAGAATAAGGCATAGCGAGGCCCCTCACCATGCCCTGTAAAATACAGAGGGTGTGTTTTTTATATTGGGTTTACCGCCCGGCGAGCCGGGCTCATTTTCATTTAATCAATACGCGAAATAATTTTCGTAAAAACCGGAATTACCTTGTCCTGAAGAGTTCGCGTTGCATGAAAAGCCAATGTACGCAACGCGCTAAATAATTCGCGTTGTGGGAAGGCGGCAAGTTAACGAATCCCCGGGAGCTTACTGAAGTAAGTGACCGGGGTGAGGAAACGCAGCCAACGCCGTTGCAGCGCGAAATATGACGGGCATTACCACTCGGCGACGGAGCCATCGGCATGCCGCCACAAAGGGTTACGCCAGTCAGCGCACGCTTTGCTGCGTTCAATGACCTGCTCCTCATCAATCTCGACACCCAGACCCGGCTTCATTAACGGCTGGAAATAGCCGCCTTCCATTTTGAAGTCGTCTTTATTTTTAACAAAATCAAGCAACTCGGCACCCTGGTTATAGTGAATGCCCATGCTCTGCTCCTGGAATACCGCGTTGCGCGAGATGAAATCCACATGCAGGCAGGCCGCGAGCGCAATCGGCCCGAGCGGGCAGTGCGGCGCGAGACCGACATCATAGGCTTCCGCCATCGCGGCGATTTTCGCACATTCGGTAATACCGCCCGCGTGCGATAAATCGGGTTGCAGGATAGCGAGGCCGCTGGCTTCCAGTACGCGCTTAAATTCAAAACGCGAGAACATGCGTTCGCCTGCCGCAATCGGAATATGCGTCTGCGCGGCGAGGCGCGGATAATATTCAGCCTGTTCGGCTAATACCGGCTCTTCAATAAATAACGGGCGATAAGGTTCGAGCTCTTTAATTAATATTTTCGCCATCGGCGCGCTGACGCGTCCGTGGAAATCAAGCCCGAACTCTATTTCACTGCCGAATTCCTCGCGGATCTGCGCAACGGTATTTACCGCAGCGTCGACTTTACGCGAATCATCAATAATGCCTAACTCTTCGCAGCCATTTAATTTAAAGGTGTCAAAGCCTATCTGGCGCAGCGTTTTAATACCGGCGATAACTTCCGCCGGTCGGTCGCCCCCTACCCAGCTGTAGGCTTTGATTTTATCGCGCACCAGGCCCCCCATCAGTTGCCAGACCGGCGCGTTCAACACTTTACCTTTGATATCCCACAGCGCCTGGTCAATACCCGCGATGGCGCTCATCAGTATTGGGCCGCCGCGATAAAAACCACCGCGATACATCACCTGCCACAAATCGTTGATGCGGGCCGGATCCTGACCAATCAGGTATTCGCCAAGCTCATGCACCGCCGCTTCGACCGTGCGGGCGCGCCCTTCGATAACTGGCTCGCCCCACCCGACCACGCCTTCATCCGTCTCAATCCTGAGAAACATCCAGCGGGGGGGTAAACGGTACGTCGTTAGTCTGGTAATTTTCATTGCACTGCCTCTCGATACGCCTTAACAAATGCTTTCGCCTGCTCCGCCGTGCGCGATACGGGCTGTCCGGCGCGATAGAGATCGCTGCCAAGCCCGGCGCCGACACAGCCCGCGTTGAGCCACACCGCCAGGTTATCCGGCGTGACGCCACCGACCGCGAAGACCGGGATGTCCGGCGGCAGCACGGCTTTTAGCGCTTTGATGTAGTCCGGCCCGAAAGCGGAGGACGGGAAAATTTTCAGCGCCTGCGCGCCCGCCTCAATGGCGGTGAACGCCTCCGTTGCCGTGGCGCAGCCAGGGCAGACGGTCATGCCATAACCCACCGCGCGTTTGATGACGTCGGGCTGTATATTCGGCGTGACGATAAGCTTGCAGCCCATCTGCGCCAGTTCATCCACCTGCTCCGGCTTCAGCACCGTGCCCGCGCCAATCAGCGCGCGCTCGCCGAACGCCTTCACGAGCGTCGGCAGACTCTGCTGCCACTGCGGCGAGTTAAGCGGGATCTCTACCGCGTCGAAACCGGCGTCGAGCACCGCGGCGACATGCGCTTCGGCTTCCGGCGGGGTAATGCCGCGTAAGATTGCGATAAGAGGGAGATCAGTGTGCCACTGCATGAGCGAGACTCCTTATGCCTGCCTGAAATGCGCTGTCGCCCTCCAGCGTCCGGGCCGTGTAACCGAGCAGCGTCAGCGCGCGCTGGTATCGTCTGGCAAGGGATGGGCTGGCGACCAGCGTGAGGGGTTGCGGGCGATCTGGCTGCCAGTGGCGAAGCTGGCTTGCCACTTCATTGCCAATCAGCAACCCGGAAAGAAATTCAGCGACGTGCTCGCGCGCCAGCTCGCCCAGCACATGGGCGGCGCGCACTTCAAAAAGGCGTGTCAGGGGCGCGTCGGTTTCCACGCCCTGCGCAAGGCCCGCGTCGAAGGCGGCAGCGTCCGGCTGCTGTTCCGGCAGACCCGCGCCGATAAGGGAGTGGCTTAACAGCAGATGATGCAGCTCGCCGGTCATGACGGTGCGAAAATCGCTGACCTGCGCGGCGTCGGCCTGCACCCATTTGCAGTGCGTGCCGGGCATGATGTAGAGCGGCGCGGGGGCAAGCTCGCGGGCGCCCAGCAGTTGGGTCTCCTCGCCGCGCATCACGTTGCGGTTATCGCCACGGGTAACGCACAGGCCTGGAATAATAAAGACATTGGGGGCGACGGTGGTGAGCTGGCTGCCGATATCGGCGAAACGCGCCGGGCAAGGAAGATAAGGAGCGACAGTCCAGCCAGCGTTGCTGCCCACCATCCCGGCCATGACGACAGGGGTGGCGGCATCGCGCCAGCCTTCGGTCACCTGCGCTAACACCGCTTCGGGGGTTCTGCCGTTAAGGCGGGTGACGCCCGCCTCCGATTGCCTGCTCTCCAGGCACTGTTCGCCCTGAAAAAGCCAGGCGCGAAGATTCGTGGAACCCCAGTCGATAGCGATGTAGCGAGATGTCATGTGATTTCCTTCAGCCGTTTTGTGGAGCTTGCGATCATGGTTAACGCCGCCTGCTCCGCCGCCTCGCCGTCCTGATGCCGTATCGCATCGAACAGCGCTTTATGTTCCTGGAGCGTTTTCGGCATGTTGGCCTCATCGCCCATCCAGGTGCGCTCAAACACAGCCCGTTGCAGAGAGCTGATAGCCACGCTGAGCTGTTGCAGCACCGGGTTATGCACCGCCTCCAGCACCGCTTCGTGATAGCGGATGTCTGCCTCATTAAACGCGTCGCGATCCTGGTTATTGGCAATCATGTCGTTGAGCGCCGCCTCAATGCGCGCCAGATCGCTTGACGTGGCGCGCTCCGCCGCCCAGCGGGCGATAGCAGGTTCAACCAGATTGCGCACTTCACTCATGGAGGCGATAAGCCGCGGGTCGTCATCGTGCTCCAGCACCCACTGCAACACTTCGGTGTCGAGGTAGTTCCACTGATTGCGTGGCGCGACAAACGCGCCGCGATAGCGCTTCATCTCAATCAGCCGCTTCGCCATCAGCGAGCGATACACCTCGCGGATGATATTGCGCGAGGTTTCAAACTCTTCGCACAGCTCCGCTTCGGCGGGGAGCGCGGCGCCCGGTACATATTTCCCGCCTACGATCTGGCGGCCCAGCGTCACTATGATGCGGTCGGTTTTGGTCATCTTTTGGGTTCCTTTCACGCGAGGTTTCTTCGCTTACTTTACCCTGACCGCCGAATTTCGCCGCATTTTTGAAGTACAACCGTGACGCGGGTGGCCGTGCTGATGGGTTCAATGTAGTACAATCCATATCGGTTGTACTACAATTTAGATCACAAAAACGACAAAAGGATATATCGGGAGAGATAGCTGCGCGGGATTCATCAAGTGAGCTGATGATGGTAGAAAATGACGCGAAGGGCAGAAATTCAGCAGGGAAAAGGCACAAAAATTCAGCAAAACGCCCGCAGGGTTTTGATGGTTTAGCGCAGGAAGAGAAATTTATAAGGGCGGCGGCGCTTGAGGCTTTTTGCCTCCTGCGGTCGGCAGAAATGCAAAATGTGGTGAGGCAGAAAGAAGAAAGCCCCGAAGGTAATTTTTCAATTAACCCACGAGGCCTACTGATGCCTGGACCCCATCAGCGCAGCCTCTTACCCGCCGAAAGGTAAGGAGAGGAAGGCCATGAAACTGCTGCGAAGTACCCTGTTCTGGTGCGTAGTAACGCTCTGTATCACGTTGTTAGTATTTACATTTCTGCGCGTCATTCGCTGTGCGAACTGAGGCTGAAGGACGGGCAAAGGGAATTTGCTGCGTTTCTGGCTTACGAATCCGGTAAGTAGCAACCCGCAGGGCGGGGGTAACCCCGCCCTTTCAGGCCAGGCGAGACTGTGCGTGGCTATGCAGCCGAAAGCGCCTTTCTGACGCGCCGTCCGCCGATTAACGGGCGGCGCGTCACTCCATTAACGCAGCGCGAATTTCTCAATAGCGTATGCGACGCCATCCTCCAGATTCGAGCGGGTCACGACGTTGGCGGCCTCTTTCACTGCATCGATGGCATTTTCCATCGCCACGCCGATGCCCGCGTATTCGATCATCGCAATATCGTTTTCCTGATCGCCTATTGCCATCACTTCCTCCGGCTGGATGTTTAAGACGTCAGCCAGTGATTTCACGCCGGTGCCTTTGGTGACGCGCTTATCGAGGATCTCAAGGAAATACGGCGCGCTTTTCAGCACCGTGTATTTCTCTTTTACTTCCTGCGGAATACGCGTGATAGCTTTGTCGAGGATCTCCGGCTCGTCGATCATCATCACCTTCAGAAAGGTCATGTTTGGGTCCATTTTTTCCGCTTCGCAGAACACCAGCGGAATGGTGGCGACAAAAGATTCATGCACGGTATAACGGCTGATATCGCGGTTCGCGGTATAGAGCGTGGTGCGGTCGAGCGCGTGGAAGTGCGAGCCGACCTCGCGTGAAAGTTGCTCCAGATAGCGATAATCGTCATAGTTGAGCGGTGTTTGCGCTACGGTGCTGCCGTCGCTTGCCTTTTGCACCAGCGCGCCGTTGTAGGTGATGCAGTAATCGCCCGGTTTATCCATATGCAACTCGCGCAGATAACTCTCCACGCCCGCAAAAGGCCGTCCGGTCGTCAGCACTACGTTGATGCCCTGTTCACGGGCGGCGGCAATGGCGTTTTTTACGCCCGGTGAGATGGTGTGATCGGGCAGCAATAAAGTGCCATCCATGTCAATTGCGATAAGTTTGATAGCCATGAGTTCCCCTGCATAAATGAGCCTTTTGGCATGCTAACGCGATTGTGCTCAAAAAACAGTAGCAGCCGGGGCGAGAAAAGGGGATGAATCTGCGGGGAAAATGCCGGTTAATGCGCCGGTTAAAGAGAAAGGAAGCGCGGGTTAACGGCGATGATGACGCGCGCGAGGCAAGTGTGCAGCGTTAAGCCGCCCTGCGCCCGATGGCGAATATAAATGATAAAGGCGGGTGCGCTACGCTTACCCGCCCTAAATACACACTGCGCGCGTAGGCGGGTAAGCGAAGCGCCACCCGCCACAACGGCTATCAGATATCGATGTTCGCCGCTTTCAGGGCGTTTTCTTCGATAAAGGCGCGGCGCGGTTCAACGGCGTCGCCCATCAGCGTTGTGAAGAGCTGGTCGGCGGCAATCGCGTCTTTGACGGTAACGCGCAGCATACGGCGGCTTTCCGGATCCATCGTGGTTTCCCACAGCTGCTCCGGGTTCATCTCGCCGAGACCTTTATAACGCTGAATCGAGAGACCGCGACGGGACTCTTTCACCAGCCAGTCCAGCGCCTGCTCGAAGCTCGCTACCGGCTGACGGCGTTCGCCGCGCTCAATAAACGCATCTTCTTCGATCAGACCGCGCAGCTTCTCGCCGAGCGTGCAGAGACGACGGTATTCGCCGCCGGTCACGAACTCGTGGTCGAGCACGTAATCGGTGTCGACGCCGTGGGTACGCACGCGCACCACTGGCTCGAAACGACGCGTTTCAGCGTTTTCACGAATGTCGTACTTCCAGACGCTACCGTGCTGCTCGTTTTCATTAAGCGTGGTGATAAGCGCGGAGACCCAGCGGGTCACGTTCGCTTCATCGGCCAGCGCCTCTTCCGTCAGCGTCGGCTGATAGACCAGCTCTTTTAGCAGCGCGCGCGGGTAGCGGCGCTCCATGCGGTTGATCATCTTCTGCGCGCCGTTGTACTCAGACACCAGCTTCTCCAGCACTTCGCCGGCGATAGCAGGGGCGCTCGCGTTCGCATGCAGCGTCGCGCCGTCCAGCGCGATGGAGATCTGATACTGATCCATCGCTTCGTCGTCTTTAATGTACTGTTCTTGTTTGCCTTTCTTCACTTTATACAGCGGCGGCTGCGCGATATAGACGTGACCGCGTTCGATGATTTCCGGCATCTGACGATAGAAGAAGGTCAACAGCAGCGTACGGATGTGCGAGCCGTCGACGTCCGCATCGGTCATGATGATGATGCTGTGATAGCGCAGCTTATCCGGGTTGTATTCGTCACGGCCAATGCCGCAGCCAAGCGCGGTGATAAGCGTCGCGACTTCCTGGGAAGAGAGCATCTTGTCAAAGCGCGCTTTCTCCACGTTCAGGATTTTCCCTTTCAGCGGCAGGATCGCCTGATTCTTACGGTTACGGCCCTGTTTTGCAGAACCGCCCGCGGAGTCCCCTTCCACCAGGTAGAGTTCGGAGTGCGCCGGGTCGCGCTCCTGGCAGTCCGCCAGTTTGCCCGGCAGGCCTGCGAGATCCAGCGCGCCTTTACGACGGGTCATTTCACGCGCTTTACGGGCCGCTTCACGGGCGCGCGCGGCGTCGATGATTTTGCCGACCACGATTTTGGCGTCGTTAGGGTTTTCCAGCAGGTATTCCGCCAGCAGTTCGTTCATCTGCTGTTCAACCGCCGATTTCACCTCGGAGGAGACCAGTTTGTCTTTGGTCTGGGAGGAGAATTTCGGATCCGGCACTTTTACGGAAACCACAGCGATCAGACCTTCGCGCGCGTCATCGCCGGTGGCGCTGACTTTCGCTTTTTTGCTGTAGCCCTCTTTATCCATATAGGCGTTCAGCGTACGGGTCATCGCCGCACGGAAGCCCGCCAGGTGCGTACCGCCGTCGCGCTGCGGAATGTTGTTGGTAAAGCAGTAGATGTTTTCCTGGAAACCGTCGTTCCACTGCAGCGCCACTTCCACGCCGATACCGTCTTTCTCAGTGGAGAAATAGAAAATGTTCGGGTGGATCGGCGTTTTGTTCTTGTTGAGGTACTCAACAAACGCCTTGATGCCGCCTTCGTAATGGAAATGATCCTCTTTGCCGTCGCGTTTATCGACGAGACGAATAGAGACGCCGGAGTTCAGGAACGACAGCTCGCGCAGGCGCTTTGCCAGGATGTCATATTCAAATTCGGTGACGTTGGTAAAGGTTTCGTGGCTTGGCCAGAAGCGGACCTGAGTACCGGTCTGTTCGGTGTCGCCGGTCACAGCCAGCGGCGCTTGCGGTACGCCATGCACGTAAGTCTGCTGGTGGATTTTGCCTTCGCGGCGGATAACCAGTTCCAGCTTCTGCGACAGGGCGTTTACGACGGAAACGCCTACCCCGTGCAGACCGCCGGAGACTTTATAAGAGTTATCATCAAATTTACCGCCCGCATGCAGAACGGTCATGATAACTTCCGCCGCCGAAACGCCTTCTTCCGGGTGAATACCGGTCGGAATGCCGCGCCCGTCATCCGATACCGAGACAGAGTTATCGGCATGAATGGTCACGACGATATCTTTACAGTGACCCGCGAGCGCTTCGTCGATAGCGTTATCTACCACCTCGAATACCATGTGGTGCAGACCGGTGCCGTCATCCGTATCGCCGATATACATACCCGGGCGCTTACGCACCGCATCCAGCCCTTTCAGGACTTTGATACTGGAGGAGTCATAAGAATTCGACATCAACGTTTCTCGCTCATTTTAACTTGGGTTAATCCGTTATTTTACCCTGATCGACAGCGAACATCTTCGAATTTTTGTCCGTCATGTCGAGAATATGTTCGGCGCTAATCGCGCTGACAAAGACTTGCGACTGCGTAGCCTTCAGGCGCTGCGCCAGAAGCCCACGTCGGGCGTCGTCGAGTTCAGAGGCAAAATCATCTATCAGATAAAGACAGCGTCGTCCGCTTTCTCGGGTGAGAAACTCACCCTGCGCCAGACGCAGCGCGCACATCAGCAGCTTGAGCTGCCCGCGCGACAGCGTATCTTCCACCGGCGCGCCGTCGGCGCGAATGCGAAAATCAGCCTTATGCGGGCCGTGCGCGGTATAGGTCAGCATCCGGTCGCGCTCAAAACCGCGCTCCAGCACGTCGGCATAGTCGCTCTCTTTCTCCCAGCCGCGCTGGAAAGAAAAGGTAAGCGTAAATTCCGGCAAAAACTGAGCGCAGGTATCAGCCATATCGTGGGCGATCGCCTCGCTGTAGCTGGCGCGCCACTGACTTATCTGTTCGGCCAACGGGACCAGTTCGCGGTCCCACGGGCGCAGTTGTTCATAGCGGGTCACCTGTCGCAGCGCGGCATTGCGCTGTTTGAGCAGGCGCTTTAAGTTGCTCCAGGCGACAAAAAAGCCTGGCTCGTTATGGAAGCATCCCCAGTCGAGGAACGCTCTTCTGTATTTGGGGCCGCCGCCGAGCAAAGTAAACCCCTCAGGGGTAATTAATTGCATCGGCATCAGTTGCGCCAGCTCAGCCACTTTGTGGCCGTCGCTGCCGTCGATACGCACCGTGCTGTCGCCGTTGCGATCTTTTGTGAGACCGACCGACACTTCACGCTCGTCGCCCTGCAACCGCCCGTGGAGAATAAAAGCATCCTGCTCGTGGCGGATCACTCGCCCGATTTGCAGACTGCGAAACGCGCGCCCGTGGCCCAGCGTGTAAATCGCTTCCAGCACGCTGGTTTTTCCGCTGCCGTTAGCGCCAACCAGAAAGTTGAAACCGGGAGAGAGCGCGAGATCCGCGTTTTCGATATTGCGGAAATCTTTGATGAGTAAACGGGATAGCGACATGATTCATTCTTAGCCAGGGCGTTATCGGCGCAGTTATTCTGGTTTCGGCCAGCGCGCAGCAACCGGAGTGTACTGAAGTACGTGAGGATTGCGAGCACTGCCCGGAGCCAGAATAACAAGTAAGATAGCCCGATATTTTCTAAAGCCTCATGGGCATGACGACATAGGCTGCGGATGTACTCGCCGCGTCTTCAATCTGCACGCTCGACACTGAATCCGTCAGCAGAATGCGCACATTCTCGCACTTCAGCGCGTTAAGCACGTCCAGCACATAACTGACGTTAAAGCCGATTTCCATCTCCGTGCCCGCGTAGGTGACGTCGAGGATCTCTTCCGCCTCTTCCTGTTCCGGGTTATTGGCGGTGATTTTCAGCTGGTTTTCGCTCACATACAGACGCACGCCGCGGAATTTCTCATTCGAGAGGATCGCCGCGCGGGCAAACGCCTGCTTGAGGATATCGCAGCCGGCTTCCAGCGTTTTGTCCGGGTTTTTCGGCAGTACGCGGCGATAATCCGGGAAGCGGCCGTCGACCAGTTTCGAGGTAAAGATAAAATCGCCGACGTGCGCGCGGATATTGTTGCTGCCTATCTGAATACGCAGCGGGGCGTCGCCGCCGTCGAGCATACGCATCAGCTCCAGCACGCCTTTACGCGGCACAATCACCGAATGGTTCGGTAATGGCTGGCCAACCGGCATTGAGCAAACCGCCAGACGGTGGCCGTCAGTCGCCACAGTACGCAGATCTTCGCCTTCGGTTTCAAACAGCATACCGTTGAGGTAGTAACGGACATCCTGATGCGCCATCGAAAATTGCGTGGCCTCGATCAGACGCTTCATGGTCGCCTGGGCAAGCGTGAATTCCACTTCGCTCTGCCAGTCGTCCAGATTCGGGAAATCCGCCGCAGGCAGCGTGGAGAGCGAAAAACGGCTGCGCCCCGAGCTCACCCGCATGCGGTCGCCATCCAGTTGAACGGCGATTTCCGCGCCTTCCGGCAGGCCGCGGCAGATATCAAAGAATTTACGGGCCGGTACGGTAGTGGCGCCTGGCTCGTGCGGCTGCACCAACGCGACGCGCGCCACCATCTCCATTTCCAGATCGGTGCCGGTCAGCGACAGCGCACCGTCCGCGACCTGGAGCAACAGGTTGCCGAGAATAGGCAGCGTCGGACGGCCGCCCAGCGGGCCGCTGACCTGCTGGAGCGGCTTTAATAAATGTTCACGTTCAACGGTAAATTTCATAGCGTCACGAAGATAATGTTCTGATTAAATTGGAGAAATCTTCTTTGATATCGTGGCTTTCCTCACGCAGCTGCTCTATCTTGCGACAGGCGTGCAGCACCGTGGTGTGGTCGCGGCCGCCAAACGCATCGCCGATTTCCGGCAGACTGTGGTTGGTCAGCTCTTTGGCGAGCGCCATCGCCATCTGGCGCGGACGCGCGACCGAGCGGGAGCGCCGCTTGGAGAGCAAATCCGCCACCTTGATCTTGTAGTACTCCGCCACCGTCTTTTGAATATTGTCGATAGTGACCAGTTTTTCCTGGAGCGCCAGCAGATCGCGCAGCGCCTCGCGCACAAAATCGATAGTAATGGCGCGACCAGTAAAGTTGGCGTTGGCGATGACACGGTTCAGCGCGCCTTCGAGCTCACGCACGTTGGATCGCAGACGCTTGGCAATAAAGAAGGCGACTTCGCCTGGCAGACGGATATCGTTCTCATCCGCCTTTTTCATCAGGATCGCCACGCGAGTTTCTAACTCCGGTGGCTCAATAGCTACCGTGAGACCCCAGCCGAAGCGCGATTTCAGACGATCCTCAACCCCATTGATCTCTTTTGGATAACGATCCGAGGTAAGGATGATCTGCTGATTACCTTCCAGCAGGGCGTTAAAGGTGTGGAAAAACTCTTCCTGGGATCGCTCTTTATTGGCGAAGAACTGAATATCGTCAATAAGCAGCGCATCCACCGAACGGTAGTAGCGTTTGAACTCTTCGATGGCGTTGTTTTGCAGCGCTTTCACCATGTCCTGCACGAAACGCTCGGAGTGCATATAGACGACTTTGGCATTGGGCTTGCGCGCCATGATGCCGTTGCCGACCGCATGTAGCAGGTGCGTTTTACCAAGACCCGTGCCGCCATAAAGGAAGAGCGGGTTATACGCGCCGCCGGGGTTATCCGCCACCTGACGCGCCGCCGCGCGGGCCAGCTGGTTGGATTTACCCTCAACGAAGTTATCAAAAGTGTGTTTGACGTTGACGTTAGAGCGGTAGGACGGCTCCGCCGGCGCGGGCACGTTGTCCCACGCCGGGCGCACAGGTGCCGCGGCGGGCGCGGCCTGCGCCGGCTTTACCGCCTGGCTTGCAGGCGCTGGCGTCGTCTGGGTCAGCGGTTTAGTGCCAACTTCAAAGCGCAGCAGCGGCGCGTCAGAGCCGCAGAAATCATTCAGCAATCCGTTGATATTATTGAGGTATTTGTCCCTTACCCAATCGAGCACAAACCGGTTTGGCGCATACAAAGCCAGCGTGTTATCGCTCAGTTCCGCCTGTAGGGGGCGTATCCACATGCTGAATTCAGTGGCTGGTAACTCATCCTGCAATCGGGCAAGACACTGCTGCCAAAGCGAAAGTGACACGGCGGACTCCACTCGAACAAAAGTCGATAAAAGACGAAGACTGAAACATTCATGATTGTTGACACACGCCGACAAGCCCCGAGCCGGGAGGCGTGCGAACCGCTATTTGCGGTTTTTACCCGATGCCTGAGATCAGGGATCCCGATCGGGACCGCGGATCATAGCCTAAAGCGAGACAGAGATCTCCTGTTTCTCACAGATTCTTCCCGATTTATCCACAGGGCCGCGTCAGGACGCTTAAGTGTAATCGATCCTTTCATGGCTGCGGCACGATTTGACCGGCATATCGGAAAAATTAATGACGATCGCGAAAATTTCGCTTTATCGATCTAACGAAGATCCCGCGCGATCCTTGCGCTTTGCCGGCGAGCCCGTATAATTCCCCACCCGGTGCGTAAAGCGCGGTTTATCGCCTGAATTTTGCGTGTTTTTTATCCTCTGATTGAGGTGAAAAGCGCGGGAAATAAGGAAAGTGAATTGACTCCGGAGTGTACAATTATTACAATCCGGCCTCTTTAATCGTCGATTACTTTGGCGTAAGTCGTCCGGCAGGCCGTTCGCGCATACGCAAAGTCAGTGAATTTATTCAAGTTTAGGTAGAAATCGCCATGAAACGCACTTTTCAACCGTCTGTACTGAAGCGCAACCGTTCTCACGGCTTCCGTGCTCGTATGGCTACTAAAAATGGTCGTCAGGTTCTGGCACGTCGTCGTGCTAAAGGCCGCGCTCGTCTGACCGTTTCCAAGTAATAGCTAACCCCTTAGTGGTTAAGCTCGCATTTCCCAGGGAGTTACGTTTGTTAACTCCCGCTCATTTCACCTTCGTCTTCCAGCAGCCACAACGGGCTGGCACGCCGCAAATCACCATCCTCGGCCGCCTTAATTCGCTGGGGCATCCCCGCATCGGTCTTACCGTCGCCAAGAAAAACGTCAAACGCGCCCATGAACGCAATCGGATTAAACGTCTGACGCGTGAAAGCTTCCGTTTACGTCAGCATGAACTTCCGCCTATGGATTTCGTGGTGGTGGCGAAGCGCGGGATTGCCGACCTCGATAACCGGGAGCTTTCGGAAGCTTTGGAAAAATTATGGCGTCGTCATTGTCGCCTGGTTCGCGGCTCCTGATAGCCCTCATCCGGGTCTATCAACGCTTCATTAGTCCGCTTCTCGGGCCGCATTGCCGTTTTCACCCCACCTGTTCGCAGTACGGAATTGAGGCATTGCGCAGGTTTGGGGTGTTAAAAGGCAGTTGGTTGACAGTGAAACGCGTATTAAAATGCCACCCTTTGAACCCGGGTGGAGACGACCCCGTCCCGCCAGGACCTTTTGATACCAGAGAACACTAACGATGGATTCGCAACGCAATCTTTTTGTCATCGCTTTGTTGTTCGTGTCTTTCATGATCTGGCAAGCCTGGGAGCAAGATAAAGCTCCAAAACCCCAGGTTCAGCAGACCACGCAGACTACGACCACCGCAGCGGGTAGCGCCGCAAGCCAGGGCGTACCGGCCAGTGGCCAGGGGAAACTCATTACCGTTAAGACCGATGTCCTTTCTCTTACCATCAATACCCGTGGTGGCGACATCGAGCAGGCACTTCTGCTGGCATACCCGAAAGAGCTGGGCTCCAGCGAGCCGTTCCAGCTGCTGGAAACCACACCTGAATTCGTTTATCAGGCACAGAGCGGCCTGACCGGTCGTAACGGCCCGGACAACCCGAATAACAATCAGGGTCGCCCGCTTTATAATGTCGATCGCGACACTTACGTCCTGGCTGACGGTCAGAATGAACTGCTGATCCCGATGACCTTCACCGACGCGGCAGGCAACACCTTCACCAAAACGTTCGCCCTGAAACGCGGCCAGTACGCCGTGTATGTGGGTTACAACGTGAAGAACGCCGGCACGCAGCCGCTTGAAGTCTCCACGTTCGGCCAGCTGAAGCAGACCATCGATCTGCCGAGCCATCGCGACACCGGCAGCAACAACTTTGCTCTGCATACTTTCCGCGGCGCGGCCTACTCCACGCCGGACGAGAAGTATGAGAAATATAAGTTCGATACTATCGCCGACGATGAAAATCTGAACGTGAACGCCAAAGGCGGCTGGGTAGCGATGCTCCAGCAGTACTTCGCAACCGCATGGGTTCCGACGAACAACGGCACCAACAACTTCTATACTGCGAACCTGGGTAATGGCGTGGCCGCTATCGGTTACAAATCCGCACCGGTTCAGGTACAGCCAGGCCAGACAGCATCGCTTGCGAGCACGCTGTGGGTCGGCCCGGAAATTCAGGACAAAATGGCGCAGGTCGCGCCGCACCTTGACCTGACCGTTGACTACGGCTGGTTGTGGTTTATCTCTCAGCCGCTGTTCAAGCTGCTGAAATGGATCCACGGCTTCCTCGGCAACTGGGGCTTTGCGATTATCGCCATCACCTTTATCGTTCGTGGCGTGATGTACCCGCTGACCAAAGCGCAGTACACCTCCATGGCGAAAATGCGCCTGCTGCAGCCGAAGATTCAGGCTATGCGTGAGCGTCTGGGTGACGATAAGCAGCGTATGAGCCAGGAGATGATGGCGCTGTACAAAGCGGAGAAAGTGAACCCGCTGGGCGGCTGCTTCCCGCTGCTGATCCAGATGCCTATCTTCCTTGCGCTGTACTACATGCTGATGGGCTCTGTGGAACTGCGTCACGCGCCGTTCGCGCTGTGGATCCATGACCTTTCCGCGCAGGACCCGTACTACATTCTGCCGATCCTGATGGGCGCGACCATGTTCTTCATTCAGAAGATGTCGCCGACCACCGTGACCGACCCGATGCAGCAGAAGATCATGACCTTTATGCCGGTCATCTTTACGGTCTTCTTCCTGTGGTTCCCGTCCGGTCTGGTGCTGTACTATATCGTCAGCAACCTGGTGACCATCCTTCAGCAGCAGCTGATCTACCGCGGTCTGGAAAAACGCGGTCTGCATAGCCGCGAGAAGAAGAAGTCCTGATTCGGTAGTAAACCGGATAAGGCGAAGCCGCCATCCGGCAAAGGAATATAACGTTAAGGGCGGTCTGATGACCGCCCTTTTTATTGGTATGACATGAGACAAACCATGAGCCATAACGACACTATTGTCGCCCAGGCGACGCCTCCCGGACGCGGCGGCGTGGGCATTCTGCGCGTCTCCGGCCAGCAGGCGCGGGACGTGGCGCAGGCGGTGCTGGGCAAACTGCCGAAAGCGCGCTATGCCGATTACCTGCCGTTTAAAGACGCCGACGGCACGGCGCTCGATCAGGGGATCGCGCTGTGGTTCCCTGGCCCCAACTCTTTTACCGGCGAAGATGTGCTGGAATTACAGGGCCACGGCGGCCCGGTGATCCTCGATCTGCTGTTAAAACGTATCCTCACCCTTCCCGGCGTGCGCATCGCGCGTCCTGGCGAATTCTCCGAGCGCGCGTTTCTTAACGACAAGCTCGATCTCGCCCAGGCGGAAGCCATCGCCGACCTTATCGACGCCAGTTCCGAGCAGGCGGCCCGTTCGGCGCTCAACTCCTTACAGGGCGCGTTCTCGGCCCGCGTGAACCATCTGGTCGAGGCGCTCACCCACCTGCGTATCTTTGTCGAAGCGGCTATCGATTTCCCGGATGAAGAGATCGATTTCCTCTCGGACGGGAAAATCGAGGCGCAGCTTAATGAGGTCATCGGCGATCTTGACGCCGTCCGTGCCGAAGCGCGCCAGGGTAGCCTGCTGCGTGAAGGGATGAAAGTGGTGATTGCGGGGCGCCCGAACGCGGGCAAATCGAGCCTGCTGAACGCGCTGGCGGGCCGCGAGGCGGCGATTGTCACGGATATCGCCGGCACCACCCGCGACGTGCTGCGCGAGCATATTCATATCGACGGCATGCCGCTGCACATCATCGATACTGCCGGTTTGCGTGAAGCGAGCGACGAGGTGGAACGCATCGGTATCGAGCGCGCCTGGCAGGAGATTGAACAGGCTGATCGCGTGCTGTTTATGGTAGATGGCACCACGACCGACGCCACCGACCCGGCGCAGATCTGGCCCGATTTTATCGCTCGTCTGCCCGCGACACTGCCGATTACCGTCGTGCGTAACAAAGCGGACGTCACTGGCGAGCTGCCGGGTATCAGCGAAGTAAATGGTCACTCACTTGTTCGCCTCTCCGCGCGCACCAGCGACGGCGTGGACGTGCTGCGCAGCCATCTGAAACAGAGCATGGGCTTTGACACCAGCATGGAAGGCGGTTTCCTGGCCCGTCGCCGTCATCTGCAGGCGCTGGAAACGGCAGCCAACCATCTGCAACAGGGCAAAGCGCAGCTGCTGGGTGCCTGGGCGGGCGAGCTGCTGGCCGAAGAGCTGCGTCTGGCGCAACAGGCGTTAAGCGAGATAACCGGCGAATTCACCTCCGACGATCTGCTGGGCCGCATTTTCTCAAGCTTCTGTATCGGTAAATAACGCCGCTTCACATCGGTAAGTAAGCATCCACTAACCCGCATTAACGCGCTGTTAATGCGGGTTTTTAATCTTTCGGCCTCGTGACATCACACCACCGCGTCCACGCCGCGCTCCTCCGTAAACGTGTTGCGCTTGTGCGCCCAGCTGTAAAACGCGAGCCCGATAAACAGACATGCCGCGCCGGTCATCATAATGCCGGTGCCGACCGGCACCAGGTCGAACAGCATCCCCAGCAGCAGCGAGCCCGCCGCGCCGCCGCAGGAGCCGATGGTAAACCAGTAGCTGATCACCTTCCCGACATGTTCCGCCGGGATCTGCTTCTGGATAACCGTCAGCAGCGGGATATCAATGGTCGCGGCCGCGACGCCAATCAGAATAACCGCCGAGAACAGCCAGAGGTAAGTGAACGGCAGCCACAGGCTCAGCGCCAGCAGCAGCAGGCCGCTTCCGAGCAGCACTTCGCAGGAGTAGGTAAACAGCAGCGGACGCTGGAAGAACCGCTTCCCGACCCACAAATTCGCCAGCAGCTCCGCCAGTCCGTTGGCGAACATCAGCGCGCCGTAGAGCCACGGCGGGCTTTCCAGCGTGCGCAGGATAAGGATCGGGATGCAGATTTGCAGGCTGCCGCGCCAGAAGAACGTAAACGCGCCATACAGCCAGACGCGGGTGCGCATCACCGGGTCAACATGCAACACCTGATACCCGTTGCGCAGCTCCTGGAAAAACACACCCGGCGTCAGGCGGTTCGCGGGGGCGGGACGCGGTTCGCTCTTCGGCATCGTCCACAGCAGCAGGCTTGAAACGCCGAAGACCGCGCCCGTCACCACAAACAGCATCTGGGAAGGAATGCGGTCCTGAAGCAGCGCCAGCAGGCCGGAGCCGAGGAAAAACGCGGGCCAGGTAACCGTCTGGATCAACCCGTTCGCCAGCTGCAGACGTTCGGTTCCGGCAAGCGTCGGGATCAGCGCTTTCGCCGCCGGCACGGAAATCGCAAACAGGGTGGAGATAAACACGCCGATAGCCGACAGTCCGTAAATGTTAAGCCAGCCCGCATAATACAGCGCCGGGATCGCCAGCACGCTCAGGGTGCGCAACACTTCGAGGCAAATGACGTAGCTGCGCCGGTCAAGCCGGTCGCTGATGACGCCGCCCAGCGGCCCGAGCAGGCCGCGCGTCAGCGTGATGGCAAACACGATGGCCCCAAGCGTCGCCGAAGACGAGCCAATCTTCAGCGCGTAATAGATAAGCGAAACGGAAAACAGCCCGTCGCCCAGGTTCGTCAGGATCTGGCTGTAAAAGAACGGAAAGAAGCGTTTTTCACGCAGCAGCTCCCCGTAGCCTTTTTTCTGTACCGTTGTGGTCATCTCAATGTCCTCGCAGCAGAGTGCGTAATGCCTGTAACAAAGCGCTTTCCTGCTCCTGAAACTGTCGGGCGCGCGTCGCCAGATCGGCCATATCCAGCCGCTGAGTAATGCGCGCTTTCACCACCAGGCTTTTCAGAATAAACGCCTGCTGGCCGAGCTGGCGCGCCAGTTCAGTTATGGCGTCCTGGTCGGGATGCTGAAGCGATAAATAGTGAGCGAACAGCGTTCGCGATCCTGATAGTAAACTGAATCCGTCATGTAATAACTGCAATTTAATTTCACGTGCTTCAAAATTATCTTTCAGATAGTCCTCAATGTCGGATAAAAACTGCTGGCTGTCCTGATAATGGCTAAGGTAATTGCGCAGCGCATGTTGGAAATAGTGAGTCGCTTCGTCGCTGTTGTAATTATCAAGCGTAAACCAGCGCGCCAGTCGGTCGCCGTTATTATCAAAAAATCCCGCCACGTCCTGTAATCCATATTGATACTGGCACAGTACGCTTGCCGGATTATCATCGGCGACCTGATAACGGCCATGCGCTTCATCTGTGCCATTCAACACCACCAGATGATGTAAATGTTTCTGTCGGTATTCCGGGCAGTGCGGGAAATAAAATACCGAACCGGAAATGAGCACAAATCCATGCTGCCGAATAAGCGCGTCGATATCCGGCTTAATTTGCGCAAAACATTCGCCGCGTAGTTCGTGCGGATAAATACCCAGCGCGTTTAGATCCGGTTCACTGAAACAGCCATTCACAAAATTATATTTCGGCTTTTTTTGCTGGATAATCTGGCGAAAAATCTCATCGCTGCTTACCAGCGCGCGGTAAAAAAGCAGATCGGTTTGCGCCCGGCGCTCTTTAAGAAACACCACGGCGTGACGCTCGGCGCAGTTCATAAAGCGTCGGTCATAGAGCTGCGCATCGTGCGGATAGAGAATATCCGTCATCATGTCACTCTCCTGTGAGCTGGTATTTACTGTGTAACAGCGAGGCGAGACGCCCGGCATGCGTAAAGTGAGTCATATCCAGATCGGCGGGGTCGAACACAAAATCCAGCTCGCTCTCCAGTTCCGCCACCAGGATAACCACACCTATCGAATCCACGCCCAGCGACGCGAAGGGGGTCTGCGCGCCAAACGGCCCTTTATCAGGCAGCTGTAGCGCCAGTTTTTCCAGAATCACCGCCTCCAGCGCGGCGACAGATTGCTCAGACATCCTCTCTCCTTATGCGCCTGCCCGCGCCGTGGCGGTACGCTGACGCGCTTTACTCACCAGATACGCATTCTGAAACGCCGGCGGCGACAGCAGACGCCCGGTCAGATCGCGGTACTGGCGTTGCAGCATCGGATCCGCCAGAATCGCCTGATACAGCTGCTGCTGGCGGGCTTCATCTTTGGTTATCAGCGAATCGGCGATAATGCCGCGCGCGTGGGCCGGGAAATATCCGTTGAAACGCTGCGCGTAAGCCTTCAGCGCCGCCGGCAGGCTCGCCTGCTCGCCCAGCGATGCCGCAAGCATCGACGCCGCCTGGAGCGCAAAGCTGCATCCCACGCCGCTCATCGGGTCGAGCGAAAGCGCCGCGTCGCCGATAAAAGCGATATCCGCGTGCACCGGCTGGCGTACCAGGCTTGGGTAATCCTGATAACCGTAAACCGGCGTCTCAAAGCGCGCGTTACGCACGTCCGGCATCTGCGGCACGGTCGTGAAGTAGCGCAGCAACGCCTGTTCCGCGCCCTCCTCCTGCCAGCGTTTCGCCGTCTCTTTATCCACATAAGCCGACAGCAGCGTGCGCCCGCCCGTCAGCGGATAGAGAAACGCCATGCCGCCCGCGCTGTGGGCAAAAAGCGAGCGCCCCTGTGCCGGCGCTGCAATGCCCGAGCAATACGCGAAGAACGTCGCGCGCTGATTTTCATGCGCTACGGCCTCGTTACTCGTCAGTCGGGCGATGGCGGAGGTGCGGCCATCGGCCGCCACCAGCATCCGGCCTCTTAGCAACTGAGACTGCGCGTCTTTCTCAATGGTCAGCGTCCAGCCGTCCGGCGTGCGTTCAAGCGCCGTCACGCGCTCGCCAAATCCGCTCTCCACGCCCGCGTTTTCCGCCTGCTGGCGCAGCGCCGGGTCCAGCACCGAACGCTCAAGATTCAGCGCATAGCCCTCGCTCGCCGGGCCATAGCCGCCTTCCGGGTCGATATACCCGGCGGCGGTAATAAACGCCGCTTTGGTGCGCACGCTGTAAGGCGGGCTGGCAAGCGCCGCCATGTTGAGCTGCTCCAGCACCGGTATCGCGGCGGGCTGGATAAAATGGGTGCAGAGCTTTTTATAGCGCTGCGCGTCCGGCATTTTTTCGATAAGGCGCACCGTCATTCCCAACTGGCGCAGCAGGATGGCGCAGGCGCTTCCGCCCACGCCGCCGCCGACAATTAACACGTCATAAGTCATGGTCGGCTCCTTATACGGCGATCGGCTGGTCAAGAAGCGCGTCGGCCAGCACGCCTTCCATCGCGCGTTGCAGAATGTCGAGCCCGTCGCGCAGCTGCGCCTCGCTGATGGTCAGCGCGGGCATCAGTTTCACCACCTGGTCGCGGTCGCCTGCCCGTTCGATAATCATCTTCTGTTCAAAGCAGGCGCGCGACACGGCGCGGGCGTGTTCCGGCTGGTGGAACTCAATACCGTAAAACAGCCCGCGGCCACGGGTCGCTTTGATAAAGGGCGCGAAGCGCAGATGGATTTCCGCCAGCCACTGCTTCACCACGCTCTCAAGCTGAAATACGTGCTGGCTCAGCGCATCGTCGGCCCAGAAGGTGGTCAGCGCGGCGCGGGCGGTGACGAATGCCGTCGTGTTGCCGCGAAAGGTGCCGTTGTCTTCGCCAGGGCTCCACTGATCCAGCTCCGGTTTATAGAGCAGCAGCGAGAACGGCAGTCCATAGCCGCTTAACGATTTAGACAGGCAGACGATGTCCGGCTCGATACCTGCGAACTCAAAACTGAAAAACTCGCCGGTACGCCCACAGCCCGCCTGAATATCATCCACGATCAGCAAAATGTTGTGCCGCCGTGTCAGCTCGCGCAGCCGTTGCAGCCACCCGGCGGAGGCGACATTCACGCCCCCTTCGCCCTGAACGGTTTCCAGGATAACCGCCGCCGGCACGTCGAGCCCGGAGCTGTTATCCGTCAGCAGCCTTTCCAGATACGCGACAGAATCCAGACCATCGAGATAGCCCTCATACGGCAGACGAAAAACATGCGCGTCAGCCCACGGCTGGCGGTTATCGCGATTGCCGGTCAGTCCCAGCGCCGTTGACGACATCCCATGAAAGCCATTGGTAAACGCCACGATGGTGGCGCGCTCGCGGGTTTTGCGGGCAAGCTTGATGGCCGACTCCACCACGCTGGTGCCGGTCGGGGAGGTAAACTGCATCCGGTAATCCAGCGCGCGCGGCGTCAGGATCAGCCGGTTAAAGTCGAGGATAAACGCCATCTTGGCTTCGGAATGCAGATCCAGCGCGGCCTGAATGCCGTCATTGGCCACATATTCCAGCAGCGCCTGCTTCAGGGCGTTGGGGTTATGGCCGTAGTTCACCGCCCCGGCGCAGCTTAAAAAATCGAGCCAGGCGTTATTGTGCGCGTCATACAGATAGCTTCCGCTCGCGCGCTGAAACACCACCGGAAAGTTGCGGCAGTAGCTGCGCGCCGAGGACTCATGGCGGGCAAAAACATCGAAAAGCGTCTCATGCGTAGTCATATTTTTTACCGTTTCCAGAGAAAAAAGAGAAAGTCAGACCGGTACTTCCTGCTCCTGCAGCAGCGGCGAGAGCGACAGCCAGATATCCTTCGCACGCAGCGATAACAGGCTGAAAGATCCCGCATCGCCATAGCCGTGCGAGGATTCACACAGGCCGTTAAGGAACAGCGGCGGCAGCGCGCAACCGGGCCGGGAGCTCAGGCTGTAGTCGCGGTTGATTTTCAAAAAGCCGCTCTCCTGGGTTTCAATCATCGGGTAGAGCTCGCTTAACAGCGGTGGGCACAGCTCTTCGCTCTCGCCGTTGCCGAGATTGCGAAAACCGGTCGCCAGCACGACGCCGTCCAGGTCGCTTACGGTTTGCAGGCGGTGGGTATGGCTGTCGGTCAGATGCAGCGTGCAGCCCGACGCCATTTCGTGATAGCCGGTTATCTGTTGGTTAGCGAGGATCTGCACCCGTTGCTGGCCGGCGAGTTTGTCTTCATACAGGCCAACATAGAGCTGGTGAATAACGTCTTTATCCGCCGAGGAGTAGTTGGTGTAATGCAGATGACGGTTGATGTTTTGCTTCGCCGCCGCAGAGCTGGAGAAGTAGTAATCCACGAACTCCGGGAAATAGACATGTTCGCTAAACGGGCTGGTATCCTTCAGGCGAAACCCATAGCCGCGCTGAATATTAATAACCTCCACCTGCGGCCAGCTCTGGCGCAGATGCAGCAGGATTTCCACCGCGCTCTGGCTGCCGCCGACGACCGCAATCCGGCGCAGCGGACGACGCGCATTGAGCATCTCCAGGCTTTCCAGATACGAGGTCAGGTGGAAAACCCGCTCACGGCTGGCGTGGGTGAAGACTTCCGGGATAAGCGGCGTGCGGCCCGGCGCCACCACCAGCGCGCGGGCGCGCCATACGGCGCCGTCGGCGGTTTCCACCTGATAGCGCTGCGGCTCCACGCTTTTATCAAGGCTGATTCTGGTGACATTCTGCCCATATTTCACCTGATGCGAAAACGCCTGCGCCACCCAGGTGACATATTCCGCAAACTCCCGGCGCAGGGGGAATTCGAGCCCCAGGTTGAGATGCTCAAACAACCGGTTCTTCTCAAACAGAAAGTTGAGAAAGGTATAGCGGCTACGCGGGTTGCGCGGCGTCACCAGATCGCGCGCCGGATGATTCTGGATATCGCTGCCCGACAGCAGCATTTGCGGTTGCCAGCAGGGGCCGTCACGACGCTCCAGAAACAGGCATTTTCCTTTAAAGCCAAACTCTTCTAATGCAATCGCCAGCGCAATATTCGCCGGGCCAAAACCAATGCCGATAATATCGTATTCCGTTTCATTACCAGGAGTGTTCCCGGCATCATTCATTTGCGTGGTCATTTGCGCGCTCCATTAAATTGACCAGGAAATAATTTCTTCGCTGTGGCCGATATAATCCCAGTGGGAAATAAGATCTTCTTTAAACACCAGAACTTCAAAAATACGGCTCTGAAAAGCGACCTGCGTATTTTTATTGACATAGTTCGCGCGCACTTCAACGCAGACGCGATCGCCCTCTTCCATAATAATTTTTTTATCCAGCCGGTAATCGCCGAGCACCCGGTAGCGCGGCGTCAGGAATTCATTTAACGCCGCTTTGCCGTGCAGCGTTTCCAGCTGGTTATAATTCACCGTCACATCTTTCGTAAAACAGGACATAATGATTTCCATATCCAGCGTGCGGAATTTTTCGCACACCGCAGCAACCCGCTGAGCATTATTTGCGGACATAGCAACCCCGTCAGAATTAGTGATTAATTCCTGAAAAAAGCGTTATTTTTAATAAGGGGCGGAGAAGCGAGGCTTATCCGCCTTCAGGGTATTATCAGCAGCCGCAGCTTACCGGTGTGCCGTCGCGGCCCTGATGACCTTCAGTGGCGTAACCGTCGCGTTTCCACCAGTCCAGCCCGCCGATAAGCTCTTTCACCTGGAAACCCAGCGTCAGCAGCTTCATCGCGGTCTTGGTCGAGCCGTTACAGCCGATGCCGTCGCAATAGCAGATATACACTTTGGATTTATCCAGCTCGGTAGTGTTGTTAAAGCACAGCGCTTTATGCGGCAGGTTAATCGCGCCCGGAATATGCTCACGCTGGTACGCCTCTTCGCTACGACCATCCACGACCACGATATTTTCCCCGGCTTTCAGCGCGAGATAGAGATCCCATGAATCGGCTTCAAAGGAGAGTTTTTTCTGGTAATACGCCAGCTGTTCAAGGTTTGACATAGCTTTCTTACTCCGTTCGGTTGGTTAGCGCGTCTGCAATGACATCCACAGCACGCTGTGCGCTTGGTAGTTTCCCCGCGTACAGACAGAAATCATGCGGCATCGTGGGGTGGTGATAATGCGTTAGCGAACATCCCTGCTCGCGGGCCTGAGCGACAAACGCCAGGCCTTCATCCTTCAGAACGTCATATCCGGCGGTATGCACCGTACAGGAAGGCAACGCCCGGTATGCGAAGCCCGGGCTGAGCGGATCGAACCGCTGCTCGCCGCACCACGACAGCCAGTGGCGGGCGAACCCGCGCATTGTCTGCGCGTCCAGCAGATAGCCCTCGCCGAATTCGTCAAACGACGCGAAATTGTGGTGGCAAGCCAGCACCGGATAAATCAAATGCAGGCTGGAAAACGCGCCCGCGAACGGGCCGCTGGCGAACCAGAGCGCCAGCAGGCCGCCGACGCTGTCACCCACCAGCGCCGGACGGCGCTCAGGGGTTACCCACTCTGCCAGTTGCCTTTCCAGCGCGTCAACGCAATCCTGCATTGGCGTCTCCGGCGCTTTCGGGTAATCGAACGCATAAACCTCACGCCCGGTTTGCTGGCACAGCGCGCTTAAAAATGGCGCGAACGTCGCCGTCGAGTAATAGACCAGCCCGCCACCGTGGAGATAAAAAATCGGCTGCGGATTGCGCACCACCTCCGGATAAAAGCGCCGGACGCCCGCCTCCTCGCGCATGTCGCAGGCAAGCGGCGCGGAAAGGCCTGAAATCCAGCGCGCCACGCGCGCGCGGCCATAGTCGGTTTCGTTCGTCACGCGGGCGGACATCATCACATTGCGCACGGCCAGCAGGCTGGCGAAATCTTTTGCCAGCGGTTGCGTCTGCGTCATACCGCCTCCGTAACAGGCTGCCAGGCCATCAGCCCGCGGCGCGTCACGCGCCAGAGCCGGAAACTGGACGGGCGGCTTTCCCGCTGTTCGTCAAAGCGCAGCGGCCCCAGCACCGTCCGGGCAGGCAGTTCCGGGTAGCGCGCCGCGGTCTGCAACGCCGCCAGCGTTTCCCACAGATACGTTCCCGGCTCGCCGCCCCAGCGTCGCCGCCACGCCTGGCGGACGCGCCGCGCGGTTTCACCCGCAGGGTGTGGACAAATGCCCGCAATCAGAATGTCGTGCTGGTCGGGGTCGACGCCGTGCGCCAGCAGATCCGGCACCAGCGCCGTCGAGCCGGCGTCATCGGTGAGGATCAGCCTGCCCGGCAGGTCGGTATGCGCCCAGCGAATGGCATAGCGAACCGATGCCGCGTAACGCCCGGAGAAAATTCGGGTCGCGCCGTAGGGCGTCAGATCAAGACAGTCCGCCAGTTGCTCCGCGACGCTAATCCCGTGCAGCGAACCGTCATGCTCCGGCGGCGCGATCGCCCATTGCGCCTGCGCAATCAGCTCGCCCAGCCAGGCCACGTAATCCGCATCGTTGTCGCATAACCGCCAGGTGGTGGCGTTACGCGTCAGGTGACTGGCGGTCGCGGCCGGTAAAAACAGCGGCACGCCCTGGGCGGCGTATTGCGGCGCGGCGGCGTCAGCGGTCGAGGACGCAAAATGTCCGACGACCGCATCCGGCGCCCAGGCCAGCACCTCACGCGCCGCGCGTAGCGCGCCTTCCCGGCTGGCGCTATCGTCAAACAGCCGGAGCTGCACATCAGACCCCAGCAGGCTGTGACGCGCCAGGACTACCGCGCGTAAAAACGTGTGCGTATGGATGGAAAATTTCGGATCGAGACAGGCCACGCAGGCGATACGTTTCATGGGTAGAGTCGCTCCTTTATCCTTTCGCTGAAGCGGCGGGCGGCGGCGGGAATATATTTCGCGCCGCGCCCGGAAAAGCCGCAAAACAGCGCAATGGCCTCGCCTTTTTCAAGACGCATTTCCGGCAGCAAATCGTGGGTATACCCGTCATAACCTTCACGCCCGTCGACCACGCTTAACTCGCTGCCGGGCAGCAGGCGCTGCGTCAGCTTCTGGTGATAGCGCTGGTTCGCTTTGCTCCATTGCAGTTGCTCCGGCCTCGCGGCGTCATGCTGCGGCGCGCCGCCGACGAACGCGACGTCGCGGCCGTCAGGGCGAATATACCCGCCGCTGCGCTCATCCAGCAGGCAGACGCCGGGCGCGTCGCCCGTGGCGCTATACAGACTGCTGAGCGGAATGGTGCGGCTGAACACCGTGCTGTTCGCGGCGAGCGTGACGCTGCTGGCGCCCGCCGCCACTACCGCCAGCCGGGCGGTAAAGGTCTGGCTTCCCGCCGTTACGCTCGCGCCTTCCCGGGTCTGGCTGACCGCGCTGACGCTGGTGCCTTCCAGCACCTGAGCGCCCTGCTGGCGCGCCTCGGCGATAAACGCCTGACAGGCGAAGCGCGGATTCACATACCCGCCCAGCGGCTCCCATAAAATGATGTCGCCCGCGTCTGGCGTCAGCGCGGGCAGCATGTGCCGCGCGCGCGCCGGTTCGATAAGCGCCATCGGATAGTCGTCGCCGGAAAAATCTTCAATGGCGCTCCGGGCGTTATCGTGATGTTCCTCTTTCAGCAGATAGAGCACGCCGCAGCGGGTAAAGACGCCAGGCCAGCGCTGCGCCGTGCGCGCCCACTCCGCCACGCCGTCGCGGTTCATTTCCATCAGCACCGGATGCTGATCGTAAACGCGCACGATGCCGCGCGAGTGGGCCGTCGCGCCCCCTGCGCCCGGCGTGGTAGCGTCAAGCACCAGCACACGCAGGCCGAGACGGCTGGCGTTCGCCGCAAGCGCGCTGCCCGCAAGCCCCGCGCCGATGATGATGAGATCCCGCGTCGGGCTCATTAACGCGCCCCCGTGCCGGTTTCGCGATCCAGATACGCCCGCGCGCCCGCCTGGTTCCACCAGATGGTGAAGAAATGGAACGGCGCATCGCCATCGTTACGTACAAAATGGCTGCTGCCGCGCGGGATAAAAATCTGATCGCCTTTGGTAAACGGATACGCCCGGTCATCAATAATCACCGTGGCGTGCCCTTCGATACCGATAAACAGCTCATCTTCATCGGCGGGCTGATTCACATGACGCAGCGTTTCGGTCATGGGCCGCACGATGCAGTACCCGGAGCCTATCGGCGTGTTAACGCCCTCCCACGGAAAGGTGCGTATGCCGTCCAGCCCATATTCATAATGCAGCGTTTGCTCGCTAAAAAACTTCACCTGCGCGCCCGGCGCGGGCGTTGCCGCAGCGGCGAACGTTCCGGCGAGCGCGGTTAAATCGCCGACCGTCGCGAGCGTGCCGATCTCATCGACAAACTGTTCCAGCGACACCTGATAGGTTTCGGCAAGCGCCAGCAGAATATTGATGGTGGTGAGCGAGTCGACGCCCAGCGTGTAAAGCTCGGTATGCGCCTCCAGCGGAACGGCTGGCATGGCGGCGACGCTTGCGCGGATTGCCTGCTCAACGTGTTCAAAGGGGGATTGCTGATTCATAGCCCACTCCGTTTAACGGGATAAAAGTGTCGCCCTCCGGGCGCTGAAAATAGCGGCTCGGGGTTGCGTTCGCCGCGCTAAAAAGTTGATCGAGCAGGGTGCGTTCGTCGGTTTTACCCGTGGAGCTGAGGTTAACGTCATCCGCCCAGCCCCAGATGGTCGGCAGCATGTAATGCGGCAGCTCGCTTCGCAGGTACTCTTCGATATGCGGCAGCCGCGCCACGTTTTTGCCGGTCAGCACCACCGCGATGTGCGCTTTGCCGCGCACTTCCATCACGCGAACGGCGGCGCGCTCCACGCCAGCGCTTGAGAGGCATTTCTGGCGGATTTCGCCCAGGTGGATGCGTCGCCCGGCGATTTTGACCTCGTCGTCGCGTCGCCCGATATAGCGCACGTTGCCATCTGTCTGCATCAGACAGATGTCGCCGGTGCGGTAGTAACGCACGCCGTCGCGCACGAAAATGACCTTATCGGTTTCCTGAGGCTGCCCGAGATAGCCTTTCATCACCAGTGGCCCGCCGATGCACAGTTCGCCAGGCGTTTCCGGCGGCACAGGTTCGCCGTTATCGCCCAGCACCAGGCATTCGACATCCCGCAGTGGTTCACCGATGGGCCAACTGGTGACACGCTGGGGATCCGCCTGCGTGATGGTGTAACAGAGGCAGACGATCGTGGTTTCCGTCGGGCCGTAAGCATTGATGAGGCGAATACCCGGCAGGTTCTGCTTCCAGAGGTTAATGATTTTCGGATCGCAGACTTCCGCGCCGGTCATCACCATTTGCAGCGACGCGAAATGCGCAGCCGAAATCTGTTTTCCGCCTTCGGTAATCAGCGTCAGCAGCGTCGACACGGCAATCAGATGGGTTATCTGCTCGCGAGCGATCGCCGCGCGCATAACCGGCCCGGCGTGCAGGCTGGCGAACTGGTAAACATAAGCGCCCAGCGAGAGCGGCAGCAGCGTATCTTCGATGGATACGTCGAAGTGAAACGGCGACAAACTGAATACGCGCGAATCAGGCGTAAAACGCAGCACCTCGTTATGCGCGCGAAAATAGGTCTTCATGCTGCCGACGCTGATTTCGACGCCTTTCGGCTCGCCGGTCGAGCCGGAAGTAAAAATGATATAGGCCGTATCGTCATCATGCGGAACGGCGCAGGTGAGCGGCGGCGCCTGCCCGGTTTCGCAAACGGTCATCAGCGCCTCGCCGCTAAGCCAGGTACCGGTGTCCGCCAGCGGCGCACGGCTGAGCGAAAGCACGACGCGCCCGGAGAGACGCGCCAGCAGCTTGCGCAGGCGGTTTTCCGGCAGCTGACCATCAAGCGGCACATAGACGGCGCCAAGCTTCCAGCAGGCCGCGGCGATAACCGGCATCAGCGCGTGTTTCTGTGAAAGCACCGGCACTCTGCCGCCCGCGCTGACGCCCTGCGCCGCCAGCCAGTGGGCGAGACGTGTCGCCATCGCTTCCAGCTGGGCGAAGGTGTAGTGGCGCTTGCCGTCGTTAATCGCAAGCTTATCGGGGTGCAGGGCAACGCCGTAAGCGAACAGCTCGCCGGGCGCGTAGTCGCGCGTCTGCGCGGCATCCGCCTGATAAGCCCAGTAAGGGGAAACTGGCATCGTCTTAATGCTCTCCATGATAGTGAATAACGCGGCGCGGCAACGACGAGCGCTGGCCCTGCCGGGCATGGTTCAGTAGCGCCATCAGCCAGGGAAACTGCAAATCCTGCGGAACATGGCCGGCGCCGGTTATCTGAAACGTGTCGAAGGTCGTCAGCCGCTCGCGCAGCCAGCGCCTCGCCTGCGTGTTGGATACCACCGGGTCATCCGCGCCCTGAATCAGATAAACCGGCATCGGCAGATGGTGATAATCACGGCCGCGGGCGAAGGCTTCATCTTTGGCGGTGCGCCTGGCGTAATTAAGGAGCGCCCCGGCATCCTGCATCGGCACGCTCAGCGCGCCCGCCATCGACCGGCGCGGCAAACCGCGCAGCGCCGCCAGATAATCCGCGCCGTGCAGGCGCGAGGTGTCCGGGGCCGCCAGCAGTTTGCTGGCCATGACCGCGACTGACGGCGCGGTTTTCGGGTTGCCGAGCACCAGGCTGAACAGTTGCTGAAGTTTGTTCTCATACGCGCTGCCATCCTGCGGCGCGCTGGCGTCGCGAAGCGTCGGGCAGAGTAAAAACAGACCCTCGACGCGCTCACGCAGGCGGCGCGCCAGCTCCAGCGCGATACGTCCGCCATTGCACCAGCCGAGCAGCCAGGGCCGCGCGGGAAGCGTCAGGGCGGCGAGCTGTTCCGTGAGGATATCGGCGTACTCATGCACGTCCGCCTCGCTGCGCATCCCGCCCTCCAGCAGCGTACCGCACGGCAGCTCAGGCAGGATCAGCCGCCAGCCCTGCGGCTCCGCCACCAGCCGCTGCCATGCCTGGAGCGGAATTCCCAGCGCGCCGATTACCACCAGCGGCGTGCCCTGCTGCTTGCTGATGTACACCGCGCCGCGAGCCGTTTCATGGCGCTCAAACAGGGTTTCCAGCGCGTGCGGCAGGGAGAGGCTCGCGACGTCCGGCGCGGGTTTCAGCGTATTCAGCCCGGCGTCGGCCAGCAGCGCGTCGGCAAGGCCGTCCAGCAGCAGCGTAAACAGCGGCGTATCGGCAATCTCCTCGCCATGCGCCCCCTGAAGCGACATATGCAGGCGCGCGATGCTTTCCCTGCGCGTCGGCTCAGGCAGTTTGCGCGTGACCGGGCTGCGCGCCAGCAACGCCGCATCAATGGCGTCTGGCGACAGCGACAGGCGCAGGCGGCTTAACGCCTGCTCGTCACGGGCGGTCAGCTCCTCCAGCAGGTTGTCGATAAGCGACGCGCTTAGCTTTCCCATAATCCGACGCCCTTATTGAGATGAAACCGGCTTTTTGGCAGCGAGTGCGCGCCGATGGCCTGATAAAACCCGATGCCCGACAGATTGTCCGGCGGCGTCTGCCACTGGATCTGGCGGCAGCCGTTTTCTTCGGCGAACGCCGCAAGCGTTGCTAACAGCTTGCGGCCCCATCCCTGGCCGCGCATCGGCGCCTGTAAATAGAGACAATCCATATAGGCGAACGGCGCTGCCGACCAGGTGGAGTAATCGAGCGTGGCGGAGAGATAACCGCGCAACTGCTGCCCGTCGGCGACGACCCAGACATAAAGCCGCGCCGGTTCGCCGAACACCGCCTGCTGAAGCCGCTCCGCCTGGTTATCCGGCACATAGTCGAGCTTTTCGTAGGCGGCATGGTCGGCGCACAGCGCCACCAGCTGGGTTAAATCTTCCGGCTGCAACCGGCGAATCATCAGACCCATCCTTCATATCCTTGCGAAAGGTAGCGCTGTACGCCGGCCGGGCTGAGTTCTGCCTGCGCCATCGCCTCTTGGATCCAGAGATTGCGTTCGTGCCAGATAATCGCGAGTTCCCAGACGCAGGCGACGATGCGGCTGGCATCCAGCGGCTCAAGCCTGCCCTGCGGCGATATCGTGAAGACCTGGTGGCGCAACATATTGGCGTCGCACCAGCTGCTGACCAGCAGATAAACGCCGTCATTGGCAAAGTGAAAAATCGCAAACCCAATTTGATGATCGGTCGGCCAGCGGTCTTCGCTCAGCGCCTCGCGTAACAGCGCGCGTTGCCGCTCGCGTTCTGGCAGCGGCACCTCTGCCTGTTCCTGGCTTGCGATGCGGTAAATCTTGAGCCGCCGGGCGTCGAGCTCCAGCACGCCGTGAAACCCGGCGTTGCGCGGTTGATAGAGAAACGGGTTCATGCCGCAATGCTCCGCTTAACCGAATGCTGCATGCTCTGCGCAAGCCCCGGACAGAGCGGCGAAGCCATCTCCGCCAGCACTTCCCACGCCTGCGCCGATGTGGCGAACGCAGGCGTCGCCTGGATAAACGTTGCCAGTTCCAGCAGCGCCTCCGCCATTGCGGAAATGGAAAACGCGTTCAGCGTGGAAGCCTCAAGCCATTTAAGGCGCGCCGGATGGTCAAGCAGTTGCGCCTCCTGCGCAGGCGACAGCGAAGCGGTGAAAGGCGCCGCATCGGCGATATGCGTGGTCAGCGGCAGAAACTGCGTCTGATACCAGTGCTGGAAATCGGCGCGACTGAAGTTTTTCACTTCGGTTTCCGGGGCGTAGCGCGCGCAATAGAGGCGGATCGCATCGGCGGGATAAAGCCCTGTGAGATCTTTTATCCAGATGGCGTGACCACGGCTGGTGGAAAAATCCTCGCCATCCAGCTTCAGGAAACGGTTGGTCAGAAACGCGCCGGGACGCGGCCCGGTGTCATCGGCCAGCAGCTGACTGCTGTAGGCGACGGCATGGCTGTATGAGCAATCGAACCCCAGAAAGTGCACCAGCTCCGTCTGCGGCGACCACCATTCGGCAAAACTGCCGCGCGCCGGGTTTTCCTCAAGATAAGACATCACGCTCGCGCGGTAGCCCGCCATACCTAAAAACCAGGTATGGAGCGGGTAGTAATCGAGCGCGGCGACCGGCAGGCCCGCGTCGCCGGGGCGCGTGATGTGCCACTGCGCGCCGGTGTCGGCCAGCACCTCGTCAAGGAATTGCGTCAGGCAGGCGCGCTGCGGCCGCGGACGCAGCGCCGCGGCAACTGCCGGATAGTTTTGCCCGATATCCCAGACGTGTAGCTTCACGCGCACGGGCGTCATCGGCCCCTGACAGGACATACACGTCATGGTCTCTATCTGTTCGACATCCGGCACGCGGGCGCAGTGTTCGCACTGGCTGGTGTCAGACGAGGTGCCGCACCAGTTGCAGTTGGTGCGGCCAAAGCCTTCATAGCCATAGAGATCGCAGGCCGCGCAGTGGAAGGTTTTCGCCGGACGCAGCGATACCTGATGCGACACGCAGGCGGCGTAGTGCTCGCCGGAAAGCCGGTAAGCGCTGCTGTCGGCAGCCTGCATAAAGTGGTCGAGATGGATATCCGCAAGCTCAAGCGAGAGGCTCATGGCGCGGCGCATCAGCCGGCCATAGTCGAACGGCTGGCGCATCAGCACGCTGGTTTTGCGGGGTAAGTAACTTTGATAATCATCGCTGTAGCAGACAAATAAGACGTCATGCCCGCGGTCGCGCAGCGCTCTGCGCATCACATCCGCAGCCAGAAATGGCCCGGAAAGATGCCCCAGATGCAGATCGCCGTTCGGCGTAGGCGGGGTTATCGTCACAATATATTTCGCCATCGGGAATTACCCTGAATCCGTGATAAAGCAAGCCTGAACCCGTCGCCCGTTGACACCAGGCGACAACGTAATTACTGCTGAAAACGAAACCGAATTACCCAAAAAGAAAATGGCTGGCGAGAACCTGACAGATAACGCCCACCACCACACTGACAATCAAATTTTTGGTAAACCACGCGGTTAATACGACCGGAACCGCTGCCAGAACGCTGGCGTTATACAGACTGAACCCGGCGTTTTGCGGAAAGAACAGCGCCGGGATCGTAATGCTGGAAATGACCGCCGCCGGAATGTACTCAATCACCGCGTTAATAACGCGCGGCGTGCGCTCCGGGCGCAGATGCAGCGGAACCAGCCGGATAGCGAACGTCACCGCCATCATTGAGAAGATGACAATCAGGAGGAAGATTTCTTGAGACATACGCCCACTCCGCAGCCGACCGCCGTCGCCACAAAGACGTTGAGCGGTGAAATATGGATAAAATTCATGCCGATAGTGGTCGCGATGGAGACCAGCGCGACGATGCGTTTACCGGTGGTGTTGCACAGCGCTACCAGCACAAAGAGCATCATGGCCGTCAGCGCGTAATCGAGCCGGAAGCTGATAAATTTCGCCAGATATTCCGAGGCCACCGCCCCCGCGAATCCGCCCGCTATCCATGACAGATGACAAAAAGCGTTGAAGCTCAGCAGATAGCTCGCCGTAGTGGCGATGCGGCTCTCAAGACGCTGACTGTGCATCGCGAAGGATTCATCCGTCAGGCCGAACGCGTAGAGCGATTTTTTAAACGCTGACATACCGACCGGGCCGATTTTCTTCGACATATACATCGACATTAAAATGTGTCGGGAATTGATAAGCAGCGTCGAGAGCACGATGGGCAGCAGCGAGGCGCCCGAGGTAAGGAGCGTCAGTGCGGCAAACTGCGAGGTGCCCGCGTAAACGAACAGGCACATCGCCGCCGGGAACCAGACCGGCAGCCCGGCGTTCAGGCACATCACGCCGAAAACAAACGCGACGACGAAATACCCCGCCATGATTGGCGAGGCGTTAATCAGGCTCTCTTTAAAATCGCTACGCTCGGCGTAATTCAGGTTTTTTAAAGATCCAGTTCGCACGTCGTTTCTCCTGTGGTCGGTTGAAACCCCTGGGAGCGCCAGAAATTGAACGCGACCTGGTTTTTATCTTCAATAAACAGAAAGACACGTTTAATACCGCTAAGATAAAAATCATTCAGAATGGTTTTTGTCAGCACAGTGCCAATCTTGTTTTTGCGGAAAATCGGCGAAATCGCGATGTGATTTAACGTGGCGCGGGTGCCCAGCATACCGCCAATAATGGCGCCCACCAGGGCGCCACTTTCATCTTTGGCTAAATAACAGCGGGCATTTTCTGCCGCGACGATTTTGCGAATATGCTCTTCATCCTGCCATTCACAAAAGGCCACCTCTTTAAAGAATTTTAAAAAGCTGACGATATCGCAGGCGTCATTTAATGTAGCTTTAGAAATAATCAGCCCTTCCGGCGCGGCGCTTTTATCGGCGTCAGAGGAAATAAGCTGAAGATTATTTGATGATATCATATTCCGTCCCCGGTCTTGAAAACGAAACGGCGATAATCTGGCGAAAGCCCATCGCGTTATCTGTTGGATTAAACGCCGAAGTGACGTAATGCAGCATTTCGCGATCGAGGAAGAAAGTGGTATCCAGAATATTACGATACGTTCCGGAATCCACCAGCGTGCCATCTTTCTTAAAGACCTGGCTCATAGCGCCTTCAACGTTATGACGGCCCCAGAAATGCACGCCGCTGAACGGATAACCGTCGCAGTGGATACCCTCCGGCGTGATCTCCAGTTCGCAGCCAGGCTTAATTTCAATGCGGATTTGATGGATCTGGCACTGCCAGATTTCATTATGCAATTCCGGCGGCAGCACTTCTTTATAAACGTTGAAATCCAGCTCCACCAGCGAACGTAATACCGGAGAATGTAATACCTCAGTGGTAATATCATCAAAGTGACGTTCAATACCGCCGACATATTTATTGTGCTCGACGGACTGTTCATAAGCGCGATGGCCGAGCGGCGTTAATGTTTTGGTGACCGGGTTATAGTCAAAATCGCTATAGCGGCGATAACGCGTGCCGCGATCGGCCTGCCCGTAGAATTTATCCACGCCCATGGTTTCCCAGCTTTGGGTGAATTTAACGAAATCGCTAAATCCGCCGGAAAGTGAAAAATCAGAACCCAGAACATTTACCGCTTTATTTTTTCTCAGGTCGTCGCCGATGTTTTTATTGAGCTGTAACATATATTCTATATTCATCCGAAGGGTTAGGTTGGTCTCGATTCAACCTACCAGCTAATTAAGTTATTTATATTCAATTCTTTTTCAGGCGCCTTAATAACCATTTTAATCAGGGGTATTTGAGGACTATCCGACCAAAAAAAATGGGGAAGCTGGTGTTTTCAACCAGCGTAACGTCTGGCTATCAATTGATAATTCTTATGGCCGTGATATAAAGGAATGACCGGCACGTCAGGAGGTGGTCATGGATATTAAAGTATTGAGAAATCTGCTAAAAACCGCGCAGCTTGGGTCATTAACCTGTGCTGCGGAAGAAGCCAGCCTCACCATTCAGGCGCTGGCGGCGCAGATTAACAAAGCGGAGGAATATTTCGGATTTAAAATATTCAACCGCACCAATAAAGGCGCGGTGCTGACGCCGGAAGGCAAGCATTTGCTGCCGTATATTATGAATGTCGTTAAAACCTCTGAGCATCTGCGCCTGAAAGCCGAACAGCTTAAAAAGAGCACCTCTACGCCGATTCGCATCGCCTTAAACAGCACCTTTTCTGTCGATACCAACAAGAAAATCATCAACTTTATGATCGACAAACTGAGCGATTACAGCGTGATTTTCAGTACGTCGGAATCGCCGGAAAACCTGGTGAAAATATCGAAAGATGAAACCGATATCGCGGTGGTGCTGGGCGGGAACGTGCCGCCGGGCTTTTACAGTATTAAATTAACCGGCCTGCATATCAAAGTCATCGCCGCCTGCTCGGCAGAAAACGCGGCGGCGGCCTCGACGCTGGTTCAGCCGCTGGCGGAATGCCCTTATTCGGCAAGCTTCGATAAATTCACCGCCCGGCATAAACCGCTACTGCAGGAGGCGAGCGTGATTTTCTCCGGCAGCGAACTGATTACCGTGTCGCTGATGAAAAGCTTTAGCAGCATCGGAATTATTTCCCAGGATCTGGCGCAGGCGAACGGCCTGACCATTCTGCCGGGCTTTGAAGATATTCTGGATGTGCATCTGATAATGAAAGAGCCGATCCTGACTGAGCACGATCTGGAGTCGTTCTATAACAATGTGGTGCATCTGCCTGAGATCCCACTGACCGCATAAGCCGTGCTGCTGGCAGCCCTCGCCAGCCTCCGCTGGCGGCCCCGGAAAGCGCCTTTTTACCGGGGCGTGGACGGTAGCGAGTGAGAGTTTTGTAAATGTCCGTGTAGCCCTCTTTTCAGTATCCGAATTAGGCATTAAAACCTAAACATTATCGGACTGATTAGTTGCAGATTACGCATTCGTAATTTCCATAACTAACAGTCACTGACCATTATCACGGAGCGAAAAATGGCAACGCACTTTGCAAGAGGGATGCTTGGCCCCGAACCTGGTATCTCCCCCCGGCTCTCCGCCGACGCGCTGAAAGCCGCGCAAAACCTGCCGGAACATCGCCGCAGCCGCTTCCTGGCGTCGCGCTCGCTGCTGGCCGAGCTGGTTTTCATGCTTTATGGCATTCCCGTACTGCCCGATGTGGTGGTGAATGAGCAGGGCCGTCCGCGCTTTGCCGACGCCGGGCTCGCCGATTTCTCCCTCGCCTATACCGGCAACATGCTGGGTGTGGCGATCACGACGGAAGGCTGCTGCGGGCTCGATATGGAACTACAGCCCGCCACGCGTACCTTTACGCACCCGCTCGCGCCGCAGACCGGCCATACGCTCAGTAAAAATGAAACGATCTGGATAGATAATCAAAACGACCCGATGGAAGCGCGCACTCAACTGGTGACGCTGCGTCGCAGCCTGCTGAAGCTGACAGGCCAGCAGAACGACGACGGCCAGCAATTCCAGCTCCTGCCGGGCTCCGGCAAGCTGCGCGTGGCGCAGTTCCCGCTGGTGGAGGCGGCCTGCGATGCCGAAGACGTGCTGATCTGGACGGTCGCGGTGTCGCCCGCCATCGAAAAACTCTACCTGTGGGAATATGACAGCGTGCAGGGCTGGCACAGCCTGCCGGATATGCGTAAACGCAGCACCAGCCCGGATACGCGTCTGATGCGCTTTACCAGCCTGCCCTCGGAAAAGGCGATGATTATCAACTAATCTGCGTTTACACTTCCCGGAGGTTTTCTATGTCTGAAACACTAAACGTCGTAACACTGATTGGCAGCCTGCGCAAAGGCTCATTTAACGCGATGGTAGCCCGCACGCTGCCGAAACTGGCCCCTGCCGGTATGACGGTCGCCGAGTTGCCTTCCATTCGCGATATCCCGATTTATGACGCTGATATTCAGCAGGAAGAGGGGTTTCCGCAAACGGTGGAAGCGATAGCAGAGCAGATCCGCCAGGCGGATGGCGTAGTGATTGTCACGCCGGAATATAACTATTCGGTGCCGGGCGGGCTGAAAAACGCCATCGACTGGCTGTCACGCCTGCCGGACCAGCCGCTCGCCGGTAAGCCGGTCTTGATTCAGACCAGTTCAATGGGCGCCATCGGCGGCGCGCGCTGTCAGTATCATCTGCGCCAGATCCTGGTCTTCCTTGATGCAATGGTGATGAACAAGCCGGAGTTTATGGGCGGGGCGATTCAGAACAAAGTGGACACGCAGACGGGCGAAGTGGTGGACCAGAGCACGCGGGATCACCTGACGGGGCAGTTGACCGCATTTGCGGATTACATCCGGCGGGTGCGCCGCTAACCGTAAAAAGGCCAGCGATTCGCTGGCCTTTTTAATTAGTGCGCGTCGATAAAGACGATTTTCAACAGGAACAGCAGCGCCACGACCAGCACGCAGGCGTTCAGATCGCGCAGGCGACCGGTGAAAATTTTCATCACGCAGTAGGAGATAAAGCCGAGCGCGATACCTTCGGTGATGGAGAAGCTGAACGGCATCATAACGGCGGTGATAAATGCCGGCACCGCTTCGGTCAGGTCGTCCCACTTCACGCGCGACAGGCTGGAAGTCATCAGCACGCCCACGTAAATCAGCGCGCCAGCGGCGGCGTAAGGCGGCACCATACCTGCGAGCGGCGACAGGAAAATCACCAGCAGGAACAGCAGGCCGACAACGACGGCGGTAAGGCCGGTGCGCCCGCCAATGGAGACGCCGGACGAGGATTCGATATACGCGGTCACGGAAGAGGTGCCAATAAACGAGCCCGCGACGGACGAGATACTGTCCACATACAGCGCCTGCTTCATGCGCGGGAACTTGCCGCTTTCATCTGCAAGCCCGGCTTTATCGGTTACGCCGATAAGCGTGCCGGAGGAGTCGAAGAGGTTTACCAGCATAAACGAGAAAATCACGCCCGCGAGGCCGATATCCAGCGAGCCCGCGAGATCGACATGGCCGAGCACCGTCATCACGCTCGGCGGCTCTGACACGACGCCTTTGAACTGCACGTCGCCAAACGCCAGGCCCAGCAGCGTGGTCACAACGATAGAGACCAGCACCGCCGCGTGAATATTGCGCGAGGCGAGAATGGCGATGATAAAGAAGCCCAGAACGCCCAGCAGCGTGGTGTGGGAGGTGAGGTTGCCGATAGCGACCAGCGTCTCCGGGTTCGCGACGATAACGCCTGCGTTTTTAAGCCCCATCATGCCGATAAACAGACCGATACCGCTGGTGATGCCGATACGCAGGCTTACCGGGATATTGGCGATCATCCAGTAGCGCACGCGGAAAATCGTCAGCAGCAGCAGGCCAACCGCGCCCCAGAAAATCGCGCCCATGCCCACCTGCCAGGAGAGGCCCATCGCGCCAACCACCACGAACGCGAAGAAGGCGTTCAGGCCCATCGCAGGCGCCAGCGCCACCGGCAGGTTCGCCAGCAGGCCCATCAGAATGCTGCCGAAGGCGGCGATAAGACAGGTCGTAACGAATACCGCGCTGGTGTCCATGCCAGCCGCGCCGAGGATTTGCGGGTTAACAAAAACGATATACACCATCGTCAGGAAGGTGGTGACCCCGGCAATGACCTCGGTGCGGGCCGTGGTGCCGTGCGCGCGTAATTTGAACACGCGCTCAAGCAATCCCTGCCCTTCGGCCTGGGACGTCTGTTGTTGGCTCATTCTCTAATTCCGTACAAGGAGGGGAAAAATTCGTCGCTATCCTATACCAAAACGCCTCCGTGTTGATGGTCGTCGCACACTTTTTTTCATTGAATTTGCTTATACGGCATCGATTGCGTGACGCAAAGCGCTTAGAGTAAACGTTCAACTTGCAACAACAGGAAACGGCATGTCCCGAATTGAAGCGGTATTTTTCGACTGCGACGGCACGCTGGTGGATAGCGAAGTTATCTGCTCCCGCGCTTATGTGCATATGTTTGCCCGGGCGGGCATTACGCTTGAGCTGGACGAGGTTTTTAAACGCTTCAAAGGCGTAAAGCTCTACGAAATCATTGACACGATCAATGACGAATATGGCGTGAACCTGCAAAAAGCCGAGCTCGAACCTGTTTACCGCGCAGAAGTTGCGCGTCTTTTCGACGCCGAGCTGGAAGAGATCCCAGGCGCGGCGGCGCTCCTTGCGAAGATGAATGTGCCGATGTGCATCGTCTCGAACGGCCCGGTGAGCAAAATGCAGCAGTCTCTCGGCAAAACGGGCATGTCAGGGTATTTCACGGACAAGCTATTTAGCGGCTACGATATCCAGCGCTGGAAGCCCGACCCGGCGTTGATGCATTTTGCCGCCGATGCGATGCAGGTGAATGTGGAGCACTGTATTCTGGTGGATGATTCCGCCGCGGGCGCGAAAGCCGGTATCGCCGCCGGGATGCAGGTGTTTTATTTCTGCGCCGACCCGCATAACCCGCCGCTCGAACACCCTAATGTGACGGTGTTTACTGATTTAGCGCAGCTGCCAGAATTGTGGCGGGCGCGCGGCTGGGAGGTGACGCGTTAACCCTCGGGTTAACGCGGGTGCCCAGGCGTATTGAATGTTATGGCGGGGGTGTTTCATACCCGCCCTGCGAGATGCGGTTGGATGTGGCGTACAGGTGGGTAAGCGTCAGCGCACCCACCGCTCGACATTGACTCCCGTTAAAAGATCTTCTGCACCCATTCGGCATAGGCCGGGCGCCACACCGCCATTTCATGGCCAAGCCCCGGATAGACGTGATAGTCGAATTTCACGCCGTCGCGCTCAAGCTCGGTTTTCAGCCCGGCGATATCCCGGCCCGTCACGCTATCTTTATCGCCCACGACCAGCGTGAAGTTACGCAGCTGGCTGTTTACTTCGTCCGCGCGGGACAGTTGCTTCGTTACATCGTCGTTTGGCACCGTGGCGGTGGTAACGCCGCTCAACGACGCCAGCCAGCCAAAGCTCTGCAGATGCGTCATACCCGATACCAGCGCCTGATAACCGCCCTGTGAAAGCCCTGCCAGCGCGCGCCCCTGCGCGTCCTGACGCACGTTAAATTGCTGCCCGATCAGCGGAATAATGTCGTTCATCAGCTCTTTATCCGCCGCGCGGGCGTTGATTGGGTAAAAGTCTTTACGTCGCTCGGCAGGCGGGAAATTCTCCGGCACCGCGTCGGCGATATCCGTTTCGGTATCCGGGATAACCACCAGCATCGGCTTGATTTTTCCTTCCGCCAGCAGATTATCCATCATTTGCGGAATACGGCCCTGAGTCACGGCGGAAAGCCCGGTATCGCCAAAGCCGTGATAGAAGTAGAGCACCGGCAGCGGCTCGCTTTCATGGCTGTAGCCCGGCGGCGTCCAGACATATACCCGACGCTCCGATTTCAGCGCGCCGGAATGGTAGGTCAGCGTGCGCAATTCGCCGTGCGGCACCGCCCGGTCATCAATAATGCTGCCCGGCACCAGAATTAGCGAGGTATTGGGCTGACGCTGCGGTTTGACATACGGGTTGCCGGTATCGATGGAGCGAAAGCCGTCAACATCAAAGAAATACTCATGCAGATCCGGCTTCAGCGGCGCGCTTTTCCAGCTCCAGACGCCGTTCGCCTCTTTGCGCATCTCATGCGATACCTGACTGTCCGCCGTCGCGCCGAGCACTACCGCCACGCGCTGCGCACCGGGCGCGAACAGGCGGAAGGTGATCGATTTATCCGGATTCACCTGGGTGATGTAATGGCTGACCGGAATGGACGGGTCGGGCGTGGCTGGTAGCGGCGCGCTGTAGACAGGCAAACTGGCGCAGCCTATCAGGGCGGCGATAGCGAGAGCGGTACGGGAAGGTAATTTCACGGATTTGTCCTTTTTATAACGGGCTCGGTAACCCCTTATAGTATTGAGTAAAATCCGCAAAAGGGGCGATCTTTGCCCCAAAAAAGCCCTCGCGCGCGGCGAGGGCGGCAGGCTTATTCTTTCGGATCTTTACCGGCGAGCAGTTTATCCAGCTCATCGCCGCCGACGTGGCGGAAATCCTGGCCCTTCACGAAATAGAAAATGTATTCGCAGATATTCTGGCAGCGGTCGCCGATACGCTCGATAGAGCGGGCGCAGAACAGCGCGGTCAGCACGCTTGGAATGGTGCGGGAATCTTCCATCATGTAGGTCATCAGTTGACGCACGATGCCTTCATACTCCTGATCCACTTTTTTATCTTCGCGATAAATACGTACCGCTTCATCAAGATCCATACGCGCGAAGGCGTCCAGCACGTCGTGGAGCATCTGTACGGTATGGCGACCCAGCGATTCGAGGCTGACCAGCAGCGGCTGATGCTGCTGGGAGAATTTTTCCAGCGCGGTGCGGCAGATTTTATCCGCCACGTCGCCGATGCGCTCCAGCTCGGCGATAGTTTTAATGATGGCCATCACCAGGCGCAGATCGCTTGCGGTCGGCTGGCGTTTGGCGATGATGCGCACGCACGCTTCATCGATCGCCACTTCCATCATGTTGACCTTTTTATCGCCGTCGATGACGCGTTTGGCCAGTTCGCTGTCCTGGTTGTGCATGGCGGTGATCGCATCGGAGAGCTGCTGCTCTACCAGCCCACCCATCGTCATCACCTGGGTGCGAATGTATTCCAGTTCAGCGTTGAACTGACCGGAAATATGTTTGTTCAGATTCAGATTATCCATTTAGCACTCCACATGCCCGATAAATTCAAAAGCGGCCCACATGAGATATCAGGGCATATCAACCGTAGCGACCGGTAATATAGTCTTCGGTTTGTTTCATTTTCGGCTTGGTGAAGAGATCGTCTGTATTGCTGAACTCGATCAGCTCGCCGAGGTACATAAACGCCGTGTGATCGGAACAGCGCGCCGCCTGCTGCATGTTGTGCGTCACGATAACCACGGTGTAATCCTGCTTAAGCTCGGTGATGAGCTCTTCGATACGGCCGGTGGAGATCGGGTCCAGCGCGGAACACGGCTCATCAAGCAGCAGCACTTCAGGGCGAATCGCGATACCGCGTGCGATGCACAGACGCTGCTGCTGACCACCGGAGAGAGAGTACCCGCTCTGGTGCAGTTTATCTTTGGTTTCATTCCATAATGCGGCTTTGGTCAACGCCCACTGCACGCGCTCGTCCATATCGGCGCGGGAGAGCTTCTCAAACAGGCGCACGCCGAAGGCAATGTTGTCGTAAATGGACATCGGGAACGGCGTCGGCTTCTGGAACACCATGCCCACTTTGGCGCGCAGCAGCGCGATGTCCTGGGCGTGGTTCAGAATGTTTTCGCCATCCAGCAGGATTTCGCCTTCTGCGCGCTGCTCCGGATAGAGCTCGAACATCTTGTTGAAGGTGCGCAGCAGCGTGGATTTACCGCAGCCGGACGGACCGATAAAGGCGGTCACTTCGTTTTTGGCGATATCCAGGCTGATGTTTTTCAGGGCATGGAATTTCCCGTAGTAGAAGTTCAAATCGCGAACCTGAATCTTGCTCGGGGTCGTATTAACCATACTCATCTCAATCGTTTTCCTTATCCGGCGTCGCGATACGCCACGCCGTCAAAAAATTAACCGTGTTTACGTTTGGCGAACAGCACGCGCGCCAGGATATTCAGCAGCAGAACGCAAAGGGTGATAATCAGCACGCCAGCCCAGGCCAGCTGTTGCCATTCGGCGAACGGGCTCATGGCGAATTTGAAAATCGTCACCGGCAGGTTGGCGATAGGCTGCATCATATCCGTGCTCCAGAACTGGTTAGAGAGCGCGGTAAAGAGCAGCGGGGCGGTTTCGCCCGCGATACGCGCCACAGCCAGCAGCACGCCGGTCAGAATGCCTGACACGGACGCTTTAAGCGTAATGGCGGAGATCATCTTCCACTTCGGCGTGCCAAGCGCGTAAGCCGCTTCACGCAGGCTGTCCGGCACCAGCTTGAGCATGTTCTCGGTGGTGCGGATTACAATCGGCACTTGCAGCAGCGCCAGCGCGATAACGCCCGCCCAGCCGGAGAAGTGCTCCATCTGTGCCACCACGATGGTGTAGACGAACAGCCCCACCACGATAGACGGCGCGGAGAGCAGAATGTCGTTGATAAAGCGGATGACTTCAGCGAGGAACGACTTCCGGCCATATTCCGCCAGATAAATCCCTGCCATGATGCCAAGCGGCGTACCGATAACCGTCGCCCAAAGGATCAACAGGCCGCTGCCCGCAAGGGCGTTCGCCAGCCCGCCGCCCGCGGTGTTCGGCGGCGGCGTCATTTCGGTGAACAGCGCCAGCGACATGCCGTCGAAACCGCGTGATACCGTGGAGAATAAGATCCAGATAAGCCAGAACAGGCCGAACGCCATCGTCGCCATCGAGAGCGTGAGAGCGATGCGGTTTTTCATGCGCCGCTTCGCCTGCATTTTACGGCGTGATTCCGCCAGCGCCGTAGGGGTTTGCAGTTCGATAGTCGCCATTAGCGCGCCCCCTCGTTTTTCGCCAGACGCATAATCATCAGTCGTGAAACGGCCAGGACGATAAAGGTGATCACAAAGAGGATCAGGCCAAGCTCCATCAACGCCGCGACGTGCAGGCCCGATTCCGCTTCGGCAAACTCATTCGCCAGCGCGGAAGTGATGCTGTTGCCCGGCATAAAGAGCGAGGCGCTGTCGAGCTGGTAGGTGTTGCCGATGATAAAAGTGACCGCCATCGTTTCACCGAGCGCGCGGCCAAGCCCCAGCATTACGCCGCCGATGACGCCGTTTTTGGTGAACGGCAGCACGATGCGCCAGATAACTTCCCAGGTGGTGCAGCCGATACCGTAAGCCGACTCTTTCATCATCACCGGGGTCTGTTCGAACACATCACGCATTACCGCGGCGATGTAAGGAATAATCATGATGGCGAGAATAACGCCTGCCGCCAGAATGCCGATACCGAACGCCGGGCCGGAGAAGAGCGCGCCGATAAACGGAATGTTGGAGAGCACATTGCCGACCGGCTCCTGGAACCAGGTCGCGAACAGCGGCGCGAAGATAAACAGGCCCCACATGCCGTACACGATACTCGGGATAGCCGCCAGCAGTTCAATAGCGATGCCCAGCGGGCGTCTCAGCCAGCCGGGTGCCAGTTCGGTCAGGAACAGCGCGATGCCGAAGCTCACGGGAACCGCGATCAGCAGCGCAATAAAAGAGGTCACCAGCGTGCCGTAAATCGGCACCAGCGCGCCAAAGGTTTCGTTCGGCGCGTCCCATTCCTTATTCCAGAGGAAGGAAAAACCAAATTTTTCCATGCTCGGCCAGGAAGAGAAGATCAGCGACACAATAATTCCGCCCAGCAGCAATAGCACAATCAGCGCAGCCAGTCGGACCAGCGCGCTGAAGATCATATCGCCCTTTTTACCTGGGGGGTTAAATACAGGCTTGGTGGCAGCCATATTTCACTCTTCAGTTAAACTCTGTTTTGAATGATGCCCGGCAGCGTGATGCGTACCGGGCCTACAAAAAACAGTATGTTACCGGATTTTTGTAGGGCGGATAAGCGAAGCGCCACCCGCCATCATCGGTAAATCTCGATCAATACAGCGCTTTACCGCTGCTGTCTTTCACGTTGGTTTTCCATGCGGCGCGAACCTGCTCAACCACGCTGTCCGGCAGAGAGGCGTAATCCAGGTCATTAGCCTGTTTCGCGCCTGACTTGTAGGCCCAGTCGAAGAACTTCAGCACTTCGGCGCCCTGCTCAGGTTTCTTCTGCTCTTTGTGAACCAGAATGAAGGTGGTGGAGGTGATAGGCCACGCGTCGTCGCCTTTCTGGTTGGTCAGGTCCTGGGCGAAGGATTTGCTCCAGTCCACGCCTTTGGCGGCGTTAGAGAAGCTCTCTTCGGTCGGCGCGACCGGCTTGCCGTCAGCAGAAACCAGTTTGGTGTAGGTCAGGTTGTTCTGCTTGGCATAAGCGTATTCGACGTAGCCGATAGAGCCCGGCAGACGCTGTACGAACGCGGCGATGCCGTCATTACCTTTACCGCCAAGGCCGGTCGGCCAGTTAACGGTAGAGCCAGAGCCGATTTTCGATTTCCACTCTTCGTTCACTTTCGCCAGGTAGCTGGTGAAAACGAAGGAAGTACCGGAACCGTCAGCGCGGCGCACCACAGCGATGTTCTGCGAAGGCAGTTTTTTGCCCGGGTTCAGTTTGGCGATAGCCTCGTCATCCCACTTCTTGATTTTGCCAAGGTAGATGTCGCCGAGGGTTTTACCATCCAGCACCAGTTCGCCAGACTTGAAGCCTGGCAGGTTAACCGCCAGCACCACGCCGCCGATCACGGTCGGGAACTGGAAAAGACCTTCTTGCTGTAATTTTTCGTCGGAAAGCGGTGCGTCAGAAGCACCAAAATCAACAGTGTTAGCAATGATTTGTTTCACGCCACCGGAGGAGCCGATACCCTGGTAGTTTACCTTGTTACCCGTTTCTTTCTGGTAGGTATCCGCCCATTTGGCATACACCGGCGCCGGGAATGTTGCGCCCGCGCCAGTCAGACTTGCTGCCGCGAAAGCGGAGAAAGCGCTCAGGGAAAAGGTCGCGGCGACAACAGTTGCGACGGTGGTACGCATAACTTTCATAATGTCTCCTGCTGGTGTTCGTAATTTATTGTTTCGTGGCTACGGTGAGCAAAATAGGACAGTTTGGTGACAGATAAATGTACGAATTATGACAGTTTTATGACAGCGCCGGACCCGCGAGTTTAGCTTAAATAAAATATATTTAATTCAATAAATTACGCAGTTTTATGACACAGAGATGAAGGAAAAATTTTCTTTTTATGACACAGTAAAAGTAGTCTAAAACGGCGATTTGTCATAAATGCGTGCGCATTATCTGTTCCGCATTTCACGGTTTTTTCTTCGCTTCAACGCACGTTTTTCTGATGGGCGTTGAAGTTCTTTGGTATGGATGCGACGCATTTTATTCGCCAGACACCAGTGAACGAGCGTAAACATTTCGCGACTGTTCATCATCCGCCAGGCCAGCCACACCATCAAAACGCCCCCGCCCCAGCATAACCAGAACACCCACGAAAAAGGCCAGCGCACCAGCCCGACACCCAGTGCGGCTCCGCTTAACGACAGATGGAATACCCAGGCGAAGAGAAGCAACTTAAGCCCGCTGCGGCGCCCTTTTTCAACCATAAACGCAACCGCCATCAGCAGTATCAGCCAGAGAACTCCGCCAAAAATCCAGAGCGGCGGAAAGGGCGGGCGCAGCGCCGCGACATTCAGTGCCGCGCTAAAGAGCATCATGTAGGTGCTGCCCACCAGCACATGATAAAACGACGAGGTGCCGATGAAGCGGGCTTTCGGCAGATGCTGGCGCTGCGCCATTTTGAGCTTCAGCTGATGCAGCCTGCGATGCGCGATATCGTCATCCACTTCAGCGCTATAGATGATGAGCTGGTAAAACCGCATGCCGGCCAAGCGCTGCATAAACGACATAACACATCCATTTCCCTGATGTTGATAAAAAAAGAGGCTGCCGGACGGCAACCTCTTCAGAGAAGCATACGCGTGAAAAAGGATTATTCCACGGTGACAGACTTCGCCAGGTTACGCGGCTGGTCAACGTCGGTCCCTTTGATCAGTGCGACGTGGTACGCCAGCAGCTGCAGCGGAACCGTGTAGAAAATCGGCGCGATAACCTCCTCAACATGCGGCATCGGGATGATGTTCATGGTGTCGCTGCTGCTGAAACCGGCATCCTGATCGGCGAAGACGTACAGCACGCCGCCACGGGCGCGGACTTCTTCGATATTGGACTTCAGCTTTTCCAGCAGTTCGTTGTTCGGCGCCACCACGATAACGGGCATATCGGCATCGATCAGCGCCAGCGGGCCGTGCTTGAGCTCACCTGCCGCATACGCCTCGGCGTGAATGTAAGAGATCTCTTTGAGCTTCAGGGCGCCTTCCAGCGCGATCGGATACTGATCGCCGCGGCCAAGGAACAGGGCGTGGTGCTTGTCGGAGAAATCTTCCGCCAGCGCCTCAATGCGTTTGTCCTGAGAGAGCATCTGCTCGATACGGCTTGGCAGCGCCTGCAGACCGTGAACAATATCGTGCTCGATGGACGCGTCCGCGCCTTTCAGGCGGCTGAGTTTCGCCACCAGCATCAGCAGAACGGTCAGCTGAGTGGTAAACGCTTTAGTAGACGCCACGCCGATTTCCGTACCGGCTTTGGTCATCAACGCCAGCGAAGACTCGCGCACCAGCGACGAGCCCGGCACGTTGCAGATGGCCAGCGAGCCAAGATAGCCCAGCTCTTTGGACAGACGCAACGCCGCCAGCGTATCTGCGGTTTCGCCGGACTGCGACAGCGTGATCATCAGGCTGTTGCGGCGCACGGCAGATTTGCGATAACGGAATTCCGAGGCGATTTCGACATCGCACGGTACGCCTGCCAGCGCTTCAAACCAGTAGCGAGAGACCATGCCGGAGTTGTACGAGGTACCGCAGGCGACAATCTGGATATGCTCGACCTGAGACAGAAGTTCATCGGCGTTCGGGCCGAGTTCGCTTAAATCCACTTCGCCGTGGCTGATGCGCCCAGCGAGCGTGTTTTTAATCGCGTTCGGCTGCTCGTAGATCTCTTTTTGCATGTAGTGGCGGTAGATGCCTTTATCGCCGGCGTCATACTGCACACTGGATTCGATTTCCGGACGGGAAACCGCGTCGCCCTGGGTATTGAAAATCGCGACCGAACGGCGCGTGACTTCGGCGATATCGCCCTCCTCGAGGAAAATAAAGCGGCGAGTCACCGGCAGCAGCGCCAGCTGATCGGAGGCGATAAAGTTCTCGCCCATGCCAAGGCCAATCACCAGCGGGCTGCCGGAACGGGCGGCCAGCAGGACGCTCGGATCGCGGTTATCCATGATGACGGTGCCGTAAGCGCCGCGCAACTGAGGAATGGCGCGCAGTACGGCTTCACGCAGCGTGCCGCCCTGCTCCAGCTCCCAGTGCACCAGGTGCGCGATCACTTCAGTATCGGTTTCGGTGACAAATTCGTAGCCGCGCGTTTTCAGCAGCTCGCGCAGCGGCTCGTGGTTTTCGATAATGCCGTTATGCACCACCACGATATGCCCGGAGACATGCGGATGCGCGTTGCCTTCAGACGGTTCGCCGTGGGTCGCCCAGCGGGTGTGGGCAATACCCGTGCCGCCATGCAGCGGATGTTCTTCCGCCGCCTGAACCAGCATCTGCACTTTGCCGAGACGGCGCAGGCGGGTCATATGCCCGGCGCTGTCCACGACCGCGAGACCGGCGGAGTCATAACCGCGGTACTCAAGACGACGTAAGCCTTCGAGAAGGATTTCAGCAATATCACGTTGCGCGACTGCGCCAACAATTCCACACATAATTAAGTTCCTGACAATGGCATTTCGCCATGCGTTGTCGACGACCTGTGTTTACCCGTTTTCCGGGCGCCCCGAGCCTTGTAGAGAGTGGGGTTATCGTTATAGGTACTGCTTGTGGGGGGAGATTATTGTTATCTCCTCACCCGGGTTTGCCTGATGGCCGTCAGACCTGTCAGGCAAACGCAATAACAGCGCGGACAAGCGTAGCGCCCCCGCCGTGTTGTTACTTTTTCTTCACCGGGCGACGCCAGCCCTGCTTATGCACCTGCGGCACACGGGTGAGCACCAGCTCGTTCTCCGCAATATTGCGCGTGACGGTGGTGCCGGCGGCGATGGTCGCGCCTTTGGCGACGGTCACCGGCGCCACCAGTTGGGTGTCGGAGCCGACAAACACGTCGTCGCCGATAAGGGTTTTGTGCTTGTTGGCGCCATCGTAGTTGCAGGTGATCGTGCCCGCGCCGATATTGACGTTATCGCCAATCTCCGCGTCGCCCAGATAGGTCAGGTGACCCGCTTTAGAACCTTTGCCCAGCCGCGCTTTTTTCATCTCGACGAAGTTGCCGACGTGTGCGCCTTCCAGTAGCTCGGCGCCCGGACGCAGACGCGCGAACGGCCCGATAGTGCAGGCGGCGTCGAGACGCGCGTCTTCTACCACGCTGTAGGGGCTTATCTCGCAGTCATCGCCAATAGTGCTGTTTTTGATTACACAGCCCGCGCCAATCTTCACGCGATCGCCCAGTACGACATCGCCTTCAATAATGACGTTAGCGTCGATCTCGACATCCCGCCCATGCTTCAACGTACCGCGCAAATCGAAACGCGCCGGGTCGCGCAGCATGACGCCCGCCAGCAGCAGTTTTTCCGCCTGCTCGGCCTGATAGACGCGCTCAAGTCGCGACAGCTGCAAACGGTTGTTTACACCTTCCACTTCGCTTAAACGCTGCGGATGCACTGCCGCTATCTCACGGCCTTCATTCCAGGCCATCGCGATGATGTCAGTGATGTAGTATTCACCCTGCGCATTGTTGTTATTGAGCTGCCCCAGCCAGCGCTTCAGGTCCGCGCCGTTGGCAACCAGAATGCCGGTATTGATTTCATTGATCTGGCGTTGTTCATCGCTGGCATCTTTATGCTCAACAATGCCGGAGACCTTGCCGTTCTCGCGAGTGATGCGACCATAGCCGGTCGGGTCGTCAAGCTTGACGGTCAACAGACCGATGCCGCCCTGGGGTTTCGCCGCGCAGAGTTGTTGCAGGGTCTCGACCGAGATCAGGGGCACGTCACCGTAGAGCATCAGCACGTCTTCATCATCGCTGAAGAACGGCGCGGCCTGCTGCATCGCGTGACCGGTACCAAGCTGTTCTGCCTGCAACACCCAGTTGAGCGAGGCGTCTTTCAGGGTGTTTTGCAGCAGATCGCCGCCATGCCCATAAACCAGATGAATATTTTGCGCGCCGACATGCTTTGCGGCGTCGATAACATGCTGCACCATCGGCTTCCCGGCCAGGGTATGCAGCACTTTTGGAAGATCGGAGTACATGCGTGTGCCTTTGCCAGCGGCAAGGATCACAACGCTCATAGCATGGCTAGACATAGTCGTCCTGTCTTATGAAAGTGAGTGAAGTAAAGCGATTTAGCGCCCGAAATTCTACATATTTTTCAGCATAAAACGGATTGCTGGCAAATCGCCGCTTTTATCCTTTTTTACCATGTTATGCAGGCGCTGAATGCATGCCAAAACGCTAAAAAGAACTTAAAGGGTGTCTCTGCTAATTTTATCGCTTAAGAAAACAAAGAGATGCTGTTTTTTTGCGTCTGGAATAAAGCGCTGTAAAAACGGACGAAAATCCACCGGATGGTGTTGAATTAAGGGAGAAATGGAAGTGCAGAAGAGAAGAGTGGCGTACAAAAACAAAAAAGGCCGCGCTCTGGCGACCCTTTCCAGGTTTGCCATGCGCTGAAAGGCGCTGGCAACAAAGGAAGATTACAGATTGAAAGTACCGAAAGATACGCTCATGTTATTGAAATAAGAAATAATTTTATTGATAAGTTTCACAGGCTCTCCGCGATTGAAATGTGACCCGTCTCACAAAACCAAGTCTACGCTGCTTTTTTGAACCGATCAATATTTTGTGACTCAAATCACAAAAATTATAAAACAGCTTTTCATATCTCATGCGGCGGAAATAAAAAAAGCCAGCCGGGTCGCCCTGGCTGGCTTTTAACTTTCAAGCCGGTGTTACATCGCTTTTTTGGTCAACTCGATAACGCGCAGTTTGGCGATCGCCTTGGCCAGCTCAGCGGAAGCCTGAGCGTAGTCCACGTCACCGTGGGAGCTACGGATATGCTCTTCCGCTTTACGTTTCGCTTCCAGGGCTCGCGCTTCGTCGAGATCCTGGCCGCGAATCGCGGTGTCAGCCAGCACGGTTACGTTGCCCGGCTGCACTTCCAGCACGCCGCCGGAGAGATAGATATACTCTTCGTGGCCGTGCTGTTTCACGATGCGGATCATACCAGGCTTAATGGCGGTGAGCAGCGGCGCGTGGCCCGGGTAAATCCCCAGCTCGCCTTCGCTACCCGTAACCTGGATTTTTTCGACCAGACCAGAGAACATCTCTTTCTCTGCGCTGACGACATCCAGGTGGTAAGTCATTGCCATGTCACCCTCCGATTAAGGCGTTAAAGTTTTTTGGCTTTTTCCACGGCTTCATCAATGGAGCCAACCATGTAGAACGCCTGCTCCGGCAGATGATCGTATTCGCCTTCCATGATGCCTTTAAAGCCACGGATGGTGTCTTTCAGCGAAACGTATTTGCCCGGGGAACCGGTGAATACTTCTGCCACGAAGAACGGCTGGGACAGGAAGCGCTGAATTTTACGCGCACGAGCTACCACCAGTTTGTCTTCTTCAGACAGTTCGTCCATACCGAGGATGGCGATGATGTCTTTCAGTTCCTGGTAACGCTGCAGGATGGACTGTACGCCGCGAGCGGTGTCGTAGTGCTCCTGGCCAACCACCAGCGGATCCAGCTGACGGCTGGTGGAATCAAGCGGGTCAACGGCCGGGTAGATACCCAGAGAAGCAATCTGACGGCTCAGTACCACAGTTGCGTCAAGGTGCGCAAAGGTGGTGGCTGGTGACGGGTCAGTCAAGTCATCCGCCGGTACGTATACCGCCTGTACGGAGGTGATAGAACCGGTTTTGGTAGAGGTGATACGTTCCTGCAGAACGCCCATCTCTTCCGCCAGGGTCGGCTGATAACCTACCGCTGAAGGCATACGGCCCAGCAGTGCGGATACTTCAGTACCGGCCAGGGTGTAACGATAGATGTTATCGACGAACAGCAGAACGTCACGACCTTCGTCACGGAATTTCTCAGCCATGGTCAGACCGGTCAGCGCAACGCGCAGACGGTTTCCCGGCGGCTCGTTCATCTGGCCGTAAACCAGGGATACTTTATCCAGAACGTTGGAGTCGGTCATTTCGTGGTAGAAGTCGTTACCTTCACGGGTACGTTCGCCCACGCCTGCAAACACGGAGTAACCGGAGTGTTCGATCGCGATGTTACGGATCAGCTCCATCATGTTTACCGTTTTACCTACGCCCGCACCACCGAACAGACCGACTTTACCGCCCTTCGCGAACGGACACATCAGGTCGATTACTTTGATGCCGGTTTCCAGCAGTTCCTGAGAGCTGGACAGCTCTTCATAGGACGGCGCCGCGCGGTGAATCGCCCAACGCTCTTCTTCGCCGATATCGCCTTTCATGTCGATAGGCTGACCCAGGACGTTCATGATACGACCCAGCGTCGCTTTACCTACCGGCACTTCGATCGGGTGCTCAAGGTCTGCAACAGGCAGACCACGACGCAGACCGTCGGAAGAGCCCATCGCGATGGTACGTACGATACCGCCGCCGAGCTGCTGCTGGACTTCCAGCACCAGACGCTCATTACCATTCGTTACCTCAAGGGCATCGTACACTTTCGGTACGGCATCCTGAGGGAACTCGACGTCCACCACGGCGCCGATTACCTGGACAATCTTTCCAGTAGCCATCTTGAATCCTCTACGAAATAACCTGGTTAAACCGCGGCGGCCCCCGAGACGATCTCGGTGAGTTCCTGAGTAATGCTGGCCTGACGAGCTTTGTTGTACACCAACTGCAGCTCTTTAATCAGGCTGCCGCCATTATCGGTTGCGGCTTTCATCGCCACCATTCGTGCGGCCTGCTCGCTGGCCAGGTTTTCAACCACACCCTGATAAACCTGCGATTCGACATAGCGACGCAGCAGGGTATCCAGCAGCGCCTTCGGATCGGGTTCGTACAGGTAATCCCAGGATTTGTGCTTCAACTCATCGTCTTCTGATGCCGGCAGCGGCAGCAGCTGAGTGATAGTCGGAGCCTGAGACATGGTATTAATAAATTTGTTGCTGACCACGTAAAGCTTGTCCAGACGGCCTTCATCATAAGCCTGCAGCATAACTTTTACCGGGCCGATCAGATCTGACAGGGAAGGGTTATCTCCCATGCCGGTGACCTGCGCCACAATGTTGCCGCCTACTGAATTGAAGAAAGAAACGCCTTTGGAGCCGATCATTGCGATATCGCACTGAACGCCTTTATCGGACCATGCTTTCATATCCGCCAGCAGTTTCTTGAACAGGTTGATGTTCAAGCCGCCGCACAGACCACGGTCAGTCGACACCACCAGGTAGCCCACGCGTTTAACGTCGCGTTCTTCCAGGTAAGGGTGCTTATATTCCAGATTACCGGTAGCAAGGTGACCAATCACTTTGCGCATGGTATCTGCATAAGGACGGCTGGCCGCCATGCGATCCTGCGATTTACGCATTTTGGAAGCGGCGACCATCTCCATCGCTTTAGTGATCTTTTGCGTGTTCTGGACGCTTGCGATCTTACTACGTATCTCTTTTGCGCCGGCCATGAGCTTCTCCTCAATGCCTTGCGGCTTGCCTTACAGCAAGCCGCCAGACGTTACCAGGACTGGGTTGCTTTGAAGGAGTCGAGGAGGCTTTTCAGCTTGCCTTCGATCTCATCGTTATAGCCACCGTTCTGGTTGATCTCTTGCATCAGCGGAGCGTGGTCACGGTCAGCGTAAGCCAGCAGAGCGGCTTCGAAGCTGCCGATTTTCGCCAGTTCCACATCTTCGAGGTAACCGCGTTCTGCCGCGAACAGTACCAGACCCTGCTGTGCAACAGACATCGGCGCGTACTGTTTCTGCTTCAGCAGTTCAGTGACTTTCTGGCCGTGGCTCAGCTGTTTACGGGTGGCTTCGTCCAGATCGGAAGCGAACTGAGAGAACGCCGCCAGTTCACGATACTGCGCCAGCGCGGTACGAATACCCCCGGACAGTTTCTTAATGATCTTGGTCTGAGCAGCGCCACCCACACGGGATACGGAGATACCCGGGTTAACCGCCGGACGAATACCGGAGTTAAACAGGTTGGTTTCCAGGAAGATCTGACCATCGGTAATGGAGATTACGTTGGTCGGAACGAACGCAGAAACGTCACCCGCCTGGGTTTCGATGATCGGCAGTGCGGTCAGGGAGCCGGTTTTACCTTTCACTTCACCTTTAGTGAAGTTCTCAACGTATTCCGCGTTAACGCGGGATGCGCGCTCCAGCAGACGGGAGTGGAGGTAGAACACGTCGCCCGGGAATGCTTCACGTCCTGGCGGACGACGGAGCAGCAGGGAAACCTGACGGTAAGCGACAGCCTGTTTGGACAGGTCATCGTAAACGATCAGCGCGTCTTCGCCGCGGTCGCGGAAGTATTCGCCCATGGCGCAACCGGCATACGGTGCCAGATATTGCAGCGCAGCGGATTCAGACGCGGTCGCGACTACAACGATAGTGTTGGACAGCGCGCCATGCTCTTCCAGTTTACGAACCACGTTAGAAATGGTGGACGCTTTCTGGCCGATAGCCACGTACACGCATTTGATACCGGAATCGCGCTGGTTAATGATGGCGTCGATAGCCATTGCGGTTTTACCGGTCTGACGGTCGCCGATGATCAGCTCACGCTGGCCACGACCGATTGGGATCATGGCGTCAACGGACTTATAACCGGTCTGTACAGGCTGGTCTACGGACTGACGGTCGATAACGCCCGGTGCGATAACTTCGATTGGCGAGAAGCCATCGTGTTCTACCGGACCTTTACCGTCAATCGGCGCACCCAGGGTGTTTACAACGCGGCCCAGCAGGCCACGGCCAACCGGCACTTCCAGAATACGGCCAGTACATTTCACCTTCATGCCTTCGGCGAGGTCAGAGTACGGCCCCATGACTACGGCACCTACGGAGTCGCGCTCCAGGTTCAGTGCGATAGCGTAACGGTTACCCGGCAGGGAGATCATTTCACCCTGCATACAATCGGCCAGGCCGTGGATACGGATAACACCGTCACTTACAGAAACGATAGTACCTTCGTTGTGAGCTTCACTCACAACATTGAACTGAGCAATGCGCTGCTTGATCAGTTCGCTGATTTCGGTGGAATTCAGTTGCATGCTCCAGTCCCCTTAAGACTGCAAGACGTCTGCGAGGCGTTCAAGACGGCCGCGCACGCTGCCGTCAATGACCGTATCACCCGCACGGATGATAACGCCTGCCATTACAGACTTATCAATTTTGCAATTCAGCTTCACTTTGCGTGACAGACGTTTTTCCATCGCGGCGCTGATTTTCGCAAGCTGTTCATCGCTCAGCGCGCTGGCAGAAGTCACTTCGACTTCAACGGTAGCCTCAAGGGCTGCGCGTAACTGAATGAACTGCTCAAGAACATCAGGAAGCACCTTCAGACGACCATTTTCTGCCATCACCTGAATCAGGTTCTGGCCGTTGGCGTCTAACTGGTCACCACAGATTGCGATAAACGACTTAGCGAGCGTTTCTGGCGCCAGGGCGCCAGAGAGAAGCTCAGCCATCTGTTCGTTTTTGGCCACTTCAGCGGCAAACGCCAGCATATCCTGCCAGCGGTCGAGGCTTTGGTGTTCGACGGCAAAGTCAAAAGCTGCTTTGGCGTAGGGGCGAGCTACCGTTACAAATTCAGACATCAGCCCCTCCCTCCTTACAGTTCAGCGACCAGTTTATTCACGATGTCGCTGTTAGCAGCTTCATCCACGGAACGTTCAATGATCTTCTCGGCGCCAGCAACAGCCAGGATAGCAACCTGCTTGCGCAGCTCTTCACGGGCACGTTTACGCTCGGCTTCGATTTCGGCCTGGGCCTGCGCCACGATTTTGTTACGTTCCTGCTCTGCTTCAGCTTTCGCTTCGTCCAGGATCTGAGCGCGACGTTTGTTCGCCTGCTCAATAATCACCTGGGCTTCCGCTTTCGCTTTTTTCAGCTGGTCGGTCGCGTTGGACTGTGCAAGCTCCAGATCCTTTTTAGCGCGTTCTGCAGAAGACAGACCGTCAGCAATTTCTTTCTGACGTTTTTCGATGGCAGCCATAATTGGCGGCCATACGTACTTCATACAGAACAGAACGAACAGGACAAACGCGATGGCCTGGCCGAGGATTGTTGCGTTAAGATTCACAGCACAATGCCTCTTATCTGGTTAATGTTCTGATATTGCCTGTTAATTCAGACAATTTCGTTTACTACGCGACAGCGAACATCACGTACAGACCCAGACCCACAGCGATCATCGGGATAGCATCCACCAGACCCATTACGATAAAGAACTGAGTACGCAGCAGAGGAATCAGATCAGGCTGGCGCGCAGCGCCTTCCAGGAATTTGCCCCCGAGGATGCCGATACCGATCGCAGCACCGATTGCCGCCAGACCCATCATCACAGCGGCAGCCATGTACAGCAGATCCATATTCAGGTTTTCCATGACAGTCTCCAGTTTGTTTCAGTTAAAACGCAGTAGTGTTGAGTAAAAAATCAGTGCTCTTCAGATGCCATCGACAGATAGACAATCGTCAGAACCATGAAAATGAAGGCCTGCAACGTAATGATCAGGATGTGGAAAATGGCCCACGGCACATTCAGAATCCACTGTGACCACCACGGCAGAAGACCCGCAATCAGAATGAAAATCAGCTCACCGGCATACATGTTGCCGAACAGTCGCAGACCGAGAGAAACCGGTTTGGACAGCAGGCTCACACCTTCCAGAATCAAGTTGATCGGGATAAATACCGGGTGATTGAACGGCTGCAGCGTCAGCTCTTTGGTAAAGCCGCCAACGCCTTTCATTTTGATGCTGTAGAAAAGAATCAGGATAAATACACCCAGCGCCATAGAGAGGGTGATGTTCACGTCAGCAGACGGCACCACGCGCAGGGCAGGCAGGCCAAACACATGCTCGCCGATGTACGGCAGCAGGTCGATAGGCAGCAAATCCATCAGGTTCATCAGGAATACCCAGACGAAAATCGTCAGGGCCAGCGGAGCAATAAGCTTGCTTTTGCCGTGGTACATGTCTTTCACGCTACCATGCACAAAGCCGATAACCAGCTCTACCGCTGTCTGGAATTTGCCCGGAACGCCGCTGGTCGCGTGCTTCGCGACTTTACGGAACAGAACCAGGAATAACAGGCCCAGCACCACCGAGAAGAACATGGAGTCGATATTCAGCGTCCAGAAGGTGGCCGGGGGGTTATGCGGATCCACCAGCGAGAATGTACGCAGGTCAATCTGAAGGTTATTCAGATGGTGGCCTATGTAATCCTGCGGCGTCGAGATTTCTCCTGCAGACATGATGCCTCTTACCCTTTGTTGTTAATTACAGCTGGCGCCAGTATCTGCACAACCAGCACCGAAACCCACGTCATCATCAGCGGCAAAAAAACCGCCTTCAAACACGCCAGCGCCACCACCAGCAGGGTAAAGGTCGCAACCACCTTAAACGCTTCGCCAAGAGCGAAAGACCAGGCCACGCGGCCTTTAGCGGGTGTATGCGCCTGATGACGCCAGGCAAAATTCATAAACAGCACATTCGGCAGCCACACTGCCAGCCCTCCACTCAATGCAGAGAGGCCCCAGAAAGGGTCTTTGAGGCAAAACAGCAATCCTGCTGCAAGCACCGCGAGTAACTGGATGAGCAGAAGCTTGCGGGCCACTTTTTTGCTCATAAGCGACGCAGACATTTTTTGCTACTGCTCCCTTTGAGGTATGTCGCGTGTCGTATAAAACGTTCTTTGACGCTCTGAGTCAAGCCTCAAAAAGCGCTCAAATTATACGGGGCGAGCACGTGATTTCAAACTATAAGTAGCCAAAAGGTGAATAAATGTTTAAATAATTTTCAGGGCCGTGTTTTTGCAACTTTCCTGCAAACCTCAAAGCAAAAGCGAAAACGGCAAATTGCGCCTGAACCTTGCGAATAAAGCGTGCACGAGATCACATTATAAACAATTACTGCGCAGACCTTGTCAGGTCATTTAGGAATGCGAACCTAATAACTATCTGTATTTAAAACTCTTTAACGCATAATTTTTCTAAAACACCCCGAAACACGATTAAAACCTTTTATTGACATCTACGGGAAACAATTCACGCCCCGTTATCATGTCTCACGCTGAATATAGCGCCCTTATATTTTCGTGCGTGACTATTGTTTTTTTGGTGCAAAGGGTGCTTCGTTATGTTTAAGCTGCAAACAAGTTAATAAAAAGTGAAATAAAATGTTGTTATACCGATCGGGCCTGCGCTTTTTTCCAACACACGGCCCGCGGCTTATTTCTGCTTTTTTTGATAAATATTAAGTTCTGTTTGCTTTAAGGATAACCAGATGCCGTTCGCCATCGAGACGGGGAACCGTCAGTCTGACGATATTTTCAACAGCAAAGCTGGCCGGCAGCGCGGTGATTTCATCATCAGGACGCTGGCCTTTTAGCGCATAAAAACGGCCCCGCTCACCCGGCAGATGATGACACCAGTTCACCATATCGGAGAGCGACGCGAATGCGCGGCTGATGACGCCGTCAAACGGCGGCTCGGCGGGGAAATCCTCCACACGGCTTTGCACAGGTGTGATGTTTGCCAGCTTCAGCTCGTGTTGCACCTGACGTAAAAAGCGCACGCGCTTGCCGAGGCTGTCCAGCAAAGTGAAGTGGCTGTCAGGGCGCACGATAGCCAGCGGCACGCCTGGAAGCCCAGGACCGGTGCCGACATCGATAAAGCGCGAGCCATTCAGATGCGGCTCGACCACGATACTGTCCATGATATGGCGCACCAGCATCTCGTTCGGGTCGCGCACGGACGTAAGATTATAGGCCTTGTTCCACTTGTTCAGCATATCGACATAGGCCACCAGCTGCGCCTTCTGGTGTTCGGGCAGCGAAATCCCTGCATCATCCAGCAGGCGGGTCAGTGTATTCAGCACAACGGTTTTTCCATGTAAAAAGGGCCAGACAAAGGCTGGCCCGAAAAGCGTGTTGACTCAGGCACTGCGGCGCAGTAGCCCCTGTTTCTTCAGCCAGACCAGCAAAATAGAAATCGCGGCGGGCGTTATCCCGGAAATACGGGACGCCTGGCCAATCGACGCCGGTTTGTGATCGTTGAGTTTGGCGATGACCTCGTTCGAGAGGCCATTCACCTGGCGATAATCAAGTGTCGCTGGCAACAGCGTGCTTTCGTTGCGCTGCTGTTTCTCGATCTCATCCTGCTGGCGGGCGATATAACCTTCGTATTTCACCTGGATCTCAACCTGCTCCGCCGCCTGCGCGTCTTCCAGCGCCGGGGCGAAAGCCGCGAGCATGGTCAACTGAGAATAGGTCATTTCCGGACGACGCAGCAGATCTTCGCCGCTGGCCTCGCGGGAAAGCGGCGCGGTGAGCGTTGCGTTGATCTCTTCCACGGTGGTCGAAGACGGCGTCACCCAGGTACTTCTCAGACGCTGGCGCTCGCGTTCGATATTTTCCAGCTTCTCGTTGAAACGCGCCCAGCGCGCATCATCAACCAGGCCCATTTCGCGACCAGCTTCGGTCAGACGTAAATCCGCATTGTCTTCGCGCAGCATCAGCCGATATTCCGCACGCGAGGTAAACATGCGGTATGGCTCTTTGGTACCGAGCGTGCAGAGATCATCCACCAGAACGCCAAGGTAGGCCTGAGAACGGCCCGGTGCCCAGCCCTCTTTCTCGGCGGAGTAACGCCCGGCGTTCAGGCCCGCCAGCAGCCCCTGCGCCGCAGCTTCTTCGTAACCGGTAGTGCCATTAATCTGGCCGGCGAAGAACAGCCCCTGAATGTATTTGCTCTCAAGGGTCGGTTTCAGGTCGCGCGGGTCGAAGAAATCGTACTCAATGGCGTAACCCGGACGCACAATCTTCGCGTTTTCCATCCCTTTCATGGAACGGACAATTTGCATCTGCACGTCAAACGGCAGACTCGTCGAGATGCCGTTCGGATAAATTTCGTTGCTGGTCAGCCCTTCAGGCTCCAGGAAGATCTGGTGCGCGTTACGATCGGCAAAACGCATCACTTTATCTTCGATCGACGGGCAGTAGCGCGGGCCGATCCCTTCGATGACGCCCGCGTACATGGGGCTGCGATCGAGGTTGCTGCGGATTACATCATGGGTTTTTTCGTTGGTATGCGTGATGTAGCACGGCACCTGACGCGGGTGCTGGCTGACTGATCCCATGAACGAAAAGACCGGCATCGGGTTATCGCCATGCTGCTGATCCAGCACGCTGAAATCGATAGTACGCGCGTCGATACGCGGCGGCGTCCCGGTTTTCAGACGGCTGACGCGCAGCGGCAATTCACGCAGTCGACGCGCCAGCGGTACGGAAGGCGGATCGCCTGCGCGGCCACCGCTGTAGTTATCGAGCCCGATATGAATTTTGCCATCGAGGAAAGTACCGACCGTCAGCACCACCGCTTTGGCGCGGAATTTCAGGCCCATCTGCGTGACGGCGCCCACGACACGATCGTTTTCCACGATCAGGTCATCTACCGCCTGCTGGAAGATCATCAGGTTCGGCTGATTCTCCAGCGCGGTACGTACGGCCTGCTTGTACAGCACGCGATCCGCCTGAGCGCGAGTGGCGCGAACCGCCGGGCCTTTACTGGCGTTTAGTATTCTAAACTGAATACCGGCCTGATCGATCGCCGTCGCCATCAGCCCGCCGAGGGCATCCACTTCCTTAACCAGATGTCCTTTACCAATACCGCCGATCGCCGGGTTACAGGACATCTGTCCCAGCGTGTCGATATTGTGTGTCAAAAGCAGGGTCTGCTGACCCATGCGTGCAGCGGCCATTGCGGCCTCGGTACCTGCATGACCCCCGCCAATGATAATGACGTCAAAAGGATCCGGATAAAACATGTTGGTATGACCTCGCGGTTGTGCGAAAGAGGGTTAGCTAGCCCGGGGCGTGGATTCTACTCAACTTTAGCCTGGTGAGAAAGCGCCGGGATCGTTGGTATTAAAAAGAAGATCTTTTATTTAAAGGATCTGTTTTATTGTGATCTCTTATTAGGATCGACATCCCTTGTGGATAACCCTGATCGCCCATTTGGGATCAAAAGGTTATCCGGGATCGCTTGCTGTGAATGATCGGTGATCCCAGACCGTATAAGCTGGGATCAGAAATGAGGGTTATACACAACTCAAAAAACGAACAACACTTATACCTTGGATAACTACGGGTTGATCCAAGCTTTTAAGCACTTTTATCCACAGCTGAATGGCGATCTTTCCGCCTATCAGAGTAAATTTTTCCAGGATCCCAGCCACACTTCCGCCGGATCCTCCGGAATATCATGATCGAGAATGTTGATCTTAAGCGGTTCGCCGACGCGTTTAGCCCCACATTCCGTCAGTACCACGTCGAGCTTTTCGATAGCGCCGCAAAATGTGTCGTATTCGCGGCTGCCGATACCGATAGCGCCGTAGCGAACGTTACTGAGATCGGGACGTTGTTCAGCCAGTGCGTCATATAAAGGTTGCAGGTTGTCTGGCAGATCGCCCGCGCCATGCGTGGAGCTCACCAGCAACCAGATACCGGCAGGCTTAAGATCGTCAAGAAGCGGGCCATGCAGCGTTTCGGTGCTATAACCGGCGTCTTCCAGCTTTTCAGCCAGGTGTTCCGCCACGTATTCCGCGCCGCCAAGAGTGCTGCCACTGATCAGGGTAATGTCTGTCATGGATGTCCGCCTTGAGTAAACGACGCGTATTGTACGCTGTGAAGGGGCTGGGATCTACCTGTGGATAATATGGGTATTAAAAATAGCCGTCACGGGCGGATGGTACGCATGATCGGGTTCTGCAGCGAGATCAATGTCTCGGTGGACTGAATTTCATCAATTGTTTGGATCTTGTTGATAAGCACCTGCTGCAACGCGTCTATCGATCGACACATGACCTTAATAAAGATGCTGTAGTGGCCAGTGGTGTAATAGGCTTCGGTAACTTCATCGAGGCTTTCCAGCTTTTCGAGCGCAGCCGGGTAATCCTTCGCGCTCTTGAGGATAATGCCGATAAAGCAGCAGACGTCATAGCCAAGCTGTTTCGGACTGATATCGATACGCGCGCCAGTGATAATTCCCGCCTGCTTCATTTTCTCGACGCGCACGTGAATGGTGCCTGGGCTTACGCCAAACTGTTTGGCCAGCTCAGCATAGGCGGTGCGCGCGTTCGCCATCAGCGCCTCCAGAATGCCGCGGTCCAGATTATCGATCTGATAATTTTCCATACGTTTTCCTTATAATTATTCAGTAATCGTTATTTTCATACCGCCTATATTAGCGAATTAAAATGTGAGTGGCCTTTTTTATTGAGGATTATTGAGTGTACCCCCTTTTTTATTGCTTAATCAAAAGCAACAGAGGTACAGGAGCCCCCGATAATGAAAACCGCATACATCACTCGCCAGCGCCAGATTAGCTTTGTAAAAGCCCACTTTTCCCGCCAGCTTGAGGAAAAACTCGGCTTGCTTGAAGTTCAGGCGCCGATCCTCAGCCGTGTCGGCGACGGGACGCAGGATAACCTTTCCGGCTGTGAGAAAGCGGTACAGGTCAATGTCAAAACGCTGCCGCAGGCGCAGTTTGAGGTCGTCCATTCGCTGGCGAAATGGAAGCGTAAAACGCTAGGCCAGCACGACTTCAGCGCTGGCGAAGGGCTTTACACGCATATGAAAGCGCTGCGCCCGGATGAAGACAGGCTCTCGCCGGTACACTCTGTGTATGTGGATCAGTGGGACTGGGAGCGCGTGATGGGCGACGGTGAGCGTCACCTCGGCACGCTGAAGCAGACGGTGGAAAGCATCTGGTCGGCTATCAAGGCGACCGAGCTCGCGGCGGCGGAGCGCTTTGGCCTGACGCCGTTTCTGCCAGACGCCATCCACTTTGTGCACAGCGAAACCCTGCAACGCCGTTTCCCTGAACTGGATGCGAAAGGTCGCGAGCGCGCGATAGCGAAGGAGCTTGGCGCGGTCTTCCTGATTGGCATTGGCGGTAAGCTCGCCGACGGCAAACGCCACGACGTACGCGCGCCGGATTATGATGACTGGACAACGCCGACCAAAGGCGGTTTTGCGGGGCTTAACGGCGATATTCTGGTCTGGAACCCGCAGCTGGAAGACGCGTTTGAGATCTCCTCAATGGGGATCCGCGTGGATGCTGATGCGCTTAAACGTCAGCTTGCTCTCACGGGCGATCAGGATCGCCTTGCGCTGGAGTGGCATCAGGCGCTGCTCAACGGTGAGATGCCGCAGACGATCGGCGGCGGTATCGGGCAGTCGCGTCTGACCATGCTGTTGTTGCAACTGCCGCATATCGGTCAGGTGCAGTGCGGCGTATGGCCGGAGCAGGTGCAGGCCGCGGTTGCCGAACTGCTGTAACGTCAGCGTCGTAACCGGCGCACCAGACGGCTGCGCATCCCGGTATCAAAGCGCCAGATATGATCGAAAATGCGCATGATACCGGGCTTGCCATGAGCAGACATCGCCACCGCATGAAAGCGGTGCTGATGGATCTGCTGTAACGTCTTGACCTGGCTTACCACGTCATCCGGCAGCCGCTGGGCGATGAAATCGGAAACCACCACCGCATCGGCGTCAAACCACTCGCCGCCCTGGAGTTTTTCGGCGATGGCGCGAAAACAGCTCGCCAGGTCGGTGCCGCCGCGAAAGCGCTGACTCAGAAAGCGGATCGCCTGCTCGATCCCGTCCCGCCCGCACAGTTCATAGCGCACCACTTCACTCGAAAACAGCATAATAAAGCAGCGACGATTATCCGCGAGCGCAATGCGCATCAGCGCCAGGCAAAACGCTTTGGCGCATTGTTCGTTAAAGCCGCCCATCGAGCCTGAGGTGTCGACGCAGACGATAAACGGCCCGCGCGGCTGCTCGTCGTAATCCTGTCGCGTCACCGGCCGCTGCATCACCTTTTCGCGCCAGGCGTCGCCCTGTAGCCGGTAGGTCAGCAGCTGTTTTTCCACCAGCCGCCGGTAAAACTCATACTCCAGTTCGGTAATGCCAAGCGTCGCAAGCTCCGGCGGCAGCAGGCGCAGAATGTCGTCGCTGCGCTGTAAGCCATCGACCTGCTCCGGCACCGAGGCGGGCTCACGTACCAGTGTGCGGAAGGTTTCCAGCGGCGCTTCTTTTTTCGGTACGGATTTCGCTTCGCGGGAGCGCCCCAGTTGTTCGGCGAGTTGTAAAAGCTCCGGCTGGTTGGCCAGGAAGTCCCCATATTTCACGATGAGCTGATAATCGCCGCGCCGCAGCTTGCCGTCGCTCATGTCCCAGAGCCGCCCGGCGGAATGCTCGTTCTCCACCAGCACCTGTTCGAGCTGGCCGCTCAGGGTCATACGCTCCTGCACTTCGCTCAGCAGTTGTTCCCGCTCCTCTTCCAGCAATTGCTGATTAAAAGTGGTGGCCTGTACGACCAGGCTCAGCCGCCAGCGTTGCAAAAACAGCGTATGCAGGGCAGGTGTGAAATGGGGGTTATCGGCGATAAGGCGGGCAGCCTGCTCGGCAAAGGGCGAGCCGAGGCGGCTAAGCAGCGCGCTGATTTGCGGCAGCTGGACGATAAACTGGCTGGTAGAGAGAAGCTGGCTTTTCTGATAGCCGATCACCTCTTCTTCCAGTTCCGGCGGCACGTGCGCCTCTTTCAGCCGGGTTTTGAGCTGTTCGCGCCAGCGCGGAATATCCTGCGTCAGCGCATGTTTAAGCCTGGGAAACTTTTCAAAAAATACCGCCAGTTGCGGCGAGGCCAGCAGCGCAATCACGATCTCTTCAATCATCTCGCCTTCACTGATAGCCAGAATGAGATTCAGTGAATCCGCTGTCAGCATTGGCGCGCCTGTTTAATCTGCTCGCCCACATCCTGGAGGCTGGCCTCAATGCGCCCTAACCAGTCGCTTTCAACAAACAGGCATTTTTGCTGTTCGCTGAAGCGCGAGTGTTGCAGATGCCACTCGTTATCCAGCTCTTCCAACTGCTGTTTAATCTCCTCCGGCAGGCCGCTCGTTGAGGCCGCGCCCGGCAGCGACAGCCGCGTGCCCTGAAGGCTTACGTCGCGCAACACCAGATGCTGGCTGGCGTCCACTTCCAGATTCAGGGCCTGGGCGAAGCCGATACCGTTCAGCTTGCCGCGGATCTCGCCGCCTTTTTGCAGCCACGTTTCCAGCGCCTCTCTCGCAAAGGCCACATGGATAACGTCGATATCATGCAGCTTAAGCGGCTTTTGCAGCAGCAGCGTTAATGTTGGCTCCGTGAGGTTCGCAGGCAACTGGTATTGCGGGCGGCGGCTGAACATGCCGCTTTGCTTCTCAAGGCGCAGCGCCGTTTTATCGCTGTGCTGCTGCTCTAACTGCATCCGGCGCTGGGTAATAGCGCCCAGACGGTTGAGCATCGCATGCTGGCCCCAGGCATGGGAGGTCATCAGCAACGCTATTTGCTGCTGCATTAATGACATCGCGCTGGCATCATGCCACAGGCAATCTTTCAGCAGGATGAGGTCGATGGGTGCCACGGCGTCGCGACCGCTGAAAAAGGCGCTGGCCTGCAACAGGCGGATAGCTTTCTTCCAGCGACGATCGGAGACATACGGCGCGTTCGCCTGCGCATCAAGCTGCTGGCGCAGGGTGAATATCAGCTCGAACACCGGGTCCGGCAGTTTGACGTTGCTGATACTGGTCTGCCATTGCTGATACTCGTCATCGCTGACCTGTAGCCCCGGCGGCACCGGGTTTTCATTTTCGTCCTGCTGGCTGACCAGCATCGCGCGAAAGCTGTTTTTCTCCTGCACCCGATCAAGCCACAGGCGAATCAGCATACGGTCATAGAGCGCCTCAAGGCTGCTGTCCGCTTCCGGCAGTTCGTTGGAGGCGGTGACCAGCAGGCGCATCGGGATTTTTTCCTCATGCGCGCCGTTGCGAAAGCGACGTTCGTTAATGGCGGTCAGCAAGGTGTTCAGGATAGCCGGGCCAGCTTTCCAGATTTCATCCAGAAACACGATTTCCGCCTCCGGCAGATAACCCGCCGTCAGACGTTCATAACGGCCTTCATCTTTTAAAGCCTGAATGGAGAGCGGCCCGAACACTTCTTCCGGCGTGGAGAATCGCGTCATCAGATATTCAAAAGCACGGGCGTGCTGGAACGCGAATTTCAGCCGTCGGGCTATCAGGCTTTTGGCAATGCCGGGCGGGCCGAGTAAAAAGACGCTCTCGCCGCTCAGCGCCGCCAGCAGGCACATACGGATAGCGTGGCTGCGTTCAAACAGCCCTTTTTCCAGCGCTGCGCTGAGACGTGAAATTCTTTCCGCCAATAAATTGGGTTGAGCCATAATAGTTACTCTGCATTCTGACTACGCCGCCTGGTTTCTGGTGCGAGTATAGACGTTTCATATTCATGCTGATAATGGATTGATGCCATTATCTATTTGGCTTGATTTGGGTAAAGAGTCGGTGATTGAGGGGTACGATTTTTTAACGAATCGTGCATACTGTGCGCTTTTTGTGGGCCAAGGGACTAAGCGCACACGGGATTTCAACGAAGACTAGTCTATGAGCACTGAGAATAAGCAATCGTTGCCTGCGATTACGCTGGCGGCCATCGGGGTGGTGTACGGCGATATCGGCACCAGTCCGCTTTATACGTTACGAGAGTGTCTTTCCGGCCAGTTTGGGTTTGGCGTGGAACGGGACGCTGTTTTTGGCTTTCTTTCATTAATTTTCTGGCTGTTGGTTTTTGTTGTCTCCTTTAAATACCTGACGTTCGTGATGCGCGCGGATAACGCCGGCGAAGGCGGTATTCTGACGCTGATGTCGCTTGCCGGTCGCAATACCTCGGCGCGCATGACGTCGGTGCTGGTGATCCTCGGGCTTATCGGCGGCAGTTTCTTTTATGGCGAGGTGGTGATTACGCCTGCTATTTCAGTGATGTCGGCCATAGAAGGTCTGGAAATCGCCGCGCCTTCGCTGGATCCTTATATCGTTCCGCTCTCGATTGTCGTGCTGACGCTGCTGTTTATTATTCAGAAGCACGGCACCGGCATGGTGGGGAAACTCTTCGCGCCAATTATGCTCGCCTGGTTTTTGATCCTGGCCGTATTGGGCGCGCGGGGCATTATGGGCAACCCGGAAGTGCTACAGGCGCTGAACCCGGCCTGGGCGGTGCATTTCTTCCTGGAATATAAAGCCGTCTCGTTTGCCGCACTCGGGGCTGTGGTATTGTCGATTACCGGCGTGGAAGCGCTGTATGCCGATATGGGGCACTTCGGCAAACTGCCTATCCGCGTGGCGTGGTTCTCCGTGGTGCTGCCGTCGCTGGTGCTGAACTACTTCGGCCAGGGCGCGCTGCTGCTCAAAACGCCTGAGGCTATCAAGAACCCGTTCTTCCTGCTGGCGCCGGACTGGGCGCTTATCCCGATGCTCATCCTTGCGACGCTCGCGACGGTTATCGCTTCGCAGGCGGTGATTTCCGGCGTCTTTTCCCTGACCCGTCAGGCGGTGCGTCTGGGGTATCTGTCGCCGATGCGCATTATTCATACATCGGAAATGGAATCGGGCCAGATCTATATTCCGGTGGTGAACTGGATGCTCTATTTCGCCGTGGTGATTGTTATCGTCAGCTTCGAGCACTCCAGTAATCTTGCGGCGGCTTACGGTATCGCAGTAACCGGCACGATGGTGCTGACCTCAATTCTCTTTACTACCGTAGCGCGTAAAAACTGGCACTGGAACCGCATTCTGGTGGGGCTGATGCTGGTGGCGTTTATGTGCGTCGATGTGCCGCTTTTCTCGGCGAACCTTGAAAAACTCTTCTCCGGCGGCTGGCTGCCGTTAAGCCTGGGTCTGGTAATGTTCATCATTATGACGACCTGGAAAAGCGAGCGTTTCCGCCTGCTGCGCCGGATGCACGAGCATGGCAATTCGCTCGATGCAATGATTACCTCGCTGGAAAAATCGCCGCCGGTTCGCGTGCCGGGCACGGCAGTGTATATGTCCCGCGCGCTGAACGTTATTCCGTTCGCGCTGTTGCATAACCTCAAGCACAACAAAGTGCTGCACGAACGTGTGATCCTCCTGACGCTGCGTACCGAAGACGCGCCTTACGTTCATAACGTCAAACGCGTGACGCTCGAACAGCTGTCGCCGACGTTCTGGCGCGTGGTGGCGAGCTACGGCTGGCGTGAAACGCCGAATGTGGAAGAGGTGTTCCACCGCTGCGGGCTTGAGGGATTAAGCTGCCGGATGATGGAAACCTCCTTCTTTATGTCGCATGAGTCGCTCATTATCGGCGACAAGCGGCCCTGGTATTTACGCCTGCGCGGCAAGCTATTCCTGCTGCTACAGCGCAACGCGCTTCGGGCGCCGGATCAGTTTGAGATCCCGCCTAACCGTGTTATCGAACTGGGAACGCAGGTAGAGATTTAATCCTTAAGCGAAACGCCTTCCGGCCACCGGAAGGCGTTTTTTTATGGGCGAACGCGCGCGCTTTTTTACCTTAAGCGAAACGTTTCGATGACGATCACAGTTTCGTTACGTGATGTTTGTTTATTGTTCTTTCTGCCGGATAAACTCCCCATCAGCGAAACGTTTCGCTAATGGAGCATAAAATGAAAAAAGGCACCGTTCTTCATTCCGGCATTTCATCCGTCATCTCGCGTCTTGGCCACACCGACACCATTGTGGTGTGCGACGCCGGGTTGCCGATCCCGTCCACGACTGAACGTATCGATCTCGCGCTGACCCAGGGCGTGCCGGGTTTTTTACAGGTCGTCGATGTCGTGACACGTGAAATGCAGGTAGAAGCGGCAATCCTTGCAGAAGAGATTAAACAGCATAATCCGCAACTCCACGAAACGTTGCTCGGCCATATCGGGCAGCTGCAGCAGCACCAGGGAAATACCATCGCTGTTCATTACGTTACCCATGAACAGTTCAAACAAAAAACCGCAGACAGTCAGGCGGTCATTCGCAGCGGGGAGTGTTCCCCGTTTGCGAATATCATTCTCTGCGCCGGCGTCACGTTCTGAGGCCGTCATGCAACCATTACTCCAGCTTAAAGGCATCGATAAATCCTTCCCCGGCGTTAAGGCGCTCTCTGGCGCGACGCTGAACGTCTATGCCGGGCGCGTTATGGCGCTGGTGGGAGAAAACGGCGCCGGTAAATCCACGCTGATGAAAGTGCTCACCGGTATTTATACCCGTGACGCCGGCTCGCTGGTCTGGCTTGGTCAGGAGACCGCCTTCAGCGGCCCGAAAGCCTCCCAGGAAGCCGGTATCGGCATCATTCATCAGGAGTTAAACCTGATCCCGCAACTCTCCATTGCGGAGAACATCTTTCTGGGGCGCGAGTTTGTCAGCCGCTTTGGCAAAATCGACTGGAAAAGAATGTATGCCGAGGCGGATAAACTGCTGGCGAAGCTCAACCTGCGTTTTAACAGCCGCCGTCTGGTGGGCGAACTGTCGATTGGCGATCAGCAGATGGTGGAAATCGCTAAGGTGCTGAGCTTTGAGTCGAAAGTCATCATCATGGATGAGCCGACCGACGCGCTGACCGATACCGAAACGGATTCCCTGTTCCGAGCCATCCGCGAGCTAAAAGCGCAGGGATGCGGCATCGTTTATATCTCTCACCGCATGAAAGAGATTTTTGAGATCTGCGATGACGTGACGGTCATGCGTGACGGCCAGTTTATCGCCGAGCGTGAAGTCAGTTCCCTGACGGAAGAGACGCTTATCGAAATGATGGTCGGCCGTAAGCTGGAAGATCAGTACCCCCATCTCGACAAAGCGCCGGGCGAGATCCGCCTGAAAGTCGACAACCTGAGCGGCCCTGGCGTGAACGGCGTGAGCTTTACGCTGCGCCGGGGAGAAATTCTGGGCGTGTCCGGGCTGATGGGTGCCGGGCGAACCGAACTGATGAAAGTGCTGTACGGCGCGCTGCCGCGCACGGGCGGCAGCGTCACGCTGGATAACCGCGACGTGGTGACGCGCTCGCCGCAGGATGGTCTGGCGAACGGCATCGTTTATATTTCCGAGGATCGTAAGCGCGACGGGCTGGTGCTCGGCATGTCGGTGAAAGAAAACATGTCGCTGACCGCACTGCGCTATTTCAGCCGCGATGTCGGCAGTCTGAAGCATAAAGATGAACAGCAGGCCGTCAGCGATTTTATCCGCCTTTTTAACGTGAAAACGCCCTCAATGGATCAGGCTATAGGCCTGCTGTCTGGCGGTAACCAGCAGAAAGTGGCGATCGCCCGCGGATTAATGACGCGCCCGAAAGTGCTGATCCTTGATGAACCGACACGCGGCGTGGACGTCGGCGCCAAAAAAGAAATTTATCAGCTCATTAACCAGTTCAAAGCCGAAGGGCTGAGCATCATCCTGGTCTCCTCGGAGATGCCGGAAGTGCTGGGGATGAGCGATCGCATCATGGTGATGCATGAAGGGCATCTCGGCGGTGAATTCACACGCGAGCAGGCCACCCAGGAACTGCTGATGGCGGCGGCTGTCGGCAAGCTCAATCGCGTGACCCAGGAGTAAAAGACGTATGACTACCCAGACCGTTGCGACTCGTCGCTTTTTCACAAAAGCGTGGCTGATGGAGCAGAAGTCGCTGATAGCCCTGCTGGTGCTGATTGCGATTGTCTCCACCCTGAGCCCCAATTTCTTTACCGTTAATAACCTGCTCAACATTCTCCAGCAGACCTCGGTGAACGCCATCATGGCGGTCGGAATGACGCTGGTGATCCTCACCTCGGGTATCGATCTGTCCGTCGGTTCCCTGCTGGCGTTAACCGGGGCGGTTGCCGCCTCGCTCGTCGGTATTGAGGTCAACGCGCTGGTGGCGGTGGCCGCCGCCCTCGCGCTTGGCGCGGCTATCGGCGCGGTAACCGGCGCGATCGTGGCGAAAGGCCGCGTGCAGGCGTTTATCGCCACGCTGGTGATGATGCTGTTGCTGCGCGGGGTGACGCTTGAATACACCAACGGCAGCCCTGTCAGCACCGGCTTTAACGAAAATGGCGACCTGTTTGGCTGGTTCGGCATTGGCCGTCCGCTCGGCATCCCAACGCCGGTATGGATCATGGCGCTGGTGTTTCTGGTGACCTGGTATGTGCTGCATCATACCCGTCTGGGCCGGTACATTTACGCGCTGGGCGGCAACGAAGCGGCGACGCGCCTGTCGGGTATCAGCGTTAACAAAATCAAGATTATTGTTTATTCGCTCTCCGGTCTGCTGGCGTCGCTCGCGGGCGTGATTGAAGTGGCGCGTCTCTCTTCGGCGCAGCCGCTGGCGGGCGTGGGCTATGAACTGGACGCCATCGCGGCAGTCGTGCTTGGCGGCACCAGTCTGGCGGGCGGTAAAGGTCGCATTGTTGGGACGCTGATCGGCGCGCTGATCCTCGGTTTCCTGAATAATAGCCTGAATCTTTTAGGTGTTTCTCCCTACTACCAGATGATCGTCAAAGCTGTGGTCATTTTGCTGGCGGTGCTGGTGGATAACAAAAAGCAGTAACTCATTACTCAACAGGACATCTGATTATGAATATGAAAAAGCTGGCTACACTGGTTTCCGCCGTTGCGTTAAGCGCGACCGTCAGCGCCAACGCGATGGCGAAAGACACCATCGCTCTGGTCGTTTCAACGCTGAACAACCCGTTCTTTGTGTCGCTGAAAGATGGCGCGCAGAAAGAAGCGGAAAAACTGGGTTACGATCTGGTGGTGCTGGATTCTCAGAACAACCCGGCGAAAGAGCTGGCGAACGTGCAGGACCTGACCGTTCGCGGCACCAAACTGGTGCTGATCAACCCGACCGATTCTGACGCCGTAGGCAACGCCGTGAAGATGGCAAACCAGGCGAAAATCCCGGTTATCACGCTGGACCGTATGGCGGCGAAAGGCGACGTGGTCAGCCACATTGCGTCTGATAACATCGCAGGCGGTAAAATTGCCGGTAACTATATTGCGAAAAAAGCCGGTGACGGCGCGAAAGTTATCGAGTTGCAGGGTATCGCCGGCACCTCTGCTGCGCGCGAGCGTGGCGAAGGCTTTAAGCAGGCTGTGGATGCGCATAAGCTGAACGTGCTGGCCAGCCAGCCGGCGGATTTCGACCGTACTAAAGGTCTGAACGTAATGCAGAATCTGCTGACCGCGCACCCTGACGTGAAAGCCGTCTTCGCGCAAAACGACGAAATGGCCCTGGGCGCGCTGCGCGCGTTGCAGACCGCCGGTAAAACCGATGTCATGGTAGTGGGCTTCGACGGCACGGCTGACGGCGTGAAAGCGGTTCAGGATGGTAAGATGAGCGCGACCGTCGCTCAGCAGCCGGAGCAGATCGGCGTTATCGGCGTACAGACCGCGGATAAAGTGCTGAAAGGCGAGAAAGTTCGCGCCCGTATTCCGGTGGACCTGAAGCTGGTTATCCAATAAAACCACGCATAAAAAAGAAAAGCAGGGCAATGCGCCACAGGACGTGGCGCCTTTACAGGAACACTCACATGAAAAGCGCTGGCAACCTCGTCGTCCTCGGCAGCATTAATGCCGATCACATCCTTAACCTCGAAGCCTTTCCCACCCCGGGCGAAACCGTGACCGGCAGCCAGTATCAGGTGGCGTTCGGCGGCAAAGGCGCCAACCAGGCCGTGGCGGCCGGGCGCAGCGGCGCGGATATCGCGTTTATCGCCTGCGTGGGCGAGGATGATATCGGCGAGCGCATTCGCCAGCAGCTCTCCCGCGATAATATCGATGTTTCTCCCATCAGCGCCGTCACTGACGAATCGACCGGTGTGGCGCTGATTTTCGTTAATGGTGAAGGTGAAAACGTCATCGGCATTCATGCGGGCGCGAACGCGGCGCTAACGCCGGCGCGTGTTGAAGCACAGCGGGTGAAAATCGCCAACGCCCGCGCGCTGCTGATGCAGCTGGAATCGCCGGTGGAAAGCGTTATCGCAGCGGCGCGTATCGCACATGAACACCAGACTACCGTTATCCTTAATCCGGCACCCGCCCGCGCGCTTTCCGATGAGCTGCTGGCGCTGGTGGACATCATTACCCCGAATGAAACCGAAGCGGAAAAACTGACCGGCGTGAAGGTCGCTCATGATGAGAGCGCCGCGCAGGCTGCCGCTGTTTTGCATCAGAAAGGCATTGAAACAGTCATTATCACGCTCGGCAGCCGCGGCGTATGGCTTAGCATTAATGGTGAAGGGCAGCGCGTGCCCGGCTTTAGCGTAAAGGCCGTCGATACCATTGCTGCGGGCGATACCTTTAACGGCGCGCTGGTCACCGCATTGCTGGAAGGTACGCCGATGCTTAACGCTATCCGCTTCGCTCATGCCGCCGCCGCGATTGCCGTGACGCGCCCCGGCGCGCAGCCTTCCGTTCCCTGGCGTGACGAGATCGACGCCTTCTTACAGCAGCAGGGGTAGCCATCGTGGCGACATTGAAAGATGTCGCCCGCCTTGCGGGTGTCTCCACCTCAACCGTTTCGCACGTCATTAATAAAGACCGTTTCGTCAGCGACGCTATCCGTGCGCGGGTGGAAGATGCCGTCCGAACGCTGAATTACGCGCCGTCAGCGCTGGCGCGCAGCCTGAAGCTGAATCAGACGCGTACCATCGGCATGCTGATCACCGCAAGCTCCAACCCCTTTTATTCCGAGCTGGTGCGCGGTGTGGAGCGCAGCTGCTTTGAGCGCGGCTACAGCCTGGTGTTGTGTAATACCGAAGGCGACGAACAGCGGATGAACCGCAACCTGGAAACGCTGCTGCAAAAGCGCGTCGACGGCTTGTTACTGCTCTGCACCGAAACGCACCAGCCTTCGCCCGCGATTATGACGCGCTACCCGGCGATCCCGACGGTGATGATGGACTGGTCGCCCTTCGACGGCGACAGCGATGTAATACAGGATAACTCGCTGCTGGGCGGTGATATCGCCACGCGGCATCTTATTGAAAAAGGTTTTACGCGAATCGCCTGCGTGACCGGTCCGCTGGACAAGACGCCGGCGCGTCAGCGTCTGGAAGGCTATCGCACCGCGATGCGGCGCGCAGGTCTGCCGGTGCCGGAAGGTTATGAAGTCGTTGGCGACTTTGAATTCGCGGGCGGCCTGCGAGCGATGCAGTCGCTACTGGCACTGCCCGAACCGCCGCAAGCCGTATTTATGGGTAACGATGCCATGGCGGTCGGCGCCTATCAGGCGCTCTACCAGGCCGGGCTGCGCATTCCGCAGGATATCGCGCTGGTGGGGTACGACGATATTGAACTGGCACGCTATATGACTCCGCCGCTGACTACTATCCATCAACCTAAAGATGAACTGGGCGAACTCGCCATCGACGTGCTCATCCATCGCATGGCGCAGCCGGAGCTCCAGCAGCAGCGCCTGCAATTGACGCCGGTGCTGATGGAGCGCGGCTCGGCTTAAGCCTTGTGGCGCTCTTTGATCAGGTTGCGGCCATCTTTAGGACGCAACAGCATAAAGACCAGCGATGACACCACGGTAATGACGCCCATTGTAATAAAGGTGTAGTGGAACTGCTCGACGGTGTTGGCGTTATCAAACCCTTCATAGAAGCGCAGCACCGCCGCGCTGACGGCCACCCCAAGGCTTATCGACAACTGCTGCGTTACCGCCAGCATACTGTTGCCGCCGCTGGCGCTTTCATCTGTGAGATCCGCAAGCGTAATGGTGTTCATCGCAGTGAACTGCGTGGACATGGCGAGGCCCAGGACAAACAGCGGCAGGATCAGCAGCCAGACCTGGTTATCCGGCGACTGCAGCGAAAACTGCACAATCATCAGCCCGATAAACAGCGTGACGCCAACCAGCGTTTTACGATACCCGAACCAGCGCAGCACCTGCGTTACGCCTGATTTAGCGATAATCGAACCGACCGCCGTCGGCGCCATCATGCAGCCTGCGATAAACGCCGGATAGCCAAACCCCACCTGTAGCATCAGCGGCATCAGGAACGGCACGCAGCCAGTGCCGAGGCGGGAGGCAATATTCCCGGCAATGCCAACGGAAAAGGTGCGCGTCTTAAACAAGGAGAGCGAGATCAGCGGGGCGCTATGACCGCGGGCGTGCCAGATGTAGGCGGCCAGCAATAACAGCCCGCAGATAATCACGCACAAAGCAATCCAGGTCGCGACGATGCGTTCGCCGAAAAGCTCCATGCCGCTGGAAAACAGCACCAGACTCAGGCCGAACAGAAAGAAGCCTGGCATATCGAAGCGGCGACGCGGCGTGGTGAAGTTCGGCATATATTTACGGGCGTAAAACAGACCCGCGACGCCAATCGGGATGTTAATCAGGAATATCCAGTGCCAGCTTGCCCAGGTCACCAGCACGCCGCCGAGCAGCGGCCCAAGGATGGGGCCAACCAGACCGGGCATCGTGACGAAATTGAGCACCGGCAGGAGTTCGCTGCGGGGATAGGCTCTCAGGAGCGCGAGACGCGCCACCGGCATCATCATCGCGCCGCCGATACCCTGCACGATACGAAAGATAACCAGCTCGCCAAGCGAACCTGACAACGCGCAGGCCAGCGAACCTAAAGTAAAGAGAGAAACGGCGATCATAAAAACGCGGCGGGTGCCGAAGCGGTCGGCCAGCCAGCCGCTGACGGGGATAAGCATCGCGACCGTCAGGGTGTAACTGATAATCGCGGACTGCATCGCCAGCGGAGAACGGTTAAGGCTTTGAGCAATGGCTGGCAGGGCGGTGTTGAGAATGGTGGCATCCAGTGCCTGCATAAAAAAGGCCATCGCCGCTATCCACGGCAGGCCCGCCATACTGCGCGCTTTTTTAGTCATGCGGATCCTGTTGTTATTTTTCTGGCGACGCGGAAGCCTGTAGCAGCGCCTGACAGGCGCGGTACGCCTCATCGCTTCGGGACGCAATAATAGCGTCCGCAATCGCCTGATGAATTTCGGGCTTGATAACCTGGTTGTGCGTTATCGACGTGAAATAATTGTAATAGATTGAGCGGAACAGGCTTGCGAAAGCGGTCATAAAGGGATTACCGCTCATCTCATAGATTTGCTCGTGATAGGCCATGTCCACTTCTATCCAGCGTTCGCGGTTAAAAGAGACTTGCAGCGCCTGCATTTCTTCCATCGTGTTTTTGAACTGCTGTTTTTGCGCGTCGCTGCCGTTAAGCGCGGCCAGCGCGCAGGCCTGAGGCTCAAGGCTGTGGCGCATAACCAGGAAATGATTCACCACGGTAGGGAAATCTTCAATGCCCATCCACCAGGTGAGCAGCTCTTTATCAAGAAAGTTCCACTGACTCTGGGGCAGCACACGTGTACCGATACGCGGGCGCGGCAAAACCAATCCTTTCGCTGTTAAGGTTTTCACGGCTTCCCTTACCGCCGTGCGGCTCACGCCGAACTGTTCTCCCAGCTCCATTTCGCCAGGTAAAATCTCGCCGGGCTTAACGTCGCCTTTAAGGATGCGTTGCGCCAGTTTTTCTGCCAGGACATAAGAAAGGTTTTTTTGGGCCGCCTGTTGATGCGCCAGTAACGACATAATGGCAATTCCTTTAGCTGTACAACGCTAAGAGTATGCCACCGCAGGGCCCGATCTGATGCAAAAAACGGCAAATAACAGGCTGTATGGCGGTTTTACGCGATAAATGGTGAAAAAAACCGCGCTTAAAAACTTTTTTCAAATTACCTCTTGTCAGATTCTGATTACTCCCTATAATGCGCCTCCACTGACACGGCACAACGGCAAGCGAGCCGGCCCGTCAGGCAGACGAAAGCGAAAATAAACGCTTGACTCTGAAAGAGGAAAGCGTAATATACGCCACCTCGCGACAGCAGGCTGAAGGCCGCGTCGCACCGCTCTTTAACAATTTATCAGACAATCTGTGTGGGCACTCGGGGCACTGATATCTTAACGTCTTCGGACGATAAATGAATATCAAGTCTCAAGTGAACAACAGTTAATTCATTACGAACTAACAGTTTAATTCTTTGAGCATCAAACTTTTAATTGAAGAGTTTGATCATGGCTCAGATTGAACGCTGGCGGCAGGCCTAACACATGCAAGTCGAACGGTAACAGGAAGCAGCTTGCTGCTTTGCTGACGAGTGGCGGACGGGTGAGTAATGTCTGGGAAACTGCCTGATGGAGGGGGATAACTACTGGAAACGGTAGCTAATACCGCATAACGTCGCAAGACCAAAGTGGGGGACCTTCGGGCCTCATGCCATCAGATGTGCCCAGATGGGATTAGCTAGTAGGTGGGGTAACGGCTCACCTAGGCGACGATCCCTAGCTGGTCTGAGAGGATGACCAGCCACACTGGAACTGAGACACGGTCCAGACTCCTACGGGAGGCAGCAGTGGGGAATATTGCACAATGGGCGCAAGCCTGATGCAGCCATGCCGCGTGTATGAAGAAGGCCTTCGGGTTGTAAAGTACTTTCAGCGAGGAGGAAGGGGTTAAGGTTAATAACCTTGGCCATTGACGTTACTCGCAGAAGAAGCACCGGCTAACTCCGTGCCAGCAGCCGCGGTAATACGGAGGGTGCAAGCGTTAATCGGAATTACTGGGCGTAAAGCGCACGCAGGCGGTCTGTCAAGTCGGATGTGAAATCCCCGGGCTCAACCTGGGAACTGCATCCGAAACTGGCAGGCTTGAGTCTCGTAGAGGGGGGTAGAATTCCAGGTGTAGCGGTGAAATGCGTAGAGATCTGGAGGAATACCGGTGGCGAAGGCGGCCCCCTGGACGAAGACTGACGCTCAGGTGCGAAAGCGTGGGGAGCAAACAGGATTAGATACCCTGGTAGTCCACGCCGTAAACGATGTCGACTTGGAGGTTGTGCCCTTGAGGCGTGGCTTCCGGAGCTAACGCGTTAAGTCGACCGCCTGGGGAGTACGGCCGCAAGGTTAAAACTCAAATGAATTGACGGGGGCCCGCACAAGCGGTGGAGCATGTGGTTTAATTCGATGCAACGCGAAGAACCTTACCTGGTCTTGACATCCAGAGAATCCTGCAGAGATGCGGGAGTGCCTTCGGGAACTCTGAGACAGGTGCTGCATGGCTGTCGTCAGCTCGTGTTGTGAAATGTTGGGTTAAGTCCCGCAACGAGCGCAACCCTTATCCTTTGTTGCCAGCACATCATGGTGGGAACTCAAAGGAGACTGCCGGTGATAAACCGGAGGAAGGTGGGGATGACGTCAAGTCATCATGGCCCTTACGACCAGGGCTACACACGTGCTACAATGGCGCATACAAAGAGAAGCGACCTCGCGAGAGCAAGCGGACCTCATAAAGTGCGTCGTAGTCCGGATTGGAGTCTGCAACTCGACTCCATGAAGTCGGAATCGCTAGTAATCGTGGATCAGAATGCCACGGTGAATACGTTCCCGGGCCTTGTACACACCGCCCGTCACACCATGGGAGTGGGTTGCAAAAGAAGTAGGTAGCTTAACCTTCGGGAGGGCGCTTACCACTTTGTGATTCATGACTGGGGTGAAGTCGTAACAAGGTAACCGTAGGGGAACCTGCGGTTGGATCACCTCCTTACCTGCAAGATACAACCTCGCGTGCTCACACAGATTGTCTGATAGAAAGTAAAGAAGCAGGGTTGTCTGCGAAAGCGAAGTCCCTTTCGTCTAGAGGCCCAGGACACCGCCCTTTCACGGCGGTAACAGGGGTTCGAATCCCCTAAGGGACGCCACCTGCTGGTAATGAGTGAAAGGCGTTACCGATTAATATCTCAAAACTGACTGTTAAGTCACGTTTGAGATATTTGCTCTTTAACAATCCGGAACAAGCTGAAAATTGAAACAGACATGCTGCTGCATTCTTCCGTAAACAGGGAATGCGCGGTGTGTCAGAGTCTCTCAAACTCGCAGCGCGAAGACTTCTTCGGGTTGTGAGGTTAAGCGAACAAGCGTACACGGTGGATGCCCTGGCAGTCAGAGGCGATGAAGGACGTGCTAATCTGCGAAAAGCGCCGGTAAGGTGATATGAACCGTTATAACCGGCGATGTCCGAATGGGGAAACCCAGTGTGACTCGTCACACTATCTCAGCATGAATACATAGTGCTGTGAGGCGAACCGGGGGAACTGAAACATCTAAGTACCCCGAGGAAAAGAAATCAACCGAGATTCCCCCAGTAGCGGCGAGCGAACGGGGAACAGCCCAGAGCCTGAATCAGCTTGTGTGTCAGTGGAACGGTCTGGAAAGGCCGGCGATACAGGGTGACAGCCCCGTACACGAAGGCACACAGGTTGTGAGCTCGATGAGTAGGGCGGGACACGTGATATCCTGTCTGAAGATGGGGGGACCATCCTCCAAGGCTAAATACTCCTGACTGACCGATAGTGAACCAGTACCGTGAGGGAAAGGCGAAAAGAACCCCGGCGAGGGGAGTGAAACAGAACCTGAAACCGTGTACGTACAAGCAGTGGGAGCCTTCGTAAGAGGGTGACTGCGTACCTTTTGTATAATGGGTCAGCGACTTATATTCTGTAGCAAGGTTAACCGTATAGGGGAGCCGAAGGGAAACCGAGTCTTAACCGGGCGTTAAGTTGCAGGGTATAGACCCGAAACCCGGTGATCTAGCCATGGGCAGGTTGAAGGTTGGGTAACACTAACTGGAGGACCGAACCGACTAATGTTGAAAAATTAGCGGATGACCTGTGGCTGGGGGTGAAAGGCCAATCAAACCGGGAGATAGCTGGTTCTCCCCGAAAGCTATTTAGGTAGCGCCTCGTGAACTCATCTTCGGGGGTAGAGCACTGTTTCGGCTAGGGGGCCATCCCGGCTTACCAACCCGATGCAAACTGCGAATACCGAAGAATGTTATCACGGGAGACACACGGCGGGTGCTAACGTCCGTCGTGAAGAGGGAAACAACCCAGACCGCCAGCTAAGGTCCCAAAGTCATGGTTAAGTGGGAAACGATGTGGGAAGGCCCAGACAGCCAGGATGTTGGCTTAGAAGCAGCCATCATTTAAAGAAAGCGTAATAGCTCACTGGTCGAGTCGGCCTGCGCGGAAGATGTAACGGGGCTAAACCATGCACCGAAGCTGCGGCAGCGACACTTATGTGTTGTTGGGTAGGGGAGCGTTCTGTAAGCCTGCGAAGGTGTGCTGTGAGGCATGCTGGAGGTATCAGAAGTGCGAATGCTGACATAAGTAACGATAAAGCGGGTGAAAAGCCCGCTCGCCGGAAGACCAAGGGTTCCTGTCCAACGTTAATCGGGGCAGGGTGAGTCGACCCCTAAGGCGAGGCCGAAAGGCGTAGTCGATGGGAAACAGGTTAATATTCCTGTACTTGGTGTTACTGCGAAGGGGGGACGGAGAAGGCTATGTTGGCCGGGCGACGGTTGTCCCGGTTTAAGCGTGTAGGTGTGATGACCAGGCAAATCCGGTTGTCTTTAACACTGAGGCGTGATGACGAGGCACTACGGTGCTGAAGCAATAAATGCCCTGCTTCCAGGAAAAGCCTCTAAGCATCAGGTAACACGAAATCGTACCCCAAACCGACACAGGTGGTCAGGTAGAGAATACCAAGGCGCTTGAGAGAACTCGGGTGAAGGAACTAGGCAAAATGGTGCCGTAACTTCGGGAGAAGGCACGCTGACATGTAGGTGAAGCCCCTGCGGGCGGAGCTGAAGTCAGTCGAAGATACCAGCTGGCTGCAACTGTTTATTAAAAACACAGCACTGTGCAAACACGAAAGTGGACGTATACGGTGTGACGCCTGCCCGGTGCCGGAAGGTTAATTGATGGGGTTATCGCAAGAGAAGCTCCTGATCGAAGCCCCGGTAAACGGCGGCCGTAACTATAACGGTCCTAAGGTAGCGAAATTCCTTGTCGGGTAAGTTCCGACCTGCACGAATGGCGTAATGATGGCCAGGCTGTCTCCACCCGAGACTCAGTGAAATTGAACTCGCTGTGAAGATGCAGTGTACCCGCGGCAAGACGGAAAGACCCCGTGAACCTTTACTACAGCTTGACACTGAACATTGAGCCTTGATGTGTAGGATAGGTGGGAGGCTTTGAAGCGTGGACGCCAGTCTGCGTGGAGCCAACCTTGAAATACCACCCTTTAATGTTTGATGTTCTAACCTGGCGCCATAATCTGGCGTGGGGACAGTGTCTGGTGGGTAGTTTGACTGGGGCGGTCTCCTCCCAAAGTGTAACGGAGGAGCACGAAGGTCAGCTAATCCTGGTCGGACATCAGGAGGTTAGTGCAATGGCATAAGCTGGCTTGACTGCGAGAGTGACGGCTCGAGCAGGTGCGAAAGCAGGTCATAGTGATCCGGTGGTTCTGTATGGAAGGGCCATCGCTCAACGGATAAAAGGTACTCCGGGGATAACAGGCTGATACCGCCCAAGAGTTCATATCGACGGCGGTGTTTGGCACCTCGATGTCGGCTCATCACATCCTGGGGCTGAAGTAGGTCCCAAGGGTATGGCTGTTCGCCATTTAAAGTGGTACGCGAGCTGGGTTTAGAACGTCGTGAGACAGTTCGGTCCCTATCTGCCGTGGGCGCTGGAGAATTGAGGGGGGCTGCTCCCAGTACGAGAGGACCGGAGTGGACGCATCACTGGTGTTCGGGTTGTCATGCCAATGGCACTGCCCGGTAGCTAAATGCGGAAGAGATAAGTGCTGAAAGCATCTAAGCACGAAACTTGCCCCGAGATGAGTTCTCCCTGAGACTTTAAGTCTCCTGAAGGAACGTTGAAGACGACGACGTTGATAGGCCGGGTGTGTAAGCGCAGCGATGCGTTGAGCTAACCGGTACTAATGAACCGTGAGGCTTAACCTTACAACGCCAAAGAAGTCTGGCGTGTTGAGAGAGATATTCAGCTTGTGACGGATAAACGTTCATGGCGGTACGCGGTGGACGGACAGAATTTGCCTGGCGGCTGTAGCGCGGTGGTCCCACCTGACCCCATGCCGAACTCAGAAGTGAAACGCCGTAGCGCCGATGGTAGTGTGGGGCCTCCCCATGCGAGAGTAGGGAACTGCCAGGCATCAAATAAAGAACCCCTCAGCCGTGCTGAGGGGTTTTTGCTTTTTGCGGCCCGGATTTTATTATCTGGCGCTTTTCTCGAATTGCCTTACTCTTCAGGCCCTTCCCCGCACCGACACCGTCGAACAGTATCATCCCTGTCCAGCCAGCCACCCGGCAATAAAGACCGCGATCTGTGCCGGATCGTTGAGATTCAGTACTGGTAAATCAATGCCTGACAACGGTATGTCGCTCGCGACCGCGATAACATGCCGATCTGGTTTTAGCTCTGCGGCCTCTCTTCCTGCCGCTTTTCGAAAAAGTATAATTTTCGCAATCGCGTCGTGTTTAAAGCCTTCGACCAGAATCACATCCAGCTGCGTGCTATCCATTCGGCTTGCCAGATAATAGAGATCGGGATCCTTCTCATCTGGCGTTTCGGTCATCAGTGCCCAGCGTTTCGTGCTGGCGACTAACGTTTGCGCAGCACCCGCTTTGCGAAGTTCATAACTGTCTTTGCCTGGCGTGTCTACATCCATATCATGATGCGTATGTTTAATCAGGCCCGGCCGGATGCCTCTTTCACGCAACAGCGGGATGAGCGTCTTCAGAAGCGTCGTTTTTCCCGTGCCGCTCCACGCCGCGATACCCAATAACGGAACCATTATTTCTCCTGCCAGCGTTCAAGGTCGGCCAGCGTATTTACGTTAGCAAAATCGTCTTTATTGGAAAACGTCACGGCATCACCGTTAATTTCACGCAGAAAAGCCATCACGCGCCGCTCATCACGCGCAAGATATGCTGCAAGCGGCGTTTTTACTGAATGGTGAATCAGCGCGATAGCGGGATGATCGCGCACGCCGTCGCTCACCCACACCGCAGGACGCGCTTCTTTAGCGGCCCACAGGCGCCGCGCCAGAATGGGCGGAATGTAAGGCGTGTCGCACGGGCAAAACAGATACCACTCGCTTTGAAGCTGCTGCATTACGGAGAGCATGCCCGCCAGCGGCCCCGGAAAATTCGGTAGCGTATCGGTGATAACCGGGTATCCGCTGGCGCCGTAAGCCTCCAGGTCCCGGTTAGCGCTTATTGCGACATGCTCCACCTGCGCGGCCAGACGCTCCGCCACATGTCGCCATAGCGGTTTGCCGTTCAGTAACATTAGCCCTTTATTTTGCCCACCCATTCGTGTCGCCCGGCCACCTGCCAGCACCACGCCGGTAATCGCGCTAAGCTTATCCAAGAATATCACCTCTTTTCATACGGTTTTGTCCCTGATAACGTGTCAGCCAGATAAAAGGAGCCCATCATGAAATGCAAACGTCTTAATGAAGTTATTGAGTTGCTTCATCCCGCCTGGGAAAAAGAACCGGATCTCAACCTGCTGGAATTTCTGCAAAAGCTGGCTGCCGAGTCTGGCTTCACCGGCGAACTGGCCGATCTTACCGATGATATTCTGATTTATCAGTTAAAAATGCGCGATGCCGATAAAGACGCCGTGATCCCTGGCATCCAGAAGGATTACGAAGATGATTTCAAAACGGCGTTGCTGCGTGCCCGCGGCGTGATTAAAGAGTAAAAGCTTGTAAGAGAAGCTCTCGCTCGCGCTGCGAAATGATATCCTGAAGCATTGCTTGTGTTTTCCGGATATCGGGATGACAGATAACGCTTTTACTTTCCAGACGCTTCAGCCAGATACCATTATGGATGCCCTGTTTGAACACGGCATTCGTGTGGATTCTGGCTTAACCGCGCTCAATAGCTTTGAAAACCGCGTTTATCTTTTTCAGGATGAAGATCGTAAACGTTTCGTCGTGAAATTTTACCGCCCGCACCGCTGGAGCCCTGACCAAATCCGTGAAGAGCATCATTTCGCGCTTGAGCTGGAAACCGACGAAGTGCCCGTGGCGGCGCCGCTGCGTCTTAATGGCGATACGCTGTTAACGCATGACGGCTTTATGTTTGCCGTTTTCCCGGGCCTCGGCGGCCGTCAGTATGAAACGGATAACCTCGATCATATGGAGTGGGTCGGGCGCTATCTGGGTCGTATCCATCAGACCGGCAAGCAGCGCCTCTTCTTACATCGCCCCACCATCGGCATCAACGAATACCTGCTGGAGCCGCGCGCGGCCTATGAGACAAGCACGCTAATCCCTGCCTCGCTTAAAGCCGCGTTTTTACAGGCGACTGATGCGCTTACGGCGGCCGTTACCGCGCGCTGGCAGCCCGGTTATGACGCGCTGCGCCTGCATGGCGACTGCCATCCGGGTAATATTCTCTGGCGCGACGGCCCACTCTTTGTCGATCTTGATGATGCCCGTAACGGCCCGGCCATTCAGGATCTCTGGATGCTACTGAACGGCGACGCCGCCGAGCAGCGTATGCAGATGGAAACTATCCTCGAAGCCTATGAAGAATTCACGTCCTTTAATATTAAAGAGCTGGAGCTGATAGAGCCGCTGCGCGCGATGCGCCAGGTCTACTATCTGGCCTGGCTTATCCGTCGCTGGGAAGATCCCGCGTTTCCGCGCAATTTCCCCTGGCTTGCTGAAGAAGATTTCTGGCGCCGTCAGACGGCGACCTTTAACGAGCAAATTCGGGCGCTCAATGCGCCTCCTCTACAATTAACGCCAATGTATTGATCAGTAATATTCAGGAGAGAGTAAATGATGAAGAAGATTTGGCTGGCGCTGGCCGGTATGGTGATGGCATTCAGCGTATCCGCTGCCGACTACACTGACGGTAAGCAATACAACACGCTGGAAAAACCGGTCGCTGGCGCGCCGCAGGTCATGGAGTTCTTTTCCTTCTACTGCCCGCACTGCTACCAGTTTGAAGAAGTGCTGCACGTTTCTGACAACGTGAAGAAAAAGCTGCCGGCAGGCACCAAAATGACCAAATACCACGTTGAATTCCTGGGCCCGCTGGGTAAAGACCTGACACAGGCGTGGGCTGTGGCGATGGCGATGGGCATCGAAGATAAAATCACGGCGCCGATGTTTGAAGCCGTACAGAAAACCCAGACCGTACAAACGCCAGCCGATATCCGTAAAGTCTTTATCGATGCGGGCGTGAAGCCGGAAGAATATGACGCGGCCTGGAACAGCTTTGTCGTGAAATCGCTGGTCGCCCAGCAGGAAAAAGCGGCGGCGGATGTCGGTCTGCAGGGAGTACCTGCCATGTACGTGAACGGCAAATACCAGCTGAACCCGCAGGGCATGGATACCAGCAATATGGACGTATTCGTTCAGCAATATGCGGATACCGTAAACTTCCTGCTCAGCAAGAAATAATCGGCACGCCTGGTAAAAGAAAAGCCGGTCAATGACCGGCTTTTTTGTGCGCCTGATACAGTGCGTCAAGCTCGGCATCTTTTTCGTTCCACAGCCCGTTCAGCCACTGCTGAAAATGCCGTTTAAAACTTTTATCGTTAACGTAATCACCATGCAGTGACGCATCCAGCGGTAATAAATGAATTCGCACCACAATACGCGTCAGCTTTCCGCTCAGCATGTCGTAAAACGGCGTGCGGTTATTTTCCGGATAGCAGAGCGTCACGTTTAACATTTTGTCGAATTGCTTTCCCAGCACATTCAGCGCCATGGCAATGCCTGCGGCTTTCGGCGCAAGCAAATGCATAAATGGCGAGCGCAGCTGTCGCTGTTTTTCTTCGGTAAAACGTGAGCCTTCAACGAAATTTACAATCGTGGTGGGGTTGTGCCGGAATTTCTCGCAAGAGCGACGTGTGGTTTCGACATCTTTACCGCGGCGTTCCGGATGGCGCAATAAATAGCTGCGGGAATAACGTCGCATAAAAGGCATATCCAGTGCCCAGCAGGCGAGGCCAATAAACGGCGCCCAGGCAAGTTGTTGTTTAAGAAAATATTTATTCATTGGAATATGCTTACGAAACAACACGCACAGCACCACAATATCGGCCCAGCTATGATGATTACTGATAAGCAAATACCAGCTCTTTTTATTCAGACCTTCCAGTCCTTCCACATCCCATTTGAGATGGGGATTCAGGTGCAGCAGTAACGCCAGCCCTTCGCACCAGCAATACATCATAAAATTACAGAAGCTGGAAATAGAGCGCCAGACGGCAGGAAAAGGCAGCAGCAGTTTAATTATTCCGGCAAGGATAATCGGTACGGAGCATAAAATGGTAACCACAATAGCCAGCACAACGCTCAACAGTAGCGTCGCCGCGGCGCGTAATCTCAACATCATAGTTTTCAGGCAGTCAGATAAAATGCCGGGGTCGGCAGAGGGCGCAGATTCTAACAGAAAACGTTCAGCCGTGATGTGGCTGAACGTAACGCGGAATGAATAACAGTGGGTTTTATGCGCTAAAAAAGCGAACCGGCAAACGCCATTTTTTATATCCACAATAAAACTTTTCCGCTAAAAAATAATTAGCAGCGACAGGAATTTTATAACTGTCTGATTTTTTAGATGATTTGTAGCGCTTCGCTACATTTTTATGTCGCGTTATTAATAGCTTAGGTTTTTGTGCACAAAGTTATCCACAGGGCGGGTTGCGAGCGATCGCGCGGATCGACAAAACTTTCTGGCCGATCGGCCCTTTGGGTTTCATGTTTTGCGCCAGGCTATGGCATCCTTTATCCATAACTTCATTATCAGGCACGGACATTATGGTTCAGATCCCAGAAAATCCCCTTATTCTCGTCGATGGCTCTTCTTATCTGTATCGGGCGTATCACGCGTTTCCGCCCCTGACTAACAGCGCGGGCGAGCCCACAGGCGCGATGTATGGCGTGCTGAATATGCTGCGCAGCCTGATACTGCAGTACCAGCCCACCCATGCTGCCGTGGTGTTTGACGCCAAAGGGAAAACCTTCCGTGACGAACTGTTCGAGCACTATAAATCCCATCGTCCGCCGATGCCCGACGATCTGCGCGCGCAGATTGAGCCGCTGCACGCGATGGTGAAAGCGATGGGGTTACCGCTGCTGGCGGTGTCCGGCGTGGAAGCGGACGACGTTATCGGTACGCTCGCAAAAGAAGCGGCGGCGGCGGGCCGCGCGGTGCTTATCAGTACCGGCGATAAAGATATGGCCCAGCTTGTGACGCCAGACGTCACGCTTATCAATACCATGACCAACACGGTACTGGGGCCGGAAGAAGTGTGTGCGAAATATGGCGTGCCGCCGGAGCTGATTATCGATTTCCTGGCGCTGATGGGCGACTCATCCGATAACATTCCGGGCGTGCCGGGCGTCGGCGAAAAAACCGCCCAGGCGCTGCTGCAGGGGCTCGGCGGTCTGGACGCGCTCTACGCGAACCCGGAGAAAATCGCGGAGCTTTCCTTCCGCGGCGCCAAAACCATGGCGGCGAAGCTTGAGCAGAACAAAGAGGTGGCATACCTCTCGTATCAGCTGGCGACCATTAAAACCGACGTGGAGCTGGAGCTGAGCCACGACCGCCTTGAAGTTCAGCAGCCGCTGGCCGATGAACTGCTTACCCTCTTCAGACAGTACGAATTCAAACGCTGGACGTCCGACCTGGAAGCCGGCAAATGGCTGCAGTCGCGAGGCAAACCCGCGGCGAAACCAACAGAAACCATTGTTGTTGAGGCGGAGCCGGAAGAAGAGGCCGTCGCGCTCTCTGCGGAGCGCTACGTCACTATCCTTGATGAAGAAACGCTGGTGGAGTGGATTGCACGCATCAGAAAAGCGCCGGTAGTGGCGGTTGATACCGAAACCGACAGCCTTGATAACCTGACAGCCAACCTGGTCGGCATTTCCTTTGCCACCGAGCCGGGCCTTGCGGCTTACATTCCGGTCGCGCATGACTATCTGGACGCGCCGGACCAGCTCGCCCGCGATCGCGTACTCGAATTACTAAAACCGCTGCTCGAAGATGAAAAGCTGGTGAAAGTGGGCCAGAATCTGAAGTTCGACCGCGGCATTTTGCAGAACTACGGCATTGAGCTGCGCGGTATCGTCTTCGACACGATGCTGGAATCCTACATGCTGGACAGCGTCTCTGGCCGCCACGATATGGACAGCCTCTCCAGCCGCTGGCTTAAGCACACCACCATCACGTTTGAGCAGATCGCAGGCAAGGGCAAAAATCAGCTCACGTTCAACCAGATAGATCTCGAACAGGCCGGACGCTATGCGGCGGAAGATGCGGACGTCACGCTCCAGCTGCACCTGAAAATGTGGCCGAAACTCCAGCAACACAAAGGCCCGCTGAATATCTTTGAACATATCGAAATGCCGCTGGTGCCGGTGCTGTCGCGTATTGAGCGTAATGGCGTAAAAATCGATCCGGCGGTGCTGCACGCGCATTCGCAGGAGATTGCCCATAAGCTTGCTGAACTTGAGCAAAAAGCCCATGAGATCGCCGGCGAGCCGTTTAATCTCTCCTCTACCAAACAGCTGCAAACCATTCTGTTTGAAAAACAGGGTATCAAGCCGATGAAGAAAACGCCGGGCGGCGCGCCGTCCACGTCAGAAGAGGTGCTGGAGGAGCTGGCGCTCGATTACCCCTTGCCGAAAGTCATTCTGCAATACCGCGGGCTCGCGAAGCTGAAATCGACCTACACCGACAAGCTACCGCAGATGATCAACCCGAAAACCGGCCGCGTGCATACCTCGTATCACCAGGCGGTCACCGCAACCGGGCGTCTCTCTTCTACCGACCCGAACCTGCAAAACATCCCGGTGCGTAACGATGAAGGCCGTCGCATTCGCCAGGCGTTTATCGCGCCGGAGGATTACGTGATTGTCTCTGCGGACTACTCGCAAATTGAGCTGCGCATTATGGCGCATCTGTCGCGCGACAAAGGGCTGCTTAGCGCTTTTGCCGAGGGCAAGGATATCCACCGCGCAACCGCGGCGGAAGTCTTTGGCCTGCCGCTGGACAGCGTCTCTAACGAGCAGCGCCGCAGCGCCAAGGCGATTAACTTTGGTCTCATCTACGGTATGAGCGCGTTCGGGCTGTCGCGCCAGCTGAATATCCCGCGTAAAGAGTCGCAGAAGTACATGGATCTCTACTTCGAGCGCTACCCCGGCGTGCTGGAGTATATGGAGCGCACCCGCAAGCAGGCGAAAGAGCAGGGCTATGTGGAAACGCTGGATGGACGTCGTCTCTATCTGCCGGATATCAACGCCAGCAATGCAGCAAGGCGCGCAGGCGCGGAACGCGCGGCGATTAACGCGCCGATGCAGGGCACCGCAGCGGATATCATCAAACGCGCCATGATTGCGGTCGACGGCTGGCTGCAGAAAGAGCAGCCGCGCGTGAAAATGATCATGCAGGTGCATGATGAACTGGTGTTTGAAGTGCATAAAGATGATGTCGAAGCGGTGTCGCAGAAAATCCATGAACTGATGGAAAACAGCATGAAACTGGACGTGCCGTTGCTGGTGGAAGTCGGTAGTGGCGAGAACTGGGATCAGGCGCATTAACCCCTGAACGGTGAGAACGCGCTTTTGTAACTTAGCAACATAACTAATAGATTTTTGTGATAATCATTAGAAATTGCTATGTAAAGAATGAAAAGAAATTACAAAAAGTGCTTTTTCCCGTCATAAAAAAAGGGTAAAGTTAGCGATGTAGGGTACAGAGGTAAGATGTTCTATCTTTCAGACCTTTTACTTCACGTAATCGGATTTGGCTGAATATTTTAGCCGCCCCAGTCAGAAATGACTGGGGCGTTTTTTATTGCGTCTAAAAAAGATTTCGAACAAAGACGCGCGAGCCAGGCCCGCGCCGGTGAAAGGTTATTCTTGCGCAGCGTTATCTTCGGTCATCGGCGGCAGGCCGTTAAACCAGCTGTCCAGCTTGTCGCGCAGTTTATCCACGCCCATCTTCTTAAGTGAAGAAAACACCTCTACCTGCACGTCGCCGTTAAAGGCGGTGACCGCTTCACGTACCAGATTCAGCTGCGCTTTACGCGCGCCGCTCGCCAGCTTATCGGCTTTGGTCAGCAGCACCAGAACGGGAATATCGCTGTCCACAGCCCATTCGATCATCTGCTGGTCGAGATCTTTTAGCGGGTGACGGATATCCATCAGCACCACCAGACCTTTCAGGCACAGGCGTTTTTCCAGGTACTCCCCCAGCGCGCGCTGCCATTTGCGCTTCATCTCTTCCGGCACTTCGGCATAGCCGTAGCCGGGCAGGTCTACCAGGCGCTTGCCGTCGGCCACTTCGAACAGGTTGATAAGCTGCGTGCGTCCCGGCGTTTTACTGGTACGCGCCAGGCTTTTCTGATTGGTGAGCGTATTCAGCGCGCTCGATTTCCCGGCGTTGGAGCGGCCAGCGAAAGCCACTTCGATGCCAGTGTCGGCGGGAAGATGGCGAATATCCGGCGCGCTGGTTACAAAGTGCGTCTGTTGATAGTTCAACTGAGTCAAAACGGTCGTCTCCGTCAGGATAAGCTTAAGCAATAGCCGCGATTATACCTGAACAGGGCTAAAAGGCTGTTGTTCTCTCCGCTGGCTTACAAAATGCCCGGGAGTTGTGTAAGAGATTCGCCCGTTCTGCGTTGAGATTTTGGCTGCCTGAAAAAGCGACCCTTAAGTTTTACTTAAGTAAAAACAGTGGGTTAACCTTGCAGAAATGTCCGAAAATAGACATTTGAGGCCGTTAACGGCTTGAGCCCACCGTTCATGCTGGTAAAGTAAGCCTCACGGACAACGGAGTGTCGCAACGGATAATAACTCAGGATGAGGGGTCTGGAGCGTCAGGGTGACGAAGCACACAGCATACCAGGACGGTAAACGTCGGAGACGTTAACAGGGATAAGGAAATACGACACGGAGCGTTGTCGGCTGAAGGAAAAACAGGGTTGGTTGTAAGCGCACCAGGACGGTGGATACCGGTGACCGGTTAAAAAGTCAGGAAAAAAGGCGACAGGTTTACCTGTCGCCTTTTTTCTTTACTTGCTTTCTGCTAGATTCCGCCGCAATTCTATACTGTTTAAAACGGCCCAAGACGATAAATCATGAAGCAACCCTCATCCTCTGTGCGTGGCAAAGGCCCCGCTAAAGCTCGCCGTAAAACGCGTGAAGAATTAAATCAGGAAGCGCGCGACCGTAAGCGCGATAAAAAGCACCGCGGGCATGCGCCGGGCAGCCGCGCGACGGGCGCCAGCGCGTCCGGAAAATCCTCCAGTCAGTCAAAACAGCACGATCCGCGCATTGGCAGCAAAAAACCGATTCCGCTTGGCGTCAGCGACGCTCAGGACACCAGGCCTCAGAAGCACCAACAACCTAAAAGTGAGAAACCTATGTTGTCACCGCAGGAAGAGCTGGACATGCTGGAGAATGATGAGCGCCTGGACGCGCTGCTGGAGCGCCTGGAAGGCGGCGAAACCCTGAGCGCCGAGGATCAGGCCTGGGTCGATTCCCGTCTCGATCGTATTGATGAACTGATGCAGCAGCTCGGCCTCTCTTACGACGATGACGAAGAAGAGGAAGAGCAGCAGGAAGATATGATGCGTCTGCTCAAGGGCGGTAACTAACCCTTCCGATGGGCCCAACCGTCCTGCTTATACTCCTTCCGATAGTATGTTATCTGGTGTGGTTATTCGTTAAACTACACCGGCTGTCGCGGCGCCAGAAGTGGCTGCGCAGCCGGCTTATCACCCGCCATCCGGGTGGGCCAGTTCGCCGAACGCGTCGGCGAAACCGTCGGAAGGAGTGAGTATGTCTGAGCAGGTGATTGACTGGGATCTGGCCCTTATCCAGAAATATAACTATTCCGGACCGCGCTATACTTCGTATCCCACCGCGCTGGAGTTTTCCGAGGCGTTTGGCGAGGCCGATTTTAGCCGCGCGGTCGCGCGCTATCCTGACAGGCCGCTCTCGCTCTACGTCCATATCCCTTTCTGCCACAAGCTCTGCTACTTCTGCGGCTGCAATAAAATCGTCACCCGCCAGCAGCATAAGGCCGATCAGTACCTCGATATGCTGGAGCAGGAGATAGTACATCGCGCGCCGCTTTTCGCCGGACGTCGCGTCAGCCAGCTCCACTGGGGCGGCGGCACGCCGACTTACCTCAGCAAGGCGCAAATCAGCCGTCTGATGAGCCTGTTACGCGCAAATTTTCACTTTAACGACGATGCCGAAATCTCGATTGAAGTCGACCCGCGCGAAATTGAACTCGACGTGCTGGATCACCTCTACGCTGAAGGTTTTCGCCGCCTCAGCATGGGCGTGCAGGATTTCAATAAAGAGGTACAGCGGCTGGTTAACCGCGAGCAGGATGAAGCATTCATCTTTGCGCTCATTAAGCGCGCGCGCGACGTCGGCTTCACATCAGCCAATATCGATTTAATCTACGGCCTGCCGAAGCAGACCCCTGAAAGCTTCGCCTTTACGCTGCAACGCGTGGCGGAACTCAACCCGGACCGCCTGAGCGTCTTTAATTACGCCCATTTGCCGACCCTGTTTGCCGCGCAGCGCAAAATCAAAGAGGCCGATCTGCCTTCCGCGCAGCAGAAGCTGGATATCCTGCAGCAGACGATCCAGTCGCTTACCCAGGCAGGTTATCAGTTTATCGGCATGGATCACTTCGCAAAGCCGGATGACGAGCTGGCTATCGCCCAGCGCGACGGTGTGCTGCATCGCAACTTTCAGGGTTACACCACGCAGGGCGACACTGACCTGCTGGGGCTGGGCGTGTCGGCCATCAGCATGATTGGCGATTGCTATGCGCAGAACCAGAAAGAGCTTAAGCGTTACTATCAGGCGGTGGACGAACAGGGCAATGCGCTGTGGCGCGGGCTTGCGCTGACGCGCGACGACTGCATCCGCCGCGACGTCATCAAAGCGCTGATCTGTAATTTCCGGCTCGATTTCGCCGCGATCGAAAAGGCGTGGGGGCTTCGTTTTGCCGACTACTTCGCTGAGGATCTGCAACTGCTGACGCCGCTGGCGAAAGACGGGCTGGTGGAGGTTAACGCGCGTGAAATTAACGTTACGGCGAAAGGGCGGCTGCTTATTCGTAACATCTGCATGTGCTTTGACGTCTATCTGCGCCAGAAGGCGCGGCTACAGCAGTTCTCTCGCGTGATATAAAAAAAGCGGGCACAGGCCCGCTTTTTTTAACTAAAGAAGTTTACCAGCGCTGCGCACAGCAGGGCGGCAATCGCCGTCTGGGGCGTATGGCCTGCGGCGGCGCCCGCCTCTGCGCTTTGCGTGGCGATATGGATCAGTGATTCCAGCATAACAACTCCCCCCATAAACGCGCCCGATCATACTCAAGCCTGGCGGACAGTAAAGTATAAAATTAGAGCAATTTGTACGCGACAACGCTTTTTTACACAGTACGTCCTGTTACTCCATACCCAGCTCTTTCAGCTTACGCGTCAGGGTGTTGCGCCCCCAGCCCAGCAGGCGGGCCGCTTCCTGTTTGTGTCCCTGCGTATGTCGCAGCGCCGTGGTAAGAAGCGTACGCTCCATCTCCGGCTGCGCTTCGGAAAGCAGGTTTTGATGACCGGAGCGCAGCGCCCGGTCGGCCCAGTGCGCCAGCAGCGTCGCCCAGCTTTCCGGGAGCGTCTGCGAAGGCGCGTCCGGCACGCTGGTTTCAAACAGTTCGGCAGGCAAATCCTGAATCAACACTTCCTGGCCTGCGGCCATGACGGTCAGCCAGCGGCAGGTGTTTTCCAGCTGACGCACGTTGCCGGGCCATGCGAGACGCGTCAGCGCCGCTTCGGTTTCCGGGTGCAACAGTTTGGCTTCAACGCCCAGCTCGCGCGCCGCTACCTGCAGGAAATGACGCGCCAGGCGCGGAATATCCTCGCGGCGCTCGCGCAGCGGCGGCAGATGCACGCGGATCACATTCAGGCGGTGGAATAAATCCTCACGGAATTTCCCCTCCTGAACGCGCAGCTCCAGGTTCTGGTGCGTCGCGGCGATAATGCGCACGTCCACTTTGACCGGCGCATAGCCGCCGACGCGGTAAAACTGGCCGTCCGCCAGCACACGCAGCAGACGGGTTTGCACATCAAGCGGCATATCGCCGATTTCATCGAGAAACAGCGTGCCGCCGTCTGCCTGTTCAAAACGGCCCTGACGAATCTGGTTAGCGCCCGTAAACGCGCCTTTCTCATGCCCGAACAGCTCCGATTCGATAAGGTCTTTGGGAATAGCCGCCATATTCAGCGCGATAAACGGCGCTTTGACGCGCGGGCTGTGACGGTGGAGCGCATGTGCCACCAGCTCTTTACCGGTGCCTGACTCGCCGTTAATCAGCACGCTGATGGACGAGCGGGAAAGACGCCCGATAATGCGAAACACATCCTGCATCGCCGGCGCTTCGCCGATGATGTCCGTCGTCGGGCCGAACACCTGCGCGCTACGCGGCTGTTGTTGCTCCTGATAATGGCTGATGGCGCGCTCAACCAGCGCCACCGCCTCATCGATATCAAACGGCTTCGGCAGATAATCAAACGCGCCCTGCTGATACGCGCTGACGGCAGCGTCGAGATCGGAATGCGCCGTCATAATGATGACCGGAAGCATCGGGTGGCGCTGTTTAATCTGTTTGAGCAGCGTCAGGCCGTCCATACCCGGCATACGGATATCCGACAGCAGCACGTCCGGGGTTTTGGTACTCAGTGCGTCCAGCACCTCGTTGCCGCTCTCAAAGGTGGTGCAGCTTAAGCCTGCTCCGGTGAGCGCGCGCTCAAGCACCCAGCGAATGGAGCTATCGTCATCGACGATCCAGACAATCCCTCGTTGCATAATCACCTCTATTTCCGAATAGGCAGGAAAACCGAAAATTCGGTATGGCCTGGCCAACTGTTAAATTCGATTTTTCCCGAATGCTGATCGATAAGGTTCCGGGCGATAGAAAGCCCCAGCCCGGTGCCGCCTTCGCGGCCGCTGACCATCGGGTAAAACAGCGTATCCTGCAGATGCGCCGGGATGCCCGGCCCGTTGTCTTCCACATCGATGCGCGCCGCCAGGCGGTAACGCACGCCGTGCAGCGTCAGCTGAAACGCGGTGCGGGTGCGCAAGGTGATCTCACCGCCTTCTTCGCCCAGCGCCTGGAGGGCATTACGGACGATATTCAGCAACACCTGTTCTATCTGGTCCGGATCATGAGTAAATTCCGGCAGGCTTGGGTCGTAATCGCGCAGAAGCCGAACGTTTTCCGGCAGCTCCATCGACACCAGCTTCACCACGCGTTCGGCCACTTTATGAATGCTCTCGGTAACGTGCATACCCGGCTGCTGCGGCCCTAACAGACGGTCCACCAGATTACGCAGGCGGTCGGCCTGTTCGATAATGACTTTGGTGTACTCGGTCAGCGACGGATCGGGCAGCGCGCGGGTGAGCAACTGTGCCGCGCCACGCAGGCCGCCGAGCGGGTTTTTAATTTCATGCGCCAGCCCGCGCACCAGATCGCGCGCCGCGACCTGCTGGGCATGCTGGAGTTGTTCCTGGCTTAAACGCCGCTGATTATCCATCGGGGCCATTTCCAGCAGGATCAGGCCATCCGGCAGACGTTGCGCCGTCAGGGAAAGAATGTGTGAGCGACCGTCGATCACCAGCGTAACTTCGTTATCTGTAAATCCCTGGCCTGCGTTCAGGCTCTCCTGCATCAGGCTGATATTGAGGGAAAAATAACTCAGCAGCTCCGGTAACGGCGTGCCGTAGAGCTTACGTGAACTTTGCGCGAGCAACTGCTGCGCCGCCGGATTGGCGTAATGCACTGCCAGGTCGTCGTCGACCAGCAGAATGCTATTGATTAATGCGTTAAGGATCTGCCCAGCATCGGGCAGCGTGCCTGTTGCCATCCAGCAGTCCCCCAGGTTTTGCACCATTTTAGTGCAGTATAGCGTTTTAACGATGAAAAAGACGTTAAAACCGGTTTCGGGTGGTGAAAAAAGCCCATCCGAAGATGGGCTAAAGTTTCCACGGCAACAAAAAAACAGTGACGGATTTCACGCAGTGGCGACAACCTGAAATCCGTTGGCTATCAACTTCAAAAAAGCATTAAACGCTGTAGTACAGTTCGAACTCTACCGGGTGCGGCGTCATGCGAACACGGTCGTTCTCTTCGATACGCAGCGCGATGTAAGCATCGATCGCGTCGTCGGTGAACACGCCGCCTGCGGTCAGGAACTCGCGGTCCTGATCCAGCGCCTGCAGGGCTTCTTCCAGAGAGCCGGCAACCTGCGGGATCTCTTTCGCTTCTTCCGGCGGCAGGTCATACAGGTTTTTGTCCATCGCTTCGCCCGGGTGGATCTTATTCTTGATACCGTCAAGACCCGCCATCAACAGAGCGGCGAAGCACAGGTACGGGTTAGCCGCCGGGTCCGGGAAGCGTACTTCGATACGACGCGCTTTCGGAGAGGCGACAACCGGAATACGGATGGACGCGGAGCGGTTACGCGCGGAGTAAGCCAGCATTACTGGCGCTTCGTAGCCCGGGACCAGACGCTTGTAAGAGTTGGTGGTCGGGTTGGACAGGGCGTTGATGGCTTTCGCGTGCTTGATAACGCCGCCGATGTAGTACAGCGCCTGCTCAGACAGACCTGCGTATTTGTCGCCAGAGAACAGGTTGGTGCCGTTCTTGGACAGGGACATATGGCAGTGCATGCCGGAGCCGTTATCGCCGAACATCGGTTTCGGCATAAAGGTCGCGGTTTTGCCGAAGCGGTGCGCGACGTTATGCACGACATATTTGTAGATCTGAATTTCGTCCGCTTTTTTGGTCATGGTGTTGAAGCGGGTTGCCACTTCGTTCTGACCGGCGGTGGCCACTTCGTGGTGGTGAGCTTCAACCACCAGGCCCATCTCTTCCATCGTCAGGCACATTACGGAACGGATATCCTGCGAGGAGTCGACCGGCGGAACCGGGAAGTAACCGCCTTTCACGCCCGGACGGTGGCCTTTGTTGCCGCCTTCGTATTTGGTGGAGGAGTTCCATGCGCCTTCGATGTCGTCGATAGCGACATGAGAGCCGGAGATGGAGCTGCCGAAACGGATATCGTCAAACAGGAAGAATTCAGGCTCTGGCCCGAACAGTACGGTGTCGGCGATGCCGGTGGAGCGCAGGTACTCTTCCGCACGTTTGGCGATGGAACGCGGGTCGCGATCGTAGCCCTGCATGGTGCCCGGCTCGAGGATATCGCAACGAATAATCAGGGTCGGTTCTTCGTAGAACGGGTCAATGACAGCGGTGGAGGCGTCCGGCATCAGCACCATGTCAGATTCATTGATGCCTTTCCAGCCACCGATGGAGGAACCATCGAACATTTTACCTTCTTCGAAGAAGTCGGCGTTCACCTGGTGGGCTGGGATGGTGACGTGCTGTTCTTTACCTTTAGTGTCAGTGAAGCGCAGATCCACAAACTTCACTTCATGTTCATTCAGCATCGTCAGAACGTGTTCAGCGGACATACTTAACTCTCCCGGATTTGTCATTGTCGTCGTGGTAACGAGGTCTTCAGTACTTATTAAAATTGGCGTCGCCGCCCTGAAATCTTTAAAGCGAAATCTGTGCCAACTTTCAAATTCCCCCAAAAAGGCGCTATGATGCGCGTCATAGTGCAAAAGGGCTGCACCACGATGGAGAGATTGCACCAATATAGTGCCTGTGTGTAAAAAACAAGCACTGTGTTGGTGCAATTTACGTTTAATAGCCCTTTTACCGCTGCGTGAAAAGGATCACAAAGCCTGGCGACAACACTTGTTTGCGTCAGATGATTGTGATCCTGTTTAGTCCTTCGATTAATACGTGTACAATAACGCGCTATTTCTAATGCCTGAGGCAAAGTTGTGATCGAAAAATTGCGTAACATCGCCATCATTGCGCACGTTGACCATGGTAAAACGACCCTGGTTGACAAGCTGCTGCAGCAATCCGGTACGTTCGACGAACGTGCTGAAACTCAAGAGCGCGTGATGGACTCCAACGATTTGGAGAAAGAGCGTGGGATTACCATCCTCGCTAAAAACACCGCGATCAAATGGAATGATTACCGTATCAACATCGTTGATACCCCTGGGCACGCTGACTTCGGTGGTGAAGTTGAACGTGTCATGTCCATGGTTGATTCCGTGCTGCTGGTGGTTGATGCTTTTGACGGCCCGATGCCGCAGACGCGCTTCGTGACCAAGAAAGCATTTGCCCATGGCCTGAAACCTATCGTGGTTATCAACAAGGTTGACCGTCCGGGCGCGCGTCCTGACTGGGTTGTGGATCAGGTGTTCGACCTGTTCGTCAACCTCGACGCGACTGACGAGCAGCTGGACTTCCCTATCGTTTACGCCTCCGCGCTGAACGGTATCGCAGGTCTGGATCACTCTGACATGGCGGAAGACATGACCCCGCTGTACCAGGCGATTGTTGACCATGTACCGGCACCGGACGTCGATCTCGACGGCCCGCTGCAGATGCAGATCTCCCAGCTCGACTACAACAACTACGTTGGCGTCATCGGCATCGGCCGCATCAAACGCGGTAAAGTGAAGCCGAACCAGCAGGTCACTATCATTGATAGCGAAGGCAAAACCCGTAACGGTAAAGTCGGTAAAGTACTGGGCCACCTGGGCCTGGAGCGTATCGATACCGATCTGGCTGAAGCTGGCGATATCATCGCGATCACCGGTCTTGGCGAGCTGAACATCTCCGACACCATCTGCGACCCGCAGAACGTCGAAGCGCTGCCGGCGCTGTCCGTTGACGAACCGACCGTTTCTATGTACTTCAACGTCAACACGTCGCCGTTCTGCGGTAAAGAAGGTAAATACGTTACCTCTCGTCAGATCCTTGACCGTCTGAACAAAGAGCTGGTGCATAACGTTGCGCTGCGCGTTGAAGAGACCGAAGACGCTGATGCGTTCCGCGTTTCTGGCCGTGGTGAACTGCACCTGTCTGTGCTTATCGAGAATATGCGTCGTGAAGGTTTCGAACTGGCGGTTTCCCGTCCGAAAGTTATCTTCCGCGAAATCGACGGTCGTAAACAAGAGCCGTTCGAAAACGTCACGCTGGACGTCGAAGAACAGCACCAGGGTTCTGTGATGCAGGCGCTGGGTGAGCGTAAAGGCGACCTGAAAAACATGAATCCGGACGGCAAAGGCCGCGTACGTCTCGACTACGTGATCCCAAGCCGTGGCCTGATTGGCTTCCGTTCTGAGTTCATGACCATGACCTCCGGTACCGGTCTGCTGTACTCCACCTTCAGCCACTACGACGATATTCGTCCGGGCGAAGTAGGCCAGCGTAACAATGGCGTACTGATCTCTAACGGTCAGGGTAAAGCGGTCGCGTTCGCGCTGTTCGGTCTGCAGGATCGCGGTAAGCTGTTCCTGGGTCACGGTGCGGAAGTGTATGAAGGCCAGATCATCGGTATTCACAGCCGTTCTAACGACCTGACGGTTAACTGTCTGACCGGTAAGAAACTGACCAACATGCGTGCGTCCGGTACGGACGAAGCGACGGTTCTGGTTCCGCCTATCAAGATGACCCTGGAGCAGGCGCTCGAGTTCATCGATGATGACGAACTGGTCGAAGTGACTCCGCTGTCTGTACGTATCCGTAAGCGTCACCTGACGGAAAACGATCGTAAACGCGCAATGCGCGGTGCGAAAGAAGACTAATACGGTGCATCCGTAAACCGGGCCGGCGTTAACGCCGCCTGCGTGACTAAAAAGCCGCTGAATTTCAGCGGCTTTTTTTATGGTTGCGCGCGGGCTACCGACGCTGGTGGTTTACGGTCAGCTTCAGGCGTGTAGCGCGGCGTTGTTTTCCGCTTCGCTATCTCATCAATGATGACCGCAAAGCGGGCTTCATTGAGCTTATAAAACAGGCCCATAATCAGGGCGGCGATAATGGCCAGCCCGCACGGCCAGAGGAAAATCAGCTGGCGTAGCCCGTCGAGCGTCGCGGCGGTTTGCAGCGCGTTTGGCACGTAACCGATTTGCGTCAGCATAATGCCGGGCAGGAACCCTGCCAGCGCCGCGGAAATCTTGCGCGAAAACGTATAACCGGTGTAGACCGAGCCTTCGGCGCGGATGCCGGTTTTCCACTCGCCGTAATCCACCGTATCCGGCACCAGCGCCCAGTTCAGACTGTTCACAAACGCGGTGCCAAAAAACGCCATGCACGAAAACAGTACGAAGCTCAGCGACGTCGCGCCCCACAGGTAGTTAAAAATATCGCCAGCGGCCCAGAGCGCGAGCCCGCCGAGATAGACCCGTTTCTTACCAAAGCGTTTCACCGCGCCCGGCACCAAAAAGACGCCGACCAGAATGCAGCCCATGCTGAACAATCCCATCCACGACAGCAGATGCACATCGTTGAGCACGTATTGCGTGTAATAGACCTGGATGGCGAGCTTGATATTAAACGCCGCCAGCGTACAGAGATTGGCGATACACAGCACCAGCAGCGGCGGGTTCTGGAAAATCGCGCAAAAGGATTTCAGCATGCCCGGCTTATGCCCGGCGGGCACCACTTCTACATAACGCTCGCGCACGCCGCGGTAACAGCACCCCATGCTGATAAGCCCGACGCCGGCGAAAAGCAGCGCCGCGACCAGGTAGCCCGTCGCCGGACGCGCCGTAAACAGCGACTGGATTGGCATAAAGCCGACCGTGCAGAGCAGCAGTCCAAGCGTCGCGCCGCCCTGCCGCCAGGCGGCGAGATGCGCGCGCTCCTGCGGGTTTTTAGTGATGGCGGGCACCATCGCGCCATAAGCGCAGTTCATCAGGCTGTAAAACAGGCCGAAGAGCATAAACAGCACCGTAGCGAGCGCGGTTTTCATGGTCAGCGGCAGATCGTTGGCGACAAATTGCGCCGTCGCCACCAGCGCCACCGGAAACGAGGCGAACAGAATAAAGGGCCGGAATTTGCCGCGCGGGCCGGGCGCGCGTCGTGAGTCCACCAGCACGCCGGTCAGCATATCGGTCAGCGCCGTGAAAAACTTCGCCACCAGGAAAATCACGCCGCCGTAAAAGGCGGGCAGATGCAGTTCATCGGTATAAAACTTCAGAAGATACAGCGTCCCGATACACAGCATCAGGTTGGAGCCGAAATCGCCCATGCCGTAAGACAATTTTTCCCGCAGGCTCAGGCGGAGCGTCAGCGGGTCCTGATTCGTGAATGCCGTCATAGCCGATCCTCAAAGCACAGGCCCGCGCCGAACGACGCGAGCGCCGTCAGGGTTACGCGCCAGGCGAAAACGCCCGCTTACGGTTTTCCAGTTCATCCACAATCCGCACGTACATCTTCTCGTTAAGGTTGTAGAAGCAGCCCATCGCGATAATCGTTATTACCGCCAGCACGCACGGCCAGATAAAAATCAGCTCGCGCAGGCCCTCAATCGTCGTAACGGACTGCGCCACGTTCGGGACATAGCCAATCTGCGTCAGCATCAGGCCAGGGAAAAACCCGGCCAGCGCCTGGGAGACTTTGCGAAAGAACGTAAAGCCGGTGTAGACCGTGCCTTCCGAGCGTACGCCGGTGCGCCACTCGCCATATTCCACCGTGTCGGAGACCAGCGCCCAGTTCAGGCTATTCACAAATGCGGAGCCGAAAAACGCCAGGCAGGAAAACGCCACAAAGCTCACCGATCCGCTGCCGAAGGCGTAGTTGAGCACATCGCCCACCGCCCAGAGAAGCAGACCGCCGAGATAGACCTTTTTCTTGCCGAAACGGCGCACCGCGCCCGGCATCAGGAGCACGCCGATAAAAATGCAGCCCATGCTGAAAAAGCCCATATACGACAGCAGAATCGGATCGTTGAGTACGTACTGGGTGTAATAGACCTGAATGGCGAGCTTGATGTTAAATGCGCCGAGCGTGCAGAGATTAGCGATGCACAGTACAAACAGCGGGCGGTTGCCAGCGATGGCGCGAAACGACTGCAACAGCCCCGGCTTTTGCGCCGGGCTGGCAGCGCCGGTTTCGACATACCGCTCGCGCGTACCCGCATAGCACCACCACATAAACAGCAGGCCGAACAGCGAGAACAGCGTGGCGGCGAAAACATAACTGAGCTGCGGGTTGCCCTCAATGAGGTTCATCACGGGTACAAAACCCACGGTGCAGAGCAGCAGCCCGAGCGTCGCGCCGCCCTGGCGCCATGCGGCAAGCGACGCGCGCTCGTTCGGGTTTTTGGTAATGGCGGGCACCATCGCGCCGTACGAGCAGTTCATCATGCTGAAAAACAGCCCGTAGAGCATAAACAGCACCGTCGCCATGACTGCTTTGCCGGTCATCTCAAACGGCGTGCCGACAAAATTCGCGATAGCCAGCAGCGTCACCGGGAAGGCGGCGTACAGCACAAACGGCCGGAATTTTCCCTTCGGCCCGATACGGCGGCGGGAGTCAAGCATCACGCCGGTGCCCATATCGGTAAAGGCAGTAAAAAACTTGGCGATCAGAAAGATAATACCGCCATAAGTGCCCGGCAGCCCCAGCACATCGGTGTAAAACTTCAGAAGATACAGCGTGCCGATATCCAGCAGAATATTCGAGCCCAGGTCGCCCATGCCATACGCGACTTTCTCTTTAAACGGCAAACGCAGGGTCGCCGGATCGCCGCCCGGCGCGGTTGTGGTGTGACTCATCACGGTTCTCCTTGCGCCCGCAGAGGCCCTGCGGGCGAGCCTCATCAGATGTGACGCAGCGTGGCGAACAGCGACGCCCATTCGCTTTGTGCGCGGTAGAACACCGGCGGCTTGCCGAGCGGCGCATCCACGGTTACGTCACCGCCGCCGCACGCCTCCCCGGTCCACGCGTTGATCCAGCTGTCTTCCGGCAGCCAGAGCGTCCAGTCGTGTCGTCCCTCTTCATAAACGGGCGCCACCAGCAGATCGCGGCCAAACAGATACTGGTATTTAAGGCTGTAAGCCCGCGGCTCGTGTTCGTAATGCAGAAATAGCGGACGCATCACCGGCAGGCCGCTGCTGGCGTTCTGCGCCACCGCCTGCCTGATGTATGGCTTGAGCGTGGTGAAGATGGTCGTCATTCGGGCAAAATGCGCAATCGTTTCGGCATCACCGTCGAATTGCCAGTTATCGCCCGGACGGTTGCCCTCATGGGTGCGCATCATCGGCGTGAAGGCGCTGAAATCGCACCAGCGCAGCAGCAGTTCTTTGCTGCGCTTCATATCAAACAGCGTGGTATAGCCGCCGATGTCGCTGTGGTGCAGGCCATGACCGGACATCGCCAGCGACAGCGCCGCCGGCACCACGGAGGCAAGCCCGTCGTCGAGGCTCCAGTCGACGTTCTGATCGCCCGCCCACATCATCGTCGAATATTTCTGGCTGCCGGTATAACCGGCGCGCATAAAGAACAGTACCTCGCCGAGTTTGCCCGTCTCCTGCAGCGCTTCGTAGTTACACTTTGCCCACAGCGCGGGCCAGGCGTTATGCATAATCTCAGCGCTGACGCCGTTATGCAGGTGTGTGTCGGTTGGCAAATATTCGCCGAAATCCGCCATCCAGCCGCCGCAACCCAGCTCGATCAGCTGTTTTTTAATGACGTCTTTATACCAGGCGTACGCCTCCGGGTTGGTCAGGTCGACCACGCCCGCGTAAAACTCGCCGAACTCGACGTGATAATCCTGGCCCTGCGCATCTTTGGTGAGATAGCCACGCGCTGCCGCCTCTTCGCAGAGATCTCTGTCGCTGGCGACGTACGGGTTGATGTAGGAGAGAAACTGCACGCCTTCGCGTTTCCACTGCTGAATGCGCGTATCCAGTTGCGGGTAGAGTTCCTGATTCCATTTCCAGTTCCACATCACGCGCTTGCCGAACGAGGTCATGCGAATGCCGGACCAGTCCTGCGCCCAGATGCCGTTGACTTTGACCCCGCCGCGGCGCATCACATCAAGCTTCTGCTGGCACACCTCAGTGCCGCCCTGAATACCGAGCGTCACGCCATCGTAGATCCAGTCCGGCAGTTCCGGCTGTCGACCCAGCAGCGCGGTCAGTTTTTCCAGCAGTTCGATATAAGATGGCGCGCATTCGAAGCGGATTGTCGCGTTATCTTCCCAGAACGCCAGTTCGTGATAATCCGGCGCGCTGAAATCGAAATTCATATAGCCGCTGTTATCGACGTGGCAGTAGTACTTCTGGGTACTGACAAAAGTTGGCTGCGGAAAGAAGGTCCAGTAATAATCGCCGCCCGCGTTTTCTTTGCAGTCGGCAAGCCAGGTAACGTGGCTCTGCTTGTTGCGGCCCACACCCTGTTCGCTGGTCCACAGCGGAAACGGTTTGCCGCGCAGATCGAAATAAGAAAACTGCTCGCCGCAGCCATAAATATGATCCTCCGGCTTCGCCGCCAGTCGCAACCAAAGGCGGTTATGGCGACTATCGTCGTTTTGCAAACGGAGCGTCAGGCGGCCGCTGTCATCCGCACCGATATGCAGAGTGGCGCGCACGGTATCGCCGCGGCTGAAATGCACGCGCCAGCCGTCGGTGGATTCACTTATTTCTGCCCCGGTAAGGGCAATTTTCTCGTTCAGCTTGTCTTTAATGCTGAAGTTGCCGCGAAACATCTCGATATCCGCTTCACCCGCGCCCGCCCACAGGCAGGGCGCGTCAGGAGAGTGGCGTAAGATTTGGCGGTCCTGGTACGTCAGTGAAAAGCCATGTTCTGTTGTTATCAGCGTTATATTTTGTAGGGTACGCATAAAAGTCAGTCCTTAATGTTGTTTGCCGGATGGCGCTTCGCTTTTCCGGCTAAACCTTACTGGCGGGCGTTGACATCCAGCAGCCCGGCGGCGACCGCAGGCGCTAAGCCCGGCGCGAGCGGCAGGCGAGGAATAACCAGGCAGTGCAGCAGATGGTAGATATCCTGTTTGCCATCCCAGACTTTGGTGGTGACCTGATTGTTCTCATCGAGCTCCTGCCACCATGAGCCGTTTTCGTAATCCATCAGGTACTTCATGCAATAGTCCCACCATGTCTGATACCAGGCTTCGTACTGCGCCTCGTGAGTCACGCTGTAGAGCGCGTACGCGGTGCCCATCGCTTCTACAATCGGCCAGCGCACGCGTTCGCGAACGATAGGCGTGCCGTCCCAGTCCACGGAATAAACAAATCCATCCGCGCCGTCCGGCGCCCAGGCGTCGCGAATAGTGGCGTGGAACAACCCTTTGGCATCTTCCAGCAGCCATTCCGGCGCCGCCTCGCCGCGCGCTTCCAGCGCGGCGCGCAGATGCAGCATCAGACGCGCCCATTCGATCCAGTGGCCCGGCGTGCCGCCATAGGCGCGGAACCGGTGAGCCGGGTTCTCCTTGTTGTAATCGCGAATCGGGTTCCAGCGGGTATCGAAATGCTCGTTGACGCGGTAGTCGCCTTTGCGGGCGACGTCGTGAATGATGACCGAGGCGATGCGTTGCGCGCGTTCCAGCCATTTACGATCCTGCGTCACGTCATAGACAATCAGGAACGCCTCGACGGCGTGCATATTGGCGTTGCCGCCGCGGTAGTTTTCCGTTTCGGTGAAGGCTTCGTCCCACGACTCCAGGCACATCCGCTCTTCTTCGCTCCAGAAATATTTCTCAATCACGGCGATGGCGTCATCAAGCAGCGCGCGGGCGGCAGGGTGACCGGTAGTGACGGCGCTGGCCGCGCCGAGCAGCACGAAAAAATGCTGATAGCCCTGCTTGGTGGCGTCCATCACGCCGTTATCGTTAACGCAGGCGTACCAGCCGCCGTGCTGTTTGTCGCGAAGCGGCCCGTTCAAGGCGTTGATGCCGTGCTCCACCAGCGCGTATGCGCCGGGGCGGCCCATCAGGGCGGCGACGGAATAGACATGCAGCATGCGGGCGGTTATCCACAGATGCGTGCCCATCTCTTCTTTCACCTGACCGTTATTACAGAGCCAGCCGAACCCGGTGGGTACGGCGGCGTTACGGCCAAACGCGAAAATACGGTCGGTTTCCTGTTCCAGCCAGCGATGATGGCTCAGCGTGTTAAACCATTTCATGATTTCTTCTCCTGTCAGCGGCGAGCCATCATTTCATCAACCACTTCGCCTAAACGGCGCAGTTTCGGCAGGGCGATGTCGCGCAGCATCATTTCGCTATCCGGCAGGCCGACGACTGACGACCAGACGGCGCGTCCGGCAAGAAAACCGCTGGCGCCCGCGCTCATCGCTATCCGCACGGCGCGCGGAAAGAGTTTTTCATCCACGCCGGAGGAGAGGATCACCCACGGCATATTGATCTGGTCGTTTAGCTTCTGCGACGCGCCGAGCAACGCCTGCGCATCGCCGCGACCGCCAAGCGGCATTTCGACTTTATAAAGATCGGCCCCGCTGTCGCCTAATTCTTTGGCCGCTTCGACAATCGCCTGCTCGCGGTCGAATTTATCGCCGCGGCGTGGCGGGCGTACCACCGGCTCGATAATGCTCAGCAGCCCCTGGGCGTGACATTTCTCATTAAAAGCTTTCACCATCGCGAGACGTTGCCCGGGATCTTCATCGCTGCGCCAGAGCACCAGCAGTTTTAGCGCTTTACCGCCATGCTGGCGCACTGCCTGCGCGTCGATGCTCTCATCAAGGGTCACGCTGTCGACGGGAATACCGTTGCCCGGGATAAAGTGGTCGGCGGCGACGATCATCGCGCAACTGTCGGCGATGGCGTTCTGCTCCACCACCTGCGGGTAGCAAAACTGTCGGTCTACCAGAATGGCGGAGGCGTAAGGCGAAAGTATGCGCGCCGCGTTGATCTTAAAATCGGTGAGTACCGAATCCGCCACCGGCGAGGCGGCGCCTGCGGCCGCGAACATCAGCCGCATCGCTTCGCGTTGATCCACCGCCAGCATGGCGAAGCCGCCGGACGGGCGGGCAATGTCTTTCAGGGTGTCATTTTCCATCGTGGTTTCCTTAAAGGGAGATATCAAAGCGTGGCCTGGCGGGGCGTCAGCCCGGCGCTGACGCGCACCTGTTCTAAAATGGCGGACCAGTCCTGACGCCCGCGTCCGCAGGCGCGCGCCTGGTTGTAGACTTCGCGCGACGCGGCGCCCAGCGGCATCGGCACGTGGAGTTGATTCGCCACGTCCAGCGCGATGCCTAAATCTTTATGGGCAAGGTCAATCATGAAGGTGGGCGACAGATCGCCTTTAAGCACTTTGTTCGGCCAGGACGTAGTGAAATGGCCTTTGCCGGCGGGTGTGCCGCTCATTACCTGAAGGGCCACGTCGAAGGAGAGGCCCAGCGCCTCACACAGCACGGCGGCTTCCGCAGAGAGGGCGTTGAGCGCAATGCTCATGTAGTTGTTGATAAGTTTGACGCGAATGCCCATACCCGGCCCGCCTGCACGGATAAGCTCCGAGCCCATAGCCATCAGCACCGGTTCGGCGCGTGTTACTTGCTCCGGCGTACCGCCTGCCAGTAATAACAGCGTGCCGGATTTCGCGTGATCCGACGTGCGGCCCACCGGTACGTCCATCATGCTGAAGCCGCGGGCGGCGAGATCGTGAATCAGCCTGTCGGTTTGCAACGGGTGGATAGTGGACATGTCTATTACCAGCGCGTCGCGGGCAAGCGTCTTGCAGACGCCTTGTTCGCCCAGGAGCACATCACGCACCAGATCGCCGTTTGGGAGCATGGTGATGACAAATTCCGCCTTTTCGGTAGCGGCTGCGGGTGTGGCGCATGCCACCGCGCCCTGGGCGGTCAGCGTCTCCACCGCTGATTGATTCACATCGCAAACCTGCAATCGGTGGCCGTGACGCAGCAGGTTCGCCGCCATCGGCGCGCCCATTTGCCCCAGTCCGATAAACGCAATCGTCGCCATAACATGCTCCTGTGAGAGTAAATTCGGGTGTGTCAGTTTTGTCATATATCATGGATTATTTCTGTCTGTTTATGAGCGTATTTGTAATTTAAAGTCAAAAAATTGACAGCTATCACTTTTTTAAGATCCGGGAAAATTAAAATGCCGCTATGGTGAATGGCAGGAACAGCGGCGGGCGTCGGCCCGCCTTAAGCGCTAACAGAGAGGACGCTATGGTTCGCATCGCGTGTGTGGGTATCGCCGTACAGGATCGCATTTATACGCTGGACGCCCTGCCGCACGAGGGCGGCAAATATGTGGCGCAGCACTACCGAGAAGTGGGGGGCGGTCCGGCGGCGACGGCGGCCGTAGCGGCAGCGCGCCTCGGCGCGCAGGTGGACTTTATTGGCCGTGTAGGGGATGACGCGACGGGCGGGCAACTGCTGGCGGAGCTGGCATCCTTTGGCGTAAACACCGCGCAGGTGCGTCAGGTGGCGGGCGCGCGTTCGTCGCAGTCGGCGATTCTGGTGGATGCCGCAGGCGAGCGGGTGATTGTGAACTATCCGAGCCCTGATTTACCTGATGACGCCGCCTGGCTGGGGGCTATCGATTTCAGCCAGTACGATGCCGTTCTGGCGGATGTACGCTGGCACGACGGCGCGCTGCGCGCGTTAACGCAGGCGCGCCGCGCAGGCGTAATGACGCTGCTGGACGCCGATGTCACGCCGCAGGATATCCGTCCTCTGGTGGCCTTAAGCGATCACGCGGCATTTTCCGCGCCGGGCCTTGCGCGTCTCGCGCCCGGCGTCGGCCCTGAAGATGGGCTGAAAATGACAAAAACGCTCACAAATGGGCAGGTTTACGTCACGCTCGGTAAAGAGGGTTGCCTGTGGCTGGAAGAAAACGCAACGCTGCGCCACCAGCCGGGATTTACGGTTGAGGTGATGGATACCACCGGCGCGGGCGATGTGTTTCACGGCGCGCTGGCGGTCATGCTCGCGCAGCGCGCGTCACCGCAGGAGGCGGTGCGTTTTGCGAGCGCTGCCGCCGCGCTGAAATGCACTCGCCCCGGCGGGCGCGCTGGCATCCCTGACTGTGATCAAACCCGCTCTTTTCTGTCACTTTTTGTATAAAATGCCGGGCGAGCAATGATTTTAAGGGGATCGTTCATGAGCCTTACCGGAGTGACGGGCAACCCGCGCCACGATCAGTTGATCGGGCTTATCGCCGAGCGGGGGTATATGAATATCGACGAACTGGCGCAGTTGCTGGAGGTTTCCACCCAGACGGTGCGGCGCGATATTCGCAAGCTAAGCGATCAGGGCCTCATTACCCGGCATCACGGCGGCGCGGGACGCGCCTCCAGCGTGGTGAATACCGCCTTTGAGCAGCGCGAAATCTCCATGACCGACGAGAAAATCGCGATCGCTCAGGCGATCGCCGATTACGTGCCGGACGGCTCGACGCTGTTTATCACCATCGGCACCACGGTGGAGCAGATTGCACGCGCGCTGCTGAACCATAACCATCTGCGTATTATTACCAACAGCCTGCGCGTGGCGCATATTCTCTATAAAAACAGCCGCTTCGAAGTGATGGTGCCCGGCGGCACGCTGCGCCCGCACAATGGCGGCATCATCGGCCCCGTCGCGGCATCGTTTGTCGAAGGGTTTCGTGCGGATTATCTGATAACCAGCGTGGGCGCTATTGAGAGCGACGGCGAGCTGCTGGAATTTGACGTGAATGAGGCGAGCGTGGTGAAAGCCATGATGGCCCATTCGCGCCATATCTTACTGGCGGCCGATCATACGAAGTATCACGCCTCGGCGGCGGTCAGTATTGGCAACCTGTCGCAGGCCACGGCGCTGTTTACCGATAAACAACCTGGCGCCTCGCTGAACGGGGTTTTAAAAGCGCACCAGGTCGAGCTGGTGCAGGCGGAGTTACCGCACAGCGACGACGAAACCGACCGTTGATTGCTCACCGCAACGCGCGTGCGATGCAAAAGCCGCGCGTTCGCACATAGTCAAAGTTCTCCTTTCTCGCTACAGTTAACTTTCCATGGCCCAAAAGGAGAGAGAGTCATGCTGTATATCTTTGATTTAGGTAATGTCATTGTAGATATCGACTTTAACCGTGTGCTGGGCGTCTGGAGTGATTTCAGCCGCGTGCCGCTGGCGAACCTGCGGCAAAGTTTCTCCATGGGCGAACCTTTTTATCAGCACGAGCGCGGCGAGCTGAGCGACGAGGATTTCGCGAAGGCGTTATGCGATGAGATGGCCTTACCGTTAAGCTTCGAACAGTTCTCCACCGGCTGGCAGGCGGTATTCGTCGGGCTGCGCCCGGAAGTCATAACCATCATGCAGCAACTGCGCGAGCAGGGGCATCGCGTGGTGGTGCTCTCCAACACTAACCGGCTGCATACCACGTACTGGCCGGAACAGTATCCGGAAGTGCGCGCCGCCGCCGACACGATTTATCTCTCCCAGGAGATGGGCATGCGTAAGCCGGAGCCGGAAATCTTCCAGAAAGTGCTGGAGCAGGAAGGCTTTAGCGCCCGCGACGCCGTGTTTTTCGATGATAACGAGGCGAACATCGATGGCGCGCGTAAAGCGGGCATTACCAGTATTTTGGTGACTGACCGTAAAACCGTACCGAACTATTTCGCGAAGTCTGCATGTTAAAATCCGTTCATCAAAAAGCGGCCCGCCGTACCGGGCCGCTGATCGCCTGGCTTAAGTTGCTGTGGAGCCGGATCGACGAAGACAATATGACGACGCTCGCCGGTAACCTGGCGTATGTGTCGCTGCTGTCGCTTGTGCCGTTTGTGGCGGTGATCTTTGCGCTGTTCGCCGCGTTTCCGATGTTTTCTGACGTCAGCCTTCAGTTGCGCCATTTTGTGTTTGCCAATTTTATGCCCGCCACGGGTGATATTATTCAGCGCTATATCGAGCAGTTTGTTGCTAACTCCAGCAAGATGACGGCCGTCGGCGCGCTTGGGTTGATTGTCACCTCGCTGCTGCTGATGTACGCCATCGACAGCGCGCTTAATACCATCTGGCGCAGCACGCGCAAACGCCCGAAGGTCTATTCTTTCGCCGTTTACTGGATGATTTTGACCCTCGGTCCGTTGCTGGCGGGCGCGAGTCTGGTGATAAGCTCCTATCTGCTGTCGCTGCGCTGGGCGAGCGGCTTTACGACGATGATCGACGAAGTACTACGTATTTTTCCGCTGCTGCTGTCGTGGCTGTCGTTCTGGCTGCTTTACAGCGTGGTGCCCACGACACGCGTGCCGGGCCGTGACGCGCTGGCAGGTTCGCTGGTGGCGGCGCTGCTGTTTGAACTCGGAAAAAAAGGGTTCGCGCTTTACATCACCATGTTCCCTTCTTATCAGCTGATTTATGGCGTGCTGGCGGTGATCCCTATCCTCTTTGTCTGGGTCTACTGGACCTGGTGCATAGTCTTGCTTGGGGCAGAAATTACTGTCACTCTCGGGGATTACCGCAAATTACGACAAGCCGCCAGAGAAGAAGCTGAACCAGTATGATTGCATTAATTCAACGTGTGACCCACGCCAGCGTGCGCGTAGGGGAAGAAGTGACGGGTGAAATCGGGCCGGGACTTTTAGTACTGTTGGGTGTCGAAAAAGAAGACGACGAGCAGAAAGCGAACCGACTGTGCGAGCGCGTGCTGGGTTATCGCATCTTCAGCGATGAGCAGGGCAAAATGAACCTGAACGTGCAGCAGGCGGGCGGCAGCGTGCTGGTGGTGTCGCAATTTACGCTGCCTGCGGATACGGAAAAAGGGCTGCGCCCGAGCTTTTCGCGCGGCGCGCCGCCTGAGCAGGCAGAAGCCCTTTACGAGCATTTCGTCAGCCGCTGCCGGGCGACGGGCATCACGACCGAAACCGGGCGTTTCGCCGCTGATATGCAGGTCTCGCTGACTAATGACGGCCCCGTGACCTTCTGGTTGCAGATATGAACCAGATGCCCGCATGGCCGCGGACAACAAGAGAGAGTACCGCTATGTATCACCTTCGTGTACCCGAAACAGAAGAAGAACTTGAGCGTTACTACCAGTTCCGCTGGGAGATGCTGCGTAAGCCGCTGCATCAGCCGAAAGGCTCCGAGCGCGACGCTTACGATGCGATGGCCCATCATCAGATGGTGGTGGATGAAGAGGGTAATCCGGTCGCCATCGGACGCCTCTATATCAACGCCGATAACGAAGGATCGATTCGCTTTATGGCGGTCGACCCGGCGGTGCAGGAAAAAGGCCTCGGCACGCTGGTGGCAATGACGCTGGAGTCGGTCGCGCGGCAGGAGGGGGTGAAACGCGTGGTCTGTAGCGCGCGCGAGGACGCGGTGGAGTTTTTCGCGAAACTGGGTTTTGTGAACGAGGGCGAGATCACCACGCCGCAAACCACCCCGCTGCGTCACTTCCTGATGATTAAACCGATAGCCTCGCTGGATGACATCCTGCATCGCGCCGACTGGTGCGCCCAGCTGCAACAGGCGTGGTATCAGCATATTCCGCTCAGCGAGAAGATGGGCGTGCGTATCCTGCAATATACCGGACAGAAATTTATCACTACGATGCCGGAGACCGGCAACCAGAACCCGCACCATACGCTGTTTGCCGGCAGCCTGTTTTCGCTGGCGACGCTGACCGGCTGGGGGCTTATCTGGCTGATGCTGCGTGAGCGCCACCTCGGCGGCACCATTATTCTGGCCGACGCGCATATTCGCTATAGCCGACCGATCACCGGCAAGCCGGGCGCCGTGGCCGATTTAGGTTCGTTGAGCGGCGATCTGGATCGTCTCGCGCGGGGCCGTAAAGCGCGCGTGCAGTTGCAGGTAGAGCTGTCGGGCGACGATACTCCCGGCGCGGTGTTTGAAGGTATTTACATCGTATTGCCCGCCAAACCCTTCGGGCCGCTGGAAGAGGGCGGTAACGAGGAGGAATAGGGGGCGCGCGGATTGTCCCACTCTGCGATTGCGTTGAGGTATGTTTAGTCGGGCAGGTCATGAAGCGCACCTGCCCGTTTTACCACGGCATTACGTCCCCGGCACGACGCCGTTTTGCATCGTTTGCTGCACCTGCTGCCCGTTGGCGCCTGTCGCCTGGAGCTGGCCGTTGACGCTCGGGCGCAGCGGCGCATCTGCGGCCAGGCTGCCGCTTGCGGTAAGCTGGATATTACCGTCACCCTCCAGCGATAGCTGCGGCCATCCCCATTGATGCAAAACGTTTACCGGCACTGCGCGGCCATTCAGACTGAGCGTCGTCATACGCTGCGGCAACTGAGAGATCGTCGCGGTGGCCTGCAACATCCCCTGGCCTGCAAAGGCGCTCAGCTCGCCAATCGCAATAGTGGACGGGTTCGCATTCAGCGTCAGTGACGGACGGCGCACGTCAACGCGGTTAAACGTCGCGGCGGCGGCGTTCAGCGTGGCGTTGCCGCCCCAGATCCCCCATTCACCGTTACGCGCCAGTTGCAGATTATTGCCCCATGCGTCCAGCGCGGTGAGCTGAAAGGGCCACTGCGGATCGATATCGATAATCAGGTTGCGGCTGCCAGAGAGCTTTTTCACCGTCACGGTCTGTAGCCACGCGGGTAATTTCTCCTGCCAGCGTTTTTTCCAGTCGGCGGGCAGCGTGTATTCCAGCCCGGCCAGCGCCAGCTCGTCAAGCGTCAGCGCGTTGCCTGCACGCAGCCAGTTGCCGGACGTTCTCACCATGCCGCCCTCCCAGCGCGAGCTGAACTGACGCAGCGCCACGCCCTGCGCTGACAGATCGGCGTTAACGATAGGATCGAGAAAATGCAGCGAGCCATAAACCACTTCGCTGGCGTTCATCGACACCCGCCCGTCGTCGCTCTGCCAGCTGCCGTTGGCAAGCGTCAGGTTACGCAGGCTGATATCCAGATCGGTCGCTGCCCAACCGGGCCCTTCGAGCCGCGCGTCGGTGATATCGACACGTCCCAGCGCCAGCGAGGGCAGCGTTGTCAGCGGTTTTAAAAAATCGCTGACCGATTTATCGGTTTGCAGGCGGATTTCGCTCAAGCGCAGGGTATCCACTATCCAGCCGCCGTTGGCCAGACGTCGGGCGTTGCCGGTGAGCGCGCCGCGAGCGATATCGGCACCGAGATTGGTGATAGCCACTTCATTATTATTGATTTCGCCCTGCACCAGCACATTGCTGGCGGGCATGCCGTTGAGCGTCAGCGAGCCTGCGCTCAGTGCGATGTCCGCTTTGCTGCCAAGAATTTTCCCGGCTTCAGGCAGCCACGGACTGATACCGCCATTCACGCGCTGCGCGCTGAGATCCCAGCCCGTTTTCGGGCTGTTAAACGCCATATCGCTTAGCTGGAGGCGGTCGGCGCGAAAGGGTAGCGGTGCGGTGGACGGCGATAAATTCAGCGTGCCCTTATAGAGCAAAATGGTATCGACATGCATTGGCTCGGTGACCTGACGGCTGCTCAGGCCGATATCCACCTTTTGCGCCACCAGCGTGGCGGGCTGCCCGCTGCGCCCGAACGTGACGTTTTTCAGCACCAGATGCGAAGGCGCGGAAAAGCTGTGGTCCATTTCATCAAAGGTGATGTGATAGCCGCTGTGCTGGTTCACCCAGCCGGTGAGCCAGCCCGCGCCCCAGCGCGTTTGCAACAGCGCGTACAGCGCGAGCAGAATCAGCAGAACGGCAACGATCAGCGCAATGATGAGCTTTCCGAGAAATTTCATTGTCTTCCATCCTGTGAACTTCCGATGATGGATTTATGCACTATTCAGGCGAATTGCTCAAGGCGGGGATTGTCAACGAAGGTGTCTGCGATGGCAGCGGGGCGCCGCCATCGGCAAGGGATCAGGCGTCGGTCTGTTTTTCCGGCGGGAAAATCAGATTCAGCACAATGGCGGTGATGCCGCCCGCGGCGATACCGGAGGAGAGCAGGTTTTTCACCCAGTCCGGGGCAAATTGCAGGATCAGGGGCTGCTGCGAGACGCCAAGACCGACCGCCAGCGACAGCGCGATAATCATGATAGCCCGGCGGTTTAACGGCTCGCGGGAGACGATACGCACGCCGGACGCGGCGATGGTGCCGAACATCACGATGGTCGCACCGCCCAGCACCGGCTCCGGAATATGCTGCACAAAACCGCTGACCGCTGGGAACAGGCCCAGCACAATCAGCATCAGCGCCACCACAAAACCGACATAGCGGCTGGCAACGCCGGTGAGCTGGATGACGCCGTTGTTCTGCCCGAAACAGGAGTTCGGGAAGGTGTTAAACACGGCGGAGACAAATGAGTTCAGGCCGTTCGCCAGTACGCCGCCCTTGAGGCGTTTCATATACAGCGGGCCGGAGACAGGCTGTTCGGACACGTCAGAGGTGGCCGTGATATCACCGATAGTTTCCAGCGAGGTGATCATAAAGACCAGCATCAGCGGCACCAGGAGACTCCAGTCGATGCCGAGGCCATAGTAGAGCGGCGTTGGCACCATAATCAGCGCATTGTTGGCGGGCGTGCTGTTCGCAGGCAGCATATCCATGCCCCACGCCAGCAAATAGCCCACGGCCATGGCTATCACCAGAGATGCGACGCGCAGGTACGGGTTGCGCTGACGATTGAGCAAAATGATTACCGCCAGCACCGCGCCTGCCAGCAGCAGGTTTTTCGGTGCGCCGAAGGTGTGATCGCTCATCGCCGCATAGCCGCCACCGATGGACGTCAGGCCGACCTGGATCAGCGACAGACCAATGATCATCACCACTACGCCGGACACCAGCGGTGTAATAATACGGCGCGCCAGATGCAGGACACGGGAGATGACCATTTCAGTGCAGCTTGCCAGCATGAGTGTGCCGAATAACGCAGCCATCATCGTCGGTACGTCGGCTCCGCCGGTTTTCAGAGCGGTGCCGCCCATAATCAGCGGGGCGACGAAGTTAAAGCTGGTGCCCTGAATGGACAGCAGCCCGGAGCCCACCGGCCCCCAGGCTTTAATCTGAATAATCGATGCCACGCCGGAGGCGAAGAGCGACATGCTGATAATATGCTGCGTGTCCTGTGCCGGTAAGCCGAGGGCCTGGCAAATCAACAGCGCGGGTGTGATGACCGCCACGAACATCGCCAGCAGATGCTGGCAGGCGGCGAACAGCGTTTGCGGCAATGGCGGTCTGTCTTCCAGACGATAAATTAGTTCACTGTTGTGAGCGGGCGCAACCGATTGCGCTTTCTCAGATTCCAGAGTATTAACGGACATTAACGGCATTCCCACGGTGGCAAAGCGGACATTTTATCGGACTGCCTGGTAAAAGCAAACGATTGCATAGTTAAGGCCACTATCATTAAAAACATTAAAAAGGGTTTTATCTGACGTAAACCTGGCTGGCTACTGGCATGATCCATTCATAGCAGGGGTTATGACTGGGGGATGGGGTAAAATGGTTAAAGCCTGGGGGGGTGTCTGGTGAAATGGCTTTTCGCAACGCTGAGCCTGCGGTTTATGACTACCTTTATGGTTTGCATAAATGCATAACATCAAAAACGCCCACCTTAATGATGGGCGTACCGCGCTGATTAAAGCCGTTCAATCTGGAAAGTTACATCACCTGTTACTTTGCCTTGTGTCGCCGTCTGACCATTTAGTTTAACGAGCTGTAACCCTAAATATTTCACAGCAACGTTAGATCTGTCACCCAGCAAATAGGGCTGATTAATATCAATAGGCGTGTTGTTAGTTTCAAAGAAACCGATACCGACGCCACGGGCGGCGTCTTCGCCGGTGGTGGTATTAGCAAATGTAGTGCCGTCAGCATTATCGTGTGTGCCAATGAACCTGACCGCCACTTTGCCATCCCAAAGGTTTTGGGCGCAGGTGGAGTTATTATCTACACCCTGAATCGACATTGAAAGTAGGGTAACAGAGGTGGATTTATCCCCTTGTTTAATCATATTACTGATATCAGAAGTAAGATTGACGCTGCTTTTATTCAATGTGACCTGACACGCTGTCGTGCTTGAGGTCACTGTCCCTGATACAGAAAGGACAGCACTCGAATCTTCAGCATGTGCCGTACTTAGAGTAATAAACGATATTAACGCGAAACCGACAAGTTTGTTTTTCATTTTACTCACCTTAAAAATGGATGAAAAAATATAACAAATGCCACTCTGCTTAGTTATGCCAGCCACCTCCTTGTTAATTGCCTGTTTCTCAGTTCAATTCTATAAAAAGAGATTGCGCGTTTTATTAATGGGAATACAAATCAGTTGGTGGCCTGGTTATAGCTAACAGATAAGGTGGTTTTTTATTACGCACCGATAACAAAGCTTGTTGTAAAAAACTATAGTTTCGGCTGGGGTTAATAACCTGTTTGCCCGGCTATCCTCAGTAAAAAAATGCCTGTCAGAGACAGGCATAGTGTGTTTACAGTCTTTCAATTTGTACCGTAACTGTACTGTTAATATTACCCGCAACCGCCTCTTGATTTTTTAACTGCACCATTTGCAGGCCAAAGGTGCCTCCTCCTTGCGCAGAAATTCGACCTGTATTTACTGGTACAAGCTCATTCTGCTCGTTAAAAATGCCGATCCCGACGCCTTTTGCCGCCGTTTCATCATTAAGAGAGTTTGTGAGCACAGTGCCATCAGCATCATCGGCAGCGCCGGTGAATTTATAGGCAATTTTACCTTCTTCCACCAGTTTGTCGCATTCGGCTCCGCCATAAACGCTGGCATGAACAATAAGGGGAGAAGTGGCATTATCACCCTGCTTAATCAGCGTATCTGAGTTTTCCAGAATAGAAACAGAGCTTTCGCTCAGCGCCACGCTGCAGGAAAACTCAGCCGGTCTCAGCGTGCCTGAAATTGCGATATTCGCGGCCATATCTGTAGCCTGTGCTGCGCTGGCCATAAGCAACGTCGCGCTTATCAGACCTGATAATACTTTTTTCATTTATTATATCCTTATTAATAAGCGATAGAGATCCTGGATTAACTGAGTAATCCAAACCGTGCTTTAAAGGCGTTCGATCTGCACCGTCAGGTTGGTCTGAATATTACCAGGCGTAGCTTCCTGGCCTTTCAGGTTCACCAGTGAAAGGTAGAGTGGGAAAGAAGCCGATAAATTGGTTGCCTCTCCGTTCTCATCTGCACTCGGGAAAGTTGCAACCGTCACATTGGGTGTAATAAGATTATGTTTCATATCGGTGAGTTGAATACCAACGCCCTGTGCGGCAGTACTGCTTGTATCCGTATTCGCCAGAGTGTTTCCTTCAATGCTATCCGCAGTCCCAAGGAATTTCAGGCCAATATTTTTATAGCCTTCATCGGCATCGCAGTTTTTTCCACCCAATTGTACATAAACATGGTCGTCTGCATTGAAAGGGTTAATATCGCTCCCCTGAACAGGTAAGCCTTCATCATCATGATGAAGCGTGAGTACATATTTACTCATTAATACGGTGCAGCCGCTTGCAGCGGTTTGCAACCGGCCATAGATAACCATATCGTGCCCGTCGTCCTGCGCTTCTGCCGGGATTGAACCGGCAATAAGCGTAGCACCCAGAGCGAGGCTTAATGCCATTTTTTTCATAATAATTTTCTCATGCAAAAAAACTGATAAGCTTACTTAGTCGGTTTTTATTTCAGAGGCGCACGACCTCAATTGTCATGGCACTTTGAATACTGCCTGCTTCCGGCGTCTGGCCATCAAGCTGCACTATTTGTAAGCCCAGACCAATTGGCGTAGTAGGATTTATAATTGGACGGTAAGTAGTAATATTGAGCGGACTGCCGTCAGGGTTATAGAGACCAACCCCTACACCTTTCGCAGCGCCTTCGCTGGTAGCCATATTGGCAAGCACTGTTCCATTGGCATTATCAACCGCGCCCGTGAATTTAATCCCGACCCGACCCGATTCAATTTTATCGATGCAAGTCAGATCACCGCCAACCGTCACGGTAAAAGTGCTTTTGAGATGAGCTGCACTGCTACCCTGTAACGGGAGTTTATCGATTGAATCGTCAAGCGCGATGGAGGTTGTTGAAGGAAGAACTGTACAATCCCCTTCGCTTGGCGCGCTTAACACACCGCTAATATCTACCACAGCGGAGCGATCTTCGGCGTGCGTTGCGCTGACAACGAAACAAGAAGAGAGTAATAAACCAAGTATCGTTTTTTTCATTTTAATATCCCTTTAAATATAAATTGGATAAAAGTAAATTAATCTTGGAGCACACCGACTTACAGACGCACAAGATCGAGGGTCAGGGTGCCATGGACGCCTCCTTCAGTCGGAGTTTGCCCATTTAATTTAACCAGTTGGAGATTAATTTCACCGACCGCCCCGTTAACAGGGATCACGCCGCCATTGATATTCAGCGGTGTTTTATTTTTATCAAACACACCGATACCAACGCCTTTGGCGCCATTTTCGCTTACATCATTATTAGCGATTACCGTACCATCAGCATCATCCGCAACGGCATGCAATTGGATAGAAAGTTTTTCTGGCGCCGGGCAAAAGCCGCCCACATTACCGATAGATATAGGTAAATTTTTGGGTGCGGTAGCGTTGGTCCCTTGCGTAATAAGCTGGTCAGTTTGACCGGTCAGAGAGACAGAGGATTCAACATAAATATAGCAGTCAGAATTACCGTTCATAACGGCGCCACTAATCTGCAGCGAGGCTGAATTATCTTCAGCACAGGCAGCGCCAGTGGCGAATAAAGAAGAGAGCACCAATGCCATTAATGCTTTTTTCATTTTCACTATCCTTATGTAAAGCAAAAAGCCTCCATGAAACCATGAAGGCTTGAGTTATGCTTACAGACGTTCGATCTGAACGGTCAGAGAGCCCTGAACGGCGCCTACGGTTGGTTCCTGGCCTGCCAGCTTCACCAGACCCAGTTGAAGTGTGTAAGCCGAAGTGGTTGCAGTTACAGTATCTTCATTAATACTCATCGCTTCGCCAGACATGTTGTAAATCCCGATACCAACACCTTTTGCAGCTGTTTCCTGGCTGGCACTGTTTGCAAGGGTAGAGCCATCGACGTTGTCAGGGGTACCGATGAATTTATAACCCAGCTTGCCTTGAGCCAGCATATCAGTGCAGCTATTATCACCGCTGACACTTAAATTAACGCCTTTCAGCGTGTTAGGTTTTTGCCCAGCTTCAACCATTGTAGAAATATCTTCGGTCAGGTTTACTGTTGCATCCGACAGGGTTACAGAGCACGTAGACTCGGTTGCGGTAACGCTACCAGTAACAGCCAGGGTGGCAGAAACATCATTTGGATTTATTGTTGCCTGAGCTGCGCCAACCATAAACAGTGTGGAAATAGCTAAACCTAAAATAGTCTTTTTCATAATAAATATCCTTATATTTTCCTTGAATGTGAAATAGGCGAAGCGCAATATCCTATTTATATAGGAGGGTAATTACACTTCCATATTTCTTTTTCCTTAAAAATTATTTAAAGGTAATTGATGTGCAACGTTATTTGTGCTTTAACGTTTCCCTTCGTGATTTTTTCGCCCGTTCTGGCATATCGTACGAAAAGAGGTAAATCAAACCCACTTTGCTTCTGTGGAAACAGGATTTCCATCGGTTTCCCAGGAAATAGCACGCTGCTATTATAAAGCATTTCTATCCCTACGCCTGACGATGGGTTTTCTGGAGCTACATTTTTAAATACCGACGGCAGTTGTGGATTATTCGCACCTTCAATATTAATGCTGGCTTTTATAGTATTCAGGCATAATAAATTAACGTTTACAGGATGACTTTTTCTGGCTCCGTTGTTTTCCAGTGCGGTTGCATCAATAGGCGGCAAATCAATCTGTGGGTTTAACACCTGAATAGCACAGTGTGCCTTCGCCGCTAATACTTTTACCGCCATATTCACTACCAGCGAGTTATCATTCAGGAATAACAGCGACGGCAGTCGAAGATTCAGCGTACCACTCTGGATTTCACCTGTTTTTACCGCCTCGATGCGAAGCTTAATATCATCGGTTGTGATAGCGGCGTGCGATAAATCAGCAATCGGTGCGCTGAAAGGTAATACCCATTCTTTGCGCGTAGCGCCTGGTTTGTCATAAATCACCGTCAGACGCAGCCCTAAACCAGTCAGGGTTGTGGAGAATGTATTAAAACCGCTCCGGGAAGCCGTTATCCTTCCGCTCAATACCTTACGGATTTGTTCACGGCATTCGCTGGTAATAGCACGATGCGAGCCGGTTAATTGTGCCAGGGATGCTTCTTTTCTGTAGAGCACAGTGCCGGTTGGCTCCGTTGCAATACGTGCTGGCAACTGTACCGTAACCGGTACGGTTAAATTAAGCGGCTCGGTTCGTTTTTCTGTTTGGCACCCTGCCGCCATGGTCAGGTCGCTATGAAAAAGCGCCGCCAGAATCGCTGCCTTAGCAAAGCGAGAAATTGTCTTTTTCATCGTCATTAATGGCACTCGATATTCAGTAAGGCGACCGGTAGTTTGGCACCACTTTTCGCCGGTAATTCCAGGGGCGCTGTGCACTGTTTCTTATCACCCCAGGTAAAACGAACGACGCCTTTATCGGGCGCGGTATTCAAATACACCTGACCTGCGTCACCAACATAATAAGTTTCGTCACTACCTTCGATGCGCGCGCGCACCAAATGGCAGATAGTTACCGTTGTATTTAACGGTAAGCACAGCTTTACGACCACTTATCGCCACAAACTGGGCCATTACAATGGCGTCCTTCGTTGGCACGACCTGAGTAGAAGTACTGGTAAAATCAACCTCTTTACTGGCCCGCGTATCGATACTTAATGAGTTGCGGTGGTATGCACGTAAATCTGGTACCAGCGCATAACCTCGCGAATCGGTCATGATATTTTGACCACCTTCCAGCGCGACATTTGGTGTGTCTGGAATGGCAACCAGTGCCATGCTGTTATTTGAGTAACGGCCAGCGGTAATACCATGACGATGAGCGACAAGGCTGCCCGATGCGTTCCAGGTAACATACTGATTTTCATCAGCGTTATAGGTTACGTTCATCTCGCCATACTGGCCCTGGTAGTCGATGCCTGCCGAACCGCTCTGGGTATCACTCTGCTCATGCTGCGAGGCATAAGAAAGTTGTGTATTCCAGCTCAGATCCTGGCGATCGCCTACTTTACCAGTGATGCCTACCTGATTCGACAAGTCGCCCTGCAAACCTGATGTCGCCGTATAGTTCACCATTGGCTGAGCGCGCGGGAATACTTCGCTAAGTGGCAGCGAAAGCGTCAGCGCCAGCTGTTTATCCCATTGCGGATCGCCTTCGTTACGCGTCATGCTGTAAGCCAGCGAAAAACTGAGCATTTTGTATGAACCGTTCCAGCCAACCTGCCACATCCGGGATACAGAATTATCTTTATTCTCGCTACGGTTCAGTGTGGTAAAGAAACTATGCGCATCCGTTACCGACTGGTTAACCGTCAGGTTGTACTCACGCCGTGTGCGTTTGTCGTCAAATAACGTTTCAGAATCCGCCCAGTCGCTGAATGACAAGTAGTCATGCAGGTAATAGCGGCTGTCCAGTTGTATCTGGGTATCCGTTTCCGGGATATCGTTACGATAAGTCAGGCGTACCATGTCGCCTGTATATTCCGGCGTATTTTCACGGCGCGCTCTGCTACGCGTAACATCCACGGCAATACCGCCCAGGCTCTTAAAATCAAAACCCAAACCCAGGCTGAACGCTTTATATTTTTCATGGTACTGACTACCGCCATACACGGTAGTATTAAGCGGTAAGCCCCAGGACAGAGACGCCTGCAGAATTTCCGGTTTTTTATTCCCGGATTCGGAAGACGAAAGATAGTGGCCTACGGCCAGGTTATATTTTACCTGCCAGGTACGCAGAAGCTGTGGGACGCTGGAATAGGCAACAGTGCTGCGTGACTCAGAGCCGTCAGCTTCAGTCACGACGACTTCAAGTTTTCCGCCATTTGAAACCGACGATAGATCGCTTATCACAAAAGGCCCAGGCGGCACAGAACGTTGATAAACAACGTTACCGTTTTCGCGCACCGTTACGCGCGCATTACTTTTAGCAATACCACGAATAATCGGCGCAAAGCCTGTAAGCTGATCCGGGATCATGTCATCATCCGAACTTAGCTGTACACCTCGAATCAGTAAGCTATCAAATACATCTCCAGTTGTGCTGTCATCGCCCAGAGTCAATTCACCTTTTAAGGTGTGGATAGCTGTTTCCACATAATTACTGATGCTCTTCCAGCTTTCCTCATTACTGACCGTTGAGTTATTACGATAACGCCAGCGTCCTATGTTTACGCCATTAGTCAGGTTAGCGAAGACTGAGTTTGAAACGCCGTCATTACGCGATAAATATTGCTGCCCGGAAAGTTGGTACATTGTGGTCAGCGCAGGAATACCATCGTCCCACTCCTCCTCAGGAATGCCCATGAGCGATTCATCACGTAGTACCGTTTGGGGGATAGCAATCTCAAGCGCCATTTTTGAGAAATCAAAAGTGGTTTTTGTACCCGGCAATTGTTCTTCCATCGGTTCACAGGTGTTTTTAACTTCATTATCCTGTGCTTTGGAATCCACTTTGCTCATATCCACCCCCAGCTTCTGATAAGTTTTAAAAGAGAGGCATGGAACAAGTTGCTTCTCTTTATTCAACTCAAACCGAATGCTACTGACCATGACTACACTGCCATTTACACTAATGTGTACCCGGTAAGTCCCGGGCGGTTGATAACCTTGGCTCAGCAAGCTGGTATCGCTAATAGCTGCGTTACCATTCACTGCTTGTAACAGGCCCGGGTCAAAATATTCACTTGCTAATACTGACCTGGAAAATATTGCCGTTGCTACAAAAGCGGCAAGCCACTTAATCCTTGTGCTGCACATAACGCCCTTTTATTTGAGACGTTGTGTAAATTTTTTGGATGCAACGCCAAAATCGTTAACAGCACTCCACTCGACATTTGCGCCGGCAGCTGGGGTGTGTTTAAGGTGGTAAGTCTTGTTTCCAAAAGGTGGGATAACAGTATTATTGTCAATAACGGAAACCGGTATCGACTCTTTATCTACAGATATATTGTCCAAAACCACGTAAAACGCTGAAGTATTATCAACTTTTGCTGTATTACCTGAAACGGACCAGCTCAGGTTTTTAACCGCATCACCCGGATCGCCCTTCAGACCTTCAGGACGGAAGAAGAATTTAATGCGGTTGTTGATCGCCAGCACCATACGGTTTTCAACTTTCGACTCTTCATCATTTAAACCAGGTACGCCTTTGACGTCCAACCAGAACAAGCTCTCACGGTCAGCAGGTAAACCGTTGCCCAGATAAACAATGCGTATAACATTATCGCTTTTAGGTGCTAAACGAAATAAAGGAGGCGTTACAACAAACGGCAGGTTTTTTTTAACCGTGCTGTCGCCAGCATCCAGCCACGATTGAATAAGATAGGCTCGCTCTTCATTACTATGAACAGTAACAGATGCGTCTCCATCTTTTTCATTGTAAATCAGTCGATCAGCATTTAAGGTTAATGCAGCACTGGACATTCCTGACCAGAAAGCCGCAGTTAAAAGAGTTGTCAGCAGCAGTTTTTTCATTTTCAATCCATAAAAATTGAGAGAGACCTGTGGAGTGCATCATCAAAGATTTAACTCACAGGTATATGTTTATAAAAATAAAAGTAGAACCTTTTATTTTGGTCCGTTAATAACAATCGTACTGAACTAACACCATTTACTTTGTGTTTAAATTCCACTTCTACATAAAAGAGTAACGCGCCCTCTTGCGCTGGCTTTACGAAAAACGTTATAAACAACCGTACACTTTCCATACAGCGCATAAGTACAACATGGGATGTTCCAATGTTGTTTTACGCTTTATTAGCAAGCGGCGTTAGGTTTATTGATATTTTCCGTAATTTTCATTCCAGCGCAAGGGAAATTATAATAGTGGAATTTTTATACCCTATGGGAAATTAACGTTAACTCTCTCATTACGGCATCCTGCTGCTGCACAAACACGGCACAATACTGTATTGCCTATGCTGTTTACATGCGGTCAATTTGAATTGTCAATGAGCTTTGCACTGAACCGGGAGCGGGGGATTGATTTTTTAGTTTTACCATCGCCAGGTGGAAAGGATAATTGTTAACGCCTGCCATAGCATACCGGGAGCTAACATTCGGCATAATAATTTCGCCTGCTGCATCATAAATACCTACGCCAACACCTTTAGCAGCGGCACTCCCTTCATCGGCGTTACTAAGCGCAGAGCCATCTCCGGCAGCATTACCTATGAAATTAAGCGCAACACCACTGCAGTTGCTACCTGTTAACATGGCAGATACCGCATCACGAGCAACAGCATCCGGGAGGAAAGTGCCCTGTTCAGGTAAAGAGGCAACATCCTGATTTGGTAAATGCACGAGTGATCGGCTCAACTCTATAGCGCAACTGCCGGTACTGTCCTGTACTGAACCACTAATATTTAGTGTTGCTGGAATATCATCCGCGGCAGTAGCTGTAGCAGAAGCCAGTACGCTGCCTACTGCAACGATTAACAGTAATTTTTTCATCATGGAGTCCTGTAATTGAATAACGACTGCCCTGTACGTGAGTTATTTAATCCAGATGACAAACTTCGTCTTGTTCAGCTCTACGATTACCAGGCTGTTTCGATCATAGTATGGGCCCGTAAAATTAGTCAAACTCCGCCTGTAACGTAGCGCCCCTTAAAAAGTAAATATATTATTTTCTTGAATGTGTTTTTCTGTTTTTTTTATCGTGATGGGATTGTTTATCAATGTATAACCTGCGCATCGAAACTTGTTTTTCGGAGGGGTAGCTGATTTTATTTATTTTAAAAATAAATGACGGCGTTTAATTGATGGGATTGATTGGTGATGTTCTAAAAAAGGAATAGATTATTTGCGGTGTAAATATGTTGCTTCGGAGTCAAAACAGGAAGCATTGTTTACGCATTCGAGTATTTTTCCGTTTCCGGCATCCAGCGTTCAATCAGCGCTTGTGCGTGTTCCGGATATTGCTCATGGATATGGCGGGCGATACGCTGCACTTGCGGGATAACCGCCTGATCACGCAACAAATCTGCAACTTTAAATTCAGCATTGCCCGTCTGGCGTGTACCGAGCAGCTCGCCGGGCCCGCGGATTTCCAGATCTTTTTGCGCAATCACAAAGCCGTCATTACTGTCGCGCAACACCTGCAGGCGCAGTTGTGCGGTTTTCGACAATGGAGATTTATAAAGGAGTACGCAGTGGGAAGCCACGGCACCGCGTCCGACACGTCCACGTAACTGATGTAACTGCGCGAGACCGAGACGCTCCGGATTTTCGATAATCATCAGGCTGGCATTAGGGACATCCACACCAACTTCAATCACGGTCGTCGCCACAAGAAGATGCATCTCCCCTTGCTTAAACGCTTGCATCACCGCCTGCTTTTCTGCAGGTTTCATACGCCCATGCACCAGCCCCACATTAAGATTAGGCAACGTGGCTTTAAGCTCTTCCCATGTCGCCTCTGCCGCTTGCGCTTCCAGGAGGTCCGACTCTTCTATCAGTGTACAGACCCAGTAAGCCTGACGGCCCTCCTGACAGGCGCTGCGTACGCGCTCAATAATCTCGCTACGGCGGGTGTCCGCGATGGCAACGGTCGTGACCGGTGTGCGCCCTGGCGGAAGTTCATCAATCACAGAGGTGTCGAGATCCGCGTACGCAGTCATCGCCAGCGTTCGGGGAATTGGCGTCGCTGTCATTATAAGCTGATGGGGATGAAAGCCCTGCTGTTGGCCCTTTTCCCAGAGCGCCAGGCGCTGATGCACGCCAAAGCGATGCTGTTCGTCAATGATGACCAGCGCCAGACCGTTGAACTGCACCTGTTCCTGAAAAATCGCATGAGTGCCGACAACCATCGATACCTTACCGCTTGCGATAGCGTCTTGCTGAGCCTGGCGCGCCTTCCCTTTCTGCTTACCCGCCAGCCAGCCGACTTCAATGCCGAGCGGTGCGAACCAGTTGCGAAAGTTATTAGCGTGCTGCTCGGCCAGGAGCTCTGTCGGTGCCATCAGCGCCACCTGTTTGCCGTTGGCAATCGCGCGCAGCGCGGCAAGCGCGGCCACTAACGTTTTACCGGAACCGACATCGCCCTGCACCAGCCGCATCATCGGGATATCCAGCGCCATATCGCGTTCGACTTCCGCCACTACGCGCGCCTGAGCGTTCGTCGGTTTGAAGGGCAGCGAGGCGAGCAGCTGGTTTTTGAGCGAGTCTTTCGCAGTGAGCGCCAGCGCATGATAACGCTGTGCACCGGCGCGTAGTGCCAGCATGCTCAGGTTGTGCGCCAACAGTTCTTCAAGAATCAGCCTGCGCTGCGCCGGGTGTTGACCGCTTTCTAAATCTTCGAGCTTCATATCCGGCGGCGGGCGGTGTAGTGTGCGCAACGCCTCCGGCAGACTCATCAGCCCCTGCGATAGCTCTGGCGGCAGCAGCTCAGCGATAGCGCAGGTATCCAGCAGCTCCAGCGCCTGCTCGGTAAGCTTACGCAACGTTGCCTGGCGAACGCCTTCGGTCGTCGGATAAACCGGCGTCAGGGTCTCCTGCATTTCCGGCGTACTCAAATCGCCCTGAATACGGTATTCAGGGTGAATCATCTCCGCGCCGAATTTGCCACGTTTCGCTTCGCCATACGCCAGTACCCGGCGACCAGCCGACAGGCTGTTTTTCATCGCTGCGTTGAAATTGAAAAAGCGCATCGTCAGGATACCGGTGCCGTCGCTTATCTGGCAGGTCATCATACGACGGCCACCAAACGTGATATTGCAGTTCAGCACTTCGCCTTCTACCGTGGCATATACGCCGGGCAGAAGATCGTTGATGGGATAAAGATGGGTGCGGTCTTCATAGCGCAGAGGAAAATGCAACAGCAGATCCTGTACGGTATGCAGACCGATTTTTGCGAGCTTTGCGCTCTGGCTGGCGCCCACGCCGGTCAGTGAGCTTAACGGTACGGCATCCAGCAGACGGCCGCGCATCGCTTACTCCGCGGCCTGCATGGTGGCCCACCAGGACTGTGGCGCATCGATCTCGCCCTGCTCATTCACGCGAGGGTAGGGCAGGCCTTTACGCTTCGCCACGTTTGCCAGCACCGGGTAGCCGCCTTCAAACAGCAGACGTTGCTGCTCATCTTCAGGCAACGCGCTGTTGGCACGCTGGTACATGCCCGCGTTTTGCCGCTGACGCTGCGCTTCGTAAAGGATTAACGCCGAAGCGACAGAAACGTTGAGCGACTGCACCATGCCGATCATCGGAATGATGATGTCCTGGTCGGCAAGGCGTAGCGCTTCCTCAGTGATACCGGTTTTTTCCTGCCCCATCAGGATGCAGGTCGGCCGCGTATAGTCGATTTCGCGAAAATCTACAGCTTTATCAGAGAGATGTGTTGCGAGGATCTGCATGCCGCGCGCTTTCAGATGGCCCACAGCTTCGCTAATAGTGCGGTGCGTTTTGACTTCCACCCAGCTGTTGCTGCCTGCGGCGGAAGAGGCCATCGTGCGCATCCGGTTTCCCGGCCAGACGGCGTGGACTTCATGGACGCCCACCGCGTCTGCGGTACGGATAATAGCCGAGACGTTATGAGGCTTATGAACCTGCTCCATGCAGACGGTCAGATCAGGCTGACGCCGGGCCAGCATCTCGCAGATACGCGCGTAACGCTGAGAATTCATAAAGTTAGTTTCTGTTACGAGTGACTTTAATCACGTCCGGCATCACGCGAATTTTACGCATGATATTCGCCAGATGAACGCGATCGCGCGCCGTGAGGCGAATGAAGGCGCTGTAAACGCGGCCATCTTTCTCTTCAGTGTTCAGGCTCTGAATATTAGAACCTGCGGTATTGATTGCCGCCGTGAGGTTCGCCAGTGCGCCCTGGTGGTTAAACATATCCACCTTAATTTCGGTGATGAACTCTTGCTCAGTCTCTTTATCCCATTCCACCGCCATAAATTTCTCAGGCTCTTTCTGGTAGCCACGAATATTTCGACAGGATTCATGATGGATAACGAGGCCTTTGCCAGGACTGACGTGCGCGACGATCGGGTCGCCCGGAATCGGGCGACAGCATTTAGCGAAGGTAATCAACACGCCGTCCGCGCCTTTAATCGGCAGATGACTGTGACCTGATGCCGGCACGCTCGGCTGATTGCTGGTGGCCGCTTCGCCCTGCAGCAGGTTTTTCGCAACCACGACGCTCATCGCGTTGCCAAGGCCGATTTCCGCCAGCAGATCGTCAAGCGTGGCGAGCTTCATGCGCTCCAGTTCACGCTGGATGTGTTCCGGCGGGATTTCCGCCAGTTTACGGCTGCCGCCCAGCGCATGGTTCAGCAGACGGCGACCCAGGCTTACCGAATCATCGCGCTTGAGGTTTTTCAGCATCTGGCGGATTTTGGCACGCGCTTTGGAGCTCACGACAAAGTTCAGCCAGGCGGCGTTCGGACGAGCGCCTGGCGCTGTGATAATTTCTACCGTCTGACCGCTGGAAAGCGACTGGGAGAGCGGATAGGGCTGGCGATCTACGCGAGCGCCCACGCAGGCGTGGCCGATATCCGTATGCACCGCATACGCGAAATCGACCGGCGTCGCGCCTGCCGGCAACTCGACAATGCGCCCTTCCGGCGTGAAAACGTAAATCTCATCCGGGAAAAGATCGGATTTAACGCTCTCGATAAATTCAAAGGAACTGCCCGCACTCTGCTGAAGCTCCAGCAGGCTTTGCATCCAGCGCTGGGCGCGGATCTGCGCAGTGGTGCTGCTTTCGCCATGCTCTTTATAAGCCCAGTGCGCCGCGACACCCATTTCTGCCATCTGGTCCATATCTTCGGTGCGGATTTGCACCTCGACAGGCACGCCATGAGGACCAATCATGGAGGTATGAAGCGACTGATAGCCGTTCGCCTTTGGAATGGCGATGTAATCTTTCATTCGGCCGGGGCGAGGCTTGTAAAGGCTGTGCATCTGGCCAAGCACGCGGTAACAGGTATCGACATCCTTTACGATCACGCGAAACGCGTAGATATCCATAATGGAGTGAAACCGCTGCTCCTTCAGCACCATCTTGCAATAGATGGAGTAGAGGTGTTTTTCGCGACCGCTGACGCGGCATGGAATACCCGCTTCCTGTAAACGTCCTTCGATTTCAGAAAGGATTTTCTGAATCATCTCTTTACGATTCCCGCGCGCGGCCTTAACGACCTCTTTAATAACGCGGTAACGGTTAGGATGGAGCGCTTCGAAACCCAGCTCTTCCAGTTCGGTTTTCAGATGATGAATACCGAGGCGGTGAGCCAGTGGGCTATAAATCTCAAGGGTTTCACGGGCAATACGACGACGCTTATCCGGGCGAAGCGAGCCCAGCGTGCGCATATTATGGGTACGGTCAGCGAGTTTGATCAGAATGACGCGGATATCCTGCACCATCGCCATGATCATTTTGCGAAAGTTTTCGGCTTGCGCTTCTTTTTTGTCGCGGAATTTCAGCTTATCGAGCTTAGAAACCCCTTCCACCAGTTCGGCAACGCTTTTACCGAACAGCTGTTCCATATCCTGGTAGGTAGCAGGCGTGTCTTCAATCACATCATGCAGTAGCGCAGCCATCAACGTTTCATAGTCGAGTTTCATTTCGGCCAGAATACAGGCCACGGCTACTGGATGAGTGATGTAGGGTTCGCCACTTGAACGTGTCTGTCCCTCGTGAGCATCACGTGCAACGAGATAAGCCTGCTGCAGACGCTTGATCTGGTCCGCAGGCAGGTATTGTTGAATCAGTTGATTCAGGCTTTCAAACAGATACAAGGGCTACCCGCACAAGTTATTAACGACGGCCTTCAGCGATTGCGGTAACGGCCTGCAGTTCTGCGGCTTCCTGCTCCTGCTGCTCCTGGCGCTCACGTACGTCGAGGATCTGGTTGTTAATCAGACCTTCTTCAATTTCACGCAGCGCAATAACAGTGGTTTTATCGTTTTCTTCCGGTACCAGCGGATCTTTGCCGCCTACCTGCATCTGACGAGCGCGACGCGCGGCGACCAGTACCAGGTCAAAACGGTTACCAATTTTCTCTACAGCGTCCTGAACAGTTACGCGTGCCATATTTAAAAAGCTCCACAGGTGAAGAAATGACTGGGCATGATACTGAAACTACGCTCAGTCTGCCAATAGTTTGGTGATTAAAGCGTCATGTCGCTGCTTCTGGCGGCTCATACGCAGACGTTCGGCGCGCAGAATGATTTTTAAGTCAGACAGCGCCGTATCAAAATCGTCGTTAACGATAAGGTAATCGTACTCTGCATAGTGGCTCATTTCCGCTACGGCCTGCGCCATACGCTTTGCAATCACCTCTTCGCTATCCTGACCACGACCACGCAGGCGGCGGTTAAGCTCTTCCTTTGATGGCGGCAGGATAAAAATACTGCGCGCGTGCGGCATTTTTTCACGGATTTGCCGCGCGCCCTGCCAGTCGATATCCAGGAAAACATCTACGCCGGTCGCCAGCACCTGTTCAATCGCGGCGCGCGACGTCCCGTAATAGTTGCCAAACACTTCCGCATGTTCAAGAAACGCATCTTCGGCAATCATCGCTCGAAAACGATCATGATTAACGAAAAAGTAGTGTTCCCCATGCACTTCGCCAGGACGCGGCTCGCGGGTGGTATGCGACACCGACACTTGTGAGTCATAGAGCGGTTGCGTCTTTAAAAAAGCCTGAATAAGGCTGGATTTACCCGCGCCACTGGGAGCGGAAACAATATAAAGCGTGCCTTGAGCCATGTGGTATTTACGTCTGTTGGTATGCGAATAGAGGTGCGTATACCGCCTTATTATACACGTCGCGCTACGCTGGCGCAGTCTTTGTCGCAGGGTTAGCGCCTCTTTGCGCGATTTTGCGAGACATTATCCAGAAAAATTGTCTCGTTTATGCAACAGACGAAATACCCCGGAAAACCTCTCGTAAAACCCAACAGTCTGTGTCGCCTCAGAAAAGCGCCATGTATTACCGTCTCTTCAGGAAAGCGAAGGGGGTGAAATGTGCGCATCACGATTACTTTGTTCTGGATGAGCCTGACATGTGGTTGCGCCCACGCTGTCTGCCCTGACTGGACCATTGCGCAGGCGCAACAGGAGGTCAAGGCATTGCAAAGCCAGTTGGCGCGCTGGGAGGAGGCCTACTGGCTGCGGGGCGAAAATAAAGTCAGCGACGCGGTGTATGACGGTATGCGTCAGCGGCTAAAAGAGTGGCAGGGCTGTTTTTCGCTGGCTACGGTCAACGATGCCCCTGCGTCTGTGGCGGCGGGACGAACGCCACATCCTGTGGCGCATACTGGTGTGCAAAAACTCAGAGATGCCGCGTCGCTTTCCCAATGGATGCAGGGAAAAACGGATCTTTGGGTACAACCGAAAGTGGACGGCGTGGCTGTTTCTCTGGTTTACCGCAATGGCCAGCTCCAGCAGGTAATTAGCCGTGGCAATGGGCTGCAAGGCGAAGACTGGACAGCGCGAGCGCGCCATATTCCCGCTATTCCTCAGCAGGTTGGTGGCGAGCTTGCCGACAGCGTATTGCAGGGTGAGCTCTTTTTGCGGCGTGAAGGGCATCGGCAGCAGTACGATGGTGGCGTTAATGCGCGCGCTCGCGTGGCAGGTGCGATGATGCGCAACGCGGCGTCTGCGGTTCTTGACGATCTGGATATCTTAATCTGGGCATGGCCGGATGGCCCGCAGGAGATGAAAGCGCGCCTTGCCATACTGGCGGAAGGTGGGTTTCCTTTGGCGAAAACCTGGAGCCAGCCGGTCAATACGGCGGCAGACGTTGCCCGCTGGCGTGAACGGTGGTTCAGTGAGGCGCTGCCGTTTGTCACCGATGGCGTAGTCATTCGTGCGTCCCACGAGCCGCCCGGAAAAAGCTGGCGCCCGGGGGAGGGTTTTTGGGTAGCGGCATGGAAATATCCGCCAGTGAAACAGATTACGGAAGTGAAGGCGTTACGTTTTGCCGTGGGTCGAACCGGCAAGATAAGTGTGGTAGCCCAGCTTGAGCCCGTTGCGCTGGATGACAAACAAGTCACGAAAGTGAGCATAGGGTCTCTGGCGCGCTGGGAGAGACTGGATCTTGCCGAAGGCGATCAGGTACAGGTGAGTCTGGCAGGGCAAGGGATCCCACGGCTTGATGCCGTCATCTGGCGGCCCACGCAGCGTAATAAGCCTGAACCACCGGCGGCTCGCTTTGACGCGCTGAGCTGTTTATACGCGTCACAGATGTGTGAGGAACAGTTTATTGCCCGTCTTGTCTGGCTTAGTGGTGAATCTATACTGGGGATAGAAGGAGCAGGTGAGGCGACATGGCGTCAGCTGTGGCGCAGCCACCATTTCGCACACCTGTTTTCCTGGCTTGCTCTTAGTAACGATGCGTTGAAACAGACGCCGGGCTTTAGCGCCCGTCGCGCAGCACAGCTCTGGCATCAGTTTAACCTTACGCGGCGACAACCGTTTCAGCGTTGGGTGAAAGCGCTGGGGCTCCCCTTACCGGCACGTGCCTGGCTGGCTCTCACTGACGATAACTGGCATCAGCTTCAGACGCGCAATGAGCATAGCTGGCAACAGCTCCCAGGCGTTGGCGCAGAAAGGGCACGCCAGATTGTCAGTTATATCCACCATCCAGATATCACAGCACTGGCGCAGTGGCTGGCCCGGCAGAAAATCGCTGGGTTTGAACTGCCAGGCCCCGCCGGGGAATGATGATGCGGCTTGTCAGTTCAGGCTCATTTACCGGCGAAAGAACCGTGACGGGCGTAATCGTCAGTGCGTTTCAGCACGGTAATGAAAAACCGGCAGGCCGAGACGAAAGCGCAGCGCCAGCAGACGCGCGGTAAAACCGAACAGCAGAGTTGCTATCACCACAACGTCGTGACTGGAGATATAGTGCTCCAGCGCGATATACAACACCGCAGAGGTAAAAGAAATACCGGCGTAGAGCTCTTTCTGAAATACGAGCGGAATGCGTTTGCAAAACATATCCCGCAATACGCCGCCAAAGACGCCTGTCACCACAGCGGCTATGGAAGCGATGATTGGGCCTTCACCCATATCCAGTGCGATTTGCGCGCCGATAATTGAAAAAACGACCAGCCCCAGCGCATCCAGAATCAGGAAAAGGCGTCGCAGATGAGGCATCAGAGGAGCAACGAAGGTCGTAACGACTGCCGCCGCGGCAACGATCACGACATATTCCGGGTGCTTTACCCAGCCGAGCGGGTAATGTCCCAGCAGAATGTCTCTGACAGAGCCGCCGCCAAGCGCGGTCGCGGTCGCGATAATAATGACGCCAAAGGTGTCCATCCGGCGACGCCCGGCCGCCAGTGCGCCGGTCATCGCTTCCGCGGTAATTCCAATCAGGTACAGCACATGTAATAACATCGTTTCCTCCGGTAGCAGCCCGGGAAGGGTAACGATTAGAGCACGGCGGAACGATTGATATTTTCTAAAGTAAGGAGTTTCGGATTAGATTTTCTAAGGTGAAAGGGCAAGGACGAATTCGTGTTTCGGTTGGGGAAAAGGTTTACGGCGTAGGGCATCCCGGAACTATAGCCGGCGAAAAAAGGGCCCTGACAGGCCCTTTAAGGATTACTCAATGTTCTGGATCTGCTCGCGCATTTGCTCAATCAATACCTTGAGTTCAATGGCGGAGTTAGTTACTTCGGCATTAATAGATTTTGACGCCAGCGTGTTAGATTCGCGGTTAAACTCCTGCATCATGAAGTCCAGCCGGCGGCCTACCGCTTCTTTTTTCTTCAGGATGTTATAGGTTTCTTTAACATGCGCTTCCAGACGGTCGAGCTCTTCAGCGACATCAATGCGCTGCGCCATCATTACCAGCTCTTGTTCCAGGCGGTTATTTTCAAGCTGCACCTGCGCTTCTTCGAGTTTTGAAACCAGGCGCTCGCGCTGCCACTGGAGAATTTCTGGCATATGCGCGCGCACTTTGGCGACTTCTACGCTTACGCCTTCCAGGCGCTGCTCAATAAGCGCTTTCAGCGCCTGGCCTTCGGTTTCACGCGCCACGATGAAATCGTCGAGCGCGCCGTCCAGCGCGGTGAGGATCTCAGCGGCGATGGTGTCCAGATCCTGCTCCTGGGCGGCCATCACGCCAGGCCAGCGCAAAATATCGACCGGGTTAATTTCGCCTTCGTCGCTTTGCAGTTTTACCCAGTTAGCGGCAGAAACCAGCTGTTTCGCCAGTTTTTCGTTAAGGATCAATTCACCCTGTGCGCTGGCGTCGGGTTCAAAGCGCAAGCTACACTCGATTTTGCCGCGTGTCAGACGGGTACGGATGCGTTCGCGCACCACGGGCTCCAGGCTGCGGAACTGCTCCGGCAGACGGAAATAAGTTTCCAGGTAGCGCTGGTTCACTGAACGCAACTCCCAGGTGGCGCTGCCCCAGTCGCCCTTAATTTCTCGCCGGGCGTAGGCGGTCATACTGCGGATCATAGAAGTACCCGTTTTCTGAAATGAATGAGGGGATTATAGCTACCACCGGTCACTCATGATAGGAATAAGCGCTTTCAGCCCGTATAATGCGCAGCCACATTCGTTAACAAGCCGGAGATAAGCCCATGCGTCCAGCAGGCCGTAGCGCATCTGAAGTGCGCCCAGTTACCCTGACCCGTCATTACACTAAACACGCAGAAGGCTCCGTGCTGGTTGAGTTTGGCGATACCAAAGTGCTCTGCACCGCATCCATTGAAGAAGGCGTGCCGCGCTTTTTGAAAGGTCAGGGCCAGGGCTGGATCACCGCCGAATATGGCATGTTACCGCGCTCCACCCATACCCGTAACGCCCGTGAAGCAGCAAAAGGCAAGCAGGGCGGCCGTACGCTTGAAATCCAGCGTCTGATTGCCCGCTCGCTGCGCGCGGCGGTAGATCTCAAGGCGCTCGGTGAATTCACCATCACCCTGGACTGTGACGTGATTCAGGCTGATGGCGGCACCCGCACCGCCTCTATTACCGGTGCCTGCGTTGCGTTGGCCGACGCGCTGAACGCGCTGGTGGCTGCCGGCAAGCTGAAAACCAATCCGATGAAAGGCATGGTGGCGGCAGTATCGGTAGGTATCGTCAAGGGCGAAGCGGTGTGCGATCTGGAATATGTCGAAGATTCTGCCGCAGAAACCGACATGAACGTCGTTATGACCGAAGACGGACGTATGATTGAAGTGCAGGGCACGGCGGAAGGCGAGCCCTTCTCCCATGAGGAGTTACTCACCTTGCTGGCGCTGGCCCGCGGGGGAATCGAATCGATCATCGCGTCGCAGAAGGCGGCGTTAGCAAACTGATTTTTAAGGCGACTGAAGAGTCGCCTTTTTTATGCCTGCAATATGCTATCTGAGGAGCAAAGCCATGAAACCGTATCAGCGCCAGTTTATTGAATTCGCCCTTAACAAACAGGTGCTTAAATTTGGTGAGTTCACGCTGAAATCCGGGCGTCAGAGCCCTTACTTCTTTAACGCCGGTTTGTTTAATACCGGGCGCGATCTGGCGCTGCTGGGCCGTTTTTATGCTGAGGCGCTGGTCGATTCCGGCATCGATTTCGATTTGCTGTTCGGCCCTGCGTATAAAGGCATCCCTATCGCTACCACCACGGCGGTCGCGCTGGCCGAGCATCATGAGCGTGACGTGCCGTATTGCTTTAACCGCAAAGAGGCGAAAGATCACGGCGAGGGCGGCAGCCTGGTCGGTAGCCCGCTTCAGGGGCGCGTCATGCTGGTGGATGACGTGATAACCGCAGGCACTGCGATCCGTGAATCGATGGAGATAATCCAGGCGAATGGCGCGACGCTTGCGGGCGTCATGATTTCGCTGGACAGGCAGGAGCGCGGACGCGGCGAACTCTCCGCGATTCAGGAAGTGGAGCGGGATTACGGTTGCCAGGTCATTGCCATTATTACACTCAACGACCTCATTGATTATTTGTCAGAGAAACCGGAGATGGCGAACCATCTGGCGGCGGTAGAGGCGTATCGCCAGCAATACGGCGTCTGATAAAAAATAAAAGGCCGGATATCCGGCCTTTTTACATTTCCTGCTCTGCGTTTACTGCAACTGCGCGGCCAGCAACGGCCAACGCGCTTCAAAGTCCGCCGTCGGGCTGTAGCGGAATTCGCTGCGTACAAAGCGCGACAGCATGCCTTCACAAAACGCCAGCAGCTGGCTTGCCAGCAGCGCTTCGTCAGTGACATACCCTTCGCCTTCACGCATTTTTTTCTCACGCAGCACCTGGCGCAACTGGGCTTCTATACGTTCAAAGAGCTGATTAATGCGCCCCTGCAAACGATCCTGTTCAAACATCAACGCATGTCCCGTCAGAATGCGGGTCAGCCCCGGGTTGCGCTCGCCGAACCCGAGAATGAGCTGCACAATCAGGCGCAGACGGTTAAGCGTCTCTTTTTCATCTTTCAGAATCAAATTAATGCGGGTGATCAGGCTGTCTTCGATAAATTCAATCAGGCTGTCGAACATGCGGGTTTTGCTGGGGAAGTGGCGATAAAGCGCCGCTTCGGAGACGCCAACGGAAGCCGCGAGTTTAGCGGTCGTAATACGTTGGCTACCATCGCTGGATTCAAGCATCTGCGCCAGAGACTGAAGTATTTCTTCGCGACGGTTCCTTTTCGCGGTTTGTTTTTCTGCCATGTTCTAAAATACCCCTGAAAAATAAACACTTGCCAGGCGAGCATCCACAAAGCGTCCGCAGGCCCTCGCCTGCGGCAATCTGTTCGCTTTATTTAACTTAAGGAATGCGCGTATACGCGGGCGGGTTTATTTACGCCCGGAATGACCGAAACCGCCTTCACCGCGATCGGTAGCGGTAAACTCTTCTACCAGATTAAATTCCGCCTGCACGACCGGTACAAAAACCATTTGCGCGATGCGCTCGCCAGGCTCAATGGTGAAGCTCTGCTGGCCACGGTTCCAGACGGAAACCATCAGCTGGCCCTGGTAATCGGAATCAATAAGCCCGACCAGATTGCCCAGCACGACGCCATGTTTATGCCCGAGGCCTGAGCGCGGCAGAATAACAGCGGCGAGCGTTGGATCGGCGATATGAATGGCGAGGCCAGTTGGCAGGAGCGTGGTCGCACCCGGCGCCAGTTCAACGGACTCGTCCAGGCAGGCGCGCAGATCGAGGCCTGCTGAGCCAGAGGTGGCGTACGTCGGCAGCGGGAATTGCTCGCCCACACGCGGGTCCAGAATCTTAACGTCGATTTTTTTCATCATAACGGGTAACAATCTCGTCCAGTAAACGTTGGCCAAGGAGCGCCTTCCGCTCAAGCGGTAAGACTTTATCTCCCTCCTGCCAGAAAAGATGCAAAGCGTTGGTATCGCTGTTAAATCCCTGACCCGCTTGCGACACATCGTTGGCGCAAATCAGATCAAGGTTTTTACGCAGGCGTTTTTGCCGCGCATATTCTTCCACATTATTTGTTTCGGCAGCAAACCCGACAACATAAGGACGATTTTCCACAAGCGCCGCGACGCCTGCGACAATATCAGGGTTTTTCACCATTTTTAGCGTGAGTTCGTCGCCCTGTTTTTTTATTTTTTCGCTGGAAATCGTTTCGGCGCGGTAATCCGCCACGGCCGCGCAGCCGATAAAAATATGCTGCTGCGCTGCACGTTGCTGAACGGCGGCTTCCATCTCCAGAGCGCTTTCCACATCAATGCGTTCGACACCCGCTGGCGTCGATAAGTTGACCGGCCCCGACACCAGCGTGACGCGCGCGCCGCGCGCGCTGGCTGCCGCCGCAATAGCGAAGCCCATTTTACCGGAGCTGTCGTTGGTGATGTAGCGCACCGGATCAAGCCGCTCACGGGTCGGACCCGCGGTAATCATGATGTTGAGATGTTGCAGATCGTTGACAGGGGCGAAGTGGTTAACGGCGAGGTCCACAATCTCCAGCGGATCGAGCATACGGCCTGGCCCGACATCACCGCAGGCCTGGCTGCCGCTGTCAGGGCCCCAGATATGCAGACCGCGCGAGGCAAGCAGCGCAATATTGTGCTGCGTCGCGACGTTACGGTACATCTGCTGATTCATTGCAGGAACGACGGCGACAGGCGAGGGCGTCGCGAGACAAATCGTCGTGACCAGATCATTCGCCATACCCGCCGCAACGCGCGCGATGAGATCCGCCGTCGCGGGTGCCAGGATGACTAAATCGGCCCATTTACCAAGCTCAATATGGCCCATAGCGGCCTCGGCGGCCGGGTCGAGCAGGCTGTCTGACACAGGGTAGCCGGAAACGGCCTGCAGGCTCAGCGGCGTGATAAACGCTTTTGCCGCTTCGGTCATGGCGACGCGCACTTCTGCGCCCCGCTCACGCAAACGCCGCACCAGTTCCGGCGCTTTATACGCCGCAATACCGCCGCTGACGCCCAAAACGATTTTTTTACCGGCAAGCCCCATTGTCTTCTCTTCCTGTCGCTTTCTGGAAAGCGGGCATTTTATCACAATCCGAAAAACTGCGCGGCGGTATGAAATTTAAACTTTGCGAGACGTTACGCAGGGATCGATACACGCTGTCGCCAGCGACTGACCGCCTGCGCATAATGGCAAACAAAACAGGGCAAGGAAGACGATAGCTGTCATGGACAACGGGCCGCGAGAAAAACTGATGCGATACGGCGCCGCCGATCTCAACGATGACGAACTGCTGGCAATTTTCCTGCGAACCGGGACGCCGGGTGCAGACGTGCTTACGCTGGCGAAGCGGCTGTTGCTGCATTTCGGATCGCTCTACAGCCTGCTTTCAGCAGACTGGCAGGCATTTCAGGGCTTCAGCGGCATTGGTACGGCGAAATATGTGCAACTTAAAGCCGTGGCCGAACTGGCGCGGCGTTATTACGGCTCACGGCCCTCGCAGGAAACGGCGCTATTGAGCCCGACTATCACGCGCGAGTTTCTGCAAAGCCAGCTTTCAGCGCTGGAACGCGAAGTGTTTCTGGTCGTCTTTCTGGATAATCAGAACCGTGTTATCAGGCAAAATACGCTGTTTACCGGCACGCTCAGCCATGTCGAAGTGCATCCGCGCGAAATCGTCCGCGAGGCGGTGCGGCTCAACGCTGCCGGAATTATTCTGGCGCATAACCATCCTTCCGGGCATGCCGAGCCCAGCCGGGCGGACAAACTGGTCACCGAGCGCATCGTGAAAAGTTGTCAGCTGGTGGATATTCGGGTGCTTGACCATCTGGTCATTGGGCGTGGAGAATACGTTTCTTTCGCCGAACGTGGGTGGATATAAGCCAGACGTGGCGATCCTTAGCGATCTTTATTTGTTCGGGACTTGAGCAGACGGTCCCGGCAGCGTATACTACGCCACCTTTGAGAATCTCGGGTTTGGCATGTGGGCCTGGCAATGCGAGTTCCATTGAACCGCCAGACTGGGCCATCAGGCCTGACGAGGCTGCCAATACCCTATACGAAGCTCGAGCTAATTTGATTTTTGGAGAATAGACATGTCCCGAGTCTGCCAAGTTACTGGCAAGCGTCCGGTGACCGGTAACAACCGTTCCCACGCACTGAACGCGACTAAACGCCGTTTTCTGCCGAACCTGCACTCTCACCGTTTCTGGGTTGAGAGCGAAAAGCGTTTCGTTACTCTGCGCGTATCTGCTAAAGGTATGCGTGTAATTGATAAAAAAGGCATCGATGTAGTTCTTTCTGAACTGCGTGCCCGTGGCGAAAAGTACTAAGTACTTAGAGGAAATAAATCATGGCTAAAGGTATTCGCGAGAAAATCAAGCTGGTTTCTTCTGCTGGTACTGGTCACTTCTATACCACCACGAAGAACAAACGTACTAAGCCGGAAAAACTGGAACTGAAGAAATTCGATCCGGTTGTCCGTCAACACGTTCTCTACAAAGAAGCTAAAATCAAATAAGATTTTAGTCAGATTTGTACAAAAACCCCGCTTCGGCGGGGTTTTTTGTTTTCTGCGTTGTCCCCATATCTATCCTTACTGCTTCTGTTAACTCACGCGAGAAACGCTATGCCTGAATTACCTGAGGTGGAAACCAGCCGTCGCGGGATTGAGCCGCATCTGGTTGGCGAAACCATCCTGCACGCCGTTGTGCGCAATAGCCGGCTACGCTGGCCAGTTTCTGATGAAATCCATGCGTTAAGCGACAAACCCGTCCTCAGCGTGCAGCGTCGCGCTAAATATCTGCTGCTGGAGCTGCCGGACGGCTGGATAATTATTCATCTGGGCATGTCCGGTAGCCTGCGTATCCTGCCGGAGGAGCGCCCGGCCGAGAAACACGACCATGTCGACCTGGTGATGAGTAACGGCAAAGTGCTGCGCTATACCGATCCGCGCCGCTTCGGCGCCTGGCTATGGACGCGCGAGCTGGAAGGGCATAACGTCCTGGCGCATCTGGGGCCGGAGCCGCTCAGCGAGGCGTTTAACGGCGCGTATCTGCATCAAAAATGCACGAAAAAGAAAGTCGCTATCAAACCCTGGCTGATGGATAACAAGCTCGTGGTAGGCGTCGGCAATATCTACGCCAGCGAGTCGCTGTTTGCCGCCGGGATCCACCCCGATCGGCTGGCCTCGTCATTGTCAGAAAAAGAGTGTGAACTACTGGCGCAGGCGATCAAAGCGGTACTGTTGCGATCGATTGAACAGGGCGGTACGACGCTGCGTGATTTTCTGCAAAGCGACGGCAAGCCGGGCTATTTTGCGCAGCAGTTGCAGGTCTACGGGCGTGAAGGCGAACCGTGTCGGGTCTGCGGCGCGCCGATTCTGGCAGGGAAACATGCCCAGCGCCGTACCTACTGGTGCCGACGCTGTCAGAAGTGATTAACGCAGCTTCTCCAGCAACGCCTGGTGAACATGCGCAGGCAGGAAGTGGGAGACATCGCCCTGATGGCGCGCCACTTCCTTCACCAGGCTTGATGAGATAAAGGACCACTCTTTCGAGGGCATCAGAAACACGCTCTCAAGCGAAGGCATCAGATGGCGATTCATATGCGCCAGCTGCATTTCATACTCGAAATCACCCGCGGTGCGCAGGCCGCGTACCAGAACATTCGCCTGCCGGGTCTGCGCAAAGTTCGCCATCAGATCGCTAAAGCCGGTCACGCTGACGTTCGGCAGATGCGCCGCCGCCTGCTGCGCCAGCGCCACGCGCTCATCCAGCGAAAACATGGTCTTTTTATGCGGGCTGGCGGCCACCGCCAGAATCAGTTCATCAAACATGCTGGCCGCACGAGTAATAATATCGAGATGACCGTTAGTGATCGGGTCGAACGTACCTGGATAAATCGCGCGAGTGGTCATAGCGTTACTTTTCCGTATAGCCGCGGTTTAGCGCCCACAGCTCGGTATATTTGTTGAAGGTGTACTGGGCGTTCACCACGGCCAGCAGCCAGCCCTGACGGCCATCCAGCACGCCTGCGCGCAGCAGAAGCGTCTTGCAGAATGCGGCCAGCGTATGTCCGAAAATCCCCGCTACCGACACCTTTTTGCCCCTCAGATGACGTTCCTGAGCCCAGGCGGTGGCGTAGCCTAACTGCTTGCGCTGAAAACCCGCGAAATCCCGGCAGGTCAGGTGCAGCAGATCGCCCTGCAGGGCGACCACGCGCGCATCCGGCGCGTCGAGCGATTCGTGCACCAGATTATCATTATAGCGATAGCGCTCGCGGGCATAGAGGCGGGTGACGCGGTCCGGATACCAGCCGCTGTGGCGCATAAAGCGGCCCAGAAACAGATTGCGGCGGGCGATGCTGTAAACCGTCTGCGGATCGGGATTTTCCAGCACCTGACGAATCGCCTGGGCCAGTTCTGGCGTCACGCGCTCGTCGGTATCGATCATCAGAATGTAATCACCGCTGGCGTGCTGCTGAGCCCGCTGGCGCTGAACGCCGTAGCCCTGCCAGTCGGTTTCGACGAACACGTTCGCGCCGGCTGCCGTCGCGACAGCGACAGTCTCGTCGCTGCTGCCGGAATCCAGCACCACGATTTCATCAGCAAAGGCCACGGAGGCGAGACAATCCGGCAGCAGCAGCGCCGCGTTTTTGGCGATCATCACCACCGAGAGACGCGCGCGCATCAGTGGCTCCGCTGCGGAAGGTACGGCTGCAGCAGCTGCAACAGACGCTGTAGCGCGCCTTGGTTCTGGTGCAGCACTTCGACCGCATGACGGCCATACCACAGACGATAGTCCTCGTCAGTCAGCAGCGTGGAGATCTCTTTTACCAGCGAATCGGCGCCGGTCACCGTGATAAGTCCGTCGGCTTCCTGCAATTTGGCGCAGATATCTTTGAAATTAAATGTATGCGGGCCCATCAGCACGGGAATGGCGTGGGCGGCGGGCTCCAGTGGATTATGGCCGCCGCGCTCGACAAGGCTGCCGCCGACAAACGCGAGATCGGCGATGCCGTACAGCAGCATCAGTTCGCCCATCGTATCGCCAATCACCACCTGGGTACTGCCAGAGGGGATTTCGCCGGTACTGCGCAGCGTAAAACTAAAGCCCGCTTTTTGCACCATATCGCGGGCGTCTTTAAAGCGCTCCGGGTGGCGCGGCACCAGAATCAGCAGCAGATCGGGAAAGGTTGCCAGTAGCTGGCGATGCGCCTGCAGAATAATCGCCTCTTCACCGTCGTGCGTGCTGGTGGCTATCCAGACCTGGCGACGCGGCGCCCACTGACGGCGCAGCGTTACCGCGCGAGCCGCCAGTTCCGGCGTCACGGAGATATCAAACTTCAGGCTGCCGGTCACGGCCAGCTGGTTACGCTTGAGGCCAAGCGCGGTAAAGCGGCTGGCGTCTTCATCATTTTGCGCGGCGATCAGCGTGATTTTCGACAGTAGACGGCGCATAAATCCACCGAGTTTTTGATAGCCCTTCGCGGAACGTTCGGAAAGCCGCGCGTTAGCGATAACCAGCGGAATTTTGCGCTGATGCAGCGCGGAAATCATGTTCGGCCACAGTTCGGTTTCCATCACGATAACCAGCTTCGGGCGCACGGTTTCCAGAAAACGATGCATCGCGCAGGGCAAATCGTAAGGCAGATAGACGTGATGTACATCTTTGCCGAACGCCGACTGTACGCGCTCAGAGCCCGTCGGCGTCATGGTGGTGACGGTGATCGGCAGAGAAGGGTAGCGGTGGCGCAATGCGCGCACTAGCGGGATCGCGGCCAGGGTTTCGCCCACCGATACGGAGTGCAGCAGAATACCGTCCGGCAACACTTTTCCCTGACAAAAGCCGTAGCGTTCCCCCCATCGTTTGCGATAGGCAGGGGCTTTACGGCTGCGGAGCAGAAGCCGCACCCAGACAAAAGGCTGTATCAGGTAGAGCAGAGCGGTATACAACGATTCCAAGCTAATATCCGTTATTTTCTTTATCGGCGGGCAAATTCTAAGCATTTAGCCCGGTTAAAGCTATTGTTTTGGCGCCAGCCGACGCGTTTTGCCTGCCGGAAGTATACAGATAAGCGGGAAGAGGAAGAAGCGGGCGGCGGCAACCGCCTGCCGTGTCAGGCTGTAACGCAGAAGAAATCAGGGAACGGCTTTTTTTACTCCATCCAGATGGCAGGCAATACGTTCCGAAAAGCCCCCGAAACTGTCTCTGGTGATAAAGGCGCAGGCCATATTATGCCGCCTGCGCCCGCCGGTTTTTAGCCCGCCATTTTTTTCAGGCGGAAATAGCGACGACCCAGACGCCAGCGCTGCTTAAAGCCGCGCGCGTTCTTCCAGATCATCTCCCAGATGCCCCGCTCGAAAAGCTCACGCGTGATTTCACGCTTCTTCTGCGGATTTTCAATATTATTAATGCTGTGCAGGATCCCGAGCCCTTCTTTGGCGATTTGCCAGTGGCATGCCGGTACGCGTTTCACCTGCTCCGGGTAACGTTCATTAATCGCGTTCAGCATCTCCAGAATCTTCATATAGTGGCGAGCCGATCGCATCCGCGTGTCGTCCGTACCTGGCGTATGCGACACCGAGGCTGAGTGGATCAGGTAGTCATACAATGTTTCGTCGATGTACTGTACCCGCTGCGCTGTCAGCAACACTTCGGTAGTCCAGGGAATATCCTGATGGCGCAGGCCATGTTCGAAGCTAAAACCGTGGCGTTTAATAAAGTCGTGGCGATAGATATTAAGCCAGGTGACATGCAGGAATTTGCGCGAACTGAGTGCCATCTGCAGCCAGGTTGGGCCGTCCAGGACACCGGTTGAAGAGAGGCGATCTGACGGAAAAATTTTCTTCGCCGGGCGGCCGTCGTCATAGATATAGGTGCCGTTGCAGGTTGCGACATCAAGGTCATTCTGCGTGGCGATATCCAGCAGACGCGGGTAAAGCGTCGGGTAGATAACGTCGTCGATATCCGGAAACGCCAGATATTTCCCCTGCGCCAGCGCAAGGCCGGTATTGCGGGCCGCGGATACGCCCTGGTTTTCCTGTTTCACATACTGAAAAAGAGGAAACTGCGCGCGATAGCTTTCGGTGATTTCTGCGGAGCGGTCGGTCGACCCGTCGTCCACGACGATAAGCTCAACGCTTTCCAGTTGCTGACTTTTGATGCTGTCAAAAAAGGCGCTCAGGAATTTCTCGCCGTTATAAACCGCGACAATAATACTCAGAAGAGGGGTATCAGACATGCTTTCTCCGTTGGATACCGGGTCGTACAGGCAAACCGCATCGCCTGACGTATGGCTTATTGACCGCTTACCGGGGCGGTGGTTCGCCAGCGTGTTGCTCCAGTTGCCGCTTATTATCTATGAAGTGGTAAAGAAAGCCACAGGCACGCGTCCGTTTGCGGGTGCATTACCTTTGCGTGTTGTGTAAGGTGCCTGCCAGTGATGGCGAAACCATGATGTGCAAGCGGGTTGCCCGCGCTTCTTTGGCGGGAGAAAAACTGCGAAGCCTTCATAAAGCCAAAGGTATACTTGTCAGCGCCGGACAGGCCGGTCAATAACAGGAAGATTATGCACATCGTTCATACCGAAGCGGACGGCGGGAAAGGTGGTCAGCCGCTGCGTATTATCAACGAATCTCTTGGCATGCAGTCACGCGGACACCAGGTCACAATTGTGTGTCCTGCAGAAGTGCCGCTCAGCACGCTGGCGCGGGACGCGGGCCTGACGGTTGTCAATCTGCCCATTAAGCGTAAAAAAATCGCTAACCTGCTGCGTCTGCGCGCCTGGCTAAAACACGAGGCGGGACATATTGATGTCATCAATAGTCACAACTCCGTAGATACCTGGCTTGCGGCGCTGGCCTGCGCGACACTGCGTCACGCGCCGCCGCTGGTGCGCACACGCCACGCCTCGGGCAAACCGCGTAATAACCGCGGCACCCGCTGGCTCTTCGGCACCGCCTGCGCGCATGTGGTCACGACTGGCGAGGCATTGCGTCATCAGCTTGAGGATATCGGCGTTCCGCTTTCACACAGCACCTCGGTTCCCAGTGGGGTTGATACGGCACGCTTTAAGCCCGGCGATAAAAACGCGGCACGCCGGCATTGCGGGCTGAGAGAAGAGGATTTCTGGCTGGGTGTGGTCTCGCATCTGCGGCCTAACAAGGGCCACAGCGTGTTGTTGCAGGCGCTGGCGCAAATCGATAACCCGCGTATCCGACTGGCGATTGTCGGCGAAGGGCCGCATCGCGCCGCGCTGGAGCAGGAGATTGTCGCGCTGGGGTTGCAGGAGCGCGTGCTAATGGCTGGGCATCGCGCCGATCCCGAAGCCTGGTTCCCGGCGTTTGATATCGCGCTGAGCCCGTCGCACGATATGGAAGGCGTACCGCAAGGAGTATTGCAGTCGCTCGCCTCGCGCGTGGCGACGATCGCTACCGACGCGGGCGGCACCGCGGATGCGGTCATTGATAACCAGACGGGTGTGCTGGTGGGCCAGCGGGATGCGCAGGCGTTAAAAGCCGCGATTATGCGGCTATATGACGACGCTGCGTTGCGCGAGCGGCTGGCGCAGCAGGGTTACGATTACCTGCGCAGCCATTTCACGCGCGACTGCATGCTGGATGCGATGGAACAGGTCTTCCGGAACGCCAGCCGTCAGGCCAGCAATTCCCGGTAAAGCGCGTTGAGTTCCTGGGCCATTCGCTCCAGCGTCCAGGGCTCCGCGGTACGTCGCGCCGCAGCGGCGTAATCTTTCCCTGCCGCGCGGCCCGCGAGCCACTCCCCGACCGCCAGGCTGTAGCCGGACGCGTCCAGCGCGTCACGCACCCAGCCGTTTTCGCCTTCCTGCACCCACTCTGCCGCGCCACAGCCGTGGCTGGTTAACAGCGGCAGGCCGCAGGCGAGCGCTTCGACGCAGACATTGGGGAACGGATCGTAGAGCGTCGGCAGGATCAGCGCGTCGGCGCTACCGTACACCGTTTTGATGTCCGATACGGGGCCGAGGAATTTCACGCGAGCCGCTACGCCGAGCTTGCGCGCCAGCGCCTCGAAGCGTCGCGCGTGCTTGTCACGTCCGGCGACTAACAGCCAGACAGACGGATGGTTGACAATCGCCTTCAGCGCAACGGCGACGCCCTTACGGGCGAAACCGGAACCGACGTAGGCCAGCACCGGCGCATCGTCAGGAATGTTGAGCTCGCTGCGTAGTGAGTGCTCACGTACTGATGGATGGAATACCGACGTATCGACGCCGTTATAAATGACCGTGAGCTGGTGGTCCGCAAGGCCGAAGCGGCGGGCAATATCGTCACGCACCATCTTCGAATTACAGATCACTTTACGAAGCTGAGGATGCATAAACATCTCGCGCTCCGCCTGAAGAATGTAGCGGTGGTACGCGCTGAACGCCTGCGCCCAGCGCGCCAGCGGCGACTGGATGCGCTGGTACTGCTCCAGCCAGGCGGCATGGACGCCGTCACCCGCGCGGAAAATCGTCGCGCCGGGAATGCGCTCATGGCTCTGCACAATATCGAATGCCGGGAACTGCGCGGCGGCAGCGGCGGCGAAGCCCGCCTCGCGCGCCTTGCGGTTGCGAAACGGCGGATTGACCGTCAGCGTCTGCCAGCCCGCGCCGCTTTCCCACTGGCGGGCAATCAGCGTGACATCCAGCTCGCCGCTTTGCGAAAGCACATTCAGCGCGCGCGACACAAAACGCTCGGCGCCGCCGTTGGGGTTCCAGGTCTGCCTGACAATCGCAAGCTTCATGCAGGCGTTTCCAGCAGCAGGGTATCAATGGCGCTCAGCACCTGTTGAGGCGCAATCGCGGTGATGCAGTCGGAGACGCCGCTGTCGCCACAGCCCGCTTTGCCGCAGGGCTGGCAGGTGAAGCCTGCGGTAATCACCCGATGCGAGACGCCCCACGGCGCCCATTTAATCGCGCCGGTCGGCCCGAAAATGGCGACGGTCGGCGTGCCGACGGCGCTCGCCAGATGCATAGGCATGGAGTCCACGCCGAAATAAACCCGCGCGTGCTTCATCAGCGCGCCAAGCTGTTTGAGATTCAGCTGGCCGCTCAGGTCGAATACCGGCTGCGTCAGGGCGGCGCGTAGTTTATCCATATACTCGGTTTCTTCGCGTGAAGGGGCGGCTGAGAGGATCACCGGCAGCCCGCGGCTTGCCAGCGCATCGACGGTCGCCGCCAGCGCAGGGATATCCCAGGATTTAAACATCCAGCGCGAGGTCGGATGCACAAGAATGTACTCGCCGCTCTTGAGGCCGAACGCCGCCAGTTTTTCCTGGATAAAGGCTTCCGCCTCATCCCCCGGCACGAACAGCGTACGCTTATCGTCGCGGGTGGCCGGATGAATGCCGATACGGCGCAGCGCGTCGAGGTTAACCTCCACCATATGGCGCGTATTGTCCTGAATCGCCGGATAAAGTGTGGTAAAGGATTTCACCCAGCGGCGGCGCGCAAAGCCGCTGCGCTTGTCAGGGCGAAAGCCGACAGAGACGCGCGGCTTCAGCAGGCGTGCCAGACGGGCGCCGTGCCAGTGTTCGGTCAGGTTGATCAGCACATCGTACTGGCGCGCCTTCAGCGTTTTCACCAGCCCACGATAGAGCCGGAGCTGCTTTAGCAGCCCTTGTTTGCGCCAGTTACGCCCGATGGTGTGTACCTGATCGATGTGCGGATGGCTGGTGAGCATCGCCTGGGTGTCGTCATAGACCAGCGCGTCCACTTCGGCCTGCGGATACGCTTGCTTAAGCACCGTAAAGCAGGGAGACGTCAGCAGCACGTCGCCGTGGTGGCGCAGCTTAATAATCAGAACCCGCTTCGGCGGTTGTTCGGGCGAGAAAAAGTCAGGCATGGGCACTCTCTGAAACGGAAGTTTCCCCGTTAAGCCAGGGACGCAGTTGTTCGAAAACGGTTGTTGCGGGCAGGGCGGCGAGATCCTGAGAATGGGGCGGGCGGCAAACAAACTGGTTCTGCCCATATCCGCCAATAAGCCCCGGATCGGTCGGACCATAGAGCGTGAAATTCGGGCGATCGAGCGCCGCCGTCAGATGGCTCAGACCGGTATCCACCGATACCACAAACCGTGCGCCCGCCAGCTGGTGGGCGACCTGTTCAAGCGTCAGGCGCGGGAGCACCTGAACATACCCGAAACCTTCAGCAAGTCTTTTCGCTCGCGCTTCTTCGTGCGGCGCCCCCCATGGCAGCCGGATTTGCAGGCCGGTCGTGCCCATCAGCGCGATAAGCTCGCGCCAGTGCGCTTCCGGCCAGTGCTTTTCATCACGCGTCGTGGCATGCAGGAACACAACATAGTCCCCGGCGGCGTCAGCAGGCTCACGCAAAAAATGCGGCGCGATGGCGTAATCGCCCTGCGCGGCGGGCTTCGCGTAACCGAGGCTTTTGGCGAAGAGTTCACGGGTGCGCTCCACGGCGTGTTGCGCTTTGGCGATATGGTGGCGGCGGTTGTAGAACAGGCTGGCGAGCGGTTCGCGCGCCGTCTGCCAGTCCATGCCATGCTTCAGACCGCGCGCCAGACGCGTCACCAGGGCTGCGCTTTTCACCAGCCCCTGCGCGTCGATGACGGCGTCATATTTTTCCGCCCGCAGGGCGTCGCGAAAAGCGCGGCGCTCGGACTTCACCGGCGCGGAAAACCACGCCTTGCGCCAGCGGCGGATGGCCACCGGGAGCACGCGATCGACCGCCGGATGCCACGAAGGGATCTGCGCGAACCCTTCTTCCACCACCCAGTCGAAGCGAATATCCGGCATCGCCTGCATCGCGTCGGTTAACGCGGGTAGCGTGTGGAGTACATCGCCCATCGAGGAGGTTTTCACAACAAGCACCCGCATCCTCACGCTTCCTCGTTCAGCAGCAGTTCGTTGAGCGTCTCAAGTACGCGCGCGGGCGTAATGTCGATCAGGCTCTGGTGATAACCTTCGGCGGCGTCGCCTTTGCGCACTTTGTGGTAGCCGGTGATAAGACGAATGACTTTCGCTTTATGGGACAGCGGCGGCGTGAAATCCGGGCTGCTCGGGCCATACAGCGCGACCAGCGGACGGTCGAGCGCGGCGGCTACATGCATCAGGCCGGAATCATTAGTGACAATCGCTTTACAGGCGGCAATCAGCGCCACGGCCTGTTCAAGCTGGGTTTCGCCCGCGAGATTACGGCACCACGCCTGCTGTTCGACGCTCAGCGCCGCGAGGATTTCATTACCTGCTTCGTTGTCTTTCGCCGAGCCGAACAGCGCCACCTGATACCCTTCGTCAATCAGCTCTTTCGCCAGCCCGGCGTAGTGGTAGTGCGGCCAGCGTTTCGCCGGGCCGAACTCCGCACCCGGGCAAAAACCGATGATCGGACGCTCCGCGGAGAGCGCGAACTGGGCGCAGGCCTGGCTTTTTTCCGCGTCCGTCACCAGCAACTGTGGCCAGAGTAAAGGCTGCGGTAAATCTTTCGCCGACTGCATCACACCGTTGTCGTAAGCCAGCGCGACGTAACGCTCAACCATCAGCGGCCAGGCCTGTTTATCCAGCACGCGAATATCGTTCAGCAGGCCGTAGCGCATCTCGCCGCGCCAGCCGGTGCGGTGCGGGATACCTGCAAAAAACGGTACGAGCGCAGATTTAAACGAATTCGGCAGCACATAAGCGCGATCGTAGCGGCGCTCGCGCAGGCTGCGCCCCAGACGACGGCGCTCGCCGAGCCCCAGCGCGCCATGGCCGAGAGGCATGGGGATCGCCTCGTTCACCTCCGGCATGCGCGACAGCAGCGGACGGCACCACGCGGGCGCCATCACGTCGATGATCGCCTGTGGATAGCGAGCCTTGAGCGTGCGATAGAGACTTTGCGACATCATCATGTCGCCCACCCATGACGGGCCGATCACCAATATTTTCATGCATTAGCCTGCTTATGCGTCGCGGTTCAGCCAGGCCATGTATTCCGTCACACCTTCAGCAACGGTTTTAAACGGCTTGTCATAACCCGCCGCGCGCAGGTTGGTAAGATCCGCCTGCGTAAACGCCTGATAACGGCCTTTGAGTTTTTCCGGGAACGGGATGTACTCAATGCTGCCTTTTTTATGGAAGGCCAGCGCGGCATCTGCCACGGCCTGGAACGACTCCGCACGGCCAGTGCCGCAGTTATAAATGCCGGAGACGCCGTTCTGCCAGAACCACAGGTTTACTGCCGCCACGTCGCCCACATAGATGAAGTCGCGCTTGAAATTATCGCTGCCTTCAAACAGTTTCGGGCTCTCGCCGTTGTTCAGCTGGGTGTTGAGATGGAACGCGACGCTCGCCATGCTGCCTTTGTGGCCTTCGCGCGGCCCGTAGACGTTGAAGTAGCGAAAGCCGGTAATCTGGGAGTTCGCTTCCGGCAGGATCTGGCGGACATACTCGTCGAACAGGAATTTAGAGTAGCCGTAAACGTTCAGCGGCTTTTCATATTCACGGGATTCGATGAAATCAGAGGTGCGCCCGCCGTAGGTGGCGGCGGAAGAGGCGTACAGGAACGGGATTTCGCGCTCCAGGCAGTAGTGCAGCAGCTCTTTGGAGTACTGATAGTTGTTATCCATCATGTACTTGCCATCCCACTCGGTAGTGGACGAGCATGCGCCTTCGTGGAATACGGCTTCGACGTCGCCGAACTCTTCCCCGGACATGATCTGCACCTGGAAATCTTCTTTATCCATGTAGTCGGCGATGTTCAGATCCACCAGGTTAACAAACTTGGTGCCGTCTTTAAGGTTATCCACCACCAGAATATCGGTATAGCCGATGTCGTTCAGAGCCTTAACAATGTTGCTGCCGATAAAACCAGCGCCGCCGGTAACGATAATCATAAGCCTGTCCTTCAGAATGTGAGCCGGGAAAAATCTCCGGCGTGAATAGTGTTAATCATACCATCACATTGGTTGCCCTACAGCCATTGCCCGTTTCAGCCGCAGCAAGTTTGCCCGTCTCGCGTGATTTATGCTGCAAAACAGAGAATCGGTGCTTCGTCATCTCGTCTCCATCCATAGCTTTGGGTAATAATATGTGCCGAACTGGCTCATGTCTGGAGAAATGCAATGCGAGGGGATTTTTACCAACAGCTTTCCGCCGATTTAGATACCGCGCGCGCCGAAGGCTTGTTTAAGGAAGAACGGATCATCACCTCCGCCCAGCAGGCGGATATCCAGGTGGCAGACGGCAGCCACGTAATCAACTTTTGCGCCAATAACTATCTCGGTCTGGCGAACCACCCTGAACTGATCGCCGCGGCGAAGCAGGGCATGGATACGCACGGTTTCGGCATGGCGTCGGTGCGCTTTATTTGCGGCACCCAGGACAGCCACAAACTGCTTGAAAATAAACTGGCCGCGTTCCTCGGCATGGAAGACGCCATTCTTTACTCTTCCTGCTTTGACGCCAACGGCGGGCTGTTTGAGACGCTGCTCGGCGCGGAAGACGCCATTATCTCCGACGCGCTGAACCACGCCTCCATTATCGACGGCGTGCGCCTGTGCAAAGCAAAACGCTTCCGTTATGCCAACAACGATATGCAGGAGCTGGAAGCGCGCCTGAAAGAGGCTCGTGACGCGGGCGCGCGGCATGTCCTTATCGCGACAGACGGCGTGTTCTCCATGGATGGCGTGATAGCCAACCTGAAAGGCGTGTGCGATCTGGCGGATAAATATGACGCGCTGGTGATGGTCGATGACTCCCACGCGGTGGGCTTTGTCGGCGAAAACGGCCGCGGCACCCATGAGTATTGCGACGTGATGGGCCGCGTGGACATTATCACTGGTACGCTCGGCAAGGCGCTGGGTGGCGCGTCCGGCGGTTATACCGCGGCGCGTAAAGAGGTGGTGGAGTGGCTGCGCCAGCGTTCACGCCCGTATCTGTTCTCCAACTCGCTCGCGCCGGCAATTGTCTCCGCCTCCATCAAAGTGCTGGAAATGCTGGAATCCGGCGCGGAGTTGCGTGAGCGTCTGTGGTCTAACGCGCGCCTGTTCCGCGAGAAAATGACTGCGGCGGGCTTTACGCTTGCGGGCGCCGATCACGCTATCATTCCGGTCATGCTGGGCGAGGCGGTTGTGGCGCAGAACTTCGCCCGCGAGCTGCAAAAAGAGGGCATTTACGTCACCGGGTTCTTCTATCCGGTGGTGCCAAAAGGCCAGGCGCGTATTCGCACCCAGATGTCGGCGGCGCATACCCCTGAACAGATTGAACGTGCAGTCGATGCGTTTACCCGCATCGGTAAACAGTTAGGCGTGATTGCCTGAGGGCGTGGAATGAAAGCATTATCAAAACTGAAACCGGCAGAAGGCATCTGGATGACCGACGTGCCGGAGCCGGAAGTCGGCCATAACGATCTGCTGATTAAAATTCGCAAAACCGCGATTTGCGGCACCGACGTGCATATCTATAACTGGGACGAGTGGTCGCAGAAGACAATTCCGGTACCGATGGTCGTCGGGCATGAATATGTCGGCGAAGTCGTCGGCATCGGCCAGGAAGTGAAAGGCTTTAAAATCGGCGATCGCGTCAGCGGCGAAGGTCATATCACCTGCGGCCACTGTCGTAACTGCCGCGGCGGGCGTACGCACCTGTGCCGCAACACCGTTGGCGTGGGCGTGAATCGTCCGGGCTGCTTCGCCGAATACCTGGTGATCCCGGCGTTCAACGCCTTCAAAATTCCGGACAATATTCCGGACGAGCTGGCCTCGATTTTCGACCCGTTCGGCAACGCGGTACACACCGCGCTCTCGTTTGACCTGGTCGGCGAAGACGTGCTGGTCTCCGGCGCGGGCCCGATTGGCATCATGGCGGCGGCGGTCGCGAAGCACGTGGGCGCGCGCAATGTGGTGATCACCGATGTGAACGAGTTCCGTCTGGATCTCGCGCGCAAAATGGGCGTGACCCGCGCGGTGAACGTCGCGACCGAAAGCCTGCAGGACGTTATGGCCGAACTGGGCATGACCGAAGGCTTTGACGTAGGTCTGGAGATGTCCGGCGCGCCGCCGGCGTTTCGTACCATGCTGGACACCATGAACCACGGCGGGCGTATCGCAATGCTCGGCATTCCGCCTTCCGATATGTCCATCGACTGGAACAAAGTCATCTTTAAAGGGCTTTTCATCAAAGGCATCTATGGCCGCGAGATGTTTGAAACCTGGTATAAGATGGCGGCGCTGATCCAGTCCGGCCTCGACCTGTCGCCGATTATTACTCACCGCTTCACCATCGACGACTTCCAGAAAGGCTTCGACGCCATGCGTTCTGGTCAGTCCGGTAAGGTCATTCTGAGCTGGGATTAACAGCTTATCGTGGCGCCTGTATATTCAGGCGCCGCTACTATCTTCAGCGGTTTGACTTTATAAAAACGAATTGCTACCGTCTGCGCAAATTTTAATAGTGCCTCTTTTTTACGCCCAGTATCACGCAGATATCAGGCTTTCTTCTGTCCGGAAGAGGGTGAGGTATTTCTTTTTCCGGTGATAAGGGTGTCGTCAGGAAAGATTTAAATAAAGTCCAGGTCGTCATGTCTATTCTGTTAGAACAAAAAACCACGAAATACGGTTTTCGTATTTCGAGCGTTTTGCCGTTAATTATTTCGCTCGCAATCGTCATTTACGCTAATGTTTTGAATGAAAAATATAATACGGTAATAAACCGGGCGCTGGTATTCGCGTTACTGATTTTTACGATTAAATGTATTAATAACAAAGGCTTCAGACATCTTCTGGCTGTGCTTTTCTTAGTGCCGGTCGCGGCAGACGTGACGCTGCAGCTTTATGCATGGACAAATTTTAATTCAGCGTTCAGTTATGGATTTGCCTTAAGTGTGCTGAATACCACGCCGGAAGAGGCGAGTTCCATGCTTGGCCTTTACTGGCGCGATGGCCTGTTATTTTTTGCTCTTTCGGCGCTGTTTATTTTTACGGCAAATAGCGGCGCCTGGCCGGTTCCACCTCGATTCAGACGCTGGCCCGCTATTCTGCTCGGCCTGACGCTATTTGGCTTTTTTACGCAAGCCTGGCTACATCAGATTCGTAAAAGCAATGTGGAAAGTCTGACGCAGCGTTTTATGCAATCGACGCCGGTCAGTACCGCCAAAGTTTTCATGCAGGCGGCGGAAGATAATGCTGTGATGGCGAGCGTCGGTAATGATATTCCTGATTATAAAATCACCGTTTCAGATACCGGAATTGACAACTATGTGTTAATCGTCGGTGAGTCTGAACGTGCGAAAAATATGGGCATTTACGGATATGGACGTGATACCACACCAGCGCTGAACGCCCAAAAAGATCGGCTTTTGCTGTTTCGCAACGCGATTGCTCCGGCACCGGTGACCATTATGGCGGTGCCGATGGCCCTGACAGCGGATACCGTAAAGGCGCGCGATCCGCGTAAATATGGCGATAACGTTATCAATATTGCCAACAAAGCGGGTTACGACACGTCCTGGTTTAGCCGTCAGGGAAAGGGCGGCGCGCATAACAATATTATTACGGGCATCGCGCTTAACGCGCATCAGAGTGTATGGGTGGAAGAGGGCTATGATGACGCATTGTTGCCGTTACTCAACGAGGCGCTGAAAAAGCCGGGCAAAAAACTTATCGTGTTACATCTGTATGGTAGCCATGAACCTGCCTGCCGGCGTTTTCCGGCAAATCAGACGGTTCTCAACAGCGGTAATAACACTGATGACTGTTACGATAATGCCGTGCGCTTTACCGACACGGTGATGGGCCAGGTCTTTCATGCTCTGGGCGACAGTCGCTCCTCCGTGCTCTATTTTTCCGATCACGCGCTGATACGCGACCCTTCCCGCGCCGTAGTCTACTCTCATGGCGGAGCGAAACCGCCTCGCGAGGCGCTACAGGTCCCCATGTTCATCTGGTATGCTCAGGGCGTTGCAGCGAAAGACAAGCTGACGGGGGATTACAACCGGCTCTGGTCAACCGATGATGTGAATACGCTTGCTGAATTATGGTTAGGTATCCATCGTGAAGGGGATGCGGTGAAGACGTTATCGTCCTGGCTGTCGCAGTATGATAAGGATGTTGCCGTTATGGATACCACGGGCACCGTATATGAATGGCGCAATATTCATTAACACAGCGGTCCTTAATGATTTTTTCGATGGTGTGCTAAAGTTTTTTGTTTGCAGTAATAAATGGAATGATGATGACAACAAGTAAATTTGAGAAGGTCCATTTTAGTTTGATGCAATTGTTATTCGGATTATGTGCGATTGCATTTGGGTGTGTGATTATTTCGCCAAACTATGCTGCAAAAATTTTCAGCCTTGCTGGCGCGGTGGCGCTGATAGCATTCTTGCTGGATATTAAAAACTTCAGGAAAAATGATGCCTTTTGGCTGTGCGCGGTGCTATTAACCATTGGACTTTGTGATTTAGTGTGGTACCGCCTGTATAAAGTCGACACCAGTCCGGCCATTAACTCCTACCGTGCCTACCTGGAAGTAGGTAAAATATGTGTCTTTGGCGCCTTTTGTATTTACACTTTCGCTAATTACCGCAAGTTAAATATCGGTAGTAATAAAATTCATGCCCTGTTAGCGATGCTGTTACAGCTGATGATGGCCGTGTATGTGGGATATCAGGCTATTTTTCTGGGGACGGGTCGGGTAACGCTCTCTCTTGAAGGGGGGGCAGATGCGACAGGTGCTGCCTACACCATTGCTTTTATCTCTTTTTACATCATTCTTGTACTTCAGCACAGCGCTTATAAATGGAAAGAGTCACTCATTCTAGGGCATTTTTTCCTGACATTTCTGATGCTGGTGACAACGGGCACACGCGCAGCGATTATCGCTTATCCGGTTATCTTCTTTGTTCTTTTAAGCATTAAATTGTATAAGGAAAAACATATTCCCTGGAAAGGCGTAATAGCTTTTATTTGCGCCTTGATCGTGGGAATGTTTATGATGAAGGACGACATTTCTAAGCGCTATAATGATTTTAATCGCGATATTGCTGCGTATGATAAAAATAACAGTTTGACGTCGGTGGGCGCGCGTCTGGCAATGTGGAAGACAGGCCTTGAAGCAGCTAAAGAAAATTATTTATGGCAGTCAACGGATCAGCGTAATAAAATTATCGTTGCTACTGTAGAGAAAGACCCTGGGTTACGTGGTGCATTGTTGTTCATGAAAGGCCACCTGCACAATGAAGTGGTAGAAACATTATCTGTAAAAGGCCCTTCGGGTTTATTGCTCTATTTTGCTTTTATTGTCGCTCTGTTCTGTTACGCCTACAGAAAACTCAACAGTATTATTCTTTGCGCGTTTCTGGCCTCGATCATTATGTTTGGCATTAGTGGCGTCATGTTTTATTCGAAAACGACCCCTATCGCCTGGATGCTGACGTTAATTATGTCTGTCGTTTTCCTGGAGCAAAACAGGCACCAGAATATTGTTAAGTAAGCTTTTTTGATTCCCCACCGGGAAAAGGGTATTCTCCCGGTGGAGTTACGATCCTGACCAGACGAGCCTGCTATGAATGAACTGATCTCCGTTATCATTACGACCTTTAACAGAGAAGACCTGCTGGAGCGGGCGATTCGCTCCGTCATTGCTCAAACGTATCCTGCCGTCGAGTTGATCGTTGTCGATGATTGTTCGAACGAAAAAACCGCACAGCTCATAGAGGAAATGCGGGCGGAATGTGAGGCGCGGTTCGTTAATTTCATCTATGAACGTAATACGAAAAACAGCGGTTCAAATTTCAGCCGTAATCGGGGCTATGCGCTTTCACAGGGCGTTTTCGTCACGGGGCTTGATGATGACGATTACTTTTTACCGGAGCGTTTATCAAAGCTTGTCACTCGTTATGAAGAGCGTTATGCCTTCGTCACCGACTCCCCAGCCCGTCTGGATAAAAAACAGCGCACCAGGCCTGACAGCAACAGCAAACGCATTATCACCCTACAGGATATTCTCTGTGAAAATGTAGTTGGCAATCAGGTGCTTACCACAAGAGAAAAATTACTTGGGGTTGGTGGTTTTTCACCGGAAATAAAGCAGCAGCAGGATCGCGATGCGTGGATAAAACTCATCCTGAAATATGGCCCGGGGATTAAATACAGTTTTAGCACTGCGATGGTTGATGCTGAACATAGTAGCGATCGCATTACTAAAAAAATCAAAAAATATAACTCGTATCGCAAGCTCTATTTTAAATATCGTGAACATATGTCGGAAACGACGCGCAGTAATAACCTCTTTCAGTTGATGTCTTTCAGGGGTTTTAGCTCGACCCGCATGAATGCTCTGCTACGTGGCCGCAAGAAAGACATTAAGTTAAGGCTGAAGCTATTTCGCCGCACATTAAAAGAACTCTTCTGAAATCTCTGTCAGGTGGAATGATGAAGCTCACGACCATCAACAAACTCATCAAGAAAACGCGTCGGTGGCATAAGAAGACGAGACTCGCGGTTTTTCAGCGCGCGGCGGCACATTTTGAAGCGAAGAAAAAGGCGACGATTTTTTCTGTTATTGATAGCCTTAACGTCCAGCCTGAGCCTGTAGCAACCGTTCCGCAGGCGCGGTCGCGCATCATCTGGATTTGTTGGTTCCAGGGCCTGGATCAGGCGCCTGAACTGGTTAAGCGGTGTATCGAGTCGGTAAAACAGCACACGCCTGATGCAAGCACTATTGTGCTGACTGACGACAATATCCCACAATATCTGACGTTACCTGATCATATTACCGCTAAATATCAGGCGGGCCTTATCAGTAAAGCGCAGTACTCAGATATTGTTCGTTGCTCTCTGCTTTATCAGTATGGTGGCATCTGGATGGACGCCACAGTCTTTATGACCCGGCCGTTACCTGAATCTTTCTATGAAAACGCGTTTTCGTCACTGCGTTTTGACGGCGTCGGGCGGGAAAGCGCATTAAGTCAGGGATACTGGACGGCCTATTTTCTTGCAGCGCAGAAGGGAAATTCGCTGGTGAAATTTGTCAGAGATATTCTTTATCGTTACTGGCAATACCATGACGACCTTATTGAGTATTTCCTGATCGATTACAGTTTCCTGTACGCGCGAGAGAAGGTGCCAGCGTTTCGCGAATGGATGGATGCGCAGCCCGTGACGGGGAATCATCGTTTCCTTATCCGGCAGTTTATCAACGCGGCATCGACGCAAACCGCGCTGGAAACCTTAAAACATGATCCTGTCGGCATCTATAAGCTTTCCCATAAAGAGAAGTATCGTCTGACAGATAATGGTGAGTCCACGCTGTACAGCGCTATCCTGAACGGAAATTTTAAACTCCCCTAAGTTGATGCGCAGTGGCTCACTCGCCACCCTCACGTTAAAAAAAACCGCCCGAGGGCGGTTTTTTTATTATGACTGTTTACCCCAGCCCTGCCATTGATGGCGGAAGTAGCTCACCACGGCGCTCTCGCTGACGCTTTCACTGATGACCGTAAAGAAGCGGCTGGCATAAACCGGTTCAGGCTGTTTTTTCGGTTTGCACAGCTTCACGCCGCGGAACGGGTTACGCGGCACGGCAGGCGTTGTTGTGGGCGGCGCAGCATTCGGCGTGGAATTATCCGTCTGCGGCTCGTTCAACAGGCGACTGGCGCGCACCAGCGTGATATCTGGCGGCAAATTATAGAGCGCCTGCTGGAGCACGCGCACCGTTGCCGGATGCGGGTGACCAATGGCAATCGCTGAGCCGTTGCGACGCGCAAGCGCGACCGCACGGTTAAACTGGGCGCGTATGTCCGCCTCGTTCTGGGTGTCGTCAAGAAAGACTTTGCGTTTGATGACCTTCACGCCCGTTCCTGCGGCGGCACGCATGGCCTGGCTGTTGCCAATAGTCATGCTGTCAAGAAAATAGAGGTTATAGTGCGCCAGCGCCGCCATGACTTTTTGCATGCCGGGGAGGCTTGAGGTCATGGCGCTGCCCATATGATTATTCATGCCGGTGGCGTAGGGCACGTTGTCGACGGCGTTGCGAATAATGCGCGCGATTTCTTCACCGCTCATGTCCGGGCGCAGTGTGTCTTTTTCCAGCGGCTGCTTGCTGAGCGGCGCCATCGGCAGATGGATAAGCACCTCGTGTCCCTGATTGTGGGCTTTAGTCGCCATTTCTCGGGCATGCGGCGCGTTGGGCAGTACAGCGACGGAGACTTCAGCGGGCATCGCCAGCACCTGGTTTTCGGTATGCGGGCGGTAGCCGAAGTCATCGATAACGATAGCGAGTTTGCCGGCGAAGGCGGGGAAAGCGAGAGCCAGCGAACCGGCGAGAGCAAAAACAAGACGACGCAACTGAAGCAAAACTTATCTTCCCAACCACGGTTGTGGATTGACCGCCTGACCCTGACGGCGAATTTCAAAATAGAGCGAAGGCCGCCCCTGGCCGCCGCTGTTGCCCACCAGCGCGATGGGCTGACCGGCGCGGACCTGGGCGCCGACATTCACCAGCGCGCTCTGGTTGTAACCGTAAAGGCTCATGTCGCCTTTGCCGTGTTCAACGACGACCACCAGACCGTAGCCCTGCAGCCAGTCGGCGAGGATCACGCGCCCGTCGGCAATGGCTTTTACCTCGGTGCCTTCGCTGGCCCCGATAACAATGCCCTTCCAACGTAGTTCACCTTGCAACTGCTCGCCATATCGATGCAGCAACGGGCCGCGTACTGGCCAGTAAGCCTGCCCATTCGGCGAGCCCAGCCCGCCGGTACGCGCCATTAGTGAACGCTCACTTTCAGAGGGTTTATAGGTGGTGCCTTTGCGCGACGCCTCTTTCTGGCGAGAGCGGACCTGCTCAGCTTCACGTGCTTCGCGCTCGGCACGGGCTTTCGCCGCCGCCTCTGCGCGGGCGATGCGATCGCGCAGACGCGATTCATTCGCACGCAGCTCGCTTAGCTGCTGTTGGCCCTGCTGAATAGAGGATTCCAGCGAGCTGAGGGTTTTTTTACGTTCGTTGCGGGCCTGCTCCAGCTTCGCCTGCTGCGCCTGCTGCTCGTAGAGCAACGTTTGCTGCTGCGTTTGCTTCTCTTCAAGCTCGGCTTTTTGAGTGGCGACTTCTTCGCGGGTTTGTTTGAGCTGCGCGATGGTTTCCTGACGCGCTTCGTTAAGGTAGCCGAAGTAAGCCTGTAAACGCTGGCCGCGCTGGCTCTCTTCGCCGCTCAGAATAAGCTGAAGACCGCTGTGCTGCCCCTGACGGAACGCCGCATCAAGCTGGGCCGCGAGGTTGCGTTCCTGGGCGGCTTTCTGTTTTTCAAGCTTTGCGATGGAGGCGTTCATCTCGGCTATCTGACGGTTAAGTTCCGCCAGCGTATTCTGGGTTTCGCGCAGTTTACGGCTGGCGGCAGCGATCGCCTGCTCCTGGCTTTTCAACTGGGCGAGCAATTTTGCGCGCTGCTGCTGTTGCTGGCGTACCGCGCGCTCTTTGGCGGCGATATCATCCTGAAGAGATTTGAGCTGATCGCGGTCATCCGCATGGGCGGAAAGCGGGCATAACAATACGCCAGCGCTGAGCGCGCTGGCGTAAAGCAGGGGCTTAAGTGAGAACCGAAACGGCCTGTTGCCCCATGTCATTGAAAAAATCGCCTTTCCCCTCATGGGGAGGGATTATTCCACGATGAACAGCGGCTTGCCAGTCATCTCTTGCGGGATTTCCATCCCCATCAGCGTAAGCAGGGTCGGCGCGATGTCAGAAAGCTTGCCACCGTCTACCGCGTTAACTTTTTTATCGCCCACGTAAATCAGCGGTACCGGCAGGTTAGTGTGCGCAGTGTGCGCCTGACCGGTCGCCGGATCACGCATCTGTTCGGCATTGCCGTGGTCTGCGGTGATCAGCATCTGACCGCCTGCCGCCTCAACGGCGCGCGTCACCTGCGCGATGCAGTTATCAAGCGCTTCCACCGCAGCGACAGCAGCGTCAAACACGCCGGTGTGGCCGACCATATCGCCGTTCGGGTAGTTACAAATGATGGCGTCATATTTGCCGCTGTTGATAGCGCCAACCAGTTTTTCAGTCAGTTCGGCGGAGCTCATCTCCGGCTGCAGATCGTAGGTCGCGACTTTCGGCGAATTAATCAGGATGCGGTCTTCGCCCGGGAACGGCTCTTCCACACCACCGTTAAAGAAAAACGTCACATGGGCGTATTTCTCGGTTTCGGAAATACGCAACTGGGTTTTATCGTGTTTTGCCATCCACTCGCCGAAGGTGTTAACCAGCGAGGTGGGCGGATAAGCGCAGGCGGTGCGAATATCGGCGGCATACTCGGTCAGCATAACGAAATCGGCGAACTTAACGACTTTTTTGCGGTTAAAACCGTCAAAATCGGGGTTCACGAAGGCGCGGGTTATCTGACGTGCGCGATCGGCACGGAAGTTCATGAAAATCAGCGCGTCACCATCGTCCATTGCGGCAGAGGCTTCGCCTTCGCCACGAATCACGGTCGCTTTAACGAATTCATCGTTTTCATCGCGCGCGTAGGCGGCTTCAAGGCCTGCCACGGCGTTTGGCGCCTCATATTCACCTTGCGCCAGCGTCAGCAGATCATACGCCTGCTCCACGCGCTCCCAGCGGTTATCGCGGTCCATCGCAAAATAGCGGCCGATAATCGATGCGACGCGGCCTTTACCCACTTCGGCAAACTTCGCGGCGAATTTTTCCAGCGACGCCCTGGCGCTTCGCGGCGGCGTGTCGCGACCGTCCAGGAACGCATGCAGATAGATTTTTTCTGCGCCGCGTGCGGCCGCCAGTTCTATCATCGCCAGAATATGATCCTCATGGCTGTGGACGCCGCCCGGCGAGGCGAGGCCCATAATATGGACGGCTTTCCCGGCGGCGACGGCCTTATCAACAGCCGAAGTCAGTACCGGATTTGCAAAGAAAGTGCGTTCTTTGATTTCGACATCCAGACGCGTGAGATCCTGATACACGATACGGCCTGCGCCCAGATTGACATGACCCACTTCCGAGTTACCCATCTGACGGTCCGGCAGGCCGACTTCAAGTCCAGAAGCATCAATTAAAGTGTGCGGACGGCTTGCCCACAGGCTATCCATTACAGGCGTTCTGGCGGCGGAAATAGCGTTATCCTGATTGTCTTCACGGTAGCCGTAGCCATCCAGGATCACTAATACGACAGGTTTTTTAGTAAGCGACATTGCGGAACCTCATGCGTCAACGACGAAAAAATTGGCGTAATTTTACTACACCGTCAGAGGGCAAATAGCCGCAGAAGATCAAAGAACAGGCCGGGGTCTGCAAGCGCAACGGCGCATTTCATCCTTTTTTCCGTAACGTGCCGCAGAAAACGCACAACCTTCTTTGTACTGGCTGTAATTGACACAGCGCGCAGGTATACTCCACACCTGGTTTTTTTACTGAGTCGGGAGTTTGACCCCCCATGCAAGAAATTATGCAATTCGTTGGCCGCCACCCCATACTTAGTATCGCGTGGATTGCGTTATTCGCGGCGGTGATTTACACCACTTTCAAGAGCCTGACCTCTAAAGTGAAGGTGATTACGCGTGGCGAAGCGACGCGTCTGATTAACAAAGAAGATGCCGTGGTAGTGGATATCCGTCAGCGCGACGACTTCCGCAAAGGGCATATCGCCAGCGCCATGAACCTGCTGCCTGCCGATATCAAGGCAAATAACGTCGGCGAACTGGACAAGCATAAAGCGAAGCCGGTCATCGTCGTTGATGGCAACGGCCTGTCGGCTCAGGAGTCAGCAACGGCGTTAACTAACGCCGGGTTTGAACAGGTGTATGTGCTCAAAGAAGGCGTTGCCGGCTGGAGTGGCGAGAACCTGCCGCTGGTACGTGGTAAATAATTTTCATAAGAGGTAACGACATGGCCAATATCGAAATGTACACCAAAGCGACCTGCCCGTATTGCCATCGTGCGAAGGCCCTGCTGAACAGCAAAGGCGCCGCTTTCCTCGAACTGCCCATTGACGGCGATACCGCCAAAAGGGAAGAAATGATTCAGCGTAGTGGCCGCACCACTGTGCCGCAGATCTTTATTGATGGTCAGCACATTGGCGGTTGCGACGACCTGCATGCACTGGATGCGCGCGGCGGACTCGATCCTCTGCTGCGCTAGTGCGCTTAGCCGTGACGGCATTTTTAAGGACATTACATACAAGGGTTTTCGCTCATGTCAGAACAAAACAACACTGAAATGAACTTTCAGCTTCTGCGCATTTACACCAAAGATATCTCTTTCGAAGCACCGAATGCGCCGCATGTGTTTCAGAAAGACTGGCAGCCGGATGTGAAGCTGGATCTGGATACCGCTTCCAGCCAGCTTGCTGACGATGTCTATGAAGTGGTATTGCGCGTGACGGTCACCGCGTCGCTGGGCGAAGAGACCGCTTTCCTTTGCGAAGTGCAGCAGGCAGGCATTTTCAATATTTCTGGCATTGAAGGCACCCAGATGGCGCACTGCCTCGGCGCTTACTGCCCGAACAGCCTGTTCCCGTATGCTCGCGAATGCATCACCAACCTGGTTTCCCGCGGCACTTTCCCGCAGCTGAACCTTGCGCCGGTTAACTTCGACGCGCTGTTCATGAACTATCTGCAGCAGCAGGCTGCTGAAGGTGCGCAAAACCATCAGGATGCCTGATGAACACCATTAATGCGTCAATGACAGTTATCGGTGCCGGTTCATACGGCACCGCTCTTGCCATTACACTGGCAAGAAACGGCCATCACGTCGTGCTGTGGGGTCATGACCCCGCGCATATCGCGACGCTGCAGGCCGACCGCTGCAACGCGGCGTTCCTTCCCGATGTGCCTTTCCCCGACACGCTTCATCTTGAGAGCGACTTAGCCGCCGCGCTGGCCTCCAGCCGCAATATTCTGGTTGTAGTGCCAAGCCATGTGTTTGGTCAGGTGCTGCGCCAGATTAAACCGCTCATGCGCCCGGATGCCCGCGTGGTATGGGCGACCAAAGGTCTTGAGGCGGAAACCGGTCGATTATTGCAGGATGTGGCGCGCGAAGCGTTAGGCGATGAGATACCGCTGGCGGTGATCTCCGGCCCGACATTCGCCAAAGAGCTGGCGGCAGGGCTGCCGACGGCGATTTCGCTGGCGGCCACGGACGACGCGTTTGCCAACGATCTCCAGCAGCTGCTGCACTGCGGCAAGAGCTTTCGCGTTTATAGCAACCCCGATTTCATCGGCGTGCAGCTCGGCGGCGCGGTGAAAAACGTTATCGCCATCGGCGCCGGGATGTCTGACGGCATCGGCTTCGGCGCGAATGCCCGCACGGCGCTGATTACGCGCGGTCTCGCGGAGATGTCACGCCTCGGCGCGGCGCTCGGTGCGGATCCAACCACCTTTATGGGCATGGCTGGTCTCGGCGATCTGGTCCTGACCTGTACCGACAACCAGTCGCGCAACCGCCGCTTCGGCATGATGCTCGGCCAGGGTATGGATGTGCAGAGCGCTCAGGAGAAGATAGGCCAGGTGGTCGAAGGGTATCGCAACACCAAAGAGGTGCGCGAACTGGCGGCGCGTTTTGGCGTGGAAATGCCAATAACCGAGGAAATTTATCAGGTACTCTATTGCGGAAAAAATGCGCGCGAGGCAGCATTAACGCTGCTGGGCCGTACCCGCAAGGATGAGCGAAGCAGCCAGTAGGGAAGCGCGTCCGTAATGATTGATGCGTGCCGACAAAACCTTTTTGTCGGCCGCTATTTGTTTGTCTGGAGAAAGCAATGCCGTGTGAAGAACTGGATCTGGTGTGGAAGAATATCAAAGCCGAAGCCCGTCAGCTGGCCGATTGCGAGCCGATGCTGGCCAGTTTTTACCATGCGACATTGCTTAAGCACGAGAACCTGGGCAGCGCGTTAAGCTATATGCTTGCCAACAAGCTGGCGTCGCCTATCATGCCAGCTATCGCCATTCGTGAAGTGGTGGAAGAGGCCTACAAAGCGGACCCGGAGATGATTGCCTCCGCCGCCTGCGATATCCAGGCCGTGCGCACCCGTGACCCGGCGGTAGATAAATATTCCACGCCGTTGCTCTATCTTAAAGGATTTCATGCGCTGCAGGCTCATCGCATCGGCCACTGGCTGTGGAAACAGGGGCGTCAGGCGCTGGCGATTTTCCTGCAAAACCAGGTGTCGGTCTCTTTCCAGGTCGATATCCATCCGGCGGCCACCATTGGACGTGGGATCATGCTCGATCACGCGACCGGCATTGTGATCGGCGAAACAGCCGTGGTGGAAGATGACGTCTCTATCCTGCAGTCGGTAACGCTGGGCGGTACCGGTAAAACCAGCGGCGATCGCCATCCGAAAATCCGCGAAGGCGTGATGATTGGCGCGGGCGCCAAAATTCTGGGCAATATCGAAGTGGGGCGTGGCGCAAAAATCGGCGCAGGCTCCGTGGTGTTGCAGCCTGTGCCGCCGCACACGACGGCGGCAGGCGTGCCGGCGCGTATAGTCGGCAAGCCGGAAAGCGATAAGCCGTCGATGGATATGGATCAGCACTTCAACGGCATCAACCACGGGTTCGAGTACGGCGACGGTATTTAAACCGCCTGCTTTATGCATAAAAAAGCCGCGCAATGCGCGGCTTTGTTGTCTTTAACGTTCAGCCGTTAGCTGCGCAATACCGCGCCAGGATAGCCAAGCTGTCGCCACGCCTCATATACCACCACGGAAACCGCGTTAGAAAGGTTCATGCTGCGGCTGTCCGGCATCATCGGAATACGGATTTTCAGCTCGGGCGGCAGCGCGTCCAGAATCGAGGCGGGCAGCCCGCGCGTTTCGGGGCCAAACAGCAGATAATCGCCGTCCTGATAGCTGACCGCGCTGTGCGCGGGCGTGCCTTTGGTCGTCAGTGCGAACAGGCGCTGCGGTTTTTCCGAATCCTGGAACGCGGCATAATCGCGATGGCGTATTACAGCGGTAAATTCGTGGTAATCCAGCCCCGCGCGGCGCAGGCGTTTATCATCCCAGGTAAAGCCCATCGGCTCGATAATATGCAGGCGAAAGCCGGTGTTGGCGCACAGGCGAATGATATTACCGGTATTGGGCGGGATTTCAGGTTCAAACAGGACGATATTCAGCATACGGCTCCCCTTTTGCAGAGGCGCGCAGAATACCAGAATTGCCCGCGCGTAAAAACTGCGGGGCACGGGGGACCGTTTCAGAGAAGCAAAGCCCTCCCGCGCAGGGGAGGGCCATATTCACGAGCGGTGATAGAGCGGTAGCCAGAGGGTCAGGCGCAGACCGCCAAGCGGGCTGTCGTCCGCCTTCACCCAGCCGCGATGCTGCTGCACGGCGGTTTCCACAATGGCGAGGCCGAGACCGGTGCCGCCGGATTCGCGGTCGCGCGCCTCATCGGTGCGATAGAACGGGCGGAAAATCTGTTCCCGGTCAGCCTGGCTCACGCCCGGCCCGTCATCATCGACGTTAATCGTAATGCCTTCTTTATCCACCGCGAAGCTTACGGAAATCTTGCTGTGAGAGTAGCGCAGCGCATTACGCACGATATTTTCCAGCGCGCTTTCCAGGGCATTCGGGTTGCCGTAAAGCAGCCACGGGCCTGGCGGGTAGGCGACTTCAAACGATTTGCCCATCTGTTCCGCTTCGAAGGCGGCGTTATCAAGCACGTCGCCCCACAGCTGATTCGCTTTCATAGTCTCGCTCACCAGCGCGTTTTTCTGCTGATTACGCGACATCACCAGCAGATCGTTGATCATGCTGTCGAGGCGATGGGCTTCGGTTTCAATGCGCTCCAGCTCTTTGCTCTCTCCACTACGGCGGCGCAGCAGCGCGGTACCGAGTTGCAGACGCGTCAGCGGAGTGCGCAGCTCGTGAGAGATATCGGAAAGCAGCCGTTGCTGGGTCGTCATCATACGTTCCAGCGCCGTTACCATCTGGTTGAAACTGGCGCCTGCGGCGATAAACTCCTGCGGCCCGGCTTCCAGCTCCGGATGCTGACGCAAATTGCCCTGAGCCACTTCATCGGCGGCGTTTTTAAGCTTACGCGCCGGTCGTGCCAGGCTCCACGCCAGCCAAAGCAGCAGCGGCGAACTCACCAGCATTGTGACAATCAGCAGGAGCAGCGGGCGGTCGAACAGGAGGTTGATGAAATCGGACTGTGAATTGCTCGCCGGACGGATCAGGTAAAGCTGATAGTTATCTTCGCCGTCGCGCACGGAAAAGGGCCCGACCAGCTCCACGCGGCCATACTTTTTCTTCTGGGGATGGTCGGCGTTATCGGACTGTCCGATAAAGTTGCGGATTATCTGCATTTCGTTGCGTTCTGCGCCGATCACGCGGCCTTCGCTGGTGACCAGCAGCAACCGCTGCCCCGGCGGCGCCCACTTGTCGATAGCGCGAAACAGCCGACGCCACCACATCAGGTCGTTGGGCGGGTCGCTCGCCAGCTCGGCCTCGACGTGCTGTTCAATCATGGTGCCCTGACGCTGCTCGCTCTCCAGCAGTTCCGTCATCTGACGGCTGTCGAGCTTGGGCAGCATCAGCACCAGCATTAACACCAGCGCCAGCGTCAGCCAGAAAATGGCGAAAATGCGGGCGGTAAGGCTGCCTATCATGAAGCGGAAACCATCAGATAGCCGCGTCCGCGTAAGGTTTTAAACCACGGATGGCCGTCTTTGCGCTCCGGCAATTTACGACGCAGGTTAGAGATATGCATATCGATCGCGCGATCGAACGGCGTGAGACGTTTGCCAAGCACTTCCTGGCTTAAATGTTCACGTGACACCACCTGGCCCAGATGCTGCGCCAGCAAATAGAGCAGGGTAAATTCGGTGCCGGTGAGTTCCAGTGTCTGGCCGTCAAAACTCGCTTCCTGACGACCTGGGTTGAGGCTTAGCGCGTCCACTTCCAGCGTCGGCGAACCGCTGTCGCTGTTCTGCTGCTGTTCGCTCCAGTGTGAACGGCGCAAAATCGCCCGAATACGGGCCACGAGTTCGCGGTCGTTAAACGGTTTTGGCAGATAGTCGTCCGCGCCCAGCTCAAGGCCAAGTACGCGATCCAGTTCGCTGCCTCGTGCGGTCAGCATAATAACGGGTGTCTGGTGAGTCTGGCGAAGCTCTTTCAAAGTATCGATGCCGTTCTTCTTTGGCATCATCACGTCGAGCAAAAGCAGGTCGATGCTGTCGTCCAGGAGGTCAAGCGCCTGTTCGCCATCATGGGCAACGAGGACATTAAACCCTTCCATGTCGAGCAATTCCTTTAACAGGAAAGTCAGCTCGCGGTCATCATCAACTAACAGGATTTTATTCATTTTCAGTACCTCCGAGGCAGAAATTACGTCATCAAGGCGCGCTAATCCATGACTTTACGTTGTTTTACACCCCCTGACGCATGTTTGCAGCCCGAATCGTAGACTGGATTTCGTTGAACCGCAGCACATAAGTTTCCAGGAGTCAGTGATGCGCAAAGTTACCGCCGCCGTCATGGCCTCAACGCTGGCTGCCGGTGCGTTAACCAGCCAGGCGGCACAGGTCCCGACGGACGAAAGCTGGCATCCGGCGGAAATGCTGACGCAACGCAGCAGCGTGCAAAGTCATATGTTTGACGGCATCAACTTAACAGAGCATCAGCGCCAGCAAATGCGCGATTTGATGCAGCAGGCGCGGCATGAGCAGCCCCCTGTTAATGTTAGCGAAATGGAGACCATGCACAGGCTGGTCACCGCAGAAAATTTTGATGAAAACGCAGTGCGCGCTCAGGCGGAAAAAATGGCCCAGGAGCAAGTGGCCCGCCAGGTGGAAATGGCGAAGGTGAGAAATCAAATGTATCGCCTGTTAACGCCCGAGCAGCAAGCGGTTTTGAACGAGAAACACCAGCAACGCATGGAACAGTTTCGTGAGGTTGCGCAAATGCAGCGCCAGTCTGCGCTGCCGCTCTTTAGTAGCAGTACCCGTAGTAACCAGTAACAACCCTGTTTTCCTTGCCATAGACACCATCCCTGTCTTCCCCCTCATGATGAGGGGGTTTTTTTTGCCCTTTTTTCGCCGCGCGCCGATGTTCATCGGCGCTACATGCCATACGAATTTCATCAAATTCCTGCGGACGGTTGGTTATACTGGCAACATGTCTTCGCAGGAGTCGTTATGAATCATGACTATGCCCGCCTGGTGAACCGGGCGGCTCTCGCCGCCACGCTGGTGGCGACGCTACTGCTGATCATCAAAATTTTCGCCTGGTGGTATACCGGGTCGGTCAGCATTCTCGCCGCCCTGGTGGACTCGCTTGTCGATATCGCCGCGTCGCTCACCAATTTATGGGTGGTACGGTATTCGCTTCAGCCTGCCGATAAAGAACATGCCTTCGGGCACGGCAAAGCGGAATCGCTGGCGGCGCTCGCGCAAAGCATGTTTATTTCCGGCTCGGCGCTGTTTCTTTTCCTCACCGGCATTCAGCATCTGGTGACGCCAGAGCCGATGCGCGCGCCGCTGGTCGGGGTTATCGTGACGATGGCGGCGCTGGTGACCACGCTGATGCTGGTCACTTTCCAGCGCTGGGTCGTGCGCAAAACCCGCAGCCAGGCGGTGCGGGCGGATATGCTTCATTATCAGTCTGATGTTATGATGAACGGCGCTATTCTTGTGGCGCTGGCCCTCTCCTGGTATGGCCTGCACCGCGCCGACGCGCTGTTTGCGCTCGGGATTGGCGTCTGGATTTTATACAGTGCGTTACGGATGGGCTATGAAGCGGTACAGGCGTTGCTTGACCGGGCCCTGCCCGATGAAGAACGTCAGGCGATAGTCGAGATTATCTCCGCCTGGCCAGGCGTTCGGGGCGCGCACGATCTACGCACGCGGCAGTCAGGGCCGACCCGCTTTATCCAGCTTCATCTCGAAATGGAAGACAACTTGCCGCTGGTTCAGGCGCATTTAATCGCCGAACAGGTGGAGCAGGCGATCCTGTTCCGGTTTCCGGGGTCGGACGTCATTATTCATCAGGACCCATGCTCGGTCGTCCCGCGTTTTCAGCAGGGGCAATTTGAGCATTAAGCATTCGTTGTAAAGGCGTGATTCGGGCAGGCATTTTTTGTATATCTCACCCCCACGCGGGCTGACCTGAATCAATTCAGCAGGAAGCTGTTGATATACTATTTGCAGCAATAGTCGATCACCTGTCGCACTCGCGCAGGCGGTTTCCGGCGAAAGTATTCCTTTTGCATTCTACGTTCAGAGGTAGTCATGATTAAGAAAATCGGTGTGTTGACGAGTGGCGGTGATGCGCCTGGCATGAACGCCGCCATCCGTGGCGTAGTCCGCGCGGCGTTGACGGAAGGTCTGGAAGTATTCGGCATTTACGATGGCTATCTTGGCCTGTATGAAGACCGTATGATCCAGCTCGACCGTTACAGCGTTTCCGACATGATCAACCGCGGCGGCACTTTCCTCGGTTCCGCGCGTTTCCCGGAATTCCGCGAAGAACATATTCGCGCCGTGGCTATCGAGAACATGAAAAAACGCGGCATCGACGCGCTGGTGGTCATCGGCGGTGACGGCTCTTATATGGGCGCCAAACGCCTGACCGAAATGGGCTTCCCGTGCATCGGTCTGCCGGGCACCATCGATAATGACGTGGCGGGCACCGATTACACCATTGGTTACTTCACCGCGCTGCACACCGTGGTCGAAGCGATTGACCGCCTGCGCGACACCTCTTCTTCTCACCAGCGTATTTCCATCGTTGAAGTGATGGGCCGTTACTGCGGCGATCTCACCCTGGCGGCGGCTATTGCGGGCGGTTGCGAATTTATCGTTCTGCCGGAAGTGGAATTTAACCGCGAAGATCTGGTGGCGGAAATCAAAGCCGGCATCGCGAAAGGGAAAAAACACGCGATTGTCGCCATCACTGAGCATATCTGCGATATCGACGAGCTCGCGAAATACATTGAAACCGAGACGAAACGCGAAACTCGCGCCACCGTGCTCGGTCACATCCAGCGCGGCGGCTCGCCGGTGCCTTACGACCGTATCCTCGCCTCCCGCATGGGCGCTTATGCTATCGAACTGCTGCTCCAGGGCCACGGTGGCCGCTGCGTCGGCATTCAGAACGAAAAAATGGTGCATCACGACATCATCGACGCTATCGAAAACATGAAGCGTCCGTTCAAAGGCGACTGGCTGGATTGCGCTAAAAAGCTCTACTAAGCCTCACGCTCTGCGCCCGGTCAGCCTGCGCTGCCGGGCGTTTCTTTTTCCTGTTGTTATTCCCGCCAGTTATAGCCAATTTTTTTTTATTCTTTAATCCCTGCCGCGCTTTCTGGCACGCTGCTTTTATCAACATTTAACTTTGAAAATTTAAAGAGAGCGTGCAATGAACAAGTGGGGCGTGGGCATTACTTTACTGTTGGCTTCGGCAAGCGTACTGGCGAAAGACGTTCAGTTGTTAAACGTCTCATACGATCCGACGCGCGAATTCTATGAGCAATATAACAAGGCATTCAGCGCGCACTGGAAAAAAGAGACCGGCGACAACGTGGTGGTTCGCCAGTCACACGGCGGCTCCGGCAAGCAGGCGACCTCAGTTATCAACGGCATCAAGGCGGATGTCGTGACGCTGGCGCTGGCCTATGACGTCGATGCTATCGCCGGGCGTGGGCGTATCGATAAAAACTGGATCAAGCGCCTGCCGGACAACTCCGCGCCGTACACCTCCACCATCGTCTTCCTGGTGCGTAAGGGCAACCCGAAGCAGATCAAAGACTGGAACGATCTCGTGAAGCCGGGCGTGTCGGTTATCACGCCGAACCCGAAGAGCTCCGGCGGCGCGCGCTGGAACTATCTGGCAGCCTGGGGCTACGCGCTGCATCACAACAACGGCGATCAGGCGAAAGCCCAGGCGTTCGTCAAGGCGCTGTATAAAAACGTCGAAGTGCTCGACTCCGGCGCGCGCGGCGCAACCAACACCTTCGTTGAGCGCGGCATTGGCGATGTGCTGATCGCCTGGGAAAACGAGGCGCTGCTGGCGGCCAACGAGCTTGGTAAAGACAAATTCGAAATCGTGACCCCGAGCGAGTCTATCCTTGCGGAGCCGACCGTCTCGGTCGTCGATAAAGTCGCGCAGGAGAAAGGCACCCAGACCGTGGCGGAAGCCTACCTGAAATACCTCTACTCACCGGAAGGCCAGGAGATCGCCGCGAAAAACTTCTACCGCCCTCGCGATACGCAAATTGCAGCGAAGTATGAAAACACCTTCCCGAAACTCAAGCTGTTTACGATTGATGACGTGTTCGGCGGCTGGACCAAAGCGCAGCAGACGCACTTTGCCAACGGCGGTACGTTCGATCAAATCAGCAAGCGTTAAATACCCTGGCCACAAGGATGTGGCCCGCTTTTTCCGCGCAATAGTGCCCCGTAGCGTTCCGTTTTACGCTACGCTTTGCGTTTACGGAATCATCAGGGCGAAGCATGAAGCGAATAGTGTCTGTCACGATCACACTCATTGTCTTACTGGCGCTGGCCGCGCTGGTGGCGTGGCGCTATTTCCTTGCGGACGATCCCGACATCCTCAGGCGCATCGTGACGCAGCAGTGTCTGCCCGGCGAACGTGAACGCCAGAACCCCGCGCCCTGCGCGCAGGTGAACCTCCCTGCCGGCTACGCTGTGCTGAAAGATATCAACGGCCCGCTGCAATACCTGTTAATGCCGCTGTGGAAAATCAACGGTATCGAAAGCCCGCAACTGCTTTCCGATAACACCCCCAACTTTTTCTGGCAGGCCTGGCAGGCGCGCCGCTGGATGAGCGAAAAGCGCGGTAGCCCGGTGCCGGATAGCGCCGTCTCGCTGACCATCAACTCCAGGCTGGGCCGTTCCCAGAACCATCTGCATATCCACATCTCCTGCCTGCGCCCGGATGTGCGCGCGCAGCTTGACGCGGCGATGACCGCCATCGGCAGCCGCTGGCAGCCGTTTCCGGGCGGCTTGCGCGGGCACGACTATCTGGCGCGGCACATCACCGGCGAAGAACTGTCGCGTCGCTCGCCATTCCTCATGCTGGCAGAAGAAGTGCCGCAGGCGCGTGAGCACATGGGCCGCTATTCGCTGGCGCTGGCGCCGCTAAAAGATGGCGCGTTTGTCCTGCTCGCGACCCGTCGCAACCTTCTGCAACTGAACCTGGCGCACAGCGAAGAGCTACAGGATCACGACTGCGCGCTTCTGCAAAAAGGCAATCCATAACATTTACTTAACGTCTGGCGCGCCGTAGACTTGCTGAAAAATTCATCAGGAGACAGGTATGTCCGTCTGGCTTGCGCATCCGCTTTTCTTACCCGCCCTTATTATTCTGCTGACGATCGTGCTCTGGGCGACGTCCCTGCTACCGGAATTTATCACCGCGCTGCTCTTTTTCGCGGTGGCGATGATAGCCAAAATCGCCCCGCCGGAGGTTCTGTTCGGCGGCTTCGCGTCATCGGCGTTCTGGCTGGTGTTCAGCGGCTTCGTGCTGGGCGTGGCTATTCGCAAAACCGGGCTGGCGGACCGCGCCGCGCGGGCGTTATCGGCGCGGCTGACGGACTCCTGGTGGCAGATGGTAGCGAGCGTGGTGCTGCTCAGCTATGCGCTGGCGTTTGTAATGCCCTCCAACATGGGGCGCATCGCGCTGCTGATGCCGATTGTGGCGGCGATGGCCAGACGCGCCGGCATCGAGGAAAACACCCGCGGCTGGTACGGCCTGGCGCTGGCGGTAGGCTTCGGCACGTTCCAGCTCTCCGCGACCATTCTGCCTGCTAACGTGCCGAACCTCGTCATGAGCGGCGCGGCGGAAGGCTCTTTCGGCATTCATCTTAACTATCTGCCCTATCTGCTGCTGCACACGCCGGTACTGGGGCTGCTCAAGGGCGCGGTGCTGATAGCGCTTATCTGCTGGCTGTTCCCCGGCAAGCCGCAGCCGCCGCGCGAACTGCCCGCCGCAACGCCGATGAGCCGCGCCGAAAAACGCCTCGGCTGGCTTTTGCTGGTGGTGCTGGTGCTGTGGGTGACGGAGAGCTGGCACGGCATCGGGCCTGCCTGGACGGGGCTTGCGGCGGCGGTCATCACGCTGCTGCCGCGCGTCGGGTTTATTACCGGCGATGAGTTCGCCAGCGGCGTTAATATGCGTACCTGTATCTACGTGGCGGGCATTCTTGGCCTTGCGACGACCGTCACCCATACCGGCATCGGCAGCGCGGTCGGCGAGGCGCTGATGCATATTATGCCGCTTGATCCGGAACGCCCCTTTACGAGCTTCGCCGCGCTCACCGGCATCACCACCGCGCTGAATTTCATTATGACCGCCAACGGCGTTCCGGCGCTTTACACCACGCTTGCGGAAAGCTTTTCACGCAGCACCGGGTTTCCGCTGCTGTCGACCATTATGATTCAGGTGCTGGGATATTCGACGCCGCTGCTGCCGTATCAGGCGTCGCCGATTGTGGTGGCGATGGCGCTTGGCAACGTACCGGCGCGCGCCGGGATGAAGCTCTGTCTGGCGCTGGCGATCGTCACGTTTCTTTTCCTGCTGCCGCTGGATTACGGCTGGTTCCGGCTGCTGGGTAAACTCTGAGGCAACGCGACGCGGAGAACAGCATGACGACGATGCATTTTGCGGTCTGGTATTCCACGACTGACGATGAAAAGGCGCTGCGTGAGGCGCTGCCCGCGCCCGGCTGCGAGCGCCATTTTTTGCAGGATTTCGGGTTTGCGCCGGGCCATGCGGAACGCGCGATCGCGCTCTGGTATGGTGCCGTGCCCGGCGAGACGGGATCGATTCATCCGCACAATCCGGCGCTCGACCCGCAGTTTGCGTTTTTAACCCGCGCGGCGGCGGAACAGCTTTGCGAGCGCGGCGTCAGCGATATCAGCTTTCTTTACGCGCTGCCTGACGTCGACTATTACGGCGAGAAAGAGTCCTCGCCACTGCTCGTTTTTCTGGGCAACATCCTGTGCTGCCCGCCGCCCGGTTTTCAGCTGCCGCGGTAGGTGGAGTAGCCGTACTGGCTCAGCAGCAGCGGCACATGGTAGTGCTCGTCGGTGTTGTCGATATGGAACACCACCGGCACTTCCGGGAAAAAGCTGGACTGCTTATGCGAGGCGAAATAGTCGCCGGTTTCAAAGATAACGCGATAGTCGCCTGTGGCGGCGGGCGCGTCCGGCCACAGCGCTTTGATACGGCCATCTTTATCGGTTGTCGCCTGGTTCAGCGGCTGCCATGCGTCGCCCTGTTTTTTCTCAAGCTTAACCACTACGCCCGGCGCGGGTTTGCCGGTCTGTTCATTGAGCACATGTACGCTCAGTAAGTTTGAAGACGCGGCAAGCGCCAGCCCTGGCAGAGCGAAAAGGGCAGCGGCGGCAAGCGTTTGAAAACGGTTCATTGTCATTCCTCCTTAATGGGTTGTGTGGTTATCCTGCCAGCCGCGCGCGGGAAAACGCCTGACGCGAAGATGACAGTTTTGTCATCCGGCGTGTCTGCGCTGGGCAGCGCCTGCGTTCTTTGCGAGACTGTCGCCATGAAACTGCTACTGATTGAAGACAACGAAAAAACCCGCGCGTGGCTCGAAAAGGGGCTGCGCGAGGCGGGGCTGGTGGTGGACGCTGTCGCCGACGGGCGCGATGGCCTGCACCTGGCGCTGGACCAGGACTATGCGCTTATCATCCTTGATATCATGCTGCCGGGCCTCGACGGCTGGCAGGTGTTGCGCGCGCTGCGCACCGCCAAAGCCACGCCGGTACTCTGCCTGACGGCGAGAGACGCAGTCAGCGATCGCGTCAAGGGGCTGGAGCTTGGCGCGGATGACTATCTGGTAAAGCCCTTTTCTTTCGCCGAACTGCTGGCGCGCGTACGGGCCCAGCTGCGGCGTCATGCGCCCGCCGCTGCGACGTTACAGGTGGCCGACCTCACGCTTGATACCGCGCGTCACGCCGCCAGCCGCGGCGGCGAGCGGATCGCGCTGACCCGCCAGGAATTTACCCTGCTCTGGCTGCTGGCGAGCCGCGTCGGGGAGATTTTGCCGCGCACGCTTATCGCGAGCGAAGTCTGGGGCATCAATTTTGACAGCGAAACCAACGTGGTGGATGTCGCCATCCGTCGCCTGCGCAAGAAAATCGACGATCCCTTCCCGCTCAAGCTGATTGAAACCGTCCGCGGCATGGGATATCGGCTCAACGCGCCGGAGGAGAGCGATGCGTAGCCCTTCACTGACGCTGCGCCTGACGCTCATTTTTACGCTGCTGGTGGCGTTCGCCTGCGGCATTACCGGCGTGTCGCTCTACCGCTCGCTCAGCGCGGAGCTGGTCTGGCGCGACGATCAGACGTTGCTCAACCGCGCCTCGCAATTGCGCCAGCTTTTGACGGACGGCGCCGAACCGCGCCAGCTGCCGCTCTATTTCAACCGTATGCTGGATACGCGACAGGATGTGCTGCTGATCCGCCGCGTCGATGGCGACACGCTGGTGAACATCAACCAGGCGGGCGTGACGCTGCCGACGCTCGCGCCGGTGTTGCCGGGGCGGAGCGTGAACGAACAGGCGTTGCACCGCTGGCGGCGGCCCGACGGCGTGTATGTCAGCGCGATAGCCCTGACGGCGAGCGATAAAAACGGGCCGCTGGTCATCACCGTGGCGCGCGTGGCGCAGGAGCGCGCGCAGATGCTGGCGGAATATCGGCGGGAAAGCCTGCTGGTCTGCCTGCTGGCGACGCTCGCCGCCGCGCTGTTAAGCCCGTGGCTTATCCGCCGCGGACTGCGGGCGATTCGCCGTCTTAGCGAGGCTACCGCCCGCACTGGCAGCGAGACGCTGCAACAGCCGCTAAGCCTGGAGACCCTGCCGCGCGAGCTGTTGCCGCTTGGCGAGGCGCTCAATACCATGCGCCGCCGGCTGGCGGAGGATTTCGCCCGGCTGACGCGCTTTGCCGACGATCTCGCCCATGAGCTGCGCACGCCGGTCAACATTCTGCTGGGGCAGAATCAGGTCGCGCTACAACGCCCGCGCAGCGTGCAGGAGTATCAGAACCTGCTTGCCGGCAATATCGAAGAGCTGGAGCAGATGACCCGACTTATTGAAAACATTCTGTTTCTCGCCCGCGCCGATCATCAAAACATCGCGCTACGCCGCGAGACGCTGGCGCTTGAGCCGTTTATCCATCAACTGACCGATTTCCTGGAGCCGCTGGCGGAAGAGCGCGGCATCACGTTCAGCGTGCAGGCGAGCGGAGTGCTGCGCGCCGACCGCCTGCTCCTCCAGCGAGCGCTTACTAACCTTCTGACCAACGCGCTGCGCCATGCGCCAACGGGTGGCGACGTACGGATCGCCGCTGCTCAGGAGGCGGACTACGCAGTATTAAGCGTCGCCAATCCGGGCGCGCCGATAGCCGAGGCGGATAAACTGTTTCTGCGCTTCTGGCGCGGCGACAACGCGCGCCACACGCCCGGGACTGGTCTTGGGCTGGCGCTCACCCAGGCGATCGTGCGGCTACACGGCGGTCAGGTGGCGGTCGAGCATGAAGAGGGCTGGAACCGCTTTATTCTGCGGTTCCCGGCGGCGTAAGGCGGTTCAGGAGAGTTTCAGCGCCGCCATCATGCCGATAATGTTGGTCGCCGAATGCAGCACGATGGGCGCCAGCAGGCTGCCGGTATGAATGCGCACCTGACAGAGGATCACCGAGAAGACAAACAGCCAGATGAAGGTGGTAGGCATCTGATATTGCGCGTGGCCGATGGCGAAAAACAGCGAGGTGGCGACCATCGCTATCGTCTGGCCGGTTTTGCCCCAACCGATGCCCGCGTTCAGCAAAAAGCCGCGGCAGATAACCTCTTCCACCACCGGCGCCAGCAGGCAGATGCAGATCGCCGTCAGCGCCAGGCTAAAGGATGACATCTCTGACAGCGTGGCGCTCCAGGGCTCCTGCCTGCCAAACAACCCGTGGATCATCGAAAGCGCCATCAGCGCCAGCCCCGGCAATACCAGCGATTGCACGCTCAGCCTGCCCGGCGGCAGCAGTCCGTAGTGTTTCTGATACGTTCGCCAGCAGAGCAGGGCGAAGGGAAGCCAGAACACGAAATAGAGCAGCGGCGTGGCGAACCCGGCACGGTAAATACCTGAATAGCCTGGTAACAGGGAGATGGCGACCGGTAGCGTAAACCAGGCCACCCCGACGGTAATGCAAAGCAGCGTATGTTGAAATCTGTCCGCGGGCGCGTTCATGATTACGTCCTTGTCGCAAAGGAAAATGGCGCGGGCCATTCCCGCTGCTGCGGATTATACCTGGCCTTTGCACGCCGATAAGCTTTTTCGCGCCGCGGCCTGCGCCGCAAACGCAGGCCGCGCTTATCAACCGCGCGCGTGGTACTGCGCGTCGCTGACGTGCTCCAGCCACTCCACGACGCTGCCGTCCTGCGCTTCCTGTATCGCGATATGCGTCAGCGGCGTGGTCGGGCTTGCGCCATGCCAGTGTTTTTCATGCGGCGGGATCCAGACCACGTCGCCGGGGCGAATCTCCCGCGCAGGCTGGCCCCAGGTCTGCACGTAGCCGAAACCGGCGGTGACGATAAGCGTCTGGCCCAGCGGGTGCGTATGCCAGGCGGTACGCGCGCCGGGCTCAAAGGTCACGCTGCCGCCGCTCGCGCGGGCCGGATCGTTTGCCGGAAAGAGCGGGTCGATACGCACCGTACCCGTAAACCACGCCTCCGGGCCGCCATAAGAGGCGCGTGAACCGCAACGGTAAATCTCAGTCATCACAATCTCCTGTCAAAGCTAAAAGCGTTATGGACCACATCGCGACGCCGGACGTTTACGTCGCCCGGCGTGGGAATACTCAGGCGAGCGTGGCGGTGTCTATCACGAAGCGATATTTCACATCGCCTTTGATCATGCGCTCCCAGGCCTCGTTGATCTCGTCAGCACGGATGAGCTCAATGTCGGCGACAATGTTGTGTTCGGCGCAGAAATCGAGCATCTCCTGGGTTTCCGGTATGCCGCCAATCATGGAGCCTGCAATCGCGCGGCGTTTGAAAATCAGGTTAAACACCTCCGGCGATGGGTGCGGCGAGGCAGGCGCGCCGACCAGCGTCATCGTGCCGTCACGTTTGAGCAGCGCGGTGAACGCATCCAGGCTGTGTGGCGCCGCCACGGTATTGAGGATGAAATCGAAGCTTTTCGCGTGCGCCTGCATCTCATCGGCGTTGCGCGACACCACCACGTCATCCGCGCCCAGCGCTCTCGCCGCGTCGCGTTTGGATTCTGAAGTGGTGAACGCCACCACCTGCGCGCCCATCGCATGCGCAAGCTTAATGCCCATATGCCCAAGCCCGCCGATGCCGACAATGCCCACTTTTTTCCCGGGCCCGATATTCCAGTGGCGCAGCGGCGAATACGTAGTGATCCCGGCGCACAGCAGCGGCGCCACGGCGGCAAGCTGCGATTCCGGATGACGGATGCGCAACACGTAGCGCTCATGCACCACGATCTGCTGCGAGTAACCGCCGAGCGTATAGCCTGGCGCGTCCGCCGTCGGGAAGTTATAAGTGCCTGTCATATGATCGCAGTAGTTTTCCAGGCCCTCGTCGCACTCCTCGCAGTGTTTGCAACTGTCCACGATACAACCCACGCCCACCAAATCGCCCGGCTTAAAGCCGGAAACCTGCGCCCCGGTCGCGGTGACGCGTCCGACGATTTCATGGCCTGGCACGCAGGGAAATAACGTGCCCGCCCATTCGGCGCGCGCCTGGTGAATATCGGAGTGGCAGACGCCGCAATACGCGATGGCGATTTGCACATCCTGCGCGCCCGGTTCGCGGCGTGAAATCTCCATAGGTTCAAGCGGTTGCGTAGCACAAATCGCGCCAATAGCTTTGATTTTCATAACGAGGCTCCTTAGTAGTCAGCCGTATTACGGCTCAGAAATCAGGGTGTTGATCGTGTCGTGCGGTCAGCACGGCCAGCAGCGCCGCCAGCAGCAGCAGCCCGGCGCTCAGAAGGAACGCGCTGCGCCAGCCGCTGTGGTCGAAGGCGAGTCCGCCGAGCGTGGAGCCGAGCGCGATGGAGAGCTGAACGACCGCCACCATCAGGCCGCCGCCCGCCTCGGCGTTATCCGGCAGCGTACGCGCGACCCACGTCCACCAGCCCACTGGCGCGGCGGTCGCGATAAGCCCCCAGCCGCCGAGCAGCGCGGCGACCAGCCAGAGCTGATGCCCGAAAGCGGTCAGCGCGACGGCTGCCGTCGCCATCAGCAGCGGAATGGCGATAAGCGTCCGGTAGAACCCGGCGCGCAATGCGCCGCCAATCAGCATCGTGCCGGTAAACCCTGCCACCCCGATAACCAACAGAATGAGCGACAGCGTGGGGATATCGACGCGGGTGACGGACTCAAGAAAGGGCCGTACATAGGTAAAGAGCGCGAACTGGCCCATAAAGAAGATCCCGCAGGCCGCCATTCCCGTCAGCACCAGTGGCTGGCGCAGCAGAGGCAGCAGGCCGCTCTGGCGCGTCTTTTGCGGCGACGGTGGCATCGAAGGCAGGCTTATCCACTGCCAGATAAACGCGATAATCGCGACCGGCACCAGACAGAAAAACGCACCGCGCCAGCCGATCACTCCGCCGAGCCAGCTGCCGAGCGGGGCGGCGATAACCGTCGCCAGCGCGTTGCCGCCGTTAAAAACCGCCAGCGCGCGCGCTACCTGATGGCGCGGCACCAGCCGTATCGCTGTCGCGGCGCTGAGCGACCAGAAGCCGCCTGTCACCACGCCAGTCAAGGCACGTCCCGCCATATACGTGAGGTAACCGGGCGCGATAGCGATGATGACGCCGGAAACCGCCATCAAAATAGTCAGCCCCAGCAACAACGCCTTACGGTTGACGCTGCTCGCGAGACGCGCAATGGACAGGCTGGTCAGCACCGCCAGCGCGCCGGAAATCGCGATCCCCTGGCCCGCCAACCCTTCGCTGACGCCTAAATCACGCGAAACCGGCGTCAACAGGCTTACCGGCATAAACTCTGAGGCTACCAACGCGAAGACGCACAGCGTCATCGCCAGCACGCCGGCCCAGTAAGCGGGCGTCTTTTCGCTTTGTATTTCTGTTTCCTGGTACGTTCCGGACATATTTTTCCTTCGTTTTTTCTGCGCCAGCCCGTGCGCAGGCACGCCGGGGTCGGGCTTTTATTGAGAATAAAAACCTGATGTGACGGGATGTTTTTATGGGCGCGGATAAGGTCAATGGACCTGTGCGCGACAGCGCGGAGACCGCGCGGCAGGGCTGGCATGCAAGTGACGGTAAAAGTGTTACACGCGCGTCTTGTGCTGACTAGCTAATGAATGCTTAATGGGCTTATAAGTAATATTTATAAATCGCACCGGCAGGAGCCAGAATGAAGCGAAATCTTAATGATCTGCTCTCTTTTGTGACCGTGGCGCGTGAGGGGAGCTTTACCCGCGCCGCCGCGCAGCTGGGCGTCACCCAGCCTGCGTTGAGCCAGGCGATAAGCGGTCTCGAAGCGCGGCTGCAAATCCGCCTGCTGACGCGTACCACGCGCAGCGTCTCGCTTACTGCCGCAGGCGAGCGGCTGTTGCAGGCGATCGGCAACCGTTTTGATGAGATAGAGGCGGAGCTGGATATGTTAACCGCCCTGCGCGACAAGCCTGCGGGCACGGTACGCATCACCTGTGGGCCGAACGTCCTGCATACCATTCTGCTGCCGAAACTGACGCCGCTATTGCGCGAATATCCGGATATCCGACTGGAGTTCGATGCTAACCACGGCTTTCGCGATATTGTGGCGGACCGCTTCGATGCAGGCGTGCGCATGGGCGACACCATCGATAAAGACATGATTGCCGTGCCCATTGGGCCGGCGTTGCGGATGGCGGCGGCGGCCTCGCCGGACTATTTCGCCCGCCATCCGGTGCCGCAGACGCCGCAGGATCTGATGCAGCACAACTGCATCAACATGCGTATGGCCGCGTCCGGCAGAGTTTACGTGTGGGAGTTTGACGGCGACGACGGGCCGGTAAATGTGCGCGTGGAAGGCCAGCTAATTTTCAACACTTCGGCGCATATCGTGGATGCGGCGCTGGCGGGGCTTGGCATCGCCTTCCTGCCGGAAGAGGAATTTGGCGCGCATATCGAAGAAGGACGGCTGGTACAGGCGCTGAAACCCTGGTGCCGTCCGTTTCCCGGTTATTACCTCTATTATCCCAGCAGAAAGCAGCCATCTCCTGCGTTTTCACTGGTGGTGGAGGCGCTAAAGGAGAGCGGCGGCGCGCCGCGCTGAGGGCTCAGGCGTTAAGCCGCGCCAGCCCGGCCTGCGCGGGCGGGTAATCACCGCACTGCTGATAACACGCCTGCGCGTCGGGCGTCATACCGGAAATCTCCAGTATAACGCCGATGTTGTACCAGGCCTTGAAGCTGTTGACGCCCGCTTTGTTGCCCTCCGGCAATGTTGTGCAGGCTATAAAGGTGTCCACGGCCTCCTGAAGCTTGCCGTTGTTCATCAGAATTAACGCCTTAAGGAACGTAAAATCGGCCGACGTGTACCATCGCTCGTAATCGATAAGCGTCATGGCGGCGGCGTAGTCGCCCTGATTAATCAGCGCATAGCCCAGGGTTTCCACCAGCTCTTCGACATACTCCAGCGCCACATTTGGCTGGTAACGCAGCGCCTCGCGAAACGCCTGAACCGCCGCCGGGTAGTCGCGCTTCAGAAAATGGCTTTTACCGAGCTGAAACCAGAGATAGGGGCCGTCCTGCCGGGTTTGCAGCGCGCGCGTTAGCAGCCGGATGTTACGGCTGATTTTATCCGTCTGCTGCAATACCGCTTTTTTATAGCCGACATGATCCAGCGTCACGGGCACCGGGAATGTCTCGCCTGCCGGGATGCCTGCGCGCGGCGTCACCTGTTCGTGGATCACGCCCTGATAGCAATAGCGCGCCTTCGAAAACAGGCGCGATACCCGTTCGCGCACGGTCGTCATCCCTTCGCCCTCGTCGATATAGTTAATCCGCTCCACGCGGCCCACGCCCTGCGGATGCGCATTGATAAGCGCCTGTAGCGCCGGGACATCGACCGCCGCTACCGCCTCGTCGGCGTCAATCACCAGCACCCAGTCGTGACGCGCATAGTGCAGCGAGGCGTTACGGGCCGCCGAGAAATCCTCCACCCAGGCGAAGTCATGAACATTATCGGTAAAGCGGCGCGCGATGGCTTTGGTCTCGTCCTGCGAGCCGGTATCGACAATCACGATATCGTCAAAATGCGCAGCGACGGAGGTCAGCGTGGCGGCAAGGTGCTGCGCCTCGTTTTTCACAATCATGCAGATGGAAATCATAGTGTCAGGCTCAGGCGGTTCGGGCGGCTTCAGAGGAATTCACGATACCAGAGGTATCGGCGGCGGACGGCAAATTTTTAGCGGCGGCGGTCAGCGTGCCAGCGCCGTCTATTATTAACAGTCCGTTATAAAAAAAACCGCGCGGCATCGTAGCGGTTTATGCCCTTTCTGCTTTGACGATACTGGAGGCCTGGCATGAGCAACCAAGGCGATGAAATACACAACGCGCATCGGCGCGAGGCGGACGGCGCGCCGCAGTATATGGCGCTGACGCTGACGGTAAATGGCGAGACCCGACAGGTGGACGTTGACACCCGCACCACGCTGCTGGACGCGCTGCGCGAAAATCTGGCCCTGACCGGCACCAAAAAAGGCTGCGATCACGGCCAGTGCGGGGCGTGTACGGTTCTTGTCGACGGGCGACGCGTGAATTCCTGCCTGACGCTCGCGGTCATGCACGAAGGCGCAGAGATAACGACTATCGAAGGCCTCGGCACGCCGGACAACCTGCACCCGATGCAGGCCGCGTTTGTCGAGCACGACGGTTTTCAGTGCGGCTACTGCACGCCGGGGCAGATCTGTTCCTCAGTGGCCATGCTGAAAGAGATAGAAGCGGGCATCCCAAGCCATGTGACGCACGATTTAGTCTCGCCCCCGGAAATGACCGCCGACGAGCTCCGCGAGCGAATGAGCGGCAATATCTGTCGCTGCGGCGCGTATTCCAACATTCTTGCCGCGATCGAAGATGTCGCCGGGAGTGGATCCTCATGAAAGCTTTCACTTATGAACGCGCCGCGACGCCTGCAGAGGCGGCGGCCAGCGCCCAGCGCACACCCGGCGCGAAATTCATCGCAGGCGGCACGAATCTGCTCGATCTTATGAAGCTTGAGATAGAAACGCCGGTGCATCTTATCGACGTGAACGGCCTGGCGCTGGACACAATTGAGCCCACCGACGAGGGCGGCCTGCGCATAGGCGCGCTGGTGCGCAACACCGATCTGGCGGCGGACCCGCGCGTGCGCCGCGATTACGCGGTGCTCTCCCGCGCGCTGCTCGCCGGGGCGTCCGGGCAGTTACGCAACCGGGCCACGACCGCCGGGAACCTGCTTCAGCGCACCCGCTGCCCCTATTTCTACGACACTAACCAGCCGTGCAACAAACGCCAGCCCGGCAGCGGTTGCGCCGCCATGCAGGGCTACAGCCGTCAGTTAGCGGTGGTCGGCGCAAGCGACGCCTGCATCGCCACGCACCCGAGCGATATGGCGGTCGCCATGCGTCTGCTGGATGCGGTGGTGGAAACCATCGACCCGCAAGGCGAGGAGCGGCATATCCCCATCGCGGCGTTTTACCGCGCGCCTGGCGATACGCCGCACCTGGAAACCACGCTTGCGCCCGGCGAATTTATCACTGCCGTAACGCTGCCGCCGCCGGTGGGCGGCACGCAGATCTACCGTAAAGTGCGCGATCGCGCCTCGTATGCGTTTGCGCTGGTTTCGGTGGCGGCGATTGTGCAGCCGGACGGCACCGGACGCGTGGCGCTCGGCGGCGTGGCGCATCAGCCCTGGCGGGTTGAAGCGGCGGACGCGCAGGTGCCTCATGGCGCGCAGGCCGTCTACGACGCGCTCTTTGCCGACGCGCAACCGACACCGGAAAACGCATTCAAGCTGGTACTGGCGAAGCGCACGCTCGCCTCGGTACTGACGCAAGCGAGGGCAGGCTGATGAAATTCGATAAACCGGCAACACAGAACCCGATCGACCAGCAAAACGTGGTCGGGCGGCCACGCGATCGCATCGACGGACCGCTGAAAACCTCCGGGCAGGCGACGTACGCCTATGAATGGCACGATGAAGCGCCGAACGCGGCTTACGGCCATGTGGTCGGCTCCGCCATCGCCAAAGGACGTATTACCGCTATGGATACCCGGGCGGCGGAACAGGCGTCCGGCGTGCTGGCGGTCATCACCGCGCAGAACGCCGGCCCGCTCGGCAAAGGCGACATGAACGCCGCCACGCTGCTGGGCGGCCCGGAGATAGAGCATTACCATCAGGCTATCGCCGTGGTGGTGGCGGAGACCTTTGAGCAGGCGCGCGCCGCCGCCGGGCTGATCACGGTGACGTATGAAGAAGCGCCGGGCGCGTACGATCTCGCGAAAGAAAAGCCCGCCGTGACGACGCCGCCGGAGGATACGCCCGATAAAACGGTCGGCGATTTCAACAGCGCGTTCAACCGCGCCGACGTGCAGTTCGACGCCACCTACACCACGCCGGATCAAAGCCACATGGCGATGGAGCCGCATGCGTCAATGGCGGCCTGGGAGGGGGATAAACTCACGCTGTGGACCTCCAGCCAGATGATTAACTGGTGGCGCGGCGATCTCGCTAAAACGCTCAACATTCCCCTGGAAAACATTCGCGTGCGCTCGCCGTATATCGGCGGCGGCTTTGGCAGCAAGCTCTTTTTGCGAAGCGACGCGGTGCTGGCCGCGCTCGGCGCCCGCGCGGTGCAGCGCCCTGTGAAAGTGATGCTGCCGCGACCGTTTATTCCCAATAACACTACGCACCGCCCGGCGACCATCCAGCGGGTGCGCCTCGGCGCGCGTAAGGACGGGCGCATTACCGCCATCGCGCACGAGAGCTGGTCCGGCAACCTGCCGGGCGGGCCGACGGAGACGGCGACCAACCAGACCGAACTGCTGTACGCAGGGGCGAACCGCCATACCGGGCTGCGGCTGGCGGAACTCGACCTGCCGGAGGGCAACTCCATGCGCGCGCCCGGCGAAGCGCCGGGAATGATGGTGCTGGAGATAGCTATGGATGAAATGGCCGAGAAGCTCGGCATGGACCCGGTGGCGTTTCGCATCATGAATGACACCCAGGTCGACCCGGCGCATCCGGAGCGCTTTTTCTCGCGCCGCCAGCTGGTGGAGTGTCTGCGCACGGGCGCGGCGCATTTCGGCTGGCAGCAGCGTAATCCGGTGCCAGGCCAGGTGCGTGAAGGCGACTGGCTGGTGGGCCTCGGCATGGCGGCCGGGTTTCGCAATAACCTGGTGACACCCTCCGGCGCGCGCGTACATCTGGATGCGCAGGGCCGGGTGACGGTGGAAACGGACATGACCGACATTGGCACCGGCAGTTACACCATTATCGCCCAGACCGCCGCTGAAATGATGGGCGTGCCGCTGGAGAGCGTGACAGTGCGCCTGGGCGATTCCGATTACCCGATCTCGTCCGGCTCCGGCGGGCAGTGGGGCGCCAACAGCTCAACGGCGGGAGTCTATGCCGCCTGCGTCAAACTGCGCGAAGACGCAGCGAAACGGCTCGGATTTGACCCGAACAGCGTGGAATTCGCCGATGGTCAGATCCGCAGCGAAGGCAGGGCCGCGCCGCTCGCGCAGGCTGCCGCCGACGGTACGCTGACTGCAGAAGACACCATGGAATATGGCTCCCTCGACAAGGAGTTTCAGCAGTCTACGTTCGCCGGGCATTTTGTTGAAGTGGCGGTGGAGGCGAACACCGGCGAGGTGCGCGTGCGCCGCATGCTGGCCGTCTGCGCCGCCGGTCGCATTCTCAACCCGAAAACCGCGCGCAGCCAGGTGATTGGCGCGATGACGATGGGCCTTGGCGGTGCGCTGATGGAAGAGCTGTTTGTCGACACGCGGCGCGGCTTTTTCGTCAACCACGACATGGCGCTCTACGAGGTGCCGGTTCACGCCGATATCCCGACGCAGGAGGTCATTTTCCTCGAAGATACCGACCCGGTGTCATCGCCGATGAAAGCCAAAGGCGTCGGCGAGCTGGGCCTGTGCGGCGTTAGCGCCGCCATTGCGAACGCGATTTATAACGCAACCGGCGTACGCGTGCGGGAATACCCCATCACGCTCGATAAATTACTTGAAGGCCTGCCTGAGCTTGCCTCGTAAGGAACGCGTCCGCTGGCGGCCCCGCGTCGTCAGCGGTATCGCATCGCAGTTTGACTGAAGGATGAGAAAAAGTGCTGCAACAATCCCTCCTGACAGAACAGGCGCGGCCTGAGGCGGCGTTGTTAACCGACGACAGCGCGATAATTTTGCGCTTCGCGATGCAGGCGTTGAACGCCGGTATGGCGACGGCGCTGGTCACGCTGGTGGATATCCGCGGCGGCTCGTCCCGCGCGCTCGGGGCGCACATGGCGGTGCGCGAAGATGGCGCGTACTGCGGTTTTGTCTCCGGCGGCTGCGTGGAATCGGCCGCCGCTTATGAAGCGCTGGAGGCGATAGCCTGCGGCAAAGACCGCGTGGTGAAATACGGCGAAGGCTCGCCATATTTCGATATTGTGCTGCCCTGCGGCGGCGGCATTACGCTCAGCATTCATCCGTTACGGTCGGTCACGCCGCTGCTGGCGACGCTCAACGCGCTGGCGCAGCGTAAAGCCGCCGGGATGCGTTATCATCCGGCCTCGCAGACGCTACAAAGCGTGTTGCCGGCGAGGGAAACGGGCTGGCGCGACGACGGTTTCGAGGTGCGCTATGTGCCCTGCGCGCGCGTTATCATTTATGGGCGCTCCGTTGAAGCCGACGCGACGGCGAATGTGGCGCGGGCGGCAGGGTATGACGTGCATGTCAGTAGCGGCGCGGAGCCGCAGGCCGATGCCGCGCTGATGGACGCCGATACCGCCGTGATCCTGCTGTATCACGATCTTGACCGTGAACTGCCGGTGCTTAACGCCGCGCTGGCCGCCGGGCCGTTTTATATCGGCGCGCTGGGCAGCCAGCGCACGCATGCCAGGCGCACGGAGGCGCTACGCGAGCGCGGGTGGCGCGAGGAGGATATCGCCCGCATTAAAGCGCCAATTGGTATTTTCCCCAAAGCCCGCGACGCGCAATCGCTGGCGCTCAGCATCCTGGCTGACGTCGCGGCGACCCGGCAGCGTCTTGCAGAACCACAGGCGGCAGGCTAATGCCTGCGACCACACCGCCGGTCATCATTATTCTCGCCGCCGGAAAGGGCGAGCGGTTTCGCGCAGGCGGCGCGACTACGCACAAGCTGGACGCCCTGCTTCATGGCAAACCGGTGTTAGCGCATGTACTGGCGGCAGCGGAAACTTCCGGCCTGCGCTGGCATCTTGTGAGGCCGGCAGGCGGCACCGGCGGGATAGGGGAATCGATCGCGCTTGGCGTAAAAGCGACGCCGGATGCCGCAGGCTGGCTGATCCTCCCGGGCGATCTGCCGTTTATCACCGCGGCCTCGATACGCCGCGTGGCGCAGGCGCTTAACGAGAAACCGGTCGTGGTGCCGCACTACCAGCAACGCCACGGCCATCCGGTCGGGTTCCGGCGTGAGTATTTTGATGCGCTGACTGCGCTTTCCGGCGACGAGGGCGCAAAATCCGTTGTGCAGACGGCGCGGGCGCGCGGCGAGGTGCTGACGCTGGCACTTGACGATGCGGGCGTGGTGCTGGATGTTGACGTGCCAGGCGATCTCATCGCGGCAGAAAATTATAAAATAACGCCCGCAGGCGGTAGTGATGTTTAAATAAAATCAGTACCGTCTGAAGGCGTCTGTTTATCAGGCCGCCAGTTGGTTTAACGCGTTCAGCGTTTGCGGTGAAAGCGTTAATTCTGCGGCCTTGCTGTTTTCATAAAAATGCGCGACTGACGCGGTGCCCGGAATTAATAAAATATTCTTTGCGCGTTGTAACAGCCAGGCGAGCGCGACCTGCATCGGGGTGGCGGATAATTGCGCAGCGACAGACGCAAGCGTCGAGGATTGCAGCGGTGAGAAACCGCCTAACGGGAAAAACGGCACGTATGCAATTCCGGCGTCGGCAAGCTCGTCAATTAACGCCTCGTCGTTGCGATGGACGATGTTATACATATTCTGTACGCAGCAAATCGGGGCAATATTCCGCGCCTCGGCGACCTGACCGGGCGTGACGTTGCTTAAGCCAATATGTTTAATCAGCCCCTTTTCTTTTAATTTCACCAGTACCGACAGCGGCGCTTCGATTGACCCTTCCGCCGGACCATGCACGTCGAACATCGCGCGCAGATTAACAATGTCCAGCGCGTCGAGTTTCAGATTGCGCAGATTATCATGCACCGCCTGAGTTAATTCCTCAGCGGAAAACGCCGGGTTCCACGAGCCGTCATTGCCGCGTTTCGCCCCCACTTTCGTAACAATCGTCAGGTCGCCGCGATAGGGATATAACGCTTCGCAAATCAGTTGATTCGTAATATGCGGCCCGTAAAAATCACTGGTATCGATATGATTTACGCCTGCCTCGACGGCGGCGCGTAATACGCTAAGCGCCGTGCTTTTATCTTTCGGCGGCCCAAATACGCCAGGCCCTGCCAGCTGCATCGCGCCGTAACCAAACCGTTTGACTTCACGGTTGCCCAGTAAATAAGTTCCGCTCTTTTCAATACTGTTCATAACGCCTGCTTGCTGTATCGGTGGTGAGGAAGTATTAGTATATGAAGCATCCTTCAGTTTAAGAATTCGCATTCCATGAAGACGACCGCAGCCCCCCTTAGCCCGCGTAAAATGCCTGTCCAGCGCCGTTCTGTCGCAACGGTGGAGGCGCTTCATACGGCAACCATTCAGGTTTTAGTGAATGAAGGATTAAGCCGCTGTACGACAACGCGTGTCGCAAACCGCGCCGGGATGTCCGTCGGCAGCCTTTATCAGTATTACCCTAATCGCGACGCGCTCCTTTCCGGCGTGCTGGGGTTGCACTTAACTAAAATTGCCGACGCGCTCGACGCCGCTTGTATTTCCGCACGCGGTAAACCTGTCGCGGAAATGGCAAGGACGATAGTGCGGGCTTATCTGAGCCTGAAATTAGCCAATCCTGATGAGTCAAAAGCGCTATACGCCGTTGCGGCAGAGCGCGACGGCGCGCGTCTGATGGGCGTGATTTATCAGCGGATGGTTAACGCCATAGCGCAAATGCTCGCCACCGCGCCGGATAACACGTTCCCCGACCCGGTTTTTACCGCGCATCTCGCGCTTGGCGTCATAACCGGCCCGACGAAGGCATTTCTCGAAGGATTTATTCCACCGGGCTACACGGAACAATTTCAGACGCACTTATCCCGCCTGCTGGCGGGGTATTTGCAAGGCGTGTAAAGGGGAAGGGGATTGACAGAAGGCGTAACGGCATCGATTAATGTATTAATAATATAGTGGTTGGTTTCGTATTTTTTGCGTGAATGCGTAGAGTACTTTTTTAATTTTAGTCAAAGATATCGCTATTACAAAATATCTCTTTTTTACTTTTTAATCTGATTTACGCTAAATAATCACGCCAGTGTTTTTAATTTATTTGGTTGGGAAATACCTGGCAGGATTACATGGCTATGGTTAATAAAAGGAGATAATTATGGCAGTTCCGGCACATTTATGGCTCTACGACGCCTCAGGCGTGTTAATTGCTGGCGGTTCCGACGTCACTGGACGTGAGGGCAGCATAGAGATCCAGAGTTTTGGGCATGGGCTGGCAGTGCCTTATGATGGTAATACCGGCAGGCTGACCGCCACGCGTGTTCATAATCTGATGAATATTGAAAAAGAGTTCGATAAATCCTCTCCTTATCTTTATCGGGCTGTTGCCACCAGCGAAAACCTTCAGCAGGCAATTATTCGCTGGTATCGAATAAACCGGGCCGGAATGGAAGAGGAGTTTTTCCAGATGGTGCTCGAATCGGTCAGGATTACGGGTATTCATCCTAATATGCAAAATTTTAAACACCCAGAAGGACTTCTTTCCACACCCGTAGAATCCGTGGCCCTGATATACAGTAAAATCACGTGGAAATACCTGAATGGTAATATTCAGTATACGGACCAATGGAACAGTCAGGTTTATGCTTAGGATGGCGATATGATTTCTTGCGAACTCAATTACAACGAAAAAACATCTGATGGCAGATTGATTTTGCGCTGCGCCGGTGTAGGCTCTTTCCCGGTTTTTTCAGGGCTGGGGAGTTATAAAAACACCCTTGAATTTGCCGGCAGGCGTAATGGGCCGATTCCGTTGGGGAGATACTGGATTGTTGAGCGGCCACGAGGAGGACCTTATTCGAGGTATCGTACGTGGCAGAAAAAGAGAGATACAGGGAATCTCTATAATGAGTGGTTTGCTTTATTCAGGCAGGACGGCTTTATTGATGATCAAACGTTCGTAGACGGGACTTTTCGTGGAAGCTTTCGTCTTCATCCATTGCGGCCAGACGGCACCGGTGTTTCTGACGGTTGCGTGACGTTTTATAACCGATCGGATTTTTACATATTAAGAAGAGCACTGTTAAAATCAGTAAGATATGTGGTCCACTGTAGCGGTTTGAAGGCGTATGGACAATTAAATGTTATAGGGATGCCTTATGCCAGATTATCCTAAGACCTTCTTATATAAATTGTCATTACTGGCGGCGTTAATCACTATACCGTTAATTAATATCTTTTTTGTAGGTATGGGGAGCTATGGCGAGGGAATAAATCCGGTTGCTTCTGTAAGTCTTTTCCTTTTATTAAATATTTTTTTTATGGGGATTGATTATCCGGCTTGTCGGTTGGTGGTCCTGGAACAGGCTTATAAAAGGCAGTGTTTATTACGGTATATTACTTCTTGTCTGGCTTTTTTCTGAACTGGATTACGCGTCAAGTTATCTCGCCTGGTATCTTGTTAATCATTATTCTTCGGCAAAACAAATAATTGATCTTGAAGGACAAATGGATACGCTGTTTGAGCTGTTTTTTGTGAGTTCTACCACTATTCTGACCTTACTGTTATTTGCCTTAATAATTAGAGTGACAGAAAAAATACTCAGGAGGAGAAGAGAGGCGGGCATTCAGCAGAAGGGCTACACATCATAAACCAGGAAAAGCATTTTGGCGGAAGATCACAGGAGCGGCATATGATGCGCAACATCTTGTATTTATTAGTTTTTTAAATGCAAAACCTATTTTTTATACACATGCTTATACACATTTGTTTGATTAAAAAGTGTTATGAATTAAGTATCAGTGGCCGCTCTTATCTAAAAAATTTTTTCTGGAAAAATTATTCACACTGTTCACCCTATAATTTTTTGTTTTACTTTCAATGATATAAATAGAGAGTGGTCAGTGAGCAGTTAAGGGTTTACCGTTCATCGCCACAGGCCACAGGCCACAGGTACAACTGTTATAGTCTGCTGCGAGCGAGATGCGGACATCCTGAAGTCAATAGCACGATATCCACTGGATATATAAAAGATGTGGCGAAACTCGCGGGAGTTTTGAATAGAAACGCACTATTGCCGTTTCCCGACGAATGATGTGTTATTAGGTGCCGCATACAGCGCGAAATTCCTAGATCTGTTAGAATCCAGCCGGATAAGAGTATCGTCTCTTAATCCGCTCGATGCTTGGCGGATCTATACTGGACAAAACCTCCAATATAAAAATGCAGTGTTGTTCGTCACAGTAGTATAAATGTGAGCGCTGGCATCGAAACTTCCATGTCGCTTTCTACCGGGCAAGAGGGCTGGCTGTAATCGCGTATTAATGGATGGCTCCCATTGCAGGGTGTCAAGTCAGCGCAAATGGCTTTACAAGGTTGTGAATACTCCAGAGGTGTAGGCAGTCCGCAAAAAAGGTATCTCTTATTCATTTATTTTGAACTTTGTAAAAGTGTTATAGCTTTTTGTTACAGTTTTTTCTGATGACGATTTTGTCTTTAACCTTGCATAATAGTAAAAAAATCTTTTGACGCGTTAAGGGATAAGGGAGTGTTCATGAGCAGTCGAAAAAAATTCAGGCCACATATTATGCGGATTGGCTCCACAGTGGGGGAGTGTGGCAACAACAAGCCTGAAGAGGTTTTATGGTTTCAGCAAACGCTCAGTGAGTCCGGCTATCAAGAACTAACCGGGCGAGATGTTAAGATTACTGGCCAGTGTGACAAAGATACAATTGATGGCATCCGTTGGTTTCAGAATATGCTCTCTATGAAGCCTACTGGTATGATCCATCCCGGAGACATCTGGCTTCAGGAAGCGATAAATAATGTTATTTTACAACCCTGGCGTAAGACTGTCGGGGCGGTACAGCTAAGTGTGCCTGAAGGCCAGGTTACCTTTGATGCTGAAGGGAATGATTATGTCTTTCCGGATTATGCTCCCAAGAGAGCGCCTAAAAGAACAGGTTTTTTTTCCCGGATACTGCATTGGCCTGGTGGTGTGTCTGGCGTCACACTAGGGCGCGGTTATGACATGAAAATGCGGACTGCCGGCGAGATTTTTTCAACATTGCGAAGTATTGGTATAGAAGAATATCGTGCGGTGATTGCGTCAAATGCTGCATACCTTAGCGGAAGGCAGGCAAAGCTTTTTGTCGAAACCACATGGCAGTTATTTGGGGAGATAAGCTATGCTCAGCAGATTGAATTATTCAAGCGTTCTTATTTAGAGAAAAAGAATTACGCATACCACTTTTACGTCAAAACAGCGACAACAAAACCGAATGCACCATCATGGGATGAGCTTGATCAGAAAATTAAAGATGTTCTTGTCGATATTTTTTATCAGGGCACGCGATATCCAGCCAGCTTAGTTGAGGCTGCATTAGCGGGCAAAACAGCGCTTATAAAGTTCATTCGGGAAGACCCAGCCCTGATGCGTTATGAACCTGCAAGGCAAAGAATCAGGTATTTACAATGAAAAAAACATTGATAACGATTATTTTAATGGCCTTATTTCCGTCAGCTTACAGTGCTGAAAAATTAGACATTATAGCTGGCCCAGAAATTGATAATTGTTGGCGTAATAATGCTGACCGAGGAAAAGCTTCTGAATGTTTAAATGCTCTTAGTGACAAAAGTAATAAGGAAATGGACGAGTTAATTGCCAAAACAGTCAGGCAAATTAAAGAGAACAATAGTGGTCCCGTTTACAAAAGTGAGGATCCTCAACAGACCATTGGCGACGTCTTCAGTAACCTTTTCCTTGACTCGCAAAATTCTTGGAAGGAGTATCGTAAGACTCTCTGTTTAGGCGTTGGTTCGCAAATCGGGAAAGATGCCTACGACTACTGGCCTTATATTTATCAGTGCCAAATCAACCTAAATAAAAGGCATGTTGAAGAGATTAAAATGATTCGCGCAGATGAAAAGTAAATGACTTCATAAAATGAACGTGATTGTGCGCTAAGTGAATATTTATAGTTCAGCTGGTTTAAGCAAGTTTAAGCCAGCTAATTAATTTATTTGCGGCAGGATATTATCGTAATAGTGGTTGAGAGACATGCTTCCTATCTAAAAATAGGAAGTAACGTCGCTCTAACACTGAGCGGGTTGATCGCTTTTATGCTAAAAAAATTTTTATCTGCAAAATGCTCAATAGATGCTTTTGTAATGTACTTTTATCAGGTTAGTAGGAGAATAGTTACTGCTGAGTATGACCAAGGTGCCAGTAATAAAAAGACCGGCAGAGGCCGGTCTGAGTGGGTCATGGCGATGCGGGTTCGTTGCATTTCGGTAGCCAGTCGCCGTTGCTTTCATCCTTAAGTGTCAGGTTCGTCTGAGTGCCCTGTCTGGTGTGACGCTTTTCATAATTCAGTCCGTACTCTTTCAACATCACCGGCAGCCCCAGCCCGAACATTTTCAGGCTCAGCACATTCCTGTAGCCGTTGGCCTCCATATAGACCAGATAGGCGTGATAGAGATAATTACGGGGCTGGCGGGGCACAATATTCGCATTACCCATAAACATACCGTTCGTCTGCGGCAGCGCTTCCAGATAGCCGCAAAAATCAAACGTCGGGTCAGCATCGCGCTTGATGCTGAGCGCCTCACCGGAGTTCTGCTGCGACTGAAGCAGTGCGCGGGCGGTCATCGGGTCGCTGAACTTCTGCATCAACTGGCGAACAATCACGGCCAGCTCGCGGGCGATTTTATCCCTGAGCTGCGGGTCGCGTTCTTCCGGCGCAATCTGCTCCGGGAAGTGAATAATCACCCGGCGACGGGAGACGCCGCCGCTGCGGTCGGTGAAGCGCATCGGATTATTGTTCACGGCCAGAATGACTGCCGGAATATGTGTTGAATACGGGTTCTGATATTTGGGGTCAACCGAAACTGCATCGCCACCGGTGATGGCTTTGAGCCCGGCACCGTCGCCGCTCCATTTTTCCTGGTCGGGAAGGCGAATGAGCGAGAAGCCGATAAGGGATGCGCGCCTGCGCGGGTCTTCCAGCGTGTCGATATCAGCCGACGTGGCGTTATCCTCACCGGCAAGCAGGGTCGCAATTTCGGCGAGAATACTTTTCCCGCTGCCGCCCGGCCCGGTCACTTCGAGAAAGAGCTGCCAGTCGTAGCGGTTCGCCAGCACCATAAAGAGTGCTGCCAGAATCACGTCGCGTTTTTGCGGATTCTGGCTGGCCGCGCGGTCAAGCCAGCGCCAGAAATTCGGCGCGTGGGTCTCCAGCGTTTCTCCTTCCACCGGCGGGGTAAAATCCACGTCGCACAGCGTGCGCAGCCAGTGTGATTTATGGTGCGGGCTGAATATGCCGCTTTGGGTATCAAGTACCCCGTTGCGAAAACCAATCAGGCGCCGCGCCGGTGACGCCTGCTGCGGAATAATCAGCTTCAGGGTCTCCACCACCGAGGCAATTCTGCCCGATGAGAACGGGGCGCGCAGGCGCTGGAACAGCCCGGCCACGTCACGCGCAAATTCGGCTGGCGATACCACCTTCCAGATGCCGCTTTCATAGCGCGACAGGAGCTGGCCGTTCGCATCCACGGCCAGCGCTTCGCCGTAATGCTCATGTACCCGCATCGCCTTTTCGCTGGCGCTCATGGCGGTAAATTCCGCCTCGCTCATGGTGTCGAACGGGCTGGCGACTGGCGGCTTAATGGCATCGTAAATCGCCTGACGCGTGGCCTCCTCCCCCTGCTGCACAAACGCATCATTCCAGTCACCAAACACCGGCGGCAGGGCTACCGTGCCCTCGCAGGCCTCTGCGGCCGCTGCGGCGCTGGTCTGGCCGACACCGTTAAGGTCACGGTCGGCGGCAATCACAATCTGGCAGGCCGGGTGCTGTTGTCGGGCAAGGCTCGCCAGAGAAAGGAGATTCACGGAGGACAGCGCCACCATGACGGTTTCACCGGTGAGGTGATGCACGGTGAGCGCGGTCGCATAACCCTCCGCAATCCACAGGCGTTTTCCGGCCTGTTTTTTCCCTTCGATGACATGACATGCCCCTTTGACCTGACCGCCTTTCAGGGTGCGCTTGAGACCGTCAGTATTAATAAGCTGAAGGTTAACCAGCGTGCCGGTATCGTCATACAGCGGTACGGCCACATCCCCGGCGCGGTACGTGACACCGCCGGTTTTGTGCATGGTGGTCAGCGTCAGGCATTCGCGGTCAGCCAGCCCCTTGCGGTCCAGGTAGGCGTTACCGGAGGTCAGGCGGACTTTCGTCATGATATCCGCCGCCAGCGCGGCGGCCGCCCTGCGGCTGGCTTCGGTTTCAGGCTCTGCGGCCGCAATCACTTCCGGGGCAACCGGCGGCAGGTTGCCGGTCACGGCGTCCACCTTACGGGCGGCCTCAGCCGGTTTCACACCGAACACTTTTTCGATCAGTTTCAGGCCGTCACCCGCGCCGCACTGGTTGCAGAACCATGTCCCGCGCCCCTCTTTGTCATCAAAGCGGAAGCGGTCAGAGCCGCCGCATACCGGGCAGGCCTGATGGCGATTTTTAATGACCTTCACGCCCAGCGCCGGGAGAATGCGCGGCCAGTGGCCGCACGCCTGTTTAACGGTTTCCGTTACGTTCATTTTCATTGTTATTTTCTCCCTCAGTGCAGCACAGGCGATGTGATATGGCGGGCGCAGAGTTCATCCATGACGGCGAGCCCGAGAAAGGAGAGCGACGGTACTGCTTTCAGCGGTCCGGCTTCCATTAAATCCTCCAGCAGCGCACAGGCAATCTGACGGCCTTTTTCCTCGCCGTGCTGGCGAAGGTAAAAGCCTTCCAGCTCGTCAGCAATGGCGCTTTCCAGCGCATCAAGGGTGAGGTGCGGGTAGCGGTGCTGGCGCTCACACGCGGTGAGCCAGGCACAGGCAACGGCGCGGCGGTAAAGGGCCGAGCGCAGCACGGCGGGCAGTACGGGCTTCATACGCGTGTCTCCTCAGCGAGCCAGCGCTGGTTGCAGCGCTCCACCACGCCGTCGAGCTGCGCGGTCATGAGATAAATTACGGAGGTGAGCTGTAGCTGCTGCGCCGGGTCAGGGCACACAGTGGTGCAGTCCTGCACCTGCATCAGCTCGCCGACGAGCCGGCCGACATTACGCATATGCTCAAGGCATTCAAGGTCACGGGTGGTAATGGTGGTCTGTTTCATGCGCATACCTCCGCCACCGGCAGGCGGGCTGCGAACGCCAGCACGTAATCGCGAACGAGGGAACGGCGGGCGCTGCGCTCGTCACCGGCCACGGTGCGGAGCATGCAGATTCGGGGTGTGCGGTCTGCACGACGAACGGCGGCAAACACAAAGACAAACTGCGGGTGAGACAGGGTGAGGGTCGTAGCCATGATGGCAGCCTCCAATGTTTGTATTGTACCGCTACCACCGGAAACGCCAATTTCACTGGTGGTAGCCCAGACAGGGTTGGCGTAACCGGCAACATTGGAAACCGGCGCTTCGTAAGAAGCCCCCGCCTGAGCCACCATTATTCGACAGGCGCAACGGAACACAAACCATTGCGCGAAAGATGGGTGCATCAAGGCACAGACACAAAAAAAGACGCAAGGCGCGTCTGGTGTCGCCAATGTTGTATTCGGGACGCCAATCCCGGCTGCCGATTTTGCGACAGCAGGAAAACTATACCTGGAAACGACGAAAGGAAGCAAGCCAGAAAAAGGGGTTGTCTGCTGAACGGCCATCATCACGCGTCATATCCCCGGTCACGTGCTGCGATACGGTCGGCCATCCATGCGGTGATTTCGGACTGCGCCCACGCCACGTTTTTACCGCCGAGGCTGATTTGCTTCGGAAAGGCTTCCCGGCTGATGAGGTCATAAATGGTTGACCGGGACAGGCCGCACAGATGCATCACTTCAGGCAGACGGATAAAGCGCTCCTGAACGGCATCAGAGACCGGGATTAGTGGCGCGGCAGGGGCAGAAGACGGGGAAGAAAAAGCAGTGTGCATCGGGCTACCTCATTAAGTTCATACAGTGCCGGTTGTGTCCTTCCGGCTTCGGGTAGCTCCTTATTATGTTTATATTTTTTCTCAGGTCATGTGTGATTTTCAGGAAAACAAACATTGACTTTTCTGTAACTAAAACGATGGCAAACGCTGGCAAACCGTTGCAATTCACTGCACGACATTGCAGCAAAATTTATTTCTTCTGGTTATATATCCCCCCTTGGTAATCGAAATAAAATCTAAATGCCGCCGTCATTATTAAAACCGGAGGGTGAACAGTAGTGAAGAGTTGGTGAACAGTTATATTCTCAACCGTTCACCACTTAACTTACTGTATTGCTTTATTTTTTATGAAAGTGAACAGTAGTGAACAGTTAACTGTAAAAAAACAAAGGTGAGAAGGGTTTCCCGGAGACCTTTCTCTGGCAAGCCGGATTTTAAGTGTCGTTTGTGCCAGAAATGCCACAACGGTAATACATCGAGATGTTGTCTGATGAAGGGCAGAATCATTTCAGGTTGAACACACGGAGAGCCTGAACATGAAAACCGAAACTGTTATTAACGCCCGCCAGAATGCTGTCGCTAAACAGCCCGAAGAGAGTAACCAGCACATCGCTGGTAAGCTGACGATATTCACTGCGGCAAAAGACGCCCACGCGGCCAGCATGCAGGCGCTGAAAGAGATTGATACCTCCATTGAACGCTGCAAGCAGGAACGGCAGGCTGCTCTTGAGGAGAGCACACAGGCAGAGCAGGACTGGCGCAGCCGTTTTCGCAGCCTGCGCGGCAACCTCACTCCTGAGATGAAAGCAGAACACGGCAGGCGCATCGCCAGCCGCGAACTGGCAGACGAGTTCACCGGCCTGATTGCCGAGCTGGAGAATGACCGTAAGCGCGCCATGCTCGGCGCCTGCACCACAGGGAATAAGTACCGCGCGGCATATGATGACGCCCTCTCCACTTACGCCGGTGCGCAATGGTCGCAGGCACTGGCCGCTGTTCCCGCCACGCTTGTCCGTGCTTTTGTGCTGCGCACCCGGTCCCTTGAAATGAAGGGAGAAGCCTCACCACAGTCTGCTGCCCTCGCAGAGCTGCGCGACGTCCTGAGCCGCCTGGGCAGTGAGTACCAGTTCGATATGACGCAGGAGCCGGTATTGTCCGTGACGGGCATGCACCGGCCGCATCTTGCCGGTGTGGATACGGAGCTGCTGAACAGCCCGGCGAAGCGAATGATGCTGGCTAAAGCACTGGCTGAAAATAGCGGCACAAAGGCGGAGGCTTAAGCATGTTTCACTGTCCGTTCTGCAAAACCAGTGCGCACGCCCGCACCAGTCGCTATCTGTCCGATAACGTCAAACAGCGCTATCACCAGTGCGTGAATATCGAATGTTCGGCGACCTTCCGCACGCTGGAATCCGTGGACGGTGTCATCCGTTCACCGGCGACAGAGCCGGCTATCCCGGCACCCGAACCGGCAGCCACCGTTAACCGCGCCGGTGCGTAACCATGCACGGCCATCAGGAGAAACGCACGTGACAACACTACAGAAAGCCTTTGAAACCTGTCAGGCAGACAAATCTGCCTGGCTGCAACGCAGGGCTGAACTTGCCCAGACTGAACAGGCATACCGGGAACAGCTTGCCGCTGATAACCGCAACGGCCAGCGCCTGCAAATGCTGCGCGACATTATCGACGTGAAAAAGTGGGAAATTAACCAGGCTGCCGGTCGCTATATCCGTTCGCATGAAAAGGTGCAGCGCATCAGCATCCGCAACCGGCTGAATGATTTTATGCAGGCGCACGGCGCGGCGCTGGCCGCCGCCCTTGCCCCCGAGCTGATGAAATATTCCGGCCAGCATCCCGCCGTTCAGCACTGCGCCATGCAGCATTCACTTGATTATCTGCGTGAGGCGCTACAGGTCTGGCTCTCCGCCGGAGAAAAAATTAATTATTCCGCACAGGATGAGGACATTTTAACGGCCATCGGATTCAGGCCCGACGCGGCTTCACGCGATGACAGCCGGGAAAAATTCACACCCGCACAGAACCTGAATTACACCCATCGCCGTGCAGAACTGGCCGCGCATCAGAACCGTTAATTCTCTCCGAAAATCCCGCCTTTTTCCCGCCAAAAACCATGCATGCATAAGGTGCATGGTTTTGCATGCGTTTCGCCGACACTGAATCCCCCGCCAGCGCCAGTACTGGCAAGCCCTGATGCCGTTAATGCACCTGCATTAAAAGCGCCCCGTTAAGCGGGCAGGCGGGGCGGGGATAGCATTGCGCGAGCACGCAGATTAATTTTTTAATTATCGAAGCACACAACATCGACAGTATATGCTTAAAACAAAAATGTAGGATAAATGGTTTAAGAAAATAAACAGTAGGTTTTAGGGAGGGGTAAAGAAGAGTCTATTCAATTTTAATTAACAATCAAGAGGCTATGCTAATTATTTGGCGTTCAACTGATTTGGATTGCTATGTTTTTTATAATTAATAATAGGTTGGGTAATTACATGCTAAGATTTGGGTTTGCAAAGTTGTTTTCGTAAAAAAAAAGCCACTGTTAAGCGGCTTTCATGGTCTAACTAGTCATGATCTTTATTATAACTGCTCTCACTCTAAATAATTGTCAACTTTCCTCTGCAACCAATCAATAGTTATCTCAAACAAACCCATGTCGTCATCACTAATATCATTGGCATGAGCGTCACCTCTTGTTGAGTTTATAATGGCCATATATTGAGAGAATTTACTTTTTTCATTGTTGAAAACTTTTTCAAAATCAGACCAGTTTTTTTCAATTAGTTTTCTTAAATCCTCGAAATATAGTTTGGATCTGAATATATCACTGAATTTTAACAATGAAAGTTTTTTTTGCCTATCGGGTGGAGATATAATGGCTAAAAATATTTCTTTGGCCTTGTCTGGGCCGTGTTTATATTTTAATGTATGACTTATAAGCTGTCTTAAATCAGTTTCAAGTTTATTTCTTCCTTCACAAAGACGATGCCATTTTTCTTCTCTGGTTGTTGGCAGCAGTCGGATGCGACTTTGCGTGTTTATATAGGACGAAATGGTTTTAATTGTGAAGTGAAAATTTTCAGCATCACGTTTAACAAGGCCATAACCAATTAAATGTTCTACTAATTTTTCTGACATGCCGAAAAATTCGGCAAATGTTTTTTGATCTCCTGCTGCCAGATATTCAATGAGCTGGTATTCATCTGGATATCGTTCACGTAAAACAGTTATGATAAGGTCTAGATAATCAATAATACTATTATTTATCTCTTCTCTTTTTCTCTCATATTCATATTTGGTAATAGAAATGCTTTTTAAGCCTTTCTTTTCCTTGAATAAATAGCTGCAAACTTGTCTTATTATAAATGGGTGCCCTCCGAAATCATCTGTTAGATAGGTATAAATTTCATCATCAAATCTCATCCCCATATAATTTCCGATTGTACTCACCATTTCCTTTACCTCATTTGCGTCAAAGAAAGGGAGATATGATGGAGAGATAAATCTATATATAGGATTGTCGTAAGTGTTAACAATTGGAGTTTCAATTGAAATAGGATTGACGCCTGAAATCATAACGGAAAAAAGATCTTGTCTTTTTTGGAATAATGATCGTAAAGCTTGCCAGAAATAGATAAAATCTAAACTCTCTTTCCAATGAATAGTTGGCGATAATGTAAATGTTATATTTTCAATTTCATCTAAAGCAATTAACAAACGCTTGCCTTTAAAATAATTATATATTGATTCAATGTCTCTTTCGAAGCATATGGAGGCATTTTTTTCTGTGTAGTCTTCTTCTTTTGAAAGTTTAAGATGTTTCGGTAGTGAGTATTTTTTTGAAATATCGTTTACGATGAAGAATAAGCATTCATTCCATCTGCGCATGTGAAATGATGTTTCAGAGCAATCCAAATAAACATTTGGCTCGTCCCTTACATCCATCATTCTCAATATTGCATAAATAACAGATGTTTTGCCAATTCGCCTTAATCCAAATAAGGAGCTACACTGGCCTGTTTGATATTTTCCGTATAAAGATTGTATTGCTTCATGACGCCCGAAGAAATATGTGTCTGTTTTGAGAGGGGTTTCATAAGAGAAAAGATCTCGTTCATAAAAACTTTTCTTTAGCCGGTTTATTTGTAATTCACTTGAATCTGAGTTATTAATGAGTTCATTGTAAGTAAATGGTACTATTATTCTTGACTCTTTGTCCTGTAAAATAATACCTTGTACTTTTTCTGAAACTTGCTCGTCTTTACTAACGATAAAAACACATAATTTATCTAATCTATTTTGATAATCACCCATTAATTTATCAACAAAATCAAGGCATCTCGGCATGAAATGTGACGAAGGACTTATTAAAACCAATACCTCACGAGAGAAGTGAAATTGTTCTGAAATTTCCCGGGTAGGTTTTGCAAAGAAAAAATGATACTCACTGCTTTTGAAGTTTGCTGACTTGAAAAAAGTCACAAACCAAATTTGTGAAATAGCTTCAATTATTTTTTTCTCATTCTGGCTTCTAGTTTCAATGTTTAGTGTTGATAAAATACCCGGTTTATCGAAACTTTGAGTGCTGCGTTGCATTATAACCTCTTATATTAATACAAGTAATTAGAGTACCATTCTAACATTTGTCTTCTGCTTTCAAGATACGAGGCATGATTATATACACCTCTTATGATATTTTTATCAGCATGAGCTAGCTGCATTTCTATCCAGTTACTATCAAAACCTTGTTCATGCAATATTGTCGACATCGTGTGTCGAAAACCGTGACCTGTAGCACGCCCTTTGTAACCAAGTAACTCAATCACTTGTGAAACACTTTCTTTTGAGATTGGCTTGCTGCGGTTGTTCCTGCCAATAAAGATGTAAGGGTAATGGCCGGTAATAGGTTTGAGCTGTTTGAAAAGGTCAACTACCTGAGTAGATAAAGGAACAATGTGAGGTCTACGCATTTTCATACGTTCCGCTGGTATCTCCCATATACCTTTTTCGAGGTCTACTTCTTCCCACGTAGCAAAGCGCATCTCCTGCGTTCTTACACCAGTCAGCATGACTATCTTCGTAGCATTTTTGGTGATGATGCTACCGGTATACGCTTCAAGATCTCGAATAAAATGAGGCAACTCTTCAGCGGATAAAAATGGATGGTGCTTTTGCTTGGGAACGGCCAGCGCGATAGCTAAATCAGGCGCAGGATTGTAATCAGCACGCCCTGTTATGATGGCATAGCGAAACACCTCTCCACACCTCTGTCGCACCTTTCGGGTTTTCTCTAAAGCCCCACGTTTTTCAATACGTCGCAGCACCTCAAGTAACTCTAGTGGCTTAATCTCACCTATAGGTCGTTTACCAATAAAAGGGAAAACATCCTGCTCAAATGTTTTGATGATTTCCTCACGATAAGCAACCGTCCAACGATCAGCTTTAGTTGAATGCCACTCACGGCTTACTGATTCGAAAGAGTTTTCTGTTGATAGCTTTTGAGCGAGTTTTAATGCTTTTCGTTCCTCTACTGGGTCAATGCCATTAGCAACTTGCTTACGGGCGGCGTCACGCTTCTCACGCGCTTCTGCAAGGCTTACCAAATCGTAGCTGCCAAATGACATTAACCGCGCTTTCCCGGCAAAGCGGAAACGAAAACGCCAGCCCTTCGAGCCATCGGGATTGATAAGCAATGACAGGCCTTGCCCGTCGTTCAATGTGTATGGCTTGTCTTGGGGCTTTGCTCGTTTGATTTGTATATCTGTAAGTGCCATGTGTATAAGCCAAAAATGTGTATAAAAAATCTATACACATCACTATACATATTTTTCATGGATTCAGGGAGATCTTGTCGGACTGCTACGGATGATTAATCTACAATAGTGATTGAAAATAAAGGATTTTTAAGACTTTCTCGGATGGGTGAGGAGGAACTTTGGCGGAAGATCACAGGAGTCGAACCTGCCCGGGGCCGCTGGCGGTCCCAACTGGATTTGAAGTCCAGCCGCCTCACCGGAGACGACGATCTTCCGCGCCTGCATTGCTACATGGAGGCCGGCGCATTATAGGCGCGTTTCTGACGCTTACCAATACCCCCGCCACACTCTTTTTTCGCCCGTCTGACGGGCGTGATACGGTTTTGCTTAAGTATTTTTTGCCTGTTATCGGCCACAAAAATTATTCATTCGTTGCATCAGCGAGTTAACGCGATCACAGAAAACAAGAATCATAAAGAAATTACCAGAAAACAGAATTTCTGGGGGATCCGAACGGCGTTAAAACCTAAGTGAAATTTCGCGTATCGCCGATGAGGACTGCCCGATGAGTGAGCAAGCGCTTACCGTGAAGGAGAAGATAGGCTACGGCATGGGAGACGCCGCAAGCCATATCGTCTTTGATAACGTAATGCTTTATATGATGTTTTTCTACACCGATATCTTCGGCATTCCCGCCGGTTTCGTCGGCACGATGTTTTTGCTGGCCCGCGCGCTGGATGCGATATCCGACCCGGCGATGGGGCTGATTGCGGACCGCACCCGCAGCCGCTGGGGTAAATTTCGCCCGTGGGTGTTGTTCGGCGCGCTGCCGTTCGGCGTGGTGTGCGTGTTCGCTTACAGCACACCGGAACTCAGCCTCACCGGCAAGATGATTTACGCCGCCGCGACCTACACGCTGCTTACCCTGATGTACACCGTCGTGAATATTCCTTATTGCGCGCTGGGCGGCGTGATTACCAGCGATCCGCAGCAGCGTATCTCGCTGCAATCGTGGCGTTTCGTGCTGGCGACGGCGGGCGGCATGCTCTCTACGGTACTGATGATGCCGCTGGTAAATTTTTTTGGCGGCGAAGATAAAGCGTTCGGCTTTCAGGCGGGCATAGCGGTGCTGGCCGCGGTGGCGTTTCTGATGCTCGCGTTTTGTTTTTTCACGACCAAAGAGCGTGTCGAGGCGCCGCCGACGACCTCGACCATGCGTGAAGACTTGCGCGATATCCTGCAAAACGACCAGTGGCGTGTTGTGGGCATGCTGACCCTGCTTAATATTCTCGCGGTCTGCGTACGTGGCGGGGCGATGATGTACTACGTCACCTGGATTATGGGCGACGCCGCGCTGTTCTCCTGGTTCCTCGGGCTTTACTGCGTCGGCAACCTGTTCGGCAGCGCACTCGCCAAACCGCTCACCGACTGGAAGTGCAAAGTCAGCGTCTTCTGGTGGACCAACGCCGCGCTGGCGGTCCTGAGCGTCGCCATGTTCTTTGTGCCGATGAGCGCCACCATTGTGATGTTCAGCTTTATCTTCGTTATCGGCGTTCTGCACCAGCTGGTCACGCCGATTCAGTGGGTCATGATGTCCGACACGGTCGATTACGGTGAATGGCGTAACGGCAAACGTCTGACCGGCATCAGTTTTGCGGGCACGCTGTTTGTCCTGAAACTGGGTCTGGCGCTCGGCGGCGCGCTTATCGGCTGGATGCTGGCGGGCGGTGGCTATGACGCCGCCGCGAAAGCCCAGAACGGCGCGACGCTCACCATCATTATCGCGCTGTTCACGCTGGCGCCGGGCGTCTGCTATGTGCTGAGCGCCATCATCGCGAAACGCTACTACACGCTAAAGACACCGTTTTTGAAACATATCCTGGCGGAGCTGGCGCAGGGCGCGCGCAATAACCAGAAAGAGTTTGAAACGCTGCCGGTTAGCGACGCATTCCATGAGTCGAAGGGGTAAGCCATGAAAATCAGTGACGGGAACTGGCTGATCCAGCCGGGTTTAAGCCTGCTGCATCCCATTCAGGTGTTTGATGTCGAGCAGCGCGACGGCGAAATGATTGTCTGTGCCGCGCCGCGTGATGTGCGCGAACGTGCCGGGCAACTGGATATCCCGCTCTTTACGCTGCGGTTTTTTTCGCCGCAGGAGGGCATTATCGGCGTGCGTATCGCGCATTTTCAGGGCGTGCCGGATAACGGCCCGCATTACCCGCTCAAGGTTCAGGAAAACGTGCCGGTAGCGATGTGCGAAACCGAGAGCTATGCCGAGCTAAAAAGCGGCAGCCTCAGCGTACGGGTGACCAAAGGCGAAAACTGGGCGCTCGATTTTCTGCGTGACGGCGAGCGGATTACCGGCAGCCAGGTAAAGAACAGCGGTTATGTTCAGGACGGCAACGCCGCGACCTTTATGTTTGAGCGGCTGGATCTGGGCGTCGGCGAGACGGTGTACGGGCTCGGCGAACGCTTTACTGCCCTGGTGAAGAACGGTCAGACGGTGGAGACCTGGAATCGCGACGGCGGCACGAGCACCGAGCAGGCGTACAAAAACATACCATTTTATCTGACCAACCGCGGTTATGGCGTACTGGTCAATCACCCGGAGTGCGTCTCCTTCGAAGTGGCTTCTGAAAAAGTCTCGAAAGTACAGTTCAGCGTGGCCGGGGAATATCTGGAGTATTTTGTTATCGACGGCCCGACGCCGAAAGCGGTGCTGGAGCGCTATACTCGCCTGACAGGCCGTCCGGCGCTGCCGCCCGCCTGGTCGTTCGGGCTGTGGCTCACCACATCATTTACGACTAATTACGATGAAGAGACGGTAAACAGCTTTATCGACGGCATGGCGGCGCGCGAACTGCCGCTGCATGTCTTTCACTTCGACTGCTTCTGGATGAAGGCGTTTCAGTGGTGTGACTTCGAATGGGACCCGGCGACGTTCCCGGATCCTGAAGGCATGTTAGCGCGCCTCAAAGCCCGCGGGCTGAAAATCTGCGTCTGGATCAATCCGTACATCGGTCAGAAATCGCCGCTGTTCCGCGAAGGGATGGAAAAAGGCTATCTGCTGAAACGCCCGAACGGCGCGGTGTGGCAGTGGGATAAATGGCAGCCGGGGCAGGGTATCGTCGACTTCACCAACCCGGCGGCGTGCGAATGGTACGCGGGCCATCTGAAGCGGCTGGTGAGAATGGGCGTCGATTGCTTCAAAACCGATTTTGGCGAGCGTATCCCGACCGATGTCGTGTGGCATAACGGCGCTGACCCGCAAAAAATGCACAATCACTACGCCTTCCTCTATAACGCGCTGGTCTGGAACGTGCTCAAAGAGACCGTGGGCGAGGAAGAAGCGGTGCTGTTCGCCCGCTCGGCCTCGGTGGGCGCGCAACAGTTCCCGGTGCACTGGGGCGGCGACTGCTACGCTAACTATGAATCGATGGCTGAAAGCCTGCGCGGCGGGCTGTCTATCGGCCTTTCCGGGTTCGGCTTCTGGAGCCATGACATCGGCGGCTTTGAAAACACCGCGCCGGCACATGTCTATAAACGCTGGTGCGCGTTTGGGCTGCTCTCCAGCCACAGCCGCCTGCACGGCAGCAAATCGTACCGTGTGCCCTGGGCTTACGATGACGAAGCCTGCGACGTGGTGCGCCACTTCACGCAGCTGAAATGCCGGCTGATGCCTTATCTCTACCGCCAGTCGGCGTTAGCGCACGAGCGCGGCACGCCAGTGATGCGCGCCATGATGCTGGAGTTTCCGAATGACCCGGCCTGCGATTACCTCGACCGCCAGTATATGCTTGGTGATGCGGTGCTGGTGGCGCCCGTGTTCAGTGAGGCGGGCGACGTGGTGTTTTACCTGCCGGAAGGGCGCTGGACGCACCTGTGGCGCAACGACGAGCTTTCCGGCAGTCGCTGGCATAACCAGCGTCATGACTTCCTGAGCCTGCCGGTCTATGTGCGCGACAACACGCTGCTGGCGCTCGGAAATAACGATAAAAAGCCCGATTATGCCTGGCATGAGGGCACCGCGTTCCAGCTGTTTAATCTGGAGGAGGGCCGTGAAGCGCGCTGCGAGGTGCCTGCTGCTGACGGCACGACGGTGTTTACGCTGTGCGTGAAGCGTGAGGGCAATCGCCTGACAGTCGAAGGGAACGGCAATGCGACAGGCTGGACGCTCTGCCTGCGCAACGTTCCTCAGGTGGCGAGCGTGCAGGGCGGCAGCGGCGCGGGCAGCGAATGGGGCGTCGTGGTAACGCCCGGGCATGGCGCGCAGGCGTTAAGTATTACGCTGTAAGCAACAAAAATGCCGCCCACGGGCGGCATTTTGCCTGAGATGATAAGTACGCGTTATTGACCTGCTTCCTGCCAGGCGCGTTCGATCTCTTCGGCCAGAATTTTCACGCCCGCTTCGATTTTCTCCGGCTCCGGCACATAGTTCATGCGCATGCACTGATGCGTGTGCGGCCAGGGTTTATCCAGCCCCGGGAAGAAGAAATCGCCCGGCACCATCAGCACGCCGCGCTTTTTCAGGCGCTGGTAAAGCAGTTCGGTGGTGATCGGCAAATCTTTAAACCACAACCACAGGAAAATCGCGCCTTCCGGCTTGTGGATCAGGCAGCGTTCCGGCGAGAGGTAGCGGCGAATCGTGGCGATCGTCTCCTGTACGCGCTGCTGGTAAAAAGGCTTAATCACGTCCTGCGACAGACGCAGCAGGTCGTTGCGTTTGATCATTTCACAAGCCATCGCCGGCCCGATGCCGCCCGGCGCCAGGCTGATTATCCCGTTCATGTTGCTGATGGCGGAAATGACTTTCTCGTTGCCGATGATAATGCCGCAACGGCTGCCCGGCAGGCCGAGCTTGGAGAGGCTCATGCAAAGAATAATATTAGGATTCCACAGCGGGCGCGCCTCGCTGAAGATAATGCCGGGGAACGGCAGGCCGTAGGCGTTATCAATAACCAGCGGAATATTGTGCTGGTTTGCCAGCGCGTCGAGCTTGATAAGCTCTTCGTCGGTGATGACGTTACCCGTCGGGTTGGTCGGACGCGACACGCAAATCATGCCGGTTTCCGGGCCGATATGCAGATGTTCGAAATCGACGTGGTATTTAAACTGGCCTTCCGGCAGCAGCTCGATATTCGGGCGTGCGGAGACAAACAGATCCTCTTCCAGCCCCGAATCTGCATAGCCGATGTATTCTGGCGCGAGCGGGAACAGCACCTTTTTCGAGGTGCCGTCTGCCTGACGGCCAGCAAACAGGTTAAACAAGTAGAAAAATGCGCTCTGGCTGCCGTTTGTCAGTGCAATATTCTGTGGTTCAACATCCCAGCCAAACTCTTTTCTCAACATCCCCGCCAGGGCCACCAGCAGCTCACTTTTTCCGCGCGGACCATCATAATTGCAAAGCGCATCAGTGACTTTGCCGCTTTCCAGCATCGAGGCCAGCAGCTCCTGGAAATAGGCATTCATCGCCGGGATTTGCGCCGGGTTTCCGCCGCCCAGCATGATAGCGCCAGGGGTGCGTAATCCGTCGTTGAGATCCTCCATGAGGCGCGTAATGCCTGCATGGCGGGTAAATTTGTCGCCGAAAAGTGAAAACGTCATAGCGGTCAGTCTGTCGCATTCTTTTAAAAAGAGGCTAACCATAGCGCTACAACTGGCATGGTGCAAATCGGCGGGTGAACGCTTTTCTGATGCAAAATGTTTCGATGGTAAAGACTGACAGGATTTAATGCTGGTTAAAAGGGCGGCGCGTGGGGAAAGACGCGCCGCCTGGCGTTTACTGCTGACCCGCCCAGATAACCATGACGACGTCATCGTCCTGCTGGCGTACAAAGCCGTAGCCCTGGTTAAGTGAAAGCGTGGTCTGTTTGCCGCCGCCAATGCCCGGGTGACGCGCGCGGAACTGCCCGAGCTTTTGCCAGTGCGCCAGCGTCGCCGCGCTTTTTCCGGTGAGATCCTGCCAGTTCATATCCGATCGCGTGCCCTGGAGCGGATCCGATCCGCCAGGCCCGACAGGCCGCTCGCTCTCGTCACCGTAATAGATTTGCACGGTGCCAGGGGCGAGTAGCAGCAGCTCTGCCGCGCGCGATCCGCCTTCGCGGAACAGCCGGGTGTCGTGCGAGGAGAGATAGCTCAGTACGTTAAAGCCCTGAAGTTTTTCTGCCATCTGCTGCCAGGTTGGGTCGATATACGCCAGGCAGGCGGCGGCTTTTGCCGCCTGCTCCTGATAATCAAAATTGATCATCGCGTCGAAGCCGTGGCGATAGTAATCACTCTGCATCACGCCGTGGCCCCAGGATTCGCCCGTCATCCAGAACGGCGCGTCATCAAGTTTTTTATCGGGGTTATTCGCTTTCCAGTCGGCGAGCGCGGCGCTGGCTTCATTTTTAAGCTGCTGCCAGGCTGCCTGCTCAACATGTTTTGCCGTGTCCACCCGGAAACCGTCAATACCGTAATCGCGTACCCACTGGCTGAGCCAGCGCGTCAGGTAATCGCGCGGAGTGGCGCCGTCGATAGCCTGCGCGGCGGTGTCGGGCTTGTGCTGATAAAAATGCGGCAGGCCGGAGGGCTGCGTCGATTCGGTTTTCAGGTCCGGTAAGAAAGCGAGCGACATGGTGAGATCATCAAAGCCCGGGCTGTCATAGTCGCCGATATCCGTGCGGATCCAGTTTTTCCCCCACCATTTATCCCATGCGCTTTTATCGCTGAAGTTAATGTAATCATTAAAGCTGTGCCAGCTCTGACCCGGTGAAGGACGCCAGTCCGTCCAGCGGTCGCCCAGCGTTTTTTTAAGCTCCTCGCCTTTCAGGTAGAGCGCGCCAAACTGAAATTCCTGCATATCGGCAAGCGTGGCGTAGCCCGCGTGGTTCATGACCACATCGAACAACACGCGAATGCCGCGCCGGTGCGCCTCATCCACCAACTGGCGTAAATCGTCCGGGGTACCCATATTAGCGTCGAGTTTTGTCCAGTCCTGCGGGTAGTAGCCGTGGTAGGCGTAGTGCGGAAAATCGCCTTTAGTGCCGCCGCCCACCCAGCCGTGGATCTGCTCCAGCGGCGAGCTTATCCATAGCGCGTTAACGCCAAGCGTTTGCAGATAATCCAGTTTGCCGGTGAGCCCCCGGAGATCGCCGCCGTGAAAGGTGCCGATCTCCTGCATACCATCTTTATGGCGTCCATAGCTGTTGTCGTTAGTCGGGTCGCCATTAACGAAGCGGTCGGTGAGGACAAAATAGACGGTGGCATTGTGCCAGTTAAAGGCTGCCTGTGCGGGTGATTCAGCGCGTTCCAGTAGCAGAAGCCCGTTGCTCCCGGGCGCGGGCGTGAGGGTGATTTTCCCCTGCGTGACGGTGGCGGTTTTGCCGCTGTAGAAATCGCGTACCTGGCTGCCTTCGGGGAACGTCTCTTTGACGGCAATGGTGAGTGGTTTACCGTCCCATTTCGGACACTGGCGCGCGACTTCCGTCGTCGCTTTCTCGCCTTCCTGCTCCACGCTCAGCATGAGCGTCGGCGTGCCGGAGCGCGTGTCTATCTGCACCTGATAATTGCCGTCGCGAAAGCGTCGCCACTCGGGCGTCGGCTCAGCGCAGGGCTTAAGCGAGAGCATCTGGTTGAGCCTGACCGGGCCTGCGGGTTGCCAGCAGGCGTTATCAAGCGTCAGGCGCAGCGGATCAGCGCCTTTTTTCAGCGCGCCTTTACTGACAAACACGCCTGGCGTCTGTTCCTTAAACGCGGGAAGACCGGGGGTAGACCACTGCGCAAGCGCAATACCGGGCAGTAAACACAACGCGAGAGGGGAGAGGTTCATGAGTTATCTGCATCCTGTGCGATTTTTGTCCAGTCTCGCATGGCGACGCTGCAAAAGCCTCATCCTTAAGCGGCAGTGAAAGGGGAGGAAACGCAAGGATGAGCCGTGCCGTCTCATCGCCAGCATAAATTGCTAAAATTTCCACTTTTTACTATTAATTTTCAGTGATTTAAGCGGCAGGATTCAGGCCATAATTCAGAATCGACTTATTTCTTTAGGTGATCCATAGAGGTATTTTTGATACGATTTAAGATTCCTTTCTTAAATTTAATTAAATAATAAGGTGTTGGAATGCTGAAATCCGACCAGGAGACCTGATGATATCGACTTCAATTCGACGATTAGGGGCGGCGCTGTGTATGTTAGCCACCCTGGCATTTTCGGGTGAAGTGCTGGCAACGCAGCACACGACGAAAAAGAGCCACACAGTCCATATTAAAAAGACAAGCGGTAAAAAACTGGCAAGCAGTAAAAAAGAGTATTCTCGCAATAGTGTAATAAGTGGTTCACTGCCTGATTTGCGAAAATACCCTTCCGGAACACCACGGAAAAAAGCGTTTCTCCGGACCGTCATGCCTTACATTACCAGCCAAAATGCCGCCATTTCGGCTGAGCGTAACTGGCTTATTTCAAAGCAGTACGACGCCCAGTGGTCGCCGTCTGAGCGCGCGCGCCTGAAAGATATCGCGAAGCGCTACAAGGTGAAATGGAACGGCAATACGCGTCGTGTACCGTGGAATACGCTGCTTGAACGCGTTGATATTATTCCTGCCAGCATGGTCGCGACGATGGCGGCAGCGGAAAGCGGCTGGGGTACGTCGAAACTTGCCCGTAACAATAACAATCTGTTCGGCATGAAATGCGGCAATAAGCGTTGTAATAACGCGCCCGGGAAAGTGAAAGGGTATTCAACCTTTAACTCTGTTAAAGAATCCGTTAATGCGTATGCGGTAAACCTGAATACGCATCCGGCTTATGCCTCTTTCCGTAAATCCCGCCTGCAGCTTCGTAAAGCGGACCAGGAAGTCACCGCCAGCAATATGATCCATAAGCTGAAAGGCTACTCCACCAAAGGAAAAAGCTATAACAATTATCTGTTTGCCATGTATCAGGATAATCAGCACCTGCTGGCAACCAACTAATGTAGCGGCTCTCCTGGCCTGAGCGTAAAAAACGTCTTCTTCGGAAGACGTTTTTTATTGTCGTCGTTAGCGGTTAGCACACTTCTTTTTTTTACGCGAAGCGGCATAAGCGTCGCTTAACGTTGTAACCATACGGAACAGCACGTTCTATATGATCACTTCACTGAATCGGTCGCGATAATCCTTTGGCGTGGTGTCGTACTCTTTTTTAAATACCGAATAGAAATATTGCAGTGACGGGTAGCCGCACATCTGGGAAATCTCGTTAATGCTCAATGAGGTCGAGATCAACAGACTGCGCGCTTTTTCCAGCTTCTCGGCGTGGATCATGGCGTGAATGGTTTCGCCCACTTCTTCTTTAAAACGCTTCTCAAGATTAGAGCGGGAGATGCCCACCGCATCCAGCACCTGCTCGACTTTGATGCCCTTACAGGCATGATTGCGAATGTAGTGCATCGCCTGGATAACGGCTGGATCGTGCAATGAACGATAATCGGTAGAGCGCCTTTCCACCACCCGCGCGGGTGGCACCAGCACGCGCTGCAGCGGCAGATTTTCGTTATCCAGAAGGCGATGCAGCAATTTTGCCGCCTGATACCCCATCTGTCGTGTTCCCTGGGCCACGGACGAGAGCGCCACGCGAGAGAGATAGCGGGTCAGCTCTTCGTTATCAATCCCGATAACACAAAGCTTCTCCGGCACCGGAATATGCAGATGCTCGCACACCTGCAGCAGATGACGCGCCCGCGCGTCCGTCACGGCGATGATGCCGGTTTGCGGCGGTAGCGTTTGCAGCCAGTCAGAGAGCCGGTTTTGCGCGTGCTGCCAGTTTTCCGGCGCGGTTTCCAGCCCCTGATAAATGACGCCGCGATATTTTTCACGCGCTACCAGCTCGCGGAACGCATGTTCGCGCTCGGCGGCCCAGCGTTTGCCGCTGGAAGAGGGCAACCCATAAAAAGCGAAACGGTGTACCCCTTTCTCTTTGAGATGTAAAAACGCGCTCTCCACCAGCGCATAGTTATCCGTCGCGATGTAGTGCACCGGCGGATAATGTTCGGGGCGATGATAGGAGCCGCCGACGCCGACAATCGGCACCTGCACATCCTTCAGCAACTGCTCAATTTCCGGATCGTCAAAATCGGCGATCACCCCGTCGCCAAGCCACTCCCGGATGTTCTCAATCCGGGTGCGGAAATCCTCTTCCATGAAGATATCCCACTCTGACTGAGAAGCCTGTAAATACTCGCCAACCCCTTCAACCACCTGGCGGTCATAAGCTTTGTTGGCATTAAACAGCAGCGTAATGCGATGACGCTTTTCAAACATAGTGTCAGTATCCGGCCTTGAACCTGTTGTTTGAATAACACATATCCCGCCAGGCGGAATAACCGTGCACCGGCAATGTGATCCATTGCAGGTTATGGTTATACGCGCCTGCGGGTGGCGGAATCCATCCAGACCGCCAGCAGCAAAATGGCGCCTTTGACGATGTATTGCCAGAACGTGGGAACATCCATCATGCTCATGCCGTTATCAAGCGACGCCATAATAAACGCGCCCATTACCGCGCCCGCTACGCTCCCGACGCCGCCTGCAAGGCTGGTGCCGCCGATGACGCAAGCGGCGATGGCGTCCAGCTCGGCAATGTTTCCCGCCGACGGTGAGCCTGCGCCGAGCCGCGAGCTTAAAATCAGGCCGGCAATTGCCACCATTAAGCCGTTTATCGCGAACACCGCGAGCTTGGTGCGCTCCACATTGATACCCGAAAGCCTTGCGGCGTCCAGATTCCCGCCAATCGCGTAAATGCGGCGGCCAAAGGCGGTATGCAGCGCCATAAACATGCCTGCCAGCAGCAGAAACGTCAGGATCAACACTGGCGTCGGAACGCCGCGATAATCATTAAGCAGCCAGATGGCGCCCAACACGATGACCGCCGTCAGCGCCTGCTTGCCCGCGACCGCTGTTGACGCTGTGGACGTTAATCCAAGCGCCTGACGCCGCATGCGCCCGCGCCATTGCCAGAAGATAAACAGCGCCAGCCCCAGCGCGCCAATGGCGAAGCCAACGCCGCCCGGCAGGTAGCTCTGTCCAATCTGCGACATCGCCGGGCTGGTGGGCGAAACCGTTGTGCCATTAGTGATGCCAATCAGCACGCCACGAAACGCCAGCATTCCCGCCAGGGTGACGATAAACGAGGGTACTTTCCGGTACGCCACCCACCAGCCGTTCCAGGCGCCCAGCAGCAGACCGAGCAGTAGCGTGACGACAATCGTCAGCGGAAGCGGCCAGCCCAGCCAGACATCGAAAATGGCCGCGGCCCCGCCCAGCAATCCCATCATTGAGCCGACAGAGAGATCGATTTCCGCCGAGATAATGACAAACACCATCCCCACCGCCAGGATGCCCGTAATCGCGGTCTGGCGCAGCAGGTTAGAAATGTTACGCGCGCTCAGGTACGCGCCCTCCGTCATCAGGGTGAAAAACAGCATGATGGCCACAATGGCGGCGATCATGACGAACACCTGAAAGTTGATTTTGTTCAGGGCGCGGAAAGATATCGGCGACGAGGCTGACGTCGCGGTCAGCTTAATTTCAGACGGGTTGCTTTTCGACATGGCGGTCGCTCCTCAGTGCGGCTTCCATCACCTGTTCCTGCGTCAGCTGATGGTTGATTAAATTGGCTTTCAGTCGGCCTTCATGCATCACCAGCACCCGGTCGCTCAGGCCAAGCACTTCCGGCAGCTCCGAAGAAATAACGATAACGGCAATACCCTGCTGCACCAGCTGGTGGATGAGTTTGTAGATTTCATATTTCGCGCCGATATCAATGCCGCGCGTCGGTTCATCCAGAATAAGAATGCGTGGATTGAGCAGCAGGCAGCGCGCCAGAATCGCTTTCTGTTGATTGCCGCCGCTAAGGCGACCAATCGCCAGCATCGGTGAGGCCGTTTTTACTTTTAACCGCTGCAGCGAATCGAGAATGCACTGCTGCTCCGCCGCCGCATCCAGCGCGCTGAGTGGCCCGCTAAACTGATCCAGAGCGGCAAGCGTGATGTTTTGGCCAACCGCCATCACCGGTACGATGCCATCTTTTTTGCGGTCTTCCGGCACCATCGCGATACCGTGGGCGATAGCCTGCTGGCAGTTGCGGATAGTGACCGGCTTGCCGTCAATAAAGATGCTGCCCTGCCAGCGCCCCGGCCAGACGCCAAACAGGCACTGCATCGCCTCGGTGCGCCCGGCACCGACCAGCCCGGCGATACCTAGGATTTCACCACGGCGCAGTGAAAAAGTGAGATCGCTGACGCGGCGGATATGGTGGTTAACGGGGTGCCATGCCGTCAGATTCTCAACGCGCAGAATTTCGTCACCGGGGCTGTGTGGCTCGCTCGGATAAAGGGCCGTCAGTTCACGGCCTACCATCATGGCGATGATCTCTTCTTCGCTCATCTGCGCGGCAGGGCGCGTGCCGACGGGTTTGCCATCCCTGATCACGCAGATAGTGTCAGAAATCGCCTTCACTTCATTCAGTTTGTGAGAGATATAAATACAGGCGATGCCGTGTTGTTGCAGATCGCGGATTATATCCAGCAACAGCGCGGTCTCCTGCTCGGTAAGTGAGGCCGTCGGCTCATCCAGCACCAGCAGACGCACCTGTTTATTGAGCGCTTTCGCGATCTCCACCAGTTGCTGCTGCCCAAGCCCGAGATCGCCCGTGCGGGTATGCGGCGAAATGTGCAGGCTCACCTGGGCCAGCAGTTTTTCGCAGCGCAGCGTCATGGCATCGTAATCCAGCACGCCGTGACGCGTGATTTCGGCACCCAGAAAGATGTTTTCCAGCACCGTCAGGTTTTTCACCAGTGCCAGCTCCTGGTGAATAATCGCGATACCTTTACGCTCGGTATCACGGATATGCGTTGGCGTGAGCGGCTCGCCGGCAAACACAATTTCGCCCTCATAACTGCCCCAGGGGTAAATGCCGCAGAGCACTTTCATCAGGGTTGATTTACCAGAGCCGTTTTCACCGCACAGCGACATCACTTCGCCAGGCGCCAGCGCGAGCGACACGCTATCTACCGCTTTTACCGCGCCAAAGGCTTTGGTGATGTTTTTCATTTCGAGTAAATAAGGCATTACGATTCCGCCTGCAGAGGTCGAACAGCGGCCTGGCGTTCGCGAAATACCGCGAACGCCGCGAGATTACAGATCGCTCTTTTTATGGAAGCCATCTTTTATAACGGTGGATTCGATATTGGATTTATCCACTTTGATGGGAGTTAGCAGGCGCGCCGGAACCTCTTTCAGCCCGTTATTCAGGGTCGCGTCGGGTTTGGGCTGCTTATCGTTGCCAAGCTCGACGGCGACTTCCGCCGCGGTATTAGCAAGCTGGGTGATAGGTTTATAGACGGTCATGGTCTGCGTGCCGGCCATGATGCGCTTGATACCGGCAAGGTCGGCATCCTGACCCGAAATCGCGACTTTACCAGCAAGGCCCTGCGCGCTCAGCGCCTGAATGGCCCCGCCTGCGGTCGCGTCGTTAGAGGCGACGACGGCGTCGATTTTATTATTATTTGCGGTCAGCGCATTTTCCATAATTTTCAGCGCGTTTTCCGGCAGCCAGCCATCAACCCACTGGTCGCCGACCACTTTTATTTTTCCGCTATCGATAAAGGGCTTCAGCACTTTCATCTGGCCGTCGCGGAACAGGCGCGCGTTATTATCAACCGGCGAGCCGCCCATCAGGAAATAATTGCCTTGCGGCACCTGATCCACCAGGCTTTGCGCCTGAATTTCGCCGACTTTCTCATTATCAAAAGAAATATAGAAATCGATATCGGCGTTATTAATCATACGGTCATACGCCAGTACTTTAATTCCTTCGCGCTTCGCCTCGGCGACCACATTACTTAATACCTGACCGTTGTAGGGAATAATCACCAGGACATCCACGCCACGGTTAATCATGTTTTCAATTTGCGACATCTGCGTTTCTTCATTGCCGTTCGCTGACTGCACAAACACTTTAGCGCCCAGCGACTCTGCCTTGCTGACAAAGATATCCCTGTCTTTCTGCCAGCGCTCCAGCCGCAGGTCATCAATAGCCATACCGATTTTAATGTCTTTTGCGATGCCGCTGAAGGTGGTCAACGCCAGCGACGCGCACAGGGTAAGAATAAGCTGCTTTATTTTCATGGTTTTTATACCTGTTCCAGTGTTACGAATGGGCTTAATTCATCGGGGACGAAACGGACATTCACACTTACGGACGCAGGAATTTTTAGCGCGGAAAGGCTGGCGATCAATTACAGATTTTTATCTTTGGATTATGTTTTTTTGTTTATTTCTGATTTTATGACGCCGATCGGATTTCAAATGTTAAATCCAAAAGTTTCACAAACAAAATGGAATTTATCCCGCAATGCAATATTGAGTAAAAGAAACCTGTTTTTTGCGAGCCAGCGCACATTTGTGCATTCTCTTAATCGCAGTGTGAAATAACGTAATTGAGCAACGGCAAAGGAAATTCCAGGATTAATTTATTCTCGCTGCAACAGCCCCTGATTACGGAGTCAATTATGCCGACTTATTTCGACCAACTTGAACGTGTGCGTTACGAAGGCCCGAAAACCACGAATCCCCTGGCATTCCGCCATTATAATCCCGACGAGTTGGTGGCTGGCAAACGTATGGAAGATCATCTGCGTTTCGCCGCCTGTTACTGGCACACTTTCTGCTGGAACGGCTCGGATATGTTTGGCGTGGGCGCTTTCGAGCGTCCGTGGCAACAGGCGGGCGACGCCCTCAGCCTTGCGAAGCGCAAAGCCGACGTGGCGTTTGAGTTTTTCCATAAGCTCAACGTGCCGTACTACTGCTTCCATGATGTCGACGTGTCGCCGGAAGGCGCATCACTAAAAGAATATCTGAATAATTTCGCCCAGATGATCGAGGTGCTGGCGCAGAAGCAACAGGAAAGCGGCGTGAAGTTGCTGTGGGGCACCGCCAACTGCTTTACCCATCCGCGCTACGGCGCGGGTGCCGCCACCAACCCTGATCCGGAAGTCTTCTCCTGGGCGGCCACGCAAGTGGTAACCGCCATGAACGCGACGCACCAGTTGGGTGGTGAAAACTATGTGCTGTGGGGCGGGCGTGAAGGTTATGAAACGCTGCTCAACACGGACCTGCGCCAGGAGCGCGAACAGCTTGGTCGCTTTATGCAAATGGTTGTGGAACATAAGCATAAAACCGGCTTTCGCGGAACGCTGCTTATCGAGCCGAAACCGCAGGAGCCGACCAAACATCAGTATGACTATGACGCTGCGACGGTGTATGGCTTCCTGAAACAGTTCGGCCTGGAAAAAGAGATTAAGCTCAACATTGAGGCTAACCACGCCACGCTTGCCGGGCATTCTTTTCATCATGAGATAGCCAGCGCCATTGCGCTCGGTATTTTCGGCTCGGTGGATGCGAACCGCGGCGACCCGCAGCTTGGGTGGGACACCGATCAGTTCCCGAACAGCGTCGAAGAGAACGCGCTGGTGATGTACGAAATCCTCAAAGCGGGCGGTTTTACCACCGGCGGCCTGAACTTCGACGCCAAAGTGCGCCGTCAGAGCACCGATAAATACGATCTCTTCTACGGCCATATCGGCGCGATGGATACGATGGCGCTGTCACTGAAAGTGGCGGCGAAAATGCTGGAAGATGGCGAACTGGATAAACGCGTCGCCCGCCGCTATGCAGGCTGGAACGGCGAGCTGGGCCAGCAGATCCTCAAAGGGCAAATGTCGCTTGCCGAGCTGGCACAGTACGCGGAGCAGCACAATCTGGCGCCGCAACATCAGAGCGGGCATCAGGAGTTGCTGGAAAATCTGGTCAATTATTATCTGTTTGATAAGTAAACGCGTGGCGCCGCCTTCGGGCGGCGTTCTTGCTCAGGAGCGCTGGCTATGTACATTGGGATCGACCTTGGAACGTCAGGGGTAAAAGTTATTCTGCTGGATGAGCAGGGCGCGCTGGTGGCCTCGCACAGTGAAACGCTGCAGGTCTCCCGTCCGCATCCGTTGTGGTCGGAGCAAGATCCTGAAAGCTGGTGGCAGGCGACGGACCGCGCCATGCAGGCGCTCGGCGCACAGCGCAGCCTGCGAGACGTGAAAGCGATCGGTTTAAGCGGCCAGATGCACGGCGCCACACTGCTCGATAAACAGCAACGTGTCCTGCGTCCGGCGATTTTATGGAATGACGGACGTAGCGCGCAGGAGTGCGAGATCCTTGAAGAAAAGGTGCCCAATTCGCGCGCGATTACCGGTAATTTAATGATGCCCGGCTTCACCGCGCCGAAGCTGCTGTGGGTTGAACGTCACGAGCCAGACATTTTCAGGCAAACCGATAAAGTGCTGCTACCGAAAGATTATCTGCGGCTGCGCATGACCGGCGTTTTTGCGAGCGACATGTCTGACGCGGCAGGCACGATGTGGCTCGACGTGGCGCAGCGCGACTGGAGCGACACGATGCTGGCGGCCTGTCACCTGCAACGTGAGACTATGCCTGCGCTGTTCGAAGGCAGTGAAATAACTGGCGAGCTGAAGCACGACGTTGCCTCGGCCTGGGGCATGGATGCGGTGCCGGTTGTCGCAGGCGGTGGCGATAATGCCGCGGGTGCGGTGGGCGTCGGGCTTGCCGATCCTGGCGACGCGATGTTGTCGCTCGGCACCTCAGGCGTTTACTTTGCGGTCAGCGATGGATTCCGCGCCAGGCCGGAGAGCGCAGTACACAGCTTTTGTCACGCCTTACCAGCGCGCTGGCATTTGATGTCGGTGATGTTGAGCGCCGCGTCATGCCTTGACTGGGCCGCGTCATTGACGGGCGCGGATAACGTTCCGGCGCTGCTGGCCGCCGCGCAACGCGCGCGTGAAGAGGCGGGCACGGTCTGGTTTCTGCCTTATCTTTCAGGCGAGCGCACGCCGCATAACAACCCGCTGGCGAAAGGCGTATTTTTCGGGCTGACGCATGAGCACGGCCCGGCTGAACTGGCGCGTGCGGTGCTGGAAGGCGTCGGCTATGCGCTGGCAGACGGTATGGACGCGGTGCACGCGTGCGGCGTGACGCCGCAAAGCGTCACGCTCATCGGCGGCGGCGCACGGAGTACGTACTGGCGACAGATGCTGGCAGATATCAGCGGCATGCCGCTGGATTATCGCACCGGCGGCGACGTAGGCCCGGCGCTTGGCGCGGCAAGGCTTGCACAGATTGCGCTGACACCGGAGCGTGCGCTGAACACGCTATTGCCGCCGCTACCGCTGGAACAGCAGCATCAACCAGATACGGTGCGCCATCAGCGCTACGGCGAGCAGCGGGAAACCTTCCGCCAGCTTTACCGACAGCTGTTGCCGCTGATGTCTTAACGGGAACCGGGTGGTCAGCAAAAGGCGTCCTGAAACACCCGGTTTTTGTCCTTTTCTGGCCTGCCCACGATCAGGGATGCCTGTGAGAATAGGGTTTATCCCCCCTCACTAAGGTGTCCTGAAATGACGCGTACCGCTCTGCTGAATATTGATACTCAACAATCCTTTCTTCATCGTGACTACTGGCGGGAAGATGACTTTCCGGCGTTCTGTGAGGCCATGAACGGACTCATCGACGGCTGCCGGGCGCGTAATGTACCGGTCGTTGATATTTTTCACGTCGATGACGATGCGTTATTTACGCTGGAGTCCGGCTTTGTCGCGCCAATGCCTTTTCTGCGTCATCAGGCCGCCGTGACATTTCATAAGCATGTTCATAACGCATTCACCGATACCGGGCTGGATTTATGGCTGCGCCAAAGAGATATTAACCACCTGATTATTTGCGGTATCCGTACCGAGCAGTGTTGCGAAACCACTACGCGGGTCGCCTCTGATCTGGGCTATCGGGTGACGTTTGTCAGCGAAGCGACGCTGACCTTCCCGATGACCTGGAAAGGCGTGACGCTGGATGTGGAAACGCTGCGCCACCGCACTGAAACGGTGCTGGCAGGGCGTTTCGCGACGATTAGCAGCGTAGCGCAATGTCTGGAGTCTTTGGGATGACTATTCCTGTCTGGTTTGTGGTGTTGCCTGGCGTCATGGCGCTCGATTTAACGGGCCCGGCGGAGACGCTCGCGCTCGCGGGCGATGCCTTCAGTCTGAACTATATCGGGCCTGAAGCGCGCGTCACGATGTCGACCGGCCTGCAGATCGCCGGTATCGCCCCGTTACCAGACACACTGCCGCCAGGCAGTCTGCTTGTTCTGCCTGGCGTGTCGGATTCCAGCCGTTGGTTTGATACGACAGAGGCGCAGGCCGCCCGTAACTGGCTAATGCGCCTGCAACCGCAGATCCACAGCCGGAAGATCACGCTTATCTGCGTCTGTTCCGGGGCTCTTCTGGCGGCCCGCGCCGGGCTGCTGCATGGCGTGGAGTGCACCACGCATCACGATGTGCTGGCGCGCCTCAAAGCCGCCGCGCCTGGTGCACTGGTGCGCGATAACCGCATTTTCGTGGAGGACCGCGGCATCTGGACCAGCGCGGGCATTACCTCCGGCATCGATTTAAGCCTGCATCTGATTCATCGACTGAGCGGGCCACGCGCGGCCCTCGACGTGGCGCGCGAAATGGTGGTCTGGTTTCGCCGCTCCGGCGACGATCCGCAGCTGTCGCCCTGGCTGCGTTACCGTAACCATCTACACCCCGCCGTACATCGGGCTCAGGATCTGCTGGCCGCCAATCCGCAGGGCGCGTGGAGCCTGACGGAGATCGCGGGCCGGGCGCATGTCAGCCCGCGTCACCTGTCGCGGCTCTTTAAGGAACATTTAGGGATAAGTGTGCGTGACTATCTGGAGCAACTGCGCGTGGCGTTCGCCAGTCAGTGTTTGCTTCAGGGGCAGGGCGCTGAACAGGCGGCGCTGGCTGCCGGGTTTTCATCTGCCCGGCAGCTTCAGCGCGCCCGCCTGCGCGCGATTAACTGACCAGACGGCGGCGATCGATACGTTGCAGGAGCGCGGCCAGCAGGAGGCTGCCCGCAAGCGTCATACTAAAAATCCAGGCGATATCCAGCGCTGGCCACGCCGTCAGTTCGAGATGGCGCGTGCGCATAAAATGGATGATGAGGGCATGAAAACCGTAAATCCCCAGCGAATAACGGGCAATAAACGACAACGGCGCAAGCTCGCGGTTAAGCGTGTTTTTCGCCAGCACCAGCAGGCTTAACGCGGCGATCAACACCAGCGGGCCGCAGTAGAGGTAAAAAGTGTCGGCAAAATTACCGTGGCTCTCCAGCGCCTGATGCGTGCCGCTGGCAATCGACACCGTGCTCACCGCCAGCAACACGCCCGCCAGCAGGCTTACTGGCCGCTGCTGCGTTTCCATCATCCCGATAGCGCGGCCCATCAGGCCATAGAGCACGTAATAAAACGTATCCCCGTTAATGTAGAGATTCACCGGTAGCCATTGCACGCCGTCGAGCTTTTGCGCCACGGTATTCGGGTTCGCCACCACGCCCAGCAGCACAATGAGCGCCAGCGCCGTGCGGCCATCAATGCGTTTCACGCTAATCAACGGCGACAGCAGATAAATCACCACGATCGCGAAGAAAAACCATAAATGGTAGAAAACGGGCTTTTGCAACAACAGCTTAAGCGACAGCTCCGCATTGATAGGCGTAAGCAATGTGATATAAGCCAGCGCCACGGCGCTGTAAAACACCAGACAGAGCGCGATACGCAGAAAATGCCGCTGGCCGGCGCTGCGCTCGCCGAAAAACAGATACCCTGAAATCATAAAAAACAGCGGTACGCTAACGCGCGATGCGGAGTTCAGCAGGTTGGCGAAATCCCAGTTCAGCGGGCTTACCAGCGACGGATTGGTGATGTACCAGGTGGTGGTGTGGATCATGATGACCATCAGACAGGCTATCGCGCGCAGGTTATCTATCCAGTGAATTTTTTGCTGCATCAGTTCCTCTGTACCATCTTTAATTATCAGCAGTGTGACTTCCTGAATCGGGATCCTGCACCACGGAACAGTCTGAGTTTCAGGACGGGCTATTGTCAGCCTGGGGACGGTTTCGCAGAATGCACGCCCCTTGTTCGCTGCGATACCCCGCGTTTGGTCGTCATTTTAACATGGAGATAACACACTATGACGAGGCTGTTGCCCCGCACGCTTTGGCTGGTTCTTTTTACGGGCGCGCTTGCCGGTTGCAGTCATGAAGAGGCGCATCCGCAGCATGCGCAAAAAGGCCGCGTCAGCGCGCCGCATTCGCTGGAAATGGAGCAGCTTTGCAAAGATAAAGCCGCCCGCCGCTATAACACCGCTGCGCAGAAAATTACCGTTAACGGCTTCGAGGCGTTCCAGGGAAGCTATGAAATGCGGGGCTATACAGCGCGCGAAGAGGGCTTTACCTGTTCTTTCGACGCCAATGGTCAATTTTTACACCTTTCTATGCGCTAATGGCGCAACCACGCGTCAACAGCCTGGTTTTGGACGTGGATTGAGGCTGTATATCTGGCGGTCAACGGGTATACTGACCGCTTCCAAATAAACCCACTCGTATCGCGTGCGAAATCATATGCAAAAGTTTGATACCAGGACCTTTCAGGGCCTGATCCTGACCTTACAGGATTACTGGGCTCGTCAGGGCTGCACCATCGTTCAACCTCTGGACATGGAAGTCGGCGCCGGCACCTCCCACCCGATGACCTGCCTGCGGGCGCTGGGCCCGGAGCCTATCGCCGCCGCTTATGTTCAGCCTTCTCGTCGCCCGACCGATGGCCGCTACGGCGAAAACCCCAACCGTTTACAGCACTACTACCAGTTCCAGGTGATCATCAAGCCGTCGCCGGACAATATTCAGGAGCTGTATCTGGGGTCGCTTAAAGAGCTGGGTATGGACCCGACCATTCATGATATTCGCTTCGTCGAAGACAACTGGGAAAACCCGACGCTCGGCGCCTGGGGCCTCGGCTGGGAAGTGTGGCTGAACGGCATGGAAGTCACGCAGTTCACTTACTTCCAGCAGGTTGGCGGCCTGGAGTGCAAACCGGTGACTGGCGAAATCACTTACGGTCTTGAGCGTCTTGCCATGTACATCCAGGGCGTAGACAGCGTTTACGACCTGGTGTGGAGCGACGGCCCGCTCGGCAAAACCACTTACGGCGACGTGTTCCATCAGAACGAAGTGGAGCAATCCACCTATAACTTCGAATACGCCGACGTGGATTTCCTCTTTACCTGCTTTGAGCAGTACGAAAAAGAAGCCCAACAGCTGCTGGCGCTGGAAAACCCGCTGCCGCTGCCTGCTTATGAACGTATTCTGAAAGCCGCCCACAGCTTCAACCTGCTGGACGCGCGCAAGGCTATCTCGGTGACCGAGCGCCAGCGCTACATTCTGCGTATCCGCACGCTGACCAAAGCTGTGGCCGAAGCCTACTACGCCTCCCGCGAGGCGCTGGGCTTCCCGATGTGCAACAGAAATAAATAAGAGGCTGCCATGTCTGAGAAAACTTTTCTGGTGGAGATTGGCACTGAAGAGCTGCCACCAAAAGCCCTGCGCAGCCTGGCGGAATCCTTCGCTGCGAACTTTACTGCTGAACTGGACGCTGCGGGCCTGACCCACGGCGTTGTAAGCTGGTTTGCAGCGCCGCGTCGCCTGGCGCTGAAAGTGGCGAATCTGAGCGCGTCGCAGCCGGATCGCGAAGTTGAAAAACGCGGCCCGGCGGTCTCTGCGGCGTTTGACGCCGAGGGCAACCCGAGCAAAGCGGCGGAAGGCTGGGCGCGCGGCTGTGGTATTACGGTCGGAGAGGCTGAACGCCTGGTGACCGATAAAGGCGAGTGGCTGATGTATCGCGCCCATGTGAAAGGTGAAAGCGCGCAGGCGCTGCTGCCGAACATGGTCAGCGTCGCGCTCTCTAAATTGCCTATCCCGAAACTGATGCGCTGGGGCGCGTCCGAGGTGCAGTTCGTGCGCCCGGTACACACCGTGACGCTGCTGCTGGACGATGAAGTGCTGCCGGCGACCATCCTGGGCATTCAGTCTGACCGCGTGATCCGTGGCCACCGCTTTATGGGCGAGCCGGAATTCACCATCGACCACGCCGAGCAGTATCCGCAGATCCTGCTGGAGCGCGGCAAAGTCATCGCCGACTACAACGCGCGTAAAGCTAAAATTCAGCAGGACGCCGAAGCCGCGGCCGCGAAAATCGGCGGCAATGCCGATCTGAGCGATAGCCTGCTGGAAGAAGTCACCTCGCTGGTGGAATGGCCGGTCGTACTGACCGCGAAATTCGAAGAGAAATTCCTGGCAGTGCCGGCGGAAGCGCTGGTCTACACCATGAAGGGCGACCAGAAGTATTTCCCGGTTTACGGCACCGACGGCAAACTGCTGCCGAACTTTATCTTTGTGGCGAATATTGAGTCCAGAGATCCGCACCAGATTATTTCCGGTAACGAAAAAGTGGTGCGTCCGCGTCTGGCGGATGCCGAGTTCTTCTTCAATACCGACCGTAAAAAACGCCTGGAAGACAACCTGCCGCGTCTTGAAACCGTGCTGTTCCAGCAACAGCTCGGTACGCTGCGCGATAAAACCGACCGCATTCAGGCGCTTTCCGGTTGGATTGCCAGTCAGATTGGCGCAGATGTCAACCACGCGACGCGCGCGGGCCTGCTGTCCAAGTGCGACCTGATGACCAACATGGTGTTTGAATTTACCGACACCCAGGGCGTTATGGGGATGCATTACGCCCGTCACGACGGCGAAGCCGAAGACGTGGCCGTTGCGCTGAACGAGCAGTACATGCCGCGCTTTGCGGGCGACGCGCTGCCGTCAAGTCTGGTCGCCTGTGCGGTCGCGATTGCCGATAAGATGGATACTCTTGCCGGGATTTTCGGCATCGGCCAGCATCCGAAAGGCGATAAAGACCCTTTCGCGCTGCGCCGCGCCGCGCTCGGCGTGCTGCGTATTATCGTTGAGAAAAATCTGCCGCTCGATCTGCAAACGCTGACTGAAGAAGCGGTACGCCTCTACAGCAGCAAGCTGACCAATGCGAAAGTGGTGGATGAGGTGGTCGACTTCATGCTGGGCCGTTTCCGCGCCTGGTATCAGGACGAAGGCTACAGCGTCGACACCATCCAGGCGGTACTGGCGAATCGTCCGACCCGCCCGGCGGATTTCGATGCCCGCATGAAAGCGGTGTCGCACTTCCGTACGCTGGACGAAGCCGCTGCGCTTGCCGCAGCCAACAAGCGCGTTTCCAACATTCTGGCCAAAGCGACCGAGCCGCTGAACGATCAGGTTCACGCGTCGGTGCTGAAAGAAGATCCGGAAATCCGCCTGGCGCTGCAGCTCGCAGTGATGCGCGACAAGCTGCAACCGCTGTTCGCGGAAGGCCGTTACCAGGAAGCGCTGGTCGAACTGGCGCAGCTGCGCGAGCCGGTGGATGAGTTCTTCGAGAAAGTCATGGTCAACGCGGATGACGCGCAGGTGCGTATTAATCGTTTGACGCTGCTGTCTAAATTACGTGAATTGTTCCTGCAGGTCGCGGATATTTCCCTGCTCCAGTAACACGTTTCGTTAATAATAAAAAACCCGCCGCTGGCGGGTTTTTTTATACGCTTTCCGCTACGCCGTATTCTTATTTTATTCCTGCAACGCAAAAAGCGTGGCCTTATTACGGGTTCACGGAATTATTAATAAGCGGGTTACGGATAATATAGCGCGCGGGTGCTCAGGCTGGCTGGCCTGGGCATGATGCAAAGGCTGGTCAGATGAATGCCCCCCTAAGTTAATTCCATTTAACCTCGGGGGAGGCTGCAATCAGTACCCAACAGCCTGATTGTAGCCTCTTCCCTATAAGGAGGCAATTATGCCAGTAAAATCCCGATATGCTTTTTTAAGCATATTAGCGCTCTGTATTACGGTGCTGTGTTTCGCCTTAATAATGCGTGACCGCTTATGTGAATTCACCATTAAAGAGGGAAGCCGGGAAATACGGGCCATCCTTGCTTACGAACCAGGGAAGTAGCCTTTGGATGGGGGAGCGATCCCCCACCCAACGGTCAGCATGTTGGGCGCGCCTGGAGGCACCCAAATTTATTCTGAAAAGCAACGCCCCCGCAAAAGCGGGGGCGTTTTGTTTGCGAAAAAAAGTGTTCTGACTACCGGTTTATTCCATGAGCTGTTTACTGAGCATGGGATTCGCCTGAATCAGGCGCATCAGCTTCAGTTCGGTGCTGGAGGGTTTCACGCGGCGGGATTCCCACTCCTGAACCATAGCGACACTGACACCCATTACACGCGCCAAATCATCTGTTTTCAGGCCCGTTCTTTTGCGTAACAGTTCAAATTCTGAAAACGCGTTGGGTTTCTGCGCCAGGGTAACCGTCCCGGCGACATCTTTTTTAAATACAATTTGTTCGAGGCTGCTGAGCAACTCAAACATAGGGTCTTTAGATTCCATTTTGGACTCCTAAATCACACAGCGGGATCGTGAACAACTAAGAAGCTTCTTAATCATAGTTCGGAAAAAACAACCTGCGGGCAGGGTAGCAGGGAATCTTGTGACGGCAGCTCCGCAAGCCGCGGATTTACCGGTTCGCTGGTGAAAAATCGCGTGCTAACCGGCTGATATTCAGATTTTTCTGGGCCTGAGTATAATTTTGTAAATGATCCTGTGACGATCCGGATGAGCGGGGCGGGATCGCGTCAGTCCGGGCTTCCCTGCCCGACGTGAGCGCGCTACGCCGCCTTTTCAATCAGCATCAGCAACTGCCCGGCCTGTACCTGATGCCCCTGCTGGCGCTGAAATGCGCGGATAGTACCCGTCACCGGCGACGTGACCGGAATTTCCATTTTCATGGACTCCAGAATCCCGATGATTTGCCCCTCGCTAACCTGCTCGCCAGGCTGCACCAGCCACTGCCAGACGCTGCCCGCCACCTGGCTTTCCACGCCGCAACAGTGCTCCGGTATCGCTTCAACGATATCCTCCTGCTCCGCCAGGGCGCTGTCGAACGTGAACTGCCCGTCGGCGCGCCAGCGTGCGAGTTCTTCATCAAACGCCTGCTGGCGTTGCTGTTGAAACGCTCCAATGCTGGCGGAGTCATCCTGAAGCATCTGCTGATAATCGCGCAGGCTGAATTCGCCTTCTTCGATACGAAGCGGGTAGTCGCCCCACGGGAAGCGCTCGCGGATCTCCGCCAGCGCCTCGTGACTCACCGGATAAAAGCGTATCTGATCGAAAAAACGCAGCAGCCAGGGTTGCGTAAAGTCGCGGGTTTTTCGATCGCGATTCCACATTTGCAGCGTGCGGCCCACAAACTGATAGCCGCCCGGCCCTTCCATTCCGTAAACGCACAGGTACGCGCCGCCAATGCCCACCGAATTTTCCGCAGTCCACGTACGCGCCGGATTGTATTTGGTCGTCACCAGGCGGTGGCGCGGATCAAGCGGCGTGGCGACCGGCGCGCCGAGGTATACATCGCCAAGCCCCATTACCAGATAAGAGGCGTTGAAGACGGTCTCTTTGACCTGCTCAACGCTTTCAAGGCCATTAATGCGGCGGATAAACTCAATGTTGCTCGGGCACCAGGGCGCGCCGGGGCGCACCGACTGGGTATAGCGGGCAATCGCCTCGCGACAGGCGTCGTCGTCCCACGAGAGCGGCAGCCAGACCGTACGCGACGGCACCCGCGCATCATGCAGATCCCCGAGACGGAGATCGGCGTCGATCAGCGCTTTCAGCAGGATCGCGCGTGGGCAGATCGTCGGGTCGAAGTGGATTTGTAGCGAGCGGATCCCGGGCGTCATCTCAAGCCTCCCTGGCTGCGGCTGGCGTTCGAGCTGCTGCATCAGCGCGTGGACGCGAAAACGCAGGGCGATATCCAGCTTCTGCTCGCCATATTCCACCAGCAAAAAGCGATCGCCTGCGGCGCGTATCGTCATGGCGGGCATCCCGTCGCGTGCCGCCTCCTCCCAGAGGATGGGCGAGGGGAGCGGCAACGCTGGCGCAGGTGCCCGCGCGGTCGCGGTGGTGGCGTCCGCCGTCTCCAGCGTGACCGGCACAAACGTCAGCGTATCGCCCGCCTTTAGCTGGCCGAGCTTCCAGAGGTCGGCGTCAATCACCGTTGCGGGGCAGACGAAACCGCCGAGCGACGGGCCGTCGGGCCCGAGGATGACGGGCATATCGCCGGTAAAATCCACGGTGCCGAAGGCGTAGGCATTATCGTGAATGTTGGACGGGTGCATGCCCGCTTCGCCGCCGTCCGGCCGCGCCCATTCGGGTTTCGGGCCGATAAGCCGAATGCCGGTGCGGCTGGAGTTGTAGTGCACCTGCCAGCGTGCGGCGAAAAACGTGTCGATATCCTGCGGCGTAAAGAATTCCGGCGCGCCGTGCGGCCCGTAAATAACGCGCAGTTGCCAGTGATCCGTGAGCGCGGGGCAGGCGTCTGGCGCCAGCGTCGCCGCCGCACGCAGATCCGGTGCCGCCAGATGCAGCACGTCGCCGGTGCGCAGCGCGCGTCCGGCATGGCCGCCGAATTTGCCGAGCGTGAAAGTGCTGCGGCTGCCGAGATAGCGTGGACAATCGAGCCCGCCCGCCAGCAGCAGGTAGCTACGACAACCCGCTCCACGGATGTCGCCCAGGCGTAACGTCTGTCCGGCTGCCACCGCGATCGTCTCGCCCATCGCGAGCGGCTGACCGTCGAGCTCAGCGTCGATTTCCGCGCCGGTAAGCGCCACGGAGCAGGCGCGATTAAAGCGCAGCGTCGGGCCTCGCAGCGTGATTTCCAGCCCGGCGGCATCCTGCGGGTTGCCGAGCAGTTCATTGCCGAGCGTAAACGCCATCCTGTCGTATGGGCCGGAAGGCGGCACGCCGACGTGCCAGTAGCCGGTGCGCCCCGGCAGGTCCTGAATCGTGGTCAGCGTGCCGCCTGCCAGCACGTCGAGCGTGGCGGGCTGCCAGCTGACCTGGCCGAGCGTCGCGGTAATGACGTTGCCGTGCCGCACCTCCGGCAGACGCAGCAGATGGCGCAGCCAGCCGAGATTGGTTTCAATGCCATAGAGGCGGCTTGCGTCAAGCGCCTGGCGCAGCGCGTCAAGCGCCTGGTCGCGTGTGGACGCGTGAACAATGACTTTCGAAAGCATCGGGTCGTAAAACGGCGAGACCTCGCAGCCTGCCGACACCCAGCTGTCGACGCGCAGCCGCGCGCCCGCGATGTGCTCCGGAAAAGCGACGTCGCTCAAAAGCCCGGCCACCGGCTGGAAATTTTTCGCCGGATCTTCGGCGTAGAGGCGCACCTGGATAGCGTGGCCCTGCGGCATGGGGCGCAGCGTTTCCAGCGGCGGTAGCGTCTGCGCGCCAAGCTCCACCATCCAGCGCACAATATCCACGCCGTAGACCATCTCGGTGACGCCATGCTCTACCTGTAAACGCGTATTGACCTCAAGAAACCAGAACTGCTGCGCCTGGTCGTCATAGACATATTCGACGGTGCCCGCGCTGCGGTAGTTCACCGCCTGGCACAGCCGCACCGCGGTCGCCTGAAGCGCCTCGCGCGTCGCGTCGGAAAGGCGCGGCGCGGGCGTCTCTTCAATCACTTTCTGATTGCGGCGCTGGGCCGAACAGTCGCGTTCGCCCAGGGCAATGACGTTGCCGTCGCCATCGCCGAAGACCTGTACTTCAATATGCCGCGCGCGGGCGATAAATTTCTCTAAAAAGACGCCATCATCGGCGAAATTATTACCTGCGAGGCGCTTCACGCGGGTAAACGCGTCGCTCAGCGCCTGCGCGTCGTCGCAGCGCTGCATGCCAATGCCGCCGCCACCCGCAGTGCTTTTCAGCATCACCGGGTAACCAATGGCGTGTGCGGCCTCCAGCGCGGCCTCCAGCGACTGTAACAGCCCGCTGCCGGGCAGGAGCGGCACATTATTCTGCTGCGCAAGCTCGCGGGCGCGGTGTTTCAGGCCAAAGGCCGCCATCTGTTCAGGCGTCGGGCCAAGAAATATCACGCCTTCGTCGGCGCAACGCGCCACGAAACTCGCGTTCTCACTCAAAAAACCGTAGCCGGGATGCACCGCTTGCGCGCCGCATTCGCGCAGGATGGCAAACAGTTTGTCCTGGTTTAAATAGGTGTCGCGCACGTTGCCTTCGCCAAGCGGAAAGGCCAGATCGGCGAGGCGCACATGTTCAGCGTGTTTATCGGCGTCGGCGTAAACCGCGACGGCGGTGATGCCCATCTGTTTCAGCGTGCGGATGATACGCACCGCGATAGCGCCGCGGTTGGCGATAAGAATTCGGGTAAACATAACCGGATCTCCGGCGGGCAGGTCGTCCTGCGTGGTTTTTCGCGCTGTGCGCGGGTCGTCCCGCAGCGCCAGGATTACCAGACAGCCACGTCTATCGGCGTCGGGTTATAGCCGTTACAGGGGTTGTTCAGCTGCGGACAGTTGGAGATCAGCACCAGCACGTTCATTCGGGCGATCAGCTCCACATATTTGCCCGGCGCGGAAATCCCGTCGGCAAAAGTCAGCCCGCCGTCGCGCGTCACCGGCACGTTCATAAAGAAATTGACGTTATGGGTGATATCGCGGCGGGTCAGGCCAAATTCCGGGTGCTGCGCCACTGCCAGCATCCATGAGTCGCGGCAGGCATGCATATGGCGTTTTTCGAGGTCATAGCGCACGGTGTTGCTTTCGCACGAGCAGGCGCCGCCCAGGGTGTCGTGACGGCCACAGGTGTCGGCCACAATTTCCAGCATCGGCCGATCGTCGTTTGAGCGCAGCACGCTGCCGGTAGTGAGGAACACATTGCGCTGGCCGCGCAGGGTATCGGTCACGCTGTAGCGTTCGGCCGTGTTGTCAGCGTTAAAGAACAGCGTGTCGGCGGCCTGGTTGCCTTCGAGATCGGTAATGCGCAGCGTTTCCCCTTCGCGCAGCCGCCAGATCCAGTAGTCGCCTGCTTCGACAGTGGCGCGATACGCCGCCTGCTGCGGGTTACGGGGGCTTTCAGTCAGCATCGTCACACTCCTTCACTGAGATAGTAGAGTTGGTTATTGCGCAGACCACGCTGGTTTTCCGCACGCGCCAGACAGCGTGCCGGCAAGGGCTGGCGCGTGGCGTCAAAGGTCAGGCCGAGCGGCGCGGTGGGATAGGCTGCGGCGTCGCTGAGCGGGTGCGGGCAGGTGTGTAGCACCACCAGCGTATCCATCGCGAAACGCAGCCGGACGCGGGCGCCGGGCAGGCCCTGGGCGGTGAGCGCGAGCGCGCCGTCGTCGCCGGTTTCCACGCGGGCGAAGAAATTGACGTTGGCAGCCATGTCGCGTTTGCCAAGACCATATTTGGCAAGCTCGGTCAGAAAGCTGTCGACGCCGTTCTGATGGCGCTCGTTGCGCGCCTGCTGGTAGCGGAGCGCGCCGAACTGCGCTTCTACCTGCGAGGCGTTACTGCTGCCGCAGACGGTTTCATGCCAGCCGAAAGTGTCATCCTCAATGCCGCAGAAGATGCGTCCCATGTCGGAATAGAGGCAGTGGCCCTCCGTCAGGCGAAACGTATGCTGACATTTCAGCGTGTCCGGCGCGTTGTAGCGCTCAAGCAGGTTGTCCGGGTTGTAGAACAGCGCCGCCGCGTTAACGCCGCCGGCGATGTCGGTGAGCGTCAGGGCCGTGCCGCGACGCATCAGCAGCGACCAGTGGCTACCGGCGGGCAGGCGAGTTTCATAAAAAGTTTCCATAGCGTCTCCTTAGGTTAGCCTTCGCTTATCAAAGCCAGCGGGCGTTGTGTGGGATCAGAACCGGGAAAAGGGCGCACGACCGGGTCAGGGGGCCTGACTTTGCCGGCCGGGGCGCGATCCAGCGGGATGTCATAGGTAATGCAGGCGCCAAACGCGTCCGGCGCCTGCGGGTCGTGACGTATTTTGTCGAATACCCATAACCGCGAGCCGAGCGAAAAGCCCTCTTTGAGATCGTGCGTAATCATAAAAATGGTCAGCCGGTGGCGCTCCCACAGCTCGCTGATAAGCAGATGCATCTCGCCGCGAATGCCCGGATCGAGCGCCCCGAAGGGCTCGTCGAGCAGCAGAATGCGCGGCTGTTTCATCAGCGCCTGCGCCAGCGCGAGGCGCTGCTGCATCCCGCCCGACAGTTGATGCGGGTATTTATCCTGCGCCGCGAGCAATCCCACCTGATCCAGCATCGCGCGGGCGCGCTCGCGAAGGGCGGCGCGCGGGCGGCCCCAGACGCGTCCCAGCAGTCGCGCTTCGCGAAATTCATCCGCCAGCATGACATTGCCAATGACCGTCAGGTGTGGAAACACCGAGTATCGCTGGAATACCACGCCGCGCTGGGCGTCCGGCTCCTGGGGCAGCGGCTGGCCGTCCAGTAGCAACTGGCCTTTGCTGGGGGCCTCGGTGCCAAGCAGCATCTTCAGAAACGTGGTTTTTCCGCAGCCGGACGCGCCGACGACCGAGACAAATTCGCCTTCCTCTACGGTGACGTTAAGCCGCTCCAGCACCACCTGGTCGCCGTAATGTTTTTCGATATTTTTCAGTTCGAGCAATGGCATAGAGGCTCCTTACCGGGCGTGATACCAGGGGAAACAGCGGCGATTGAGCCAGCGCAGCGCCAGGTCGAGCAGAAAGGCAAGCAGCGTTATCCAGGCGACGTATGGCAGGATCACATCCATCGCCATGTAGCGGCGCATCAGGAAAATGCGGTAGCCGAGCCCTTCGGTGGCGGCGATGGCCTCTGCGGCGATAAGAAACAGCCAGGCGGCGCCGAGCGATAAACGCAGCGCGTCCAGCAGGCGCGGCAGCAGTTGCGGCAGAATGACGCGCCAGAGGATCTGCGCGCTGTGCCCGCCCAGCGTCTGGGCTTTTACCAGCTGCTCCTGCGGGATTGTCATCGCCTGCATTTGTAAATCGCGCGCGATAAACGGCGTGATACCGATGACAATCAGGACCACTTTAGAGAGCTCGCCAAGCCCGAAGCAGATAAACAAAATCGGCAGAATAGCGAGCGGGGGAATGAGCGCTACGACGGTGAGCAACGGCGAGACGACCGCCCGCACCGCAGGCAGCGCGCCGCAGAACAGCCCGAGCAGTAGCGCCGCCGCGCCGCTTATCAGCGTGCCGGTAAGCAGACGCGCCAGGCTCGCGGCGGTATCGGCCCACAGAAGGTAGTCGCCGGTGCGCGGGCTGGGCGTAAAGGCCATGCGGTCAATGGCCGCGAACATCGCGTCAAAGCCTGGCAGCAGTTTATCAGCGCTGTTAGCGGCGAGGCGCGCGTCAGAGGCGATGAGATAAAAGAGGATCAGCGCCAGCAGCGGCAGCGCGCCCAGCATAACGCGGCTCATGGGCTGCGGCTGGAAGTTAATCATTTTGCGCATGGGCGCCTCCGTGGTCAGAGCTTATTGTCGGCGGCGAGGCGGATAAATTCGTCGCTGAAGTGCAGTTTGAGGTTGGCCTCATCGCCCCAGTTTCCCGCAGGCGTGGTGACGCCGACCACATCCGCAGCGGGCGCGGCGTCGCCCAGCAGACCGTGCGCGAAAGAGAACTCCGCTACTTTCTGCATGGTGGCTTTCAGTTGCGGGCTGGTGGTAAACGCCAGCGCCTGTTGCGGCGTGATGAAAAGCTGCGTGGCGGCGAGCTGGGCGTCGAAACCAGCAAGCGTGGTGCCTGCCGCTTCACCCATTTGCGTGCGGGCGGCTCTGGCGCTTTCGCTGTCGCCCTGCATGGTTTTCAGCGTTTCAAACCAGGCGCCGACCAGCGCTTTGCCCAGTTCCGGATGCGCTTTCAGGGTGGCGCTGTTCACCACCAGCAGATCGAGAATTTCGCCCGGAATTTGTGCGGATGTGAAAAGGGTTTTCGAGCCAGGCTGTTTTTGCGCCTCGGCCAGCAGCGGGTTCCAGGTGACAATATTTTTAACATCCGGCGTGCCATACGCGGCGACCAGATCGGCGTCGGCAGTGTTGACGACCTTGATATCTTTTTCGCTAAGCCCGGCGGTTTCCAGCGCGCGCGCCAGCAGATAGTGCGAAACGGAGAGCTCCACCAGATTGACCGGCTGGCCTTTCAGCGCGGCGATGCTGGTGGCGGATTTAGAGAGGATGCCGTCGTTGCCGTTGGAGTAGTCGCCGATGATAAGCGCGGTGCTTTCCACGCCGCCCGCCGCCGGGATAGTCAGCGCGTCCATATTGGTCATGGTGCATCCGTCAAAGCCGCCTGCGGTGTACTGGTTTACCGACTCGATATAGTCATTCACCTGCACGAACTGGATATCAATGTTGTATTTATCGGCCCATTTTTTGACGATGCCGGTCTGCTGGGCGTAATCCCAGGGCATCCAGCCTGCGTAGACAGACCAGCAGAGCTTAAAGGCGGGTTTAGCCGCGCTGGCGGTCACGCTGAAAAGCGCGAGCGCGGCGATCAGAAGGGCTTTCTGGCAGGCGTTAAGCATGGTGGTTCCTCTGACGTTGCGTTGATAAAAGGCAGGAGGACGGCGCGTGGTGTCGCTTATCCTCCCGGGCTTTTATCCCGCCGTGTAACCGCCAGAGGGCGGTCGATCACTCTCGGACCAGCGTCTTGCGACCGGAACCCTAGTGATCCATTGCAAATTGTCTGGCGACACCGGCTTGTGGTTGTCACCCCTGCGTTTTTATTTAAGCAAGGCGCATGCCAGATTTTTTTATACGTTAATTCGTTGTTTTTGTGGGATTTTCTGGAGATTACTCAGATGCGCTGGAAAACATGCGCGAAAAGCGCGCCCCTGAAAGGCGCGTTGCACCGTTGTGGCGCACGGCATGTGCTGCCTGGCATACGATGCGGGAAAGATGCCCGTATCAGGTTCTGAAAAGGATCGCTTTCTGGTAGCCAGAAGCGGGGACGCGGGATCATCCCCGGCACCTGAGGCTTTTTGCCATCCGCCAGAGCGGTAAACCGCCGGTTACCGGAGGCAAAAATAAGAAAGCCCCGAAGACCAATTTTCATTAACCAACGAGACTCTCTCTCTGCTGAACCTATGCAGAGAAGCCTCTCGCCTGCCAGAAGCTGATGAAACAACGGCGAAATGCGCTTATCTGATGCGTATTCATCGTTTGTGTCACGTTATTCATCTTCACGCTCTTTATCTGTGCGAAATCCGCCATAAGGACAGGTAGCGGGAGGGCGCTGTGTTTCTGGCTTACGAATCTGGTAAGTCGCTGCCAGAAGGCGGAGTAAACCCGCCTTTTCAGGCCAGGCGACGCTGAATGTGAGCAGGGCTGCGAGCGTCTTTATCAAGGAGCGTCAGCGCAGGTCAGCGGCCCTTTTTTACGGTCACAGGGCGAACGGCGCGTGGGCCTTCGCATAATCGCTTGCGCGGCGCAATAAAGGGTATCCTGCGCGGCGCGTCTGAACTATCCTTGTGGGCGTTGAAGCACACTGGCAGTGGTGTGCGCGTTGATGAGTGAAAGGAGCAAAAAAATGGCGACAGGTAAGTCCTGCTCTCGCTGGTTCGCGCCGCTGGCGGCGTTGTTAATGGTATTCAGCCTGAGCGGGTGTTTTGATAAAGAGGGTGACCAGCGCAAAGCGTTCGTCGATTTCCTGCAAAACACGGTGATGCGTAGCGGCGAACGTTTGCCGACGCTGACCGCCGATCAGAAAAAACAGTTCGGTCCGTTCGTATCCGACTATGCCATCCTTTACAGCTACTCTCAGCAGGTGAACCAGGCGATGGACGCTGGTATCCGCCCGGTAGTGGATAGCGTAAACAGCATTCGTGTGCCGCAGGATTATATGACTCAGCGCGAGGCGCTGCGCCAGGCGAACGGTTCGCTGGGCGTGATGAGCCAGCAGTTGCAGAATGCGAAAATGCAGGCCGACAGCTCCCGTTTTTCGCTGAAGCAGGCGGACGATCTGAAGCCGGTGTTTGATAAAGCCTATGAGAAAGTGGTGACCGGCCCGGCCAATGCGCTGCAACCGCTGATCCCCGCCGCGCAGACGTTCACTCAGCAACTGGTGCAGGTGGGAGATTTCATTGCCCAGCAGGGCACGCAGGTGGGCTTTGCCGCCAACGGCATTCAGTTCCCGACCTCGCAGCAGGCCAGCCAGTATAATGCGCTGATTGGACCGCTCGCCGCCCAGCATCAGGCCTTCACTCAGGCTTACACCACCGCGACCAACGCGATGCAGTAAAAAAAACGGCTCTTACGAGCCGTTTTTTATTTCTTCACGATCTTTTATTTCTTCACGACCTGCGGATTCACGCAGTTCTGCGACACGTCGCCGTTAAGCGCGTTGATAAGATTATCCACCGCGCAGGCAGCCATGTTGTAGCGCGTCTCATGGGTGGCGGAGCCAATGTGCGGCAGCGCCACCACGTTCTTAAGCGACAGCAGCGGCGAGTCTTTCGCCAGCGGCTCCTGTTCAAACACATCCAGGCCCGCCGCATGAATCTCACCGCGTTGCAGTGCTGCAATCAGCGCCTGTTCATCCACCACCGGGCCGCGGCCCGCGTTAATGAAAATCGCGGATTTTTTCATTTTGCGGAACTGCTCCGCGCCAATCATATGATGCGTCTCGTCGGTCAGCGGCAGAATAACGCAGACGAAATCTGACTCCGCCAGCAGCGTGTCGAGATCGCAGTAGCGCGCGTTAAAGCGCTCTTCCGCCTCGCTGTGATGACGGCGCGCGTTATAGAGAATCGGCATGTTAAAGCCGAAATGCGCGCGCTGCGCCAGCGCCAGCCCAATGCGGCCCATGCCGACGATGCCGAGCGTTTTGTGATGCACATCGGTGCCGAACCAGTCCGGGCCGATGCTGCCGGTCCACTCGCCAGCTTTCACCCGCTCGGCCACTTCCAGCGCGCGGCGCGCGGTGGCCAGCACCAGGGTCATCAGCGTGTCGGCAACGGTTTCGGTGAGCACGGTGGGCGTGTGCATCAGCGCTATCTGTTTCGCGTTCAGCGCGTCCACGTCGAAATTGTCATAGCCCACGGACACCGTCGAGGTGGCGCGAAGGTGGGGCATTTTCTCAAGCAACGCCGCGTCCACTTTTTCGCTGGAGCCCAGTAAACCCTGCGCCTGGCTAAAGGCATCGGCGTGCGCCGCGACGGTCTGCGGGCTGAGGTCTGGCACCCGGGTCACGCTGAAATGGTTTTCGAGGCGGGCCAGCAAATCGTCGGGCAGGGATTTGTAGAGAATGACGGACGGCTTCATGCAGATCTCCAGCTTTGAACAAAAAAGAAAGAATAGACAAGCGGACGGCGTTACGCCGCCCGCTGCGTGTTACGCGTGGCGCGCGCCTACCGGCAGGGACTGGCTGGTGGCGGGTCTGACAATTAAAGTGAGCCACACGGAGGCGAAAAGCGCTACCCCCATAAAAATGTATGAGGCAGACGGGCTGCCGGTAGCCCCGTTAAGGTAACCGACTACCCACGAGCCCACGAACGAGCCGAGCGCGCCCATGCTGTTGATAAGCGCCATCGCGCCGCCTGCCACGTTTTTCGGCAGCATCTCCGGGATGATCGCGAAGAAAGGGCCGTATGGCGCATACATTGCCGCGCCCGCAATCACCAGCAGCGTATAGGACGCCCAGAAATGGTTTGCGCCGAGCGCCCAGGAGCCGATAAACGCCAGCCCGCCAATCAGCAGCAGCGGCCAGACGAACAGTTTACGGTTCTGCATTTTATCGGAGGCCCAGGAGACGATAATCATGGCGATAGTCGCGGCCAGATACGGCACGGCGGAGAGCCAGCCCACTTCCACCATGCCCATGTTTTCGCTGCCGCTGCGGATAATCGACGGCAGCCACAGCACGAACCCGTAAACGCCAATGCTCCACGCGAAATATTGCGCGCACAGCAGGATCACGTTACGCGAACGGAAGGCTTCGCTGTAGTTACGCACCGCCTTGATGCCTTCCTGTTCTTTATCCAGTTGCGCCTGCAGCGCCGCTTTTTCGTTATCGGCCAGCCATTTCACCTGGGTCGGTTTGTCTTTAACCAACACCCACCAGCAGAAAGCCCAGATGACAGCGGGCACCCCTTCGATGATGAACATTTCTCGCCAGCCGAACGCCTGAATCAGGTAACCTGACACCACCGACATCCACAGCACCGTGACCGGGTTGCCGAGGATCAAGAAGGTGTTAGCGCGCGAGCGCTCCGATTTCGTAAACCAGTTACTGATGTAAATCAGCATGGCGGGCATCACGGCCGCCTCCACCACGCCGAGAATGAAGCGGATCGCCGCCAGCATCGGAATATTGCTGACCACGCCGGTCAGCGACGCGCAGCCGCCCCACAGGATCAGGCAGATGAAAATGAGCTTGCGCACGCTGCGGCGCTCGGCATAAATCGCGCCGGGGATCTGGAAGAAGAAATACCCCAGAAAGAACAGCGCGCCGAGCAGCGATGAGATGCCTTTGGTAATGCCGAGATCGTCATTGATGCCCGCCGCCGAGGCGAAGCTGAAGTTTGCGCGGTCGAGGTACGCCAGGCTGTACGTGATAAACACGATTGGCATGATGTACCACCAGCGTTTTGAAGCGTTAGTCGGACTTTTCATCGTATTCCCTCTGTGGTTGAGGTGGGTGCGTCTCATCGGTGTAGGGGACGACGGACGCTGTTAATACTGTCTGTTCCAGGGTGATGAGCAACCGCTCACCCCGGCCCTCTCCCGAACGGAGAAGGGAAAATCGTTCTCGCCTGGCGGGTGAGGGGATACTTTTTGTTGCGTCTGGCGCCCGGTCTCAGGCCATATCTTTGTGCAGCCGCAAGGGGGCTTCTCTCTCCTGAGAGCGAGGGGATTATTCGCCCAGTTGCGCGCGGGTCGGCAGGCCTTCGCTGTCGCCCTGCACCTGAATCGCCAGGGCGCCAATCCTGTTACCGCGCGTCGCGGCCTGATGCAGCGTTTTGCCTTCCAGCAGGGCGCTTATCACGCCTACCGCAAAGCCGTCGCCCGCGCCCACCGTATCCACCACGTTCTCGACTTTCACCGCGGCGACCATGCCCTGCTCGCCGCTTGCCGCCTGATACCACGCCCCGTCAGCGCCGGTTTTAATCACCACGGCCTTCACGCCGCGCGTCAGGTAGAAATCCGCGATGCCTTCCGGGCTCTGCTGGCCGGTCAGGAGCTGGCCCTCTTTCAGGCCCGGCAGCAGCCAGTCCGCCATGCTGGCGAGGTGATTGAGTTTTTCGATCATCTCCGCCTCGCTTTTCCACAGCACCGGGCGCAGGTTCGGGTCGAAGGAGAGCGTTTTGCCCTGGGCTTTCATGGCGCGTGCCGCGTGATCCAGCAGATCGTAAGAGGTGCCGGAAAGCGCCGCCGCCACGCCGCTCAGATGTAAGTGACGGGCGCTGTAAAACAGGGGCGCGTTAAAGTCTTCGGTGCTCAGATGGCTCGCGGCAGAGCCTTTGCGGAAATACTCCACGATGGGATCGGTTCCATCTGTCACTTTCGATTTCAGCTGAAAGCCGGTCGGGAAACGGTCATCAATCGTCACGCCACGGGTGGCGATACCTTCTTTTTCCAGCTGGTTCAGTACGAAGCGGCCGAAAGAATCATTGCCGACGCGGCTCACCCAGCTCACGTTCAGGCCGAGACGCGCAAGGCCGGTGGCGACGTTCAGCTCCGCTCCCGCCACGCGTCTGATAAAGTGTTCAACCTGCGAAAGAGAGCCTGGCTCGGTTGCGACGAACATCGCCATCGCTTCGCCAATCGTAATCACATCCAGTGGCTGTTCCATGTTCACTCCTCGCGCAGCAGGTTGACGTAGTGGCGGGTCACGGCGGTTAAATCGCGCCCTTCCAGCGGAAATTCAATGCCGCGCGGCGCGTCTGCCGGCAGCATCTCCAGCAGCGCGCGCCAGCGCGGCCCGGCGTCATCCAGCGCGATGGCGCGATAGTGGTAATGATGGGCAGTGGCGGCCTTCACGTGGATATAGCTGACGCCTGTGTGGAGCGCGCGCGCGGCGTCTTCCGGCGCGTCGTCCACCCACAGCCAGTTGGCCATGTCAAACGTCAGGCGGACAGGCAGGTTGAGCGCTTTACTGGCGGCGAGAAAACGGCGCATCGGCGCAAGGCGGCCGCATTCGGTCTGATCGTTTTCCACGACCAGCGCCACGTCGCTGAGCGCGAGCAGGCCGGCGAGCGGCTCCGCCTGATGCGACTGGCTGAAATGTCCGAGTGAGAGCTTAAGCCAGCGGGCGTTAAGTTCGTGCGCTTCGGCGAGCAGCGCGGGCAGGCGCGCGTTGATTTTGCCGTCGTGTTCAAACAGCGGCTCCGGTGCGGAATAACAGGCTTTCAGCCGGTGATTAGCGATGGCTTGCGCCAGCACCGGCAGGGAAGCCAGTTCGGCGGCGTCGAGCAGTTCACGGCGAATTTCCACGCCGTCAGCGCCCGCTTCGGCGATAATCGGCAGCACGGCCTGCTGGCCGCCGAGCGCTTTAATTTTGTCGTTACCATAGGCGGCGGTGACGACGATAATTTCTCTCTCCATTAACTTCTCCGGAGTGGTTACATCTGCATAACATAGTTATTACGCTAGATGGAACCGGTTCCAAAGAGAAGCCCAGGATGGTGAATTTATGATCGGGGTCACGAACCGTCGATTATCGCGCCGTCGAGCCGCGCACGATCAGTTCGCCGGAGAAAAGCTGCTCCCGCACCGCCTGCGACTGGCCCTCAATGCGCTTCACCACCTGCTCCAGCGCGGCGTAGCCAATTTGCCAGGTCGGTTGCTTCAGCGTCGTGATGCCAGCGCCCGCAAGTTCCGCCCACTCCAGTTCATCAAAGCCGAGCAGGCCGATATCCGCGCCCCAGTTGAGGCCGATGCGTTTAAGCGAACGCGCCACCTGCAGCGTCAGCGCGCCGTTAGCGGAGATCACCGCTTTGCGCATTCCGCGATAGCGCGTGTGGAAGTGGCGTAACGTGTTGTCGAGATGGTCCGCCTCATGCAACGGCGTTTCGGCGTTTTCCGCCACCACGCCGGGGTAGCGGGCCGCGGTGGCGCGAAACGCGGTCAGGCGCTCGCGGCGCGTGTTGACCGTGCCGAGCGGCTCGCTTAAAAACAGCAGCGCCTCAAAGCCCTGTTCTATCAGATGCTCCGTGGCGGTGGTAGCCGCCTGTGTGTTGTCGAGCCCAACCACGTCACAGGCGAAATCCGGAATTTTACGGTCGATAAGCACCATCGGCAGCGCCGACTGTTGCAGCCGGTTCAGCCCCTCTTCGCGCATTCCCACCGCGTTTACCACAATCCCTTCCACCTGATAGCTGCGCAGCAAATCCAGATAATGCAGCTCCTGATCGAGTTCGTTATTGATGTTACAGACCAGCGGCGTGAAGCCCTTTTCCCGGCACGCGGCCTCGATGCCGCTTAAAACATTGACCGAATACGGGTTAGTGATGTCGGCGATGATAAGGCCGATAAGCCGGGTGCGGCCGCGTTTCAGCCCGCGTGCCATCTGGTTTGGGCGATAGTCGAGCTGGGCGATGGCCTGTTCAATACGGGCCAGAAGATCTCCGGAAAGCAGGTGCTTTTCGCCGTTCAGATAGCGGGAGACGCTGGTTTTACCGGTTTTCGCGGCGCGGGCGACATCACTGATGGTCGGGCGGGACGCTTTTGGGGTCATGAGATTTCCTTCTCAGGCTACAACGCCGGTGGGGCAGGTGACGGTTTTTATTATTAGATGATTTGGGTGGCCGCCGTAAAGCGAGTGTTGGCCAGACCGTGCATTATCGCCACTGGCGGCTTTTCGCGATATCACGATTTTGTAGCGCTGTTTATATTTATGTTATAACGTATCAATTCATGACAGTCGCTTACACAGGAGAGTGAGACCAATGAAGAAGTTAGCCTTGTTACTGGGAATGGGGCTTCTGCTTACCAGCACCCAAAGCCTGGCCCACGGCCATCATCACGGCAAACCGTTGACCGAAGCAGAGCGCCAGGCCAGCGAAGGGGTGTTTAACGATAACGACGTAAAAGATCGCCCGCTCAGTAACTGGGACGGGGTCTGGCAATCGCTTAACCCGTATCTGCTGAATGGCGATTTAGATCCGGTGCTGGCGAAAAAAGCGAAAGAAGGCGGCAAAACCGTCGAAGAATATCGCGCGTATTATAAAAAAGGTTACGCCACGGATGTCGGGATGATTGGCATTGAAAACAACGTGATGGAGTTTCACGTGGGCGACACCGTGAATGCCTGCGAATACAAATATAACGGCTATAAGATCCTGCATTACGTCTCAGGTAAAAAAGGCGTGCGTTACCTGTTTGAATGCACCGACAGCGCGTCGAAAGCGCCAAAATTCGTGCAATTCAGCGATCACACCATCGCGCCGCGCCAGTCCGCGCATTTCCATATTTATATGGGCAATACCTCGCATGAGGCGCTGTTGAAAGAGATGGATAACTGGCCGACGTACTATCCGTATCAGCTCAGCAAAGCGCAGATCGTCGACGAAATGCTGCATCACTAAGGCGTGATACCGCCTCGCCGGCCATTTCCGGTGAGGCGGTTGCCTGTTACTGCAACGGGCTCAGGGTGATTTCCACGCGACGGTTCTGCGCTTTACCCTCTTCGGTGCTGTTGCTTGCGACAGGGTTCGCCGGGCCCATACCGCTGGTGCGGATGCGGTTAGCGGCGACGCCCTGGGTGATGAGGGCGCTGGCCACGCTTTCCGCGCGCTGCTGCGACAGCTTCATGTTCAGCGCCTGTCCGCCGGTGCTGTCGGTGTAGCCCACGACATTCACGGCGGTTTTCGGGTACTCTTTCAGCACCATCGCCACGCCGGTCAGGGTGTTGGCGCCCGCCGGTTTCAGGTTCGCCTGGCTGCTGTCGAAGGTCACGTTATTCGGCATATTCAGGATAATGTTATCGCCGCTGCGGGTAACGCTGACGCCGGTGCCCTGCATTTTCTCGCGCAGTTTCGCTTCCTGAACGTCCATGTAATACCCCACGCCGCCGCCGAGCGCCGCGCCCGCCGCCGCGCCAATCAGCGCGCCTTTGCCGCGATCTTTTTTCGATGAAGAGAGCGCGCCGACGCCCGCGCCGACCAGCGAGCCGAGGCCCGCGCCGATGCCGGATTTACCCGCTTCACGTTCGCCGGTGTAAGGGTTAGTGGTGCAGCCTGAAATAACCAGTGCGCCGCTGACAATCGCGGCCACAAACATGATGCGTTTTTTCATCGCATATCCTTATTCAATTTAATTCTGGTACGCCTGGAGTGGCGGAGGTTGATTATGAGGGGTGAATATGATGAAAATTCCGGGGAGTGTTCCGATTTTGTCATCCATAACGAATCGAGCGGCGACAAAGTGACCATACTCACGCCGCCTCATCTGCAAACGCCAGTCAGGAGCCCGTTTTGGCTAACCCATCTGCTTTAAAACGCATCGTTACCGCCGCCCACTGGGGGCCTATGGTGGTTGAGACCGACGGTGAGACCGTTCTGTCCTCTCAGGGCGCGCTGCCGACGCGTCACCCGAATTCGCTGCAAACCGCCGTGCCGGATCAGGTGCACAGCAAGGCGCGCGTGCGCTACCCGATGGCGCGCAAGGGGTTTCTCGCCTCGCCGGACAGCCCGCAGGGCGTGCGCGGACAGGATGAATTTGTGCGAATCAGTTGGGATGAGGCGCTGCGTCTGATCGACCAGCAGCACCGGCGTATCCGCGAAAGCTACGGCCCGTCGTCGATTTTCGCAGGCTCCTACGGCTGGCGCTCCAACGGCGTGCTGCATAAAGCCGCGACGCTGCTGCAACGTTATATGAGTCTCGCGGGCGGCTATACCGGCCATCTTGGGGACTACTCCACGGGTGCCGCGCAGGTGATCATGCCCTATGTGCTGGGCGGCAACGAAGTGTATCAGCAGCAGACGAGCTGGCCGCTGGTGCTGGAGCACAGCGATGTGGTGGTGCTGTGGAGCGCCAACCCGCTTAATACGCTGAAAATCGCCTGGAACGCCTCTGACGAACAGGGCATCGGCTATTTCGAGCAGTTAAAAGAGAGCGGTAAAAAGCTTATCTGCATCAACCCGATGCGCCCGGAAACCGCCGATTTCTTCGGCGAGCGCATGGAGTGGATAGCCCCGCATATGGGCACCGATGTGGCGCTGATGCTTGGCATCGCCCATACGCTGGTGGAAAACGGCTGGCAGGATAATGACTTCCTTAACGCCTGTACGCATGGCTACGCGCAGTTTGCGGCCTACCTGACCGGCGAGCGCGACGGCACGCCGAAAAACGCCGCCTGGGCAGCGGCGATTTGCGGCGTCGACGCGGCGACCATCCGCGAGCTGGCGCGGCTTTTCAGCCAGAATCGCACCATGCTGATGGCGGGCTGGGGCATGCAGCGCCAGCAGTATGGCGAGCAGAAACACTGGATGCTGGTGACGCTCGCGGCCATGCTCGGCCAGATTGGCCTGCCGGGCGGCGGCTTTGGGCTGTCCTATCACTTCGCGAATGGCGGCAACCCGACGCGCCGCGCCGCGGTGCTGGCATCCATGCAGGGCACAGTCGCGGACGGTACCGACGCGGTGGATAAAATCCCGGTGGCGCGCATCGTCGAGGCGCTGGAAAACCCCGGCGGCGAATACCCGCATAACGGCCAGCAACGTATTTTCCCCGATATTCGCTTTATCTGGTGGGCAGGCGGCGCGAATTTCACTCATCACCAGGAAACCCACCGGCTTATCAACGCATGGCAGAAGCCGGAGCTGGTGGTGATTTCCGAATGCTTCTGGACGGCGGCGGCGAAGCACGCCGATATCGTGTTGCCGGTGACGACATCTTTTGAGCGCAACGACATGACCATGACCGGCGACTACAGCAATCAGCATATGGTGCCGATGAAGCAGGTCGTGCCGCCGCAGTATGAAGCGCGCAACGATTTCGATATTTTCGCTGAACTCTCCGGGCGCTGGGAAACCGGCGGGCGCGAGCGTTTCACCGAAGGCAAAAGCGAGCTCGAATGGCTGGAGACGTTTTACAACATCGCCCGCGAGCGCGGCGCGGCCCAGCAGGTGACGCTACCGGATTTCGCGGATTTCTGGGAAGCGAACCAGATAATCGAGATGCCGGAGAACCCGAAAAACGCCGAATTTGTCCGTTTTGGCGCGTTTCGCGCCGATCCGGCGGCGAACCCGCTCAGTACGCCGAGCGGAAAAATTGAGATCTACTCAGAGCGTATCGCGAGTTTCGGTTATGCCGACTGCCCGCCGCACCCGACATGGCTTGAGCCGGACGAGTGGCACGGCAACGCGCAGCCGGACGAGCTGCAGCTACTCTCGTCGCACCCTGCGCACCGCCTGCACAGCCAGCTCAACTATTCGGCGCTGCGCGAACGTTACGCAGTGGCCGGACGCGAGCCGCTGACGCTGCACCCGGACGACGCCCGTAAACGCGGTATCCATGATGGCGATCTGGTGCGCGTATGGAACGATCGCGGCCAGGTGTTGGCCGGCGCGGTAGTGACCGACGGCATTAAACCGGGCGTCATTTGCCTGCATCAGGGCGCGTGGCCCGATTTTGACTGGCAGCAGAAGGGGCTTTGCAAGAACGGCGCGGTAAATGTGCTGACGCGCGATATCCCCACCTCGCGGCTCGGCAACGGTTGCGCGGCGAACTCGTCGCTGGTGCGCGTGGAGAAATATGAAGGCCCGGCGCCGGTTGTTACGGCGTTTGATCCGCCTGCCAGCGCATAATCCACGTCGCGTGGCGGGTCTCCTCCTGCCACGCACTCTCTTCAATGCGAAACCCCCGGGCGTGATAGAAATTCACCGCCCGGGTGTTTTTCTGATAGACCTCAAGGTTCAGGGTGTCGTACTGCGACTGCACATGGGTGAGCAGGGCGGTGCCGACGCCTTTTCCCGCCCACGCCGGCGCGACGAACAGCGCGCCGATAAATTTCTCATGCATCACGCTGATAAAGCCGCGTAACGCGTTGTTTTCTTCCTCCACCCAGGTGCAGGCGCCGGGCAGATAGACATCGCGCACCACCGGCAGGCTGGCGCGCCAGTAGTCGGGGCGGATAAACGGATGTCCGGCGGTAGTGCTGGCAAGCCACAGCGCCAGCACCCGTTCGCGGTCGGCAGGGCGTTGCGCGCGGATCACGGCCGGTTCTCCGGGTGGCAGCCGCAGCCTGCGAGATGATCGTTCACCAGCCCGCAGGCCTGCATGAAGGCGTAGCAAATGGTGGGGCCGACGAATTTAAAACCGCGTTTTTTTAGCGCCTTTGAGAGCGCCTGCGCCTGCGGCGTTGTGACCGGCACCTGCGCGAGCGTGGCGGGTGAGTTGATCTTCGGCGCGCCATCAACGAACGACCAGACAAACCTGGCGAAATCTTCCCCTTGCGACTGCATGGCGAGATACGCCCGCGCGTTGGCGATAATCGCCTCGATCTTGCCGCGATGGCGGATAATCCCTGGCTCAAGCACCAGCGCGTCAACCGCCTCCGGCCCCATCTGCGCGATAGCATTCGGATCAAACCCGTGAAAACAGCGGCGATAGTGTTCGCGTTTTTTCAGCACGGTTATCCAGGAAAGCCCTGCCTGCTGGCCTTCCAGGCAGAGCATTTCAAACAGCGTGTGGTTATCTTTTTGAGGCTTGCCCCACTCATCATCATGGTAGGCGAGATAAAGCGGGTCCTGAGTGACCCATCCGCAACGTTCCATCCTGCTTTTCCTTATGGTCATAAACATCCTGGCGATTTTCTGAAGCGGCTTGACGTTGCGAATAAAGAGACAATAGTTAATTCAGGGTTATTCGCATTTCCGCTAATAAAGCCAATAAAAACTGCCGGAATCGGCTCTTTTCTGGAGTCGCCTTGATGATGATAACAATCTCTGGACGCCATGCGTTGCGACGCGCGGCGGTGCTTTTGTGGTCTCTGGTTTTTACGCAGGCGGCACACGCCTGGCAACAGGAATATATCGCTGTTGACCCGCAAAGTAATACGTCTGAACGCTATACGTGGGACAGCGATCGCACCCCGAGCTATGAGGAGATCCTCGCCGAACGGGTGGCGCAGACGCAGCGCGACGACACGTTAATCACGTCGCCGGGGCTGAATCTGTCATTGCCACTGCCGGTCGTCGCGCGCCCGGTGGCTGGCTGGCGGCGCGAGGCCAGCGGGCTTCCCGTTCAGGAGAACGGCCTGAGCGCGGACGACGCATACTGGCACCCGAGCGTCGGCTCGCTGGGCTGGCGGCTCGACTCGCGTATCGGCGCTCTGCGGCCCTGGGCGCAGGTCAGCTATAACCAACAGCACGGCGATCCGCTGTGGAATATGCAGCCGCTGCTGCCCACCAGCCAGTATGGCTCATGGATGGATGTCTCGTTTGGTGCCGATATGCCGATTAACAAGCATGTTGCGGCCTGGGCGTCCTTCTCCCAGGCGGAAGGGCGGCTGAGTGAAAACGACGCGCAAATGTACAATCTCGGCGTCAGCGCGACGTTTTAGGGCGGGCATTTGCCGCCCGTTCAAGGCCATCCATGCCTTTTTTCATGCAGTTCATTCCGCGTCAGCGGCATCTCATGCCGTTTTCCCCCGCAAAAGTAGGGGTTTCGCTATCGTTGCAGGTAGTGAAGCTTTCTTCTTTTCTTTGGGATAACAACCATGAATACATCCATCCAACAGCGTACCCGGTGGCTCACCCTGGTGGGCACCATTGTGACCCAGTTCGCGCTGGGCTCGGTTTATACCTGGAGCCTGTTTAACGGCGCGCTATCGCAAAAGCTCGACGAGCCGGTAAGCCAGGTGGCGTTTTCCTTCGGGCTGCTGAGCCTGGGGCTGGCGCTGTCATCATCGGTAGCCGGGAAGTTGCAGGAGCGTTTCGGCGTAAAACGCGTGACGATCGCCTCTGGCGTACTGTTGGGGCTGGGCCTGGTGTTAACCTCTCACGCCAGCAATCTGCTGATGCTCTGGCTGAGCGCCGGGCTGCTGGTGGGCCTCGCGGACGGTGCCGGTTATCTGCTGACGCTCTCGAACTGCGTGAAGTGGTTCCCGGAGCGCAAAGGGCTTATCTCCGCGTTCTCCATCGGCTCGTATGGTCTCGGCAGCCTCGGCTTTAAATTTATCGACAGCCATCTGCTGGCATCCGTCGGGCTTGAGCATACGTTTATTATCTGGGGCGGCCTCGTGATGGTGATGATCATCGGCGGCGCGCTGCTGATGAAAGACGCGCCGCTGCAGCCTGCAAGCGCGGGCAATAACGCAGGTGAAGGCGATTACAGCCTTGCCGAATCGATGCGTAAACCGCAGTACTGGATGCTGGCGCTGATGTTCCTGACCGCCTGCATGAGCGGCCTGTATGTCATTGGCGTGGCGAAAGATATCGCCCAGGGCATGGTGCGCCTCGACGCCGCTACCGCCGCGAACGCCGTTACCGTTATCTCCATCGCCAACCTGGCGGGCCGTCTGGTGCTTGGCATTCTCTCCGATAAAATGCCGCGCATTCGCGTGATTACGCTGGGCCAGGTGGTGTCGCTGGTTGGTATGGCGGCGCTGCTTTTCGCCCCGCTCAATGAAGTGACGTTCTTCGCGGCCATCGCCTGCGTGGCGTTTAACTTCGGCGGCACGATCACGGTGTATCCGTCGCTGGTCAGCGATTTCTTCGGGCTTAATAATCTTGCTAAAAACTACGGCGTGATTTATCTCGGCTTCGGTATCGGCAGCATCTGCGGTTCGATTATCGCCTCGCTGTTTGGCGGCTTTTACGTCACCTTCTGCGTTATCTTCGCGCTGCTGATTGTGTCGCTGGCGATTTCCACCACCATTCGCCAGCCGCGCCGCGAAACCTGGGAACACGCCCGCGCCTGATTCGCCCTTCGCCGCCGCATCCTGCGGCGGCGCTGTTTCCCCGATTGTTCTCACTTTCTCCCCAGTTCGCTCAGACGTTCTATGCTTACTAGCTGTGATTGCCAACACAAAGGAGAACAAGATGTCCTTAGAAAAAGTGGTTTATCGCGCAAAAGCGAAAGCGACTGGCGGCCGTGATGGCCGGGCAACGTCTGATGACGGCGTGCTGGATGTGAAACTCGGCGTGCCGAAAGAGATGGGCGGCGCGGGTGGTCAGGTGACCAACCCGGAGCAGCTCTTCGCGGCGGGCTATTCCGCCTGCTTCCTAGGCGCGCTGAAGCATGTCGCCGCGCAGGAGAAAAAGAAAGTGCCGCAGGAGGCGTTTATCGAAGGTCAGGTGGGGATTGGCCCGCTGCCGACCGGCTTCGGAATTGAAGCCCAGCTGGATATTCATTTGCCGGGCATGGATCGTGCGGAAGCGGAAGAACTGGTGCAGAAAGCGCACATTGTCTGCCCGTACTCCAACGCCACGCGCGGCAATATCGACGTTAAGCTGAATGTGATTACCGACTAACCGGCTTCACGCGCCATAAAATGCGGTTCCGGCCTCATATTTTTGTAAATAGAGGCCGGACCGCCCTAAAAGCCCGCACTTTTTCCCGCTTCTGTGGTCTACTTCCCCGCGTCTGAGTTAAGAATCTCCTGATTCCCTCACGGCCGTTACCTGTACATTCTTTTTTCCTTTTTTGGGTAAAGGGTTTTTAGTGCCTGCTTTGCCTGGACGGTTTGCATGAAATACATCCTTTCGATGACCCAGCAGAAGCTGAGCTTTCTGTTGGCGGTATACATCGGTCTGTTTTTGAACTGCGCGGTGCTGTACCGTCGTTTTGATGGTTATGCGCAAAATCTCACCTGGGTTAATGGCGTCTCAATGGTGGTGGAGCTGGCGGCGACTGTGCTGGTCACGTTCTTCCTGCTGCGCGTGCTGTCGCTGTTCGGGCGACGCGTCTGGCGCGTGCTGACGACGCTTATCGTCCTGTTCTCCGCCGCGGCCAGTTATTACATGACGTTTATGAACGTCGTGATTGGCTACGGGATCATCGCGTCAGTGATGACTACTGATATTGATCTCTCAAAAGAGGTGATCGGCTGGCAGTTTATCGCCTGGATGGTGCTGGTATGTATCGTGCCGCTGGCGCTTATCTGGGGCAATCGCTGCCGCGATACGCTGCTGCGCCAGCTGCGCACGCGCGATCAACGCCTGAAAAGCGCGGCGGTGGTGATTGTGGCCGGCCTGCTGGTCTGGGCGCCGATTCGCCTGCTGGATTTGCAGCAGAAGAACGAAGAACGCACCTCTGGCGTCGATATGCCGAGCTACGGCGGCGTGGTGGCGAACTCTTATCTGCCGTCGAACTGGCTCTCTGCGCTGGGCCTCTACGCCTGGGCGCAGGTGGACGAGTCGAGCGATAACAAATCATTGCTGAACCCGGCCAAAAAATTCACCTGGCAGGCCCCGCAGGGCATCGATGACACCTACGTGGTGTTTATCATCGGCGAAACCACGCGCTGGGATCACATGGGCATGCTCGGTTACGACCGTGACACCACGCCGAAACTCGCGCAGGAGAAAAACCTGGCGGCGTTCCGCGGCGAGTCGTGCGACACGGCGACCAAACTGTCGCTGCGCTGTATGTTTGTTCGTGAAGGCGGCGCGGACGATAATCCACAGCGCACCCTGAAAGAGCAGAACGTTTTCGCAGTGCTCAAGCAGTTGGGCTTTAGCGCAGATCTCTATGCGATGCAGAGCGAGATGTGGTTTTACAGCAACACGATGGCGGACAACATCGCCTACCGCGAGCAGATAGGCGCCGAGCCGCGCAACCGCGGCAAGCAGGTGGATGACATGCTGCTGGTGGATGAGATGAAAAACTCGCTGACCAACCACGAGAAGGGCAAGCACCTCATCATCCTGCATACCAAAGGCTCGCATTATAACTATGTGCAGCGTTATCCGCGCAGCTTCGCGCGCTGGCAGCCGGAGTGCATGGGCGTTGACTCCAGCTGTAGCCGCGAGGAGCTGATTAACGCGTACGATAACTCGGTGCTGTACGTCGACAGCTTTATCTCTGATGTCATCGACCAGGTGCGTAACAAGAAAGCGATTGTTTTCTATGCGGCGGATCATGGCGAGTCGATCAACGAGAAAGAGCATCTGCACGGTACGCCGCGCAATATCGCGCCGCCGGAGCAGTTCCGCGTGCCGATGATGGTCTGGATGTCTGACAGCTACCTGGCCGACCCGCAACACGCGCAGGCATTCGCGCAGCTTAAACTGCAGGCGCAGCAGAAGCGTCCGCATCGCCACGTTGAGCTGTTCGACACCATTATGGGCTGTCTGGGTTATCAGTCGCCGGACGGCGGCATCAACCAGAATAACAACTGGTGCCACGTTCCTGATGCGGCAAAATAGCCATATCGCTGGCTTTTCAGCCGATCGCGCGGCTTTTTTAAAGTAAGGGATTGACGAGGATTAGGGTGCGCAGTAATATGCGCCCCGCATTCGGTGATTGGCGCAGCCTGGTAGCGCACTTCGTTCGGGACGAAGGGGTCGGAGGTTCGAATCCTCTATCACCGACCAAATTTAAAAAGCCTGCTCAATGAGCAGGCTTTTTGCTTTCCGGCGTCTGCGAGGATGAGAACCTCCGGGGGCAGGGAGGTTCGACCCGAGCGTAGCGAGAGAACGTTGCGCAGCAACGGCCCGCAGGGCGAAGCCGCGCAGCGGCGAGTTATCCTCTGGCACCGACCAAATTTAAAAAGCCTGCTCAATGAGCAGGCTTTTTGCTTTCCGGCGTCTGCGAGGATGAGAACCTCCGGGGGCAGGGAGGTTCGACCCGAGCGTAGCGAGAGAACGTTGCGCAGCAACGGCCCGCAGGGCGAAGCCGCGCAGCGGCGAGTTATCCTCTGGCACCGACCAAATTTAAAAAGCCTGCTCAGTGAGCAGGCTTTTTGCTTTCCGGCGTCTGCGAGGATGAGAACCTCCAGGGGCAGGGAGATTCGACCCGAGCGTAGCGAGAGAACGTTGCGCAGCAACGGCCCGCAGGGCGAAGCCGCGCAGCGGCGAGTTATCCTCTGGCACCGACCAAATTTAAAAAGCCTGCTCAGTGAGCAGGCTTTTTGCTTTCCGGCGTTTATGAAACCGAAAAGGCAGGCTTTATTCATTCACGCTATCGCATTTCTGCCCCATTAAGAATCGGCGCCAGGCATTATCTGTCGAACGCTGACGCGCCGCTTAATTCGCCCGTCTTATTTAGCTTCGATTTTGTCGTCTGAACACGATTCTGTGACATATTTCATTGAAAATAGTTATGAAACACGCCGCATACTTTCCCCTCTGCTTATATATCGCCTTAGCATTTTTTGCTGCATGCTTAACAAATTTCGCCATAAACCGTTCATAAGTTCGCCACAGCGCGAGAAATTTTAGATTAACCGCATAAAACATAAGCGCTGGATGTTACAAATTATCAAGATGATTATTCTGCCAGCATGGGCGTAGCATAAATTTCCGTGCTGAAAACACGGCCATGAGGTTTTTTTAATCTTTGTTTGCCGTTTCTCACCCCGGTTGTAAATCCCGGATAGCTGTATTGACGTTTGCCTGTTCTGTTGACAGATTGTAGGGCGTGAGGGTCATTTTACGGACAATCTGTACTGCAACTCAGTCTCCCTTGCGAAAGGAATCCCCAGCCTCACCATTACCGATCGGACCGGGCAAAAAATAAAAAAGGTCTGACGGATAACACAACACCTATCACATTGGAGCAGAAGAATGAGTATTTCCTTGAAGAAGTCAGGGATGCTGAAGTTTGGTCTGAGCCTGCTGGCTATGGCCTGCGCCGCAAGCGTACAAGCCAAAACCCTGGTTTACTGTTCAGAAGGCTCGCCTGAAGGCTTTAACCCACAGCTCTTCACCTCTGGCACCACCTATGACGCAAGCTCTGTGCCTATTTATAACCGCCTGGTAGAATTTAAAACCGGCACCACGGAAATTATTCCGGGGCTCGCGGAAAAATGGGACGTCAGCGAAGATGGTAAAACCTATACTTTCCATCTGCGTAAAGGCGTGAAATGGCAGGACAATAAAGAATTTAAACCGACGCGCGAATTTAACGCCGATGATGTCGTGTTCTCGTTTGATCGTCAGAAAAACGCGCAAAACCCGTATCATAAAGTCTCTGGCGGTAGCTACGAATATTTCGAAGGCATGGGCCTGCCGACGCTGATTAGCGAAGTGAAAAAAGTCGACGACCATACCGTCCAGTTTGTGCTGACGCGCCCGGAAGCGCCGTTCCTCGCGGATATGGCGATGGACTTCGCCTCAATTCTCTCTAAAGAATACGCCGACAATATGCTGAAAGCCGGCACTCCGGAGAAAGTCGACCTGAACCCGATCGGCACCGGCCCGTTCCAGCTTCTGCAATACCAGAAAGACTCCCGTATTCTGTATAAAGCGTTCCAGGGCTTCTGGGGCACTAAGCCGAAGATTGACCGTCTGGTCTTCTCTATTACGCCGGATGCGTCTGTGCGTTACGCCAAACTGCAGAAAAATGAGTGTCAGGTGATGCCGTACCCGAACCCGGCAGATATCGCGCGCATGAAGCAGGATAAAAACATTAACCTGATGGAGCAGGCGGGTCTGAACGTCGGCTACCTCTCTTTCAACACCGAGAAAAAGCCGTTTGACGACGTGAAAGTGCGTCAGGCGCTGACCTACGCGGTGAATAAAGACGCCATCATCAAAGCGGTTTACCAGGGCGCGGGCGTTGCCGCCAAAAACCTGATCCCGCCGACCATGTGGGGTTACAACGACGACGTGAAGGATTACACCTATGACGTCGAGAAAGCCAAAGCGCTGCTGAAAGAAGCAGGCCAGGATAAAGGCTTTACCGTTGAGCTGTGGGCGATGCCGGTACAGCGTCCGTACAACCCGAACGCGCGCCGTATGGCCGAGATGATCCAGGCTGACTGGGCGAAAATCGGCGTTCAGGCCAAAATCGTGACCTACGAGTGGGGCGAGTATCTGAAACGCGCCAAAGCGGGCGAGCACCAGGCCGTGATGATGGGCTGGACCGGCGACAACGGGGATCCGGATAACTTCTTCGCAACCCTGTTCAGCTGCGACGCGGCGAAAGATGGCTCCAACTACTCTCGCTGGTGCTACAAGCCGTTTGAAGATCTGATTCAGCCGGCGCGCGCCACTGAAGACCACAACAAACGTATCGAACTTTACAAACAGGCTCAGGTCGTGATGCACGATCAGGCGCCGGCGCTTATCGTCGCGCACTCCACCGTGTATGAGCCGGTGCGTAAAGAGGTCAAAGGCTACGTGGTCGATCCGCTGGGCAAACACCACTTCGAAAACGTCTCCGTTGAATAATTAAAACCATCAGGGGCGCGTGAGCGCCCCGTGTCCGGCGACGCTGCGCTTATCTCGGTCTACACTTGCAGGCCGGGTAAGGGCAGCGCACCCGGCAGCAGTGCTTTATTCCCTCTCTCACAGGGGAGGGAATGAGATTTGTGAGCAATACAGACCACATCCCCTGGTTGTGCGTCATTACAGAGAATCCGGGTTATGTTGCAGTTCATCCTCCGACGTCTGGGGCTTGTTATCCCGACGTTTATCGGTATCACCCTTCTCACTTTTGCCTTCGTCCATATGATCCCCGGCGACCCGGTGATGATCATGGCGGGCGAACGTGGTATTTCCCCTGAGCGTCACGCGCAGCTGCTGGCCGAGCTTGGCCTCGACAAGCCGCTGTGGGAACAGTATCTCCATTACATCTGGGGCGTGCTGCATGGCGATTTAGGGATCTCGCTGAAAAGCCGCCTCCCGGTCTGGGAAGAGTTCGTGCCGCGCTTTAAAGCGACGCTGGAACTGGGCATTTGCGCGATGATTTTCGCCGTCGCCGTGGGCATTCCGGTCGGCGTGCTGGCCGCCGTGAAGCGCGGTTCCATCTTCGATCACACCGCGGTGGGCCTGGCGCTGACTGGCTACTCCATGCCTATCTTCTGGTGGGGCATGATGCTTATCATGCTGGTTTCGGTGCAGTGGAACCTGACGCCGGTCTCCGGGCGCGTCAGCGATATGGTGTTCCTTGACGACACCAATCCGCTGACCGGCTTTATGCTCATTGACACCGCCATCTGGGGCGAAGAGGGCAACTTTATCGATGCCCTGGCGCATATGATCCTGCCTGCCGTGGTGCTCGGCACCATTCCGCTGGCGGTGATTGTGCGTATGACCCGCTCCGCGATGCTGGAAGTGCTCGGCGAAGATTACATCCGCACTGCGCGCGCCAAGGGCCTGACCCGCATGCGCGTCATTATCATTCACGCGCTGCGTAACGCCATGCTGCCGGTCGTGACGGTGATTGGGCTGCAGGTGGGCACGCTGCTGGCGGGCGCTATCCTGACGGAAACCATCTTCTCCTGGCCGGGGCTCGGCCGCTGGCTGATTGACGCGCTGCAGCGCCGCGATTATCCGGTGGTGCAGGGCGGCGTGCTGCTGGTGGCGACGATGATTATTCTCGTCAATCTGCTGGTCGATCTGCTCTATGGCGTGGTGAACCCGCGTATTCGTCATAAGAAATAAGGGGCCATCATGACGCAAATGACTGAAAACAAAGTGGTGGCCGCACCGGTGCCGATGACGCCGATGCAGGAGTTCTGGCACTACTTCAAACGTAACAAAGGCGCTGTGGTCGGCCTGGTGTATGTGGTGGTGATGATAATCATCGCCGTCTTCGCGAACTTTATCGCGCCGCATAACCCGGCGGAGCAGTTCCGCGACGCGCTGCTGGCCCCGCCGGTCTGGCAGGATGGCGGCACCTGGGCGCATATTCTCGGCACCGACGACGTAGGCCGTGATGTGATGTCGCGCCTGATGTACGGCGCGCGCCTGTCGCTGCTGGTCGGCTGTCTGGTGGTGGTGCTGTCGCTGGTGATGGGCATTGTGCTCGGCCTGGTGGCGGGTTATTTCGGCGGCATCGTCGACACCATCATCATGCGCGTGGTCGATATTATGCTGGCGCTGCCGAGCCTGCTGCTGGCGCTGGTGCTGGTGGCGATTTTCGGCCCGTCCATCGTTAACGCCTCGCTGGCGCTCACCTTCGTGGCGCTGCCGCACTATGTGCGCTTAACCCGCGCGGCGGTGCTGGTGGAAGTGAGCCGCGATTACGTCACCGCCTCGCGCGTGGCGGGCGCGGGCGCGATGCGCCAGATGTTCGTGAATATTTTCCCTAACTGCCTTGCGCCACTGATTGTTCAGGCGTCGCTTGGTTTCTCGAATGCCATTCTCGATATGGCCGCACTGGGCTTTCTCGGCATGGGCGCGCAGCCGCCAACACCGGAGTGGGGCACCATGCTCTCCGACGTGTTGCAGTTCGCGCAAAGTGCCTGGTGGGTCGTGACCTTCCCGGGTCTCGCAATCCTGCTGACGGTGCTGGCATTTAACCTGATGGGTGACGGCCTGCGTGACGCGCTCGACCCCAAACTCAAGCAGTAAAGAGGCACGAGATGGCGTTACTGAATGTAGATAAATTATCGGTGCACTTCGGCGACGAAGGCACCCCGTTCCGCGCCGTAGACCGCGTAAGCTACAGCGTGAACCAGGGCGAAGTGGTCGGCATTGTGGGGGAATCGGGCTCGGGCAAATCGGTCAGCTCGCTGGCTATCATGGGCCTTATCGATTTTCCTGGCCGCGTGATGGCGGACAAACTGGAATTCAACGGCCAGGATTTACAGCGTATCTCGGAAAAAGATCGCCGTAACCTGGTGGGCGCCGAAGTGGCGATGATCTTCCAGGATCCGATGACCAGTCTGAACCCCTGCTACACCGTGGGTTTCCAGATTATGGAAGCGATCAAAGTGCACCAGGGCGGCAATAAAAAGACCCGCCGCCAGCGCGCGATCGACTTGCTCAACCTGGTCGGCATTCCGGACCCGGCGTCGCGTCTTGACGTCTACCCGCACCAGCTGTCGGGCGGGATGAGCCAGCGCGTAATGATTGCGATGGCGATCGCCTGTCGTCCGAAGCTGCTGATTGCCGATGAACCGACGACCGCGCTGGATGTAACTATCCAGGCGCAGATTATTGAACTGCTGCTGGAGCTTCAGCAAAAAGAGAACATGGCGCTGATCCTTATCACCCATGATCTCGCGCTGGTGGCCGAAGCGGCGCACAAAATCATCGTGATGTACGCAGGCCAGGTGGTGGAAACCGGCGAGGCGCGGGATATCTTCCGCGCGCCGCGCCACCCCTACACGCAGGCGCTGCTGCGCGCGCTACCGGAGTTCGCGCAGGATAAAGCGCGTCTGGCGTCGCTGCCGGGCGTGGTGCCGGGGAAATATGACCGTCCGACGGGCTGTTTGCTCAACCCGCGCTGCCCCTACGCCACCGAGCGCTGCCGCGCCGAAGAACCGGCGTTAAACCTGGTGGACAACGGCCGCCAGTCGAAATGCCACTATCCCCTCGATGATGCCGGGAGGCCAACCAATTATGAGCACGCATGAGGCCACCACGCAGCACCCGCTGTTGCAGGCTATCGACCTGAAAAAACACTACCCGGTGAAGAAGGGTTTCTTCGCGCCGGAACGTCTGGTGAAGGCGCTGGACGGCGTCTCCTTTACCCTTGAGCGCGGCAAAACGCTGGCGGTGGTGGGCGAGTCCGGCTGTGGGAAATCCACGCTCGGCCGTCTGCTGACGATGATAGAAACGCCGACCGGCGGCGAGCTTTACTATCAGGGCCAGGATCTGCTGAAACCCGACGAAACGGCGGAGAAACTGCGCCGCCAGAAAATCCAGATCGTGTTCCAGAACCCGTATGGCTCCCTGAATCCGCGTAAAAAAGTGGGGCAAATCCTTGAGGAGCCGCTGCTCATTAACAGCTCGCTCAGCAAAGAGGCGCGCCGCGAAAAAGCGCTGGCGATGATGGCGAAAGTCGGTCTCAAAACCGAGCATTACGACCGCTATCCGCATATGTTCTCCGGCGGCCAGCGTCAGCGTATCGCTATCGCGCGCGGGCTGATGCTCGACCCGGATGTGGTGATAGCCGACGAACCGGTGTCGGCGCTTGATGTCTCGGTGCGCGCGCAGGTCCTGAACCTGATGATGGATTTGCAGCAGGATCTGGGGCTCTCTTATGTGTTTATCTCCCACGATTTGTCGGTGGTGGAGCACATCGCCGATGAAGTGATGGTGATGTATCTGGGCCGCTGCGTGGAGAAGGGCACCAAAGACCAGATTTTCTCGAACCCGCGTCATCCGTACACCCAGGCGCTGCTCTCCGCGACGCCGCGCCTGAACCCGGACGACCGCCGCGAGCGCATCAAGCTCACCGGCGAGCTGCCAAGCCCGCTGAATCCGCCGCCGGGGTGCGCCTTCAGCGCCCGTTGCCGCCGCCGTTTCGGGCCGTGCACGCAGATCCAGCCGCAGCTGAAGGAGTATAACGGTCAGTTAGTGGCCTGTTTCGCCGTCGATCAGGATGAAACCGGCGAGCCGCGCATTCCATAACCTACGCGCGAAACAAAAAGCCGACGCAGAGCGTCGGCTTTTTTTATGGGTGTTATGGCAGGCCGTGGTGGATGCGCTTCGCGTGTCCCTGCGAATAATACCGGTAGCGTCGTTATAGGGCGGGTAAGCCTGCGCCCCCGCCACGCTCCACCACACCGGCTTACTGCGGGTACGGCACCCAATCGCCGCCGCTTAAGCGCACCCAGGGTTTCCCCTGATATTGCACCACCACGGCGTTAGCGTTCTCAGAGACCGGCGCGCTCTGCGGCAGATTACTGGTCAGCCCCTGCCAGTCCACGTTATCGGCCACAAAGTTTTTCCCATCCAGCATCCGCGTTACCAGTTCCGAAATCGCAAGGAAGCTGCTTGGCTGATCTATCTCAACCGCGGCGCCCTGATGCGGGGCCTTCATGCCGATAAACTTGATGCCGACCGGCACGTGCGTGATAGCCGGGCTCGGGATATCGCGCAGGCCGGAAACCTGCATTTTATCACCCTGCAGCGCCGCGCCATGCTCCGGCACGATCACCACCATGACTTTGCGATTCTCTTTTTCGAGCTGCGTGAGGAACGCGTCCAGCTCGTCAAACAGCTTCTGCGCGCGCGCTTTGTAATCGGCGGTTTTGCTGTTGCCCGGATAGTGGTTGCCGTCATGCAGCGGCAGCAGGTTAAAGAACGTGGCGCTGCGATCGCCGCTGCCTTCGCCCTTCACGGTCTGCTGCCAGCGGTTAAGCACCGCCGCGTCGTCATACACCGGCGAGCCGTCGAACGACAGCAGATTCACCGGCAGCCCCGACTGATCCATCAGCGGCTCCTGCATATTGCCGTTTTCGCGCACTTCTTTGAGGAAGTTACCGAACACGCCGTTATGGTCCATCATCAGGTGACGCTTGAAGCCGAGCTTCGCCAGGTTATCGAACAGGTAGCACTGCTCGCCGGCGGGCTGATACAGGTTTTTATGCGACGGCTGGCCGCAGCTGGCGCGCAGCAGACGGATAGCCGCCGGGCCGCTGTATGATGTGCCGGAGTTAAAGTTCTTAAACACGATATCGAAATGCGACCACAGCGGGTGCGACATCAGGCCGGCGGCCTCCACATCGGCCCACGCCAGCGAACAAATGTTAATGACCAGCAGATCAAACGGCTGGGCGTCGGCTGGCAGGCTCGCCGGGAACGTCGTCTGGCGTTTGGCCTCGCTGGCGTAGAAACTGTTCAGCCAGTCATTAATACTCTGTGAGCTTGCGGGGGCGGTTTGCAGCGGTATATCGCCCGCCACCAGGTTATTGGCGGTATTCGCCACCGTCGGCGCCGCGCCGCCGCCCGTGGTCGTCACCGTTGCGGGCGCGGTGTTCCCGGCAGGCCATAGCGAGACGATCGGGCCGGTAATGGTCAGCACGTTAAGCCAGACCAAAATCGCCACCACAAATACCGTCACCCGCACCCACTGGGAGACAAACATCCAGGCGACCAGCAGTACAAAGGCGGCGCCTATCATCTGCCAGTTAATAAAGCGCGTCACCAGGTCCAGCACATAGTCGGTGCTAAAGCCCGCCACCTGCGAGCCCTGGCTCATAATGCTTTGCGGCCCCGGCAGCCAGGTGTCGTGCCAGAACAGGCCAATACCGACCGGAATGGCTATCCAGTGGCGCAGACGGTGCAGGCGCAGATTGGGGATCGGAAACAGCAGAAACGCCATAAACACCAGGTTGGCGAGTGGATGAAAATTCAGGTAGCCCGTCCAGAGCAGGCCGAATTTCAGCAGGAAATAGTAGTTCCAGCCGGAAAGACCGCGCCAGTTTTGCCAGCCCGAGCGGGCAAGGGGAGCGGAGTGAACGTGATTAGTCATGTTTTACATTAGCCTTGACGGTAGAGCGGCGGCGCAACGTACCAGCGGGTTTAACAAAGCGGGGGCGAAACAGCAACGGGCGCAGCGTTTTCATCATACGCCGCTTACCCACGCACAGCGCATACCCCAAAGGAATGAACACCAGCGCGCACAGCGCAATAAGCTGAAGAATATCGCTAATCGACATCATAACGCGCGCTCCTGTGCCGGATCGTTAAGCAGCGTAATGGGCGTCGGCGTACGGCGTACGGGAGTTTTCGGCGCATCCGTAAGGATGGCGGCGGTCTGGCTCGCCTGACGCGTCATCGCAAGCGGCGCGGTCCACTGCTCCGGGCGCATCGCGCTCATCTGGAAAATCTCTGCGGCTATCTGCTTATCTTCGTGCCACACCATGCGGTTGGAAAACAGCTCGCTTATCGGCAGCGGGAAGATATGGCTCAGGGCGGTATCGAGATCGGTTATCCGACAGAACGAGAGAAACAGCACCAGCCGGTTTTCACCGAGCGTGACGATATCGCCCATGCGCCCGGGGCGGCAGAGCGTTAACGCCTGTTCGACGCGAATGCCTGGCACCGGGCGCAGCGCCACCAGAATGCCTTTGTTGTCCTGCGGGATAAGTACGTTATTCATCAGCGCGCCGACGGCGTTGCAGAAAACGTCCCACGGCTGATAGCCGCGCATTTTCAGCGGCTGCATCGCCTCCAGCAGCGTATTCACATCTTCCGGCACAAAGCGGGTGAACTGTTGATTCTGCACGCTTTCGATAAGCGTCAGGCAGCGGGAGAGCGGCGCGTTCCACGGGATCACCATATTCGCGCCGCAGCCCAGCAGCAGTCGTTCATCGGTGGCGCGCACGCTGGCTTTGTTCTCGCGCACGATAATTTTCAGCGCGCTGCCGCGCTGGCGGCGCAGCGCATGTACGTGACGCGCCAGTCCTTCAATCTGGTTGTTTTGGGTGAGCGAGAAGATAACCGTCGCGGCCTGGGCCTGGCGGGCCTCGTTAAACAGCGCGTCGTTGCTTTCAAACAACGTCCAGTTTTCGGAGAGCGGTGGCGCGCCTTCCAGCACGGCGATATGGCTCAGCACACGGCGTTCGTCGCTGCGCGATTGCAACGAGACTTCCTGACGCGGCACCAGCGCCAGACGGCCATTGGCGTACGTGACCTGCAACTGCTGACGCGCGCTCACGCCTTTATCGTTAAACCAGAACGCCACATCATACAGCCAGGCATCGCCCTGATAGCGCAGCGTGGCGAGGCCGGAAAGGTGCTGGTATTCGCTCATTAACATTGACGTTTGCCGATCGGCCTGCGCGCCGGAATTAATAATCAGCAATGTGCAGCGCTGTTCTTGTGCCCAGCTTTGGCTTTTTCTTATCCAGGCTTTAATATGAGCGGGCGCGACACCCTGCCAGGCGTTTTCCGCGCACAGCAGGACGATAAAATAGTTTTCCGGTTCAAAACTGCAAAGCAGATCGTGATGCAGATGATGAAATGCATCCTGACTATTCGGCATGGTAAACAGACGTACTTCATCCGGGCCTGCCGGCGCGGGAGGAAGCGGAGAAATAAGGGTTTCCGGCGCGGCGCTCATGGTAATGACAGCCACTTTCGTTTGCGGCGCTTGTGCCTGAAGTGTTTGATTAACGAACAATATTGCGTCGCTATAGCGGTCGCAATTTATCCATCCCAGCCCGCCTGCCGAAATATGGCGCAGCTCATCCCATAGCGAATCAATGCCAATTGAAAAAACAAGAGCCATGGCGCCCTCAATATACAAAGAGTATGACTGTCAGTTTACTAGCGAAAGCCAGGAAATAAACCTAACATTGAAATTAAAGAACATGATCATTAGCATGCAAACCGGGACTGCGCAGATTCTTTGTTATCGTTTGCTGGCTTTAGTGATATTGCTCTAAGGAAAAACAGAATATATGCCTGAGAATGACGCTAAGGCCGCACGCCAGCCCGATCATGGCTATACCTTTCAGAACGATTTCGAAGCACTCAGCCGGGTGTTTTCACTTCCAGATTTCGACTACACCGACATTTCTCAACGTGAACAACTCGCGACGGCGATTGCGCGCTGGCCGCTGCTGGCGGAATTAGCGCGTCGTGATTCAGGAGCGCAAGAAGGATGACCGTTCTGGCATTACAGGGCGTGCGGGGCGGCGTGGGCACTACCTCTTTAACGGCGGCGCTCGGTTGGGCGTTGCATCAGCTCGGCGAATCGGTGCTGGTGATTGACGCCTCGCCGGACAACCTGCTGCGCCTCGCGTTTAATATCGATTTCGACCACGCCGACGGCTGGGCGCGCGCGCTGCTGGACGGCAAAGCCTGGCAGTCCACCGCCTGGCGTTACGCGCCGGGGCTGGATGTACTGCCGTATGGCTCGCTGCGTCAGGCGGAATGGGAAAACAGCGGCGCGCTGACGGCGTCGCTCGGCGTTTTCGCCAACCACCTTCAGCATCTCAAGGCGAGCGGCCACTGGCGCTGGATATTGCTCGATCTGCCGTGCGGTTTCGACGCTGTCACCCGCAGTCTGTTGCAGGTCGCCGACCGCACGCTCTGCGTGGTCCAGCCTGACGCCAACTGCCACGCGCGCCTGCATCAGCAGGCGCTGCCCAAGGGCGGCGATCTGCTGGCAAACTTTCGGTTGATTTCAAGCCAGGTGCAGAACGACATCTGGCAGCTCTGGCTGCAGACGCAGCGTAATCTGGTGCCGGTCGCGATTCACCGCGACGAGGCGATGATGGAGAGCTTCGCCGCTAAACAGCCGGTGGGCGAATACCGCCCGGATTCGCTGGTGGCGGAAGAGATAGTCACGCTGGCGAACTGGTGTCTGCTGCATTACGGGAGAGAAAGGGCATGATAAGCATCTCCGCCCTGCTGCTCGCGCCGCCGGCCCGCGCGCGGCTGCGCGAGCGTTATCTCACTTACCGCGGCAACGGCGCGCCGCCTTTCAGCGCGGCGCTGGGCTGCATGTGGCTGACGCTCGCCTGGCTGCTGCTGCCGCTGGAAAATCCGCACTGGCAGGCGATCCGCGTCCGGCACGGGCTGCTGTTTCCCCATATCAACCCCGACCGTCCGCGTCCGCTGGATATCGTGCGTTATCTGTTACAAGGGCTGTGGCTGCTGACGCTCCAGCCCTGGCGTGCCGTGGCCGCGCCGCGCTGGCGGGCGGTCTCGAAGCTTCAACTCTGGCGCGAGCGTTTTAACCTCTGGCTGGAAACGCTCCCGCAGCGTTTTAGCGATGAGACCCACCATCTTAACGAGGAGAAAGAGCTGGGCCATATCAACGAGCGCCTGCGGCGCGTCGTGCTGGGTGTGGTTATCTTTTTCTCGCTGGTGCTGGCCATTCTCTGTGTGACGCAGCCGTTTAACCCGCTGTCGCAGTTTATTTTCCTGATGCTGCTCTGGGGCGTGGCGATGCTGGTGCGCCGTCTGCCGGGCCGTTTCTCGGCGCTGATGCTGATTGTGTTGTCGCTTACCGTCTCCTGCCGCTATATCTGGTGGCGTTACACCTCCACGCTGAACTGGAACGATCCGGTAAGCCTGGTGTGCGGGCTGGTGCTGCTGGTGGCGGAAACTTACGCGTGGGTGGTGCTGGTGCTCGGCTACTTCCAGGTTATCTGGCCGCTCAACCGCCAGCCGGTGCCGCTGCCGAAAGATCTTAAAGAGTGGCCGTCGGTCGATATTTTCGTGCCGACCTATAACGAAGATCTGCACGTGGTGAAGAACACGATTTACGCCTCGCTCGGCATTGACTGGCCGAAAGATAAGCTGACTATCTGGATCCTCGACGACGGCGGCCGCGAAGAGTTTCGTCGCTTTGCTGAATCGGTAGGCGTGCAGTATGTCGCCCGCACGACGCATGAGCACGCCAAAGCGGGCAACATCAACAACGCGCTGAAGCTTGCGAAGGGCGATTTTGTCTCGATTTTCGACTGCGACCACGTGCCGACGCGCTCGTTCCTGCAAATGACGCTCGGCTGGTTCCTGAAAGACAAAAAACTCGCGATGATGCAGACGCCGCACCACTTCTTCTCACCGGACCCGTTCGAGCGCAACCTCGGGCGTTTTCGTAAAACGCCGAATGAAGGCACGCTGTTCTACGGCCTGGTGCAGGACGGCAACGACATGTGGGATGCGACCTTTTTCTGCGGCTCCTGCGCCGTGATCCGCCGTGGCCCGCTTGATGAGATCGGGGGCATCGCGGTCGAAACGGTGACCGAAGACGCCCACACCTCGCTGCGCCTGCACCGGCGCGGCTACACCTCCGCCTACATGCGTATTCCGCAGGCGGCGGGGCTTGCGACAGAAAGCCTCTCGGCGCATATCGGCCAGCGTATCCGCTGGGCGCGCGGCATGGTGCAGATTTTCCGTCTCGACAATCCGCTGTTCGGCAAAGGGCTGAAGCTTGGGCAGCGTCTGTGCTACGTCAACGCGATGCTGCACTTCCTCTCTGGCGTGCCGCGGCTTATCTTCCTGACCGCGCCGCTGGCGTTCCTGCTGCTGCATGCTTACATCATCTACGCCCCGGCGCTGATGATAGCGCTGTTCGTACTGCCGCATATGGCGCACGCGAGCCTCACCAACTCCAAAATCCAGGGCAAATACCGCCACTCGTTCTGGAGCGAAATCTACGAAACGGTACTCGCCTGGTATATTACGCGGCCCACGATGGTGGCGCTCTTCAACCCGCACAAAGGGAAGTTCAACGTCACCGCCAAAGGCGGCCTGGTGGAAGAAGAGTATGTCGACTGGGTGATTTCGCGCCCGTATCTGATGCTGGTGCTGATTAACCTGTTCGGCATCCTGGTCGGCATCTGGCGCTACTTCTACGGCCCGGCGAATGAAATGCTCACCGTGGTAGTCAGTATCGTCTGGGTCTTCTATAACCTGATTATTCTCGGCGGCGCGGTGGCGGTGTCAGTGGAGAGCAAACAGGTGCGACGCTCTCATCGCGTGGAGATGGTGATGCCAGCGGCAATCGCCCGCGAAGACGGCCATCTGTTCTCTTGTACGGTGCAGGACTACTCTGACGGTGGCCTCGGCATCAAAGTCCACGGCGGCGCGCAGCTCCTGCAGGGCCAGAAAGTGAACCTGCTGATGAACCGCGGCGCGCAGGAGTATGTCTTCCCGGCGAAAGTCGTGCGCGTCTTTGGCGATGAAGTGGGCCTGAATCTCGACGGCCTGACCACCCGCCAGCATATCGATTTCGTCCAGTGCACCTTTGCGCGCGCCGATACCTGGGCGCTCTGGCAGGACAGCTTCCCGGAAGACAAACCGCTGGAAAGCATGCTCGATATCCTCAAGCTCGGCTTCCGGGGCTATCGACACCTGGCGGAGTTCGCGCCAGCGTCATTAAAAATTGTCTTTCGCACCCTTACCACGCTGGTTTCCTGGATAGTGTCGTTTATCCCCCGTCGTCCGGAGCGGACGTCGTTGGGGGAGCGTGCGCTCCCGGTTATGGCTCAACAATGATGAATACGCGATGAAAAGAAAACTCTCCTTGATGTGCGCTGTGGCGGTAGGAATGAGCCTGTTGCCCGCAGCGTACGGTGCGCCTGAAGCCACAAACGATCCGAACGCGACCGCGGCGCCGACGGTGCCGGTCGTCGCCCCGGCAACCGAAGGCGTTATGACCGCGACGCCTGCGCGTACCGAGGCGTTAACGCCCGCCACGCCGCCTGCCGCGGGCACCGAGCCTGCGCCCGCGACGGAAGGCGCGGTGCTCGGGCAGGTCATGCCGGGCGTGCAGGGTGCCGGAGCGCCGGTGGTGCAGGACGGCGCGCCCGCGCGCGACGTCACGCTGAGTTTCGCGAGCATCGCGCCGCCGCCGGGCAGCATGGTCCTCAAAGGCACCAGCCCGAACGGCTTTGTTGAGTTCGGGATGCGCAGCGACGAAGTGATTTCGAAAGCCACGCTGAACCTGACCTACACCCCGTCGCCGTCGCTGGTGCCGGTGCAGTCGCAGCTTAAGGTCTATCTGAACGATGAATTGATGGACGTGCTGCCGGTCACCAAAGAGCAGCTCGGCAAGAAAACCACCGCCCAGGTGCCAATCGACCCGCTTTACGTCAGCGATTTCAACCGCGTGCGTCTGGAGTTTGTCGGCCACTACCGCGACGTGTGTGAAAACCAGGCCAGCAATACGCTGTGGATGGATATCGGGCGCAACAGCGCGCTGAACCTGACGTTCCAGACGCTGCAACTGCAAAATGACCTGTCGCACTTCCCGGTGCCGTTCTTTGATTCACGTGACAACCGTCCGCTGGAGCTGCCGATGGTGTTCGCCGCCTCGCCGGATCTCGTCACCCAGCAGGCGGCAAGCATTGTCTCCTCCTGGTTTGGCTCCCGCTCCGGCTGGCGCGGCCAGCGTTTCCCGGTGCTGTATAACGAGCTTCCGACGCGTCACGCCGTGGTGTTCGCCACCAACGACAAACGTCCTGATTTCCTGCGCGACCTGCCGCCCGCTAAAGGCCCGATGGTGCGCATGATGAGCCACCCGCAAAATCCGTGGGTGAAGCTGCTGGTGATTCAGGGCCGCGATGACAAAGACCTGTTGCAGGCCGCCAAAGGCATCGCGCAGGGCAGCCTGCTGTTCCGCGGCGACAGCGTCGAAGTGGGCGAGGTGAAACCGCTGCTGGCGCGTCAGCCTTACGACGCGCCGAACTGGGTGCGCACCGACCGTCCGGTCACCTTCGGCGAGCTGAAAAGCTATGAAGAGCAGTTGCAGGCGACCGGCCTTGAGCCGAACCCGATTAACCTGACGCTCAACCTGCCGCCGGATCTCTACCTGCTGCGCAGCAACGGCATTGATATGCGCCTGAGCTACCGCTATTCGGCGCCCGCCACGCGTGATAACTCGCGGATGGATATCAGCCTGAACAATCAGTTCCTGCAATCCTTCAACCTGCTGCCGAAAGACGATACCAACCGTCTGCTGCTGCGCCTGCCGCTGCTGCAGGGGTTACTGGACGGCAAGAGCGAAGTGACGCTGCCGACGCTGCGCCTCGGCGCGGCCAACCAGCTGCGCTTTGATTTTGAATACACCAACCCGCTGCCGGGCGGCACGCTGGAAAACTGCGTCACTTTCCAGACGGTGCCTAACCGTGTCGTGATAGGCGACGACTCGACGCTCGATTTCTCAAGCTATCACCACTTTATCGCGATGCCGGATCTGCGCTCCTTTGCAAATTCCGGTTTCCCGTTCAGCCGGATGGCGGATCTCGCCGATACGATTATCGTGATGCCCAAACAGCCGAACCCGGCGCAACTCACCACGCTGCTGGACACGGCGGGCACTATCGGCGCGCAGACCGGTTTCCCGGCCATTAACCTGACTATTACCGACGATGGCAGCCAGATGCAGAGTAAAGACGCTGACATTCTGGTGATCGGCACGCTGCCGGCATCGCTGAAAGATGAAAAACATGTTGATATGCTGGTGCAGGCCACCGAAAGCTGGGTAAAAACCCCGTCGCGCGACGTGACGCTCGCCGATACCGACGCCCGCGACCGCCAGCCGCTGACGCAGACTGAAGTGCGCTCTTCCGGGCCGATGGCGGCGGTCGTGGGCTTCCAGTCGCCGTACCATGATCAGCGCAGCGTCGTGGCGCTGCTGGCCGACAGCCCGCGTGGTTATGAATTGCTGAACGACGCGCTCAACGACAGCGGCAAACGCGCCGCGATGTACGGCTCGGTCGTTATTGTGCGTGAATCGGGTGTTAACAGCCTGCGCGTGGGCGATGTCTATTACGTCGGCCACCTGCCGTGGTTTGAACGCATCTGGTACGCGCTGTCGAACCACCCGATCCTGCTGGCGATTTTCGCGGCCATCAGCGTGGTGTTGCTGGCCTGGGTGTTGTGGCGTCTGCTGCGTATCCTGAGCCGCCGTCGTCTTGATCCGGGTAATCATGGGTAACGTGTTATGAAAAATCTTTGCAGATGGCTGGCGGCGGGCGTGTTGCTGGCGACGGTTTCAGCCCATGCCGCCTGTAGCTGGCCCGACTGGGATCGCTTCAAAGGCGGCTATATCAGCGAAGAAGGGCGCGTGATTGACCCCAGCGATCCGCGCAAAATCACGACGTCTGAAGGGCAGAGCTACGCGCTGTTCTTCGCGCTGGCGGCCAACGACCGCGAGGCGTTCGACAAAATTCTGCTCTGGACCGAAAACAACCTCGCCGAAGGCTCGCTCAAAAATACGCTGCCGGCCTGGCTGTGGGGCATGAAAGGGCCGGACGAATGGACGACGCTCGACACCAACTCCGCTTCGGACGCCGATTTATGGATAGCCTGGAGTTTGCTGGAGGCGGGGCGTCTGTGGAAAGAGCCGCGCTACACCGACACCGGCAAAGCGCTTCTCGACCGTATCGCCAAAGAAGAAGTCGTGACCGTGCCGAAGCTTGGCGACATGCTGCTGCCGGGCAAAGTCAGCTTCGCCGAGCCGACGCTCTGGCGCTTTAACCCGAGTTATCTGCCGCCGCAACTGGCCCGCTATTTCACCCGTTACGGCAAACCCTGGACGACGCTCCGGGAGACCAACCTGCGTCTGCTGCTGGAAACCGCCCCCGAAGGCTTTTCGCCTGACTGGGTGAGTTATGAGGCTGACAACGGCTGGCTACTCAAGCCCGCGAAGCCGCAAAAGCCGCTTATCAGCAGTTACGACGCTATCCGTGTTTACCTGTGGGTCGGCATGATGAACCCGGCGGATGAACAGCAGGCACCGCTGCTCAAACGGCTCAGCGCAATGGAAACCGCGACGCAGAAAGCGGGCCTGCCGCCGGAAAAAGCGCGCGTCATTGACGGTAAAACCCAGGGCAACGGGCCGGTGGGCTTCTCCGCCGCGCTGCTGCCGTTCCTGCAAAACCGCGATACCCAGGCGTTGCAGCGTCAGCGCGTGGTCGATAACTACCCGCAGCAGGACGCCTATTACAGCTATGTATTAACCCTGTTCGGCCAGGGATGGGATCAACACCGTTTTCGCTTCACCGTAGACGGTGAGCTACAACCCGCCTGGGGAGAGTCATGCACAAGTTCGCGTTAAGTATCACCGCGCTGACGCTCGGCGTCGCCCTCTCAGGGCAGGCGCAGGCGCAGCCGGACGCCAGGCAGCAGTTGCTCGAACAGGTGCGCCTTGGCGAATCCGCCAAACGTGACGATCTGGTGCGCCAGTCGCTCTACCGGCTGGAGCTGATAAGCCCGGACGACCCGGACGTGATCGCGGCGCGGATGCGTTATCTGCTGCGCCAGGGCGATAACACAGGCGCGCAGCAGCAGTTTGCGCGACTGGGCAAACTCGCGCCGCAATCGTCGGCATATCAACAGGCGCGCATCACCCTGGCGCTGGCCTCGCCGGAGGGGCGTCAACAGTTACAACAGGCGCGTCTGCTCGGCACCACCGGGCATACCCAGGAGGCGCTCGCGGCGTATCAAAAACTGTTTAACGGCGCGCCGCCGGACGGCGATCTGGCCGTTGAATACTGGACGCTGGTGGCGAAAGACCCGGCGCGTCGCGACGAGGCGATCCGCCAGATGCAGGCGCTGAACGCCCGCGCGCCGGGCAACGATCAGCTGCGTACCCAACTTGCGCTACAGCTCTTTTCCGCCAACCGCCAGCAGGAAGGCTTTAGCATTCTGGAGCAGATGGCGAAATCGGGCGGCGGACGCGAAACGGCGGCGGATCTCTGGTATCAGCAGATTCAGGGCATGCCCGCGAGCGATGCCAGCGTCGCCGCGCTGGAGCGCTTCTTACAGGTATTCAGCAGCGGTGAAACGGCGGATAAAGCCAAAGGGCTGCTGGCGGAGCAGCAAAGCAAGCTCGCCGACCCGGCCTATCGCGCCAGAATGCAGGGCATCGCCAAAGTGGAAGAGGGACAGGGCGCCAGCGCGGTGGCGGATCTGAGCCGCGCGGTCACCGCGAACCCGAACGACAGCGAGGCGCTTGGCGCGCTCGCGCAGGCTTATTCCCAACAGGGCAACCGCGCGCGCGCTGTGCCGCTGCTGGAGCAGGCGCTGAAACAGGACCCGAACAGCCCCAACAGCGGCCGCTGGCAGAGCCTGTTGCAGGTCAACCGCTACTGGCTGTTGATAGAGCAAGGCGACGCGGCGCTGAAAGCCAATAATCTGGCGCAGGCGCAGCAGAAATATCAGCAGGCCGCAACGGTGGACAATACCGACAGTTACGCGGTGCTGGGGCTGGGCGACGTAGCGGTGGCGCGCAAAGACGATGCGCAGGCCGAGCGCTATTACCAGAAGGCGCTGCGCATGGATAACGCCAACAGCAACGCGGTACGCGGACTGGCGAATCTTTACCGCCGCCAGTCGCCAGAGCGGGCAGATGCCTTTATCGCCACGCTCTCGGCCAGCCAGCGGCAAAGCATTGAAGATATTGAGCGCAGCCTCGCCAACGATCGCCTCGATCAGCAGGCCAGCGCGCTGGAAAGCCAGGGGCGTTTCGCTGAGGCCGCCGCGCTACAGCGCCAGCGCCTGGCGCTCGACCCGGAAAGCGTCTGGATAACCTACCGGCTGGCAAGCGATCTGGCCGCCGCCGGACAACGCCGCGATGCCGATATTCTGCTGGGGCAACTGGCCCAGCGCAGGCCGACCGACCCTGAGCAGGTCTACGCATACGGACTCTATCTTTCCGGCAGCGATCGCGAGCGCGCCGCGCTCACGCATCTCAACACGCTGCCGCGCGATAAATGGACGCCGAATATTCTCGAACTGGCGCAGCGGTTGCAAACCAATGAACTCATGGCGACCGCTAATCGCCTGCGTGACAGCGGTCAGGAGGCGCAGGCCATTGCGCTGTTGCGCCAGCAGCCCGCCTCTGACCGTATCGATTTAACGCTCGCCGACTGGGCGCAGCAGCGCGGCGATAACGCGGCGGCGCGCGCGCAATACCAGACGGTGCTGACGCGCACGCCGGGCAGCGAAGAGGCGCAGCTCGGGCTTGCCGAAACGCTGATTGCCGAAGGCGATAATGCGGCCGCGCGCGAACAGCTCGCCGCGCTGGCGACGCCTGCTGCAAACGGCGAACCGCGCTCGCCTGGCACGCTGCGACGCCTCGCCAACGCTCAGGCGGCGCTTGGCGACACGCAGCGCGCGCAACAGGCTTTCGCCGTGCTTGCCGCTACCGCCAGAACGCAGCCGCCGTCGCAGGAAACCGCGCTGGTGCTGCGTGACGCCGCGCGCTTCCAGCGCCAGAACAGTCAGCCGCAGCAGGCGTTGCAGACGTATCGCGACGCGATGGTGGCCTCGGGCATCACCCCGACGCGACCTGCCGATAACGACGCCTTCACGCGTCTCACCCGCAATGACGCCAGCGATGACTGGCTGAAGCGCAGCGTGCGCGGCGATGCGGCGGAGTTGTATCGTCAGCAGGATTTAAACGTGACGCTCCAGCATGACTACTGGGGCTCCAGCGGTACGCCGGGGTATTCGGATCTGAAAGCGAACACCACTATGTTGCAGGTGGACGCGCCGCTGCGCGACGGGCGGATGTTCCTGCGCACCGACGCGGTGAATATGAATCCGGGCAGCTTCAGCGGTGACAGCTACAGCGAAACCTGGGGCACCTGCGCCGAAACGCCTTGCTCAGGCAACGCGAAACAGCGCGCCTCCGGCGTGAGCGTGGCGGCAGGCTGGCAGAATGAGACCTGGGATGTGGATCTCGGCACCACGCCAATCGGGTTTAACGTGGTCGATGTGGTGGGCGGCGTCAGCTACAGCAGCGATCTCGGCCCGATTGGCTATACCGTTAACGCCCATCGCCGACCGATTTCCAGCTCCATGCTGGCTTTCGGCGGACAGCGTGACGCGCCGTCCAACACCGGCACCACCTGGGGCGGCGTGCGCGCGACGGGCGGCGGGGCGAGCATCAGCTACGATCGCGGCGAGGCGCATGGCGTCTGGGCCAGCCTCAACGCCGATCAGCTCACCGGTAAAAACGTCGCTGATAACTGGCGTGTCCGCTGGATGAGCGGCTATTACTACAAGCTGATTAACGAAAATAATCAGCGCCTCACCATTGGGCTCAACAACATGGTGTGGCACTATGAGAAAGATTTGAGCGGTTACTCTTTAGGCCAGGGCGGTTACTACAGCCCGCAGGAGTACGTCTCGTTCGCGGTGCCGGTGGCGTGGCGAATGCGAACCGAAAACTGGTCCTGGGAGCTTGGCGCTTCAGGTTCATGGTCGCATACGCGCACCAAAGACCAGCGCCGTTACCCGCTGTCGGGCCTGATCCCGACGCCGGTCATCAACCCGGCTAATCCGGCGTTGAACCGTTACGCCGATAAAGATGCGCAGGAAGAGGGCGACAGCAGCGCTGGCTGGGGGTATACGGCCAACGCGCTGATTGAACGGCGCATCACCGCAAACTGGTCGGTCGGCGCGGCGGTGAACATTCAGCAGGCGAAGGATTACACGCCGAGCAATTTCTCGCTGTTTATCCGCTACTCGCAGGCTGGCTGGCAGGGAGACATGGATATGCCGCCGCGGACGCTGACGCCATACGCCGACAGGTAACGAGAATAATGCCCGTTCGGCCCGGCCGCGCGGTTAAATTCCACAACAATGCAGTATACTTCCGCCCGCAATGATAATTATGAGTGATTATCATGCGGGCAGTGGCATCAGTGGAGAATCAAGTTGCGAGTCAGTCGTTCCTTAACGATTAAACAAATGGCGATGGTTTCGGCCGTTTCCGTCTTTTTTCTTTTTATTTTCAGCGTCGTTTTGCTGTTTCATTTTGTGCAATCGCACCGTTACCACACCGCCATGCAGATGGAGAGCATCGCCCGCTCAGTGCGCCAGCCGCTCTCCGCCGCGATCCTGAAGGCTAACATTCCGGAAGCGGAGTCTATCCTTCGCGACATCAAACCCGCTGGCGTGATAAGCCGCGCTGACGTGGTGTTGCCCAATCAGTTCCAGGCGTTGCGCATGCGCTTTACGCCCGAACGGCCCATTCCGGTGACGCTGGCGCGCGTTTTCGAGCTGCCGGTGCAGATAACCCTGCCGCTCTATTCGCTGGAGCGGCCCGCCAACCCGCAGCCGCTGGCGTATCTGGTGCTTCAGGCCGACTCCTGGCGCATGTATCGCTTCATTATCAACGCTATTTCGACGCTGCTGACGACGTTCCTGCTGCTGGCGCTGATCCTCTCTGTGGCAATCACCTGGTGCATTAACCGGTTGATCCTCCACCCGCTGCGGGATATCACCCGTACGCTGAATGAGCTTGACGCGCATGAGCTGGCGCATCATCAGCTCACCATTCCGCGCCTGCATCAGGATGACGAAATCGGCATGCTGGTGCGCAGCTACAACCGCAACCAGCAGGCGCTGGCGCGTCAGTTTGACGAGGCGCGCTCCAGCGCCACGCGTTTTGCGCAAACAGGCCTGCCGAACCAGGCGCTGCTGATGGCGCTGCTGGAACAAGCCGTAGCGAGCGGCGGCGCGACGGCGCTGCTGTATGTGGCCTGCGAGCCGCTGCGTGAAGCCGGGGCGCTGGCGTTGGCGCGCGTGGAAAAGCTGCGCTCGGTACTGACGCCGCGCATGGTGCTAGCGCAAATTAGCCAGGACGATTTCGCGATTATCGCCCACGGCGTGAAGACGCCGGAGCACGCGGTCACGCTGACGCAACAGCTGCTGGCCGCGCTTCACGAGCCGCTGGAGCCGCATTCCGCTGTTCACGCCGCCGCAGCCAGCATCGGCGTGGCGATGTTTGATGGCCGCCAGAACGCCTCGACGCTCTATCAGAGTGCGGTATCCGCAGCGCTCGACGCGCGGCGCAAGGGCGTGAATCAGGTGGCGTTTTTCGGCGAAAAATCAGCGAACGCGCAGGAACACGCCATGCAAAACGCGCTGTCGCGCCGCCAGTACGCGGTCTGGCTACAGCCACAGGTGGATATGCGCACCGGCGAGATTGTCGGCGCGGAGGCGCTGCTGCGCGAACGCCAGCCGGACGGCGACTGGACGCTGCCCGCCGGGCTTATTGAGAATATTGAATCAAGCGGGCTTATCGTCACCGTCGGCGACTGGGTGCTGGAAGAGGCGTGTCAGCTGCTGGCGCGCTGGCAGGCGCACGGCATCATGCTGCCGCTGTCGGTGAATGTGTCGTCGCTGCAACTGTTAAACCGCGATCTGGTGCAGACCATGCTGCAACGGCTGGCACGTTACGCCATTGCGCCTGGCACGCTGACGCTTGAGATGACGGAAAGCCAGCGCATCACGGATACCGGCGCGGCCATCGCCATGCTGCGCCCGTTGCGTGAGGCGGGCGTGCGCATCGCGCTTGATGATTTCGGCATGGGATATGCAAGCTTAAGTCAGCTACAGCAGATGAAAGCGCTGCCGGTCGACAGCCTGAAAATCGACAAAAGCTTTATTGATAATCTGCCGGATGATGACAGCGTGGTATCGGCAATCATCAATATGGCGAAAAACCTTAACCTCGATCTGGTGGCGGAAGGCATACAGAACGAGGCGCAGCGCGACTGGCTCCTGAGCGCGGGCGTAACGGTGGGCCAGGGCTTTCTGTTCGGCAAAGCGGCAACGCCGGCGGCATTTGAAGACGCCTGGCTGTCAAAACCCTAAAACCGCTGCAAAGGGTGTAAAACCGTTCAGGCTGACGCGTTTCAGCTCATAAAATTTAACATTTATGTTTCCAAAATGATGCTTCGATATATCTGACATGTTTTACGGGTGTTACTTTTAGCGCTACAGGCGGGATTTTCACACACAATTCCTGTGGTTATTACCTTCAAGGACACCCCTATGAAACTCTCTATCTTCAAAAGCCTCTATTTTCAGGTATTGACCGCGATAGCGATCGGGATATTGCTCGGTCACTTCTACCCGGAGCTGGGCGCGCAGATGAAACCGCTGGGCGACGCCTTCGTGAAGCTGATTAAAATGATTATCGCGCCGGTGATTTTCTGTACCGTCGTGACCGGCATCGCGGGTATGGAAAGCATGAAGGCGGTGGGGCGTACGGGCGCGGTCGCGCTACTCTATTTTGAAATTGTCAGTACCGTGGCGCTGATTATCGGCCTGGTTATCGTCAACCTGGTACAGCCGGGCGCCGGGATGAATGTCGACCCCGCAACGCTCGACGCTAAAGCCGTCGCAGTTTATGCCGAGCAGGCGCAGCAGCAGGGCGTCATCGCCTTTCTGATGGATGTCATCCCCTCAAGCGTTATCGGCGCGTTCGCCAGCGGCAATATTCTCCAGGTGCTGCTGTTCGCCGTGCTGTTCGGCTTCGCGCTGCACCGTCTGGGCCGCAACGGCCAGCTGATTTTCAACGTGATCGAAAGCTTTTCGCAGGTGATTTTCGGCATCATCAATATGATCATGCGTCTGGCGCCTGTCGGCGCATTCGGCGCCATGGCATTTACTATCGGTAAATATGGCGTCGGCACGCTGGTGCAGCTCGGCCAGCTCATCATCTGCTTCTACATCACCTGTATTCTGTTCGTGGTTGTCGTGCTGGGCAGCATCGCGCGGGCCACCGGCTTTAACATCTTCAAGTTCATTCGCTATATCAAAGAAGAGTTGCTGATCGTGCTCGGGACGTCGTCGTCGGAATCCGCGCTGCCGCGTATGCTCGATAAAATGGAAATGCTCGGTTGCCGTAAATCGGTGGTGGGGCTGGTTATCCCGACCGGTTACTCGTTTAACCTCGACGGCACGTCGATTTATCTGACGATGGCGGCGGTATTTATCGCTCAGGCGACTAACAGCCATATGGATATTTTCCATCAGATAACCCTGCTGGTGGTGCTGCTGCTCTCCTCGAAAGGCGCGGCGGGCGTGACGGGCAGCGGATTTATCGTGCTGGCGGCCACTATTTCGGCGGTCGGTCATCTGCCGGTGGCAGGGCTCGCGCTGATCCTCGGCATTGACCGATTTATGTCTGAAGCGCGCGCATTAACCAACCTGGTGGGCAACGGCGTGGCGACAGTGGTAGTGGCGAAGTGGGTGAAAGAGCTTGATGAAAATCAGCTGCGCGAAACGCTCAATAACAAGCATTCTGGCTCCAAAACGCAGCAAATCTCCTCCTGATCACACTCTTTAACCCGCCGCTGCTTGCTCTGGCGGCGGGTGCCTGCGCATAATTAGCGTTTATTTCCCTCTATTGCGCGACATTTCCGCATTTTTGCGGTCTAACGAAAAGTTTAAGCGCTATCTTTGGCGGCGGGCCACAGCAGCTCTTGTCGCCATTTGACTGTTTTTAACCAGGAATGTTGATCAGGGGTATACATGCAGGGCACAAGAATTCGACTTATCGCTGGCGGCATACTGATGGCGGCCGCCAGCCTCGTGCAGGCAGAACCGCTCCAGCCCGACCCGGCCTGGCAACAGGGCACGCTGAGCAATGGCTTTCAGTGGCAAATTCTTTCCACTCCGCAGCGCCCGAGCGATCGCGTTGAAATTCGCCTGACCGTTAACGCCGGGTCGCTCGCCGAAACCACCCAGCAAAGCGGCTACACCCGTTTTCTGCCGCGGCTGGCGCTGACTCAGAGCGGGAGTCTCCAGGCTGTGCAGGCGCGCTCGCTCTGGCAGCAAAGCATCGATCCCAAACGCCCGATGCCGCCGGTGGTCGTCTCTTATGACTACACGCTGTTTAACCTGAGCCTGCCGAATAACCGCAACGATCTCCTCAAAGAAGCACTGACTTATCTCTCCGATACCGCAGGCCGCGTCGCCATTACGCCGGAAAGTATCACCAAAGCGCTGCAGACGCAGGATATGGTCGCCACCTGGCCCGATACCCAGGATGGCTGGTGGCGTCATCGGCTGAAAGGCTCCACGCTGCTGGGCCATGATCCTTCAGTCGATTTGAAGCAGCCAGTGGATGCGCAGCAGCTGAAAGCGTATTACGAGAAGTGGTATACCCCGGACGCCATGACGCTTATCGTGGTCGGCAACGTCGACAGCCGCGCGGTGGCGGAGCAAATCAACAAAGCCTTCGGTGAGCTGAAAGGCAAACGCGAGACGCCAGCCCCGGTGCCGACGCTGTCGCCGCTGCGCCGTGAACCCGTCTCCATCATGACTGACAGCGTGCGCCAGGATCGCCTCTCGATTATGTGGGACAACCCGTGGCAGCCTATCCGCGAATCCGCCGCGCTGCAACGTTACTGGCGCGCAGACCTGGCGCGCGAAGCGCTGTTCTGGCACGTTCAGCAGAACTTAAGCAAAAACAACATTAAAGATATCGGCATTGGTTTTGACTGCCGCGTGCTGTTCCAGCGCGCCCAGTGCGCCATCAACCTGGAGTCGCCAAACGACAAGCTCGACAGCAACCTGGCGTTGATTGCCCGTGAGCTTGCGAACGTGCGCGAAAACGGCCTGTCGGTGGATGAGTTCAACGCGCTGATCGCCCAGAAAAAACTGGAGCTGCAAAAGCTGTTCGCGACCTATGCGCGTACCGATACCGACGTGCTCATTAACCAGCGGATGCGCTCGCTGCAAAATCAGGTGGTGGACATCGCGCCGGAGCAGTATCAGAACCTGCGCCAGAGTTTCCTCAACAACCTGACCGCCGCCGAGCTGAATCAGGATTTACGCCAGCAACTCTCGCAGGAGATGGCGCTTATCCTGCTGCAACCGAAGGGCGAAGAGGAGTACAGCGTGAAGGCGCTCAAGGAGACGTGGGATCGTATTATGACGCCCGTAACGCCGCCGCTTACGCAGGATGACGCGCGCACGGATGTCACAGACATTCCGCCCGCCCGTTAATCATTACGGTGGTGATAAAACCCGACGCCTGGCGCCGGGTTTTTTTCTGGGTGCGACAGGCAATAAAAAGCCCGGCTTGTGGGCCGGGCGCATTAACGCGTGCGGCTTACTGCGGCATCGCCTCGCGCGGGATAATCGCGCCGCGATACTGAATCACGGTGCTGGCGGTCAAATGGCCGCGTTTCGCCGCCGCTTGCGCGCTGCCGCCGGTCAGGCGTACCGCCAGATAACCGGCGCTGAACGAGTCGCCCGCCGCGGTGGTGTCGATCACCTTTTCTTTCGGCAGCTTCACTGCCGGCACTTCACAGAGCGGCTCGCCCGCCACCGCCACGAGGCACGATTCGGCACCGCGTTTAATCACCACCTCACGCACGCCCGCCGCCTGGGTGCGCGCAATCACGTCGTCGACGGGTTTTTCGCCCCACAGGGCGTCTTCGTCATCAAGCGTCAGAAAAGCGATATCGGTGCAGGCGAGCATCTGCTGATACACCTGCTGCGTCTCTTCGCGGCTCGCCCACAGGCGCGGGCGGTAATTATTGTCGAAAATCACCTTGCCGCCGTTGGCGCGGCAGGCGCGCAGCAGGCCGAGAAGCTTTTCGCGGCTCTGCGGGCTTAAAATCGCCAGGCTAATGCCGCTCAGGTAGAGATAATCAAAGCGCGCCAGCTGCGCGCAGATGGCGTCGGCCTCGTCGCTCTCCAGCCAGAAGCGGGCGGCGGCTTCGTTGCGCCAGTACCAGAAGGTGCGCTCACCGCGTTCGTCGGTTTCGATGTAGTAAAGCCCTGGCAGGCGGTTATCCATGCGCTGGATCAGATCGGTTTTCACGTTTTCGGCCTGCCAGGCGTCCAGCATCTGCTGGCTGAAGTTGTCTTTGCCAAGCGCGGTAACGTAATGCACCGAGAGCGCCTGCGGGCTCACCTGACGGGCGATATAGACCGAGGTATTTAGCGTATCGCCGCCAAAGCCGCGGTTTACCTGCGTGCCCTTTTCCGACAGTTCAATCATGCATTCGCCAATCACGGCAATCTTTTGCTCTGACATAGTGACTCACCTGAAAACGAGAAGATGGGCGTTAGTGTGTGCCGCCGCGATCGCGCAGTCAAACGTTTTAAAACGCTGTTCCAGTATTTTTTGAGCTACCCCAGAATTCCCGACAAAAAGCGTTATTCCTTATAACCCTGCGGGTCGGACAACTGTGCATAAAGTTCTCAACCGTAGCGCCGATAATTCCAGGACGAGTCCCGGTAAGCCATCACATAACAGGACCAATTACCATGAATTTAAAACAGGTCACTCACCGGCTGGCGCTGCCGTCGGCGAGTGTCGAAAGCCTGCATGAGCGGCGCTACTGGCTGCAGTGCGAGCGAACCTATACTTATCAGCCGATCTACAGAACCGACGGGCGACTGCTGGCGGTGGAGCTGCTGACCATTGTCACGCACCCGAGCGAGCCGACGCGCCGCATCGCGCCAGACCGCTATTTCGCCGGCCTGCCGGTACGCTATCGTGTGGAAGTCATTGAAGAGCAGTTGCAGGTGCTCTGCGCGCGCGCGCCGTTTTTTACGGAAAATAATATTCTGGCGTCCGTTAATGTCGACGGCCCGACGCTGATGGCGATGCGCGACATGCCGCAGATCCGCGCCATGACCGAAGCGCTGCCGTGGGTGCGCTTTGAGCTGGTGGAGCATATCAGCCTGCCGCAAAACTCGACGTTCGCGAGCTTCTGCGAATTCGGCCCGCTATGGCTGGACGATTTCGGCACCGGCATGGCGAACTTCTCCGCGCTGAGCGAAGTGCGCTATGACTACATTAAAGTGGCGCGCGATCTTTTCATCATGCTGCGTCAGAGCGCCGAAGGCCGCACGCTGTTTACAATGCTTCTGCAACTGATGAACCGCTACTGCGAAGGCGTGATCGTCGAAGGCGTGGAAACGCTCGAAGAGTGGCAGGATGTGCAGCAGTCGCCTGCGCTGGCCGCGCAAGGCTATTTTCTCTCGCGCCCTGTGCCCTTCGAAACGCTGGAAACGGTAATACTCAGACTCTCCTGATGAGCTTTGCGCTGTCGTGCACTATCTTTAGTGAAGGCAGGCATCATCAGGACGAGGTGTGAGGATGACAAAAACAACCAAAATAATCAGCGTGGTAGCAGGGGTTTTCTTGTTGCTGGTCGTTGTCGCTATCATCATTATCGCGACGTTTGACTGGAATCGGCTTAAGCCGACCATCAACCAGAAGGTCTCCACGGAGCTAAACCGCCCCTTTGCCATACGTGGCGATCTGGGCGTGGTATGGGAGCGAAACAAAGAAGAGCCCGGCTGGCGAAGCTGGGTGCCCTGGCCGCATGTGCATGCTGAAGATGTCGTACTCGGCAACCCGCCCGATATTCCGCAGGTAACCATGATTCACCTGCCGCGCGTGGAGGCGACCCTGGCCCCGCTGGCGCTGCTCACCAAAACCGTTTATCTCCCGTGGATTAAATTTCAGAAGCCGGACGCGCAACTGATTCGTCTGTCGGAAAAAACCAATAACTGGACGTTCGACATGAAGCAGAGCGACGGCGAGGAGACGCAGCAGCCGTCTGCCTGGTCGTTCCGGCTCGACAATATTCTGTTCGATCAGGGCCGGTTGCGGGTGGACGATAAGGTCAGCCGCGCCGATGTGGAAATTCTTATCGATCCGCTCGGTAAGCCGCTGCCCTTTAACGAAGTGACCGGCGAGAAAGAGAAAAAAGACGGCGATAAGGTCGGCGATTATGTGTTCGGGCTGAAGGCGCGCGGCACATATAACGATCAGCCGCTGCGCGGCAGTGGGAAAATCGGCGGAATGCTGGCGCTGAAAAGCGAAGGCACGCCGTTCCCGGTGCAGGCGGATCTGCGCTCCGGCGATACCCGCGTGGCGTTTGTCGGCACGGTTAACGACCCGATGAATATGGGCGGCGTCGATCTACAGCTCAAATTCGCCGGCGATTCGCTGGGCGATCTCTACGAGCTGACCGGCGTACTGCTGCCGGATACCCCGCCGTTTGAAACTGATGGCCGCCTTGTCGCGAAAATCGACAGCGAAAAAGGCTCGGTCTATGACTATCGCGGCTTTAACGGGCGGATCGGCGAGAGCGACATCCACGGCTCGCTGACCTACAGCCAGCGTAAACCGCGCCCGAAACTGGAAGGGGATCTGGAGTCGCGGCAGTTGCGGCTTGCCGACCTTGGCCCGCTGATTGGCGTCGATTCCGGCGCGGGCGCGCAGAAGAGCAAAAACGCCGAGCAGAAAAAAGGCGAAAAACCGGCGCAGCCCGGCGACAAAGTTCTGCCGCATGACACTTTTGAGACCAACAAATGGGACGTGATGGATGCGGACGTGCGCTTTAAAGGGCGTCGTATTGAGCACAGCACGCGCCTGCCGATTAGCGATCTCACCACCCATATCCTGCTCACCAACGGCGATTTACGCCTCAGGCCGCTGAAATTCGGCATGGCGGGCGGGACGATTGACGCCAATATTCACCTCGACGGCGATAAACAGCCGATGCAGGGCGCGGCGGATATTCAGGCGCGCCGACTGAAGCTGAAAGAGCTGATGCCGAACGTAGAGCTGATGCAGCGCACGCTCGGTGAACTCAACGGCGACGCGAAGCTGCGCGGCACCGGTAACTCTGTCGCGTCGCTGCTCGGCACCAGCGACGGCAACCTGAAGATCCTGATGAATGACGGGCTTATCAGCCGCAACCTGATGGAAATTCTGGGCCTGAACGTGGGTAACTTTATCGTCGGGCAGATTTTCGGCGACGACGAAGTGCGGGTGAACTGCGCGGCGGCGAACCTGAACCTGACTAACGGCGTGGCGCGCCCGGAAATTTTCGCCTTTGATACCGAAAACGCGCTGATTAACATCACCGGCACCACCAGTTTCGCTGATGAGCGGCTGGATCTGACCATCAATCCGGAAAGTAAAGGAGTGCGCATCGTGACGCTGCGCTCGCCGCTCTATGTGCGCGGTACCTTTAAGGAGCCGGATTATGGCGTGAAGCCAGGGCCGTTGATTGCGCGTGGGGCGGTTGCCGCCGCGCTCGCAACGCTCGTGACGCCTGCCGCAGCGCTGCTGGCGCTGATTTCGCCATCCGAGGGCAGCGAGAACCAGTGCAGCGCTATCCTGGGGCAGATGAAGCAATAAGGGGCTCCAGTATCGTCGTAAAAAGCGGGTGCCCGTGAACGAAAACCCCGTCGGTGTCGTGTTCGACGGGGTTTCGTTTTCTGGGAATGAGACGTGCGCAAGGCCGGTGGCGTGGTTTAAGCGCATGTCGTTTAAGCATGTGGCAGGCCCCGGCCTTTTCACGCCGTTGACACACCTGCCATCCAGCCTCCGCTTCCCGCCATAAACAAAAAAGGCCGCCCGGGGGCCGCCTTTTCGTTAATACGTGGGGGAATTACAGCGACTGATCGCGTGTCTCTTTGGTCGCGATCAGCGCAATCAGCGTCAGCGCCGCCATCGCCGCGAGATAAATCCCCACGTAAAGCAGCCCGTAATTCGCCTGCAACCAGGTAGCGATATACGGCGCTACGGACGCGCCAAGAATCGACGACACGTTGTAGGAGAACGACGCGCCGGTGTAGCGCACTTCGGTCGGGAACAGCTCCGGCAGCAGCGCGCCCATCGGGCCGAACGTCAGCCCCATCAGGCTCAGGCCGATCAGCAGATACGCCATCACCATTGTCTGGCTGCCCGAGCCCAGCAGCGGCGGGAACACAAACAGTGCAAACAGCAGGATCAGCGTCGTAATCGTAATCATGCTCTTACGACGACCGAAGCGGTCCGCCAGCAGGCCCGCGACCGGCACCATCAGGCCGAAGCCGATCACCGCCATCATCAGCATCCACAGCACGTCATTACGCGGAAAACCGAGGCCGCCCTGCGCCGCAGGCGTGGTGCTAAAGGTCATCGAATAGACCGTCATGATGTAAAACAGCGTATAGGTGGCGAGCATAATGAACGTGCCGAGAACGGTTACGCGCACATGTTTCGTCAGCAGCGTGCCGAGCGGCACTTTCACCTGTTTCTTCGCTTTGGCGATTTTGGCAAACACCGGCGTCTCATGCAGCGACACGCGGACATACAGGCCAATCAGCACCAGCACAGCGGAGAAGATAAATGGCACGCGCCAGCCCCAGCTCATAAACTGCTCGTCGGTCAGCAGCCAGGAGAGCAGCAGGAAGGTGCCGTTGGCAAAGAAGAAGCCGATGGGCGCGCCAAGCTGCGGAAAGGAGCCATACAGCGCGCGTTTGTGCGCGGGCGCGTTTTCTGTTGCGAGCAGCGCCGCGCCGCCCCATTCTCCGCCGAGGCCCAGCCCCTGGCCGAAGCGCGCCAGCGCCAGCAGCAGCGGCGCCATAATGCCGATAGACGCATAACCCGGCAGCAGACCGATCAATACCGTAGAAATCCCCATCGTCAGCAGCGAGGCGACGAGCGTCACCTTGCGGCCCACGCGATCGCCGAAATGGCCGAATACCGCCGAGCCGATAGGGCGCGCCACGAAGGCGATAGCGAATGTCGCCAGCGACTGGAGCGTCGCGGCGGTCGGGTCACCCTGCGGGAAGAAAATGTGCGGGAACACAATCACCGCCGCGGTGGCGTAAATGTAGAAATCAAAAAACTCAATGGCGGTGCCGATGAGCGAGGCGATGACGACCTTACTGCGCGAGTTAACGGGCGCGGCGTCTTGTTCGTTGTCGATGGGGGTTGCGATGGATGCTTGCATAGAATTTTCTTATTTTAGTACCGTCGAAACCCCATATTAGCCACAGCAAAAACGACATTTCAATTCAACGCGCCCTGTAAAAGCGAACAAAAAATAGCCAAAAAGCGGATAGTGTTAACGCCAGCTAATTATCTTCTATGAAATGCTTCACAGATTTTCATATTTAGATGATAAAACTGGTTTTAGGTTAAAGAAAAGTTACGCACTGGATTTTTATTCTGAAAGGGAGGCGGCGGGCTGAAAAAATGCGTTTTTCTCAGCCCGCGCGGCAAGGTTACGCAGGGTTTTTACCCGGCATTTCCGGGTCGTCTTTATACTGCGCGGTGGCAATCCAGGCGGAGCAGAACAGCGTCAGGCGCGCGAAGAAATAGAAGAAGGCCATCAGTCCCAGCACCGAGCCGAATGCCGCGCCGGACGGCGAGGTCACCAGCGACGGCAGGGTATACGTCATGATGATTTTGATAACCTCAAAGCCGATGGCGGCGATCACGGTGCCGCGCAGCAGCGCTTTTTTACGCGGGCGATGGCGCGGCAGACGCCAGAAGATCCAGAAGAAAAGCAGATAGTTGGCGCAGAAGGAAACGGCGAGGCCAATCAGGTGCCAGACGGGCTTCAGCCAGCCGATAGCGTCCAGATGTAGCAGTCGAATAATGGTCTCCTGCGCCGAGCCCGCCACGGACGTAATCGCCATGGTGATGATGAGCGCCACCAGCAGGCCAATCAGAGAAATAAAATCGCGCAGGTACTTCAGCCACCACTTCTCTTTTTCATCATCCGCGCCGCGCTCCCAGTCGTCACGGAACTGCGCGCGGATAGCCTCGCGCAGATAGCCCATCCAGTTCACGCCGGAATAGAGCGCCACGCCGAACCCGACGATCCCGACCGTGGTGCGCTGTTCCACGGCGGCGTTAATGCTGCTGCTGAGCGTTTTGGCAAGCGTCGGATCGCTCACGCTCTGCAGGATTTTATTAAAAATGTCCTGTAGCAGCGTCGGGTGCGAAGCGAGCACAAAGCCTGCGACCGCGAACGACACCATCAGTACCGGGATCATTGATAAGAACGAAAAGTAAGTGATAGCGGCGCCGAACTGATTACCCATGCGCTCGTTAAAACGCTCGAAGGCGCGGATCAGGTGGGCGATTGCCGGTCGGCGCTCTACCTGCTCCACTTTTTCTTTCACCGTGCCGATCACGCCCTCTGCGGGTTTGTCGTCGGTTTTCTTCTCATCCGGGCGGGTATCCAGCTGTGGGACAGGCTGATACTTTAAATCTTCGGTCGGACGTTTTGCGGGCTGCTCCGGCGTGGTCATTAGCGTTGATTCCTTTTGTTTTTTACAACTTGCTTCCAAGTATAGCCCGCCGCTAGTCAACGTAGCTTTTCATCACCGACGCCAGCCACTCCATAAACAGATGCACGCGACGCGACAGATGCCGGCGGTGCGGGTAAATAAGCGAGACCGGCATCGGCGCGGCGCGATACTGCGGCAGCACTTCCACCAGTCTGCCGCTGCGCAGCGCCTCGCGTACGCCAATGCGCGGCACCTGAATAATGCCCAGCCCGGCAAAGCAGGCGGCCTGATACGTTTCCGTGCTGTTCACCGTCAGCACGCCGCCGGTTTGTATCCACTCACTTGCGCTCTCATGCCCGATTTCAAAGCCCAAAGGCCGCGAGCCAAGCGTCGGCGTGTAGTGCACCATCGCGTGCGAGGCGAGGTCGTCGAGCGATTCCGGGCAGCCGAAGCGCGCCAGATAATCCGGGCTCGCGCAGTTTACCTGGCTCAGTTTGCCAAGCGGTCGCGCCACCAGCCCGGAATCCTTCAGCTGACCGACGCGCACTACGCAGTCAAACCCTTCGCGAACCACATCCACCAGCCGGTCGCTGCTGCCCAGTTCCAGCGCGATGCCGGGATAGTGATGAAGAAACTCCGGCAGGCGCGGTATCACAACGTTTTGCGCCACCGCAACCGGCATGTCGACCCGCAGCCGCCCGCTGACGCTCGCCGGGTCGTGCAGGAACAGGCCGTCGAGTTCATCAAGGTTGGCGAGCAGATCGCGTGCGCGTTCGTAATAGACCTGACCATCCTGGGTGAGATGCACCCGTCGCGTGGTGCGGTGCAGCAGGCGCGTGCCGAGCGCGTTCTCCAGCGCCTGAACCTGTCGTGAGACGCTGCCTTTCGGCAGGCTCAGGGTCTCGGCGGCGCGGGTAAAACTCTCCAGCTCCGCCACGCGCACGAATAAACGCATTGCGTGAATTTTATCCATTGTTTGAGCTCATTGTTGTTTTTAATGGAACAGTGAAGCGTACCTGGCGCTCTTTATCGTTCTTGTAGCAGCTAATAAGCTTTTACTCAACGACCACCCAGACCCTGAAGAGGTATTTATGACGCAACGTATCGCAATCATCACAGGCGGCAGCCGCGGACTCGGTAAAAACGCAGCGCTGAAGCTCGCAGAGCGTGGAATTGGTGTTCTTCTGACGTACCAGCATCGGCGTGAAGACGCCGACGCGGTGGTGCGTGAAATTGAGCAAAAAGGCGGGAAGGCGGCGGCTCTGGCGCTGAACGTCGCCGATAGTACGACCTTTACGGATTTTGTAGCGCAGGTCAAAACGCAGCTGCAAGAGACCTGGCAGCGCGACAGCTTTGATTATTTAATCAACAACGCAGGCGTTGGCATTTATGCGCCATTCAGCGAGTTTAGCGAGGCGCAGTTCGACGAGTTAGTGAACATTCACTTCAAAGGGCCGTTCTTTCTGACCCAGCAGCTGTTGCCGCTGATTAACGACGGCGGGCGCATCCTGAATGTCTCCAGCGGGCTGACGCGCTTCGCACTGCCGGGCTACTCGGCTTATGCGGCGATGAAAGGCGCAATGGAAGTGCTGACGCGCTATCAGGCTAAAGAGCTTGGCAGCCGCAAGATTGCGGTGAATATCATTGCTCCGGGCGCGATTGAAACCGACTTCGGCGGGGGCCGGGTGCGCGATAACGAAGAGCTTAACCGCTTTATCGCGTCGCAGACGGCGCTGGGACGCGTGGGCCTGCCGGATGATATCGGCGCGGCGATGGCGGCGATTGTCAGCGATGAACTCGGCTGGGCGAACGCACAGCGCATCGAGGTTTCTGGCGGGATGTTCCTGTAAAACAATGGCCTTGCCCGGTGCGACCGGGCAAGGTATTCAGACGGGTTACTCTTTCTGGAAATGGCTCACACGAATGCGGTACGGCTTTTGTTTCTTATCGAGCGTGCCGCTGATGCCGACCAGCTCATCCGGGCTCACGTCTTTGCCCTGAAAAACCGCATGCGGGATCATGACATCAATATCGCCGCCTTTATCGCGGAACTGATAGAGATCGTCGCCTTTTTTCTTGATCAGATAACCGCGCAGCGTCACGGTTCCGCCGTCGTGCATCTCTTTGGCCTGCTTCACGTCTATAGAACGGGCGTCCGTGATGCCGCGATAGCCATCTTTTAGCTGGTGCGGCGGTGGCGGCGCTTCGTCATTTTTGAAACCGCCTTTCTCTTCGGCCAGCGCAGGCAGCGTTAATAACGCGGAAAGCGTTGCGATAATCACTGTTTTTTTCATACGTCTCCCTGTGTCGTTTCAGGTGAATGTCTTTTAAGCCTGGCACAAGGAAGCGAAAACGTCTTTCAGCGAAAGCCGCGTGTGAGGGGGTTAAAGGGCGCGCCCTGCGCCCTTAGCCCTGCGGGTTGTGGTAGTTATCATCCCGCGCCAGCAGGCCGAACAGCCAGTCGTCGTGCCAGCGCCCGCCGAGATAATAGCTCTCACGTAGCGTGCCTTCCTGAATAAACCCGGCTTTCTCCAGCGTTTTCTTCGAGGCGATATTGCCGCCGGTGACGGTCGCAACCAGCCGGCGCAGGCCGCATTCTTTAAAGGCTAAGCGGCAAATAGCGCGCAACGACTCATAACCGTAGCCGCGCCCCTGAAAGGCGCTGCTGAGCAGAAACCCTACTTCCGCGATACCGTCGCCGCGCATGACAAACCCCGTCACGCCCACGGGCAGGCCGCTGCGCGTTTCGCGGATAAGCAGACAGAGCCAGTGAGCGCTCAGCGGCGTCCAGGGCGGCAGACGTGCGGCGAAATCCTGCATCCTCTGCGCGTCAGTGCGCGGGTCGGCGACAAAACGCATCACGGCGTCGTCGCGTTGCAGGCTTAAAAAGAAGGGCCAGTCGTCGGGCGTAATGGGCCGGTAACTCAGACTGGCGGACCCGAAGGTCAACAGAGCGTCGTTAAAAGGCGTCTCGGGTGGCATACAATCTCCGTCGCGTGAACAGGCAGAACAGTCTTGCCCGAAAAACGCGCCGCTGTCATCCGGCGCGCGCTTTCCCCGCTAATTCAGGCAGGGCGCGGCGATTTTTTACGCAAAAATCGCGCTGTCACTTTTTTTCCGGCTATTTTCAGTTATGTTGTTTCACTGCCTGTCAGCGCAGACAAAAAATTCAGAAATAACAATATACTTAAGTGAAATTTCGCCCGTCCCGTTCGTGATAATTGCGGGGCGTTGAGCGTGAAAAGGATGCAAAATGGCCCGCACCACACAGCCTCTGGTAAGAGAAACGTTTGAAACTGCGCTCACGGTGATTCGTCAGGCGTCGGTTGAGATCCTGGTTTTGCTTGGCGTTAACGTCGCGGAAGGAAAAGATCCGCAATGGTTTCTGCAACAGCTTGATCAGGCGCGCCTGAATCTCGGCAACTGGGCGACCGTCGCCCGGCGGCTGAATCTCAACGACGCCGACATGTCCCAGTTCACCCTGCAACTACGCCATTTGCAGCAGCTGGTGCCGCAGTATGAGAGCGGCCAGGATGTTACCGAGAATCAGCTTCTTGCCGCGCTGCGCTTCGTGACCTGCCTTGAGAAGGTACGCAACCAGCAGCCGAAGCTCGGCTACTCCACCGATATGGACGTGAATAAAGAGGCGAAGCAGGGAGAAGCGCTGCGCCAGCTGCGCGCGCTGGATCTGACACTGCGCGGCATGGTGCGCGAGGCATGGCCTGATGAACAGCAGCGCGTCAATCAGCTTAAGCAGTTGTGCGGCGGCGATAAAGTGCGTCGCTGGCTGAAAATGGGCGATAAAGGCGATGTGCTGAGCGGCATGCTGTTCAGCGAGCTGGCGATGCTGGTAGTGGATAAAAAGCTCTTCGCCCGCCATTACGACCGGCTTTTCCAGGGCGCGACCTCGCTGACGCTGTTCGTCGAGCCGCGTAAAACGCTGCAAACGCTGCTGGATGACATCCGTGATATCCGTAATACCGCCACGCTCGGCAAACCGCTCTCCGGCGCGCAGGAAGTGATGCTGGATAACTATTTCAACGCCATCAGCGCACCTCTGCATAAAGCCTGCGGCGAAGGGCGCACGCGCGTGAATCCTGCCGCGCTGATGAAGGCGGATGACGCGCAGTTAAAAACCTTTTTCGAGCATGCGGCGAAGAAAAACAGCGTGGTCGGCGGCGATATTTTTGAGGTGCGCGACACTATCGAAAGCCCGAGCAAGCGGCAGGACGGCAAAAAGCAGGAGACGCGCCAGCTGGTTATGGGCGCGGTGTGGGGTGCGGTGGGTCTTGGCGCTATCGCGCTGGTGGTTGGCGCGCTGTTTATCGCCAGTGATTCGCTCAACCCGCCGACTGCGGCGCGCGACACCACGGCGCCGGTCGCCACCGCGATGGCCGCCGAGCCGGAAAACAATGACGACAGCCCGCGCCACAAGCTCAACAATATGGGCATCACCTGGGATGAAGAAAATCTGCGCGCCGCTATCGACCGTGACGACGCTGTAGTTACGCGCCTCTTTTTAGAAGCCGGGATGAACTGGAAATTAGCCTGGACCGAGCAGGCGCTCGCGAAAAACCAGGAGGCGACGCTTGAGACGCTGCTGCGCTATCGCGTGCAGATGGATGAGTCAAAGCCGTGCCGGCGGATGATCACGACCCTGAGCCACGCGATGTCGCAGGGCGAAAAGCTGACGTCGATGCGTAAACAATATTTGCAGGCGTTTTGCACCGCGCCGGTGGTGGTACAGCGCCAGAAGCATGAGCTGGAGCAGGCGCAGCTGCGTGCGCAGGCGAATCCGGGCGACGAAACAAAGAAATGGGTGAAGATTCGCGAGGCGATTTACCAGACGATTCGGTAATTTCGCGGCGGTAAAAGCGCGGCAGCAAAAAGGGGAAGCGTTGGCTTCCCCTTCTTTTTTGCATTATGCGTAAATGCGATTAACGCATGGTCACAAACTCTTCCGCCGCGGTCGGGTGGATGGCGACCGTGTTGTCGAAGTCTTTTTTGGTCGCGCCCATTTTCAGCGCTACCGCAAAGCCCTGCAGCATTTCGTCCATGCCGAAGCCGATCCCGTGGATACCGACGATCTTTTCCTCCGGCCCGACGCACACCAGTTTCATGCGGCACGGCTGACGGTGTGAGGTCACGGCGGTGTACATCGCGGTAAACGACGATTTATAGATTTTCACCTGATCGTCGCCATATTGCTCGCGCGCCTGCGGCTCGGTAAGCCCGACGGTGCCGATCGGCGGATGGCTGAACACCACGGTCGGAATATTGCTGTAATCAAGGTGCTCATCCGGCTTGTTGTTAAACAGGCGTTCGGAGAGGCGACGGCCCGCGGCGACCGCGACAGGCGTCAGTTCTACTGCGCCGGTGTTGTCACCCACGGCATAAATGCCAGGCACATTGGTGTTCTGGTATTTATCGACGACGATGTAGCCTTTTTCGTTAGTTTTAACGCCCGTCGCCGCCAGGTTGAAATTATCGGTTTCCGGCTCGCGGCCAATCGCCCAGATCAGCGCGTCCACCGTTTCTGACCGGCCATCTTCCAGCGTCAGCGTCAGGCTGCCGTCGCTGTTTTTGACAACCGCTTTTGGCGTTGCGTGGGTGTGCAGCTGCGGGCCTTCGGCCTGCATCACTTCCACCAGCGTTTCAGAAAGCATCGGATCAAAAGTGCGCAGCGGCGCGTGCTTGCGCACAAACAGGTGCGTCTTTGCGCCCAGCGCGTTAATCACGCCTGCCAGTTCAACGGCGATATAGCCCGCGCCCACCACCGCCACACGTTTCGGCAGCGCCGACAGCGCGAAGAAACCGTCAGAATCGATGCCATATTCCGCGCCCGGAATATCCGGGTGGCTCGGACGGCCGCCGGTCGCGATCAGGATGTGATCGGCCGTGATCCGCTCGCCGTTCACTTCCACCGTATGCGCGTCCACAAAACGGGCGAAGCCCTGAATCACATCGACATTATTTTTGCCCAGCACGTTGTCATACGAGGTGTGGATACGGTCGATATAGGCGGTGCGGCTCGCCACCAGCTTTTGCCAGTCAAAATGGTTTACGGTGGTGTCGAAGCCGTAGTCCGGGCCGTAAAGGTGGATAGCTTCAGCGATTTGCGCGGCGTGCCACATCACTTTTTTCGGTACGCAGCCGACATTGACGCAGGTGCCGCCCAGCGCTTTGGCTTCAATCAGGGCGCATTTCTGGCCGTACATGGCGGCGCGGTTGACAGAAGCGATACCGCCACTGCCGCCGCCGATGGCGAGGTAGTCGTAGTGTCTGGTCATGGCTGTTACCTTTTAATGATTCGAATTAACGCGATTGTAGTCCTGACGAAAAAAGGGTCCATCTATGGCTGCGATTACTCCGGCACGACCCATTTCAGCGAGGTGTGGCCAATGCCTGACGGCACAAGCGTTTGATGCAGCCACGGCAGGACATTCGCCATTTGCTGTTCCAGCTTCCACGGCGGGTTGATTACAATCATGCCCGACGCGGTCATGCCGCGCTGATCGCTGTCCGGGCGCACCGCCAGCTCGATTTGCAGAATGCGGCGGATGCCGGTGGCTTCCAGATCGTTTAGCATACGCTTGATCTGGTTACGCAACACCACCGGATACCAGAGCGCGTAAACGCCGGTCGCAAAGCGTTTATAGCCTTCATTGATGCCCTGCACTACCGCCTGATAATCGGTTTTGATTTCATAAGGCGGGTCGATAAGGATCAAGCCGCGACGCGAGGCGGGCGGCAGTTTGGATTTCAACTGTTGATAGCCGTCGGCGCGCTCCACGCGGGCGCGTTCATCTTTCTGAAATTCGCCGCGCAGCAGCGGGAAATCGCTCGGATGCAGCTCGGTGAGTTGCAGGCTGTCCTGCGGGCGCAGCAGCTGGCGCGCGATAAGCGGCGAGCCGGGGTAGTAGCGCAACTGGCCGCTGCGGTTGAAATGCGACACCGCGCTGATGTACGGCTCAAGCTCCGCAGGTAAATCGTCCCGCTGCCAGATGCGCGCAATGCCGTCGAGATATTCGCCCGTGCGTTCGGCGTGTTCGCCGCTCAGCTGATAGCGCCCGGCACCCGCGTGGGTGTCCAGATACAGGAACGGTTTTTCCTTCTCTTTGAGCGACTCAATGATCAGGCTCTGGACAGTGTGTTTGAGGACGTCGGCGTGATTGCCGGCGTGGAAGCTGTGGCGGTAACTGAGCATGCGGGATGGGTTTCCAAAAGGCGTAAATGAACATCGATTTTGAACAGTATACCGGAAAGTGACCGCTTACGGGATGTGCTCTCTGAACGGGTAAAGCCCAGCGCGGGGCATTGAAATTAACTACACTAAACCCCATGCTACAAGACATTGTCGCTGCAAGATGCGCTTAACAAACACTAATCAGGACGCGCTTATGACCAATCCATTACTGACGCCTTTTGAACTGCCGCCGTTTTCCTCCATTAAACCCGAGCACGTGGTGCCAGCCGTGACGAAAGCGCTGGAAGAGTGCCGCGCGCAGGTGGAGGCGGTAGTCAGCCGCGGCGCGCCTTACAGCTGGGAATCGCTTTGCCAGCCGCTTGCGGAGACGGACGACAGACTGGGCCGTATTTTTTCGCCGGTGAGCCACCTGAACTCCGTGAAAAACAGCCCCGAACTGCGCGAAGCCTATGAGCAGACGCTGCCGCTGCTCTCTGAATACAGCACCTGGGTGGGCCAGCACGAAGGGCTTTACCAGGCCTATCGCGATTTACGCGACGGCGAAAACTACGCGAAGCTCGACACCGCTCAGAAAAAAGCGGTTGATAACGCGCTGCGCGATTTCGAACTCTCCGGCATCGGCCTGCCGAAAGAAAAACAGAAGCGCTACGGCGAAATCGCCGCGCGTCTTTCCGAGCTGGGCTCGCTCTACAGCAACAATGTGCTGGACGCGACTCAGGGCTGGACGAAGCTTGTGACCGATGAATCTGAACTCTCCGGTATGCCGGAAAGCGCGCTGGCGGCCGCGAAAGCAATGGCCGAAGCCAAAGAGCAAGAGGGTTATCTGCTGACGCTGGATATCCCGAGCTATCTGCCGGTAATGACCTACTGCGATAACGGGCGGCTTCGCGAAGAGATGTATCGCGCCTACAGCACGCGCGCTTCCGACCAGGGGCCGAACGCCGGTAAATGGGATAACACGCCGGTAATGGAAGAAATCCTGGCGCTGCGTCACGAGCTGGCGCAACTGCTCGGCTTCGACAGCTACGCGGAAAAATCGCTCGCCACCAAAATGGCGGAAAACCCGCAACAGGTGCTGGATTTCTTAACCGATCTGGCCAAACGCGCGCGCCCGCAGGGTGAAAAGGAACTCGCCCAGTTGCGCGCCTTCGCCAAAGAGCATTTCAGCGTGGACGAGCTGCAGCCGTGGGATATCGCGTACTACAGCGAAAAACAGAAGCAGCATCTCTATAGCATTAGCGATGAACAGCTGCGTCCGTATTTCCCGGAAAACAAAGCCGTTAACGGCCTGTTTGAGGTCGTGAAGCGCATTTACGGCATCAGCGCGAAAGAGCGCAAAGATATCGACGTGTGGCACCCGGACGTGCGCTTCTTCGAACTCTATGACGAGAGCGGCGAACTGCGCGGCAGCTTCTATCTCGATCTCTACGCGCGTGAAAACAAGCGCGGCGGGGCGTGGATGGACGACTGTGTCGGCCAGATGCGTAAAGCGGATGGCTCGCTGCAAAAACCGGTGGCGTATCTCACCTGTAACTTTAACCGTCCGGTGAGCGGCAAACCGGCGCTGTTCACGCATGATGAAGTCATTACGCTGTTCCATGAGTTCGGTCACGGCCTGCACCATATGCTGACCCGTATAGAAACCCCAGGGGTCGCGGGCATCAGCGGCGTGCCGTGGGACGCCGTCGAACTGCCGAGCCAGTTTATGGAAAACTGGTGCTGGGAGCCGGACGCGCTGGCGTTTATCTCCGGTCATTTCGACACCGGCGAGCCGCTGCCGCAGGAGCTGCTGGATAAAATGCTGGCGGCGAAAAACTACCAGGCGGCGATGTTTATCCTGCGCCAGCTGGAGTTTGGCCTGTTCGACTTCCGCCTGCACGCGCAGTTCAGCCCGGAGCAGGGCGCGAAAGTGCTGGAAACCCTCGCGGAGATCAAAAAGCAGGTGGCCGTGGTGCCAGGCCCGACCTGGGGCCGCTTCCCGCATGCCTTCAGCCATATTTTCGCCGGCGGCTACGCGGCGGGGTACTACAGCTATCTGTGGGCCGATGTGCTGGCGGCGGACGCCTATTCCCGTTTCGAAGAAGAGGGGATTTTCAACCGCGAAACCGGGCAGTCGTTCCTCGATAACATCCTGACGCGCGGCGGTTCTGAAGAGCCGATGGAGCTGTTCAAACGCTTCCGCGGCCGCGAACCGCAACTCGACGCGATGCTGGAACATTATGGCATTCAGGGCTGATCTTACGCGTGAACATTTGTCTGATTGATGAAACAGGCGCCGGAGACGGCGCCTTATCTGTTCTGGCGGCCCGCTGGGGGCTGAGGCACGACGCCGATAACCCGATGGCCCTGGTAATGACGCCTGCGCATCTTGAATTGCGCAAGCGCGACGAGCCGAAGCTTGGCGGAATTTTTGTTGATTTCGTCGATGGCGCGATGGCGCACCGGCGGAAATTCGGCGGTGGACGCGGCGAGGCGGTGGCCAAAGCGGTCGGCGTGAAGGGCAGCTATCTGCCGCAGGTGGTGGATGCCACGGCGGGGCTCGGGCGCGATGCGTTCGTGCTGGCGTCGGTGGGGTGTCATGTGCGGATGCTGGAGCGCAACCCCGTAGTCGCGGCGCTGCTGGATGACGGCCTGACGCGCGGCTATCAGGATGCGGAAATCGGGCCGTGGCTGCGCGAGCGGTTACAGCTTATCCATGCCTCCAGCCTGACGGCGCTGGAAGCCATTACGCCGCGCCCGGAAGTGGTCTATCTCGACCCGATGTTTCCGCACAAGCAGAAGAGCGCCCTGGTGAAAAAAGAGATGCGGGTGTTTCAGTCGCTGGTGGGGCCGGATCTCGATGCCGACGGACTGCTGGCGCCTGCGCGCGCGCTCGCCACAAAACGTGTGGTAGTTAAACGCCCCGATTACGCGCCGCCGCTTGGCGACGTGGCTACCCCGAATGCCGTGGTCACGAAAGGACATCGGTTTGATATCTACACGGGCACGCTGGCCTAAACAGCCTGGCCCGGTAAGCGTGTGCGTATCGGGCGGTCTGGCTGTTCGCCCATATCGCGATAGTCATTACGGGAACTGCTGACGGGCATGCAGCACGCTCAGCACCAGCAGGTATTCGGAAGTGACGTTATAAACGACGATATTATTCGGATGGGCGATGATTTCGCGGGTATCCGCCACTCGGCCTTCGCGGAACATCTCCGGATAATGCGCTGCGGGTAAAATCGACGCTTCAATACGCGTTAATAACGCCTGCGCGGCGGAAGGATTGTCACTGGCGACAACGCTAATAAGCGCAAAAAGATCCGTTTTTGCTGCTTCAGTCCATTGAATGGGGCGCATTACGCCATTTTTCTACTCACTTTTGCGCTTTCAATGATCTTGCGCGCGCTTGCTATCACATCTTCCTGTGGCGTGATGGGCTGGCGGCTTGCCGCTGCGGCTTCCACTTTTTCACGAAACCACCGTTCGTACTGTTCCGCCTGTTCATGGGTCTCGAATCTGGAGATGCCGGGGAAGTCATGTTTTGGCATACGCGTTTTCTCTACGATTCATTTTTAAGCAGTATAACGTCCGGGTGGGAGTGAACTAATTAAAGCGGAAATGAAAACCGCGGCCTGTGCCGCGGTTTGAGGTCAATGAAATCCGAAATGACTGCCAACGAGAACCTGCAGGGCGGGTAAGCGTCGCGCACCCGCCATCGCCATTACGCCTCTTCGTCGTCGCGCAGCGGAACAATCAACATATCGATATGAACGGTGTTGATAAGCTGACGCGCAGAAGACATCAGCTTGCTCCAGAAATCCTGATGGTGACCGCATACCACCAGATCCACATCATATTTTTTGATAGCGTCAACCAGCACCTGGCCCAGATCGCCGCTGCCGCTCAGGGTTTCGGTGATCGGATAGCCCGCGTTGGTGGAGAGCTCGGTCAGCGCGTGATGCGTTTCTTCGGAGATACGCTTTTGCATGTCGCCCAGGTTAACGTCAATTAACCCGGTGTAGAGGTCGGAATAATTCACATCGACATGAATCAGGGAAATCTTCGCGTTATAGGGGCGCGCCATAGATACCGCTTTATCTACCAGCACTTTGCTTTCAGGAGACAGATCGACCGCGATAAGAATATGTTTGTAAGCCATAGTGTTACTCCTTCCATAAGATGTCGATGACCAGTGGACAGGATGACGTATTGCTGCCTGCGGCGTCATCCCCGTGCCCGCGTCCTGCGTACCACAATCGCGGGAACGCATTCCAGCGTAAAGACTTAGCGCTAAAGCTAATTTTACCTTATAGCGCCCCGGTAGATCCGTCAATGCGCCGGGGTCGCATACATTCAAGCTAAAAATAGCTCCGTGAGCGTTGATAAGGATTAACGATGTGGTAAAAAAATTACCGGATCTCCTACACTATTAAAAAAGCCGTTCGGGTGAATAAATGTGAACCCGATCGACTTTCACGCATGCACGCTTTCACAGAACAGTCTTTCAGGTATTGGAGAGCCATTGCTTTCCAGGCGAGTCGTCGGGGGGAAGGTATGATAAGCACCGTCGCGCTGTTTTGGGCCTTGTTTTTGGTTTGCGTTATTAATATGGCGCGTTATTTCTCATCGTTACGCGCGCTGTTGGTGGTGCTCAGAGGATGCGATCCGCTGCTTTATCAATATGTGGACGGTGGCGGCTTTTTTACCGCGCATGGTCAGCCCAGCAAACAGATTCGCCTTGTCTGGTATATCTACTGGCAGCGTTATCTCGATCATCATGACGACGAATTTATTCGCCGCTGCGAACGCGTGCGTCGCCAGTTTATTCTCACCAGTTCACTCTGCGGATTAGTCATTATCAGCCTGGTTGGGCTGATGATTTGGCATTAAAAAAGCGGGTCAGTTGCCTGACCCGCTTCTTCACGCTTACACGGCTTCGCTTACACGAAACGCAGCGCTATCCAGTACAGCGCGCCTGAGAGCGCGACAGACGCCGGCAGGGTGAATACCCATGCCATCAGGATGCTGGTGACGGTTTTGCGTTGCAGACCGCCGCCATCGACCAGCATCGTGCCCGCGACCGACGACGAGAGCACATGCGTCGTGGATACCGGCATACCGGTATAGCTCGCAACGCCGATGGAGACAGCCGCGGTCATCTGCGCCGACATGCCCTGCGCGTAGGTCATGCCTTTCTTACCGATTTTCTCGCCGATGGTGGTCGCCACGCGGCGCCAGCCGATCATCGTACCGATGCCAAGCGCCAGCGCGACAGCCATGATGATCCAGACCGGAGCGTACTCAATGGTGCTGAGCATATCCGCCTTCAGGTTCTTCAGCAGGCGCTGATCTTCCGCGCTGGTCTCTTTCAGCTTCGCCACTTTGTCGGTGGTATCGGAGATGCAGAGCATAATGCGGCGCAGCTGGCTGCGCTGATCCACGTTCAGCTTGTCATAGCTGTCGATGTTGTTGAGCATCGCTTTCGCGCGATCCAGCGCCAGAATGGCGCGGCTGGCGTCACAGTGGAACTCTTTCGGATTGCCCGTCGGGTTCACCTGCTCCGGCGTCGGGATAACCGGGTCGACGCCCGCCACCTGACGCAGCGCGGCCGGATGCTGCTGGAAGTACGTTTCCACGTTATTGACCGCGTCGCGGGTGCGGGTGATGTCGTAGCCGGAGGCATTCATATTCACCACAAAGCCCGCAGGCGCCACGCCAATCAGCACCAGCATAATCAGGCCAATGCCTTTCTGACCGTCGTTCGCGCCGTGAGAGAAACTCACGCCGATAGCCGACAGAATCAGCGCAATACGGGTCCAGAACGGCGGCTTTTTCTTGCCGTCTTTCTTTTCACGTTCGGCGGGCGTCAGATGGATACGGGCGCGTTTTTTGGTGCCGCTCCAGTAGCGACGCAGCAAAAACACCAGGCCACCTGCGAATACCAGACCGACAATCGGCGAGATAATCAGCGAACCGAAAATATTAATGACTTTCGGGATATTCAGCGCGTCCACCACGGACGTGCCGGTCATCAGGGCGTTAGTCAGACCAATCCCGATGATAGCGCCAATCAGCGTATGGGAGCTGGACGCCGGCAGGCCCAGATACCAGGTGCCGAGGTTCCAGATGATAGCGGCCAGCAGCATGGAAAAGACCATCGCCAGGCCATGAGCGGAGCCCACGTTCAGCAGCAGATCGGTCGGCAGCATATGCACAATCGCATAAGCCACGCTTAAGCCGCCAAGCAGAACACCGAGGAAGTTAAAGAGAGCCGCCATGGCCACCGCAAGTTGCGATCGCATAGCGCGTGTATAGATAACCGTTGCGACTGCGTTTGCCGTATCATGGAAGCCGTTAATAGCTTCATAAAACAGTACAAATCCCAGAGCAAGCAATAGTAACAGGCCAGTGTGTAAATCCAGCCCGGCAAACAAATGTAGCATAGGACGTTACGCCATTTTGAGGACATGAACGCGGCGCATTATCTAAGACAACGGCAGCATGGGCAAAGTGAAATATAGACTTTTTTTAATCGGTGTCATCGGAATGTCAATTTCACTAAAGAGATTACCTTTTAAATTCAATTTATTAGAATTTGTAACAGGGTTTTGTCTGGTGCGACCAGAGAGGAAACTTTACAATTCGCGGCCTTAACGGCAATGAGGAAGGGTTGTGGAACAGTTTGATGCCATCATCGTAGGGGCAGGCGCGGCAGGATTATTCTGCGCGGCGCAGGCAGGGCAGGCGGGGCGCCGGGTTTTAGTGCTGGATAACGGTAAGAAACCCGGACGGAAAATCCTGATGTCCGGCGGCGGACGCTGCAATTTCACCAACCTTTACGTTGAGCCTTCCGCCTACCTCAGCGCTAACCCGCATTTCTGTAAATCGGCGCTGGCGCGCTACACCCAGTGGGATTTTATCGATCTGGTAGGCAAGCACGGCATCGCCTGGCATGAGAAAACGCTCGGGCAGCTTTTTTGCGATGATTCGGCGGAACAGATTGTCACGATGCTAATGGCGGAATGTGAGAAAGGCGGCGTCACCGTGCGGCTGCGCAGTGAAGTGCTGGATATCGCGCGCGACGAGAACGGCTACACCCTGACGCTGAACGGCGGCGCGGCGCAGACCCCGAAGCTGGTGATCGCGAGCGGCGGTCTGTCGATGCCTGGCCTCGGCGCGACGCCGTTTGGTTATAAAGTCGCGGAACAGTTCGGCCTGAAGGTATTGCCGACCCGCGCCGGCCTGGTGCCGTTTACGCTCCACAAGCCGCTGCTGGAGCAGATCCAGACTCTCTCCGGCGTCTCGGTGCCCGCCGTGGTGACCGCTGACAACGACACGGTCTTTCGCGAAAACATCCTCTTTACCCATCGCGGGCTCTCCGGCCCGGCGATGTTGCAGATCTCCAGCTACTGGCAACCGGGCGAGTGGGTAACGGTCAACCTGTTGCCGGATGTCGACGCGGGCGCGTTTATCGACGAACAGCGCGCCGCACACCCGAATCAGAGCCTGAAAAACACACTCGCGATGCTGCTGCCGAAGCGGCTGGTGGAGTGTCTGCAAAGCCTCGGACAACTGCCGGACGTCACGCTGAAACAGCTCAACAGCCGCCAGCAGCAAGAACTGCTGGAGACGCTGCACGGCTGGCGCGTCCAGCCCAACGGCACCGAAGGCTATCGCACCGCGGAAGTGACGCTTGGCGGGGTGGATACTCACGAGCTCTCCTCCCGCACGATGGAGGCGCGCAACGTGCCGGGTCTCTATTTTATCGGCGAAGTGGTGGATGTGACCGGCTGGCTCGGCGGGTATAACTTCCAGTGGGCCTGGAGTTCCGCCTGGGCCTGCGCCCAGGCGCTCGTCGAATAACGCGTTTCAGTAGAGATTTTGCGGCGTGAAAATGCCGTACTGGCGCGTCATCCGGAGCGACGCGGGCGCGCCAGGCTCGCCATCCAGCGCGTCGAGAAACGCGCCCGCCCACCACTGATTATCATACTGCCGCACTTGCGTCAGCAGCGCCGCATGGCGCTGTTTGCGCTCTGCAAGCGGCATCGAGAGCGCGGAATGCAGCGCTTCGCTAAGCTCATGCGCGTCATACGGATTGACGACTATCGCGCCTTTAAGCTGCTCCGCCGTGCCGGTAAATTGCGACAGGATCAGCACGCCCGGATCGGCGGGATCCTGCGCCAGCACATAGGCTTTAGCGCTCAGGCTGACCCCCTCTGACAGCGGCGTAAACAGCCCTGCTCTGGCGCGGCCGTAAATCCCGGCGACGGCGCGCCGGTTCAGCGCGTCGTTATGCAGATAATTCACCGGAAACCAGCTGAGATCGCCAAAAGCGCCGTTAACCTCGCTGCAAAAACGCGCCAGTTGCTGTTCCAGCCGCGGTGAAAAATGCGGGTACTCTTTGGCCGGATCGCTCATTTGCAGCAGCGTCACTTCGCGCAGGTATTGCGGATGGTTATTCAGCAGGCTGCGCATCGCATCGATGCGGTAATGAATGCCGCTGATGTCATTTATCACATCGTCGCTGACGATAAGCTGGCGCGGATATAACGCGCCGCTTTTGCCGGTCAGCGGCGCGTGGCGGGTCGGGCGCGGCGTCGCCACGCCGCAGGGAAAGACGCCGACGTTAATGATATGCCCGTTAACGCGAAGCGTAGTGGCGGAAAGCCGCTCCGTACGGTAGTGGCGCATCACGCACAGCAAAAAGTTATTCACGTCGCTGCCCGACTGAAAGCCAATCAGATCGTAAAAAAAGAGCGAGCGCATCAGCCAGTCATGCTCCGGCAGCGTTCTGAACACGTCGCCGGGCGGAAACGGCTGATGCAAAAAGAAGCCGCACGGGTTCAGCAAACCCGCCTCTTTCAGGCAGCGCCCAAGAGGAATGAGATGGTAATCCTGCACCCAGACCATGTCATCCGGGCAGATCTCGTCCGTCGCCATCTCCGCCACTGCCTCGTTCCAGGTTTTATAGGCGCAGAATGCGCCCTTCTGGTGCGTGGCGAGATCGGGCCGGTTATGGAATACCGGCCACAGCGCCTGGTGCACATAGCCGTGATAGTAGTCGGCGTATTCGGCGGGCGACATCGTCCAGCGCTGGCGCGTATAGCCTGCGGTGTCGCGCACGGCGACCCGGCGCGGCTCCCCCGCAAGACCAATGGCGCCGCTCCAGCCCATCCACAGGCCGCCGCGCTGGCGCATAATATCGTGCAGGGCTTCCGCCTGCGCGTCGGCGCCGTGCGGCACGCCGCACCGGCTGGATATCATGACTAAGCGAGACATGACTCACCTCTTCTTTAAGCGTAATTAATGGCGATGCGCGCGTTTTTCCGCGTCGGTGACTTCACTTTCAAACCGGGCCAGCTCCTGCTGTTTACAGGCGAGCCAGGCGTCGCTGAATGGCGCGCCCAGCCGTTTACGCAGCCAGTCGGCCTCCTGGAAACGCGCCAGCGCGTCCGGCCAGAACAGCGGCAGCTCGGGTTGTCCCGCGCCTGAACCGGCCTGCGGCAACGTAAGCGAATGGTCGAGCCCATAAAGCACCCCCGCCAGTACCGCCGCCGCCACGAGATAGGGGTTGGCGTCCGCGCTCGCGAGCCGGTACTCGATGCGCTGGCTGTTTGCATCGGCGCAGGGCAGGCGAAGCGCCGCCGAGCGATCGTTATAGCCCCAGGAGGAGAACAGCGGCTCGTTCAGGCTCTTGCGCAGCCGCCGGAACGCATTAGCGCCAGGCGTGACCAGCGCGACGCTGGCTGGCATCAACGCCAGCAGGCCGCTCAGGCTGCGGCGCATCATGACGTTTGGCTGACCCGCTTCGCTGGCGAACAGATTATTGCCCTGCGCGTCGTTCAGGCTGAGATGAAAGTGCAGGCCGCTGCCCGCGAGCGCTGACAGCGGCTTCGCCATAAAGCTGGCGTAGTAGCCCTGTTTTTCCGCCACCTGATGTACCAGCCGCCGGGCCGCCAGCACTTGATCGCAGAGCGCCACCACGCGCCCGCTGTGACGAAAATTAAGCTCGAACTGGCCCGCTTGCGCTTCCGCCACGATGCCGCAAAGCGGCAGACCCTGACGGCGCGCTTCGGTTTCCATCGCTTCCAGCAGCGCGTTATCGCGCCCTGGCATGTCGATATCAAAACAGCGCGACGTCGGCGGCGCGCCATCCTGTGCCAGCAGATAGAACTCCACTTCAGGCGCCACGACCGGGTACAAACCGCGGGCGTGAAAGGTCGCCAGCAGGCGCTCCAGCACGACACGAGGCTCAAGCGGGCAGCCTGCGCCATCCGGGCTTTGCATGGCGAGCAGGAGCTGGGCGTGATGCTCTGGATCGCCCGCGCACGGGCGCAGCGTGCCGCTGACCGGCAGACAGCGCCGGTCCGGCTCGCGTTGCGCTACTGCGCCGTCAATCACGTGCCCTTCGATATCCATTTCATAGATCGATTGCGGGAAGTAGCAGCCCTGCGCCAGCGCGCGCAGGCTCTCCACGCTGACGCGTTTACCGCGACGGCAGCCGTTAAGATCGTGCAGATAGATATCAATGTGGCGGGTCTGCGGATATTCCCGCAAATATGCCTCGGCCTCCTGACGAAACGGCACAGCGACACCGTCAGGCGTGCCCGCCAGCATCCATGTATTGAGCAAAGTGGAGAACATAATCGGTTCCTGACTGACGGGCGCCGTTATCGGGCTGCGGGGTTTAAACCAGGGAGTAAGAGCAAAGGAAAACATACGTTACGCTTCTTCAATGCCGCTCGGGCGATGGTCAAAGGCTAGCGTTTTCGGCAGCGCGCCGTTGTAAAAATCCCGTAAAAAGAAAGGCCTGGCGCGTAAAAATGGCGTTTATTCGTTGTGGGGTGAAGGGGTTACGCGCGCTGTACGAAGGGGAATGAAAGGGAAGTAACAAGCGAATGTAGCGAGAGTTGATAGTACGCTTTATCGCCAGTTGTTAACGTTGCGCCCCGTAACAGGAAGCCCATAAGGAGCCCACTTCCTGCCGGGTAGGGAACAGCAACACATGACGTTAGTGACCGCGATGCGTTTTTTATTGATGATTTTTTATTTCGCCGCTTTGCTTTCTGCGCCAGCGTTCAGCGCTGCCCCGTCGCATGTCTGGCACTCCCAGAATGCGAATGCGGATTTCTCATACCGTTTTCACCATGATGCACCGCCGACGCGGTTGAAAAGCGCACTGCTGAGCCGCTACGTCAGCTGGAAGGGCACCCGCTATCACTTCGGCGGCACGACCCGCCGGGGCGTTGATTGTTCGGCGCTGATGCAGCACCTGTTTGCCGAATCGGCGAGTGTTGCGCTGCCGCGCACTACGCAGGAGCAGATTAAAAAAGGCCGGGCGGTAAGAAAAACGGCGCTGCAGCCAGGCGATCTGGTGTTTTTCAACACCGGCCCGCGTCAGCGCCATGTAGGCGTCTATATCGGCGACAACCAGTTCATTCACGCCTCGAAAGAGAAAGGCGTAACCATTTCCAGCCTGAGCAACCGCTACTGGCGCGCACGTTACCTCGCCGCGCGCCGCGTGGTGTGACTGCGCTACCCCGGTAGCCGGCTTTTCGGACGTCCGGGGCCGAGCAATACGGCGAGTTTGCTGCCGCCGTGCGTGGTCTCCATCCAGATCTTACAGACGCTGGTGAGCGGCACCGAGAGCAGCATGCCCACCGGCCCCAGCAGCCATCCCCAGAACAGTAGCGAGAGGAATACCACCATTGTGGACATCCCGAGGCGGTGACCCATCATGCGCGGTTCGACGATATTCCCCAGGATCATGTGCACCAGCGAGAACAGCAGGCCCACCATAAAGACTTCATACACGCCGTTAAATAGCAGCGCCTGAATCATCGGCGGAATGGCTGACAGCACCGCGCCGATATTCGGAATGTAATTAAGCAAAAAGCCGAGCACGCCCCACATCAGCGCGAACTGGATATCAAGCAGCGTCAGGCCGAGCCAGATAATCACGCCGGTCCAGAGGCTGATAAGCGTCTTGAGCGCCAGATAGTGGCTGACGCCTTTTAACGCGCGGTGCAGCCCGGCGATATGCAACTGCGGGTTGGAGAGCGCGAAGCGCAGCTTATAAGGCACGTGGCGTACTTCAAACAGCATAAACACGACGGTCATCACCAGCAGCACGATGCTCGCCATCGCGCCGGAGAGTTGCGTCATGAGCGTCGTCGCGAAGGTCACCATTTTCTCGGAATCCATGCGTTGCAGCATTCGCTCCGGTGAGAGATGCAGGTGTAAAAAAGGCACCATTTCCTGAAGATGGAGCAGTTTTCGCGTCAGTTCCTTATTATATTTCGGCATTAACGCGATGAATTCATTGAAAGACGCGGCCAGCACGCCCAGGAGCAGCGTCAGGCCAATCAGCATCACGAACACGACGATCGTAATGGCGACAGGACGGCGAAAGCCCCGGCGTATAAACCAGGTCACCAGAGGGTTAAGCACAATAGCCAGAAACAGCGCCAGCAGGAGCGGCACAATCACTTCCGCGGCGGCGTGAATGCCCGCCAGAATAATGACCAGCGCCGCCAGCTTTTGCAGCATATGCAGGCCGACTTTATCTTGTTGGGGACGTTGTGGACCAATCATAACCAATTCCTTTTATGAGGGCTTTCTTAGTGTAGTGCGCATTGGGTATTGCGCCGCAGGGGGGAAGTCTGAAAGCCTGGCATTTCCGTTGCAGGAAATATCAGGTTTATACTGACGCTACCGCTGTTGCTGAAAAAGTGAAATGTCATGCCGGATGTCTGCGCCGAACCCGCATTAAGCGGCCTGCGGCTGAACCTGAAAATCGTCTCCATCGTTATCTTTAACTTCGCTACCTTTCTGACCATTGGCCTGCCGCTGGCGGTACTGCCCGGCTACGTCCATGATGTCATGGGTTTTAGTCCGTTCTGGGCGGGGCTTGTTATCAGCCTGCAGTATATCGCCACGCTGATAAGTCGTCCTCATGCCGGGCGCTATGCCGATCTCTGGGGGCCGAAAACCGTCGTTATCGTCGGTATGTTCGGCTGCCTGCTGAGTGGCGCGAGCTATTTTCTGGCGTGGTGGGGCGGCGGCTGGCCGCTGGTATCGCTGGTGCTGCTGTGTCTCGGGCGGGTGGTGCTGGGCTTCGGGCAGAGCTGCGCGGGTACCGGCTCGACGCTCTGGGGCGTCGGCGTGGTCGGCTCGGCGCATATCGGTAAAGTCATCTCCTGGAACGGCGTCGTCACCTATGGGGCGATGGCGGTCGGCGCGCCGCTCGGCGCGCTGTGCTACCGGCTGGGCGGTCTGCCGCTGGTGGCGGGTGTGATTATGGGCGTGGCGCTGGTTGGGATCGTGTTAGCGTTGCCGCGCCCGGCGGTGAAAGCCAGCAAAGGCAAGCCGCTGCCGTTTTGTGCGGTGCTCGGTAAGGTCTGGCCGTTCGGCATGGCGCTGGCGCTCACGACATCCGGCTTTGGGGTGATCGCCACCTTTATTACGCTCTTCTACCAGGCGAAAGGCTGGGACGGCGCGGCCTTCGCTCTGACGCTCTTCAGCGGTGCGTTCGTCGGCACGCGGCTGCTGTTTCCGAATGCCATTAACCGGCTGGGCGGCATTAACGTGACGCTGATATGCGGCGTGGTGGAAACGCTGGGGCTGTTGCTGGTCGGTCTGGCGGTCTGTCCGTGGATGGCGAAGGTGGGCACTTTCCTCGCGGGGGCGGGCTTTTCGCTGGTGTTCCCGGCGCTCGGCGTCGTGGCGGTGAAAGCCGTTCCCCAGAGTAATCAGGGCGCGGCGCTCGCCACTTATACGCTGTTTATGGATCTGTCGCTTGGGATAACCGGCCCTGCGGCGGGCGTGCTGATGGCCTGGGCGGGCGTACCGGCGATTTATCTGGCGGCGGCAGGGCTGGTGATGCTCGCCATTCTGTTGAGCGTGCGCTTAAAAAAACGGCCCGCCCCGTAAAAGGGCAGGCCGTTAAGGTAAGCACGTTTTTATCGCGACTTATTTCACCACGATGGTGTTGATGATGTTTTCTGCCGTGCTCTGCGCCTGCTGCTGGTTGTCGGCAGGCAGCGTGATTTGCAGGGTCAGCAGTTGGTTATCCACGTTGCCCAGCACCACGGAAGAGTAGGCGGTCTGGCCTTTGGCAGAGATGACGGTGTCAAGCTGCTGCAGCTTCTGGCCTTTAACTTCAATCGCTTTATTGGTGACGACCTGCAGTTGCGGGTCGCGGGCGCGTTGCTGATCTTCCAGACGCTTCGCCAGCACTTCCAGCGACTCCTGGCTTTTCTCGCCGACGATAACGATAACCGCTTTCTGACCGGTGGCGTCGGAGTAGACATGCATGTTGTTTGCCTGCGTGCCGACCTTACCGCTCTGATCGGTCATATCGGCCGGCAGGGAGAAGCTCAGTTTACCGTCCAGCAGGCTTATCGGCTGGCCGGAGGCTTCGCTCTGTGAAGCACCGGCGCTGGCCGGCGCGTTGCTGTCTTTGTTGTCGCAGGCGGCAAGCCCCATCACCAGCAGGCCAATACCGACATATTTCACCAGATTGCGCATTCACTTATTCCTTTACAAGAGACGGTCGTTACGACCCGTCCCTGCATCTTAACACAAGAAATTCCGTGAACCTTTAACCGCGCTGCAGCACGCGGAAATCGGATTTATCCGCCAGCTTTTTCAACAGCATATTCAGCAGAACGCCATACATCGGCAGGAAGAAAATCAGGCTGATAAGCACCTTGAAGGTGTAGTCCACCAGCGCGATTTCCATCCAGTGCTCGGCCATAAACGGGTCCGGGCTGCGCCAGAAGGCGATAAAGAAAAACGACAGCGTATCGCTGACGTTGCCAAGCAGCAGCGACGCGCCCGGCGCGAGCCACCAGCGCGGGCTCTGGCGCAGGCGGTTAAAGACATGCACATCGAGAATTTGCCCCAGCGCATACGCCATAAAGCTCGCGGTCGCGATGCGCGCCACAAACAGGTTGAAGTGCGCCAGCGCGCCGAACCCCTGCCAGCTGCCCATGTAGAACAGCGAGGAGATGACGTAGGAGACGAGCAGCGCAGGCACCATCACAGCGAAAATAATGCGTCGTGCCAGCGGCGCGCCGAAAATGCGCACGGTCAGATCGGTGGCGAGAAAAATAAACGGAAAGCTAAACGCGCCCCAGGTGGTGTGAAAACCAAAAATGGAGACTGGCAGCTGTACCAGATAGTTACTGGAGGTGATGACCAGCAAATGAAACAACGAAAGCCAGACGAGCGCATTGCGGCGCTGACCAGGAGTAAAGGGAGTCATATTGTGACCTTTTTGTTAGTTGGGGTGAGGGAACCCAGTTCATCTTCACGCACAAGGCAGACGCAGTACGTTTGCGCAAAAGCCGCCGCATGATACTGCTTTGTATCGTCAATGCAATGGTTAATTTTAACGCAATCGTTCACATGTGTTGCGTCGCTAAAAACGGCGCGTAAACTAAAGCGGTTTTTCACTATCCCGAGAGAAGCATGACCGATCTGTTCGCCAACCCTGACCACACCCTTGACGCCCTCGGGCTGCGCTGCCCTGAGCCGGTAATGATGGTTCGTAAAACGGTGCGCCATATGCAGCCTGGCGAAACGCTGCTGATCGTGGCCGACGATCCGGCGACAACCCGCGATATTCCCGGTTTCTGCCGTTTTATGGAGCATGAACTGATAGCGTCGCAAACCGAAACGCTGCCGTATCGCTATCTGCTGCGTAAAGGCCAGTAACCTCTTCGGAAGCCGCTCAGCGTGGCTTTCTGAACCTGCGTCACATTCTTTTTAAACCCTTGTTTCAGACTTGTTGCTTTTGTGAGGCGCTTCACCCCGGCTTTACAGGACGTCGTCTAGTTTATAACCGTCAAATCAAAACGCCGTTTTATAACTAGCCTGTCCATACCTTCTGGAGCGACCCGATGAAAAAGCGATTTATTCCGGCTTTCGCCGGTCTGTGCCTGTCCACCGCGTCACTGCTGTTTGCGCCTGCCCTTCACGCGCAAGTGATTAAAGCGGCTGATGTTCACCCGCAGGGGTATCCGAACATCGTCGCTGTGCAAAACATGGGTGAAAAATTAAAACAACAAACTAATGGCGATCTGGAGATCAAAGTGTTTCCGGGAGGCGTGCTGGGCGATGAGAAGCAGATGATTGAGCAGGCGCAGATGGGCGCTCTCGACATGATCCGCGTCTCAATGGCGCCCGTCGCGGCGATTTTGCCGGAGATCGAGGTTTTTACGCTGCCCTATGTCTTTCGCGATGAAGACCATATGCATAAGGTCATTGATGGCGATATTGGTAAGCAAATCGGCGATAAGCTCACCAGCAACCCGAAGTCGCGGCTGGTTTTTTTAGGCTGGATGGATTCCGGCACCCGCAACTTAATCACCAAAAATCCGGTCATTAAGCCTGAAGATTTACAGGGCATGAAAATTCGTGTCCAGGGCAGCCCTGTCGCTATCGGCACGCTGAAAGCGATGGGCGCGAACGCCGTTGCGATGGGCGTGAGCGAAGTTTACAGCGGTCTGCAAACCGGCGTTATCGACGGCGCGGAAAACAACCCACCCACCTATATCGCCCACAATTACCTGCCGGTCGCCAAACACTACACCCTGAGCGGCCACTTTATCATCCCCGAAATGCTGCTCTACTCCAAAGTGAAGTGGGACAAGCTCAAGCCCGAGCAGCAGCAGAAAATCCTGACCCTCGCCCGCGAGGCGCAAATGGAACAGCGCGAACTGTGGAACGCGTATAACAAACAGGCCCTCGACAAAATGAAAGCAGGCGGCGTGCAGTTCCATGACATTGATAAAGCGTATTTCGTGAAAGCGACGGAGCCGGTGCGCGAACAGTATGGCGCGAAACACCAGGAACTCATGAAGGCGATCGCCGACGTTAAATGATCCTGCGCGCCGGGCCAGCCCCGGCGCCTTACCCTCTGCGGAGTTGTTATGTCCCGATTCTTTCTGGTCTGGATGGATCGCCTGTACCTGCTTGCCATGGTGGTGGCCGGGTTTGCGCTGTTGATTATGACGGTCGTTATCCCGGTGGGTATTTTCTCACGCTACGTACTTAATCGCGGCGAATCCTGGCCTGAGCCGGTCGCCATTATCTGCATGGTCACGTTCACGTTTATCGGCGCGGCGGTAGGATATCGCGCGGGCTCGCACATCGCGGTAAACATGCTTACTGACCGTCTGCCCGCGTTCGCGCAGCGGGTCTGCGCGCGCATCGTCGACCTGCTGATGCTGATTATCTCGCTGGTGATGTTCTGGTACAGCGCCCTGCTGTGTATGGAACTCTGGGAGCAGCCGGTCGCGGAATTCCCGGTGCTGACCTCAGGAGAAAGCTACCTGCCGCTGCCGATTGGCTCGGCGATCATGATTCTGTTCGTCATCGAGCGACTGCTGTTCGGTTCCCAGGAGAACCGTCCGGTCGTGCTGATTGGCAACCATAGCTGACGGGGAACACCATGGACGCTTTTATCTTACTGGCCACGCTTGCCGTGCTGCTGGCGCTGGGAATGCCGGTCGCTTTCGCGGTGGGTCTGAGCGCCATTGCAGGCGCGCTCTGGATAGACCTGCCGCTGGAGGCGTTAATGATCCAGATAACCAGCGGCGTTAACAAATTCACGCTGCTGGCGATCCCGTTTTTTATTCTGGCGGGCGCGATTATGGCGGAAGGCGGCATCGCCCGGCGGCTGGTGAACTTCGCCTATCTGTTTGTGGGCTTTATCCGCGGCGGGCTGTCGCTGGTGAATATCGTCGCCTCGACGTTTTTTGGCGCGATCTCCGGCTCTTCGGTGGCGGATACCGCTTCTATCGGCAGCGTGATGATCCCGGAGATGGAAAAGAAGGGTTACCCGCGCGAATACGCGGCGGCGGTGACGGCAAGCGGCTCGGTGCAGGCGATCCTCATCCCGCCCAGCCATAACTCTGTGATTTACTCGCTGGCGGCGGGCGGTACGGTGTCAATCGCGACGCTGTTTATTGCAGGCGTAATGCCGGGGCTGCTGCTGGGCCTGAGCCTGATGGTCCTTTGCATTGCCTTCGCCCGGCGGCGCGGCTACCCGAAGGGCGAGCGGATTCCGTTTAAGCAGGCGCTGAAGATTTTCGTCGACGCGCTGTGGGGGCTGATGACGGTGGTCATCATTCTGGGCGGGATTCTGAGTGGCATATTTACCGCCACGGAATCGGCAGCGGTGGCCTGTCTGTGGGCATTTTTCGTGACGATGTTTATCTATCGCGACTATAAGTGGAGCGAACTGCCGAAGCTGATGTTCCGCACCGTGAAAACGGTAACGATTGTCATGATCCTCATTGGTTTTGCATCCGCTTTCGGCGCAGTGATGACGTACATGCAGTTGCCGATGCGCATTACCGAGTTTTTCACCACGCTTTCGGATAACAAATACGTCATCCTGATGTATCTCAACATTATGCTGCTGCTCATCGGCACATTGATGGATATGGCGCCGATCATTTTGATCCTGACGCCGGTGTTGCTGCCGGTCACCAATCAGCTTGGCATCGATCCGGTGCATTTCGGGATGATCATGATGGTGAACCTCGGGATCGGCCTGATTACGCCGCCGGTGGGCTCGGTGCTGTTTGTCGCCAGCGCCGTGAGCAAGAAGAATATCGAAACCGTGGTGCGCGCGATGTTGCCGTTCTACGGCATATTGCTGATTGTACTGGCGATGGTGACTTATATTCCGGCGATATCGCTCTGGCTGCCGCGCATATTAGGAATGATGTAAGCGGGCTGTGTTTGCAAAAGGGCGGGTATGCGCGCTGTTTACCCGCCCTGCAAACGACGGGTCATAGCATTTGCCTTCCAGACCGCGCAGGGTGGGTAAGCGCGCTTACCCGCCGTGTGCACCACATTCCCTTCAGCCTCGTCGGCGCAACAGCCTTAACGCATTGGCGGTCACTAACACCGTCGCGCCAGTGTCGGCCAGCACCGCCAGCCACAGGCCGGTTAACCCGAGCAGCGTCGTGACGAGGAAAACCGCCTTTAACCCCAGCGCAATCGCGATGTTCTGGCGAATATTGCGGTGCGTGGCGCGGGCCAGGGCGATCATCTCCGGCAGCGCCGCGAGACGGTTATGCGTCAGCGCCGCGTCGGCGGCTTCCAGCGCCACATCAGTGCCGCTGCCCATTGCGATGCCAATCGTGGCGGCTTTCATCGCGGGCGCGTCGTTAATGCCGTCGCCCACCACCGCCAGCGGCGCGCGGGCATTGAGCGTATTCACCTGCCCGACCTTATCGGCAGGCAGCAGCCCGGCGCGATAATCCATGCCGAGCGCTTTTGCGATAGCCGCCGCCGCGCGCGGGTTATCGCCCGTCAGCATCACGCTTTGAATGCCCATCGCGCGCAGTTTTCCTACTGCGTCACGGGCGTCGGCGCGCTGCGTGTCGCGCAGCGCCAGCGTGCCAAGAAGCTGATCGCTTGCGGTCACGACGATAACCGTCTGCCCCTGCGCCTCCTCATCGCGGATGCGCTGCCGCCACTCGTCTGGCAACGCAATGGAGACTTTATCCGGCGCGCTAATACGCACGCGGCGGCCTTCCACCTGCGCTTCGACGCCCACACCCGCCAGTGTGCGCTGTTCCCCGGCGCGCAACACGGCCACGCCGCGCTCGCTCGCCTCGCGCACGACCGCCTGCGCCAGCGGATGCGTGCTGCCCTGTTCCACGGCGGCGGCGAAGGCCAGCAGGGCGTCCGCTTCCAGCCCGGTAACCGGAGAGATTGCCGTCACTTGCGGCGTACCGGCGGTGAGCGTGCCGGTCTTATCAAACGCTATCTGCTCGACGCACCCGAGCGCCTCCAGCGCCGCGCCGCCTTTAATCAACGCTCCGAAACGCGTGGCGGCGGCAAGGCCAGACGTAATGGCCGCAGGCGTCGAAATCACCAGCGCGCACGGGCAGCCAATCAGCAGCAGCGCCAGCGCTTTGTAAATCCAGGGCAGCCAGGGGGCGGCGAACAGTAGCGGCGGGATAAGCGCGGTCAGCAGCGCCGCTGCCATAATGGCCGGGGTATAAAGGCGGCTGAAGCGATCGATAAAACGCTCAATTGGCGCGCGCTTCGCTTCTGCCTCTTCAATCAGATGCAGAATCCGGTCAATGGCGCTCTCACCGGGGCGCGAGGTCACTTCCAGCGAGACGAGCCGGTCAACGCTTGTGGCGCCCGCCGGAATGTTATCGCCCGGCTGATGCTCAACGGGGAGCGATTCGCCGGTCAGCGCGCTCTCATCGAAACTCGCCGCCGCGCCAAGCAGTTTGCCATCGGCCGGGAGCCGCCCGCCTGCGGCCACTTCAATCACATCGCCGGGCTGAAGCGCGCTTATCGCGACCGTTTCACGGGCGTCGCCGCGCAGCCGCACCGCGGTTTCCGGGCGCAGCGCTACCAGTGCGCTGACGCCGCTGCGCGCGCGGTTCGCCGCCCAGCCTTCCAGCCGTTCGCCCACTAAATAGAGCAGTAGCACCATCGCCGCCTCTTCGCTGGCGCCGATGATCAGCGCGCCGGTGGCGGCGACGCTCATCAGCGTTTCGATGGCGAAAGGATTGCCGCTGCGCGTCAGACGCCACGCCTGACGGGCGACCGGGAACAGGCCGACCAGCGTCGTGACGATAAACGCCGCGCGGCCCGCCTGCGGGTGAAACTGCTCCAGCGTCCAGCTCAGCGCCATCAGCGCGGCGATAATGAGGATCGGCAGGTTTTCGCGCCAGGCTGATGAGGCGGCGGGCGCGGCGGTGTGCATGTCGCGCAGCGTATAACCGGCGGCGCGTACCGCCTGTTCGATGGCCTCGCGCTGCGAGGGCGGCGCGTCCACCACCAGTTTTTCGGTCGCGAACAGCACCTGAACGTGACGCACCTGCGCCACCTGGCGCACCGCGTTTTCCACTTTGCGCGCGCAGGCGGCGCAGTCCATACCGGCGACCTGCCAGCGCAGCGCGCCTGTGGCTTCAACCACCGGTTGCGGGGCGTCACAGGCGCCCGAACAGCAGGGCGCTTCGCCACCAGACGGTTTCTGCGGCATGGGCGTCAGCGTCATTTTGGCAAACTGCGGGGTCACGCGGGGCTTTTCAGAAGGGGTGCTCATGGCGCCTCCGGTAATGATAATTTTCTCATTACCGGAGCATACACTCTGGAGTCGACTCCAGAGTCAAGAATATTGTGGGCGGAATTTCACCGCCCGTCGGTCAGATATAGAGCGCGCGGACAATCATAAAGTGGCCCGCGAAGTAACACGCCGCCGCAATCGCGCTGTCTGCGGTAAAGCGCTTACGGTAATGGCTGCCGAGCCAGATGATCGCGTTCAACAGCAGCAGCGCTGCGCCCACAAAGCCTGAGAAGCTGGTGTCGGTCGGGCGGAAGAAATAGAGCTCGCCCGCGAGCCACACCATGACGAGCGTCATGCCGATATAGGTGCAAATGGGCCAGCGCAGTTCATCAAGGCGAGTCCAGATAGTGGCGATCAGCGCCACGCCAATCACCAGCAACGCCAGCGGCAGCGGCCAGAAAAACGACAGCGTCATCTGGCTGGCGAACCAGATGGTGTAAAGCAGGTGCGACAGGAAAAATGCGCCGAAGGCGTAGAGCAACCGCTGGCGCGGCAACAGCATCAGCGCGTCGCCCGCGAGCGTCGCCACCAGCCCTGCCAGCACCAGATAACCTGTCGGGCTTGTTAGCGGCGCCTGCCAGCCCAGCAACAGCAGCAACAACAGCGTTAAGGGTTTAAACACCCAGCGTTGCCAGGTCGCGCCGCGGTAAGACGCATCGACATACAGCCAACCGGATAAAAAGACAGCAATAAACGACCAAAGCATGATAAGTCCCTGATTCAGTTATTGTAACGTGCGCATGTGACGCGCGGCCCTTCATTTCAGTCTAGTGGTCAGACGGCCGGGATGACAACGCCTGGCGCTGCGGGGTATTCTTAAAAAGATCTGAGCCGCCGGAATTCATCATGAGTAAGCCACCGCTTTTTTTCATTGTTATCATTGCGTTAATCGTCGCGGCCGCCTCTTTTCGTTATGTACAGCAGCGGCGCGAGAAAACAGAAAATGACGCGGCCCCGGTCACACAGGAAGACGTGGTCGTCGCCAGCAAGCGGGAAAAACCCGCTACCGGAAGGCTTTCGCGTGAACAACAGGTCGCGCCGCCTGCGCAAACCGTGCGGTATGAGGCGACGTTTCGCCCGCAGGAAGGCGGGGCGGAGATGCGATTTCGGCTGGATGAAGCCCATTATCACCAGCTAACGGTCGGCGACCAGGGGCGGCTGGTGTATCAGGGCTCGCGGTTTCTGGAGTTTGTGCCCGCGCCTGCGCGTTAACAACGCAGCAAGGCGGGGCGCTTCGCTTACCTGCCCTGGATGTGCGCGCGTTAACGCGGCGTTTTCTGCTTTTTCTGCCAGGCGATCAGTTCAAATACGCCGAAGATAAAAATACGCGCCTGCTCAAAGCGGCTTAACGGCGGGGCGTCTTTAGGCTGTGTGGCGCGCAGCAGCGATAATTGCAGAATATGCATGATTATCATGAAAAATAACGCCACGTTGACGAAAATATTTAGCGGACGCGGGAATGGCTGGATCAGGTTCAGCACCAGAAAGCCCCACACGCCCAGCATCAGCAGACGACCCAGATTAATCAGCATGTTCCTCTCCTTGTGTCTCGCGCAGATAGAGCCGGTAAGCCACCTGGCCTGCGACTTTTTCCCGGTGTAACTGCCAGCTGGCAGGCACCGGCGGCAGGCCATTTTCCACTTCGCTTTCAACATAAATCAGCGCCTGCGGCGCCAGCCAGCCGCGCGTTTCCAGCAGGGTTAACGTCTCTTCCAGCAGCCCTTTGCGAAACGGCGGGTCGACAAACACGATGTCGTGCGGCTCGCCATTCTGATTGAGAAAGTTAAGTGTGTTAGCGTTCACTACCTTCCCGGCGCTGGATTTGAGCGTAGCAAGGTTTTTCTGAAGCTGCTGCGCGACGCCGCGCTCCATTTCCAGCAACGTCGCGCTGGCGGCGTAACGGGAGAGGGCCTCCAGGCCCAGCGCGCCGCTTCCCGCGAAGCAATCCAGGCAGCGCGCGCCAACCAGATAAGGCGCCAGCCAGTTAAATAAGGTTTCGCGCACGCGGTCGGTGGTCGGGCGCAGGCCGGGGCTGTCAGGCACGGGCAGCTTTCTGCCGCGCCACTGTCCGCCAATGATGCGGATCTGGCCGCTACCTGATGAGGTTGGTTTCTTCATTATGCTCACACGCTTTTCAGTCTGGGCTGCTATTCTAGCGGCGCAAACGGGCGGGCGAAACCTCCGTGCGGCGGTATGCCGCCCCGGCGGGAAAGTGGTAGACTAACTTATTCATTCGCAATTTTTTCAGTACCCTGAGCCAGACGACGGGACTGCGCCATGTATTAACCGCGAGGAGTGCATTCGCCAATGGCAAAAGAGAAGAAACGTGGCTTTTTTTCCTGGCTCGGTTTTGGCCAGAAAGAGCAGGCAGAAACTGAAGCCGAACAACAAAAAGTAACAGAACAACCCGCGGCGACAGAAGAGCGCGTTGAGCCTGACTCGCAGACAACCGCTGAAGAGACGACGCACTCCCTGGCGGAGTCTGAAAAATTCGCCGACGACGTGGTCGCAGTCAGCGAAAGCGTCGTTCATGAAGAGCAGGAAAAGGCACAGCTGCCGGAGCCGGTTGCGGCTCCCGTACAGCCCGAGCCGGAGCAGCCGCAGGCGGTAGCGCCGCCGGTGGTGGAAGCCGAAGAGTGGCTGCCGGAGCAGGAAGAAAACCGCACGCCGGTCGAGATAACGCCTGAGCCGGTTGCCGAAACGATACCGGAAGAGACGGCCCGCGAGACGATTGTTGAAATTGTTGAAGAAGACGTTATCGAAGAGACGGCTGCTATTGACACGCTCGCCGATGAAGAGCCGGTCATTGAGGTTGAAGAGCCGGTCATCGAGCCTGCGGCGCCAGACGTTTCGCGCGGTGAAGACGAGATTGCGCAAGACGCGCCGATTAGCGAAGAAGAGCTGGCTGCGCTGGCGGCTGACCCGGAAGCGGCGCTCGAAACCGAGCCGGAGGCTGTCGAAGACGCTGCGCCAGTCGCTGAGCAGGAGAAGCCGACTAAAGAGGGTTTCTTCGCGCGTCTTAAACGCAGCCTGCTGAAAACGAAAGAAAATCTCGGTTCCGGATTTATCAGTCTGTTCCGCGGCAAAAAAATCGACGACGATCTGTTCGAGGAGCTGGAAGAGCAGTTACTGATTGCCGATGTGGGCGTCGATACCACCCGGAAAATTATCGCCAGTCTGACTGAAGGCGCGAGCCGCAAGCAGTTGCGTGATGCAGAAGCCCTTTACGGCCTGCTGAAAGATGAGATGGGCGAAATTCTCGCCAAAGTGGACGAGCCGTTAAACGTGGAAGGCAAAACGCCTTTCGTTATCCTGATGGTCGGCGTCAACGGCGTGGGTAAAACCACCACCATCGGCAAGCTGGCGCGTCAGTTTGAGCAGCAAGGCAAGTCGGTCATGCTGGCGGCGGGAGATACCTTCCGCGCGGCGGCGGTGGAACAGCTCCAGGTCTGGGGCCAGCGCAATAACATTCCGGTTATCGCGCAGCATACCGGCGCCGATTCCGCCTCAGTGATTTTCGACGCCATCCAGGCGGCGAAAGCGCGCGGCGTTGACGTGCTGATTGCCGACACCGCCGGGCGTTTGCAGAATAAATCGCACCTGATGGAAGAGCTGAAAAAAATTGTCCGCGTGATGAAAAAGCTCGACGAGAACGCGCCGCATGAAGTGATGCTGACCATCGACGCCAGCACCGGTCAGAATGCAGTAAGCCAGGCGAAGCTGTTCCACGAGGCCGTCGGGCTCACCGGCATTACGCTCACCAAACTGGACGGCACCGCCAAAGGCGGCGTTATCTTCTCGGTGGCCGACCAGTTTGGCATTCCGATTCGCTACATTGGCGTGGGCGAACGTATTGAAGATTTGCGTCCGTTTAACGCGGGCGACTTTATTGAGGCACTTTTTGCCCGAGAGGATTAACCATGATTCGCTTTGAACATGTCAGCAAAGCCTATCTCGGTGGGAGACAAGCGCTGCAGGGGGTCACGTTCCACCTGCGGCCTGGCGAGATGTCTTTTCTTACCGGCCACTCCGGCGCCGGTAAGAGTACGCTGCTGAAGCTGATTTGCGGTATCGAACGGCCCAGCGCCGGAAAAATCTGGTTTGGCGGCCATGATATTAGCCGCCTGAAAAACCGTGAAGTGCCGTTTCTGCGTCGCCAGATCGGCATGATTTTTCAGGATCACCATCTGCTGATGGACAGAACCGTCTACGATAATGTGGCGATCCCGCTGATCATCGCAGGCGCCAGCGGCGAAGATATTCGCCGTCGCGTCTCGGCGGCGCTGGATAAAGTCGGCCTGCTGGACAAAGCGAAAAATTTCCCGATCCAGCTCTCTGGCGGTGAACAGCAGCGTGTGGGGATCGCCCGTGCGGTGGTCAATAAACCGGCGGTGCTGCTGGCGGATGAACCGACGGGTAACCTGGACGACGCTCTCTCGGAAGGCATTCTGCGTCTTTTCGAAGAGTTTAACCGCGTCGGGGTGACGGTACTGATGGCGACGCACGACACCGGGCTTATCTCACGGCGCAGTTACCCGGTGCTCACCCTGAGCGAAGGGCATTTGCATGGAGGCCGTGTTGGTGAATAAACGTGATGCGCTGAATGAAATTCGGCGCTTTAGCAACAAGCTGGATAATTTCCGTAAACAGCGTTCCTCCGGTGAAACAGGACGGCCTGTGCAGAAGCGAAATAAAGGCTCCAACGTCAAAGGCAAATCGCGGCAGGGCGGCATCAATGAACAGGTGCGTTACGCCTGGCAGGGCGCGCTTGCCGATCTGAAAAGCAAACCGCTCGCCACGTTTTTAACCATCATGGTGATCGCCATTTCGCTGACGCTGCCGAGCGTCTGCTACATGGTGTACAAAAACGTCAGCGAGGCGGCGACCCAGTATTACCCGTCGCCGCAGATAACCGTTTATCTCGATAAAACGCTCGACGATAATGCCGCGCAGCAGGTGGTGGGCCAGCTTCAGGCCGAACCGGGCGTGGCGAAGGTCAATTACCTGTCGCGCGACGAAGCGCTGGGCGAGTTCCGCAACTGGTCAGGCTTTGGCGGCGCGCTCGATATGCTGGAAGAAAACCCGCTGCCAGCAGTAGTCGTGGTCGAGCCGAAGCTCGATTTCCAGAGCAGCGAGGCGCTTAATACGCTGCGCGATCGCGTGGCGCGGTTGCAGGGCGTTGACGAAGTCCGTATGGATGACAGCTGGTTCGCGCGGCTTGCGGCGCTCACCGGGTTGGTCGGCCGCGTGGCGGCGATGATTGGCGTATTGATGGTGGCGGCGGTGTTCCTCGTCATCGGCAACAGCGTGCGCCTGAGCATTTTCGCGCGTCGCGACACGATTAATGTGCAAAAACTGATTGGCGCGACGGATGGTTTTATTCTGCGCCCGTTCCTTTACGGCGGCGCGCTGCTCGGTTTTACCGGCGCATTACTTTCACTGATTCTGTCAGAAATTTTGGTGATGCGGTTATCCGCCGCCGTGACGGATGTGGCGAAAGTTTTCGGAACGACGTTTGAAATCAGCGGGTTATCTTTTGATGAATGCCTGTTGCTGCTGCTGGTCTGCTCGATGATTGGCTGGGCAGCCGCCTGGCTTGCGACCGTGCAACATTTACGTCACTTTACTCCGGAATAAAAAATATTTGTTATAATCATCCCCTGCTACGAGTTCCCGTCAGCAGGGGATACGTACCGATGAATTCCGCTTCTCCTGCCCACGCTTTTTCATAGCAATGTCACATTTTGTGCGTAATTTATACACAAGCCTTAAGGGAACTTGTGGATAAAATCACGGTCTGATAAAAGAGTGGCTGATAGTCTCGTTGCTCAACCATGCTGGCCCGTTTGTTGCCTGATGGGGACGAACGCCAGTCCGATGTCGATTGAGAGGATTTGAATGACCAAAGAAATGCAAACTTTAGCTTTAGCCCCGGTCGGTAACCTGGAGTCGTATATCCGGGCGGCCAACGCCTGGCCGATGTTATCGGCAGACGAAGAGCGGGCACTGGCTGAAAAGCTGCATTACCAGGGCGATCTGGAAGCAGCGAAAAAGCTGATCCTGTCCCACCTGCGTTTTGTTGTTCATATCGCTCGTAACTATGCGGGCTATGGCCTGCCGCAGGCGGATCTGATTCAGGAAGGCAATATCGGCCTGATGAAAGCGGTGCGTCGCTTCAACCCGGAAGTAGGCGTGCGTCTGGTTTCCTTCGCCGTGCACTGGATCAAAGCGGAGATCCACGAATATGTGCTGCGTAACTGGCGCATCGTGAAAGTCGCTACCACTAAAGCGCAGCGTAAGCTGTTCTTTAACCTGCGTAAAACGAAGCAGCGTCTGGGCTGGTTTAACCAGGACGAAGTGGAAATGGTGGCTCGTGAGCTCGGTGTCTCCAGCAAAGATGTGCGCGAAATGGAATCGCGTATGGCCGCGCAGGATATGACGTTTGATATGTCATCAGACGATGACGCGGGCGACAGCCAGCCGATGGCCCCGGTGCTGTACCTTCAGGACAAGTCTTCCAACTTTGCTGACGGCATTGAGGATGACAACTGGGAAGAGCACGCCGCCGACAAACTGACCGACGCCATGCAGGGTCTCGACGAGCGCAGCCAGCAGATCATTCGCGCGCGCTGGCTGGACGAAGACAACAAAAGCACGCTGCAGGAGCTGGCCGATCGCTACGGCGTTTCCGCCGAGCGCGTACGTCAGCTTGAAAAAAATGCGATGAAAAAACTGCGCGCCGCGATAGAAGCCTGAGCCACGCAGCCTGATGACACCCCGCCTTAAGCGGGGTGTTTTGTTTCAGGCGTACCGGATAAGTTGCGGGTACGCTGCCTCAATACACGCCAGCAGCGCTTTAAACGCGCCCTCCATTTTCTCTTCCGCCACGCAGGCGAAGCCCATCAGCAGACCACGCCGCCGGTTTTCCGTCAGGTAATAGCGCGAGAGCGGACGCACCAGAATATCGCGTTCGTTGGCGAGCCGGGCGATCGCCACATCGTCGGCGTCATCCGGCAGATTCAGCACCAGATGCAGCCCGGCATTATCGCTGAAATCTGACAGCGCCTGCGGGCCAAGATAGCGCGTGATAAGCGCGGTCAGGCAGGCCCGGCGACGGCCATACAGCAGCCGCATACGCCGGATATGCGCGCTGTAATGCCCCGCCTCGATAAACTCCGCCAGCGCCGCCTGGATAATCGAATGTCCGCCGCGATAGAGCTCCGCATGCGCGGTTTTCATCTCCTGCGCCAGCGCGCGCGGCAACACCACATAGCCGATGCGCAGGCCCGGATAAAGCGTTTTGCTGAAGGTGCCGATGTAAATCACCGGCGGGTCGGCCACGAGCCCCTGTAATGCCGGGATTGGCTGGCCTGAGAAGCGAAATTCGCTGTCGTAATCGTCTTCCACAATCCAGCTGCCGGTCTGGCGCGCCAGCGTCAGCAGCCGCTGGCGGCGCTCCAGGCTCATCACCGCCCCGAGCGGGTACTGGTGCGACGGCGTGACGAAAATCAGCCGCGGCGGCGTCTCCCGGCGCGCTGGCGGCACCATGCCCGCGCGGTCGACCATCACCGGCGCGATATTCACCTCGTTCATCTGCAATACATGGCGGATGCCCCAGTACGACGGCTCCTCTACCCACGCCACATCGCCGTGATCGCACAGCATGCGCGCCACAAGATCGATAGCCTGGTGGATGCCTTCAGTGATCAGCACCTGGTCGGCAGTGCAGTGCACCGAGCGCGACACCCGCAAATAATCGACCAGCGCGCGTTGCAGCTCCGGTGTGCCGCCCTGACAGCTATAGGTGAGGCGCTGCGGGGTTGGACGGCGACTGAGTCGCGCCTGGATTTTACTGAAGAGCTGATGTGGAAACGCGTGGACATCCGGCACGCCAGGAATAAACGCGCCCCACTGTTTTGGGCTGGCGCTCACCTGCCCGAGCAGCGTTTTTCCGCGTGAAGAGAAGCCTGCGGGCGGTACGCGATCGTGCTCCCCTTGCGCCACCGGCGGCGCAGATAACAGGCTGTCCGGCAGCATTCCGGCGACGAATGTTCCGCTGCCAGCGCGTGACGTCACATATCCTTCCGCCAGCAATTGTTCATAAACTGTTAAAACTGTGTTTCGAGAAAGGCCGAGCTGCTGGGCAAGATCCCGGGACGCGGGCAGACGGCTTTGCGGCGGCAGGCTACCGTCGAGAATAGTCAGGCGCAGCGCGTTATAAAGCCGCTTATGCAGGCGCTCGTCGCGTTGTTCACCGAGACGAAGTAATAAGAGATCGGACACTAAAGAATGCAATTGGATCCCTCATTTATTCGAAACTGGTACTCGATTATAGGGCCATAGCCTGGGTAAATAAACGTCACTGTTTCAGGTTTGTTGCTAAAAAGTGACGTTTATCAGCAGGAGAATGCGGGTGAAAAATTCAGAATTGAACCAACGTCGTCAGAGCGCCACCCCACGTGGCGTCGGCGTCATGTGCGGCTTCTATGCCGAAAAAGCCGAAAACGCCACCCTGTGGGACGTGGAAGGCAACGAGATTATCGACTTCGCGGCAGGCATCGCGGTGCTGAACACCGGCCATCGCCACCCGCGCGTCGTGGAAGCCATCGAAAACCAGCTGCGCGCCTTTACCCATACGGCGTACCAGATTGTGCCCTACGAAAGTTATGTGTCGCTGGCCGAGCGCATCAACGGACGCGCGCCCATTGACGGCCCGGCGAAAACCGCTTTCTTCACCACCGGCGCGGAAGCCGTCGAAAACGCCGTGAAAATTGCCCGCGCGTATACCCGTCGTCCTGGCCTTATCACCTTTGGCGGCGGCTTCCACGGACGCACGTTTATGACAATGGCGCTGACCGGCAAAGTCGCGCCGTACAAAATCGGCTTCGGCCCGTTCCCTGGCTCCGTGTTCCACGCGCAGTACCCGAATGAACTGCACGGCGTATCGGTGGACGACGCGATGGCGAGCCTTGAGCGCATTTTCAAAGCGGATATCGCGCCGGATCAGGTGGCGGCCATCGTGCTGGAGCCGGTTCAGGGCGAAGGCGGCTTTAACGTGGCGCCGCCCGCGTTTATGCAGGCGCTGCGCGCGCTTTGTGACGAGCACGGGATCCTGCTGATTGCCGATGAGGTGCAGACCGGTTTCGCACGCACCGGCAAGCTGTTCGCGATGGAACACTACAGCGTGAAGCCTGACCTGTTGACGATGGCGAAAAGCCTGGCGGGCGGTATGCCGCTTTCCGGCGTGGTGGGGCGAGCGGAGGTGATGGACGCGCCCGCCCCGGGCGGCCTCGGCGGCACCTATGCGGGCAACCCGCTGGCGGTCGCGGCGGCGCATGCGGTGCTGGACGTGATTGATGAGGAAAATCTGTGCCAGCGCGCGAACGAGCTGGGCCAGCACCTGAAAGAAGTGCTGAATCAGGCGCGTCAGCATTGCCCGGCCATCGCGGAGGTGCGCGGGCAGGGCTCAATGGTGGCCGTGGAATTCAACGATCCGCAGACCGGCAAGCCGTCGCCGTCGTTTACCCAGGACGTGCAGGCGCGCGCCCGTGAAGAGGGGCTGCTGCTGTTGAGCTGCGGCGTTTACGGCAACGTTATCCGCTTCCTGTATCCGCTGACTATTCCGGATGCGCAGTTCAGCAAAGCGCTGGCGATCCTCTCCCGCGCGCTGGGGCGGTAACGGCGATAACGGTTTGAACGGCGGGCACGCACGGCTTACCCGCCACAGCCCGTAGGGGGGGAAGCGCAGCAACCCACCGCACAAGGCAGACAAAACCGTCCCGCAACACGAAACAGGAAATACCCCGAGGGCGCCCGCCTTATGGCCTGGCCGCCGCGCGGCAGCGGGCCATAACGGCGCGTCTTTGGGGAACCTGCGAAGGAGCGCGCTTCGGGAGGCTGACAGGCCCGAAGCTTAAATATCTCACTTGCTAACACAATAAAACACCGTGAACACAACCGCTTCCGGTGGTGATAGCCGCCGGATATTTAAGGAAGAACTATGTCTGAAAACACAACCTCCGCTTCACTGTGGGCGGCCCGAGAGCGGGCTGCGTCATCACCGAAATCACTGAGCTTCCTCGAAGGCGTGGCGATGATCGTTGGCACCAATATCGGCGCAGGCGTCCTCTCTATCGCCTATGCCTCAAGCAAAGCGGGCTTTATGCCGCTTCTGTTCTGGCTTGCCGTCGTCGGCGTGCTGACCACTATCACCATGCTTTATGTCGCCGAAGCGACGCTGCGCACCCGCGCGCATTTGCAGTTAAGCGGTCTCGCGGGGCGTTACGTCGGGCGCATCGGCGCCTGGCTGATGTTTGCTTCGGTATGCGTCAACAGCGTCGGCGCGCTCACCGCCTACATGACCGGCAGCGGCAAACTTCTGAGTTCGCTTATCGGCGTGTCGCCCGCCATCGGCAGCCTGATTTTCTTTATTCCGGCGGCAGGTATTCTCTGGCTCGGCCTGAAAGCCATTGGTCGCGGCGAGAAATTTATCAGCATCGGCATGGTGGTGATGATAGCGGTGCTGGTGATTGCCACGCTGCTGCATGAGTCTACTCAGATGCGCTGGCTACTGGATGGCGACTGGCGCTATATGGTGCCGGTATTTAACGTCACCGCGTTCTGCTTCGCCGCGCAATACATCGTGCCGGAAATGGCGCGCGGCTTCGCCGACAAACCAGAAAAACTGCCGAAAGCGATTATCGTCGGGATGATTATCACCTTTACGCTGCTGGCGCTGGTGCCGCTCTCGGTTATCGCGCTGAGCGGGCTTGATAACATCTCTGAAGTGGCGACCATCTCCTGGGGCCGCGCGCTGGGCGAATGGGCGTTTTTCTCGGCCAATATTTTCGCGCTCTGCGCGATGCTCACCTCTTACTGGGGCCTGGGCGGTAGCTTTCTGACGAATATCTTCGATAAATTCCGCCTCGGCGACGACGCGCAGCCGTTCAAACGCCTCGGCGTGCTGGCGGTGGTGGCGCTGCCGCCGTTCGCGCTTGCCTACAGCGGCATGGTCTCTTTTGTGAACGCGCTCTACTTTGCAGGCGTGTTCAGCGGCGTGATCCTTTCCATTATGCCTATTCTTATTTTGCGCGGCGCGCGTCGTCATGGGGAGCTCTCGCCCCGCTGGCAGTGTACGTGGAGTACGCATCCGCTGATCCAGACGCTGATTGTTGTGCTCTATGTGGCCAGCGCGATTTACGCGGTGCTCTCCGCCTTCGGTTATCTGCCCGCAGGCTGGTAAAACCCGATAACCCGCCGCGTGACAGGCGCGGCGGATGTTTTTTGACCGCTCCCCGCCATAATTGACGTGAAAAATAGTGATTCCAAATTCATAAAAATGGGGTATGTTTTTAGCAGAGTATGCTGCTTTTAGCCAGGCGGCAGGGCTTAAAACCATTATTAAATGCTGCGCTTACAAGCGAAGCGGAAATAAAGTAGCGAAAAACAACAACACCACAACTGCAATGACCACAAGAATGGGGAACCTCAGGATGAAAATGACGGGTAAAGCGTTACTGGCAGGCGCGATTGCGCTGGCGATGAGCAGCATGGCGATGGCGGAAGATATTAAAATTGCCGTGGTGGGCGCCATGTCTGGCCCGGTAGCGCAATATGGCGACCAGGAATTTACCGGCGCCGAGCAGGCCGTTGCCGATATCAACGCCAAAGGCGGCATCAAAGGCAACAAGCTGGTTATCACCAAATATGACGATGCCTGCGACCCGAAACAAGCGGTGGCGGTGGCGAACAAAGTGGTTAACGACGGCGTGAAATATGTCATCGGCCACCTCTGCTCCTCCTCCACGCAGCCAGCGTCTGATATTTATGAAGACGAAGGCATCCTGATGATCACCCCGGCCGCAACGGCGCCGGAGCTGACCGCGCGCGGCTATCAGTTAATCCTGCGCACTACCGGTCTGGATTCCGATCAGGGCCCGACTGCGGCGAAATACATTCTCGATAAAGTTAAACCTAAGAATATCGCGGTTATTCATGACAAACAGCAGTATGGCGAAGGCCTGGCCCGCGCGGTGCAGGACGGTCTGAAGAAAGGCGGCGCTAACGTGGTCTTCTTCGACGGTATTACCGCCGGTGAGAAAGATTTCTCCACGCTGGTGGCGCGCCTGAAGAAAGAAAATATCGATTTCGTGTATTACGGCGGCTATCACCCGGAAATGGGACAGATCCTGCGCCAGGCGCGTGCGGCAGGTCTGAAAACCCAGTTTATGGGGCCGGAAGGCGTGGCGAACGTGTCACTGTCTAACATCGCGGGCGAGTCAGCCGAAGGCATGCTGGTGACCAAGCCGAAGAACTACGATCAGGTGCCGGCGAACAAACCGATTGTGGATGCTATCAAAGCGAAGAAACAGGATCCGAGCGGCGCGTTCGTGTGGACGACCTACGCTGCGCTGCAGTCTCTGGCCGCTGGTCTGAACCAGAGCGATGACCCGGCTGAAATTGCCAAATATCTGAAAGCGAACGCTGTCGAAACGGTCATGGGCCCGCTCTCCTGGGATGCGAAAGGCGATCTGAAAGGGTTTGAGTTCGGCGTGTTTACCTGGCATGCCAACGGAACGGCGACCGACGCGAAATAAACTTCTCCCCGGCGGCTTTCGCGCTATAGCGGCGTTGGCTGCCTTCTTCAACCCCGGCCTCTTACTGGCGTAAGCGTCCGGGGATTTCAGGGGTTACCGCCTTGTTGTAACACGAAATAGCCGGGGGAAAATCGAGAGGGCGTCTTTCGCGCTATGGCGGCGCTGGCTGCGGAGCGAGCAGGAGGCAGATAAGCGTAGCGTACCCACCTTTTATATCCGCAGTCAGGCCAGTCTCAGGCTCCTGTATGCTTCACCCAGCCATCCTGCTGTGCCGCAAAGCCCAGCGTCTGCATAAACGCGTTCATCACGTTGTAGTCTTCCACGCCGATATCCATCACCCACCAGTCCGTCATCGACGGGTTATCGCGAATCGTCTCTTCAATCAAATAATGCCCGACGCCGCGTCGTCGTGTGACGTCCCGCACCCGCAGGGAATCCATTGCGCCTTCGGTGCCGCGCAGCGTCACGCGCACTGCGCCCAGTAATCGTTCGTTAAAGCGCGCGGCATAGATGCGATGGTTCTCATCAAGACGTAACGAATCAGAAGGATATTCCGGCCAAATCTTTGCGAGGTCGATTTTGTCCTGTTCGCTCAGGGTATGCAGACGAAGGATAGTCAGTTTCATAAACACGCTTTCCGCCAGGGATGAATAATTGAGTTTACCCGATTTTTTCTGGCTGCTGGACGCCACCGCAAGATCTATTCGGTAGCTGATTAGTTTTTGTCTTATTCATTAGGTAGCGGGAAAGCGCGGGGAATGAAATTTAACCAGCAGATAACCCTGAATACTAGCGTTTTATCTGGCTAATAGTACCGATATTTTATGCTATTCGTTGCGCTTTTTTTTGTTTATTTCGGCCATGTTTCAGAATATTATCTTTTCTTAATAGACTGAAAAATAGATGTTTTAATTATAGTTTCGCGAAAAACCACGCTAACTCTTTAAAGAGACAGGTAAAAATAGCGTTGTCTATTAAAACGGCAGAATATTTTTTAACCATAATAAAACTTATTAGCAACACACAACACGAACGGGGATTTGAGGATGAACAGCAACGCAACGCGCTGGCTTGCGGGGATGATAGCGCTGGCGCTCTCTCAGGCGGTAAGCGCTCACGGGATCGACCGCGACCTTGCCGCTCCGGTACAAAAATTAACTCCGCATGGCGCAAATGCCGTGCCTGGGCCGCTGAACTGGGATGAAAAAAGCGATCTGAAAGGATTTGAAGCAGGTGTTTTCACGTGGCATGCCGACGGGGCGTCAACCGTTGCGAAAAACGGCCCGTCTGTGGCCGTGAAATAAAGCATACCCGATGTTCATCCCGCCTGTCGGCGCTTCGTCTGGCAGGTTTTAATAAGGTTACGTTATGTCCGAGCAGTTTCTCTATTTTCTGCAGCAGATGTTTAACGGCGTCACGCTGGGCAGCACCTATGCGCTGATCGCCATCGGCTACACCATGGTCTACGGCATTATCGGCATGATCAACTTCGCCCACGGCGAGGTCTATATGATCGGCAGCTATGTGTCATTCATGATCATCGCCGCGCTCATGATGATGGGCATCGACGCCAGCTGGCTGCTGGTCGGCGCCGCCTTTATCGGCGCGATTGTCGTCTCCAGCGCCTACGGCTGGAGCATCGAGCGCGTGGCGTATCGCCCCGTGCGCAGCTCCAAACGCCTGATTGCGCTGATCTCCGCCATCGGGATGTCAATCTTCCTGCAAAACTATGTCAGCCTGACGCAGGGCTCGCGCGACGTCGCGCTGCCGAGCCTGTTTAACGGACAGTGGACCATCGGCAGCAGCGATAACTTCGCCGCCAGCATTACGACGATGCAGCTGGTTATCTGGGTTGTGACGGTAGTGGCGATGCTCGCGCTGACGTTGTTTATCCGCTACTCCCGCATGGGGCGCGCCTGCCGCGCCTGCGCGGAAGATCTGAAAATGGCGAGCCTGCTTGGCATCAACACCGATCGCGTTATCGCGCTCACCTTTGTGATAGGCGCGGCGATGGCGGCGGTGGCGGGCGTGCTGCTCGGCCAGTTCTACGGCGTCATCAACCCCTACATCGGCTTTATGGCCGGGATGAAAGCCTTCACCGCCGCCGTGCTGGGCGGCATCGGCAGCATTCCGGGCGCGATGATTGGCGGGCTTATCCTCGGCGTGACCGAATCGCTCTGCTCCGCCTATCTCAGCACCGAATATAAAGATGTTGTGTCGTTTGCCCTGTTGATCGGCGTACTGCTGGTGATGCCGACCGGTATTCTGGGCCGCCCGGAGGTAGAAAAAGTATGAAACCGATGCATTTTGTGGCGGCGCTGCTGGCGGCTGCCATGTTCTTCCTGCTGGCAGGCATTTTTATGGGCGTTCAGCTTGAGCTGGACGGCACGCGTCTTGTCGTCGACACCGCCGACAGCATCCGCTGGGAGTGGATTGCCCTCGGCACCGGCGTGGTCTTTTTGTTCCAGCTCCTGCGCCCGCTCTTTCAAAAGGGCCTGAAAAACGTCTCCGGGCCGAAGTTTATTCTGCCGGCTATCGATGGCTCGACGCCGAAACAGAAGCTGTTCCTGCTGGGGCTTCTGGCGCTCGCCGTCGCGTGGCCGTTTATGGTCTCGCGCGGCACGGTGGATATCGCCACGCTGACCATGATTTACGTGATTCTGGGCCTCGGCCTGAACGTGGTGGTGGGGCTTTCCGGCCTGCTGGTGCTGGGCTATGGCGGCTTTTACGCCATCGGCGCTTACACCTTCGCGCTGCTGAACCACTACTACGGTCTGGGCTTCTGGACCTGTCTGCCGCTGGCGGGCCTGGTGGCTGCCGCCGCCGGTTTCCTGCTCGGCTTCCCGGTATTACGCCTGCGCGGCGACTACCTGGCGATTGTGACGCTCGGCTTTGGCGAAATCGTCCGTATTCTGCTGCTCAACAATACCGAAATCACTGGCGGGCCGAACGGCATCAGCCAGATCCCCAAACCGACCTTTTTCGGCCTGGAATTTAGCCGCACCGCGCGCGAAGGGGGATGGGACACTTTCAGCAACTTCTTTGGCGTGAAGTACGACCCTGCCGACCGCGTTATCTGGCTCTACCTGGTGGCGCTGCTGCTGGTGGTGTTCTCGCTGTTCGTGATTAACCGTCTGCTGCGTATGCCGCTGGGCCGCGCATGGGAAGCGCTGCGCGAAGATGAGATTGCCTGCCGCTCGCTCGGCCTCAACCCGACGCGCATCAAGCTCACCGCCTTTACCATCAGCGCCGCGTTCGCCGGTTTCGCCGGTACGCTGTTCGCCGCGCGCCAGGGCTTCGTCAGCCCGGAGTCGTTCACCTTCGCGGAATCCGCGTTCGTGCTGGCGATTGTGGTGCTGGGCGGCATGGGCTCGCAGTTCGCGGTGATCCTCGCCGCCATTCTGCTGGTGGTGTCGCGTGAACTGATGCGTGACCTGAATGAATACAGCATGCTGGTGCTGGGCGGGCTGATGGTGCTGATGATGATCTGGCGTCCGCAGGGCTTGTTGCCGATGACACGCCCGCAACTGAAACTGAAAAATGGTGTGAGCAGTAAAGGAGAGCAGGCATGAGTCAGCCCTTATTATCCGTCAACGGCCTGATGATGCGCTTTGGCGGCCTGCTTGCCGTGAATAACGTTTCGCTTGAACTGCGCGAGCGTGAAATCGTCTCGCTGATTGGCCCGAACGGGGCCGGTAAAACCACGGTATTCAACTGCCTGACCGGCTTTTACAAGCCCACCGGCGGCACCATTATGCTGCGCGACCAGCATCTCGAAGGGCTGCCGGGCCAGCAGATCGCCCGTATGGGCGTGGTGCGCACCTTCCAGCACGTGCGGCTGTTTCGCGAAATGACCGTGATTGAAAACCTGCTGGTGGCGCAACATCAGCAACTGAAGTCCGGGCTGTTTTCCGGCCTGCTGAAAACGCCGGCGTTTCGTCGCGCCCACAGCGAGGCGCTGGATCGCGCCGCCACCTGGCTTGAGCGCATCAATCTGTTGCAGCACGCCAACCGCCAGGCGGGCAACCTCGCCTACGGCGACCAGCGTCGTCTGGAGATTGCCCGCTGTATGGTGACGCAGCCGGAGATCCTGATGCTTGACGAGCCGGCGGCGGGTCTCAACCCGAAAGAGACTAAAGAGCTGGACGAGCTGATTGTCGAACTGCGTAACCATCACAACACCACCATTCTGCTGATTGAGCACGATATGAAACTGGTGATGGGCATTTCCGATCGTATTTATGTCGTGAATCAGGGAACGCCGCTTGCCAACGGCACGCCGGAGCAGATCCGCAACAACCCTGACGTGATTCGCGCATACCTGGGTGAGGCATAAGATGGAAAACGTGATGTTGTCTTTTGACAAGGTGAGCGCGCACTACGGAAAAATCCAGGCGCTGCATGAGGTGAGCCTGCACATTAAGCAGGGCGAAATCGTCACGCTTATCGGTGCCAACGGCGCGGGGAAAACCACGCTGCTCGGCACGCTGTGCGGCGATCCGCGCGCAAGCACCGGGCGCATTGTCTTTGACGGCAAAGACATTACCGACTGGCAGACGGCGCGCATTATGCGCGAGGCCGTGGCGATTGTGCCTGAAGGCCGCCGCGTCTTCTCCCGCATGACGGTGGAAGAGAACCTGGCGATGGGCGGCTTTTTCGCCGACCGCTCGCAGTTTCAGACGCGTATTCAGCGTGTTTACGATCTCTTCCCGCGCCTGCATGAGCGCCGCATCCAGCGCGCCGGCACGATGTCCGGCGGCGAACAGCAGATGCTGGCGATTGGCCGCGCGCTGATGAGCCAGCCGCGCCTGCTGCTGCTCGATGAGCCGTCGCTGGGTCTGGCGCCCATTATCATCCAGCAGATTTTCGACACCATCGAACAACTGCGTAAAGAGGGGATGACCATTTTCCTCGTCGAGCAGAACGCCAACCAGGCGCTGAAGCTCGCCGACCGCGGCTACGTGCTGGAAAACGGCCATGTGGTGCTTGAGGACACCGGCGACGCGCTGCTCGCCAACGAGGCGGTGCGCAGCGCCTATTTAGGCGGTTAAGTCATCGCGGCCCGGTGGCGTAAGGTTACCGGGCCGGTGCATTGAGAAAGCCGGGTATGGCGAAACGCCACCCGGCTTTTGTTTTATGTACGCATTACTTGTACAATTAATTTGTACTTTAGAGGAAGCTTTATGCGTACGATGAACTACAGCGAAGCGCGCCAGCAGCTCGCTTCCGCCCTGGAATCCGCCACCACCGGAACGCCAGTGACCATTACGCGCCGCGGCCATAAACCGGCCGTTATCATCAGCGCCGAAGAGTTTGAACGTTACCAGGCGGCCAAACTGGATGCCGAATTCGCGGAGATGATGGCCGTGCACGGTAATGAAATCAGGGAGCTTGCGGACAGGTAATGACGATTCACTTTATCTCAGCGGAGGAGATAGTTCGCTTCCATGACCGCTTATTGCAGGTGACGCCCGGCGTCACAGGGATGCCCGATCCGGGGCGGGCCGAAGCGTTAATGTATCGCGTGCTTAATAAATATGAGTACGAAGGCGTTGACGATATCTGGCTGCTGGCGGCGATGCATTTACTGGCGATTGCGCGAGGCCAAATTTTCAACGACGGTAATAAGCGCACGGCGCTTTTCATTACGCTGTTGCTTCTTAAGCGAAACGGTATCGCGCTTGCGGCTAATCCGGCTTTTGTTGAGATGACCGTCAACGCGGCGGCAGGGCGTCTGACCCTGGAAGAGATAGCTGCCCAGCTTCGCGCTTAGCTCCTGTCATCAGACCATCATCGGCGCGTCATTTCTCTGCCGCGCTTGCGTCACTGTTTTGTCATTATCCAGTTATTTTTCTGTCATACGCGCATGTCATGTTAGCTCGCGAGCATAAAACGCGTGATTTCGCGCATCTCAAACGACGCATAATCAGAGAGATAACAGACATGACAGCTTCGTTACGACGTACAGCAATTTGTGTGGCTCTGGGATGGGCGCTGAGCAGCCAGGCGATGGCCGCCACCACCATTCCGTTCTGGCATTCCATGGAAGGCGAACTGGGTAAAGAGGTGAATTCGCTGGCGCAGCGGTTCAACCAGGCGCACCCGGAATACAAAATCGAACCGGTTTATAAAGGCAACTACGAACAGAGCCTGGCGGCGGGCATCGCGGCCTTCCGTACCGGCAATGCCCCGGCGATTTTGCAGGTCTACGAAGTAGGCACCGCCACCATGATGGCCTCAAAAGCGATCAAACCGGTGTACGAAGTCTTCAACGATGCTGGCATTAAATTCGACGAATCGCAGTTTGTGCCGACGGTCGCCGGTTACTACACCGACGCGAAAAGCGGGCACTTACTCTCCCAGCCGTTCAACAGCTCCACCCCGGTGCTCTACTACAACAAAGACGCCTTCAAAAAAGCGGGCTTAGATCCGGAGCAGCCGCCGAAAACCTGGCAGGATCTCGCCGCGTATACCGCGAAGCTGAAAGCTGCGGGCATGAAGTGCGGCTACGCCAGCGGCTGGCAGGGCTGGATCCAGATTGAAAACTTCAGCGCCTGGCACGGTCTGCCGGTCGCCACCAAAAATAACGGCTTCGACGGCACCGATGCGGTGCTGGAATTCAACAAGCCGGAGCAGGTGAAGCACATCGCGCTGCTGCAGGAACTCAACAAGAAAGGCGATTTCAGCTACTTCGGGCGCAAGGATGAGTCGACCGAGAAGTTCTATAACGGCGACTGCGCGATTACCACCGCGTCTTCCGGGTCGCTTGCGGATATCCGCCACTACGCCAAATTCAACTACGGCGTGGGCATGATGCCTTACGACGCCGACGTGAAAGGCGCGCCGCAGAACGCCATTATCGGCGGGGCGAGCCTGTGGGTGATGCAGGGCAAAGACAAAGAGATGTACAAAGGCGTCGCAGAGTTCCTGAGCTTCCTCGCGCAGCCGGAAAACGCCGCGGAATGGCACCAGAAAACCGGCTATCTGCCTATCACCAAAGCAGCTTACGACCTGACCCGCGAGCAGGGCTTCTATGACAAAAATCCGGGTGCGGATATCGCCACTCGCCAGATGCTGAACAAGCCGCCGTTGCCGTTCACCAAAGGGCTGCGTCTGGGCAATATGCCGCAGATCCGCACCGTGGTTGACGAAGAGCTGGAAAGCGTCTGGACGGGTAAGAAAACACCACAGCAGGCGCTGGATGCCGCGGTTGAACGTGGTAATCAGCTGTTGCGCCGCTTCGAGCAGTCGACGAAATCGTAACCCCAGAACCGGCAGGGACAGCCGGTTTGATGTGGCGGGTGCGGCGTTGCCTTACCCGCCCTGAATACGGTTGTCGGTCTGTCGTGGCGGATGCGCTGCGCTTACCGCCCTACAGGCGGCTTGCAGGTCATCAGGCGATTACCGCTCTGCCCGTGATAGTTCCCAGGCCGGGTAAGGCGAAGCCGCTCCCGGCATTTTTCAGGAAAGTGTCTCTTTATGTCATCATCCCGTCCGGTGTTTCGCGCAAGCTGGCTGCCTTATGCGCTGCTGGCGCCGCAGCTGATTATCACCGTTATCTTTTTTATCTGGCCTGCGGGCGAGGCGCTCTGGTACTCGGTACAAAGCGTCGATCCGTTCGGGCTCTCCAGCCAGTTTGTCGGGCTTGCGAATTTTACGCAGCTGTTTCATGACAGCTATTACCTGGACTCCTTCTGGACCACCATTAAATTCAGCGCGCTGGTGACCGTCAGCGGCCTGCTGGTGTCGCTGTTTTTCGCCGCCCTCGTGGATTATGTGGTGCGCGGCAGCCGCTTTTATCAGACGCTGATGTTGCTGCCCTACGCCGTCGCGCCCGCTATCGCCGCTGTGCTGTGGATTTTCCTCTTCAACCCCGGACGCGGGTTGATTACCCATGTGCTGGAGCAGATGGGGTATTACTGGAACCACTCGCAAAACAGCGGGCAGGCGATGTTTCTGGTGGTTTTCGCCTCGGTCTGGAAGCAGATCAGCTACAACTTTCTCTTTTTCTTCGCCGCGCTGCAGTCTATCCCGCGCTCGCTGGTCGAGGCCGCCGCTATCGACGGCGCAGGCCCGGTACGTCGTTTCTTTAAGTTGTCGCTGCCGCTTATCGCGCCGGTGAGCTTTTTCCTGCTGGTGGTCAATCTGGTGTACGCGTTTTTCGACACGTTCCCGGTTATCGACGCTGCCACCGCGGGCGGGCCGGTGCAGGCTACCACCACGCTGATTTACAAGATTTACCGCGAAGGCTTCGCCGGACTGGATCTCTCCACCTCCGCCGCGCAGTCGGTGGTGCTGATGGTGCTGGTGATCATCCTCACCGTGGTGCAGTTCCGCTATGTGGAAAGTAAGGTGCGCTACCAATGATTGAAAACCGCCGCGGGCTGACGATTTTCAGCCATACCATTTTAATTCTCGGCATCGCCGCCATTCTCTTCCCGCTCTACGTGGCGTTCGTGGCGGCAACGCTCGACAACCAGGCCGTGTTCGCCACGCCGATGACGCTTATCCCCGGCACGCACCTGTGGGAAAACCTGAAAGACATCTGGATCAACGGCGTCGGCGCCAACAGCGCGCCGTTCTGGCTGATGCTGCTCAACAGTTTCATCATGGCGTTCAGTATTACCGTCGGGAAAATCGCGGTGTCGATGCTCTCGGCATTCGCCATCGTCTGGTTTCGCTTCCCGCTGAGGAACCTCTTCTTCTGGATGATTTTTATTACGCTGATGCTGCCCGTAGAAGTGCGTATTTTCCCGACGGTAGACGTCATTGCCAGCCTGAAGCTGATGGACAGCTATACCGGCCTGACGCTGCCGTTGATGGCCTCCGCCACCGCGACATTCCTGTTCCGCCAGTTCTTTATGACGCTGCCCGATGAGCTCATGGAGGCGGCGCGCATCGACGGCGCTTCGCCGATGCGGTTCTTCCGCGACATCGTGCTGCCGCTGTCGAAAACCAACCTGGCGGCGCTGTTTGTCATTACGTTTATCTACGGCTGGAACCAATACCTCTGGCCGCTGCTTATCGTCAGCGACCCGGCGCTTGGCACGGCGGTGGCCGGTATCAAAGGCATGATTTCGGTAGGTGAGGGCAGCACGCAGTGGAATCAGGTGATGGCGGCGATGCTGCTGACGCTTATCCCGCCGGTGGTGATTGTGTTGGTAATGCAGCGCGCGTTTGTCCGCGGGCTGGTAGACAGCGAGAAATAAAATGGCAGGTTTAAAACTTCAGGCGGTGACCAAAAGCTGGGATAACGGCAAAACACAGGTGATCCAGCCCCTGACGGTCGACGTGGCGGATGGCGAATTTATCGTGATGGTCGGCCCGTCCGGCTGCGGCAAATCCACGCTGCTGCGTATGGTGGCCGGGCTTGAGCGGGTGACGAGCGGCGATATCTGGATAGACCGCCAGCGCGTCACGGAAATGGAACCCAAAGAGCGCGGCATCGCGATGGTGTTCCAGAACTACGCCCTCTACCCGCACATGAACGTGGAGGAGAACATGGCCTGGGGCCTGAAAATTCGCGGCATGGGCAAAGCGCATATCGCCGAGCGTGTCAAAGAAGCCGCGCGTATTCTGGAGCTGGACGGGCTGCTGAAGCGCCGCCCGCGCGAACTCTCCGGCGGGCAGCGGCAGCGCGTGGCAATGGGCCGCGCCATCGTGCGCGACCCGGCAGTGTTTCTCTTTGACGAGCCGCTCTCTAACCTCGACGCCAAACTGCGCGTGCAGATGCGCCTTGAGCTGCAACAGTTGCACCGCCGCCTGCGCACCACATCGCTGTACGTCACGCACGATCAGGTAGAAGCGATGACGCTCGCCCAGCGCGTGATGGTGATGAACAAAGGCGTGGCGGAGCAGATAGGTACGCCGGTTGATGTGTATGAAAGGCCCGCCAGCCGCTTTGTGGCGAGCTTTATCGGCAGCCCGGCGATGAACCTGCTGGAAGGGCGCGTTAACGCCAACGGAACCCATTTTGACGTTGACGGCGGTCTCTCTCTGCCGCTTGGCGGGCTGCATAAAACGCTCGCCGGACGGAAAGTGACGCTGGGTATCCGCCCGGAACATATTGCGTTAAGCTCACAAGCCGCAGGCGGCGTGCCGCTGCCGCTCGATACGCTGGAAATGCTGGGCGCGGATAATCTCGCGCATGGCCGCTGGGGCAGCCAGAAAGTGGTGGCGCGCCTCGCGCATCAGGAGCGCCCACAGCCGGGCAGCCAGCTGTGGCTACACCTGCCGGAAACCCATCTGCACTTTTTTGACGGTGAAACAGGACAACGACTATGAGCAACTGGCCATATCCTCCGATCGTCGCTCACCGCGGCGGCGGCAGACTGGCGCCGGAAAACACGCTGGCGGCGATCGACACCGGCGCGCGTCTGGGGCACGCCATGATTGAGTTTGACGTCAAGCTTTCGAAAGACGGCCAGATTTTCCTGCTGCATGACGACACGCTTGAACGCACCAGCAACGGCTGGGGCGTGGCGGGCGAGCTGAACTGGGATGACCTGCTGAAAGTGGATGCCGGCGGCTGGTACAGCGGCGCGTTTAAAGGCGAGAAGCTGGCGCTGATGAGCGACGTGGCGCAGCGCTGCCGCGAGCATCACATGATGGCGAATATCGAGATCAAACCGACGACCGGCGCCGATGAAGAAACCGGGCGCGTGGTGGCGCTGGCCGCACGTGAACTCTGGCAGGGGATGACCGCGCCGCTGCTCTCGTCATTTTCTGTCGAGGCGCTGGAAGCGGCGCAACAGGCCGCCGCGGAGTTGCCGCGCGGGCTGTTGCTGGATGAGTGGCGCGATGACTGGCAGGCGCTGACCACGCGGCTTGGCTGTGTGTCGATTCACCTCAACCACAAGCTGCTGGATCAGGCGCGCGTCAGACAGCTTAAAGACGCCGGGCTGCGCATCCTGGTCTATACCGTCAATTCGCCCCGGCGCGCGCTGGAATTGCTCGCCTGGGGCGTTGACTGCATCTGCACCGACGCGATTGACGAGATAGGGCCTGATTTCCACGCTTAAGGCGCGATGGCGCTATTTGTGTTTAAGGTGGCGCCGTTTTGCCGCAGCATGTCACCGTTCTGGTGCGGCTGGATCATATGCGTCTGCTGAGGGCTGTTCAGCGTCGCGCCGCTGCTGCCGGTGCTGTTCAGCATGTGCTGCGAACTGCCGCTGTTGCCGTTCAGCATACCGCCGTTGGTGTTCGGCAGTACCTGCTCCCGCTGCGGGTTCAGATTCCCCGGCTGGTTCTGCTGAATACGCTGCGTGTTGGCGTTCATCTGCGTTTGCAGGTTCTGCTGTTGCAGACGGCTCTGCGTCTGGATCTGCTGGTTCAGCATACCTTTTTGCTGGATCTGCTGGCTTTGCATCTGCGTCTGTAAACGTTGCTGGCTGGGGTTTACGTACCCCGGCTGGTTCGGGTTATTGAGGACGTTGATGGGTTCGGCCAGCGCCGCCAGCGGCAGCGCGGCGGCAATCAGTAAGTAACGTTTCATGGTATTTCCCTCCCCGTATGGAAGATCTTTTAAGTTTACTCCCTCTGTGACAACACGATGATCTTTTAAGAGTTGTGAACCAGACTTGATCCGGGGAGTGTCCCAGACAAGAACCGGAGAAAAATAATGATGATGCAGTGGAAAACCGTACGCCAGACCGCGATAGCCGCGCTGGCGGCAGCCTTTTGCGTATCGGCGGCGGCAGCGCCTCCGCCCGTTGCGGCGCCTGCGCCGGTCTCCTATGGCGTTGAAGAGGATGTGTTTCATCCGGTGCGCGCCGAACACGGCATGGTGGCGTCTGTGGATGCCGCCGCGACCCAGGTGGGCGTCGATGTGCTGAAGCGGGGCGGCAACGCGGTGGATGCGGCAGTCGCAGTAGGGTTCGCGCTGGCGGTCACACACCCGCAGGCCGGTAACCTCGGCGGCGGCGGTTTTATGATGCTGCGCACCAAAGACGGCAAAGTGACCGCGATCGATTTTCGCGAAATGGCGCCAGAGAAAGCCACGCGCGATATGTTCCTCGATGCGCAGGGCAACGCCGACAGTAAAAAATCGCTCACTTCACATCTCGCCTCCGGCACGCCGGGCAGCGTCGCGGGCTTCGCGCTGGCGCTGCAAAAATATGGCACGATGTCGCTCGATAACGTTATCCAGCCCGCCATTGCGCTGGCGCGTGACGGCTTTACGGTAAACGACGCGCTGGCTATCGATTTAAAAACCTACGGCGTGGAGACGCTCCCGAACCACCCGGCCAGTAAAGCGATATTCTGGAAACAGGACGGCAATCCTTACCAGAAAGGCGACAAACTGGTGCAGGCGAACCTCGCGAAAAGCCTTGAGCTTATCGCTAAAAATGGCCCGGACGCCTTTTATAAAGGCCCCATCGCCGATCAGATAGCTGATGAAATGGCGAAAAACGGCGGGCTTATCACTAAAGCCGATCTGGCGAATTACAGAGCGGTGGAGCGCACGCCTGTGAGCGGCGACTATCGCGGTTATCAGGTGTACTCAATGCCACCGCCGTCTTCCGGCGGGATCCACATTGTGCAAATCCTTAATATTCTGGAAAATTTTGACCTGCATAAATATGGTTTCGGCAGCGCTGACGCGATGCAGATAATGGCCGAGGCGGAAAAATATGCCTACGCCGACCGCTCGGAATATCTGGGCGACCCCGATTTCGTGAAGGTGCCCTGGCAGGCGCTGACCAGCAAGGATTACGCAAAAACGCTGGCGCAGCAGATTGATGTGAATAAAGCGCGGCCGTCAAAGGAGATAAAGCCTGGCAATCTCGCGCCTTATGAGAGCAACCAGACGACGCATTTCTCGGTTGTCGATAAAGACGGCAACGCGGTGGCGGTGACCTACACGCTGAACACCACCTTCGGCAGCGGCATTGTGGCGGGCGATACCGGTATTCTGATGAATAACCAGATGGACGATTTCTCCGCGAAGCCGGGCACGCCGAACGTTTATGGTCTGGTGGGGGGCGATGCGAACGCCGTAGGGCCGAAAAAGCGCCCGCTGTCGTCGATGTCGCCGACGATCGTGGTGAAAGGGGGCAAAACCTGGCTGGTGACCGGCAGCCCGGGCGGCAGCCGTATTATTACTACCGTATTGCAGATGGTCGTGAACTCAATCGATTTCGGTATGAACGTGGCGGAAGCCACTAACGCGCCGCGTTTCCATCATCAGTGGCTGCCGGATCAGCTGTGGGTGGAGAAGGGCTTTAGCCCGGATACGCTGAAGCTGCTGCGTGAAAAAGGGCAGAACGTGGCGGTGAAAGAGGCGATGGGCAGCACCCAGAGCATTATGATTGGCCCGGACGGGGCGCTTTATGGCGCGTCCGACCCGCGCAGCGTGGATGATTTAACGGCGGGGTATTAAGGTAGCGCCCGCCGTATCGCGTAATGCGAAAGGCGGGCGTGCATTAAAAACGGCGATAGGGTTCTCCTGGGCGGGTAAGCCACGCGCGCCCGCCTTAACAACCTCCGCCAGCGCCCGTTAACCGGCCTTCATTCGCGCCATAAAGTACGCGTCCACATACTCCCCGTCGCGCAGGGCGTAACGGCGGCCTGTGCCTTCCGTCTCGAACCCGAATTTACGATATACCGCCAGCGCAGGCGCATTATCGACAAACACCGTCAGCTCTATTCGCTCAATACGCAGCCAGTTATCGCACAGGTTCACCATTTCACGCATCAACGCCGAGGCCACGCCGCGGTTGCGCCACGCCGGATGCACGCTCATCCCGAATGTCGCCACATGGCTGCGCCGCGGGTTCTGCTCGACCGTTAAGGCCAGATGGCCCACCACCTGCTCGTCAATGCACGCCACTAACTGACGACGCCCCGGCTGCGGCGCGCCGAGCCGGTCGCGCCACATCGCCAGCGACGGATGCGGGATTTGCAGCGTGTTGTGGATGATCTCCGGCATTGTGTGGATCTGCTGCAACGCCTGCGCATCGTCAGTTTCTGCATGTCTTACCACGACGTCATTCATGGCGTTCCCCTGTGTTTTCCGATAACCCTCTCAACATCAATGGTTTTTTCTTTGTGGTCAATTCCCAAATTTTTTTCAAAAAAGGCTGGACACATGCGAATGATAATGATTATTATTGCCATGCGTTCAGGGGGAACCCCAACGGAATCATCCTGAAAGCACGACATTGCTCACATTGCTTCCAGTATTTCTTAGCCAGCCGGGTGCTGGCTTTTTTTTTGCCTGATGATCTATGGTTAAACCAACGCTTTAACTCGCTATAAGGATCGGGCAATGACGATTAACTGCGCTTTTATTGGTTTTGGCAAAAGCACCACCCGCTACCATCTTCCCTACGTTTTACACCGCAAAGAGACATTTCACGTCGCGCATATTTTCCGCCGTCATCCTAAACCGGAGCTGGAAAGCCATCCGCGTTATCAGCATATTCACTTCACCAGCGTGCTGGATGACATCCTGAACGACGACTCGGTGAAGCTGGTGGTTATCTGCACCCACGCCGACAGCCATTTCGACTACGCGAAACGCGCGCTGGAAGCCGGGAAAAACGTGCTGGTGGAGAAGCCGTTCACGACAAGCGTCGCGGATGCGCGCCTGCTGCTGGATCTGGCGAAGAGCAAGGGGCTGGTGGTCACGCCGTATCAGAATCGCCGGTTCGACGCCTGCTTCCTCACCGCCCGCAAGGTGATTGAGAGCGGCAAACTGGGCGAGATTGTCGAAATCGAAAGCCATTTCGATTACTACCGCCCGGAGGCGGAAACCAAACCGGGCCTGCCGGAGGACGGCATGTTTTTCGGACTCGGCGTGCATACGATGGATCAGATTATTTCGCTGTTTGGCCGGCCCGATCACGTCAGCTACGACATCCGCAGCCTGCGCAATAAGGCCAACCCGGACGACACCTTTGAGGCGCAGCTGTTTTATGGCGATTTGAAAGCCATTGTGAAGACCAGCCATTACGTCAAAATCGACTACCCGAAATTTATCGTCCACGGCAAAAAGGGCTCGTTTATCAAATATGGCATCGACCAGCAGGAGACCAGCCTGAAGGCCGGGATCATGCCGGGCGAGCCGGGCTTTGCGGCGGATGAAAGCACAGGGCGGCTGGAGTATGTCAACGAGCGGGGCGAAACGGTGCGTGAAGAGATAAAACCGGAAGTGGGCGACTATGGCCTCGTATATGACGCGCTCTATGACACCCTGGTTAACGGCGCGCCGAATTATGTCAGAGAATCTGAAGTGCTCACCAATCTGGAGATCCTCGAACGCGGTTTCGAGCAGGCGTCTCCTGCCACGGTAACCCTTGCGAAATAAGGGTTACCGGCTCCTCTGTTCTTATTCACAAAATTTGAACAGAGGAGTCAATTTTCACCCTCTATGATCGCGAACCGTTCGGGTACACACTTACCCCATCAAATCGCTAAGGGGGTACACGATGATCTATTTACGCAAAGCAAATGAACGTGGCCATGCTAACCACGGCTGGCTCGATTCCTGGCACACTTTTTCTTTCGCCAACTACTACGACCCGAATTTTATGGGCTTCTCCGCCCTGCGGGTGATCAACGACGACGTCATCGACGCCGGTCAGGGCTTCGGTACGCACCCGCATAAAGATATGGAAATTCTGACCTACGTGCTGGAAGGCGCGGTAGAACATCAGGACAGCATGGGCAACAAAGAACAGGTGCCTGCCGGTGAGTTTCAGATAATGAGCGCCGGCACCGGGGTTCGCCACTCGGAATACAACCCGAGCGCCACCGAGCGTCTGCGTCTGTATCAGATCTGGATAATCCCGTCTGAAAACGGCATCGAACCGCGTTATGAGCAGCGCCGCTTCGACGCCGCCCAGGGCCGCCAGCTGGTGTTGTCGCCGGACGCCCGCGACGGGTCGCTGAAAGTGCATCAGGATATGGAACTGTCGCGCTGGGCGCTGCCCAATGGCGAAGAGGGCGAGTACACGCCGGCTGCCGGTCGTCGCGTCTGGATCCAGGTGGTGAAAGGCGATGTGACCATTAACGGCACCCGCGCGACCACCAGCGACGGCCTGGCTATCTGGGACGAAGCGACGCTTGCCATCCGCGCCGACAGCGACAGCGAAATCCTGCTGTTCGATCTGCCGCCGGTCTGATAATTCCTTAACCTCACTCGCAACCTTCCTCTAAACAGGGGAAGGTTGTTGCGCGTCCGTGATAAACTGGTTATTACCCATGACCTTATCCCCCCTTCAGGACGATGAAAAAGAGAAGACCGGTACTTCAGGATGTGGCCGATCGCGTCGGCGTGACCAAAATGACCATCAGCCGCTATCTGCGCAACCCCGAGCAAGTCTCGCTGGCGCTGCGCAGTAAAATCGCGGCGGCGCTGGACGATCTTGGCTACATTCCCAACCGCGCGCCGGATATTCTCTCCAACGCTACCAGCCGCGCTATTGGCGTGTTGCTGCCCTCCCTGACCAACCAGGTATTTGCCGAAGTCTTACGCGGCATTGAAAGCGTTATCGACGCGCACGGTTATCAAACCATGCTTGCCCACTACGGCTATAAGCCGGAGCTGGAGGAAGAACGCCTGGAATCGATGCTCTCCTGGAATATTGACGGGCTGATTTTAACCGAGCGCAACCACACGCCGCGCACGCTGAAGATGATTGAAGTGGCGGGCATTCCGGTGGTGGAACTGATGGACAGCGTCTCGCCCTGCCTCGATATCGCCGTAGGGTTTGATAACTTCGACGCCGCGCGCCAGATGACGGCGGAAATTATCGCCCGCGGTCATCGTCACGTCGCGTATCTCGGCGCGCGTCTTGACGAACGCACCATCATGAAACAGAAAGGCTACGAGCAGGCGATGCTTGACGCGGGGCTGACGCCTTACAGCGTCATGGTGGAGCACTCTTCGTCATTCTCCACCGGCAGCGAACTGCTGCGGCAGGCGCGGCGCGAATATCCGCAGCTCGACAGTATTTTCTGCACCAATGACGATCTCGCTATCGGCGCCGCGTTCGAGTGTCAGCGCCTGGGTCTGCGTATTCCTGACGATATGGCTATCGCCGGCTTCCACGGCCACGATATCGGGCAGGTGATGGAGCCGCAGCTCGCCAGCGTGCTTACGCCGCGCGAGCGCATGGGACGCATCGGCGCGGAACGCCTGCTGGCGCGCATCCGTGGCGAAACCGTCACGCCGCAGATGCTCGATCTCGGTTTTACGCTCTCGCCGGGCGGCTCAATTTAATCCCACAAATTTGAGCTAGTTCACACTTATTCACACTGGCCTCCTGCGGAAATTGCTAATTTTCAGTGTGAGCCAGACAATGTTACCGTTAACAGTTACCCGTAACATTATCCGTAATGCCTTTGCCAGGGGAGTTCTGCAATGAGCACGACCAATCATGATCACCACATTTATATCCTGATGGGCGTTTCCGGCAGCGGGAAATCCGTTGTCGCCAGCGAAGTCGCGCATCGTCTGAAAGCGGCGTTTCTGGATGGCGACTTTCTGCATCCGCGCCGCAACATTATGAAAATGGCGTCCGGCGATCCGCTTAATGATGATGACCGCACGCCGTGGCTACAGGCACTCAACGACGCCGCCTTCGCGATGCAACGCACCAACAAAGTGTCGCTGATCGTCTGCTCGGCGCTGAAAAAGCGCTACCGCGACATTCTGCGCAGCGGCAATCCGAATCTCTCTTTCATCTGGCTGAAAGGCGATTTTGAAGTGATCGAAAGCCGCCTGCGCGCGCGTAAAGGGCACTTCTTCAAGCCGCAAATGCTGGTGACCCAGTTCGAGGCGCTGGAAGCCCCGCAGGAAGATGAAAAAGATGTGTTGTTTGTGGATATCAACCAGTCGCTTGACGACGTTATCGACAGCACGATCGCGCTTATCAACAAAGGCCAGTAAGTTGTGAATACATTAACCCTCGTTTTAACGGCAGTAGGGTCCGTTTTACTTCTGTTGTTTTTAGTGATGAAGGCGCGAATGCACGCCTTCGTGGCGCTGATGGTGGTGTCCATCGGTGCCGGGCTTTTCTCCGGCATGCCGCTCGATAAAATCGCCGCCACCATGGAAAAAGGCATGGGCGGCACGCTCGGTTTTCTGGCCGTCGTCGTGGCGCTGGGCGCCATGTTCGGCAAAATCCTGCATGAAACCGGCGCGGTCGACCAGATTGCGGTCAAAATGCTGAAATCGTTCGGCCATAGCCGGGCGCATTATGCGATTGGTCTTGCGGGCCTCATCTGCGCGCTGCCGCTGTTTTTCGAAGTGGCGATCGTATTGCTGATTAGCGTCGCGTTTTCGATGGCGCGCCACACCGGCACCAACCTGGTGAAGCTTGTGATCCCGCTGTTCGCAGGCGTCGCCGCCGCTGCCGCGTTCCTGCTGCCGGGGCCTGCGCCAATGCTGCTTGCCTCCCAGATGCACGCCGATTTCGGCTGGATGATTTTAATCGGGCTGTGCGCCGCCATTCCGGGCATGCTGGTGGCCGGGCCGCTGTTTGGCAATTTCATCAGCCGTTATGTGGAACTGCATATTCCTGACGATATCAGCGAACCGCATCTGGGCGAGGGCAAACTGCCGTCTTTTGGCTTTAGCCTTGCGCTGATCCTGCTGCCGCTGGTGCTGGTGGGTCTTAAAACCATCGCCGCGCGCTTTACCGAGCAGGGCTCCACGCTCTACGAATGGCTGCAGTTTATCGGCCATCCGTTTACCGCGATTCTGGTCGCGTGCCTGGTGGCAATTTACGGTCTGGCGCGTCGTCAGGGCATGGAAAAAGAGAAGGTCATGGCGGTCTGCGGCCAGGCGCTGCAACCGGCGGGCATTATTCTGCTGGTGATTGGCGCAGGCGGCGTGTTCAAACAGGTGCTGGTGGATTCCGGCGTCGGCCCGGCGCTCGGCGCAGCGCTGACCGGCGTGGGCCTGCCGATTGCCGTCACCTGCTTTGTGCTGGCGGCGGCGGTGCGCATTATTCAGGGCTCCGCGACCGTGGCCTGTCTCACGGCCGTCGGGCTGGTGATGCCGGTTATTGAACAGCTTCACTTCTCCGGCGCGCAGCTTGCGGCGCTGTCCATTTGTATCGCGGGCGGCTCGATTGTGGTGAGCCACGTTAACGACGCCGGGTTCTGGCTGTTCGGTAAGTTTACCGGCGCCACCGAAGGGGAGACCCTGAAAACCTGGACGATGATGGAAACGCTGCTCGGCACCACCGGCGCCATTGTCGGGATGATCGCGTTTACGCTACTGTCCTGATAACGATTTCTTCGATATCACCCGGCGGTTTTTTGTCAGCCTTAAGCCTTCTCCCGGGGGCAGGGCTGACAATAAAAGGGCTTCCCAGTGGAAGCCCTTTTTTTACCCCTTCATCCACGCCCGGATGCCGTCCAGGAACATCTGGGTGGCGAGCATCACCAGCACCAGGCCCATCAGGCGCTCCAGCGCGTTCACGCCTTTTTCGCCAAGCAGGCGCAGGAACAGCGACGACTGCAACAGGATGGCGAACGTGCCGCCCCAGGCGAGCAGCAGCGCGATAACCAGATGCCCCATCTGGTTCGGATACTGGTGCGAGAGCAGCATGAGCGTCGCGAGCAGCGTTGGGCCCGCGACCAGCGGGATCGCCAGCGGCACGATAAAGGGCTCTTCGCCCGCAGGCAGGCCGGTGCTGTTGCCCTCCTGGCTTGGGAAAATCATTTTGATAGCAATAAGGAAGAGAATAATGCCGCCGGAAATAGAGACGGTTTCCGCGCGCAGGTTCAGGAACGCGAGGATTTTCTCGCCCGCGAACAGAAAAATAAGCATCAGCAGCAGCGCGATAAACAGCTCGCGCACCATAATCGCCCGGCGGCGTTTCGGCTCGGTATGCTTGAGCACCGACATGAAAATCGGCAGGTTGCCCAGCGGATCCATAATCAGGATCAGCAGGACGGCGGCGGAGAGAATGTCATTCATGAAAAGAGTCCTGATAACGGTAAACGCGACGCCTGATTAGCTCTGTTTCTGATGTTCAGACGATCATTGATTAATTTCACTTGCCACTTTAGCTGCATTTTGTATGGTGAAAGTATCTACGGGCATCTCCCGACACGCACACAAAGCACATCTCGCAGGAACACGGGTTATGAAAAATGTTGGTTTTATCGGCTGGCGCGGTATGGTCGGCTCTGTACTCATGCAACGCATGGTGGAAGAGCGTGATTTTGACGCCATTCGTCCTGTCTTTTTCTCTACTTCCCAGCTCGGCCAGCCCGCGCCCGCTTTCGGCGCACAGGGCGGCGGCACGCTTCAGGACGCTTACGATCTTGACGCGCTGAAGGCGCTGGACATTATCGTGACCTGCCAGGGCGGCGATTATACCAACGAAATCTATCCAAAGCTCCGTGAAAGCGGCTGGCAGGGTTACTGGATTGACGCGGCGTCTTCACTACGCATGAAAGACGACGCCATTATTATTCTCGACCCGGTGAACCAGCATGTGATTACCGACGGCCTGAATAACGGCGTGAAGACGTTTGTCGGCGGTAACTGCACCGTCAGCCTGATGCTGATGTCGCTGGGCGGGCTGTTCGCGGAAAACCTGGTGGAGTGGGTTTCTGTCGCGACTTATCAGGCGGCGTCCGGCGGCGGCGCGCGCCATATGCGCGAACTGCTGAACCAGATGGGCCTGTTGCAGCAGCACGTCGCGGCGGAACTGGCCGACCCGGCCTCCGCCATTCTTGATATCGAGCGGAAAGTCACTGCATTGACCCGCAGCGGCGACCTGCCGGTGGATAATTTCGGCGTACCGCTGGCGGGCGGGCTTATTCCGTGGATCGATAAACAGCTCGATAACGGCCAGAGCCGAGAAGAGTGGAAAGGCCAGGCGGAGACCAACAAAATTCTCGGCACCTCGTCGGTTATCCCGGTCGATGGCCTGTGCGTGCGCATCGGCGCGCTGCGCTGCCACAGCCAGGCGTTTACGCTGAAGCTTAAAAAAGATGTCTCGCTGTCGACTATCGAATCGCTGCTGGCGGGCCATAACGACTGGGTGAAAGTGGTGCCAAACGACCGCGATATCACCGTGCGCGAACTGACGCCTGCGGCGGTCACTGGCACGCTCAGCACGCCGGTCGGACGCCTGCGCAAGCTTAACATGGGGCCGGAGTATCTCTCCGCGTTCACGGTCGGCGACCAGCTCCTCTGGGGGGCCGCCGAACCGCTGCGGCGTATGCTGCGTCAACTGGCTTAAACAAAAAGAGCGCTTCGGCGCTCTTTTTTTATCTGCGTCACTAAAGAAAAGTCGAATGTTTCATATTTTCTGAGGGGTAACGGAATCCCCTGGCTATGCTTAACACAAGGCGGGATCTCCTCGTCATACTTCCAGGTGGAACGGCACAGCTCAAGGAATGTTTCAGGCTTTGCCCGTTCAGGTCATTAAGAGTGTCGCTACCGGACGCGCAGGCGTAAGGCTGGAATGGGGCGGCACCAAATAAACAGGATGATAACCATGTCTGATCGTGTCTCAAGAGACGTGATTAATGCGCTGATCGCGGGCCATTTTTCGGATCCTTTCTCCGTTCTGGGCATGCACACCACCGAGGCCGGGATTGAAGTCCGCGCGCTGCTTCCCGACGCTACCGAAGTCTGGGTCATTGAACCTAAGACCGGGCGTAAAGTGGGCAAGCTGGAGTGTCTGGATTCTCGCGGTTTCTTCAGCGGCGTGATGCCGCGTCGTAAAAACCCATTTCGCTATCAGCTGGCCGTGATCTGGCACGGCCAGCAGAATCTGATTGATGATCCTTATCGTTTCGGGCCGCTGTTGCAGGAGCTGGATGTCTGGCTGCTGTCCGAAGGCACCCATCTGCGGCCTTATGAAACGCTCGGCGCGCACCCGGACACGATGGACGGCGTCACCGGCACGCGTTTCTCCGTCTGGGCGCCGAACGCGCAGCGCGTCTCCGTGGTGGGGCAGTTCAACTATTGGGATGGCCGCCGCCACCCGATGCGGCTGCGTAAAGAGAGCGGCATCTGGGAGTTGTTCATCCCCGGCGCGCACAACGGCCAGCTCTACAAATATGAGATGATCGACGCCAACGGTCATCTGCGCATGAAATCCGACCCGTACGCGTTTGAGGCGCAGATGCGCCCGGAAACCGCGTCGCTTATCTGCGGGCTGCCGGAAAAAATAGCGCCCAATACGGCGCGTCAGGACGCTAACCGTTTCGACGCGCCCATTTCCATTTACGAAGTGCATCTCGGCTCCTGGCGTCGTCATACCGACAACAACTTCTGGCTGAGCTACCGGGAGCTTGCCGACCAGCTGATCCCTTACGTGAAGTGGATGGGCTTTACCCATATCGAACTGCTGCCGGTGAATGAACACCCGTTTGATGGCAGCTGGGGCTATCAGCCGACCGGTCTGTACGCGCCCACCCGCCGTTTCGGCACGCGCGAAGAGTTCCGCTATTTTATCAACGCCGCGCACGCCGCCGGGCTGAACGTCATTCTCGACTGGGTGCCGGGGCATTTCCCCTCCGATGATTTCGCGCTGGCGAATTTCGACGGCACCGCGCTTTATGAGCACGGCGACCCGCGCGAAGGCTATCACCAGGACTGGAACACGCTGATTTACAACTATGGCCGCCGCGAAGTGAGCAACTTCCTGGTGGGCAACGCGCTGTACTGGACCGAGCGTTTCGGCATCGACGCGTTGCGCGTAGACGCCGTCGCCTCGATGATTTATCGCGACTACAGCCGCAAAGAGGGCGAGTGGATCCCAAACCAGTACGGCGGGCGTGAAAATCTCGAAGCGATGGAGTTCCTGCGCAATACCAACCGCATTATCGGCGAGCAGGTAAACGGCGCGGTGACCATGGCCGAAGAGTCCACCGATTTCCCGGGCGTCTCCCGTCCGCCGTCTGCGGGCGGTCTCGGCTTCTGGTACAAGTGGAACCTGGGCTGGATGCACGACACGCTCGACTACATGAAACTCGACCCGGTTTATCGCCAGTACCATCACCACAAAATGACTTTCGGGATGATTTACAACTACACCGAAAACTTCGTTCTGCCGCTGTCGCATGACGAAGTGGTGCATGGCAAAAAATCGATTCTTGACCGTATGCCCGGCGATGCCTGGCAGAAGTTTGCCAATCTGCGCGCCTATTACGCATGGATGTGGGGTTTCCCGGGCAAAAAACTGCTGTTCATGGGCAATGAGTTTGCGCAGGGGCGCGAGTGGAACCACGACGCCAGCCTCGACTGGCATCTGCTTGAAGGCGATGACAACTGGCACCACGGCGTGCAAAGACTGGTGCGGGATCTCAATTCCACCTATCGCCACCACAAAGCCCTGCATGAACTTGATTTCGATCCCTATGGCTTCGAATGGTTGGTGGTAGAGGATAACCAGAACTCGGTATTTATCTTCGTGCGCCGCGATTCGCAGGGGAATGAAATCATCGTCGCCAGCAACTTTACGCCGGTGGTGCGTCACAACTATCGCTTCGGTATTAACCAGCCGGGCGAGTGGAGTGAAATCCTCAATACCGACTCGCAGCACTACCATGGCAGCAACGCCGGTAACGGCGGTAAGGTGCGCAGTGAGGCTATTGCAAGCCACGGACGCGACAATTCGCTCTCCCTCACGCTGCCGCCGCTTGCCACTATCTGGCTGGTCAGAGAGGCAGATGATGCAGCTTAACGCAGGCCGTTCCGCTCCGCCTGGCGCCTGGTTTGACGGCGCAGGCGTGAATTTCACGCTGTTTTCCGCGCATGCGGAAAAGGTGGAGCTGTGCGTGTTTGACGACAGCGGCAACGAATCGCGTTATGCGCTGCCCGCCCGCAGCGGCGATATCTGGCACGGCTATCTGCCCGGCGCGCGGCCTGGCCTTCGTTACGGCTACCGCGTGCATGGTCCGTGGAACCCTGCGCAGGGTCATCGCTTTAACCCGGCCAAACTGCTGCTCGACCCCTGCGCCCGCGGGGTGGAAGGGGATGTCGTGGACGACCCGCGCCTGTATGGCGGTATCGATGCGCCGGACCCGCGCGACAACCGCGACGTGATGCCCAAAGCGGTGGTGATGGACGACCGTTACGACTGGGAAAACGACGCGCCGCCCGCTATCCCCTGGGGCGAAACGGTGATTTACGAGGCGCACGTACGCGGCTTAACGCGCCTGCACCCGGCTATCCCGCCCGCGTTGCGCGGCACTTACGCGGCGCTCGGCCACCCGGCGATGATCGCCCATTTTCAACGGCTCGGTATTACCGCCCTGGAGTTACAGCCGGTGGCGAAATTTTGTAGCGAGCCGCGCCTGCAACGCCTCGGCCTTGCCAATTACTGGGGATATAACCCGCTCGCACTCTGGGCACCCGAGACGCGCTACGCCTCGCAGCCCACGCCGCAGGCGGCATTGAATGAGTTTCGCGACGCGGTTAAAGCGCTGCACAACGCGGGTATTGAGGTGATCCTCGACGTTGTGCTCAACCACAGCGCCGAACTGGATCTCGAAGGACCGACCTTCTCCCTGCGCGGAATTGATAACCGTAGCTATTATTGGTTACAGGACCATGGCGATTATCACAACTGGACCGGTTGCGGTAACACGCTGAACCTGAGCCATCCGGCGGTGGTGGATTACGCCATGGGCTGCCTGAAATTCTGGGTGGAGACGTGCCATGTCGACGGATTCCGGTTTGATCTGGCGACCGTGATGGGCCGCACGCCGGCGTTCCGTCAGGACGCGCCGCTTTTCGAGGCGATGCGCCGCGACCCGACGCTCTCTGCCGTGAAGCTTATCGTCGAGCCGTGGGATATCGGCCCAGGCGGTTATCAGGTAGGTAACTACCCGCCGCCGTTCGCCGAGTGGAATGACCGTTTTCGTGACGATATGCGCCGCTTCTGGCTGCGCCGTGAATCAGGGCCTGGCGAATTCGCCACCCGCTTTGCCGCATCGGCGGATGTGTATCGCCGCGACGGGCGCGAGCCCTGGGCGAGCGTCAACCTGGTGACAGCGCATGACGGTTTTACGCTACGCGACTGCGTGTCGTTCAACGGCAAACACAATGAAGCCAACGGCGAAGATAACCGCGACGGCGCGTGGGAAAACCACAGCAATAATCACGGTTATGAAGGCCTGGGCGGCGGGCAGAGTATTCAGGACGCGCGGCGCGCCAGCGCGCACGCGTTACTGGCGTCGCTGCTGCTGTCGCAGGGCACGCCGATGCTGCTGGCGGGCGATGAACACGGTCACAGCCAGCATGGCAATAACAACGCGTATTGCCAGGATAACGAACTGACCTGGTTTGACTGGTCGCAGGCTGACGAGGGGCTTGTCGCGTTTACCGCCGCTCTGATCCGCCTGCGCAGGCAGATCCCGGCCCTGACCGCCGCATCCTGGTGGGAAGAGCACGACGGCAATGTCCGCTGGCTGAACGCCGCGGGCGTGCCGATGCGGCCTGAGGAGTGGCACAGCGGCACACGCTTGCTGCAAATCCTCTTGTCCGATCGCTGGCTTGTTACCCTTAACGGCCACGATGAAGTAAGCGAGATCGTATTACCTGAAGGGGAGTGGCGCGCCGTTCCCCCATTTGCCGGAGAGGATAATCCGGTTGTCATGGCTGTATGGCATGGGCCTGCGCACGGTGTGTGCGTCTTCCAGAAGTCATAAACAGGAGTTCGTCATGGTCAGGCTTGAAAAGAAAGATCCGTTAATGCTGGCAAGACAGTTGCCATTGAAATCCGTGGCGCTGATCCTGGCTGGTGGTCGCGGTACACGGTTGAAAGATTTGACCGCGACCCGCGCCAAGCCGGCCGTTCATTTCGGCGGTAAGTTTCGCATTATCGACTTCGCGCTCTCGAACTGCATCAACTCTGGCATTCGTCGTATCGGGGTTATCACGCAGTATCAGTCGCATACGCTGGTGCAGCATATCCAGCGCGGTTGGTCGTTCTTCAGTGAAGAGATGAACGAGTTTGTCGATCTTCTGCCCGCGCAGCAGCGCGTACACGGCGAAACCTGGTACCGCGGCACCGCTGACGCAGTGACCCAGAACCTCGACATTATCCGTCGCTATAAAGCGGAGTATGTGGTCATCCTCGCAGGCGATCATATCTACAAGCAGGACTACTCGCGGATGCTTATCGACCACGTCGAGAAAGGCGCGCGCTGCACGGTGGCCTGCCTGCCAGTGCCGGTGGCTGAAGCGAGAGCCTTCGGGGTGATGGCGGTTGATGAGAACAGCAAAGTTATCGATTTTGTGGAAAAACCGGCGAACCCGCCGTCCATGCCGGGCGACGATACTAAAGCGCTCGCCAGCATGGGGATCTATATTTTTGATGCCGACTATCTTTATGAGTTGCTGGAAGAGGATGACAAAAACGAATCCTCCAGCCACGACTTCGGTAAAGACATTATCCCGAAAGTGACGTACAGCGGCGAAGCCTACGCGCATCCGTTCCCGCTCTCGTGCGTGCAGTCTGATCCGAATGCGGAACCGTACTGGCGCGATGTGGGAACGCTGGAGGCGTACTGGAAAGCGAACCTCGATCTCGCTTCGGTGACGCCGGAGCTTGATATGTACGACCAGGACTGGCCTATCCGCACGCACATGGAGTCGCTGCCGCCAGCCAAATTCGTGCAGGACCGTTCCGGCAGCCACGGCATGACGCTGAACTCGCTGGTTTCCGGCGGCTGCATTATTTCCGGCTCGGTGGTGGTGCAGTCGGTACTGTTCCCGCGCGTGCGCGTGAACTCGTTTTGCAATATTGATTCCGCAGTGCTGCTGCCCGATGTCTGGGTTGGCCGCTCCTGCCGCCTGCGTCGCTGCATTATCGACCGGGCCTGTGTTATCCCTGAAGGCATGGTGATTGGCGAAAACGCCGAAGAGGATGCTCGCCGTTTCTACCGTTCCGAAGAGGGCATTGTATTGGTGACCCGCGACATGCTGGCGCGTTTGTCAGACTGAGTCGCACAAGGATTAAGTGCGCACGGACGATGGTTTCCGCGCGTGATGTTTCGCGTTCGGCGCGCCTGTTGCGCTGTGACATTCAACGGGAGAGATAATGCAGGTCTTACATGTATGTTCTGAACTTTTTCCGCTGCTGAAAACCGGTGGGCTGGCGGATGTCCTTGGCGCGTTGCCTGCTGCGCAGATTGCCGACGGCGTGGATACCCGCGTATTGCTGCCGGGCTTCCCCGATCTCCGTCGTGGCGTCGCGGATGCCAAAGTGATTACGCGTCGCGATACCTTTGCCGGGCGTATCTCTTTGCTATTTGGACATTTCAACGGGGTCGGCATCTATCTTATCGACGCGCCGCATCTCTATGACCGTCCGGGCAGCCCGTATCACGACACGAATTTATACGCGTACGCCGATAACGTGATTCGCTTTGCTCTGCTGGGTTGGGTGGGCAGCGAAATGGCCGCCGGGCTTGACCCGTTCTGGCGCCCGGATATTGTACACGCGCACGACTGGCATGCGGGCTTAACGCCGGCGTATATGGCGGCGCGCGGTCGTCCGGCGAAATCGGTGTTTACGGTGCATAACCTCGCCTACAAAGGCATGTTTTACGCGCATCACATGGATGAAATCGGACTGCCATGGTCGATGTTTAATATGAACGGCCTGGAGTTTAACGGTGAGATCTCGTTCCTTAAGGCGGGCCTCTACTATGCCGATCATATTACGGCGGTAAGCCCGACCTACGCGCGTGAAATCACCGAACCGCAGTTCGCTTACGGGCTGGAGGGGCTGCTCAAACAGCGCCACAGCGAAGGGCGGCTGTCGGGTATTCTGAACGGGGTCGACGAGAACATCTGGAACCCGGCGCATGATTTGCTCCTCGCGTCGCGCTATACCCGCGATACGCTGGAGGAGAAAGCGGAAAACAAACGCCAGCTTCAGATAGCGATGGGCCTGAAGGTGAATGACAAAGTGCCGCTCTTTGCGGTGGTCAGCCGCCTGACCAGCCAGAAAGGGCTGGATCTGGTACTGGAGGCGCTGCCGGGGCTGCTGGAGCAGGGCGGGCAACTGGCGTTGCTCGGCGCGGGCGATCCGGTGTTGCAGGAGGGCTTCCTCGCCGCCGCCGCAGAACATCCGGGCCAGGTCGGCGTGCAGATAGGCTATCACGAGGCGTTCTCACACCGCATTATGGGCGGCGCGGATGTGATTCTGGTGCCGAGCCGCTTCGAGCCGTGCGGGTTGACGCAACTCTACGGCCTGAAGTACGGCACGCTGCCGCTGGTGCGCCGCACCGGGGGGCTTGCGGATACCGTTTCCGACAGTTCGCTGGAAAACCTGGCGGACGGCATCGCCAGCGGTTTTGTGTTTGAAGACAGTAACGCCTGGTCGCTGTTACGGGCTATCCGGCGCGCTTTCGTGTTGTGGTCCCGTCCGTCTCTCTGGCGTTTTGTCCAGCGCCAGGCCATGGGGATGGATTTTAGCTGGCAGGTCGCGGCGAAGTCATACCGCGAACTTTATCAACGCTTGTTGTAAAGGAACACGTCGATGAATGAACCCTTTAGCTATGCTTCGCCAACCCTGAGCGTGGAGGCGTTAAAACACTCTATCGCCTATAAGCTGATGTTCACCATCGGTAAAGATCCCGCCATCGCTAATAAACATGAGTGGCTGAACGCCACACTGTTTGCGGTGCGCGATCGCATGGTGGAGCGCTGGCTGCGCTCCAACCGCGCGCAACTCTCGCAGGAAGTGCGTCAGGTCTACTATCTGTCGATGGAATTTCTGATTGGCCGCACGCTCTCTAACGCGCTGCTGTCACTCGGCATTTATGAAGATGTGCAGAACGCGCTGGAGGAGATGGGGCTGAACCTGGAGGAGCTCATCGACGAAGAGAACGACCCTGGCCTCGGCAACGGCGGTCTCGGGCGTCTTGCCGCCTGCTTCCTCGATTCGCTGGCGACGCTCGGCCTTCCTGGGCGCGGCTACGGCATTCGCTACGACTACGGCATGTTCAAGCAGAACATCGTCGACGGGCGTCAAAAAGAGTCCCCGGATTACTGGCTGGAATATGGCAACCCGTGGGAGTTTCAGCGCCATAACACGCGCTATAAAGTGCGTTTCGGCGGCCGCATCCAGCAGGAAGGCAAAAAGACCCGCTGGGTGGAAACCGAAGAGATTATCGCCGTCGCGTGCGACCAGATTGTTCCCGGCTACGATACCGACGCCACCAATACGCTGCGCCTCTGGAGCGCGCAGGCGAGTAGCGCCATTAACCTCGGTAAGTTTAATCAGGGCGACTACTTCGCAGCGGTGGAAGATAAAAACCACTCCGAAAACGTGTCGCGCGTCCTCTATCCGGACGACTCCACCTATTCGGGGCGCGAGTTGCGCCTGCGCCAGGAGTATTTTCTGGTCTCCGCCACGGTGCAGGACATTTTAAACCGCCACTTTATGCTGCATAAAACCTATGCCAACCTGGCGCAGAAAGTGGCGATTCACCTCAACGACACCCACCCGGTGCTGTCGATTCCTGAGCTGATGCGTCTGCTTATCGACGAGCATAAATTCGGCTGGGACGAAGCATTTGAGGTGACGTGCCAGGTCTTCTCCTACACCAACCACACGCTGATGAGCGAGGCGCTGGAGACATGGCCGGTGGATATGCTCGGTAAAATCCTGCCGCGCCATCTGCAAATTATTTTTGAAATTAACGACTATTTCCTGCGTACCGTTCAGGAGCAATACCCGAACGATACCGGGTTGTTGAGCCGCGTATCGATTATCGACGAGTCGAGCGGGCGTCGCGTACGCATGGCCTGGCTTGCGGTGATTGTGAGTCACAAGGTCAACGGGGTGTCGGAGCTGCACTCCAATTTGATGGTGCAGTCGCTGTTTGCGGATTTCGCGGCCATTTTCCCGATGCGCTTTACCAACGTGACCAACGGGGTGACGCCACGCCGCTGGTTGGCGCTGGCGAACCCGGCGCTCTCGGAGGTGCTGGATGAGAACATCGGGCGCACCTGGCGTACCGATCTCAGCCAGCTGAGCGAGCTGGAGCAGCATATCGACTACCCGACGGTGAACCAGCAGGTGCGCGAGGCGAAGCTTGAAAATAAAAAGCGGCTTGCGATTTACATCGCGCAGCACCTTAACGTGGTGGTGAATCCCAAAGCGCTGTTTGACGTCCAGATCAAACGTATCCATGAGTACAAACGTCAGCTGATGAACGTGCTGCACGTGATCACGCGCTACAACCGCATCAAGGCCGATCCGGACGCTGACTGGGTGCCGCGCGTCAATATTTTCGCCGGTAAAGCCGCCTCGGCCTATTACATGGCGAAGCATATTATTCATCTGATTAACGATGTGGCGAAGGTCATCAACAACGATCCGCAGGTTCACGATCGGCTGAAGGTAGTGTTTATCCCGAACTACAGCGTCAGTCTTGCGCAGCTCATTATTCCGGCGGCAGATCTCTCTGAGCAGATTTCGCTTGCGGGCACCGAGGCGTCCGGCACCAGTAACATGAAGTTCGCGCTCAACGGCGCGCTGACGATCGGCACGCTCGACGGCGCGAACGTTGAAATGCTGGAGCACGTTGGCGAAGAGAATATCTTTATCTTCGGCAACACGGCGGATGAAGTGGAAGCGCTGCGTCGCGTCGGTTACAAACCGCGCGAGTTCTACGAGCAGGACGAAGAGCTGCGCCAGGTGCTGACCCAAATCGCCACCGGCGTATTCAGCCCTGAAGAGCCGGGCCGCTATCGTGATCTGGTGGATTCACTGATTAACTTCGGCGACCACTATCAGGTACTGGCGGATTTCCGCAGCTATGTGGATTGTCAGGACAGCGTCGATGAACTCTACCGCCAGCCGGAGGTGTGGACCACGCGTGCGATGCACAACATCGCCAACATGGGCTATTTCTCCTCTGATCGCACGATTCAGGAGTACGCGGAAAATATCTGGAACATTACGCCCGTACGGCTGTAAGATCCCGGCATTATCAACGCAACCAGAGTGGCGACACTCTGGTTTTTTTATGGATCTGAAAGGCAAGGATGAGGCAGAAAACAACATGGACGGGCGCGCTGCTCGTTTCGCTGATAGGTGCGCCGCTGCTGGCGCAGGTGTATGGGGCGGTGGCAGATATCGTGCTTTCTGGCGCGCTGCGCACGTTCGCCTCTGACAGCGTCGGCATTATTGTGGTGGCGCTGCTACAGATCCTGTCGCTGGCGTTATTAGGCAAGCATCAGGCGCGGCGGCGGCCCACGGGCGAGTACGCGTTCTGGGCCGCGTTTGTCTGGTATCTGCTGTGCGCGGCGGCGTTTAGCGCGCAGGCGTCATTTTTACCCGCGCCGCCGCCCGGCGCGCTGCTCTTTTTCGGCTGGTGCCCGACCGCGTACTGGGGAATGATCATGGAAGGTTTCCCCTTCGAATGGCCGCTGTGGATCCCCGCGCTGGCGCAGAGTATTTTGCTCGCCGGGTTTTATTATGGACGCTGGCGCGCCAGATAAGCGCGCCTTACACCTCAGGCGGCGCGTCCATCAGAATATGGCGGTCGCCCGTTGCGCCCACGACACAATTACGCCCCGCGCGCTTCGCCTGATAGAGCGCCTCATCAGCCCGGTTTTTCAGCGTCTCCGCATCGATATTCTCATCAACTCCCGTTGCGGCGCCTGCGCTTATCGTCAGCACTTTCTCTGTTAACGGCGTGGCCGGGTGCGCCAGGCGGGCGTGATGAATCGCCTCAAGTGCCCGTAACGCTACCCGCTGCGCGGCATGAATATCCGCGCCCGGCAGAATAATCGCGAACTCTTCGCCGCCGTAGCGCGCTACCCGGTCGGAATTGCGCAGCGGCAGGCTGCGCAGGATCTCGCCCACCGCCTTCAGACACTCATCGCCCGCCATGTGGCCCAGGGTATCGTTATAACTTTTGAAAAAATCGATGTCGCACATGACCAGCGAGACCGGCAGACCGGTCTGGCGCGCGCGGGCGATGCACTGCTCCAGATAAATATCGAACTGGCGGCGGTTAGCCAGGCCGGTTAAGCCGTCCACCAGGGCCAGATCGTGCAGAATATGATTCGAGCGCGTCAGATCATCGCGCAGCACAATAAGCTCCTGCTGGTAGCGCAACGTGGCGCGGATCTGGCGCAGCACCAGCACGCCGAAAATCATCACCACGCCCAGCAGTACGGCGTTTAGCGCCACGGTAGGAATGTTATTGCGCCACCAGGCGGCGCGCAGCTGAGTGATGTCATAGCCCGCCGATACCACCAGCGGATAGCGCGCCAGCATGGAATAACCAAAGATGCGCGGCACGCCGTCAATCGCCGATTTCCAGGAGCCGCCGCCGGTTGGCGCGATTTTGAGCATTCGGGTAAACAGGGGGCTGGAGGAGAGGGTGCGGTTGATATACGAATCGGGGAACGGACGCACATACAGCACCGTGCTGTCCACGAACGTGATGCCCAGCGTATCGCTCGGCCCCATTTCGTAATAGCCGTAAAACTGGCGGAAATAATCGAGCTTCACCGTCGCCAGCAGTACGCCGCGAAAGCGCCCCTCGTGGTTATTCAGCCGCACCGAGACCGGCACCACCAGATCGCCGGTAGAACGGCTGCGCAGCACGTGACCGATACGGATGCTGGTATCGTTATGCTGGCGGTGCCAGATAAAATATTCACGGTCGGCGTTATTGGCCCGCGCGGGGATATAGCCGCCGGAGGTCGCGAGCCAGTCGCCCTGAGTATCATAAACGAACAGCCCGTGAAGCTGCGGCAGCTGACGCTGCTGCTGGGCGAGCTGACCGCGCAGGCCGCTCCACTCGGCGGGCTGGAGGAAAATATCGTCGGCGCGGCGCGCCAGCTCATCAAGCGTTAGCTGCACCTGAAGAAAGGTATCCTCCGCCTGCCGCGCCAGTGAAAGCGACTGGTTGCGTGCCTGCCGCTCCGTCTCTTCAACGCTATGCTGCCAGGATTGCCATAGCGACCAGCCGCTGACCCCTGCCACCAGCAGCGAAATCAACAGTAAAAAGGCCAGCATCACGGCATCTGGTGAACGTAATTTTGCCTTGCGCAAGCGGCGCTCTCCTGAAGGCGTTTCAGATAAACGATAGTAATACGATTTTGTTGATTTTAGCGACAGAAAGCCGTGGCGACAGGCGGAATAGACAGGTAAAAAGACGCGACCACGCAGGATAGCGCGGTCGCGGGACAGAGGGGCATTACGAGGCGAGAGAGAGCGTGACGTTCGCTTTTTTATCGACGTTTTCGGCGAGCCACTGCGCGACGCGCGACTGTTCTTCAGCGTTCAGCCACATGCCCAGTTTGGTACGGCGCCAGATGGCGTCATCCAGACGGCGCACCCACTCATGCTCAACCAGGTAGCGCAGTTCCGCTTCGTAGAACTCATGGCCGAAGTTTTCACCGAGCGCGTTAAGATCGGCGGCATCGCCCAGAATCAGCTCGCTGTTGCTGCCGTAGGTCCGCGCGTAGTGACGCGCCAGCGCCTCGCTGATGAACGGATAACGGCGGCGCAGCTGCGCGGCGTAATCATCGCGTTCGCCCTGGAAAGCCCCGCCCGGCAGCACCGCATTGCGGGTCCACGCCTGGCCGATATTGTGGTAATACGGTGACAGCTTCTCCATCGCATGTTCGGCAAGCTTGCGGTACGTCGTGAGCTTACCGCCGAAGACCGACAGCAGCGGCGCTTTGCCGTTGTCGTCGTGAATATCGAGCGTATAGTCACGGGTGATCGCCTGCGGCGAATCGGATTCGTCATCGCAAAGCGGACGCACGCCGGAGTATGTCCAGACCACATCGTCGCGGCCCAGCGGTTTTTTGAAGTGCGCGTTGTAGACTTTCAGCAGGTAGCTGATTTCCGACTCGTCGATCGCCACGTCTTTCGGATCGCCTTTGTACTCGACGTCCGTGGTGCCGATGATAGAAAACTCATCCATCCACGGAATGACAAATACGATGCGCTTATCTTCGTTTTGCAGAATGTACGCCTGCTTCTGGGTATGCACGCGCGGCACCACAATGTGGCTGCCTTTGATAAGGCGGATGCCGTAAGGCGATTTCAGTTGCAGGCCGTCATCGAAGAAGTTTTTCACCCACGGGCCGGTGGCGTTCACCAAACCGCGCGCCTGCCAGGTGTAAGTTTTGCCGGTGTCGATATCTTCCGCTTCCACAATCCACATGCCGTTTTCGCGGCGTGCAGAGGTGGCGCGGGTGCGGGTCAGCACTTCACCACCTTTTTTCACAACCATCTGGGCGTTCGCCAGCACCAGGCGGGCGTCATCGACCCAACAGTCAGAATATTCGAAACCGCGCACGATTTCCGGCTTCAGGACGGAATCCGAACCAAAACGCAAACCGGTAGAGCCCGGCAGGCTGGTGCGTTTGCCGAGGTGATCGTACATAAACAGGCCGGTGCGGATCATCCACGCGGGGCGCAGATGCGGGCGGTGCGGCAGTCGAAAGCGCATCGGGAAGGCGATGTGCGGCGCCATTTTCAGCAGCACTTCGCGCTCGGCCAGCGCCTCGCTCACCAGACGGAACTCATAATGTTCCAGGTAGCGCAGCCCGCCGTGGATCAATTTGGAGCTGGCGGAAGAGGTGGCACATGCCAGATCCTGCGCTTCCAGCATCAGCACAGATAATCCACGCCCTGCGGCGTCTGCCGCGATACCGGCACCGTTGATGCCCCCACCTATCACAATCAGATCTTTGGTTTCCATGCTGCTGCCCTCACGCACTTTCGTTAAAGCTCATAAATGTTCGTTATCGCTCATAATAGCAAACAAACGCGCTTTTGATAACAACAAAAAAACAATTCAGTGTGATGTGAATAACATTATGGCGTTACAGCCGGAGGAAGCCTTACACTTACGTTATTATCGACACACGCGCCGTGCGCCGTTGTGTCAGGCAGACGCCCCCTTTACCGATGAAAGAGAGCACCATGGATCAGTTTGAATGCATTAATGTCGAAGAAGCGCACCAGAAACTGCAGCAGGGGAGCGCCGTGCTGGTGGATATTCGCGATCCGCAAAGTTACGCGATGGGCCACACGCCGGGCGCGTTTCATTTAACTAACGCCACGCTGCCCGCTTTTATGCAGCAGACGGATTTTGACGTGCCCGTGCTGGTGATGTGTTATCACGGCAACAGCAGCAAGGGAGCGGCGCAGTATTTGATTCATCAGGGCTTTGACCAGGTCTACAGCGTCGACGGCGGTTTTGACGCCTGGCATCGACATTTCCCGGCGGAAGTGGCACACGGCGAGAGTTAAGCGTCGGTCTCCGCGTCGTTCGCAGGTATACTATTTCTCTCCTGTGGGGATACCCCTCTGAACAGAACGACTTGCTATCTATGTTGATGATTAACGCGTTTGACAACCCGCGTCTGGCCCAGGCGTTTGTTGACTATATGGCGACTCAGGGCGTCATGCTGGACATTCAGCGACACGACACCTGGGATGTCTGGCTGGCCGATGAATCGCAGGCCGAAAAAGTAAAAGCGGAGCTGAGCTATTTCCTGGCGCATCCGGGCGATCCGCGCTATCTCTCCGCGAGCTGGCAGACCGGGCAGCTCAACGCTGGTCTGCGCTATCGCTCTTATCCGTTTATGGCGACCGTGCGCGCTCACGCGGGCCCGCTTACGCTTGGCATGATGGTGTTGTGCGTCGTGGCGTATCTCGCGATGAGCATCATTGGTTATCCGCAAGTCGCCGTCTGGCTTGCATGGCCTTTCGATCCCTCTCTCAAATTTCAACTCTGGCGCTATGTCAGCCCCCTGTTGCTGCACTTTTCCCTCCTGAGCCTGATCTTCAATCTGCTATGGTGGTGGTATCTTGCCGGTCCGCTGGAGAAGCGGGTGGGCAGCGGCAAGCTGCTGACGCTGACGCTGGTGACGGCGCTGGTGGGCGGCGTTATCCAGTTTCAGGTAGGCGGCCCATGGTTTGGCGGCCTCGGCGGCGTGGTTTACGCGCTCGTTGGCTATGTCTGGCTGCGCGGCGAGCGTGAGCCGGAAAGCGGGCTGCACCTGCCGCGCGGGATTCTGGTGTTTATGCTGCTGTGGCTGGCCATTGGCGGGCTGGGGCTGTTTGGCAACAAGACGGCGAATGCCGATCTGGTGGCGGGGATGCTGATTGGCCTGGCGATGGCCATGACGGATACTCTGCATGCGCGAAAACGAAAATAATACGGCAACACGTCAGGAGAAGGGTGTGAAGCAAACACAACGTCACGACGCCATTATTGAACTGGTCAAAAAGCAGGGCTATGTGAGCACCGAGGAACTGGTAGAGCAGTTCGCCGTCAGCCCGCAAACTATTCGTCGCGATCTTAACGATCTCGCTGAACAAAATATGATCCTGCGCCACCACGGCGGCGCGGCGTTGCCGTCAAGTTCGGTCAATGCTTCCTGGCATGATCGTAAGGCCACCCAGACGGCGGAAAAAGAGCGTATCGCCTATAAAGTCGCAAGCCAGATCCCCAACGGCGCGACGCTTTTTATCGATATCGGCACCACCCCAGAGGCCGTGGCGCACGCGCTGTTAAACCATGAGAATCTGCGTATCGTCACCAATAACCTGAACGTGGCGAACACATTGATGGTAAAAGACGATTTCCGCATCATCCTGGCGGGCGGCGAATTGCGCAGCCGCGACGGCGGGATTATCGGCGAGGCGACGCTCGATTTTATCTCTCAGTTCCGGCTCGATTTCGGCATTCTGGGCATCAGCGGCATCGACAGCGACGGCTCGCTGCTGGAGTTCGACTATCACGAAGTGCGCACCAAGCGTGCCATCATCGAAAACTCGCGCCACGTCATGTTAGTGGTAGATCACTCTAAGTTTGGCCGTAACGCAATGGTGAATTTAGGCAGCATCAGCCTCGTGGACGCCGTGTATACCGACATCATGCCGCCTGCCGGCGTGATGCAGGTGATTAATGCCAATAAGGTGCAGTTAGAGTTGTGTTGATGATGTTGAGGGTGAGGTAACGCCGTGAGTGAAGTGGCGGGTGCGCTGCGCTGAGTCGCCCTACGCAACCCGTTTGATGAGCAGGCAGGGTGGGTAAGCGAACGCACCCACCGTTTAAGCCCGCCACCCACTGTTGGCGTGAATCGCCGTCTTAAACCCCGTACCCCATCATTTTCAACAGCTGCTGGGCATGCTGCACGGCGGCCTGACGGTGAGCCACGCCGAGCTTCTGATACAAATTCCGGATATGGGTTTTGATGGTCGTTGCGGCCACGTCAAGCTCGCCCGCGATCTGGTCGTTGCTGTAACCGGAATAGATAAGCCCCAACACCTGCCACTCGCGCTGGGTCAGCGGGCTGGTGCGGATGAGCTCCGGTACTTCCGGATGATTCAACAGTTTATTCACGAAATTCTCATCAAAATGCGCGAATTTATGGCGATGGTGCTGGTTAATGTCGCGCAAAATGCGCTGCGCGCGATGCTGTTCGATTTCCGGCAGCGTATTAAGCTGTAACAGCTGGCGCAACTGCTGCGCCATCGCCTCGCCTTCAATCACAAAATGGCTGATAAACCCGGTGCGGTTTGCGAGCGTCAGGGCTTCCATCAAGACCCGCTGGGCATCGCTTTTACGCCCGGCGTTCCAGTAAAGCTGATTCAGCAACAGCAGGTTGCGGTTGATATCGCTCATCAGGCGCAGGCTGCGCGCATTTTCGTTCAGCTCTTCCAGCACCATCTCCGCCGGGCCGTATTCGCCAAGCAGGATCTGCGCGCGCGCGATGTTGCGCCACTGGCTTTGCAGAAAATGGTTATTGGCGAAGGCCGGTTTCGGCGTCTGGCGCAGCCAGGTCGCGGCCGCCGCTTTGTCGCCGGTCATCTGCCAGTAAATCACCCGCACTTTATCGGCGTTGGAAACCCAGTCGCTGTGGTAATGGCCATTGCCCAGCAGATTTTCAAGGCGATTCAGATGGCTGCGGGCGTTGTCGAGATCGCCGCGCGCCAGCGAACACTGCACCAGCAGCGCCAGGCACTGCAACTGCTGTTGCGGCTGATAGCTCGCCAGCACCGTCATACCGGTGCGCGCGCAGGTTTCCGCTTCATCAAGACGCGCCCAGGCCCACAGCAGTTGCGCGCGAATGCGCAGCAAAAACTCATGGAGCGGCAGCTGTTCCAGATGCTGCTCCTGAATAAGCACAAACGCCTTCTCCTGCGTCTCCCACGCGGCCTGCAAAAAGCCCTGGGCGAAGAGAATTTCGCTCTGCTGGATAAGGCTCCAGAGCGCGTAATGCCAGACATCGTGACGGCGCGCCATCAGCTCGGTTTGCTGCATCACTGACAGCGATTTGGTTAAATCGCCTTTGCAGTGCAACACTTCGCCGTGTACCGACGTCGCCACGATACGGCTGTAAAAATTCGCCAGCGGCAGCGTGTCGAGCGCCACCATCGCCAGCCGTTCGGCCTCGTCCGGGTCGCCGTCGTTAATCGCGACCTGCGCGCGCAGGGCATTGAATTCGCCATGCAGCGTCTCGTCCATTTCGCCTTTCATCTCCTGCTCGGCGCGCGCCAGCAGGGTGTTGACTTCGCTGTAACGATGCTGGCTCTGCATCAGCCATGCCTGCAACAGCACCAGGCGCGGGTTCGCCAGCAGGCTCTCCCAGGGCAGCGCTTTTAAAGACTGTTCCAGCAGTGTGAGTTCGCTGTGGTTGAACAGCCCCCAGGCGTGGTTCAGCAGAATATCGCGCAGCATACTGGCATCGCCTGCCGCAAGCGCATGGTGGATAGCCTCGCTCGGGAAGCCCTGCGCCATCCAGCTTTCCGCGGCGGCGCGGTGGATATCCGGCAGTTCCGTCGCCAGCTCCCACTGGCAGCGCTGGCGCAGGAAATTACCAAACAGCGGGTGATAGCTGAACCATTCGCCAGAGTCGTCCATACGCTGCAAAAACAGGCCCTGACGTTCGATCTCTTCAAGCCGCATCTGGCCGTTCTCTTCGCCGGTCACGCGCACGATCAGCGCGTCGTTCATCGAACGCAGCAGGGCGCTTTTCAGCAAAAACTGACGGGTGTCGGCATCAACGTTGTTCAGTACCTCATCGACCAGATAATCGGAGAGATGGCTGGCGTTAATGCCTGCCAGACGGCGCGCTGACTGGTGCACCGCGCCGGTATTTTGTCGGGCAGAAAGGGCGATAAGCTGTAGCGCGGTGGCCCAGCCCGCGACGTCATCGCACAGGCGGCTGCTCTGCGCCGGTTCAATCGGCTGACTGAGGCGGCAGTCAAAAAACTGACGCGCCTCCTGATGTGTAAAGGCGAGCTGCTGGCTGCCGATTTCAAGCAGTTGTTCGCGCACGCGCAGGTTGGCGATACCCAACTGCGGCAGATTACGCGACAGCACAACCAGCGTCAGGTTATCGGGCTGATGACGCAGGAAAAAGCGCATCGCCTCATGGATAACGGGGTTGGTAATGTGGTGGTAGTCGTCAATCACCAGATAGAGCGGGCGCGACCACGCTGCAAGTTCGATAAACAGCTGCGCGAAGAGCGATGACAGGTTGGCGTACTGGCGTTTTTGCGCAATCACTTCGCTGCTAACGCAGTGCCCGCCGGTCGCCTGCTGGATGGCGGCGATAAGATAACTGGCGAAGCGCTCCTGCTGGTTGTCACCTTCATCCAGTGAATACCATCCCAGCTCGGTTTTTCCTGCGGCCCACTGCGAAATCAGCGTGGTTTTACCGTACCCCGCAGGGCTGGTGATAAGCGCCAGTCGGTAGTTGCTAGCGCCGGATAATTTAGCCAGAAGACGTTCACGAACCACAGTGTGTTCAAGACGAACCGGGCGACTTAACTTAGACGGTATCAACATAGGATCACTTCACTGTGCAGGAGGCAACGAGATGACGATTTTTTTTGCGCTTCGTAATTAATACTAAATTAAGGTCGGACAGAACGGGCGCGATTGCAAGTTATGTCCTTTTTCGGGCCGCTTAAAGTTGCACTCTGTCACATTTCCATTTTTTCTGTGAATAATTCCTGTCCACTTCTCGCAAACAGGCACGGGCTCTGGGTTGGCATAAAAAAGGCACTGTGCGTAATTCCGCCATCAGGGCAATAAAGGTAAGTGGACAGGCTGTTTTTCAGTGGGTTTTGTGGGTGGAATCACGTCACAAAGTAACAAAAACAGGCGTTACGCGTTATTTTTGGTGAGAAATCATTTCTTCTGTTACATAACGGTTCGCAGACGCCTCTGTGCGCCCCTCATACCGCCTCTCTGATGCGTCCTCCTGCTGCAGAAATCTCACGTTCTTTTGCCCGTTTTCACCGCCAGCCGCTAAGGTTTAGTGGCGGCGATCACAGTTTTTGCTACTCCCCGCGCCTCCTCCCTCGCTAATCGGGGCCAGGATGAGGAATTCGCTCAGGCCGCCGGGCAAACTAACGAAAATTATCCCTATTTTCTTGCTACAGGACCCCGATTTACTATGTCACAGCCCACCTTTAATCCGGCCGATTTCGAGGCTGCCCTGACCCGTCAGTGGCAGCGTTTTGGTTTGCGCAGCGCCAAAGAAATGACGCAGCGCCAGTGGTGGCAGGCGGTCAGCGGCGCGCTCTCAGAACTGCTCGTCGCTATTCCAGCCCAGCAGCCGAAGGCGCAGCAGCGCCACGTTAACTACATCTCCATGGAGTTTCTGATTGGCCGCCTGACCGGCAATAATCTGCTGAATCTTGGCTGGCACGATGAAGTCAGCCGCATTCTCGAAGGGCACAATATCCATCTCGGCGATCTGCTGGAGCAGGAGACAGACCCGGCATTAGGCAATGGCGGTCTGGGTCGTCTGGCGGCCTGCTTCCTGGATTCCATGGCGACCGTCGGCCAGTCTGCGACCGGCTATGGTCTTAATTACCAGTACGGGCTGTTCCGCCAGTCGTTCGACGATGGCAAGCAGATGGAAGCGCCGGACGACTGGCAGCGCCGCAGTTACCCGTGGTTTACCCATAACGCGGCGCTGAACGTGCAGGTGGGGATCGGCGGCAAGGTTATCAAAGAAGGTAAAAACACGCGCTGGGAGCCGGGCTTTGTTATCACCGGCGAAGCATGGGATCTGCCGGTGGTCGGCTATCGCAACAGCGTGGCGCAGCCGCTGCGCCTGTGGCAGGCGACGCACGCCCATCCGTTTGACCTGACGAAGTTCAACGACGGTGATTTCCTGCGCGCCGAACAGCAGGGCGTCGAGGCGGAAAAACTCACCAAAGTGCTCTACCCGAACGACAACCATCAGGCGGGCAAAAAGCTGCGTCTGATGCAGCAATATTTCCAGTGCGCTTGTTCTGTCGCGGATATTTTGCGTCGTCATCATCTGGCGGGCCGCAAGCTTGCCGAGCTGCCGGCTTACGAGGTGATCCAGCTTAACGACACCCACCCGACCATCGCCATTCCTGAGCTGCTGCGTGTGCTGATTGACGAGCATCAGCTGAGCTGGGACGAGGCCTGGGCCATCACCAGCAACACCTTTGCCTACACTAACCACACCCTGATGCCAGAGGCGCTGGAGTGCTGGGACGAGCGCCTCATCCGCGCGCTGCTGCCGCGCCACATGCAAATCATTAAAGAGATAAACACGCGCTTTAAAAAGCTTGTCAGCAAAACCTGGCCTGGCGACGAGGCGGTCTGGGCGAAGCTCGCCGTGGTGCATCACGGTCAGGTGCGTATGGCGAACCTCTGCGTGGTAAGCGGCTTTGCGGTGAATGGCGTGGCGGCGCTGCACTCCGATTTAGTGGTGAAAGATCTGTTCCCGGAATATCACCAGTTGTGGCCGAACAAATTCCATAACGTCACCAACGGCATCACGCCGCGCCGCTGGATCAAACAGTGCAACCCGGCGCTGGCCGCGCTTATCGATAAGACGCTGAAAAAAGAGTGGGTCAACGATCTCGACGCGCTGGCAGGGCTTGAAAAATATGCTGACGACGTGGCGTTCCGTAAGGCATACCGCACCATTAAGCAGGAAAACAAGCAGCGTCTGGCGGCGTATATTCACGCCCGCACCGGTATTGAAATTAACCCGAATGCGCTGTTTGACGTGCAGATCAAACGCCTGCACGAATACAAACGCCAGCACCTCAACCTGCTGCATATCCTTGCGCTGTATAAAGAAATTCGTGAAAACCCGCAGGCGGATCGCGTGCCGCGCGTCTTCCTGTTCGGTGCGAAAGCCGCGCCCGGTTATTACCTCGCCAAAAATATCATCTACGCTATCAACAAAGTGGCGCAGGCAGTGAACAACGATCCGGCCATCGGCGATAAGCTCAAAGTGGTCTTCCTGCCAGATTACAACGTCTCTGTCGCCGAGATGATGATCCCGGCGGCGGATATCTCCGAGCAGATATCGACTGCCGGTAAAGAGGCGTCCGGCACCGGCAACATGAAGCTGGCGCTGAACGGCGCGCTTACCGTCGGCACCCTGGACGGCGCGAACGTCGAAATTGCCGAGCAGGTTGGCGATGAGAACATTTTTATCTTCGGCCACACCGTTGAAGAAGTGAAAGCGCTCAAAGCCAAAGGGTATGACCCGGTGAAATGGCGCAAAAAAGACAAACTGCTGGACGCGGTACTCAAAGAGCTGGAGAAAGGCGTCTATACCGACGGCGACAAGCACGCCTTCGATCAGATGCTGCACAGCATGGATAAACAGGGCGGCGACCCGTACCTGGTGATGGCTGACTTTTCCGCCTATGTTGAAGCCCAGAAGCAGGTGGATGTGCTCTACCGCGACCAGGAAGCCTGGACCCGCGCGGCTATCCTTAACACCGCGCGCTGCGGCATGTTCAGCTCTGACCGCTCTATCCGGGATTATCAGCAACGTATCTGGCAGGCAAAACGCTAAAGGAGCCGCCATGGAAAGCAAACGCCTTGACTCCTCCGCCCTCGCGGCGGGGATTAGCCCCAACTATATCAACGCGCACGGCAAACCGCAGGCGATTGGCGCAGAGACCAAACGGCGTTTGCTGGACGCGATGAACCCTGACGCCGCGCCGAAAGCGACCGCGAAATCGCCGCTGCCGCCAGTACTGGTGGTGGCGAAAAGCCGCCGTATGCAGCTTACGCCCCAGGGCCGCGGCGAGTATCAGTGGCTGCTGACCAGCGAGACCGGCGCGCAGTTTAACGGCGTCGCACGCGGCGGCGAGGCGCTCACGCTGCCCGCAAAACTTGCGGAGGGCTATCACACGTTCACGCTTACCCGTGATGACAGCCGCTGGCACTGTCGGCTTATCGTCGCGCCAAAGCGCTGCTATGAGCCTCAGGCGCTGCGCGACGGCAAAAAACTCTGGGGCGCGTGCGTACAGCTTTATACGCTGCGCTCGGAGAACAACTGGGGCATCGGCGATTTTGGCGATCTGAAGGCGATGCTGAATGAAGTGGGCGCACGCGGCGGCGCGTTTATCGGCTTAAACCCCATTCACGCGCTCTATCCAGCGAACCCGGAAAGCGCGAGCCCGTATAGTCCATCCTCGCGCCGCTGGCTCAACGTGATTTATATCGACGTTAACGCGGTGGAGGATTTCCACCTGAGCGATGAGGCGCAGGCCTGGTGGCGGCTCGACGCGACGCAAAAGGCGCTGAGCGCCGCGCGGGACTCACAGTGGGTTGATTACACCAGCGTCACGACGCTGAAGCTTACGGCGCTGCGGATGGCCTGGAAGCGCTTTTCCACGCGCGGCCCGGACGACGACGCCGTCGTGACGTTTCGTGATTTCGTGGCGCGCGCGGGCGAAGGGCTTTACTGGCAAGCGGCGTTCGATGCTATTCACGCCTGGCAGGCGCAGGAAGATCCGATGCGCTGGGGCTGGCCAGCCTGGCCGAAGGCGTATCAGAACACCAGCAGCCCGGACGTGCAGGCGTTTTGCAAAAAACGCGCAGATGACGTCGATTTTTATCTCTGGCTGCAATGGCTCGCGTATGAGCAGTTCGCCCGCTGCTGGGAGACCAGTCAGTCGCATGCTATGCCGATTGGGCTGTACCGCGATCTGGCGGTCGGCGTGGCGGAAGGCGGCGCGGAAACCTGGTGTGATCGCGAGCTTTATTGCCTGAAGGCGTCAGTCGGCGCGCCGCCGGATATACTCGGGCCGCTTGGCCAGAACTGGGGCCTGCCGCCAATGGATCCGCACGTGATACAGGCGCGCGCTTACGAGCCGTTTATCGAACTGCTGCGCGCCAACATGACGCACTGCGGCGCGCTGCGTATCGACCATGTGATGTCGCTGTTGCGCCTGTGGTGGATCCCTTACGGCGAAACCGCGGATAAAGGCGCATACGTGCAATATCCGGTCGACGATCTGCTGGCGATCCTCGCGCTGGAAAGCCAGCGCCACCGCTGCATGGTGATCGGCGAAGATCTGGGTACTGTGCCGGCGGAGATTGTCGGCAAGCTGCGTGACAGCGGCGTTTACTCCTATAAAGTGCTCTACTTCGAAAACGAAGGCGGCAGCCGCTTTCGCGCGCCGAAACGCTGGACGACGCAGGCGATGGCGGTCGCGACCACGCATGATTTGCCGACGCTGCGCGGTTACTGGGAAAGCGGCGATCTGACGCTTGGCAAAAAGCTCGGGCTTTATCCTGACGAAGAGGTATTGCAGGGACTGTATGCCGACCGCGAGCGCGCCAAACAGGGGCTGCTTGAGAGTCTGCATCAGCACGGTTGTCTGCCGAAACGCGCCGGGCATCACGCCGCGCGCATGAAAATGGGCGCCACGCTGAACCGCGCGCTCCAGCGTTATATCGCCGACAGCAACAGCGCGCTGCTTGGCCTGCAACCGGAAGACTGGCTCGATATGGCGCAGCCGGTCAACATTCCCGGCACCAGCGATCAGTATCAAAACTGGCGGCGCAAGCTCACCGTCGGGCTGGAGGCGATGTTTGCTGATCCGACCGTAAACCGGCTGATTAGCGATTTAGATAAACGCCGCCGCGCC